>CAVPYO010000019.1:0-184175 GCA_963710025.1 uncultured Alphaproteobacteria bacterium | reverse complement strand
TCGACAATCGTTACGACCGGCAGGCGGGCGGCACGGGCTTGGGACTGGCGCTGGTGCGCGGTCTAACCGAACTGCATGGCGGCCGCGCCTGGTTGGAAAGCGAATACGGCCGGGGCTGCCGCGCCTATGTCGTGCTGCCGAGCCAGCCGCCGGTGCAGGCCACCACCGAGGAGCATGCCGCCGCGGCGGCCGCGTAAGCGAACACCGCAAACCGAAAAACAAAAGAGCGCGATCTTGCGATCGCGCTCTTTCGATTCATGCCTGCCGGATCAGACCGAATAGTACATCTTGAACTCGACCGGATTGCCGGGGGTGGATCTTGTTCTCGATGCCGTCGAGGCCCGCCATCAAAAATCCCTGCCTATCGGGCTTGCGAAAGAGCCTTTATGTGTATATATTTCCAAATCTATACACACACCGGAATTACAAAAAATGCGGACCAATATCGAAATCGACGACACGCTATTGTCCCACGCTATGACGGCATCGGGCCAGACGACCAAGCGAGCCACGGTCGAAGAAGGCTTGCGCCTGCTGGTCCGAATCCGCAAGCAGGCGAAGGCATTGGCGGACCTTAAGAGACTGGGATGGGAAGGCGATCTCGATGAGATGCGCCGAGACCGCCGCCTGTGATCCTAGTCGACAGCTCCGTCTGGATTGCGCACCTGCGGGGTCAAACCAGTCCTGCGACCCTCAAGCTGGAAGCCGCGGCCGCGCGGGAGCCTCTTCTGATCGGTGACCTGATCCTGCTGGAAGTCCTTCAGGGCGCGCGGAACGAAGTCCAAGCCGCGCGTATCGAGCGAGCGCTGCGTCAGTACGCTGTCGTGCCGCTTCTCGGCGCCGACATGGCGTCTCGGGCAGCCCGTAACTACCGCAGACTTCGGGAGCTTGGTATCACGGTCCGCAAAACGGCCGACATCATTATCGGCACATTCTGCATCGAACATCGCCACGCTCTCTTGCACGACGACCGGGACTTTGCACCGATGCAGAAGCATCTGGGATTGAGGGTTCTATGAGGTGTGCAATAATCGTGTCTAGCTCCATCGGTCGTTTCTACGGCGGTGGTCCAGATCGATTCGGGTGGACATTTTTGCTGCGAAATTGCAAAGTTATATCAAGTGGTTACGCAAGGTTATTGAAAACAAACACCAAATCACATATGTTAGATTACATCCGGCTCCTAGCAGTACGCTCGTGGAAGATATATCGACCACGTGCCGAACCTGGGAGCTTCTTTTAGCTGCTATGGAGATATTGCATGTCTACCGCCATATTTGTTGATGCGGGATTCTTTCTTAAGCGATTTCGCCACGTCTATCCGATAGTCAACGCTGATGATCCCGCACTTGTAGCGCGGACGCTTCACAAGATGTGTTTGGATCATCTCACGCAACGCGGAGATGCCGAGCGTCGTGAGCTATATCGGATTTTCGTATACGACTGTCCGCCGTTGTCGAAGAAGGCTCACAGCCCGCTCGGAAAAGTCGCAATCGACTTTGCCAAGACGGTAGTCGCCGTTTTTCGTCTGGAATTTCATAAAGAACTAAAGTGCCTGCGGAAGGTGGCGCTGCGATTGGGCCGTCTCCAAGATCACAACGGCTGGCGCATCAAACCTACGGTTCTTTCTGCCATTCTCAAAAAGGATCGAGATTTTGCCGATCTGACGGATCGTGATTTCGAATACGAAGTCCGCCAAAAGGGAACCGACATGAAGATCGGTCTTGATATCGCATCCGTTGCGTACAAAAAGCAGGTCGACCAAATCGTCCTTGTCGCCGGTGATGCCGACTTTGTGCCGGCCGCCAAACTCGCACGGCGAGAGGGAATTGACTTCATTCTTGACCCGATGTGGAACCCGATCCCTAGTGATCTGCACGAACACATTGATGGATTGCGTTCCACATGTCCGGAACCAGTCGGGCGCAGCGTGGGCGACAATCGGTTCAGGGATTGATCGCCACTTTCCCCCAAACCAAAAACCCCCGGGGCTGCCCCCGGGGATTTCGGTACGACTGACTTCAGGAGAACGTCAGACCGAGTAGTACATCTTGAACTCGACCGGATGCGGGGTGTGCTCGAAGGCATAAACTTCTTCCATCTTGAGCTCGATAAAGCTGTCGATGAAGTCGTCGCTGAACACGCCGCCCTTCTTGAGGAAGGCGCGGTCGGCGTCGAGGTTTTCGAGCGCCTGGCGCAAGCTGCCGCAGACGGTCGGGATTTGCTTCAGCTCTTCCGGCGGCAGGTGATAGAGGTCCTTGTCCACCGGATCGCCGGGGTGGATCTTGTTCTCGATGCCGTCGAGGCCTGCCATCAGCATCGCTGAAAAGGCGAGATAAGGATTCGAACCGGGATCGGGGAAGCGCACTTCCACGCGCTTGCCGCTGGGGCCCGGCGCGAAAGGAATGCGGCACGAGGCCGAACGGTTGCGCGCCGAATAGGCCAGCAGCACCGGCGCCTCGAAGCCGGGAATCAGCCGCTTGTAGGAATTCGTCAGCGAGTTGGTGAAGGCGTTGATCGCCTTGGCGTGCTTGATGATGCCGCCGATGTAATAGAGGCAGGTGTCCGACAGATCGGCGTAGCCCGAACCGGCGAACAGCGGCTTGCCGCCTTTCCAGAGCGACTGGTGCACGTGCATGCCCGACCCGTTGTCGCCATAGACGGGCTTGGGCATGAACGTCGCCGTCTTGCCGTAAGCCGCCGAGACCTGATGGACCACGTATTTGTAAATCTGCATCGCATCGCCGCCCTTGGTCAGGGTGGCGAATTTGCATCCCAATTCGTGCTGCGCGCCGGCCACTTCGTGGTGGTGCTTTTCCGGGTTGATGCCCATGTCGCCCATGATCGAGAGCATCTCGCCGCGAATGTCCTGGAAGCCGTCCACCGGCGGAACCGGGAAGTAGCCGCCCTTGACCGCCGGACGGTGGCCGAGGTTGCCCGCTTCGTATTCCGTACCCGAATTGTAGGCGCCTTCGATCGTGTCGATCTGATAGAAGCACTTGTTCATCGAAACTTCGTAGCGGACGTCGTCGAAGATGAAGAATTCCGCTTCGGGGCCGAAATAGGCCGTGTCGCCGATGCCGGAGGAAATCAGATATTGCTCGGCGGCCCTGGCGATCGAACGCGGGCAGCGATTGTAGCGCTCGCCGGTCGCCGGCACGATGACGTCGCAGGTGAGGGCCAGCGTGGTCTGCGCGAAGAAGGGGTCGATCACGGCGGCGTCGCAATCGGGCACCAGCGTCATGTCGGAATCGTTGATCGTCCTCCAGCCCGCGATCGACGAACCGTCGAACATCAAGCCGTTGGTGAGGGTGTCTTCGGTGATCTGCGAGAGATCGAACGTAACGTGTTGCCACTTCCCGCGCGGATCGGTGAATCTCAGATCGACGTATTTGACGTCCTTGGCCTTGATCAACGCCAGAACGCTTTGTGCATTAGCCATAGTCTCGGTCTTTCCCCTTGTGTTGGAACTTCGCTTGTTCCGGTCAGCCGCTAGATAGCGTCTGCGCCGGTCTCGCCGGTACGAATTCGGATCGCTTCTTCGACATTCAGAATGAAAATCTTGCCATCGCCGATGCGGCCCGTGCGCGCAGCCTTCTGGATGGCGTCGATCGACGCCTGCAGGCGGTCTTCGCCGATCACGATCTCGATCTTCACCTTGGGCAGGAAGTCGACGACATATTCCGCGCCGCGATACAGTTCGGTGTGGCCCTTCTGGCGGCCGAAGCCTTTGGCCTCCGTCACCGTGATACCCTGGACCCCGACCTCTTGCAGCGCCTCTTTCACCTCGTCGAGCTTGAACGGCTTTATGATGGCCTCGATCTTCTTCATTTTGAGCTCCTTGCGCGGCTCTAGATACCGCGCCGTTAAGGAAGTAGCAGGGGTTGTGCCAGTTTTCCTGGGACTTAATCACAAGTAATTTCAGGCGTTTATTGCACTGTCGCTTTGTCCGCCGCAAAACATGCACAGAAAATAATCACATTGCACCATAAACAGGCAAACTCTGTTGAGGCGAGTCATTGTCAGCGCGGACCCGCGTTTGCGATGGTGCGCGTCAGCCCAGACAGGACAGGCCATGAGCCACGAGATTCTCACCGTCGCCCAGATGTATGCGGCCGACCGCTATGCCGCCGAACACGGCACGCCTTCGCTCACGCTGATGGAAAACGCCGGCCGCGCGGTCGTCGAGGAAATCCTCAAGCGCTGGCAAAAGCCGAAGACGTTGGTGATCTGCGGCCCGGGCAACAATGGCGGCGACGGCTTCGTCGTGGCGCGGCTGCTGAAAGCGCGCGGCTGGGACGTGCGGCTGGCTCTGCTCGGCAGCCGCGGAGCGCTGAAGGGCGATGCCGCCGCAATGGCGGCGGCATGGACGGGCGAGGTCGAGCCGCCGTCGCAGCATCTAGTAGGGCGCGCGGAACTCGTCGTCGATGCGCTGTTCGGGGCCGGCTTGCAGCGCCCGCTCGACGGCGCGGCGCGAGAAACCGTTCTGGCGTTGAATCATAGCGGAATTCCCGTCGTCGCCATCGACGTACCGAGCGGACTGCATGGCGATCTCGGACGCCCGCTCGGCGAGGTCTGCGTCCAGGCCGACGTCACGGTGACATTCTTCCGCAAGAAACCGGCCCATATGCTGATGCCGGGCCGCTTGAAATGCGGCGATGTCGTTCTGGCGCAGATCGGCATTCCCGACGCCGCGCTGACGGCGATCCGGCCCGAGATTTTCGCCAATGTGCAAGGGCTTTGGCGCCAGGAATTTCCCTGGCCCGCTCCGCTCGGCCACAAATATGCGCGCGGTCATGCGCTGATCGTCAGCGGACCGGCACATGCCACGGGAGCCGCGCGTCTGGCGGCGCGCGGCGCACTGCGCATTGGCGCGGGCCTGGTCAGCGTAGCGAGTCCGCCCGACGCCGTGCCGGTCAATGCCGTCCATTTGACCTCGATCATGGTCAAGCCGTTCGAGGACGCCGCGGGGCTCGCCGATCTTATGAAGGACAAGCGGTTCAATGCGGTCGTCATCGGCCCCGGCTGCGGCGTTGGTCCACGGACCCGGGAACTCGTCGGCGCAGTGATGCAAAGCGGTGCGGCTGTGGTGCTCGACGCCGATGCGCTGACGTCCTTCGCGGCCGATCCGCAGACACTGTTCCGCCTGCTGCGCCCATCGAGCGTGCTGACGCCGCACGAGGGCGAGTTCGAGCGGCTTTTCCCGGGCGTACTGAAAGATTCCTCCACCCGCATCGAAGCCGTGCGCAGCGCGGCTTCCGCCGCCAAGTGCGTCGTGCTGCTGAAGGGGCCGGATACGGCGATCGCTACGCCGGACGGGCGGGTCTGCATTTCCGCCAATGCACCGCCGACACTGGCGACCGCCGGCGCTGGAGATGTGCTTGCAGGCTTCGTCGCCGGGCTGCTGGCGCAGGGCATGGATCCGTTCAAAGCCGCAGCGGCGGCGACCTGGCTGCATGGCGAAGCGGCGAATCTTGTCGGACCGGGGTTGATCTCGGAGGATCTGCCGGAACAATTGCCGGCGGTTCTGCGGCGGCTCCACGACGGTCTCTGACATGCAACCCAAATGGCTTTTATGGGTGCGCGAATTGCAAGCCGTGGCGCAAAGCGGCCTTACCTACAGCGAAAACCCTTACGACCGCGAGCGCTATGAAAACATGCGCAAGTTGGCCGCGAAAATCATGGCGGAAGGTTCTGGCGCCGATCTGTCCGTCATCGAAGGGCTGTTCGCGGCGCAATCCGGCTACGCGACTCCCAAGGTCGACGTGCGCGCGGCGATCTTCCGCGAGCGCAATGTCCTTCTGGTCAGCGAGACGGCGGACCACGGCCGCTGGACGCTGCCGGGCGGCTGGGCCGATGTGAACGAGTCTCCCAGCGAAAATGTCGCGCGGGAGGCGCGCGAGGAGGCGGGGCTGGTGGTGACGGTGCGCAAGCTGGCGGCCGTGTACGATCGCGACAAAAGCGGCCATCCGCAGCCGCATCCGTTCCACATCTACAAGCTGCTTTTCCTCTGCGATATCGTGGGGGAATGCGAGAGATCGGAATTGGAAACCGGCGACGCGCGGTTCTTTTCCATCGACGCCTTGCCGGAGCTGTCGGAATCGCGTGTCCTGCCATGGCAAATCCAGCGCCTGTACGAGCATGTGCTGACGCCGTTCTTGCCCACGGATTTCAATTGAGGAAGAGGACACAAGATGGCTGAGGCCGTGATCCGTCGCGTCGCACAGGACGATCTGCCCGCGCTGCTGGCGATCTACAATCACTATGTCGTCCATACGCCGGTGACGTTCGACATCGAGCCGCGCAGCTTGGAGCAACGCCAAGCGTGGCTCGATACGTTCGCGCCGACGGGGCGCTACCAGTGTTTCGTCGCGGCGCGGGACGGCAAGGCCGTCGGCTGGGCCTGTTCGGGAAAATTCAGAGTCAGGGCGGCCTACGACACCTCGGTCGAGACCAGCGTTTACCTTGCGCCGGAGGAGGTGGGCAAAGGGCTTGGAAAGCGGCTGTATCAAGCGCTTTTCGACGCACTTTCGGGCGAGGACGTTCACCGGGCCTATGGCGTGGTGACGCTGCCCAATGAGGCCTCGGTTGGCCTGCATCGGGCCATGGGTTTTGCCCATATCGGCACGTTGGACGAAGTCGGCCGCAAGTTCGACAGGTTCTGGGACGTGGCGTGGTACGGCAAGCCGTTCGGCTAGGCGGGGCGGCCGGCGGCGGACCGAGACATTAACGTCGTCAGCCGATTCTCATCTGCGGCGGAAATGGCCGGTAACTAGGCCTAGCGGCGTCCCAAATCCCCTGCTATAGCGGCCCCCTTCCGCCGGGATCGGTCCACCCGGTGCGGCGGAAAAGCCCGCACGCGGACGTGGCGGAACTGGTAGACGCGCTGGATTTAGGTTCCAGTGACGAAAGTCGTGGGGGTTCAAGTCCCTCCGCCCGCACCACGGTCGGCAAGGATTGTTTCAGGGATACGCCATATGCAGATTACCGAGACCGTTTCCGAAGGCCTGCGTCGCGAATACACAGTCGTGGTCGGGGCCACCGATCTGGAAGAGCGTCTGACCGGCAAGATCGAGGAGATCAGGCCGCGTCTGAGCCTCAAGGGCTTCAGGCCGGGCAAGGCCCCCGTTTCGTTCCTCAAGAAGACCTATCGCAAGTCGATGATGGGCGAGATCGTCGAGGCCGCCGTCAACGAAGGCAGCCAGAAGGCGGTTTCCGACAATGCGCTCAAGCCGGCCTTCCCGCCGCGCGTCGAGCCGGTCGGCGATGTGCAGCAGGTGATCGAGGGCAAGGCCGATCTCGAATTCCGTGTGCTGGTCGATCTGATGCCCGATTTCGATCTGGCCGACGTCTCGAAGCTCGAGGTCGAGCGCCTAGTGGCCGACGTCACCGACGCCGATGTGGACGACGGGGTGATGCGCCTGGCCGAACAAGCGCGCACCTATTCCGCGCGTCCGGAAGGCGAAGCCGCGCAGCAGGGCGACACGGTGACGATGGATTTCGTCGGCCGCGTCGACGGAGAGGAGTTTCCGGGCGGCAAGGCGGAGGACTTCAACCTCGTGCTCGGCTCGGGGCAGCTCATTCCCGGCTTCGAGGACCAACTCGTCGGCGCCAAAGTGGGCGAGGCGCGCGATGTCAATGTGACTTTCCCGGCGGACTATCCGGAAGCCAAACTCGCCGGCAAAGAGGGAGTGTTCGCGGTTACCGTGAAGGAAGTGAAATCGCCCGATGCGCTGGCCATCAACGACGAACTCGCCAAGAAGCTGGGCGTGGATACGCTCGGCACGCTGAAGGAACGCCTACGCGACCAGATGAAGCGCGAATTTGCCGGCGCCAGTCGCCTGCATCTCAAGCGCCGCATCCTGGATGCGCTGGACGTGGTGCATTCCTTCTCGTTGCCGCCGACCATGGTGGAAGGCGAATTCAATGGCATCTGGAAGCAGGTCGAGGCCGAACTGAAGCGCGAAGGCAAAACCTTCGCGGACGAGGGCAAGAGCGAAGAAGAACTGAAAAAGGAATATCACGACATCGCCGAACGCCGGGTGCGGCTGGGCTTGGTGCTGGCGCGGATCGGCGAGCAGAACGGTCTGACCGTCACCTCCGACGAAGTCCAGCGCGCCGTCTCCATCCGCGCCCGCCAATTTCCGGGCCAGGAGCAGCAGGTGTTCGATTACTACGCTCGCAATGCCCAGGCACAGGCCGAGGTCCGTGCGCCACTGTTCGAGGACAAGGTGGTGGACTTCATCGCCGAACTCGCCCAGGTAACCGACCGCAAGGTCGATCGCGAGACCCTGTTCCTCGATCCCGACGATGCGGCAGAAAAGCTGAAAAGCGCGGAGTAGCCTCCTCACTAATCTTCCTGACGACGCCTCGGTCGATGCGCCGTGCTTTGGCCCGGCGCGCGGCCGCGCGAGTGCCGCACGCATCCATCCGTTCGAGGTCGAGGAAATTGGCATATTTTGCCATTATATACTTGACATAGCACGAACCGGGGCCAGTGTTCTCGCAGCCTGGAGCGAAGCCATGAACCTCAGCGACCCCATTTTCACCGACGAGACGGCGGCGCGCGCATATTTCGAGGAAATCCGGTGGGACGGGAAACCGGTTTGCCCGCACTGCGGGGAGACCATCCGGGTTTACCGGCTGACTGGCGAGAGCCACCGGGCGGGGCTGATCTGCTGCAACGGATGCGGTGGGAGTTTTACCGTCACCACCGGCACAGTAATGGAGTCCAGCCATGTCGCGCTGACAAAATGGGCGCTGGGTTTCCGGCTGTTCGCGGCGTCGAAGAAGGGGATTTCCGCGTCTCAGTTGGGGCGCCTGCTGGGGGTGACCTACAAAACGGCGTGGTTCATGTCGCACAGGATCAGGGAGGCCATGACGCCGGTTAGTGGCGAAATCGGCGGTGGCGGCACAGTGGTCGAGGCCGACGAAACTAAGTTCGGAAACACCAATGAAGCGCCCGAAACCACGACGCGGGGAGGCAAGTTCTTAAAGCGGACTCCGGCCACCAAGCGGACCGTTTTTCACTGGTGGAGCGCGGGGGTCGCGTCATGTCGTTCTACGTCAAGAAGGCCGACAAGCGCGCGATCAACAAGATCGTGAAGGAGCGCGTGGCCAAGGAAACCCAACTCCACACCGATGCGAGCCGCCTCTACGGTGAGACCGACACCCTGGTTCGCCGCCACGAGACCGTCACCCACTCCGCCGCTGAGTACGTCCGCGACGACGTCAGCACGAACTCTGTCGAGGGATTTTTCTCGGTATTTAAGCGGGGCATGGTTGGCACCTACCAGCACTGCGGCGAGCAGCACTTGCAGCGGTATTTCAACGAGTTTGATTTCCGCGCCAACACCCGCGTCGCGTTGGGCTGGGATGATGATGCTCGCACCGAGAAGATGGTCCGTGAGGCCGAGGGCAAGCGCCTGATGTACCGGAAGGTTATTCAGGCGTAGGGTGCGGGGAGGATTGGGAGGGGGGTAGGGGATGACTTTACAGCCTAAGTGTCCAGATTGCGGGGCATCTGGAATCGAGAATTTTGGCCGCGTGAACAGCATTGATAGCGTCGGACACGGGCGCGCCCGATACGGTGTCATCTGTTGTACTAAGTGTGGTCACGTCTACGGCATCGTACCGTTAATGACCGATGTCATTGTGCACCCGGAACCCACTCCGCACCCGGACGCAATAACTCATCAAAAGGAACACTAACTCGCCGTTCCACCTCAGCCTGAGCGAGAAACCACGCGATCATGCGCCCGATCAGTCGTCTCATATCTCACCTCTTACGCCGCGACCGCCCCATGCGGCGCTGGACTGATAGTGAACTCACGACCGAGCGAGACCACCTGAATTCGATGGCCGGAACGGTTGGGGCCGAAACGCTTGCGTTTCAGATGCGGGCGGCGGAGTACTTGGTGCAGCGGTACTACCCGCGCGACAAGCCGCTCATGGCGTCGGAATTCGAAAGATGGCGGACCGTCTCACTGAAACGCATGATCGCCGTCACGCGCGGCGATCCCGTCTCGCCGCGATCACCGGACCCGGAATTCCTTGCCTGGATGGACGCCGAATTACGGCTTCCGCGGGGCTGATTTCCGGGCGGGCTTTTTCTTCCCCAGAACGTAATCCGCGTTCGGCTTGTGCGGCGTCGTCAGCGCCTGCCGCAGTCCGTCCCGCATTCGCCGCTCGGTCTCGGTGGGGGTATGCTCGTCAGGACTCTGGGGGTTCGAGACATGGTGGACACCATCAAAACACGGAGTGTTACGGCAGAATATCTGCTTGATCTGGCCCGTCGATACAACTCCGTAGGCCAATCCACTGGAGACTGTCCTTGGCGGTCGTGCCAAGCTTCTGGCCGAACTGGACGCCTATCTAGCGTCACCCGACTGCTTTGCTGACGCCGAGGCCGCCGCGTTCGCGAAATACACCCGCAACACGATTGGTTGATGTCTGCGCAAACTTCGCAATCATCAAATCGGTGGCGTCGTAGCGGTAAAACTGCTCGGCCCTGGCGCGTTCGTCAGTGGGGTAGTTCTGCGTAATCTCGTTCGTTGCGAGACCCTCACGAGCCGCAGCAATGCCGTCTGGCCCCAAAATTTCGGCTACCCGTTCCGGGGACATGGTTTGCGCCATTTCCAGTGTCACACCCCACATTTCGCCCTACCTTTCTCAAGTACATAGTGGCCCATATTTTCCTGTTGCCGTTTATCGATAAGCATGTATTGTATGTCGATACGGATGCGTTGTTTCTCGATAATGAGGAGGAGTGGGTCGGATGAATTTGGTCAATCGTCAGGCCGCCACCGGGGCCTTTACCGCTGTGGCTCTCGTGTTGGGCGCAAACGCAAGCGCGGATGGCAACGCCTTGAACACACGCAGCGCCATGTACGGAAGTCTGCAAGCCGAGACGCGGGAAGACATGGCGGTCCTGCGCAATAGCGCCGCCTCGGCCCTTCGAACCTGCAGCAACCAAATCCTGACCGAAGGACTCGATCTGATCGGCGAACTCGCCGCGCGCCTGAAGCAACTCTAGCGGATGAACCGTTCGCCGCATCGCGGCGGACATCGAAACCAGGAACCTACCGCCATGAACAAAGTCGGCCGCCTGCCCAAAATCCTGCATTGGTTATTCGCTTTCTTTTCGGTGGTCACGGCCATAGCGGCGGTCGTCATCTGCATTGCGATCGTCGTCAATCCAACGCTGCCGGCGGGAACGCAATTCGGACCGATCGCGGTGGATTTCGCGGGCCAGCCCGGCACGGTCGTCCTGCGCTCGGACCAGGGCAATTTCGATTTGGCCGTCACGGCGCTTCGCGGCAATGTGATCATGAACCTCGAAAAGGGCAGCGCCTTGATCGACCTGCTCAAGCATTATGGCTTGCCGCTGATGCTGCTTTATACGGTTTTCTTTGCCGTGCTGTTCGACCTCTTGCGCCGGCTGTTCCGCAATGTCGCGCGCCGCGAAAGCTTCACGCAACAAAATCTCCGCCTCGTGCAAACCATCGGCATATCGCTTCTTGTCTTCTCGGTGGTTTCTGCCTTGGGCGAAAGCTGGTTTTCCCACGCGATCTATTCCTATCTCGTCCAGAACGCGATGTTGACCATTTCCGGCACGCCGTTGCATCTGCCGGTGTCGCACGGCTTTACGATTTCCGGCGGTCATGGATCGTTCGGCAGCCCGGTGTTCTTCTCCGGCTTGCTGGTGCTGGCGCTGTCGGAGGTCTTCCGGCAGGGACTGGTCCTGAAGCGCGAAAACGACCTCACCGTTTGAGCGGCGCGATGTCCATCAAGCTCAACCTCGACCGCGTGATGCTCGAACGGCATATCAGCCTGACCGATCTTGCGGAGCGCATCGGCATCACCTTGGCCAATCTTTCGATCCTCAAGACCAACAAGGCGCGCGCCATTCGCTTCTCGACGCTGGAAGCGTTGTGCCGCGAACTGGCGTGCCAGCCTGGCGATCTTTTGGAGTTCGTTCCCGGCGTGCAGGACGAAATTGCCGACGCCGGATCGGACGGCGTCTAACGTCCGTCGTCGCTCACCAGCGCTGGTGTACTAGCGGCGCAATTAGGCGATCGTAGATTTCGCGTGCCGCCGCCATGGTCTGGGCGGAGAGCGGCACCAGATCGGACGCCGCCGCGTTGGCCCTGGCCTGCTCGCCATTGCGGGCGCCTGGGATCACCACCGTGACGGCATCGTTCATCAAGATCCAGCGCAGCGCGAAACCGGCGAGGCCGGCGCCTGCGGGCACCAGCTTCTTCAGTTCTTCCACGGCCTGAAGCCCGACCTCGAGCGGCACGCCCGCGAAGGTCTCGCCGACATCGAACGCCTCGCCGTGCCGGTTGAAATTGCGGTGATCGTCCGGCGTGAATTTCGTGTCGCGGGTGATCTTGCCAGTCAGCAACCCGCTCGCCAGCGGCACGCGCACGATGACGGCGACGTTCTTTCGCTTGGCTTCCTTGAAAAACAGATCGGCCGGGCGCTGGCGGAACAGGTTGTAGATAATCTGTATACTGACGACACCGGGAAATTCGATGGCCTTCAGGGCCTCCTCGACCTTCTCGACGCTGACGCCGTAACTTTTGATCTTGCCGGTCTTCTTGATGTCGTCGAGCGCCGCGAACAGCTCGGGCCGGTAGAGCGCCTCGACCGGCGGGCAGTGGAGCTGGACCAGATCGAGACTGTCGGTCGCCAGATTTTTCAGACTGCGGTCGATGAAAGCTTCGAGATTGGCCTTGGTGTAGCCGTCGGCGGTATGCGGATTGAGCCGCCGTCCGGCCTTGGTTGCGACCATCGGCCGGGCGCCGCCGCGCGCCTTGAGAACTTCGGCGATGATCTTTTCCGAGCGGCCGTCGCCATAGACATCGGCGGTGTCGATGAAGGTCATGCCGGCATCGAGCGCCGCGTTCAGGGCCGCGCGTCCATCACCCTCGCTGACCTCGCCCCAACTCCCGCCGATCTGCCAGGCGCCGAAGCCGACATCGCCGACAACGAACGGCAATTTGCCGAAGGGATGATGTCTCATGACGTGCGTTTCCCGCTATTGATCATCGCCGGGTTACCAGCGGTGCGCGGGCGCTTCAAGACCCCGGCGCCAAGGGCAATGGCGGATTTGCGGTCTACCTGCCCAAATGGCTTGGTCTTGGTGACGGCGTCTATTTCTCGCCGATGAGCGGCACTCTTTCGGCGCGGGCCGCACTCATCAACGCGCCATCCAAAGTCGCCAGCGGCGCGCTTTTCCTCTGCGCCAGTTCGAGATACACGGCGTCGTAGAATGAGAGCTGATGCTTGCGTGCCAAGCCCAGCACCGCATTCCCATCGGGATCGCGGTCGATCTCCAACCGCAGATCGCGCACAAAGCCGAGGAAGCGCGCGGTATCGGTTTCGGCAATTCGCTTCCGCCGTTCGCCGATCAAAAGCACGTTGCGCAATTCGAACCAGAACAGGGAAGGAGTAATCGCACCGTCCTCGTCCAGACGGCGTAACGCAGCCTCGGCGGCCGGGCTCGCTTCGTCCGGAAAGCACCAACTCGCCACGACCGATGCGTCGATGACGAACATCAGCGCTTATGGCCTTCGTGACGGGCGGCGAGGATTTCATCGACGCTCATCTTCTTCGTCGTCCGGCGCAGCGCCGCGATCCCGTCCAGCGCTTTGCGAACGCGGTCCCGGTCCGCTGCGGGGGCAGGCACGAGATGCGCAACTGCTTTCCCGTGCCGGGTCACGATGATTGTTTCGCCGCGCTCCACGGCATCGAGAAACTCGGGCAGTCGGGCCTTCACGTCGGAGGATTGGATTTCGCGCATGGGTTTCAATTTGACTAGTCGATCTGACCAGTCTAAATATGACATCACTCTTGTAAAGTCAAGCATTTCCTCAGAACCACCAGGCGTCTTCCGGGCACCGCGGACCGCTGCCAACCACAAACGACTTCCTCCTTTTCCCCTGCTGAGAAGTCCATTCCGCGCTGCAAGTCCGCACGGGGGCGGCGAGCGCGATTAGCGCGCCAGTGTAGCGGGACATGTTTGGCGGTTCGGCGACCAGTGTGATGACGACCTGGGCAGCAATGTCTGCTTTGTATAGTCCCTGGATACTCAAGCTCGCCATTCCACCGCGCTTTACTTGCCGACAAGGGGCGTGGGCTATAAGGCGTTGACACGGCGCTTGGCGGCGCTACACCCTCGTTGACCGAATCAGGAGTGTCCATGAAGGACCCGCGCGACGTTTACATGAATCAGCTGGTGCCGATGGTGGTCGAGCAGACCGCCCGGGGCGAGCGCGCTTTCGATATCTATTCCAGGCTGCTCAAGGAGCGGATCATCTTCGTGACCGGTCCGGTGGAAGACTATGGCGCCAGCCTGGTCACCGCCCAGCTCCTTTTCCTGGAGGCCGAGAACCCCAAGAAAGAGATCGCGATGTACATCAACTCGCCGGGCGGCATCGTCACGGCGGGCATGGCGATCTACGACACCATGCAGTACATCCGCCCGCAAATTCAGACGCTCTGCGTCGGCCAGGCGGCTTCGGCGGCGTCGCTGCTGTTATGCGCTGGGGCAAAAGGCCAGCGTTTCTGCCTTCCCAATTCGAGAATCCTGGTCCACCAGCCGTCCGCGTCCTATTATGGGCAGGCGGCCGATATTGCCCGCCACGCCCAGGAAATCGTCAAGCTCAAGCGGCGTTTGAACGAGATTTACGCCGGGCACACGGGCCAGACGGTCGAGGCGATTGAAAAAGCGCTGGATCGAGATACTTATATGAATGCCGAAGAGGCCAAAGCCTTCGGTTTGATCGATTCCGTGCTGTCCAGACGGCCGGAACCGTCCGAGGTTACGTAACGGAATAAAATCCGGTCGATATATCAAGGCGTTGGCCGGCTTAAACAAATCTTGATCCGCTTGGCGCTAACGTGGTCGAATGAATTCGGCGACAAGCCGATTTGGGTTGGCGCGGGTTGTGCAAGGCGTTGAACGCAATGCCTAATGTAGATCTTTGAGGGCGGGCTAGGTTGGCCCGGGAGAGCCGATGAGTAAGACGGGCGGCGGCGAGTCCAAGAACACGCTTTACTGTTCGTTCTGCGGAAAGAGCCAGCACGAGGTTCGCAAGCTGATTGCGGGCCCGACGGTGTTCATCTGCGACGAATGCGTCGAGCTGTGCATGGAGATCATCCGCGAGGAGAACAAGACCTCTTTCATGAAGTCGCGCGAAGGCGTGCCTTCTCCGGCGGAGATCTTCAAGGTTTTGGACGATTACGTGGTCGGCCAGCAGCACGCCAAGAAGGTGCTCTCGGTCGCGGTCCACAACCACTACAAGCGCATCAACGCCAGCGGCAAGAATTCCGACGTCGAACTGGCGAAATCGAACATCATGCTGCTCGGCCCCACGGGCTGCGGCAAGACGCTGCTGGCCCAGACGCTGGCGCGCATCCTCGACGTGCCGTTCACCATGGCCGACGCCACCACGCTCACCGAAGCGGGCTATGTCGGCGAGGACGTCGAGAACATCATCCTCAAGCTGCTGCAGAACGCCGACTATAACGTCGAGCGGGCGCAGCGCGGCATCGTTTATATCGACGAAGTCGACAAGATCAGCCGAAAATCCGACAACCCGTCGATCACCCGCGACGTTTCGGGCGAGGGCGTGCAGCAGGCGCTGCTCAAGATCATGGAAGGCACGGTCGCCTCCGTGCCGCCGCAGGGCGGGCGCAAGCATCCCCAGCAGGAGTTCCTGCAGGTCGACACGACCAATATCCTATTCATCGTCGGCGGCGCTTTCGCCGGCCTGGAGAAGATCATCTCCCAGCGCACCCACGGCTCCTCGATGGGCTTCGGCGCCAACGTGCGCGCACCGGACGAGCGCGCCACCGGCGAAGTGCTGCGCGAAGTCGAGCCGGAAGACCTGCTCAAATTCGGGCTGATCCCGGAATTCATCGGCCGTCTGCCGGTGCTGGCGACGCTGGGCGATCTGTCGGAAGCCGCTTTGATCGAAATCCTAACGCGGCCCAAGAACGCGCTGGCCAAGCAGTATCAGCGGATGCTGGAGATGGAAGGCGTCAAGCTGCGCTTCCAGGAAGAAGCGCTGCACGCCATCGCCCGCAAGGCCGTCGCCCGCAAGACGGGCGCGCGCGGTCTCAGATCGATCATGGAAGGCATCCTGCTGGAGACCATGTACGAACTGCCGACGCTCAACGGCGTGCAGGAAGTGGTCATCACCGCCGATGTGGTGGATGGCCGCGCCCGGCCGCTTTACACCTACTCCGACAAGGGGCAGGCCCGCGAACAGAGCGCGTCCTAACGGAAATTTATTGTGGCCCCAATGGCGCGGCGGCTGGATTAAGCGCCCATAAGGGTCTTCCCGCCTTGAAACGGTCATCCGGCGGGCCCACTTTATATTGTCTAGGAGTCGGCCCATTCGGGCGACGAGTGAGGTTCCGTGCGCCCATTCGGGGTACGGTTCCTAAACATACCCCGGTCCATTCCGGCCGGGCGAGGAGATTGTAATGTCGGATCAAGACGTCGTGACGATCGCAACCGACGAGCCGGGCGATCTGTTGGCGCCGGTGTTGCCCCTGCGCGACATCGTTGTGTTTCCCCATATGATCGTTCCCCTCTTCGTGGGCCGCGAGAAGTCCGTGCGCGCGCTCGACGAAGTGATGAACAACGAAAAGCAGATCCTGCTTCTCACCCAGAAAAACGCCGCCGAGGACGATCCCACGTCCGACGGCCTGCACCGGATCGGCACGCTGGCCACCGTGCTGCAGCTCCTGAAGCTGCCCGACCAGACCGTGCGCGTGCTGGTGGAAGGCAAGAGCCGCGCCCGCGTCACCGGATTCGTGCCGCGCACGGATTTCTTTCAGGCGACCATCGAGCGCATTCCGGAGAGCGTCGGCGACGCGAAGGAGACCGAAGCGCTGATCCGCACGGTCAAGACCAATTTCGAGCAGTACATCAAGCTCAACAAGAAAGTGCCGGCCGAGACGCTGGCCTCGGTCGCGCAGATCGAGGAACCGGCCAAGCTAGCCGATACGGTCGCCTCGCATCTGTCCGTCAAGATCGCGGACCGCCAGGCGCTGCTGGAAACGCTGAACACGGCCGAGCGGCTCGAAAGAGTGCTGTCGCTGATCGAATCCGAGATCGGCGTGCTTCAGGTCGAGCGCAAGATCAAAAGCCGCGTCAAGCGCCAGATGGAGAAGACGCAGCGCGAGTATTATTTGAACGAGCAGCTCAAGGCGATCCAGAAGGAGCTGGGCGAAGGCGAGGAAGGCCGCGACGAGCTGAACGATCTCGAAGAGCGCATCCGCAAGGCCAAGCTGTCGAAGGAAGCGCGCGAGAAGGCGCAGGGCGAAGTGCGCAAGCTGCGCCAGATGTCGCCGATGAGCGCCGAAGCCACCGTCGTGCGCAACTATCTCGATTGGATGCTGTCGCTGCCTTGGGGCAAGAAGTCCAAGATCAAGAGGGACATCAAGCTCGCCGAGGACATCCTCAACGAGGATCATTTCGGCCTCGAGAAGGTCAAGGAACGCATCCTCGAATATCTCGCGGTGCAGTTGCGCGCTGGCAAGATGAAGGGCCCGATCCTGTGCCTGGTGGGCGCGCCCGGCGTCGGCAAGACGTCGCTCGGCAAATCGATCGCCAGGGCGACGGGGCGCGAATTCGTGCGCATGTCGCTCGGCGGCGTGCGCGACGAAGCGGAAATCCGCGGCCATCGGCGCACCTATATCGGCTCGATGCCCGGCAAGATCATCCAGTCGATGAAAAAGGCGAAGGCGTCCAATCCGCTGTTCCTGCTCGACGAGGTCGACAAGCTCGGCGCGGACTGGCGGGGCGACCCGTCGAGCGCGTTGCTCGAAGTGCTCGACCCGGAGCAGAACCACGCCTTCAACGATCATTATCTGGAGGTCGATTTCGACCTCTCGGACGTGATGTTCATCACCACGGCCAACACGCTGCGCATGCCGCAGCCGCTGATGGACCGCATGGAGATCATCCGCATCCCCGGCTACACCGAGGACGAAAAGGTCGAGATCGCCAAACGCCATCTCATTCCGAAGCAGATAAAGGCGCACGGCCTGAAGGACGGAGAGTGGACGATCAACGACGAGGCGCTGCACGACCTCATCCGCTATCACACGCGCGAAGCGGGCGTGCGCAACCTCGAACGCGAAATCGCCAATCTGACCAGGAAGGCCGTGAAGGAGATCGTCTCCAATAAGGCGACGGCGATCGCGGTGACGCACGACAACGTCGGCACTTACGCCGGCGTGCGGCAATACCGCTATGGCGAGATGGAGGGCGAAGATCAGGTCGGCGTCGTCACGGGGCTGGCCTGGACCGAGGCCGGCGGCGACACGCTGCAGATCGAATCCGTCATGCTGCCCGGCAAGGGCCGCATGCAGACCACCGGCAAACTCGGCGACGTCATGAAGGAATTGATCGACGCGGCGCGTTCCTATGTGCGGTCGAAGGCGACGAGTTTCGGCATCAAGCCGCCGATGTTCGATGTCAAGGACATCCACGTGCATGTGCCCGAAGGCGCGACGCCCAAGGACGGCCCGTCGGCCGGCGTGGCGATGGCGGTGTCCATCATCTCCGTGCTCACCGGCATTGCCGTACGGCACGACGTGGCGATGACGGGCGAAGTGACGTTGCGCGGGCGCGTGCTGCCGATCGGCGGTCTGAAGGAAAAACTGCTTGCGGCGCTGCGTGCCGGCATCAAGACGGTCATCATTCCGGAGGAGAACGAGAAGGACCTCGCCGATATCCCCGACAATGTGAAAACGGAGCTCAAGATCGTGCCGGTGTCCACTGTCGGCGAAGTGCTCAAAGTCGCGCTGGTGCGCCAGCCCGAGCCGATCGAGTGGGTCGAACCGGAGATTGTCGTTCCCTCGGCCTTGCCGGATAGCGACGCGGATAGCGTCGTCACGCATTAAGCCAATAACGGTCGCCGGCCGGGAAAGATGTCCCGGCCGGCATCCGTCCCCAACTAATGACGGTGAAAATGGCCGATTCCGGGCGTTTTTTACCTCGGAATCGGCCTTTTCGGCTGGTTCTTGCTTTGACGGCGGCCGCGCGAAAGCCCTAAATTCCCGCAGTTGCCCTGGCGATTCATAACGAAGGAGCCGTCGCAGTGAACAAAAACGATTTGATCCAGAAACTTTCGGACCATACCGGTCTGGCCAAGACGGACGCCGCCAAAGCGGTCGACGGCGTATTCGACCTGATCGCGAGCGCTCTCAAGGCGGGCGACGAGGTTCGCTTGACCGGCTTTGGCGTATTCGTCGTCGCCACGCGCGCCGGCGGCAAGGGGCGCAATCCCCAGACCGGAGAAGAAATCACCATCAAGCCCTCCAAGCAGCCGCGCTTCCGCCCCGGCAAGCAGCTGAAAGATTCGCTGAACTGACATTGCGACAGCAATGTCATCCCCGGCCGAGCGCTGCGCAGCAGTGCGAGGGGAAGGGGATTCAGTTTCAAGGCGGGGCAGCGCATTCGCTGCTCCGCCTTATTCGTCTTCGATGATGAAGAAGAGTTCCTCTACGCTGGCGCCGAGCGTCCGCGCCAGCGCGAGCGCCAGGATCGTGGACGGCACGAACACGGAATTCTCCACCGTGTTGATGGTCTTGCGCGACACACCGATCTGCACCGCGAGTTCGGTCTGCGTCAGCCCGCGCGCGGTGCGAAATTCCTTGAGCCGGTTCCCCAGCCGCCGCTCAGCCATTGCGCCCGGCCCGCCATTGCAGGAAGAGGAAGTAGATCCCGGGTAGGATAACGATGGCGGCGATGGCGCCCGGCATCGCCACAAGTCCCAATAGCGGGCTGAACGTCATGGCGCCAAGGACTGCGCACATCAAGATCACGCAGAGGAGATAACCGAACATCGCGGCGCTGTGTTGCAACGCGCGGGTATGTTCGTCGTTCAAGGCACGGCGACGCGCGCCGGCGAGAAAGCCCGGACCGAAGCACACCTGGAACGCCGCCGTGACTGCGAAGAAAGCGAAGTCCACGACCAGGACCAGGATCCCAACCATCGGACCGGGTATGAACAGAGGGTGGCCCACAAACGGCAGACCGGATCTCGCCCGGGCGTGGGCCACAATGTACAATACCACACCGATAATCATGGCTGCGAGTGCGGCCACCATGCAGAAGACGAATGCATAGATCCAGCGCCAGCGGCGATGCTGATCGTCGATGGTCTTTCGCAGGGTTTTTTCGTCAATGGGACCGGCAACCGGCTGGACAGTCCTCTGGATGCGGAACACGAACGCGATCCAAAGAAGAAGCACGGCCAACGCGGCCATGCCGGTACTCTCCATGGGCAGATGGAATTCCAAAATGCCGGCGAAAAGCGCGGATATGATCAGAAAGGTGACCAGAACCGACCAGTACATGCGTCCCTCGATGCGGATGTTGCTCCGAACCTTGGCGACAAGTTCGTCGTCGGACAGCGGCATCGTTGCGGTCTCCCAGGGGCAATTGTTGTAACCTCAAGGTGACTGTAACCCTAGGGTTACGACACAGTCAAGCGGTAGGTCTGCGGAAAATGGGCAGCAACTTGATGCGGCGCGGCCAAGCTGCTGTAAAAGGCCAGCACCGGGCGGTTAGCTCAGCGGTAGAGCATCTCGTTTACACCGAGAGGGTCGGGAGTTCGAAACTCTCACCGCCCACCACTTTTCGCGCCGGAGCTGTGAAAAAGTGCCGGCATAGCCTATTTGGGCGAAGCCGGGCTGTATGTGAGCGTTACGTGCCGAACCCCCGTTCACTATGAGTCCGGAAAATAGGCAAACATTTGCGACGGCTGGGGCGTTAATCTTGTCTCCTCTAAAGGAGTGGCGCGATGCGAAGGGCTCTGGGAAACGTTATCGCAATCTTAGTGGTAGGCCTGCTTGCAGGCTGCTCCTCGCAGGACGGTTCTTCGGCAGGTCCGGTCGATCCAGACCGCGACGCAGCCCCGCAGGCGGTGCCGCTTTTGCGCTTTGGCGTCGACCAGGACGGTTCGCTCACCCGCTCCAAACTGATGGCCGGCCTGAAAAAGGAATTCGATGCAGCCGACACCAATCACGATGGCGTGCTCGAACCGGATGAAGTGAACGCGGTCAATGAGCAACGCTGGAAAAAAGACGGCGAAAAGGCATCGCTGTTGATCGATTGGAACCGCGACGGCGTCGTAGATTTCAAAGAATTTGCTACGACCGACCTGTCGCTTTTCGAGCAATTCGATGCCAACGGCGATGGCGTTGTGACGGCACAGGAATTCACGGGGAAGCCGAAGAAAGTACACGATATACCGTGACCGGGCGGTAAGTCGCCGAAAGCACATCGTTCTCGCGATAGGAGTGGCGTCATGCGTAAGGCCCTGGTGAAAATGCTTGCGATCGCGGCGGCGGCGGCGCTGGCGGGCTGCGCTTCGCACAGGCCGCCGGAGCGGGAAGGCGGACCGGGCGGCCATCGCGAAGAAGAATGGCATTCGCCGGTGCAGATATTGCTGCGCTACGCTGACAAGGACGGCAAAGTGACCCGCGCCGAGATGGAAGCCGGCCTGAGAAAGGATTTCAACGCCGCCGACACCAACCACGACGGCGTGCTCGACCTGGACGAGATGCGCGCGGTCAACGAGAAGCGCTGGAACGAAGACCAGGCGGCGGCATCCCCGCTGGTCGACTGGAACCATAAGGGCTATGTGGATTTCGACGATTTTGCCGCAACCGCGCGCTCTTTGTTCGATCAGCTCGACACCAAAGGCGACGGTGTGCTGACGCCGGCCGAGCTCAAGATTCCAGGAAGCGGGCCCGAACCTGGTAAAGGCGAGAAAAGCGGAAACGAACAAAGTGGTCATCGCGGCAAAGGCGGCCATGGCGGTGGCGGTGGACCTGGTGGCGGCGGACCGGGCGGCGATGACGGAGACGGCGGCGGCGGCGGCAATCCCGGTCAGTAGTGGCTCGCAGCTTGACTTGAGGTAGGTGCCGCCCTAAATCGACCGTCCTTCGCGGCCGAGGCCGCGGGCGCCCGCGGGGGCGTAGCTCAGTTGGTTAGAGTGACGGCCTGTCACGCCGTAGGTCGCGGGTTCGAGCCCCGTCGCTCCCGCCAGTCTTCACCGAGAAGCGAGGGAAGACTGCTCACTTCGAAGGCTATCTGCCTGCGCTGTGCATAAGCGGCAATTTTCTCCAAAAATCCTGTTTGCCGCCGGCGATTCCTGTTCTAAACCCGTTCTAAATCAGCGTTGTGTCGGATCGGTCCCTGCTTATACTGCACCAGCGAAATGATGCGAGCCGGATGGTGCGCCAGCGCCGAGCCGGACGAGTGGGCTTTCGCGGCGGGAGTTAGGAACAACGAATGGAACGGCTGCTCCTGGAATATTTGCCGATCCTGATCTTCATCGGGATCGCAGGGGTCATCGCGCTTGCTCTTGTCGTCGTGCCGTTCCTGATCGCGCCCTCCAAACCCGATCCCGAAAAGCTTTCCGCCTACGAATGCGGGTTCAACGCCTTCGGCGACGCGCGCATGAAATTCGACGTGCGGTTCTATCTCGTCTCCATCCTGTTCATCATCTTCGATCTCGAAGTCGCGTTCCTGTTCCCTTGGGCGATCACGCTGGGCGCCACGGGCGTTTTCGCATTCTGGGCGATGGTGGTGTTCCTGGGGATCCTGACCGTCGGCTTCATCTACGAATGGAAGAAGGGGGCGCTCGAATGGGAGTGATCCCGGACGGAACCGGCGCGCGCGCGGGCGTGGAAGGCGCTGTGCCGCGCGCCGACAACGATCCCTATTTCAAGGCGATGCAGGACGAACTCTCGGACAAGGGCTTCCTGGTCGCCAGCGCAGATGCGCTCATCACCTGGGCGCGCACCGGCTCGCTGATGTGGATGACGTTCGGACTCGCCTGCTGCGCGGTGGAGATGATGCAGGCTTCGATGCCGCGCTACGATGTGGAGCGCTTCGGATTCGCTCCGCGCGCCAGCCCGCGCCAGTCCGACGTAATGATCGTCGCCGGCACGCTGTGCAACAAGATGGCCCCCGCGCTGCGCAAGGTCTACGACCAGATGCCGGAGCCGCGCTATGTGATCTCGATGGGGTCGTGCGCCAACGGCGGCGGCTATTACCATTATTCCTATTCGGTGGTGCGCGGCTGCGACCGCATCGTGCCGGTCGATATTTACGTGCCGGGCTGTCCGCCGACGGCCGAGGCGCTGGTCTACGGCATCATGCTGCTGCAGCGGAAAATCCGCCGCACCGGAACGATCGAACGATGAGCGACATGGGGGACCTCGGCGAACACATTGCCGCTGCGCTGCCGGGCGCTGTCAAGGGGTGCAAGCTGGCCTTGGGCGAATTGACGCTCGACGCCGAAGCCGGCGAGATCGTCCGTGTGCTGACGTTCCTGCGCGACGATTGGGCCTGCGAGTTCAAGGTGCTGATAGACATTTGCGGCGCGGATTGGCCGGCGCGCGAAAAGCGCTTCGACGTGGTCTATCATCTGCTGTCGCTGACGAAGAACAGGCGCATTCGCGTCAAGGTGGAGACCGATGAAGCGACGCCGGTGCCCACTGCGATCTCCGTCTTTCCCGCCGCAGGCTGGTACGAGCGCGAAACCTTCGACCTCTATGGCATCGTCTTCGCCGATCATCCGGATTTGCGGCGCATCCTCACCGATTACGGTTTTTCGGGCCATCCGCTGCGCAAGGATTTCCCGCTGACCGGCTTCGTCGAGCTGCGTTACGACGACGATCTCAAACGCGTGGTCTATCAGCCCGTGCAGCTGGTGCAGGAATACCGCGACTTCGACTTCATGAGTCCGTGGGAAGGCGCGCCGTACATTCTGCCGGGGGATGAGAAGGCGAAACAGTAGGCGAGTAGGGAATAGCGAGTAGGGATGCTTCTTGAGCGAGCAGCAGATTACGTCGTATCGAGATTTGCGAGTATGGCAGGACGCCATGTCGCTCGCCACGGCCTGCTATCTGCTCACGCGGACCCTTCCAAAAGAGGAAATGTACGGGCTGACCTCTCAGATTCGCCGATCTTCGGCATCCATCGCGGCAAATATCGCGGAAGGGCACGGGCGGGAAAGCACGCAAACTTTTGTGCAATTTCTTCGGATCGCGCAGGGTTCTCTGAAGGAACTCGAAACTCATTTGATTCTCTCCGAGCGCGTTGGTGTGATAAAGGCTTCGGGCGGAGATCCGCTGCTGGAACAATGCCAGGACGTCGGAAAGATGCTGCGCTCGCTTATCCGTTCGTTGCAGCAGAGGGCGACAAGTTGATGGCCCTTCCCCTATTCGCTATTCGCTATTCGCTATTCGCCAAGGAACGGTGGAATGTCTGACGCGGACGGCAAAATCACGATCAATTTCGGTCCGCAACACCCCGCGGCCCACGGAGTTCTCCGGCTAGTCCTCGAACTCGATGGCGAAATCGTCACTCGCGTCGATCCGCATATCGGGCTTTTGCATCGCGGCACCGAAAAGCTGATCGAGCACAAGACCTATCTTCAGGCGATCCCCTATTTCGATCGGCTCGACTACGTCGCGCCGATGAACCAGGAGCACGCCTTCTGCCTCGCCATCGAGAAGCTGCTCGGTCTGGAAGTGCCCAAGCGCGGCCAATATGTCCGCGTGCTCTATTCCGAGATCGGCCGGCTGCTTTCGCATCTGCTCAACGTCACCACGCAGGCGATGGACGTGGGCGCGCTCACCCCGCCGCTGTGGGGCTTCGAAGAGCGCGAGAAGCTGATGATCTTCTATGAGCGCGCCTCGGGCAGCCGCCTGCATGCGGCCTATTTCCGCCCCGGCGGCGTGCACCAGGATTTGCCGCCCGAGCTGCTCGCCGACATCTACGAATTCTGCGAGCATTTCCCCAAGGTGCTCGACGACATCGAAGTCCTGCTCACCGACAATCGCATCTTCAAGCAGCGCAATGTCGAGATCGGTGCGGTGACCCGCGCGGAAGCCGAGGCCTGGGGCTTTACGGGCGTGATGCTGCGCTCCACAGGCGTGGCCTGGGACTTGCGGCGCAATCAGCCTTATGAGTGCTATAACGAACTCGATTTCAAGATTCCCGTCGGCAAGAACGGCGATTGCTACGATCGCTACGTCATGCGCATGGAAGAGATGCGTCAGTCGACCAGCCTGATGAGACAGTGCATCGAGAAGATGCCGTCCGGGCCCGTGGTCTCCACCGACAACAAGATCGTGCCGCCGCGCCGCGCCGAGATGAAAACTTCGATGGAAGCGTTGATCCATCACTTCAAGCTCTATACCGAGGGGTTCCACGTCCCGGCGGGCGAGGTCTACGCGGCGGTGGAGGCGCCCAAGGGCGAATTCGGCGTGTACCTGGTGGCCGACGGCAGCAACAAGCCGTACCGCTGCAAGATTCGCGCGCCCGGTTATCCACATCTGCAAGCGCTGGAACATCTGTGCAAAGGCCACATGCTGGCGGACATTTCCGCGGTGATCGGCTCGATCGACATCGTCTTTGGGGAGATTGATCGGTGAGCCTGCGCCGTTTGCATCACGACCAGCCCGCGAGCTTCGCGTTCAGCGAGGAGAACAAGGTACGCGTGGAGAAAGAGATCGCGAAATATCCCGTGGGTCGTCAGGCCTCGGCGGTGATCGCGGCCTTGTGGATCGGGCAGGGGCAGGAAGGCTGGGTCACCAGGCCGATGATTGAGGCGGTGGCGAAGCAGCTCGACATGCCGTTCATCCGCGTGCTGGAAGTGGCGACCTTCTACACGATGTTCAATCTCGAGCCGGTGGGCGAGCATCTGGTGCAGGTCTGCACCACGACGCCGTGCTGGCTGCGCGGCTCCGACGACGTGGTCAAAGCCTGCAAGAAACACATCCACGAAAAACCGCACACGGTTTCAGCGGACGGCAAATTCAGCTGGATGGAAGCGGAATGCCTCGGCGCCTGCGTTAACGCGCCGATGATTCTGATCGATAAGGATACGTACGAAGACCTCGACGGCCCGACGACCGAGAAGATCCTTCAAGATTTGCGCGACGGCAAAACGTCCAAGCCCGGCCCGCAGACTGGCCGCCATTCCTCCGAGCCCGAAGGCGGGCCGACGACGTTGAAGGAGGTGCAGTCGTAATGCTCTCCGACCGCGACCGCATCTTCACCAATCTCTACGGCTTCGGCGATCCGGGGCTCGCCGGCGCGCACAAACGCGGCAATTGGGACGGCACCAAGAAGATTCTCGAACTCGGCCCCGAAGCCATCGTCGATACGATCAAGAAGTCCGGCCTGCGGGGGCGCGGCGGCGCGGGCTTTCCAACAGGCCTGAAATGGTCGTTCATGCCGAAAGAGGTGAAGGACCGGCCCCATTATCTGATCGTCAACGCCGACGAATCCGAGCCGGGCACCTGCAAGGACCGCGATATCTTGCGCCACGACCCGCACACGCTGGTGGAAGGTTGCCTGATCGCCAGCTTCGCGATGCGCGCGCACGCGGCTTACATCTATGTGCGCGGCGAGTTCATCCGCGAGCGTGAGGCGCTGCAGCGCGCGGTCGACGAAGCGTATGACGCCAAACTGATCGGCAAGAACAACATCCACGGCTGGGATTTCGACATTTACGTCCATCACGGCGCGGGCGCTTATATCTGCGGCGAGGAAACCGCGCTGCTCGAAAGCCTGGAAGGCAAGAAGGGCCAACCGCGCATGAAGCCGCCGTTCCCGGCGAATGTCGGGCTTTATGGCTGCCCCTCCACCGTCAATAATGTGGAAAGCATCGCGGTAGCGCCGGAAATCATGCGCCGCGGCGCGGAATGGTTCTCGGGCATCGGCAGGCCGAACAACACCGGCACAAAGGTCTTCTGCATTTCCGGTCATGTGAACAAGCCATGCAACGTCGAAGACGCGATGGGCATTCCGCTGCGCGAGCTGATCGAGAAGCATGCCGGCGGCGTGCGCGGCGGCTGGGACAATCTGCTGGCGATCATTCCCGGCGGTGCGTCGGTGCCGCTGATCCCGAAGTCGATCTGCGACACCGTGCTGATGGATTTCGATTCCCTGAAGGACGTGCAGTCGGGCCTGGGCACCGCCGCCGTGATCGTGATGGACAAGTCCACCGACGTGGTGAAGGCGATCCAGCGGCTCGCCTATTTCTACAAGCACGAAAGCTGCGGCCAGTGCACGCCGTGCCGCGAAGGCACCGGCTGGATGTGGCGCGTGATGACGCGTCTGCAGAAGGGCGATGCACAGGTCGAGGAGATCGACCTGCTTCAGGAAGTGACCAAGGAAGTAGAAGGCCACACGATCTGCGCGCTGGGCGACGCGGCGGCGTGGCCGATCCAGGGCCTGATCCGGCACTTCCGTCCCGAACTCGAACGGCGCATCGCGGAGTTCGCTGGCGGCAGCGGTGCGAACGCGATGGCAAAGGCAGCGGAGTAATGACGATGTTCATGCATCCTCCCCTCTTTCCCTTCATATTCTTGGGACCGATCGGTCTGGTGTTCCTCCTCTTTGGGTTCCTGATTTTCGCGTTGCCGATCATGGAAATTCTCCATAAGGCTGGCTATTCGCGCGTCTGGATCCTGGTGTGGTTCGTGCCGCTGGTGAACGTCATCATGCTTTGGGTTTTCGCGTTCTCCCGCTGGCCGTCGCAGAGCAAGGTCTGATATGCCCCGTACGTTCGACATCGCGCCTGTCTTGCTTCTATGTGCGTTTCTGCCCGTGGGCGGATGTTCGCTGTTCGCGACGGACGCCGCGCCGCCGCCCGCTCCCGCGGCTGATCCTTATGCCGACATCCGTCCTGCCACGGCCTCGGTCGGCGTTGTCATGCCGGAGCCCAAGGATTTCATGCATCCCTGGGACGTGCCGACCTACATCATGCGCGTGACGCTGTTCGGGACGCTGCCGCCCATGAACGGCGGCGTGGCCTTCGTCGGCGACAGCCTCACCGATTGGGGCCGCTGGAGCGAAGCCTATCCCGATCTGCGCGTGCGCAATTTCGGCATCGCGGGAGACACCACGGTGGGGCTTCAGCATCGCCTGTCGCAGGTGATCGACGCAAAACCGGCGACGATCTTCCTGATGATCGGCACCAACGACGTCGAGTTCGGCCGCACGCCCGAGCAGATTGCGGCCAATGTCGCCGACATTGTCGATCGTCTGCGCCGAAGCCTTCCCGAAGCGCGGCTCTATGTCGAAGGCCTCTTGCCGCGCCAACCGGAATTCGACGCGAAAGTGCGGGCGGTGAACGCGCTGTTGCAGGCGCTCGCCGACAAGCGCGGTCTGACCTACATCGATCTCTATTCGCATTTCGTGGCGAACGGCCGTCTCGATCCCGGATTGACCAGCGACGACATCCACGTTTCGGGTCAGGGCTATGCCCGCTGGCGCGACCTCCTGCGTCTCTACATTCCCGCCAAAGGCAGCTAGATGACCCGCAAGCTCATCATCGACGGCAGGGAAATCGAGGCGGAGGACAACCTCACGCTGCTGCAGGCTTGCGAGCAGGCCGGCGCCGAGGTTCCGCGCTTCTGTTATCACGAGCGGCTGTCGGTGGCGGGCAATTGCCGCATGTGCTTGGTCGAATGGGTCGGCGCGCCCAAACCGCAAGCCTCGTGCTCGCTCCAGGTGAAGGACATCTTCCCCAACAAGGACGGCACGCCAGGCCGGATCAACACCAATTCGCCCTATGTGAAGAAGGCGCGCGCCGGCGTGATGGAATTCCTGCTCATCAACCATCCGCTGGATTGCCCGATCTGCGACCAGGGCGGCGAATGCGATCTGCAGGACCAGGCGATGGCCTATGGCCGGGCCGCGTTCCACCGATTCGACGAGAACAAGCGCGCCGTCGAAGACAAATACATGGGCCCGCTGGTCGCGACGGTCATGACTCGGTGCATCCAGTGCACCCGCTGCGTGCGCTTCGCTACCGAGGTGGCGGGCGTGCCGGAGCTGGGCGCCACAGGCCGCGGCGAGGACATGGAGATCACAACCTATCTAGAGAAGGCGTTCGCTTCGGAGCTTTCGGGCAATGTGGTGGATCTTTGCCCGGTGGGCGCGCTGACCTCTAAGCCCTACGCCTTCAACGCGCGGCCCTGGGAATTGAAGAAGACGGAATCCGTCGACGTGATGGACGCGCAAGGCTGCAACATCCGCGTCGACACGCGCGGACGCGAGGTGTTGCGGGTGCTGCCGCGCCTCAACGAAGAGATCAACGAGGAATGGATCGGCGACAAGACCCGTCACGCCTGCGATGGGCTTTCGCGCCAGCGCCTCGACACGCCTTATATCCGCAAGAACGGCAAGCTGGCGCCCGCGACCTGGGCGGAAGCCTTCGCCGTCATTGCCGCGCGTGTGTCCGAAACCACGCCCGAGCGCATGGCGGCTATCGTCGGCGATCTGGCGGCGGCGGAAGAGATCAAGGCGTTGAAGGATTTGATGACGGCGCTCGGCGTCGTCAATCTCGATTGCCGCCAGGACGGCGCCAAGCTTTCCGGTCCGCGCCCGACCTATCTGTTCAACACGACCATCGCGGGCGTGGAAGCGGCCGATGCGCTGCTGCTGATCGGGACCAATCCGCGCTGGGAAGCGCCGGTGCTGAACGCGCGCATCCGCAAGACCTGGCTCTACGGCGCCCTCAAGATCGCCAATGTCGGAGCACCCGTCGATCTCACCTATCCGGTCGAGCAATTGGGCGCGGACGCGAATGTGCTGGAAGCGCTGGCCGACGGCAGCCACGCTTTCGCGACGGTCTTGAAGAATGCCAAGCGGCCGATGCTCATTCTTAGCGCCGGCGCGGTGGCGCGCCCTGACGGAGCGGCCGTCCTCAAGCTCGCGGCAAAGATCGCCGCCGAAACTGGCATGATCGGCCCCGCCGGAACGCCGGCCGAAGGCGGCTGGAACGGCTTTAACGTGCTGCATATAGCGGCCAGCCGCGTTGCGGCGCTTGACCTCGACTTCCTGCCGGGCAAGGACGGCCGCGACGTGGCGGGCATCGTGGACGGCGCGCAGAAGGGCGAGATCGATTTCATCTATTCGCTCGGCGCGGACGAATTTGCCGCCGACAAGCTCGGTCGCGCCTTCGTCGTTTATCAAGGCAGTCACGGCGACGTGGGCGCGCACAATGCCGACGTGGTTTTGCCCGGCGCGGCGTACACGGAGAAGGACGGGCTTTACGTCAATTTCGAGGGCAGGGTGCAGGAAGCGGAACGCGCCGCTTTCCCGCCGGGCGAGGCCAAGGAAGATTGGGCGATCCTGCGCTCTCTCTCCGACATGCTCGGCCAGCGGCTGCCTTACGACAATCGCGAGGCGCTGCGTGCGGCGATCGTTGCCCAGGCGCCGCATTTCGCGGTTCTGGACAAGGCGCCGGTGCATGGCGGAGCCGATCCGGCGATCTGGAACGCGGTCCGCGCCGAAGGCCCGCTGGACGTCACGCTGCCGTTCGGTTCGGCGATCGCCGACTATTATCTCACCAATCCCATCGCGCGGGCGAGCCGCACGATGGCCGAATGCAGCCGCGTATTCGTACAGGACGCGCAAGCGATGGCGGCGGAGTAAGCGATGGAATTCATCCACTTCCTCCAGCACCTCGGACTTCCCTATGCCTGGGCGTGGGCGATCGGCCAGGTAATCCTGATCGTCGTGTTCGCGGTGGTCCTGCTCGTGATGCTCGCCTTCATCCTGTTGTTCGACCGCAAGGTCTGGGCGGCGGTGCAGATGCGCAGGGGACCGAACGTGGTGGGCGCTTTCGGCCTGCTGCAATCCTTCGCCGATTTCTTCAAATTCATGTTCAAGGAGCCGGTCATTCCGGCGGGCGCCAACAAGGGCATTTTCCTGCTCGCGCCGATGCTCAGCTTCACGCTGGCTTTCGCCGCCTGGGCCGTCGTGCCGCTGGACAATGGCTGGGTGTTTTCCGACATCAATGTCGGGGTACTTTATATCTTCGCGATCTCCTCGCTCGGCGTCTATGGCGTCATCATGGGCGGCTGGGCGTCGAATTCGAAATATCCGTTCCTCGCCGCGCTGCGCTCCGCAGCTCAGATGGTGTCGTACGAGGTCTCCATCGGCTTCGTCATCATCACGGTGCTGCTGTTCGCGGGTTCGTTGAACCTTTCGGCCATCGTGCGCGCCCAGGAGCACGGCTGGTACGCCTTCACCATCCTGCTGCCGATGTTCGTGATCTTCTTCGTGTCGTCGCTGGCGGAAACGCAGCGTCCGCCCTTCGATCTTCTGGAAGCGGAATCCGAACTCGTCGCCGGTTTTATGGTGGAATACTCGTCCACGCCGTACCTGCTCTTCATGATCGGCGAATATGTGAACATCGTGTTGTTGTGCGCCTTGATGTCGGTCATGTTCCTGGGCGGCTGGCTGCCGCCCTTGTCGGTGTGGCCGCTCACGGCGGTGCCCGGCATCTTCTGGCTGCTGCTCAAGATCGTCTTTCTGTTCTTCCTGATCGCGATGGTGAAGGCTTTCGTGCCGCGCTACCGCTACGATCAACTGATGCGTCTGGGCTGGAAAGTGTTCCTGCCGACGTCGATGTTCTGGGTGGTGCTGACGGCGGGCTGGGTGCTCGTCTTCCACCAGCATGCGTGAGGCCAAGATGACCGCTCTCGACCGCGCCGCACGCCAGATCTTCCTCTGGGAATTCGTCAAGAGTTTCGTGCTTTCCATGCGTTATTTCTTCGCGCCCAAGGCGACGCTGAACTATCCCTTCGAGAAAGGGCCGCTCAGCCCGCGTTTTCGCGGCGAGCACGTGCTGCGCCGCTATCCCAACGGCGAGGAGCGCTGCATCGCCTGCAAGCTGTGCGAGGCGATCTGTCCGGCGCAGGCCATCACCATCGAAGCCGAACCGCGTGAGGACGGCAGCCGGCGCGCCACGCGCTACGACATCGACATGGTGAAGTGCATCTATTGCGGTTTCTGCCAGGAGGCCTGTCCGGTGGACGCTATCGTCGAAGGGCCGAATTTCGAATTCGCGACCGAAACGCGCGAAGAGCTTTACTACGATAAGGAGCGGCTGCTGGCGAACGGCGACCGTTGGGAGCGCGAAATCGCGCAAAATCTGGAGATGGATGCACCTTACAGATGATTGAACGCCATTCTATCCAGGCTATTTCCACCCTCCCCTTGAGGGAGGGTCGAACGACCGAAGGCCGTTCGAGGAGGGGTATGGCCTGTCATGGCTGCACCCCCCACCGAAAAATTCGCTTTGCGAATTTTTCCGCCTCCCCCTCAAGGGGGGAGGCAAATAGGGAGATGTGATGCTGACGGCTATCGCCTTCTACCTTTTCTCGGCCATCTTGATCGCCGCCGCGTTCATGGTGATCGCCGCGCGCAATCCCGTGCATTCGGTGCTGTTCCTGATCCTCGCCTTCTTCAACGCGGCCGGCTTGTTCGTGCTGCTCGGCGCGGAATTCCTGGCGATGATCCTGGTAGTGGTCTATGTCGGCGCTGTGGCCGTGCTGTTCCTGTTCGTCGTCATGATGCTCGACGTGGATTTCACCGAGTTGAAGCGCGGGGCGCAGCAATATCTTCTTCCAGGTCTCGCGGCCGGCGGCCTATTGGCGCTGGAGCTGATTTTCGCCATCGCCATGCGCTGGACTATCACGCCGCATTTGGCCGTCGCGGCCGCTCTTCCCGCGGGCGTATCCAATACCGTCGCGCTGGGGCGTATCCTTTACACGGATTACGTCTATTACTTCGAGACCGCCGGGCTGGTGCTTCTGGTGGCGATGATCGGCGCTATCGTGCTGACGCTGCGCAAGCGGCCGGGCGTGCGCCGCCAATCGACTTGGCGGCAGGTCTCGCGCACGCCGGCGGATGCCGTAACGCTGGTCGATATCGAGCCGGGGCAGGGGGCGTAGATGGCAATCGGGCTGGGTCATTATCTGGCGGTCGCCGCTGCGCTGTTCACCATCGGCGTGTTCGGCATCTTCCTGAACCGCAAGAACATCATCGTCATCCTAATGTCGATCGAGCTGATCCTCTTGGCGGTCAACATCAACTTCATCGCCTTTTCTTCTTACTTGGGCGATCTGGTGGGGCAGATATTCGCGCTGTTCGTGCTGACCGTGGCCGCCGCCGAAGCAGCCATCGGGCTCGCCATTCTGGTCGTGTTTTTCCGCAACCGCCGCACCATCGCGGTGGAAGACGTCAATCTGTTGAAAGGCTGAGGCGTGTACACCGCGATCGTCTTCCTGCCCATCGTCGCGTCGGCCGTCGCCGGCCTCGGCGGCCGCTTCATCGGCGCGCGCTTGTGCGAACTGCTGACCACGGCGGCTCTGTTCGTTTCGGCGGCGCTGTCGATTTACGCCTTCTACGATGTGGCGATCCTGGGCCATTCGCAGATCATCACCCTGGCGCAATGGATCTCGTCGGGCGATTTCGAGGCGGACTGGACGATTCGCGTCGATACGCTGACCGTGGTGATGTTGGTTGTCGTCACCGGCATTTCCTCGCTCGTGCATCTTTACTCCATCGGCTACATGCACGACGACGAAAGCCGTCCGCGGTTCTTCTCCTATCTCTCGCTGTTCACCTTCGCGATGCTGATACTGGTGACGGCGAATAATTTCCTGCAGGTGTTCTTCGGCTGGGAGGGCGTCGGCTTGGCGTCCTATCTCTTGATCGGCTTCTGGTACAAGAAGCCGAGCGCCAACGCGGCCGCGCTAAAAGCCTTCGTCGTCAACCGCGTCGGCGATTTCGGGTTCATGCTCGGCATTCTCGCCATTTTCACGGTCTTCAAAACGCTGGATTTCGATGCGGTATTCGCCGCCGCGCCGGCGATGGCCGGAAAGACGTTCCTGTTCGCCGGCTACAACGTCGACATCCTGACCACGATCTGCCTGCTGCTGTTCATGGGCGCGATGGGCAAGTCGGCGCAGCTCGGCCTGCACACCTGGCTGCCCGACGCGATGGAAGGCCCCACGCCGGTCTCCGCCTTGATCCATGCCGCGACCATGGTGACGGCCGGTGTGTTCCTGGTTTGCCGCGCCTCGCCGCTGTACGAGCACGCCCCCGTGGCGCTGGCCTTCGTGACCTTCATTGGCGCTTCCACGGCGTTCATGGCGGCGTCCATCGGCCTGTTCCAGAACGACATCAAGCGCGTGATCGCCTATTCGACCTGTTCGCAGCTCGGCTACATGTTCGCGGCGGCGGGCGTGTCGGCCTACGGCGCGGCGATGTTCCACTTGTTCACCCACGCCTTCTTCAAGGCGCTGCTGTTCCTGGCGGCGGGCTCCGTCATCCACGCCATGCATCACGAGCAGGACATGCGCAAGATGGGCGGGCTGGCGAAAGCCATTCCCTACACCTGGGCGATGATGCTGATCGGCAACCTGGCGCTGACCGGCTTCGGCCTGCCGATCCTGGGCATCGGCACATCCGGCTTCTATTCCAAGGACGCCATCATCAATGCGACGTACCTCGCCGGCACGCCGATCGGGACCTACGCCTTCTGGCTGACGGCCATCGCCGCGCTGATGACCTCGTTCTATTCCTGGCGGCAGTTCCTGATGACCTTCCATGGCAAGTTCCGCGGCGGTGAGGGGCATCACGGGCACGGTCACGGGATCAAGCTGGAGGACGTGCACGAATCCCCGCTGACGATGCTGGTGCCGCTGGGCGTGCTGGCGGCGGGCGCGCTGTTCGCCGGTGCCATCTTCGCGCATTACTATATCGGCGCGGACTCGAGCGGCTTCTGGCGCGGCGCCGTGGCGGTGGCCTTCGGCCACGCGAGCGGGAAGGAACTTCCGCTATGGGTAGAGTTCGCGCCGTTCGTCGTCACGCTGATCGGTTTTGCCATCGCCTTCTACTATTACATCCTCAATCCGGAACTTCCCGCGCAGATGGCCGCCCGTAAGGGGATGCTGTACACGTTTGTCTACAACAAATGGTACTTCGACGAGCTCTACGCCTTCCTGTTCGTGCGCCCCGCCATGCGGCTCGGGCGCTTCCTGTGGAAGGTCGGCGACGGCAGCATCATCGACGGGCTGGGGCCTGACGGCGTCGCCGCCCGCGTGCTGGATGTCACCCGCGGCGCGGTCAAGCTGCAATCGGGATACCTCTATCACTACGCCTTCGCCATGCTGATCGGGGTGGTCGCACTGACCTCGTATTTCGTGATCGTGGGGATCGCGCCATGAGTTTCGTCATGAGCCACCTTCTCAGCATCCTTACCTTCCTGCCGCTGGTGGGCGCTGCGTTCATCCTGACGACGCGCGGCTCGGACGCCACCGTGGCCGTCACCGCGCGCTGGGTAGCGATGATCGTGACGCTGGCCGATTTCGCGCTGTCACTGCTGTTGTGGGCGAAGTTCGACGGCTCGACCTCCGCCTTCCAGTTCGTGGAGCATGCGGCGTGGCTCGGCCACGGGATCAGCTACCATGTGGGCGTCGACGGCATATCGATGCTGTTCGTCGTGCTGACCGGCGGGCTGATGCCGTTCTGCATCTTGGCGAGCTGGAAATCCATCCAGGTGCGGGTGGCGGAATACATGATCGCCTTCCTGGTGCTGGAAACGCTGATGATAGGCGTATTCACGGCGCTGGACCTGTTCCTGTTCTACGTCTTCTTCGAGGGCGGGCTGATTCCGATGTTCCTCATCATCGGAGTGTGGGGCGGCAAGCGGCGCGTTTATGCCAGCTTCAAGTTCTTCCTCTATACGCTGCTCGGTTCGCTGTTCATGCTGCTGGCGGTCCTGGCGATGTATTTCACCGCCGGAACCGCCGACATCGAGACGCTGATCAACACCGCGCATTTCCCGGTGGCGATGCAGAATCTGCTGTGGCTCGGCTTCTTCGCCTCTTTCGCGGTGAAGATGCCGATGTGGCCGGTGCACACCTGGCTTCCAGACGCGCATGTGGAGGCGCCGACGGCGGGTTCGGTGATCCTGGCGGCGATCCTGCTCAAGATGGGCGGCTACGGCTTCTTGCGCTTCTCGCTGCCGATGTTCGCCTCGGCCTCGGTGACGTTCGCGCCGCTGATCTTCGTGCTGTCGATCGTGGCGATCATCTACACCTCGTTCGTGGCGCTGGCGCAGCAGGACGTGAAGAAGCTGATCGCCTATTCCTCGGTCGCCCATATGGGCTTCGTCACCATGGGCCTGTTCACGCTGACGCAAGTGGGCCTCGATGGCGGCATCTTCCAGATGCTGAGCCACGGCGTCGTTTCCGGCGCGCTGTTCCTCAGCGTCGGCGTGATCTACGACCGTATGCACACGCGCGAGATTTCCGCTTATGGCGGGCTGGTCAACCGCATGCCGATCTATGCGGCGTGCTTCATGGTGTTCACGCTGGCCAATATCGGACTGCCTGGCACCGGCGGCTTCATCGGCGAGTTTCTGACCCTGCTGGGCGCGTTCCATGTCAACACCTGGGTCGCGATCTTCGCGGCCACCGGCGTGATCCTCTCGGCATGCTACATGCTCTACCTCTATTGGCGGGTGATCTTCGGCGAGCTGGTGAAACCGGCGCTGCTCTCGATCAAGGATTTATCGTTGCGCGAGGTCGCGCTGCTGGCGCCGCTGGTCGCCGTCACCATCCTGATGGGCGTCTATCCCAAGGCGGTGTTCGACGTCACCAGCGTCTCGGTGGCGCATTTGATCGCCGAGCATAAGGCCGCCGTCGCCTTCGACCGCGCGCCGCAGATCAGGCTCGCCAGCCGGGGAGACGTGCGGTGAATATCGCGAGCGATCTGCAGACCCTCTTGCCCGAGCTGATCCTGGCGATCGGCGCGATGGCGGCGCTCTTGATCGGAGCGGTGCGCGGCGACAAGGCGACCAAGCAGCTGTCCGGCCTGATGGTGATGCTGATGGCGGTCGGCGCGTATTTCGTGCTGATGGCCCCCGACGCGACCGCCTTCCACGGCTCGTTCGTGGTCGACGCGTTCTCGCGCTTCGCCAAGGTATTGATCCTGTTGTCGGCGGCGCTTTGCACGACGATGGCGCAGGCCTTCTTCGAGGACGAAGGCCGGGTGCGCTTCGAACTCCCGGTGCTGATCGGGCTTTCGACGCTCGGCATGCTGTTGATGGTGTCCGCGGCGAATTTCATCGCGCTCTATCTCGGATTGGAACTGCAAGCCTTGGCGCTTTACGTGCTGGCCTCTTTCAACCGCGACAGCGCGCGCTCGACGGAAGCGGGCCTGAAGTATTTCGTCCTGGGGGCGCTGTCCTCCGGCATGCTGCTTTACGGCGTTTCGCTGATCTACGGCTTCACCGGCACCGTGGATTTCGCCGGCGTGGCGGCGGCGGTGAAAACCTCCGGCGTCGGCATCGGCCTGATTTTCGGGCTTGTCTTCCTGATCGCCGGGCTGGCCTTCAAGCTTTCGGCGGTGCCATTCCATATGTGGGCGCCCGACGTGTACGAAGGCGCACCAACTCCGATCACCGCCTTCTTCACGACGGCGGCGAAGGTGGCCGCGTTCGCGCTGTTCATCCGCGCCATCCTGGTCCCGTTCCCCGACGCGCTGCACCAGTGGCAGCAGATCATCATCGTGGTGTCGGTGCTGTCGATGGCGCTGGGCGCGGTGGCGGCGATCGGTCAGAACAACATCAAGCGGCTGATGGCTTACAGCTCCATCGGCCATATGGGCTATGCGCTGCTGGGTCTGGCGGCGGGAACGGAATTGGGCGTGCAGGGCATGCTGTTCTATCTGGCCTTCTACGCGGTCACCAACATCGGCGTGTTCGTCTGCATCCAGACGATGCGGCGCGACGGCGTAGCGGTGGAGACCATCGCCGACCTCGCGGGATTGGCGAGGACGCGACCGCGCATGGCCTTCGCTCTGGCGGCGCTGATGCTGAGCCTTGCCGGGCTGCCGCCGCTGGCCGGCATCTTCGCCAAGATCTACGTCTTCCTGGCGGCCGTCGAGGCACACCTTTACATCCCCGCGGCGCTCGGCTTCCTCGCTAGCTGCGTGGGGGCCTATTACTATCTGCGCATCGTCAAGGTGATGTATTTCGACGAGCCGGCGCGGCCGTTCGACCGCGACATGGGGCGCGGCATGGGAACCATCCTGGCGCTCTCCAGCCTGTTCACGATCCTGTTCGTGTTCCTGCCGGGGCCGCTGATCGATGCCGCCGGGATCGCCGCGCAGGCCTTGTTCCGGTGAGCGAACCCGTCGCGTGGCCTGCCGGATACGCATTGCTCGAACTCGGTGAGATCGACTCCACCAACGAGGAAGCCCGCCGCCGCGCCGCGGCAGAAGAAAAGCGTTCGCTGTGGATCGTGGCGGCGCGCCAGAGCGAAGGACGCGGCCGCCGCGGCAGGGCTTGGCAATCGACATCGGGCAATCTCTTCGCCACGCTTCTGCTGCATCCCGAAAAACCGGCGGGCGAGTGCGCGCAGCTATCTTTCCTCGCCGCCTTGGCCGTGTCCGACATGCTGGCGCGGTTCGCTCCGCATGCCGGCCTTGCTCTGAAATGGCCGAACGATGTGCTCGCGGGCGGGCGAAAGATCGCGGGCATCCTGCTGGAATCCGAAAGTAAGGCCGACGGAACGGCGGCCTGGCTCGCCATCGGCATCGGCGTCAACCTTACTGCTTTCCCTGAAGACACGGAGTTTCCGGCGATTTCGCTGGCCTCCGTCGGCGCCGCGCCGCCCGCGCCAAAGGACGCACTCCTGCACCTCGCTGCGGCGTTTGCGAAATGGTATGAGGTCTGGCGGACGGCCGGCTTTGCGCCGGTGCGCGAGGCCTGGCTGGCGCGCGCGTCCGGCGTGGGTTCGCGTATCCGCGCCCGGCTAGCGAACGAGGAGATCATCGGCGTGTTTCAGGGAATCGACGACAGCGGCGCGCTGCTTCTAGGTCTTCCGGGCGGCGGCGTACGCGCCATCGCGGCCGGCGAAGTCTTTTTCGAGTAAGAGATCGCCATGCTGCTCGCCATCGACGCCGGCAATACCAACATCGTCTTCGCCGTCTCTGACGGCAAGGATATCCGCGCCGAATGGCGCGCGGTGACCAAGACGACGCGCACCGCCGACGAATACGCCGTGCTGCTGGCGCCGCTGCTTTCGCTGAAAGGTTTGAGCTTTTCCGATTTCGACGCCGCGATCATCGCCACCGTCGTGCCGGCGGCGCTGTTCGATCTGCGTCAGCTTGGCCGGCGTTATCTCAATTGCGACCCGCTGGTGGTGGGCGATCCGTCCGTCGATCTTGGCATCGAGGTCCGCATCGACCGGCCGGAAGCGGTGGGCGCCGACCGCCTGGTCAACGCGGTGGCGGCGCACGAACGCTACAAGGGCGCGCTGATCGTGGTGGATTTCGGCACCGCCACGACCTTCGACATCATCGGCGAGAACGGCGATTACGAAGGCGGCGTGATCGCGCCGGGTGTCAATCTCTCCGCCGAGGCGCTGCACAAGGCTGCCGCCATGCTGCCGCGCGTGGCGGTGACGCGCACCCAGGCCGTCATCGGCAAGGACACCGTGCCCGCCATGCAGTCGGGTCTTTATTGGGGTTATATCGGGCTGGTGGAAGGTCTCGTCGCCCGCATCAAAGAGGAATACGGCAAGCCCATGACGGTGATCGCCACCGGAGGGCTGGCGAAGGTGTTCTACAGGCAGACCCCGGCGATCGACCATCACGATCCCGATCTGACCATCCGCGGATTGGTTCAGATCTACGCGCGCAACGCGGAAAAGCGAACCGCGTGATGGCTGAATTAGGATGTATTTGTCATTCCCGGCGAGCCGCGCAGTTTTCTCCCCCCGTAAACGGGGGAGGAAAGGCGCTGTACGCTTGCCGGAAATGACAATGACCTCAACCAAACACGATGACGAATTGGTTTTGCTCCCGCTCGGCGGCGCGGGCGAGATCGGCATGAATTTCAACGCCTACGGCTACGGGCCGGAGGGCGCGCGCAAATGGATCGTGGTCGATTGCGGCGTGCTGTTCGGACGCGAGGCGTCCACGCCCGGCGTCGACGTCATCATGCCCGACATTTCCTTCCTGGCCGAACGGCGCGAGGACGTGCTCGGCATCGTGGCGACGCATGCGCACGAGGACCATATCGGCGCGATCCATTATTTGTGGCCGACGCTGCGCTGCCCGGTCTACGCCACGCCGTTCACCGCGAAACTGATCGAAGGCAAGCTGGAGGAAGCGGGATTGAAGGAACGCGTGCGCCTCCATGTCGTGCCGCTGCACGGCAAGCTGAAGCTCGGACCGTTCGAGATCGACTTCGTCTCGCTCACCCACTCGATCCCAGAACCCAACGCGCTGGCCATCCGCACGCCGCTCGGCGTGGTGGTCCACACCGGCGATTGGAAGCTCGATCCCGATCCGCTGATCGGCGAACGCGCCGATACGAACGCGCTGCAGAAGCTCGGCGACGAAGGCGTGCTGGCGCTGGTCTGCGATTCCACCAACGCATTGGTCGCGGGCGAGTCCGGCTCGGAAGCAACGGTGCGCGAGGCGCTGACGAATCTGATCGGCACGCTGAAGGGACGCGTGGCCGTTACCGCCTTCGCCTCCAACGTGGCGCGGCTGGACACCATCGCCAAGGCGGCGCGCCTCCACGGCCGCGAGATCGCGCTGGTCGGCCGTGCCATGCACAAGATCGTCGAGGCGGCGCGCGCCACGGGTTATCTCGTGGACTTTCCGCGCACCGTCGACGAGGAAGAAGCGGCCGAGCTGCCGCCCCGTCGCGTGCTTTATCTATGCACCGGCAGCCAGGGCGAGACGCGCGCGGCGCTGATGCGCATCGCCTCGGGCGAGCATCCCAACGTCAGCCTCGGCCTCGGCGACACGGTGATCTTCTCTTCGCGCATCATTCCGGGCAACGATCTTCAGATCTTCGCGCTGCACAACAAGCTGGCCGGATTGGGGGTCGAAATCCTCTCGGCCGAGGATCATTTCGTACACGTCTCCGGCCATCCGGCGCGCGACGAGCTGGCGCAGATGTATCGCTGGACGCGGCCCAAAATCGCGGTTCCCGTGCACGGCGAACTGCGCCACATGAGCGCGCATGCGCGCCTGGCGCGTTCGCTGCAAGTGCCGCAGGCCGTCACGCTCGAGAACGGGCATATGCTGCGCCTGGCGCCGGGCAAGGCGCAGGTGATCGACGAAACGCCCGCCGGCCGCGTGCATCTGGACGGCCAGGTGCTGGTCTCCGAAGGGGCAGGGCTGTCGCGTGCGCGCCGTTCGCTGAGCTATGCCGGCGTGATCGCGATCACGCTGGTACTCGACGGCAAGGGCAGAGTGGCCGCCGATCCGTCTTTCGTCATGGAGGGCATTCCCGAGCCGGTTCACGCCGCGGTGCGCGAGGCGGCGGAGAGCGCGATCCGCCGTCACAATGCCAATCGCGACGACGAGGAAAAGCTCAGGGAAAACGTTCGCCGTGCCGCGCGCGGCGCCGCCGACGACGCCTGGGGCAAGAAGCCCATCACGCGGGTGGAAGTGGTATGGGTGTAATGCGCGAGGAGAAAAGCATGATCGGTCGTCTCAACCATGTCGCCATCGCCACGACGGACATCGCGAAAGCCGCCGCCGTTTATCGCGACCTCCTCGGCGCCAAGGTTTCCGAGCCCGTGCCGCAGCCCGATCACGGCGTCACCGTCGTGTTCGTCGAATTGCCCAATACCAAGATCGAATTGCTGGAGCCGTTGAGCGGAACCTCACCCATCATGGGCTTCCTGAAAAAGAATCCGAACGGCGGCATGCACCACATCTGTTACGAGGTGGAGGACATCCTCGCCGCACGCGACAAGCTGGCGGCCGCGGGCGCGACCGTTTTGGGAACCGGCGAGCCGCGCCTCGGCGCCCACGGCAAGCCGGTGCTTTTCCTGCATCCGAAGGATTTCGTCGGTACGCTGGTCGAGCTGGAGCAGGCATGATCCACGGCGCCGTCCTTGTCAGCGCATTCCTCGTGCTGTGGTTCCTGGCGCTGTTCTGCCTGTTGCCGATCGGCCTCGGTCCTGTCGATCCGCAAACCGGCGCGCCGCACAGCCCGCGGCTTTTGATGAAGGTGGGCATCGCCACGGCGGCGGCGATGGTGCTGTGGGTGATCTTTTACGCGCTCATCTTATTTCATGTCGTAAATCTCTAGGCGCGTGACGATAAGAACCATCATTTTTTGACGTGGGGATTGGTGAAAACGCTTTCGACAGGAACGCCGAATTCGGCCGCGATCCGAAAGGCAAGGTCGAGCGAGGGGGCGTGCCGCTCGGTTTCGAGCGCATTGATCGCGTAACGCGACACGCCGATTGCAGCGCTGAGTTGCTCCTGTGTCCAATCGCGTTCGGCGCGAAGTACCTTGATCCGGCTTTTCACGGTATCGACCTTCGGACCAGCGGCGTCACCACGCCGAGCAATCCCCAAAAGAGAGGATAAATGATCCAAGCCGGCAGATGCGGCAGGCCGACAAGTTCCGCGACGCTCCAGGCCGTCGCGATTGTAATCGCGAGCCCCGCCGCGATGATCATGCGTTTGGTCGTGAGCGCCCGGACGAACTCGTCCTGTCCGGCAATCAACCGATAAGCGATTACGAACTGAACCGCGACCGTGGTGGCCGGAACCAACGCCAATACCCAAAGCGCCAATGCAGGCCAACCCTGCTGCCGTCCCAGCTGAATTGCGACGAGCGATGAGAGAAATATCGCCCACAATAGGATGGCGCCGACTGTGTATTTCCAGCCGCCCGGCCAGCCGAGGTTTTCGGTAGGTGCTTCCGTCATGTTAGGTACTCCAGCAATTATGATAGGTATACCTTACATGTGTTTTGTGTTGTGTCAACCTAACATTTCCTATTGGGTGAAATGTGGTCGTTTTTTACCGAATTGGTTGGATGTGGCCGCGATCACCGACGCAGTGGTCGTCTAGCCCCACACGATCTTCGCCACGAAGGCCGCCGCGATGATCGTCACGGCGAAGTTCAGGTCGCGCCAGCGCCAGGAAACGATCTTGATCGCCACATAGGCGATGAAGCCGATGCCGATGCCGGTGGCGATGGAATAGGTGAAGGGGATGGCGAGCGCGGTCAGCAGCGCGGGCGCGGCCTCGGTCAAATCGTCCCAGTCGATGTCCTTCAGGCCTTTCACCATCAACACCGCGACGAAGACCAGCGCCGGTCCCGTGGCGTAATACGGCACGGCTTCGGCCAACGGGCTCATGGCAAGGCTCATCACGAACAGCACGGCGACCACGACCGCCGTCAGTCCGGTGCGTCCGCCCGCCTGGATGCCCGACGCGCTCTCGATATAAGCGGTGACGGGAGAGGTGCCGAGTGCGGCGCCGATCATCGTTCCGAGCGCGTCGCAAGTCAGCGCGCGCCGCGCGTTCGGCAGCCGGCCTTTTTCGTCCAGGAGATTTCCCTGGTACGCCACCGCGGTCAGCGTGCCCGAGGTGTCGAGCATGTCGATCAGCAGGAACACCAGGACGCTGGTGAGCACCGCGCTTCCCGCCGCCGAGTAGCTGTCGAACTGCATCGCCAACCAGGTTGGCGCGAGGGACGGAACCGGACTGGCGACGAGCGGCGGATATTGCAGGCCCAACGCGATGGAGGCCGCCGTGGCTCCGACGATGCCGATCAGCACCGCGCCGATAACGCCGCGCGCGGCGAGGGCGAAGATCACGACGAATGTGCCCGCGGCGATCAGCACGGACGGATCCGTCAACCTGCCCGCTTGCAGAAGCGTCTGGGGGTTGGCGACCACAACACCCGCATCGGCCAGCCCGATCAGCGCCAGGAAAAAACCGATCCCCGCCGCGATCGCCAGCTTCAGGCTTTTGGGTATCGCATTGATCAGCCATTCGCGCGCCGGGCTGATCGAAATCAACACGAACAAGATGCCGGAGAGGAACACGCAGCCCAGCGCCAGCCGCCAATCGCCGTTCAGCGCGGGTACGACCGTGTAGGCGAAATAGACGTTCAGCCCCATGCCGGGCGCGAGCGCCACGGGCAGATTGGCATAGACTCCCATCAGCAGCGTTGTGATCGCCGCGGCGAGGCAGGTCGCCACGAACACCGCGCTTTGGTCCATGCCCGCGGCCGCAAGAACCTGCGGGTTCACGAACATGATGTAGGCCATGGTGGCGAAGGTGGTGACGCCGGCCACGATCTCGCGCTGAACGGTTGTGCCGTGCGCCTCCAGATCGAAAAATCTCTCGAACATCTTGGCCCCCCGCGATCCAGACAAGCGAGGCGCCAAAATAAGCCGGATAGCGGCAAACCCAAAATGCGGAAGGAAGGGCCTAAAATGCGAAAGGCCGGGATAAACCCGGCCTTTGCCCCGCAGATCCCCGCGGAATTCTCCCCGAACTTGGCCGTTCTTTACGGAGGCCTTACCGTCCGTTTATCCCTGCCATGGATAATAGAATTTCGTGAGATTGTCACGATTATTTGGGATAATTGCGATGGTAGGCAGGATAGAAGGCATTGGGATAGCTACCCTATTGGTTTTGTTGATATTGGTTGCGCTACCATGCGCGGACGCAAGGCCGGGAAATCAAAAAGACAGCGCTGTCATTAGTGGCAAAACAACCACTTGCGATCCCAATCTTGCCGGAGCGGACTATGTGGGCGGGGTGGATGTCGCGGGTAACCGAATCACCCCCGCGGACATCGGCGGCGAGGATGGCGTCGATTTGAGCCAAGCTTCCGCGATTCCCATCCTGAAGCCCGGCCGCCATGGCCGGCAGGTCGAACTCCTCGTCCAAGGCGTAAAACCGGCCAAATCCGCGGCCGGCTGCAAGCGGCAGCCGCATTAACTTGACTTCGCGGGTTACTGCCCGGAGCGTTAGCTCATGCGTATCTGGATGGCGGTGGGATTGGCCTTTTGCTTGTGCGTACCGGCTGCACACGCGGCCGGCGCGTGGCGCATCGTCAAAGACCATTGGTCGGAAGCGGACGAGGAGGGTTTCGGCCGGTTCGTCGCCGCGATCGGCGCCAGCGATTGCAGCTCGTCAGAGAGCTGCCTGCGCGATCCGGCCAATCCGTACCGCGGCTCCGACCAGCATTTTCTCGACATCGACGTCGATTGCGCCAAGTGGCCGTATCTGTTGCGCGCCTATTACGCCTGGAAGAACGGCTTGCCGTTTTCCTATGTCGATGCGGTGAGCGGGGCGGGCGGCGACCTGCGCTTCACCAAGACCTCCAATCGCGCGGTCGGCCGCCACGATTTCATCGACCGCGGCAACGGCATCGACGGGCCGCGTACCATCCGCGAGACGATCGACACGGTCTTCTCCGGCACCTATCGCACCGACGCCGCGGAGCATCGCGGCGTGTTGTCGGATTTCTATTCGCCGGCGTTGCAGCCCGGTTCGATCCGTCCCGGCACGGTGATCTACGACATCAACGGCCATGTCGGCATCGTCTACAAGGTCGATGCGGACGGGCGCGTCTATTACATGGACGCCCATCCCGATTACACCATCACCCGCAGCGTCTACGGCGCGCAATTCGGTCAAAGTCCCGTGCGGCTGGGCGGCGGCCTGAAGAATTGGCGGCCGTTCAAGCTGGTGGGCGCGCACAAGGACGCCGAAGGGCATCTGCTCGGCGGCCATATGGCCCTCGCCGGGAACGACCAGATCCCGGATTTCTCGCTGGTCCAGTATGTCGGCACGGAAGCGAACCCCAAACAGGACGTGAAGAAGGCGCGCTTCGTCTATGACGGCGCGGAATTGGGCTTCTACGAATATGTGCGCGCGGCGGTGTCGGGCGGCAAGACGACCTACAACCCGCTCTACGAACTCAAGATCACCATGAAGACGCTGTGCAACGATCTGAACGACCGCGCCCAGTATGTCGACTTGGCGATCTCGGACGGCATCGACGGCAAGCCTCATCCTCGGCGCCTGCCAGACAATATCTACGGATCGGACGACGCGACGTGGGAAAGCTACGCCACGCCGGCGCGCGACGTGCGCACCAGAGCGGGCTTCGTGCAGTTCTACAAGGACATGGCGGAGATGATCGATCTGTGGGTCCATCGCGATCCGCGCCTCGCTTATGACGGCTATGATCTGCGGGAGGATCTGCTCAAGGCCTACGAGGCGCAGTCGAAGGCCTGCACCATCACCTATCTCAATTCCGCCAAGCATCCGGTGGCGATGAGTTTCGACGACATGGTGCACCGGCTGTTCGCCATGTCGTTCGATCCTTACGATTGCATCGAGTTGCGCTGGGGCGCCGACAGCGAGGAGCGCGACAGCTGTCCGGAGTCGAAGGCCAAGCTGAAATGGTACGCGGCCGAACAGCGCCTGCGGAACCAGACCGACCGCGACAGCGACGCCCATATGGGATTCGAACTGGACGAACTGGACCGCCACGCGAAGGCCTCGGGCATCGACGACCCGCCGCCTGTCGATCTCAAGGCGCTGATTGCGAACATGCCTTACCAGGTGCCGCTAAACCCGATGAAGCCGGTGGGGCGGTGAGGGGAATCGGTATTTATCTAATGTATATACATGTATTGACATTCGAATTTGAACGTCATATTTTTATCAGTCGAAATGCCTCTTTATGAGGAATTACTGTGCCTTCCACCCGTGTCTTCAAGTCCGGTAACAGCCAGGCCGTGCGCATTCCCGCCGAGCTTGCTTATGCCGACACCAGCATCGAATTGACGATCACGCGCTCTGGCGATGTCATCACGATCTTTCCGTTACGGCAGAATCTGAAGGCCATGGTCGAGGAGCTTCGAGCCTTGCCTAGCGTGCCGGTTGAAGACCGTGAACCCATCGAGATGCCTGATCGCGACGGGGAATAGGCATTGGCCTATCTCATCGATACCAATATCGCCATCCACGCTCGCGACGGCGACCCAGCCGTCTTGGACAAATTGGCCGAACACAAGGGTGCGGTGATTCTGTCCGCTTTGAGCCTCGCCGAATTGCAACGGGGCCTCTACAAGTACGCTGCCTATATGGTTGCTCGACGGGCAAAACTGGAAGTGGTGCTGCGGCATATTCCCGTACTGTCGTTCGACGCTGCAGCCGCCGAAGCCTATGGCCGGATCATCGCACAATGCGGCTGGGTCAAGGGCCGAGATTTCGACCGCATGATTGCGGCGCACGCGATAAGCACTACCTCAATCCTTGTGACCTCGAATGCGAAGGACTTCCGAGATATCCCCAATCTCAAAATCGAAGACTGGCTGATCGGCTAGGACTTGGTCCGGCCGCCCCGAATTTGCCCTTCCGCCTCTGCTTCAATATGAAGAGGCGCAACAGCAAGCCCTTTGGAATCGTCGTGCCATGCGCCTCTCCCGTTATTTCCTGCCGACTCTCAAGGAAACCCCCGCCGAGGCGCAGATCGTCTCCCACCGGCTGATGCTGCGCGCCGGGCTGATCCGCCAGGAGGCCGCCGGCATCTATGCCTGGCTGCCGCTGGGCATAAAGGTGCTGAACAAGATCAAGGCCATCGTGGACCAGGAGATGGTCCGGGCCGGGGCCATCGAAATTCTGATGCCGACGCTGCAATCCGCCGATCTGTGGCGCGAGAGCGGGCGCTATGACGCCTATGGCAAGGAGATGCTGCGCATCAAGGATCGCCACGACCGCGATCTGCTCTATGGCCCCACCAATGAAGAGATGGTGACGGAAATCTTCCGCTCCTATGTGCGCAGCTACAAGCAGCTGCCGATGAACCTCTATCACACGCAGTGGAAGTTTCGCGACGAGGTGCGTCCGCGCTTCGGTGTGATGCGCGGCCGCGAATTCCTGATGAAGGATGCCTATTCCTTCGACATCGATCGGGCCGCCGCGCGGCGCAGCTACAACAGAATGTATGTCGCCTATTTGCGCATGTTTGCGCGCATGGGCCTGAAATCCATCCCGATGCGCGCCGAGACCGGGCCTATCGGTGGCGATCTCTCCCACGAATTCATCGTCCTAGCCGAGACGGGCGAAAGCGGCGTCTTCTGCCACAAGGATCTGCTCGATATGCCGATCCCGGGCGAGGACACCGATTTCGACGGTGATTTGGAACCCATCATCAAGGGCCGCACCGACCTTTATGCCGCCACCGAAGACGTTCACGATCAGGCGCGCTTCGAGGCCGAGGTGCCCGAAGACAAGCGGCTCTCCGCCCGCGGCATCGAGGTTGGGCAGGTCTTCAATTTCGGTACAAAATATTCGGCGCCGATGAAGGCCGTCGTCACGGGACCGGACGGCAAGGACGTGCCGGTGGAAATGGGTTCATACGGGGTCGGCGTGTCGCGGCTGGTCGGCGCCATTATCGAAGCGAGCCACGACGATGCGGGCATTGTCTGGCCCGAGCCGGTGGCGCCATTCGACATCGGTCTGGTCAATCTCAAATCCGGCGATGCCAAGACCGATGCCGCTTGCGAGGAGCTTTACGCCAAATTGACGGCGGTAGGCCAGGATGTGCTCTACGACGACACCGCCGAGCGGCCCGGCGCGAAGTTCGCAGGCATGGACCTGATCGGTCTTCCTTGGCAGGTGGTCGTCGGACCGCGCGGACTGGAGAAGGGCTTGGTGGAAGTCAAGAACCGCAAGACCGGCGTCAAGGAAGAACTCTCGGCGGACGCGGTGGTGGCCCGGCTGGCGCGGGACAAAGCCGCGTGAGCGCGCCCACCCGCCCCTTCGCGCCGTTCGAATGGATGCTGGCGCTGCGCTATCTGCGCGCCAAGCGGGCGGAGAGTTTCATCTCGGTCATTTCGGTGATTTCGCTGGTCGGGATCGCTTTGGGCGTAGCGACGCTGATCATCGTGATGGCGGTGATGAACGGATTCCGCCAAGAGCTTTTGTCGCGCATCCTGGGTTTGCAGGGCCACGCCATCGTGCGGGGGCTCGACGGCCCACTGCCGAACTACGATGCCGCTGCCGCGCGCGTGCGTGTCGTTCCGGGCGTGGTCCGCGTGGCGCCCATCGTGAACGGGCAAGTGATGGCGAGCGCGGGCGGGGTAAACACCGGCGCGCTGGTGCGTGGCTTACGCAAGAGCGACCTGAAGACGTTCACCGTGGTTTCCAGCACCTTGTCGGAGGGCGCGCTCGAGCATTACGAGGACGGAGATTCGGTGATCGTCGGCGCCCGGCTGGCGCGGAATTTGAGGCTTGCGCCCGGCATGACGATCACGCTGATCGCGGCGCGCGGCGATGTCACGCCGTTCGGCATGACGCCGCGCATCAAGACCTACAAGATCGCGGGAACCTTCGAAATCGGCATGAGCCAATACGATTTGTCGTTCATCTTCATGCCGCTCGACGAGGCGCAGCTCTATTTCAACATGGATAACACCGTTTCCGGCCTGGAAATGATGGTCGCCGATCCCGACAAGATCGACGCCATGGTCATCCCGATCGCGCGCGCCGCCGGCCCTTACGCGCGCGTCTACACGTGGCACGACGAGGATCCCACCTATTTCGATGCGATCCAGGTCGAACGCAACGTGATGTTCCTGATCCTGACGCTCATCATCCTAGTGGCGGCGCTGAACATCGTTTCCGGCCTCTACATGCTGGTGAAGGACAAATCGTCCGACATCGCCATCCTGCGCACGATGGGGGCCACGCGCGGAGCGATCCTGCGCATCTTCATGATCTCCGGCGTCAGCATCGGCATCGTCGGGACCTTGCTGGGGTTCGTCATCGGCGTCGTGTTCTGCGCCAACATCGAATCCATCCGCCAGTTCCTCTCCTCGCTCACGGGCACGACGCTGTTCAATCCGGAAATCTATTTCCTGAGCAAGATGCCGGCCGTGATGGACCCGGGCGAAGTCACGGCCGTCGTCGTCATGTCGCTCGCGCTCACCTTCCTGGCCACGCTTTATCCGTCCTGGCGCGCCGCGCGCCTCGATCCGGTGGAGGCGCTGCGCTATGAGTGACGCCTTCGCTGCTGCCGCATTGCGCCTGGACGCGGTCGCCCGCACCTACAAGGAAGGCGAGGGCCAGCTCGAGGTTTTCCGTAATGTGAATTTGACCCTGGCGCCGGGCGAGCTGGTGGCGCTGGTGGGACCGTCCGGCGCGGGAAAATCCTCGCTGCTGCACATAGCCGGCCTGTTGGAAGCGCCGAGCGGCGGCGAAATCGTGATCGCGGGTGCGCCCGTTTCCGCGCTTTCCGACAACGAGCGCACGCGCATCCGCCGCGACACCATCGGGTTCGTCTATCAGGCGCATCATCTGCTGCCGGAATTCACCGCGCTGGAAAACGTCGTCATCCCGCAGCTCATCGCCGGCAAGCGCCGCAAGGACGCCAGGGTCGAGGCCGAGCGGCTGCTGATCCTGATGGGCCTGGAGGGACGTCTGACGCATCGCCCGTCGCAGCTTTCCGGCGGCGAGCAGCAACGCGTGGCGATCGCGCGGGCGCTGGCGAACAAGCCGAGGATTCTGTTGGCGGACGAGCCGACCGGCAATCTGGACCAACGCACCGCGGCCGGCGTCTTCGAGGCGCTCGTGGCCATCGTGCGGGCGGAAGGCTTGGCCGTGCTGGTCGCCACGCATAATCTCCAGCTTGCAGCCAAGATGGACCGCGCGCTGATCCTGCACGAAGGCCGGTTGATCGACGGCGGAAAACTCGGAGCCCAGCCACTATGAGCCAACGCCAATGGAACGCCGTCGACCGCTATTTCGCGGACCTGTTGATGGCGCCCGACGCCGCGTTGGACGCCGCCGCCCAGGCCAGCCGGGCGGCAGGCCTGCCCGATATCGCCGTGGCGCCGGCGATCCAGTGCCTATCGTGATACGGATGCTCAAGCGGCGCGACTGAGCGCCTCAAGCAGCGTGGCCTGGTGGGCGGCGATGAAACCGTTGCGCTCTTGCAGCAGCCGCTTCAGAGTCTGGCCGCAGCGCCGGTGCAGCGCCGCCGGGTCCGGCGTCTGTCCATCGCCGGTTCGGTAATGCCGCGCCGTTTGTTCCACCGCCTGGAACAGCAGCGCATTGCTGCGCCGAGTGAGGCGGCGCAGCGCCGCCTCATAGACGTCGGCGCCCGCCAGTGGCGGGTAAAGTTGTCGGATCAACTCAAGCTCGGCCCAGGCGGTGTCGATCTGCAAGCTCAGCGCTTGGTCGCCGTGCACCCAGCCGGTGACCTGCAGGATCCGGGCAAGCGCCGCAGAGAAGGCGTCGAGCTGCGGGTCAAGGAAGTCGTAGTCCGGCGTGCAAACGTCGCCCTTCAGCCGGCCGGCGACCAGCAGCGCCTCTTTGATCGGCGTGCCGTCATAGGGCAGCATCTTGCAGAAGGTGGCCGAAGTGCAGCCGTCGCCCACGATCTCGCGTAGGAAGGCGATGTTGCCCGCGACCGACTCGAAGGTGCTGGACGGATCCAACAGCATGAACCCGAACTGGAAGCGGATGCCCAGTACCTTCAGCAGCCGCACGGCCGCCAGGTTCTGCTCGACCGTGACCTCCTTGTTGAGGGTCCTGAGTCCTTCTTCGGTTCCCGACTCCAGACCCAGGTAGACCAGGAACAGGCCCGCGTCGCGCATGCGGGTCAGAAGTTCGGCGTCCAGCGTGTCGGCGCGGCAGCTGATCTTCCACAGCACGCGCCCGGGCAGGCCGGCGGCATGGAGTTCGTCGACGAACGCGCCGGCCCAGGCATGCCACTTTTTGCCGCGCATCGGGAAATTGTCGTCCTGGAAGAGGAAAATATCGGTTCCGTGCGAGCGGTGCAGAAAAAGCATCTCGCGCACCACTTCGGCCGGCCGGCGCACCCGCACCACCTTGCCCGGAGCATTGCGATAGAATTTGTGGATCGAGCAGAACGAGCAAGTCCGCACGCAGCCGCGGCTCGCCATGATCGGCATGGTCCTGCGGCCGAGAATGGCCGGTGGTTCGTGGCTGCGATCAGGATAAGGCAGGCGGTCGAGGTCGGCGATCAAGGCCCGGTCGGCGTTAGCCGCCACCTCGCCGTTGCGGCGATAGGCGATGCCGTCAAGGCCGCGCCAATCCCGGCCCTCAGCCATGGCGCGCGCCATCTCGATCAGGGTGATTTCGCCCTCGTAGCGGACCACGCTGTCGAGCTCCGGAATGGTAAGCAGGGTCTGGCGGCTGCTGAGCGTGGGATAATGCCCGCCCATGGTGAAGTGGCACTTGACGCCCGCCTCTCGCAACGCCCGCAGCAACGACTGATAGCGGCGGATGTAGAACTGGAAGATCAGCGAGAAGCCGGCCAACAGAGGATCGGCCTCCCGGATCGCCTCCACCAGCTCGTCGACCGGCGTCTCGATGTCCAGCAGACGCACAGCGAAGCCCGCCTCCCGCAAGCAAGAGGCAAGGTATCCCAGTCCGAGGTTGCCCATGAATTGGAAACCCACGAGCACAACCACTCGGCCGGGACGGCGGGCTTTGCCGCCCGAACTCTGTTGGCGCGCCATGAACGCAGCGTCTCTTAAGATGACTGCGGTGCTCCGGTTTGTGGCCGCGAACTCACGGTCGCGGCGTTCAGCGCCCCGTCCCCTTCAAGATCGCTAGATGGGCGTCGATCGCCTTCTTCTGGACCGCCAAATATTCCTGCTGCGTCTGAAGTACGAGCTTGGCGATCTCCAGCCGCCTCGCCTGGTCGAGATCCCTGAGCAGATCCCAGAAGGGCGGGTCGCCGTGCGGGATCGGACGGAATCTCAGAAGCTCCTCGGCTACGGTCGGCTTCTTCGTCGATTTCGGCATGATCTTGCTCCTTGTTGAACGACCGAAGTGTGCTGCGTCGCCTGCAGTCCTTCGCTCCGGTACAACCAATACATACTTTATTGCAGAAAGCTACCTTAACGTGAATTTCACCGCTTCTGGTTGCGGACTGGGCGGCGGGCGAAGAAATCGGTTTTCAGTATTGCCTGACACGTTCTTGGTCGTCCGTCGTCAGATAAATGGTTATTTTGATCTCTCTTTGTTCTTGACAGAACAAAAAGCGAACCATTATGGTCTCCGTCCAACGAGGGAGACGGTTATGGCTTGGTTGAAGGATGCGGCGGCGGGTATTGGGCTGGTGGTTTTCATGGCTTCGGCCTTCGTTCTGACGAACGCGGTCCCGGCAATTTTCGCGGTCGGCTAAGCTTCTGTGGATGAACCGTTCTGCGGCCTCGCACAGAGGCATCGGTCGCCGATACACCTGTGCCAGAGGCGGGAACATGTTCCCCGCGAGGGTTCGGTCTGCCACGGAAGACGGGTTCTTATGGGCGCCAAGAAGCAGAGCACACCTTCGAAGAAAGCGCCCATGCAGACGAAGCCTCCGACCGATGCGGAGCTGAAGGCCGTCCTCGGCAAGGCCGGCACGGTGTGGTCCGGAATTGTCCGCGCGGTTGAAGAAAAATTCGCCCCGCTGGACAAGGAGTGGAAGCCGTCCAAACTCGCCTTCGGGCGCGTGTGCCTGCTTCAGCATAAAAAAAGAACACTGCTCTATCTGATCCCGGACAAAGAACAGTTTCTTGTGGCCATCGTTTTGGGCGAACGGGCCTATGGGCTGGCGATGGCCAGTTCTCTTCCGGCTGCGATCAAGAAAATGCTTTCGGAAGCGAGGCCTTATGCGGAAGGACGGGGCATCCGCTTTCCCGTGAATTCCGTGAGCGACATTCCGGTGGTTGCAAAGCTGGTCGAAATCAAGACGACACCCAAATGAACGGGCCTGGGCGCGATGGTTGAAACGAAAAAGCCGGCCGAGTTCGTGCATCTTCGGGTGAAGAGCGCCTATTCGCTGCTCGAAGGGGCGGTGCGGCCTAAGGAACTGGCGAAGCTGGCCCGCGACGGCGGCATGCCGGCAGTCGCGGTTACCGATGTCAACAATCTGTTTGGCGTTTTCGAAATCTCCGAGACCTTGGCGAAAGCGGGTGTGCAGCCCATCGTGGGCTGCCTGCTTGCCGTGGAATTGGGCAGGGCGAGCAGCAGCGGGCAGGGATCACGCAGCAAGCCGCCCATGCTGCCGCTGCTGGTGCAGAACGAAGCCGGCTACCGCAATCTGACGAAGCTCCTCAGCGCAGCCTATCTGGGTGCGGAGCCGGGCGATTGGCCGCATGCGACGGCGGCCGCTTTGGCGGATCATTCGGAGGGGCTGGTCGCGCTCACCGGCGGGCCCGGCGGGCCGCTCAACCGCCTGATCGTGGAGGGCCAGCCCGAGGCCGCGGCGGCGCTGCTCGACCGTCTGGCCGTCCTTTTCCCCGACCGGCTTTATGTCGAGCTGCAGCGCCATGGCCTGACCGAGGAGCGCGCCGCCGAAGACGGGCTGGTCGATCTCGCCTATGCCAAACGCCTGCCGCTGGTGGCGACCAACGACGTGCATTTCGGCGCCGCCGATATGTACGAGGCGCACGACGCGCTGCTCTGCATCGCCGACGGCAGCTTCGTCTCGCAGGACGACCGCAGACGGCTGAGCCGCGAGCACCGTTTCAAATCGGCGGCCGAGATGACGGCGCAATTCGCCGACCTGCCCGAAGCGATCGAGAACACGGTCGAGATTGCGCGGCGTTGCGCCTTCATGCCCAAACGGCGCGACCCCATCCTGCCAAACTTCGTGCCGGAGTCCGGGCGCTCGCCCGAAGAGGAAATTCGCGTGCAGGCCGAGGCCGGTCTGGCGCGGCGTCTTAAGCGGCACGGTCGCCATGCCGAGGAAGAGGTCTATCGCGCGCGCCTGGAATTCGAACTCGACGTCATCGTCAAGATGCAGTTCGCGGGTTATTTCCTGATCGTCTCCGATTTCATGAAATGGACGCGGGGGCAGGGCATCCCCGTGGGCGTGCGCGGTTCGGGCGCGACCTCTCTGGTCGCCTGGGCGCTGGACATTACCAACCTCGATCCCATCCGCTTCGGGCTGCTGTTCGAGCGCTTCCTCAATCCCGAACGCATCTCGATGCCGGATTTCGACATCGATTTCTGCCAGGAGCGGCGCGACGAGGTCGTGCGCTATGTGCGCGACAAATACGGTCACGATAAGGTGGCGCATATCATCGCGCTGGGTTCGCTGCAGGCGCGCGCCGCAGTGCGTGACGTCGGCCGCGTTCTGCAGATGCCGCTGGGGCTGGTCGACCGCATCGCCAAGCTGATCCCCAATCCGCCCGGCCATCATGTCGAACTGCGCGACGCCATGGAAAGCGAGCCCAGGCTGCAGCAGATCGCCGAACAGGAGCCGATGGCCGAGCGGCTGTTCTCCATCGTCGAGAAGATCGAGGGGCTTTACCGGCACGCTTCCACCCATCCCGCCGGCGTGGTGATCGGCGACCGTCCGCTGGACGAGCTGCTGCCGCTTTATCGCGATCCGCGCTCGGAGATGCCGGTCACGCAATTCGATTACGAGGATGCGGAAAAGGCCGGCCTGGTGAAGTTCGACTTCCTGGGTCTGAAGACGCTGACCGTCATCGCCAAGGCGGAGGAGTTACTGAAACGGCGCGGCATCGACCTCGACACCCAGAACATCGATTTCGACGACCGCCCCACCTTCGACATGCTGGCGCGCGGCGACAGCGTGGGCGTGTTCCAGCTCGAAGGCGCGGGCATGCGCGACCTGATGCGCAAGATGAAGCCCGACCACATCAACGATCTGGTCGCGCTCGTCGCCCTTTATCGCCCGGGCCCGATGGATTCGATTCCGAAATACATCGCCTGCAAGAACGGCAAGGAGGCGACGGAATATCTGCATCCCATGCTGGAGCCGATCCTGAAGGAAACCTTCGGGGTGATGACGTATCAGGAAGACGTCATGCGCATCGCGCGCGAGTTGGCCGGCTATTCGATGGGCCAGGCCGATCTGCTGCGCCGCGCCATGGGCAAGAAAATCCCCTCGGAGATGGCCAAGCACCGCGAGTTGTTCATCAAGGGCGCGGGCCGGAAGGGCATTCTATCCTCCGTCGCCGAACAGATTTTCGAGCAGGCGGCGAAGTTCGCCGGCTACGGCTTCAACAAGGGACACGCCGCGGCCTATGCGCAAGTCGCCTACCAGACGGCCTATCTGAAGGCGAATTATCCGGTCGAATTTTTGGCCGCCTCCATGACGCTGGACATCGGCAACACCGACCGGCTGAACGTCTTTCGTCAGGAAGCGCAGCGGCTGGGCATCAAGGTGCTGCCGCCGGACATCAACCGCTCCGAAGCGCCTTTCGCCTGCGACGCCGAGGCCAGGGTGATCTATTACGCGCTCGCGGCCGTGAAGGGCGTCGGTCGCCAAGCGATGGACCATGTGGTCGCCGTGCGTCACGCGGACGGCCCGTTCAAGAGCGTCAGCGATTTCGCCGCGCGGGTGGATCCCAGGCTGGCCAACAGGCGAGCGTTCGAAAGCTTGGCGCGCGCCGGCGCCTTCGATGCGCTCAATCCCAACCGTCGCCAGATGGTCGAGTCCGCCGAGTTGCTCCTCGACAGCGCAGCGCGCAACGCGCAGGAGCGCGAAAGCGGACAGACAAGCCTGTTCGGCGGTCCGGCGCAGGGCGAGAGCGAGGTACGCCTGCCCGCGGTCCCCGAATGGCCGGCGCATGAAAGACTGAGCGAAGAGTTCAACGCTATCGGTTTCTATCTCTCCGGCCATCCGCTCGATGGTTACGCGACCGCGCTGACCAGGCTGCAGGCCGTCAGCTATGCGCAGCTTTTGGAGGATCGCCGCTCCTCCTGGCAGCCGACTCTGGCGGGAACCGTCGTGCGCAAGTCCGAACGGCGCAGCCGCAACGATCAGAGCTACGCCTTCGTTTCGATTTCCGATGCCACGGGCATGTATGAGGTGATGTTTTTTCCGGAAGTGCTGACGGCGTCGAGGCCGCTCCTGGAAACGGGAAGGTCCGTTCTTCTGAAAGCCAGCGCGACGTGGGAAGGCGAGGAGCTGAAACTTCGCGCGGTCTGGGTCAAGGACCTCGAAGTCGAGGCGGCGCAGGCGGGCGAGGGCTTACGCGTGCGTTTGAACGATGTCTGTGCGCTCGGCGCCCTGGCGGAGCAATTGCGCCAGCCGGGCAAGGGGATCATCACGCTGGTGGTGCCCGGCGCGGCGGGAGAGGAAGTCGAGATCGCGCTGCCCAAGCGCCAGCTGGTGACCGTGGCGATGAAGGATACGATCAGAACGCTGCCGGGCGTCGCGGCTGTAGAGTCCGTCTAGAACCGGAACGTCTTGCCGAGCCGTACCGAGAATTGCGAGACGTGCGATTGATAGTACGGGCCGCTCAGCGTCGCGTCGTCGCCGAGCACGACCAGCAATTCCGATCCCGGTTCGAATTCCCAGCGGTAACGCAGTGATAGCTGGAGGTCTTTGCTGATATTGTCGTATTGGGCCTGTCCGCGAAGCATCATATCCGGCGTGAAGTTCACCGACATGTCGAAAGAGCCGACTTGGATCGCGACATTGCCGGTATGCATCGAGATCTGCTGCATGAGGTGACTTGCGCCGATCGTGATCGTGTCGTTCGGATTCAGGTTCACGTACTCGTTGGTTTGCAGAATCCGGCCGCCATAGAAGCCGCAGCATTGCACGTCGATCCCGCCGGAGAGCAAGCGCCCGGACGCCGTATCGACGTGGAAATGCATGGTGTTGAACGTGTAATCTCCAGCCGGGACGACGATATTATGCGGTATGGTGAACGGCCCGGAGACGTTTTCGGTATCGACCCAATCCTCCAGCAAGAAGAAATCGCCCGCCGCCGTATAGAAACCGACCCATGAGTCGTAAGTGCGCGACTGGATTTGGTTGTTCAGTCCCGTCGTGAGGTCGAACCAGACACCCGTGTCCATCCAGCGCAAGGTGGAATCGCTAAAGCGTTCGCGATGCACGATATCGCCCTGGTAGTTGCGAATGCCCGGCCGCGAAACGAACCCGAGCGCCGGGTCGAAATTCTGCCCCACCTGCTTGATGCGCAAAAAACCGTTCCAGGGCTCGTTCGGGAAATTGGCGTAGAGGCCGAACGAATCGTCCTGGCCGACTTTGTTGCTGAAACTGCGTTCGTAATAGACATCGCCCTGCACGATTTTGTTGGCGAACAGGTTGGAGTCGTGAAACTGGAAATCGCCGCCGGTCACGGTGTTCTGCGATTGGCCGGTCGGATCGCCGTTGGTGACGATGAGTCCGAGCTTGGATTCCGTCAGCACGGGCATGGTCACACGCGCCGCAGAAAGCAATTGCTCGCCGACGCCCGCTCCGCCGGCGGTCAGAACGCTAAGGGCTCCGACGCCGAAGCCTTCATATTCGCCGGAGACTTTCGCGCCGCCCAGGATGTTGACGGTCTGATCGTTCACGATGCCGATCCGGCGCGAGATGAAGGGCGCCGCGTTGGGGTCCGTGCCGAGAACGAGTCCGCCGAATTCGAACGACGACGCGTCCTGCAGGAAAAAATCGCGCCGTTCCGGATAGAACAGGCCGAAACGCGAGATGTTGACCTGCCGCTGGTCGAGCGGCGCGTCGGAAAAGTCCGTGTTGTAGGTCAACGTGCCGGTCAGCGACGGCGTGACCTTATAGTAAATGTTACCGCTCGGCCTGACGCTGAGGCCGGTGCCGTCGCTTGGCGCGTCCCAGACTTTCGAATAACGCGTCAAGGCGAAGGCCTGCACGTCGAGCCCCAATCCTTCGCGGACTCTTGTGATGCCGGTGAGAGTGCCTTCGCGCGAAATGTCGTTGGACGAAATCGTCTTGTTGACCGTCGCCCAGCGGATGAGCTCGTTCCGGCGGCGAACCGCGCGTCCGATTTCGAGGCCCCAGTCCGCGTGGCTGTCGTAGGACAGGCTGCGGAATGGGATCGCCATCTCCACCGACCACCCGTTCGCGAGGATGCGAGCCTTGGCGCTCCACAGAGCGTTCCATTCGAATAGGATACTGCTGTTGTTCTGGAGCAATCCGTCGCGGCGGGCGCCGAGCGGATTGACGTCGAAGACGTAACCGTTGCGGCGCGTCATATTGGGATCGAGGTAGATCCGGATGAGATCGTCGCTGTCCAGGGAACCGTCGCGCTGTTTGATGCGCCCCAGGATACGGTCCGGCTGATTGTCATAAGCCATGACGGCGATATAGAGATTGTCCTCGTCGTAGAGGATGCGGACGGTCGTGCGCTGACTGCCCGGTGCGCCTTCGTCGGGGTCCGACTGATAGAATTCGTCGATGACCTGCGCCTTGCTCCAGATCGGATCGGAGAGATCGCCGTCGATGACCGGCGCTTGCGAGGGGTCGATTCGCGTCGCCTTGACGGTCGGCCGGTAGGTTGCGAAGTCGCGATTTGGAGGCGTCTGGGCCCGCGCAACGGTCCCGCAACCCCCCAGTGCAAACACAACCGCAAAAGTGCACGCGACGAGACGCGACGTGTCCATGAACCGGGCCCCAAACTCCGTGCACAGAAGTGTGGCGTGAATCGTGGCGCTTTGGCGGCTGGCCATGGGGCGCGCATTGTCACATCCGCGTGTGGAATATTGTGGTGCGCTTAATGCCTGTTCAAACGTTCGCGAGCGCTTGCTCGATGCGCGAAAGCCCCGCGTTCGGGTGCCTCCGCTCGGTAACGTCCGGGTCCGGGCAGATCGCAAGGTGCGCGCCTCCCACGGGAAACAGCCCGCTTGCGCGGGCCCGTACCACCCCCTATAACCCGCCGCATTCCGCGCGCGAGGGTGGGTTATGCAGGGTGTTCCTGTGTCCCCGTCCGGTGCCCGAAAGTGGAGCGTCCGCGAGAGCGGGAGCGACCATAAAGGGTGATCTCCTCGCGTCTGGCTAACCGGAAAAGGAGAAGTATTTCATGGCATTGCCAGATTTCACCATGCGTCAGCTCCTGGAGTCCGGCGCCCATTTCGGCCATCGCACCCAGCGCTGGAACCCGAAGATGGCGCCTTACATCTACGGCTCGCGCAACGACATCCACATCATCGACCTGACCCAGACCGTGCCTTTGCTGCATCAGGCGCTGGTGGCGCTGCGCGACGTGGCGGCCGGCGGCGGGCGAATTCTTTTCGTCGGCACCAAGCGGCAGGCTTCCGAGCCGATCGCGGCGGCGGCCAAGCGCTGCGCCCAGTATTACGTCAATCATCGCTGGCTGGGCGGCACGCTGACCAACTGGCAAACCATTTCCAATTCGATCAAGCGGCTGCGCACGATCGAAGAGACGCTGGGTTCGGCGCAAGGCTCCGGCCTGACCAAGAAGGAGCTGCTCGGCCTGTTGCGCGAGCGCGACAAGCTGGAACGCTCGCTCGGCGGCATCAAGGAGATGGGCGGTCTGCCCAACATGCTGTTCGTGATCGACACCAACAAGGAAGCCATCGCCATTTCGGAAGCCAAGAAGCTCGGCATCCCCGTGACGGCGATCCTCGATTCGAATTGCGATCCGGACGGCATCGCTTATCCGATCCCCGGCAACGACGACGCCGCCCGCGCCATCGCGCTGTATTGCGACCTGGTCGCGCGCGGAGTGATCGACGGCCTGTCGGAAAGCCAGATCGCAGCGGGCGTCGACACGGGCGAAGCCGCAGTGCTGCCCGACACCTCTCCAGCCGCCGAAGTGGCTGCCGAAGCGACGCCTGCCGCCTGATATCAAGATAACGGAGGCTAGAATGGCCAACATCACCGCATCGCTGGTGAAGGACCTGCGCGACAAGACCGGCGCGGGCATGATGGATTGCAAGAAAGCGCTGATCGAGACGAGCGGCGACATGGAAGCCGCCAGCGACTGGCTGCGCAAGACCGGTCTGTTGAAGGCCGCGAAGAAAGCCGGCCGTGTGGCCGCGGAAGGGCTGATCGGCGTTGCCGTCGGCGGCGACGCGGGCGCGCTGGTGGAAGTGAATTCCGAAACCGACTTCGTCGCGCGCAACGATCAGTTCAAGGACTTCGTCAAAAGCGCCGCCAAGATCGCGCTGGACGAAGGCGGCGACGTCGAAAAGCTGCTGGCCAAGCCGCTGGGCGATGGCAGCGTGCAAGACGCCCTGACCGCGATGATCGCCAAGATCGGCGAGAACATGAGCGTGCGCCGCGCCGTCGCGCTGGCGGTTTCGCCGGGCGTGGTGGCGTCCTATGTGCACAACGCCGCCTCGCCGGAATTGGGCAAGATCGGCGTCCTGGTGGCGCTGAAATCCACCGCCGACAAGGCCAAGTTGACCGCGCTCGGCAAACAGCTCGCCATGCATGTGGCGGCGGCGGCGCCGCTGGCGCTGACCCCCGAGCATCTCTCGAAAGAAGTTGTGGATCGCGAGCGCGCCATCCAGGCCGATCTTGCGCGCCAGTCCGGCAAGCCGGAGAACGTCATCGAGAAGATGCTCGAAGGCCGTATGCGGAAGTTCTACGAGGATACCGTGCTGCTGTCGCAGACCTTTGTCATCGACGGCGAAACCCAGGTCGGCAAGGTGCTCGAAAATGCCTCCAAGGATCTGGGCGCGCCGGTGGAAATCTCGGGTTTCGTGCGCTTCCAGGTTGGCGAAGGCATCGATAAGATAAGCGACGACTTCGCGGACTAAGTGGGTAGACTGGCCGGACACTGAAAGGCGACATCATGTCTTCGACGCCAAAATACCGCCGGGTGCTTTTGAAGGTCTCCGGCGAGGCGTTGATGGGCTCGCAGGCTTTCGGCATCGACACCGTCACGGTGGACCGCATCGCCGCCGACGCAAAAGAGGCCGTGGAGGCCGGCACCCAGCTCTGCATGGTGATCGGCGGCGGCAACATTTTTCGCGGACTGTCCGGCGCCGCCAAGGGCATCGAGCGCGCGACCGCCGACTATATGGGCATGCTTGCCACCGTGATGAACGCCTTGGCGATGCAGGCGGCGCTCGAGCGGGTGGGCGTGGCGAGCCGCGTGATGTCGGCCATTCCGATGAGCACCGTCTGCGAGCCCTATATCCGCCGGCGCGCCATCCGCCATCTGGAAAAGGGCCGCGCGGTGATCTTCGCGGCCGGCACCGGCAATCCGTTTTTCACCACCGATACCGCGGCGGCGCTCAGAGCGGCGGAAATGAACTGCGACGCCCTGCTCAAGGGCACGCAGGTCGACGGGGTCTACAGCGCCGATCCGAAAAAAGTTGCCGGTGCGGAACGCTACGCGGCGCTCAGTTATCAAGATGTTCTGGCGCGCGATCTGAAGGTGATGGACGCGGCAGCCGTCAGCCTTTCGCGCGAGAACAAGATTCCCATCATCGTATTTTCGATTCACGACAAAGGCGCGCTCGTCGCGGTGCTGAACGGCGAGGGACGGGCGACGATCATCCAGGACAAGGCATAGGAGGGCAACATGGCCGAGACCTACAGCAAGGATGAAATGATGCGCCGCATGAAGGGCGTCGTAACGGGGTTGAAGGGGGAATTTGCCGGCCTGCGCACCGGCCGCGCCAGCCCCGCTTTGCTCGACCCCATCCATGTCGATGCTTACGGCAACGCAATGCACATCAGCCAGCTCGGCACCATCTCCACTCCCGAACCGCGCCTTCTGACGGTGCAGGTGTGGGATCGCAGCATGGTTAAGGCTGTCGATAAGGCGATCCGCGACGCCGGGCTTGGCCTCAATCCTCAGATGGACGGCCAGCTTTTGCGTATTCCGATCCCGGAATTGAACGAGGAACGGCGCAAGGAACTGGTCAAATTGGCCCACAAATATGCCGAACAGGGACGGGTGGCCGTCCGCAATGTGCGTCGCGACGGTATGGAAATCCTGAAAAAGCTCGAAAAAGACCACAAGATCGGTCAGGACGAGCACCATAAGCAGGGTGAAGAATTGCAGAAGCTTACCGACGCGCAGATAAAGGATATCGACCAACTGCTCCAAGGTAAGGAGCAGGAGATCATGCAAGTCTGAATTGGCGTTGCCCTCGCGCCCGGACAAGGTCAGCATGGGGGAGTCCACTGTTAACTCCCGCGCCTGAAATACTTGGGCGGACGGGCTGTCGGGAATCGAATATGGCCGCCGCGCCGAGCACCAGTAACCTTCCGCGCCACGTCGCCATCATCACGGACGGCAACGGACGCTGGGCGCGCAGGCGGCATCTGCCGCGCCAGGCGGGCCATGTGGCGGGCGTGGCGGCGGTGCGCGAAGTGGTGCGCCAAGCTTGCGATGTCGGGCTCGAAAATCTCACGCTCTTTGTGTTCTCGTCGGAAAACTGGAAACGCCCGGCCATCGAAGTCGGTGCGTTGATGGGACTGTTCCGTCTTTATTTCCGCAACGACGTAGACGAGCTTGTCGACCGCGGCACGCGCATCCGCGTCATCGGCAATCGCACGCGCGTCGAAGAAGACATCCGCAAATTGATCGAAGAAGCGGAGCGGCGCACCCTCGGCAATAGTGGCCTCAATCTCACCTTTGCTTTTGATTACGGCGGGCAGGAAGAGATCGCCGCCGCCGCCCGCGAGCTGGCGCGCGCCGCCGCTGAGGGCCGGCTCGATCCGGAGACCATCACCCCTGAACTCTTCACCTCGCGTCTGTTCACTGCCGGTTTGCCCGAGCCGGACCTCGTCATTCGCACTTCGGGCGAGCGGCGGCTCTCCAATTTCCTTCTGTGGCAGTCGGCCTATGCCGAGCTTCTGTTCGTGGAAACGCTGTGGCCCGATTTCGGCCGACAGGAATTGCTCGACGCGCTCGACAAATTCTCGCAGCGCGAACGCCGCTTCGGCGCCTTGCCGGAATCCGCGGCGTGAGCAAGGCGCCCGACATCCTTGCGACCAACCCGCCGCCGGCGTCGGGCATGCACGCGATCAGGTTTTCACGCGATTGGATCACCAGGCCGGTCTTCGGCGTGGCGCTTGCGCTCATCGTCATCGCCGCGATTTGCGGCGGTACATCCTATTTGGCCGTTGTCGTGGCGGTGTCCACTTTCGCAGCGGCCCGCGAGTGGCACCGTATCGTAAGCGAGGGCGAGGCGGCGCCGGAGCTGGCGCCGACGGCGGCGACCATCTGGCTGATGCTGGCCGCCTTCGTTCTTTGGCCGCACGCAATCGTGCCGTATATCGTTCTGCTCTGCGGCGCGTTCCTGGTGCTGGCCTTGAGCACGATCAGGCGTAGCCGTCCGTTATGGCAGGCCGCCGGCGTTCTTTATTTGGGCATCCCCTCGCTCGCGATCTTGACGCTGAGAGAAATTCCCCAACACGGCGGCTGGCTGGTCGGCGCTTTGTTCGCCGTTGTGTGGGCGACGGACACGGGCGCATTGGTGATCGGCAATCTGGTCGGCGGTCCGAAGCTTGCGCCGGTGCTGTCGCCGAACAAGACGTGGTCCGGAACGATCGGCGGAATAGTCGTTGCGGCGATCACGGAGGCGATCTTTATCGCCGTCATCGGCGGCCATGCTGGTGCGGCCGCGTTGTTCGGCGCGGTGCTTGCCGCCTTCGCGCATTTCGGCGATCTGTTCGAGTCCTGGGTCAAACGCCATTTCCACATCAAGAACAGCGGCGGGCTGATCCCCGGCCATGGCGGCGTTCTCGACCGCATCGATTCCACGCTTTTCGCGGTCGTGGCGCTGGAAATCGCCGTTTTTGTCTTTCATCTCGATCCGCTGTTCGGAGCCAGCCCATGAAGGCGCTTGCGGCTCACCGTCATCAGTTGGACATGCCGGATCTCAAACCGGTGCTGGCGCGGCGCGTGACGATTCTCGGTTCCACTGGGTCCATCGGCGTCAGCACGCTCGACGTGATCGACCATGTGCGGAAGTGCTACGGCGCCGACGCGCTGCCCGTGGAAGCGTTGACGGCGCAGTCGAATGTGGGCGCGCTCGCCGCCCAGGCGCGGAAGATCAAGCCGAAGATCGCCGTAATCGGCGACGAAAATCTCTACGCCGAACTCAAAGATGCTCTGTCGGGGACGGGTATCGAAATCGCCGCCGGCCGCGGCGCCGTTATCGCGGCGGCCGCTAGGCCTTCCGAGACCGTGATGGTGGCGATCATGGGCGCGGCGGCCTTGGAGCCGGCGCTGGCCGCGGTCGCGCGCGGGGCGACGGTGGCGCTCGCCAACAAGGAATGCATTGTGGCCGCGGGCATGGTGTTCCGCCGCGCGCTCGCTGCTTCGAATGCCGCCGTGATCCCCGTCGATTCCGAGCACAATGCGATTTTTCAGGTCTTCCGGGCGGCCGATGTGGAAGAGGTCGACCTCGTCACGCTCACCGCTTCGGGCGGCCCGTTCCGCGATTGGTCTCTCGATCGCATGCGGACGGCGACACCCGAACAGGCGGTGGCGCATCCCAACTGGTCGATGGGCGCGAAGATTTCCGTCGACAGCGCCACCCTGATGAACAAGGGGCTGGAACTGATCGAGGCGCATTTCCTTTTTGCCTTGCCGGCGGAAAAGCTCGCCGTCGTTGTGCATCCCCAATCGGTCGTGCATTGTCTCGTGTCCTATGCGGACGGCTCCACGCTGGCCCATCTGTCCGCGCCCGACATGCGCACGCCGATCGCCCACGCGCTCGCCTGGCCCAGGCGCATTTCCTCGCCGTCGCGCAAGCTCGACCTGCCGCAGGTGGCGCAGCTGACCTTCCAGGCGCCGGACCACACGCGGTTCCGCTGCCTGGCGCTGGCCCTGGATTGCTTGAACCGCGGCGGGCTGGCCCCTACGATCCTCAACGCGGCCAATGAGGTCGCGGTGGCGGCCTTCCTGAACCGGCAAATCGGGTTTTTGGACATTCCGCGGGTCGTGGAGACGACCGTGGACGAATGCCCCGGCGCGAATGTCGAGGCCGAATCTCTCGATGGCGTGCTGGCGGCGGATGCGCGGGCGCGGGAACTCGCCGGAAACGTTTGCCGGCGTATGATGACGTAGTTTGTAGGCGTACGGGAGTACTGATGTTGTCTCTGTTGCACGATTTGTTTGCCTGGGCCCCGCTGGGACTGCCCGCCTTCGTCTTCGTCATCACCTTTGTGGTGTTCTTCCACGAACTCGGCCATTACCTGGTGGCGCGCGCTTGCGGCGTCAGCATCGAGACGTTCTCCATAGGATTTGGCAGCGAGATTTTCGGCTGGACGGATCGCAAGGGGACGCGATGGAAGGTTTCATGGCTGCCGTTCGGCGGCTATGTGAAATTCCTGGGCGACGCGGACGCCGCCAGCACGCCCGACCGCGAACGTGTCGCCGCGATGGACTCCGGCGAGAAGTCTAGCGTCCTTCTCTTCAAGCCGCTTTATCAGCGCGCGCTGATCGCCGTGGCAGGGCCGGCGGCGAATTTCATTCTGGCTTTTGTCGTGTTTACGGTCCTTTTCACGACCTATGGAGCCAAAGAGCTGTCGACCTATATCGGCGCCGTTCAACCCCGCGCGCCTGCGGCCGTGGCCGGGATCAAGCCTGGCGACAAGATCATAGCCATCAATGGCGAACGCGTGCACACGTTTTACGGGGATCTGATGGACACGATCCTGTCCAGCAAGAGCAAATCCCTCTCGATCTTGATCGATCGCAATGGCCGGTCGTTGACCATGGATGTCACCCCGGGCTGGATCGACAATACCGACGTTTACGGCGCTCACCTGGAAACAAGGGGAATCGGTGTCAGCCCCGCGGGCGAGAGCGCTCAAAATACCGTTTATATCCCAATCTTGGCCGCAAAGGCGCCTTTGATCGCCATGGTCCAAACTTGGCGCATCGTCGATGTGTCGCTTGTCGGCGTGTGGCGGATGGTCTCGCATCGCGCGGATGCCAGCCAGTTGACTGGGGTCATAGGGATAGCCGGGGTTTCCCAGAAAGCCGCTTCGCAGGGCCTCTACGACCTAATCTCTCTGATAGCTTTCATTTCTGTAAGCATCGGTCTAATCAACCTTTTCCCCATTCCTCTCCTCGACGGGGGCCATCTTCTGTACTATGGATGCGAAGCCGTGCTGGGGCGTCCGCTGGGAGAGCGGGTCCAGGACGTTGGATTCAGGGTCGGGCTAGCGCTGGTGGTTGCTCTTGTGATCTTCGCCGCATGGAACGACTTGGTCCGGTAGAACCCTTTGCGAAACCTCGGCCCGCAGCACGCAAAGGGCCTATCCCCCCGCGTGACGCCCGACCTGAGATAGAGTGACAGAGACGAGTGGATGAGCGCTGACGCCCTGTTCGCCCGATTGAAGCGCGTGGCCCCGGTCTCGCTTCTGTTTGCTTCTTTTGCAGTCGGGGCACCGGCCTACGCGCAGGAGTTGAACCCGGCTGGCCCGGCTCAACCGAGTTCTCCGGAGGACACCGGGGCGCCCGCCAAGGCGGAAGCGCCGGCCATCGTCAGACAGATGGTCGTTTTGGGCACGCAACGGATCGAGCCCGCGACGGTTCTGACCTACATCACGATGCATGTCGGGGATGCCTATAGCGAGCCGTCCGTCGACCGCGCATTGAAGTCGCTGTTCGCAACCGGACTGTTCTCGGACGTGAAGATCAACTGGGACGGTTCCACTCTGACGGTACATGTGGTCGAGAACCCGATCATCAACCAGATCGCGTTCGAGGGTAACGACAAGGTCACGACCAAGGACCTTCAGAAGGAAATTCAACTTCAGCCGCGCTTGGTTTTCACCCGCGCGAAAGTGCAATCCGACGTTCAGCGCATCATCGAACTCTATCGCCGCAACGGCAAGTTCGCCGCCAGCGTCGACCCGCAGATCATCCAGCGTCCGCAGAACCGCGTCGACCTGATCTATTCGATCAACGAAGGGCCGACCACGGGCGTCGCGCGCATCATCTTCGTCGGCAACAAAATTTACGACGACGATACGCTGCGCGAACAGATTGCCACCGAACAGTCGGCCTGGTGGCGTATCCTTGCGACCAACGACAACTACGATCCGGACCGCCTACAGTTCGACCGCGAACAGTTGCGCCGCTTTTACGTTAGCCACGGTTATGCGGATTTCCACGTTGTTTCCGCCGTGGCCGAACTTACGCCCGACCACAGCTCCTTCTACATCACCTTCACCGTCGACGAAGGTCCGAGGTATAATTTCGGCAAAATCATCATCAATTCGAAGGTCAAGGAGATTCCCGCGCAAGCGCTGCGCCCGCTGGTCAAGATCTCCGCCGGTGATCTTTACGACGAAAATCTGGTTGAGAACGCGAAGGATGCGTTGGTCAACGCCGTCGGCACCAAAGGTTATGCAAATGCGGACGTCGGCGTGCGCCTCCAGCGTAACGCTGACGCGCGCACCATAGACGTGATCATGAACATCCAGCAGGGGCCGCGCGTCTACATCGACAAGATCAACGTCGTCGGCAACACGCGCACGCTCGACAAGGTCATCCGGCGCGAATTGCGTTTCACCGAAGGCGACGCCTTCAACCGCCAGCTGGTCGACCGTTCGCGCACGCGCATCCGCGCGTTGGGATTCTTCAAGGATGTGGCGATTAAGAATTCGCCGGGCTCGCGCCCCGACAAGACGGACCTCACGGTCGAGGTCACGGAGCAGTCGACCGGCGAACTGTCGGTCGGCGCGGGATATTCCTCGACCAGTTCCTTCGTGGGAGAATTCGCTTACACCGAGCGCAATTTGTTCGGTCGTGGCCAGTACATGCGCGCCAGCATTCAGATGTCGACGCTGACCAAAATGTTCCAGTTCAGTTTCACCGAGCCATGGTTCCTCAATCGTCCGTTAGCGGCCGGTTTCGATCTCTACAAATGGGTCACGGACTACAATCAGGCCGATTATCAAGGCGATTCGACCGCGGCAGGCCTGCGCTTGCGCTTTCCGACCTCCGAGTACGGCAGTATCGGCTTGAACTATACGTACAGGATCAACAAGGTTACGCCGTACAGCAACGCGCCACAGGCGTTGATCAATGAAATTAACGCCAATGGCGCCACAACCTACACCTCCGAGATCGGCTATTCGTTCATCTACAATACGCTGGACGATGTCATCAAACCGACGAGCGGCATCGTCTTCAATTTCTCTCAGGATTTCGCGGGCATCGGCGGCAACCTGAAATTCCTGAAGACGGAAGGAACTTTCGCGACCTACCACAAGCTTATCGGAGATGATTTTGTCGGCTCGCTCACCCTGTCTTCCGGCTTCATCGACGGCTATGGCGGTATGACCATTCCGATTCAGGAACGCTATTTCAAGGGTGGCGATTTGTTTCGCGGCTTCAAGCTGGCGGGCATCGGCCCGCGCGATGTCGACGTGACGGGCGATGCCGGCGCGGTGGGCGGCGATTTCTACGCGATCGGCACGGCGGAAATGCGCCTGCCCGACGTCGTGCCGGCCGACTATGGCATGAAATTCTCGCTGTTCTCAGATTTCGGCACGCTCGGCCATCTCAAATCGGAAACGCCGCTCTGCCCGGTGTCCACCAGTTCGAGCTCCTGCGTCAGGGACAATCTGGCGATGCGCATGTCCGCCGGCGTCAGCATCGGCTGGAAATCGCCTTTCGGCCCGGTCCAAATCGATCTTGGTGTGCCGGTCCTCAAAGCAAAGTATGATAAGACCGAATTCATCCACTTCAGCGCCGGCACGGGGTATTAGATCCATGACGAAGAAATCGCTTATCGCCCGCACCATCCTGGTGGCAGGGATGCTTTTCCTTGGGGCGTCGTCTCTGGACGCTGCTGTTGCAGCTCCGCCGCCGCCTCCTAACGGCGCCCCGACGGCGCGAATCCTGATGATCGATATGCGCCGGGTCATGGGCTTGTCTAAAGTCGGGCAGGATATCCAGCATCAGGTCGAAGCGCTCAAGCAGCAGGCGACCAACGAGCTGAACGGCGAGGGCGGAGCTCTGAAAAACGAAGAAATGCAGCTCCAGCAGCAGGCCGCGATTCTCGCGCCCGACGTCAAAGCGCGCAAGATCAAGGATTTCCAAGCGAGGGCCGAGGTCTTCCAAAAGAAGGTCCAGCAGCGCAGTGGGCTCATTCAAGGCGGCGTCATCAAGGCGCAACAGCAGATCGAACAGGCTCTGGGGCCGATCCTGCAGGGCATCATGAAAGAACGCGGCGCCACCATCCTTCTGGACCGTTCGTCCATTCTTCTGGCACCGAATTCGATCGATGTGACCCAATTGGTCATCCAACGTCTCGATATGAAGTTGCCCACAGTGAAGGTGGAACTCACGGCGCCTCCCGCCTCTGCTCAGCAGCAGCAGCAACAGCAGGATCAATAGCGCGGTGACGCGCTGGACAGCCGGCCATGGCCGATCCACGCTTCTACGACAATCGCGGCCCTTACACGCTGGCCGAGGTCTGCGCGAAGGCGGGCGCGGCTGTGCCGGCGGGCGCCGACGATTTATCCAGGATCGACGATCTGGCTAGCCTGTCCGGCGCGGTTGCCGCCCATCTGTCGTTTTATGCGGATAAACGCGCCGCAACGGAATTTTCCCGAACCAGAGCCGGCTTTTGTTTCGTGCCGGCCAAGACCGACAGAGCGGTCGAATCCCCCCGCAGCTGGTGACGATCCCATGCGCGGCCGTGCAGCATGCCTTCGCGACGGCCGCGAATATGTTCTATCCCGAAGCGAGCCTCGACGACTGGTCCCGGCAACGAGATCCGGTCGATCCCAGCGCCGAAATCGGCGAGCGCGTGGTCTTGAGTGCCGGCGTGGTCGTCGGGCCCCAGGCACAGATCGGCGACGACACCCGTATCGGTCCCAATACCGTCATCGGCCGCGGCGTGACGGTCGGGCGCGGCTGCGAGATCGGCAGCAACGTATCGATCTCCCACGCCTATTTAGGCGACCAGTTGCTGATCCTGTCGGGAGCGCAAATCGGCCAGCCCGGCTTCGGCTTTGCCAGCGACGGGCAGGGCCACATCAAGATTCCGCAACTCGGCCGCGTGATCGTGCAGGACAAGGTGGAAATCGGCGCCGGCGTCACGATCGATCGCGGAGCGCTGGGCGACACCGTCATCGGCGAGGGTACGAAGATTGATAATCTCGTGCAGATTGGGCACAACGTCCATATCGGCCGGCATTGCGTGATTGTTTCCCAGACGGGAATATCCGGCAGCACCACGTTGGGAGATTTTGTCGTGCTCGGCGGGCAGTGCGGAATTTCGGACCATTGCCGTATCGGCAACGGGGCGCGTCTTGGAGGGCGCTCGGCGATGATCATCGGCCAGGAACTCGAGGGCGGGCGCGATTACGCCGGTACGCCGGCGAAGCCAGTGAAGGATTGGATTCGCGAGTTGCACGCAGTGGCGGCCATGATAAGGAAACCGAAACGGAACGGCCATGACTGAAAAACATCCATCGCACGTCGTGCTCGACGTCGAGGGTATCAAGCGGTTGCTGCCGCATCGCTCGCCGTTCCTGTTCGTGGAGCGGCTGACCGACATCGTGGCCCACGAAAGCGCCACGGGCCACAAGGCGGTCGGCTATAACGAGCCGTATTTCCAGGGCCATTTTCCGGATCGCGCGGTGATGCCGGGGGTGTTGATCGTCGAGGCCCTGGCGCAAACGGCGGGCGCTCTCGTTATCCATTCGCTGGGGCTGACGAGCGATAATCGCATCGTCTATTTCTTAACCATCGAAAAAGCGCGTTTCAGAAAACCGGTCCGCCCGGGCGATATGCTGCAGCTGCGGGTCAAAGCGTTGAGACGGCGCGGGCCGGTGTGGCGATTTGCTGGCGAAGCCTATGTCGGCGACGTGCTATGTGCAGAAGCGGAATTCAGCGCAATGATTCAGGACAGCATAAATGGGGAAGGCGATTCATCCGACCGCGGTCGTTGAAGACGGAGCCGTTCTGGGGGCGGAGGTCGAAGTCGGCCCCTTTTGCGTCGTTGGGTCTCAGGCAAAGCTGGGTGACGGGGTTCGCCTGCTTTCTCACGTCGTCATCAGCGGGCAGACCGAGATCGGCGCGCGGTGCGTCGTGCATCCCGGCGCCGTGCTGGGCGGCGAGTCGCAAATCCGCGGCAACGACGCGGCGGGCACAAGGCTGGTCGTCGGCGAAGATACCATCATCCGCGAATGCGTGACTTTCAGCCTCGGCAGCGCCAAGGGCCACGGCGTGACGCAAGTGGGCTCGAACGGCTTCTTCATGGCCTATAGCCATATCGGGCACGATTGCCGGGTCGGCAACAACGTGACGTTCGCCAACGGCGTCCAGCTTGCCGGACATGTGGACGTCGGCGACGGCGTCGTCATGGGCGGCCTTGCGGCCGTGCAGCAGTTCGGCCGCATTGGCCGCGGTGCGATGCTCGGCGGCATTTCCGGCAGCAACGAAGACATTATTCCCTTCGGCATTGCCATCGGTACGCACTCGAAACTTGCCGGGCTCAATATCGTCGGGCTGAAGCGGCTCGGCGTACCGCGTCCCAGCATCCACGCGCTGCGCGGCATGTATCGCGATATATTCCTCGCAGCCGCCGGTAAATTCGACGAGCGCGTGGTGGCGGCGCGCGAAAAATGGGCGGATATCGCCGAAGTGCGCGAAGTCATCGACTTCATTCAAGCGCCGGCCAAGCGCCCGATCTGTCGAGCGCGCCTTCACGGCGCAACCGAAGAAACATGAACGAGGCCCCGCGATCGGCGCTGGGGATCGTCGCCGGCGGCGGCGATCTTCCCCTCGCCATCGCCGAAAGCGTGCGCGAGAGCGGGTGCGAGGTTTTCGTCCTGGCGCTTCTTGGTTCGGCCAACGAATGGGTCGAGACCTATCCGCACGAATGGGCGTCGCTCGGCGAGGTGAACAAGATCGTCAAGGCTCTGCGCGCCCACCATTGCGGCGAGGTGCTGCTTGCCGGCAAGCTGGCGCGGCCGAAATTCTCCGAGATCAAACTCGACGCCAAGGGCGTGCTCGCGGCGCCTCGCATAATCGCAGCGGCGCGCAAGGGCGATGATGCGTTGCTGCGCACCGTGGTCGAGCTTTTCGAACGCGAGGGCTTCCGCGCCATCGGGGCCGCGGATGCCGCGCCCGGGCTGCTGGCGCCCCAAGGCCGCTTGGGCCGCATCGCGCCTTCGCAGGACAGCGAGGAAGACATCGCGACGGCGTTCAAGATCGCGCGCGCCATGGGCGCGCTCGACATCGGCCAGGCGGCGATCGTTTGCGACGGGCTGGCGCTCGCGGTGGAAGCGGCGGAGGGAACGGACGCCACGGTGGCGCGCGTGGCGAGCCTGCCCGAGCATCTTCGCGGCACGCCGGACAAGCGGCGCGGCGTTCTGGCGAAGGCGCCCAAGCCGATCCAGGACGGCAAGACGGATCTGCCCGTCATCGGCGTGCAAACCGTGCGCAATGCGGCGGCCGTTGGCCTGGCCGGCATCGCGGTGGAAGCGGGCGGGGCGCTGATCCTGCACAAGCGCGCGGTGATCGAGGAAGCCGACCGGTTGGGCCTGTTCCTCGTCGGCGTGGCGCCCTGACGATGTCCGGGCTGCCTGAAAAATCCCTGACGCTGATGCTGGTATGCGGCGAGCCGTCGGGCGATCAACTCGGCGCGCAATTGATGGCAGCGCTCAAGGCGCTCGGCGGCGATTCCGTGAAGATCGTCGGCGTCGGCGGCGAGGCGATGGCGGCCCAAGGGCTGAAGAGTCTTTTTCCGCTCGACGCGACCGCGGTGATGGGCCTCACCGAAGTCGTGCCGCGTATTCCCGCGATTCTGGCGCGGGTGCGTCAGGCGGCGGATTTCGCGGTCGAGGCGCACGCCGATGCCGTGGTGTTGATCGACAGTCCCGATTTCACCCATCGCATCGCCCGGCGCCTCAAACGCATCGCGCCGAGAATTGTCACCATCAATTATGTTGCGCCGCAGGTTTGGGCCAGCCGTTCCTGGCGCGCCCGCGCCATGGCGCGTTATTTCGACATGGTCTTGGCGCTGCTGCCGTTCGAGGTGCCGTTTTTCGAGGGATATGGGCTGCGCTCCGTTTTCGTCGGCCATCCGGCGATCGAGCGCGCCAAGCGCATGACGGGCGGCGAGGCCTTTCGCGCCCGTCACGGCATCGCAGCACAGGCGCCGCTGCTGGCGGTTCTGCCGGGCAGCCGGACGGGCGAAATCCATTACATCCTGCCTGCGTTCCGCGCGGCGGTTGGATTGCTTGCGCAGCGCCTGCCGGGTCTTGTGATCGTGCTGCCGACCGTGCCTCACGTTGCGGTGCGCGTGCGGGCGGCAACGGCGGACTGGCCGGCGCCGCTCCATATCGTCGAAGGCGAGGACGAGAAATTCGCCGCCTTCGACGCCGCCGACGCGGCGCTGGCGGCATCCGGCACGGTGACGACGGAGCTGGCGCTGTCCCGTACGCCGATGGTTGTCGGCTACAAGGTCGGCTGGCTGACCCATACGCTGATGAAGCCGCTGATCCATGCGAAATACGCCACGCTCGTCAATCTACTTCTGGATCGCGAGGCAGTGCCGGAATTTCTTCAGGAACGCTGCGCGCCGAGCGCGCTCGCCGATGCCGTCGCGGCGTTGTTGACGGACAAGCAAGCAGCCGCGCGCCAGATTGCCGACCAGGACGAGGCGATGCGCCGGTTAGGCCAGGGCGCCGAACAGCCGTCTCTCCGCGCCGCCCGGGCTATTCTGGATTTTGTGCGTCCGTCAAGATGATTGTCGGGTTCCGCGTGCGCAATGACCGCAATGCGCAAACTCTTGTCATTCGCAGAGATTGCGGTCATGACCGGCAACTGCCACGCTAAAAGTGGTCCACATCTCGATGAGCAAGGGGCAGAAATGGATGCCGTGCATTGGAAATCAAGGAAGGTCGTAATTGTTGGCGCGGGCGCTGTGGGTTCGACTTTTGCCTACACGCTGGCTCAGAGAGGCTTGGCTGACGAGCTCGTCTTGCTGGACGCCAACCAGGAACTCGCCAGGGGCCAAGTTCTCGATTTGGCCCACGGTCAGGCTTTCTTCCCTTCCATCCAGATTCGCGAGGGCCAGCCGTCGGACTACGCTGACGCCTCGCTGATTGTGATTACGGCCGGAGCAAAGCAGCGATCCGGCGAGACGCGATTGGAATTGGTCCAGCGCAATGCCGTCATCATCCAGAGCCTCGTCGACGAGATCGTCCGCCAGAATTCGCTTGCCGTGGTTCTGATCGTCAGCAATCCTGTGGATATCCTGACCTATGTCGCCCACAAGCGATCCGGCTGGCCGCGCGGGCGCATCATAGGGTCCGGCACCGTGCTGGACAGCGCGCGTTTTCGCCATTTTCTGAGTCAGCGTTGCGGCGTTGACGTGCACAACGTCCATGCCCACATCATGGGAGAACACGGCGACAGCGAGTTTGCCGCATGGTCGATCACGAACATGGCCGGCATGCCGATCGAACAGTTCTGTCGTCTGTGCTTGAAGTGTGAAGACTGGCAGGCGACTCAACGCAACGTGGCCCACCAAGTGAGACATTCGGCCTATCACATCATCGACTACAAGGGGGCCACGTGGTTTGCGGTTGCGCTTGCATTGGCGGAAATTGCTGCCGCCGTATTGCGCAATCTGCACAGTGTGCTGACCGTTTCGGCGGTGCTGGAAGGAGAATACGGCCTCAGCGGCGTGAGTTTGGGAATACCCTGTATCGTGTCCTCGAAGGGTGTTGAACAGGTACTGCAAGTCGAGTTGCCGCCAGATGAGCGGCGCGCCCTCGCAAAGTCAGCCGACACGCTGCGTGAAATCATAGGCAATCTCGAACTGACCGGATCATCGTAGCGCGGACGCTGCAGGCAAGTAGATTTTTCCTGCAACGCTGACCGTATAAATTCGTCCCCTGATGCAGCTCTCGTCATGGCGCTCCAGGCCTTTTGGCGATTTGCGCGATCTGGACCGAACAAATGATGATAACGGATCGCAATGCGAGGACGCGTTGCCCGCAAGTGTCTCAATCTATTCGTATACTGATGATATTGCCTCTGATTTGCGGAGGGATAGCCGCACCCCCTTGAACGGCTGGAATTGCATTCCCATCTCGTATGCGTTGCTTCCCATCGAGGGGGCGGTTCCGGACCGTCCGTTCCGCGGGATTCAATCGGCGTTCGGCGACGCGCGGCGTAACGAACCGCGCGGAGTCGAAGGTCGACGCCATTGGCTGCTGGGCCGGACAGGACCTTGACGCAAGGCGTCCGGAGCAGTGCGGGGCCGCCCCGAGGCCGGAGGCGCACGCTGACGCAAGGACCGCCGCTCGCGGTTGGGATTGAGACCAAAGGTCCCCAATGCGCGGCGCGACGTAAAACCCCGAGGGGTTCCTCCTTGCCGAGTGCGCCGAAGGAGGAAAAGCCAATGTCGCCGGCCGAAAATCGCCGGGCGCGGGATGCCGTGAGGCGGCCCAAACCACAATGCTCTGGCTCAAAAGGCCCGAGCAAAATAGTACCGTGCGCACGCCGCTTCGCGGCGTCCCGCGCTCCCCTCGCCCCAAGCTCGTCGGGCCGAGGGGAACAAGCAAACCTCCGGGCCGTCAGGCCGCGGAATTGCTCGCGCGCGCCCGTCATCCTGAGGTGCGATCGCGAGCGCAGCGAGTGGGAGCTCCGAAGGACGCCATTCGCCCCGAACGGAACCGCGCCCTACCGCTTCTCGATCGGTGCGTAATCGCGCCGCTTGGCGCCGGTGTAGATCTGCCGCGGGCGGCCGATCTTCTGGTGCGGGTCTTCGAGCATCTCTTTCCATTGCGCGATCCAGCCGACGGTGCGCGCCAGCGCGAACAATGCGGTGAACATGCTGACCGGGAAGCCCAGCGCCTTGAGCGTGATGCCCGAATAGAAATCGATGTTCGGATAGAGCTTTTTCTCGACGAAATATTCGTCCTGCAGCGCGATGCGCTCCAGTTCCAGCGCCACTTTCAGGAGCGGCGTCTCGTGCAGGCCCAGCTCGTCGAGAACGGCATGGCATTGCTTCTGCATCACCTTGGCGCGCGGATCGTAGTTCTTGTAGACGCGATGGCCGAAGCCCATCAGGCGGAACGGATCGTTCTTGTCCTTGGCGCGGCGGATGTATTCGGGGATGCGGTCGGCGGTTCCGATCTCTTCCAGCATCTTCAGCGCCGCCTCGTTGGCGCCGCCGTGCGCCGGCCCCCACAGGCAGGCGATGCCCGCCGCGATACAGGCGAACGGATTGGCGCCGGAAGATCCGGCCAGCCGCACCGTCGAGGTGGATGCGTTCTGCTCGTGGTCGGCGTGCAGGATGAAGACAGTGTCCAGCGCCTTGGCCAGCACCGGATTGACCACGTACGGTTCGGCCGGGACGGAGAAGGACATGCGCAGGAAGTTCTCGGTATAGCCCAGCGAATTGAGCGGATACACGAAGGGATGGCCCGTGCTGTAACGGAACGCCATGGCCGCGATGGTGGGCATCTTGGCGACGAGGCGATGGCTGGCGATCTGGCGCTGCTTCGGATCGTTGACGTCGGTGGAGTCGTGATAGAACGCCGACAGCGCGCCCACAACGCCGCACATTACCGCCATTGGATGCGCATCGCGACGGAAGCCGCGGAAGAACGAAGCCAGTTGTTCGTGCACCATCGTGTGGTGCGTGATCGTGTAACTGAATTGCTCCATCTGCGTCTTGGTCGGCAGTTCGCCGTAGAGCAGCAGATAGCAGACTTCCAGGAACGACGATTTCTCGGCGAGCACGTCGATCGGATAGCCGCGATAGAGCAGGATGCCCTTGTCGCCGTCGATAAAGGTGATGTCGCTTTCGCAGCTCGCGGTGGAGGTGAAGCTCGGGTCGTAGGTGAACAAATCCGCCTCGCCGTAGAGCTTGCGGATGTCGACGACGTTCGGGCCCTCGCTGCCCGCAAAGGCGGGAAGCTCGTAGGACTTGCCCTGGTAGCTGAGTGTCGCCTTACCGGCGGGGACGGCCTTGCTTTCTCTCATCTTGGTCTCCTGGCTCCGGGCTCTGGTTATCTTGCATTGCAGCAACTATAGAATGCGCAAATCGACCTCGTCACGCAACTTCCTGTGCAGATGAGTGATCTGCACGGAAACTAGGCACTGTAAGCATTGATCCGGGCGACCGACTCGTCCCGTCCGAGCACCGCCAGCATGGAGAAAATCGGTGGCGAGGTGGTCTTGCCGGTCAGTACCGCTCTCAGAGGTTGGGCAACCTGACCCAGCTTGAGCCCCTTCGCGTCCGCAAAGGAGCGGGCCTTTTCTTCCAAGACCGCCGCTTCCCATGGCGCATCGGCTGTCAGAGTCAGAAATTCATCGTTCAAACGGCGCGCTTCCGGCGTCAGGACCTTTTGCGCTGCGTCGTCCAGAGTGCGCGCGCCGTCCGTGAACAAAAACTCCGCGGTGTCGGCCAACTCCACCAAAGTCTTGGCGCGTTCCTTCAAGCTCGGCATGGCGGCGATCAGGCGCGCGCGCGCCTTCTCACTCAGCACCAACGGCGGATCGCGGCGTGCGATGAGCGCCGCGATCTCGTCCGCGAGCGCCTCGTCGTCCATCGCGCGGATGTAATGCGCATTGAGGTTGTCGAGCTTCTTAAAATCCAGCCGCGCCGGGCTCCGGCCGATGTTTTCCAGATCGAACCATTCGATGGCCTGCGCGGTCGGGATGATCTCCTCATTGCCGTGGCTCCAGCCCAGCCGCAGCAGATAATTGCGCATGGTTTCGGGCAGATAACCCATGTCGCGATAGGCTTCCACGGCCAGCGCCCCGTGGCGTTTAGAGAGCTTGGCGCCGTCCGGCCCGTGGATCAGCGGCAGGTGAGCGTAGACAGGCTCCGGCCAGCCGAGCGCCTGGATGATCTGGAGCTGGCGCGCCGCGTTGTTGAGGTGATCGTCGCCGCGGATGATGTGGGTCACGCCCATGTCGTAATCGTCGACCACGACGGCCAGCATGTAGGTCGGGTTACCGTCGCTGCGCAGCAGCACCATGTCGTCGAGCTGTTCGTTGGCGAAGCGAACGTCACCCTGCACCGCGTCGCGCACGATGGTCTCGCCGGTCTGCTGGGCCTTCAGCCGTACCGCGAACGGCGCGCCCGGAGGGGTTTCGCCGGGATCGCGGTCGCGCCAGCGCCCGTCATAGCGGATGGGCTTGCCGGCCGCGCGCTGGGCGGCGCGCATCTCCTCCAGCTCCTGGGGAGTCGCAAAACAGCGGTAGGCCTTGCCGGTCGCAAGAAGCTGCTCGGCTATTTCGCGATGGCGGCAGACGCGGGCGAATTGATAGACAGTCTCGCCATCCCAAGTCAGGCCAAGCCAGGTCATCCCATTCAGGATGGCCGCCACGGCCTCGGGGGTGGAGCGCTCGCGGTCTGTATCTTCGATGCGCAGCAGGAATTTGCCGCCCGTATGGCGGGCGTAGAGCCAGTTGAACAAAGCCGTGCGGGCGCCCCCGATATGCAGCATTCCGGTGGGCGAAGGCGCAAAGCGCAGGACTGGCTTCTGATTTTCGGTCATGATGGGCTTCGGCTGGCGTTTCTTCGGCTTTAAGTGAAACCGAGGCTTCTGGCAAACGGCATTCGTTCGTGGGGGCAAGTACGATCCCGGCGTTGCGGCGTTTTGCGCCCTTCCCGTTCACAGGAGGGACGCTGGCGGAGGCTTGCGCACGCCTGTTCGCCGCGCTTCGCGCGCAGGCTGCAGCCGACCGCATGCGCTGGCCCTTGTGGCTGCCCGTGGCGATGGGGGCGGGCATCGGGCTCTATTTTACGCTGCCGGAAGAGCCGGCCTGGGCGTTTGCCGTCGTGGCCGCCGGACTTGTGCTTGTAGCCGGATCGTTATCGGCGGCAACGCATCGGTTGGCCTTTCGCATCGCCTTGGCACTGCTGGCGGCGGCCTCTCTCGGCTTCGCGGTGGCCAAACTGCGTACCGAGCTTGTCCGCGCACCCGTTCTCGCTCGCAAGCTTGGGCCTTTGGGCATCGACGGACGCGTGGATTCCGTTCAGGCACATGGCAAGAGCATGCGCGTCACGCTTGGCGCGGTCGTTACACGGCGTCTCCCGCCGGAGCGGACCCCAGCGTTAGTCCGCGTGTCGGTGCGCTCCGGTGCGGACGTTCTGTCGCCCGGCCAGTGGGTGCATTTGACCGCCGTGCTGATGCCGCCGCCGGGGCCGGCCACGCCCGGCGGCTATGATTTCGGACTGGCGGCGTTCTACGATCGCATCGGCGCGGTGGGCTATGCCTACGGCAAACCCAAGCCGATTGCGCCGCTGCGGGCGAACAATTGGACCGACGAAGTCTCGCTCGCAGTCGCACGTTTGCGCTGGAAGATGACCGCGCGCATCCACGCCGTCCTGCCGGGGAGCACGGGCGGCATCGCCTCGGCGCTCATCACCGGCGACCGCGGCGCGATTTCCAGCGACGACGAGCAGGCGCTGCGCGATGCCGGCTTGGCGCATGTGCTGGCCATTGCCGGCCTGCACATGGCGCTGGTCGGACTAGGACTGTTCTGGACAGTGCGCGCAATGCTGGCGTTGATACCGGCCATCGCGCTGCGCTTTCCGATTAAGAAATGGGCTGCATTGGCGGCGCTCGCAAGTGCCTCGTTCTATCTGGTCATCAGCGGAGCGGCGACGCCGGCCACGCGCGCTTTCATCATGCTTGCCGCGATGTTGTTGGCCGTCCTGTTCGATCGGCCCGCGCTGTCGATGCGTTCGCTGGCGCTGGCCGCGACGATCATCCTGCTGCTGCAGCCCGAGAATCTCTTGGAGCCCGGTTTCCAGATGTCGTTCGCCGCCGTGGTCAGCCTGATCGCCGTGGTCGAATGGGAGCAGGCGCGAAGGGCGCGCCGCACGGAGCCGGCAGCCCCACGCGCCTTCGCCGGCGTGCGCCGGTACATGCGCGGCATAGCCACCACCAGCCTGGTCGGCAGCATGGCCACGGCGCCGTATGCCGTCTTTCATTTCGACCGGGCCACGCATTACGCCGTGCTCGGCAATCTGCTCGCCATGCCGGTGATGGGGTTCGTGACCATGCCCGCCGCGGCGCTGTCGGTAATTCTGATGCCGTTCGGGTTGGACGGTTGGCCTCTGCGCATTATGGGCTGGGGCATTGAAGTGATGTTGACCGTGGGCCGTTTCGTATCGGGCCTGCCGGGAGCGGTTTCCATTATGCCGGCATGGCCGATAGCGGCCCTTGTTCTGCTGTCGCTTGGCGGCTTGTGGACCCTGATCTGGCGGCACGGCTGGCGCTGGCTGGGCCTCGTTCCAATGGCCGCCGGCGTGGCCGTCGCCATGACCAATCCGTCGCCGGACTTGCTGGTCGCCCGCGACGCCATGACGGTGGCCGTGCGCGGGAGCGACGGTCTGCTGCGCTTCGTGCGCCCTGCGCGCGACGATTATTCCGCCGGCGAATGGCTGAAGCGCGACGGCGACAAGCGCGACGCCGATGCGGCGGTCGCCACGCCGAACGATGGCGTGCGGTGCGACGCCTATGGCTGCATTGCCAAAGCGCGCGATGGAACGCTGATCGCCGTTCCCGCGCGCATCGACGCGCTTGCCGAAGACTGCGCCGAAGCCCGTATCGTGGTGAGTGCCGAGCCGGCGCGGCGGTTCTGCAACGGACCTCAGCTTGTGATCGATCGCATCGATATCGCGCGCGCGGGCGGCTACGCGGTGTGGTTGGGCGAACCATTGCGCGTCGAAACGGTGGAAGGCGAACGCGGTCGCCGGCCGTGGTCGGCGCAGCCGCCAACGCGCTTCAAACGAAGATCATCTAATACCGGCGGATGAGGCCGACCAGCTTGCCTTGCACGCGCACGCGATCCGCCCCGTAGAGGCGCGTTTCGTAGGCCGGATTGGCCGCTTCCAGCGCGATGGAATCGCCGCGCCGGCGCAGCCGCTTCAGCGTCGCTTCCGTATTGTCGACCAGCGCCACGACGATCTCGCCCGTGTTCGCGGTATCGACTTCCTGGATGATCACGGTATCGCCGTCGAGGATGCCCGCGTTGATCATGGAATCGCCGGTGACCTCCAGCGCGTAATGATCGCCGCGGCCGACCATGCCGCTGGGCACCGGAACGTCCGCCATCTTGTTCTGCAAGGCCTCGATCGGCGTGCCCGCCGCGATGCGCCCGACCAGAGGCACATTGATCGCGCCTTCGCCGTCGCCCATGGCGCGGCGCGGAGTGCCGGCGCCACGCGTATCCGAGGAAACCCGCGTTTCTCCGCGCGCGTGGCGGCCGGGAGTCATGCGCATCACCTGGCTGCGCGAGGTGGCGGGGCGCAGCGTTTCGGCCACGTTATCGGGCAGTTTGATGATTTCGAGCGCGCGGGCGCGCTTTTCCAGGCGCCTGAGGAAGCCGCGTTCCTCCAGCGCCGTGATCAGGCGGTGGATGCCGGACTTGGACTTCAAATCCAGCGCGTCCTTCATTTCGTCGAAGGAGGGCGGAATACCGCTTTCGCGCACCCGTTCGTGGATGAACATCAAGAGTTCGTATTGCTTGCGGGTGAGCATTGCCACGCCTCCTTTGCGCCGACATGCGGGATTCGCACGGGCGAACAAATCCGAAACATGGAGAATCGTTCTACTTTAGTTCTGCAAGGTCGTCAACATGCCAAATGGTGGGCCCAGAGCGAATAGCGAGTAGCGAATAGCGAAGCGAGGCGCGGTGTCTTTTGCCCACGCCGAAAACTCCGCGGCGCTTGGCGCCCGGAGGTTTGAGTGGCCCCTCGAAAACCGAGGGGCGGCGCGGGACGCCGCGAAGCGGCGTGCGCACGGTACTATTTTGCTCGGGCCTTTTGAGCCAGAGCATTGTGGTTTGGGCCGCCTCACGGCATCCCGCGCCCGGCGATTTTCGGCCGGCGACATTGGCTCTTCCTCCTTCGGCGCACTCGGCAAGGAGGGACCTCTCGGGGTTTTACGTCGCGCCGCGGATTGGGGACCCGTGGTCTCAATCCCAACCGCGAGCGGCGGTCCTTGCGTCAGCGTGCGCCTCCGGCCTCGGGCGGCCCCGCACTGCTCCGGACGCCTTGCGTCAAGGTCCTGTCCGGCCCAGCAGCCAATGGCGTCGACCTTCGACTCCGCGCGGTTCGTTACGCCGCGCGTCGCCGAACGCCGATTGAATCCCGCGGAACGGACGGTCCGGAACCGCCCCCTCGATGGGAAGCAACGCATACGAGATGGGAATGCAATTCCAGCCGTTCAAGGGGGTGCGGCTATCCCTCCGCAAATCAGAGGCAATATCATCAGTATACGAATAGATTGAGACACTTGCGGGCAACGCGTCCTCGCATTGCGATCCGTTATCATCATTTGTTCGGTCCAGATCGCGCAAATCGCCAAAAGGCCTGGAGCGCCATGACGAGAGCTGCATCAGGGGACGAATTTATACGGTCAGCGTTGCAGGAAAAATCGGAAAGGAAACCAATTGGTCTAACCCCGCTTCTGCGCGTCCAGCAACGTACAACGGGACATCACGAAAACACTTCCATCATGTCTCTCTCGAGGTCCGAGATCTCATGGCGGACGTACACTTGGAAAAGCTCATTTAGCTCCTCCGTCGAAAGCCCGGCGAGTTCCGCAGCCTTCTTGGGGTTTATAAGGGCGATGTGTGCTCTTTTCTGGTCGTCGTTGAACTCATCAAAATTGGGGAAGTATGTTGTCTTGTCGATGTTGTATCTGATCTCGTGATAAGCTTTCGTGAAGCGGTTGACCTTTGGCCAATCTGCCGGCTTAAGAACCTTCTTTGCGTGTTTTGCGACGAAGGCATCGAGCCGCTTCAATTATCGTATATTTTCTGACTGGGAAAAGAAAAAGAGCCACCCAATATGGCGATTCATAAGTTGGCACCCTGTGATCCGTAGGTTCAACTTCCAAATGAGCCTTGCCTTATCGGAATCCTTAGCATACCGCATAGCAGTCAGAACCTTCATCAGGTTTGCAAACATTTTTTTGAATGACGATTGGCGGACCTCTATCGCGTTTAGGAGGAACTTGTAGCCAAGGTATTCAATGCCGTCCTTCAGTTGTACCTTGACACTCTTGCTGCCATCGCCGACCTCGTGGCATTTGATCTTGCGCTTCTTATTGAGAAGCGCGGGGACACTTTTCTCAAGAACATCGATCCGCCCTGCATCGGCGATTAGTAGGATGTCATCAACGAAACGAAAATAGTCGCTATCAGGGACGGTACGAAGCTGCTTATCGATATCGGCGAGGTAGATCGACGACAATATGTTTGAGATACTTAGTCCTTGCGGCACACCTCGTGATTTCAGGTTTGTGGCTGTTTTCTTTATGCCCGTTGGTGTCTGAATTGCGTTCTCGATAAGGTGCAATACTGATTTGTTTCTGATCCGTCGGCGCAAAATGCGCATGAGTATTTTGTGGTCTATTGACGGGAAATAACTCTTTATATCAAGCCGAAGGTAGTAGTCGGTTGGGGCGCGGGTTGCGGATTTCTGATGAACCTTCTTTATCGTCGAATGCGGCACCAAAGCTACGTGTTCGGGATAAATGTCAGCGAGAAGCAAGGATAAAGTCTTGAGAACTAACTTATCGCGGATAGTCGGGATCGAAATCTGTCTAGGCGGATCTTTGGCGCCTTTCGATATTAATTTTTCTCGGTAGCTCGTGAATTCGAAACTGCAGGCCTTAGGCTCAGGACTCATTGATTGATCCAGAAGATGACGATAGCTGCGATGCAGATGGCAGAGAAGAAGGTGTGTGCGCAGCGGTCATAGCGGGTGTGGATGCGTCGCCAGTCTTTGAGCTTTCCGAACATGTTTTCGATCTTGTGGCGCTGGCGGTAGAGCGCGCGGTCGTGAGGGATTGGCACTCTGCGGTTGGCTTTTGACGGGATGCAGGGAGTGATGCCACGTTCGGCCAGGACGTTGCGGAACCAACCGGCGTCGTAGCCTCTGTCGCCGAGCAACGTTTTGGCTGGCGGCAAGGCATCAAGCATCAGGGCCGCGCCCTTGTAGTCGCTCATCTGGCCTTCACTGAGCAGCATCACCAGCGGGCGGCCCTCGCCATCGCACACCGCATGGAGTTTGGAGTTCAAGCCACCCTTCGTGCGCCCGATACGTCGGGGAACAGCCCTTTTTTGAGCAGACTGGCAGCGGTGCGGTGAGCCTTAAGGTGGGTGGCGTCGATCATCAGCCGGTCAGGCTTGGCGCCCTTGCCCGCCAGTTCGGCAAAAATCCGGTTGAACACGCCCAGACGGCTCCAGCGGATGAAGCGATTGTAGATCGTCTTGTGCGGGCCGTAATCCTTCGGCGCGTCACGCCAACGCAACCCATTGCGGATCACGAAGACAATCCCCGAGATCACACGCCGATCATCGACACGTGCGACGCCATGAGACAACGGGAAATACGGTTCAATCCGGCGCATCTGCGCACGCGACAGCCAGAACAAATCACTCATCGAAGCACCTCCCGGCGCCAACAATAAATCAACCCTTCGCCATCTCCGCAAGCAAATTAATAGGTCCTGAGCCTAGTTTTTCGGAGTATTATGTCGATGTAACTATCCAGTCTGGGTTTGAATTTGTTGAGGGCGACGCCGTCTCGCCCGACGGCTGCGCCATCCGCAATGAACTGGCCAAAAATAGATCGCAGATGGGTTTTGTTGAATTTCGCCGCAAACATTGCGGATGTGGAAGGTGGTGAAGTCATTTGAGATTACTGAACAGCAAGACGTACGGCACTGAACCGAGTAAGAATAGCACGACGACAACCGCCCAGAATGCCCCTGATAACAGGAAATGCTTTGCGAGCATGGGACGTGTCCAGATGACCTTGCTTCCATCCTTGTGATGTAATTCTTCTTTTTCCAGATAGGTTTTTCTGATCACCAGAGATTCATAATCCCAGTCATCGTGGTTCCCATAAGCGCCGAGGATTTCGTGATAAGCGCTTGTCATGGCTTCGGGGTCTAAATTTGAATCGTGCAATTTTTGAAGCCGAAGGTAACATTCGCGAAATAATACAGCGGTTTCGCCAAATCGAAACCCAAAGACGATTATCGAGAACGCAAAGACAAAAGTTGAAAGTACTGCCGTGTACGTGTCAACAAACGTGCTCGTTTGCAGCTGACACCGCGTAACTGCGCATGTAATTGCCGCGAGCGAAAGCCAACTTAACGATAAGTGGGATATGTTGTTGTATTTACGATATCGTTTCTCGGCGAAGATGCGACAGTGGGAAGTAAACCAAATTGTTGTTTTGATGGCCTCAACGGGAGCACTAGTCATTTTTTTGCCCCTAGATGTGCAGGTGTGTGCGGGGCAAAATTCTAAGCATTCATGAGTCCTCCGAAGAGGATAGCTTTCGCTCCAGCTTTCGCTGCTCTTCCTAAGTGTAGCCACATAATGAGCTAGCGGTTTAACCCGCTCCCCCGCACACGCGTATAAAGTGGGGCAACTACTTTCGATTGTCTAGTCTTCGCACCCTCTGATTATGTGTATCATTCTCATATACGACTAGCGACGGAGATGGCTAGATTGCGGGCCAGAATAATTTTCGCCCCCCCTTGAACCGACAAGGTCGAATAGCCATATCGGCTATATCCCCAAAAGTGCGAATTGATGCCTCACGTCCCTGCCGGATTCCGTCTGGACAAACCGGGATATGCGCCTCTGCTTGCAAGCGCCGTCCCCTTCGACGCCGGCCCCGAACCGTGGAAGGCCACCGTGCGCCAGATGTGCCGCGTGCTGGAGCGCCAGCTTAAGACGCTGGAGAAAAGCAAACCGAGACCGGATCGGCCGGACATCCGTATGAAAAACGCGCGCACGCTCGACATGCTCGTGCGCCTGTATGAACGGCTGCTGCAAAGGGAAGCCCAGGTGGCGGCGATGCGATTTGCCCGACCCGCGCGCACTAACGAGGACGCGTATGAAGAACTGATCAGAAGACTCGACCGGCTCGCGGCGGCAGATGCGGCGTATCCTGTTCGGGAAAAGCCGCGGGAATGACGGCTGACTGGGCCATCGCTTCGACGAAGGCGCGGCTACAGAAAACGCCCCCCACCCGGAACGCTTCGTTCGCCGACGCGCCGCGTCAGTTTGGCGCGCCGTTGGCGGGGAGGGCGGCCGCCAGCCGCGCGGAAAGCATCGCCGTACGGCGGCCCTGACGAACCGAAAAATTGTTGGTGAATGACCCCGCTTTTCTCGTTTCTTGTTCGGTCGGCGCGCGGTTCGCCAACGACCTTTCACTGGACCGCGTAGCTGCGGCGCAGCTATTGCTTTCTCCGTAAAACAACCTATGGTTTTATATCAGTGCTAGACAATAGGGGTGTCAGGGCGGGGGCAAGCAAGATGGAAAGGTCAGCGCCGGGGAACCATTCTTCGGGGAGCGATGAGGACGGGCCGAAATTCACGCCGCGCAAGGGTGTACTTTCACGGGAATACCATGTCCTGGTGATATGGCCCGACGGCCACCGCCTAAAGGTCGGCCGGTTCCCCCGCAAACCAGACGCGGCGCGTTGGATCGAACGCAAGTCATCCGAATGGTTGGTTGAACAGCGTGCGGCCGGAAATTCGCAATAGCAAGGTCGCGGTGTCCGCCCCGTTTATGTGGCTCCGTTTTTTTAGGCCGCCGCAGTGCGTTGGAGAAGCAGGAGAGTCGAACTATGGCTGAAGCGAATATCGAACAAAAGCGAGCGGCGCACCACGCGTTTCTCAACAGCCTGATGCCCGAACTCGTCGGGCGGTTATCGTGGTCGCACGCGCAAATCGAAGCTTACCAAACGCACGCGTTTCGAGACCTCTTGCGCCATGTTCAAGCACACTCGCCTTGGCACGCCGGGCGCGTCGCCCATCTCGATCCCTCTACCGCAACACTGGCCGACCTTGTTCGTCTCCCGACCATGAATAAGAGCGACTTGATGGAGAACTGGGACGAGATCGTGACCATTCCCGGCGCAAGCCGCCGCGAAGCCGAAGACGCCCTGCGGAATATGACGGATCAATTCTACATCTGGGGCGACAATGTGCTGTTCGCCTCCGGAGGGACGGGAGGCCAGCCGGGGTTGTTTGTCTACGATTGGTCCGCCTTGGCCGAGAACTGGGGAGGGATGTTCAGGGGCGTGAGCAAATCCCTCGCTTCGCTCGCACAGCGCGGATTTGGGGATCTGCAACGGCTCCGAGTGGCGGCGATCGGCGCCGAAATGTCCGCACACGGCTCTTTTGTCGTGGCCCGCATCTTTTCCAACCCGCTCAATCCGACGCACAGGCTTTCCGGGTGGCGGTCCGTCGACGAACTCGTTCCGAAATTGAACGCTGTGCAACCCCAGCTTTTCTCCTGTTATCCCAGCTTAATTCCGGCGTTGGCGGCGGCGGCGAAAGCCCAGGAATTGAAGATCGAACCGCTGATCGTCGCCTTCGGCGGCGAACATCTTTCCGACGACAATCGTCAGCTCGCTCGCCAAACTTGGCCACAGGCCGAGGTCCTGACCTGTTGGGGAACAAGCGAAGGCGGCGGGACGTTTCCCTGCCCTAGCGGGGACGGATTTCACGTCGGCGAAGACCAAGTCATTATCGAGCCGGTGGACAGCGCCGGCGCGCCGGTCGCGCCCGGGCAGCGGTCGTCCGGTATTTATTTCACCAATCTCTACAACAAGGCGCTTCCGATCATCCGCTACTTCATCGACGATGTTTTCGAAATGGACGACAGGCCCTGCGTCTGCGGTTCGTCGTATCAAAAGGTCCGCCAAGTCCATGGCCGCAATTTCGACTCTTTTCAATACGGGACGATTTCGGTGCACCCCGTCACCTTGCAACTCGCCGTATTGGAGCAGCCTGACATTTTGGAATACCAGATTCGTCAGACGCCGCGCGGTGCGCACCTTGCCTATCGCAGCAAAGGCGAAGCCGATAACGCCAGGCTATCTTCAAAGATGCGAGAAGCGCTGCTCAGCTTCGGGCTGCAGGAACCGGAAGTCACGGTTGAGAAAGTCGCGCTTCTCGAACGCACGGCGGCCGGCAAGCTGAAGCGCTTCGTTCCCCTGGCGCAATAAACGGAGAAGACGCGGGGGCGGAGCGCAGTTGTTTGCCGCCCCCCTTTGACTATTTTCCGCGCGATTCCATTTTCTCAGTGGTCCTCCAGCGTGATGACGTTGGCCCGCTCGCCCGCTTTCGCCGCCGGCGCGTTCGGCGCGCGGACGATCAGCGCATCGGCCTCGGCCAAGGTCGTCAGCATCGAGGAATCCTGCACCGCGAACGCATCCACCCAGTATTCGCCGTCGCGCCGCGTTAGCTTGGCGCGCATGTAATCCTGGCGCGAGCCGTTGGCGGGAAGATCGCGCACCAGCTTTGCCGCGAGCATCTCGGTTTCGTATTCCGTGCCCAGCATCGCCGCGATGGCGGGTTTCACGAACAGGATGGCGCAGACCAGCGTCGACACCGGATTGCCCGGAAGACCGAGCAACGGCGTCTTGCCGAGCTTGCCGAAGATCAACGGCTTGCCCGGCCGCATGGCGACCTTCCAGAAATCGACGGTGAAATCCTTGGTCCCCAGGGCTTTTTGAACCAGGTCGTGATCGCCGACGGACGCGCTGCCCAGCGTCACGATCATATCGGCGTCGACATCCGCGACCGTGGCGATTTCCTCGTTGGTGTCGGGCAGGATGCCGAAGTCGCACGGCGCGCCGCCCCAGGCGTGGATCATCGCGGATAATCCGTATCCGGACGAAGCGGCGATGCCGCCCGGCTTGCGTTGTTCGCCGGGCCTGGAAAGCTCGTCGCCGATCGAGGCAATGGCGACGCGCGGACGCCGGCGCACTTTCGCCTGCCAGATGTCGCCGGCCGCGAGCAGCGCGCAGTCGCGTCCGGTCAAGCGTTTGCCTTTCGCAGCCAGCACGTCGCCGGTCTTGAAGTCCAATCCCGCCGCGCGGACATGTTGCGGCGCGCAGGCCTCGGCCGCGAAGGAAACGAAGCCGCCTTCCACCTGCGCGTCCTCCTGAATGACGATGGCGTCCGCGCCGTCCGGCACGACGCCGCCGGTGGAGATGCGCACGGCTTCGCCCGCGCCGAGTTTTTCCGGGTACGGATGACCGGCCGGCGCCGCTCCGATGATGCGCCGCCGCGCGCCGCCGTCGGCGCTGCGCACGGCGTAGCCGTCCATCGCCGAAACGGGAAAGGGCGGCTGGTTGGTCTGCGCCACGGCGTCTTCCGCCAGGACGCGCCCCGCCAGGTGCGCGACGTCCCTAATCTCCGTATCGATGGGCGCGAACGCGGCGGCGATGCGCTTTTCTGCTTCTGCGACGCTGATCATCGGAACATATCCTCAAGGCGCACATGCGCGGCGCGGGCAAGCCGCTCGGCACAATCCGGCGGCAGCGCGCGCAGCCGGCCGGTCAGGAAAGCATAGATCTGCGCCGTCGGAACACCCGCTTCTTTCGCCCAATCCGTGGCGCGTAAATGACGGGAAACCATGAAGGCGCGAAATTTTTCGCGCTGACCGGACGCATCGGGGCGCGGCGGCGGCGAAGAAACTTCGCCCATCAGCGTCGACGGCCTGGTGCGGGGGCGCGCGCCGCCGCTTTCGCCGCTGCGCGAATTCTTGATTGCCCGCGGTTGCGAAAGCGGCGGGGCGGCGTAGGGACCGCTTTTGCCTCCGGACTTCGTCAATAGGCGGATGGACTCGATGACGGCGGATTTGTCGATGGCTTTGGTCATGTCGTAGATCGTCAACGCCGCGACGCCGGCCGCCGTCAGCGCTTCCATTTCCACGCCGGTCGGCGCGATGGTCTTCGCCGTGGCGAGAATGCGGATTGCGTTCTGTTCGTCCAACATCTCGAAAGAGATTTCCACTTTGGTAAGCGCAATCGCGTGGCACAGCGGGATCAGCTCCGGCGTTTTTTTCGCCGCCATGATACCGGCAATGCGCGCCACCGCCAGCACGTCGCCCTTGGGCGCACCGCCGCAAGCGACCGCCGCGAATGCTTCCTGCGACAGCGCGATCACGGCTTCCGCCGCGGCCTCGCGCTCGCTCGCGTCCTTGTCCGAGACGTCTACCATGCGCGCCGCGCCCTGTTCGTCGAGATGAGTGAGCTTGGTCATGGAAAGAGCTTCGCGCCAACCAGGGCGGACGTCGCAGCCGCGACGTCGTTTTGCCGCATCAGGCCTTCCCCGATAAGAAACGTGGTTACGCCAGCCTTCGCCAGCAGCGCCAGATCTTCGCGCCGCGACAGGCCGCTTTCGGCGACGACGAGCTTGTCCGCCGGAACGCACGGCGCCAAACACAATGTTACGTCAAGTTCCGTGGAGAACGTCTTCAAGTCGCGGTTGTTGATGCCGATCGTGTCCGAATTGAGCGCCAGCGCGCGTTCCAATTCCGCTTGGTCGTGGATTTCGACCAGCGCATCCATGCCCCAGGCGCGCGCGGAGGCGATGAGCGCCGCTGCCGCCGCATCGTCGACCATCGCCATGATGACGAGGATGGCGTCGGCGCCCCAGGCGCGCGCTTCCGCCACTTGATAAGGATCCAGCATGAAGTCCTTGCGCAACACGGGCAGCTTGGTCGCGGCGCGCGCGGCGATGAGGAATTCCGGCGCGCCTTGGAACGAAGGTTTGTCCGTCAGCACCGAAAGGCAGGCGGCACCGCCCTTTTCGTAAGCGCGGGCGAGGGCGGGCGGATCGAAGTCCGCACGGATCAGGCCTTTCGACGGGCTGGCCTTTTTGATTTCCGCGATCAGGCCGATGCGCTTTTCGGCGCGGGCGCGCATCAGCGTGGCGCGAAATCCTCGCGGCGCATCGGCGGCGCTGGCGCGTTCTTCGATTTCGTCCGGCGGAACCTTCGCCTTGGCGGCGGCGATCTCTCCGCGCTTGTAGTCCGCGATGTCGTCCAGGATGGTCATGGGCTGTTGGACACGGTAATCAGTTTTTGCAGAACGCGCTTTGCCGCGCCTTCGTCAATGGCTTTGGCGGCAAAGAGTGCGCCTTCGCGCAAATTTTCCGCCTTGTCTGCCACGATCAGGGCGGCGGCCGTGTTAAGAAGCACGATGTCGCGATAGGCACCGCGCTCGCCGTCGAGCAAGCGGGTGAGCGCAGCCGCATTCTCCTGCGCCTCGCCGCCCTTGACCGCAGCGAGCGGCCACCGCGGCAGGCCAGCATCTTCTGGCGACACCGTCATCACTTCGATGCGGCCACGATCCAGCACGGCGACATGGGTGATATCCGAGATGCTGAGTTCGTCGAGGCCGTCATGGCCGTGCACCACCCAGGCCTTTTCGGCCCCGAGCGAGGCCAGCACTTTGGCGACCGGTTCCATCCATTCCAGCGCGTAAACGCCGAGCAACTGGCGCTTGACCTTAGCCGGGTTCGACAACGGCCCCAGCAGATTGAAAATAGTGCGAAAGCCGAGCGCGCGGCGCACGGGCGTCACATGCTTCATCGCCGGATGGAAACTCTGCGCAAACAGGAAACACACGCCCGCATTTTCGATGCAGAGACGCGCGGCTTCGGGCGACAGGTCGATCTTGACGCCCAAGGCTTCCAGCACGTCCGCGGCTCCGGTGCGCGAGGACATATTGCGGTTACCGTGCTTGGCGATATGCACGCCGCACGCCGCCGCCACGAAAGACGCCGCGCTCGAAATGTTGAGGGTGCTATGGCCGTCGCCGCCGGTGCCGACAAGATCGAGCGCGTCGGCTGGTGCTTCCACCGTCTTCATCGCCGCGCGCATGGCCGTGACGGCGCCGGTGATTTCCGCCACACTGGGTTTGCGCACCGCCAGCGCCGTGAGGAACCCGGCCATCTGCGCTTCACCCACGCCGCCGGCCATGATGGCGCCGAAGGCGCGCGCCGACGCCTCCGCGTCCAGCGACTCGCCGCTCGCGACACGTTTCAGGAATGGGGAAAAATCCTCGCCGCTCATGCGAGCGCGGGCTGGTGCGCCATCCGCAGGAAGTTCTGCAGCAGCGCGTGGCCGTTCTCCGAGGCGATGCTTTCCGGATGGAACTGCACGCCGTGCACCGAATGAGTTTTGTGCATCACGCCCATGATGACGCCGTCGTCGCTCACGGCCGTGACTTCCAGATCGGCGGGCATGCTTTCGGGAGCGATGGTCAGCGAGTGATAGCGCGTAGCCATGAAGTCGTTGTTGAGGCCACGAAAAACACTCTTGCCTGTGTGATGGATGCGCGAAAGTTTGCCGTGCATCGGCACCGGCGCGCGCACCACCTTGCCGCCATAGACCTGGCCGATGGCCTGATGGCCCAAGCAGACGCCGAGGATGGGAAGCGTTCCGTTCGCCTGGGCGATCAGCTCGAGGCAGATGCCGGCCTCGTTCGGCGTGCAGGGACCCGGCGACAGCACCACAGCCTCGGGCTTCATGGCGATGGCTTCGGCCGCCGAAATCTCGTCGTTGCGTTTGACGACGACCTCAGCCCCTAGCTGTCCCAGGTAATGGAACAGGTTGTAGGTGAAGCTGTCGTAATTATCGATCAGGAGCAGCAATTTCGGTTCTTTCCCAGGATTTCGGCGACGTTATCCGGAAATGTACGAAAATTACCGAGGAGAAGAAACCGGCTTGGCAGCCGCACCGGCGATGGGAGGGGCAGGCGGGTTGTTCAGAAGCAGCAAGGCGATTACCGGCTCTGCAACAGGCGGTGGTCGAAATCCGTGAGGCGGTAAAGCTTGTCGTGGCATTATAGGACCGCGCTCTCTATCCAAATCCCGAGCAAAAAGCCCGAGAAATCGGGACGGAGCGGCTGACTTTCATGGCCGCAAACAACGGCAACATCTTGTAATTGCATAATATTTTATAATTCAACTACAAAATGAAGAATAGTGTAACGTTTCGGTAACCAGTTACACCCAAGATTCAACCTAAACCATGTAGATACATTCTTTTCAACAAGTAATTGTGTGGGATAAGTATGCTGCAGAACATTGGAACCAATGAAACGGTGGCAGCGAGCAGAGGCCCGGTACGGGCCGTTGAAAGGCTGCGAATGATTTCGGCACGGAAGCCAAGCTCTGACAGCCGATTGGGACGCGAGCTTCGTGGACCTGCAACTGGTTCTCTCAATAACTTTGTAACGCGAAGTTAAGGGCCGAGAAACTCATGGTCGATTGGGGGACGCTGCCTAAACAGGAACCGAGACGCAGCTCCGTTTGCTTCATTGTCGACGGCAATGTCGAGGTCAGCGAGAGCGTCACCCGCGCCGTCCGGGAGTGCGGCGTCGAGCCTTGCAGTTATTCGGACACCGACGGTCTGCAAGAAGCGCTTTCGAAGCAAGCGCCCGAGGCCCTGATCCTAGAAGTGTCGCTGGCTAGTCCCGATGCGGTGGAAATTATCCGCGTGCTCGGAAATTGCGGCTATGAAGGAAGGGTCCAGCTCGTCAGCAATTGCACCAATGAACTGCTCGATGCGATCAGGCGCATCGGCGAGCGCTATAAGCTCAACATGCTGCCGATCTTGCCGAAGCTTTTCCAGGCCGAGATGATACGGCGGATTCTCTCTGAAGAAGGCACGGACGCTCCGGCGCCGGTGCGGGGATTTCTGGGTGAGGCCCTTCGCGCCGGTTGGGTGGAATTCTGGTATCAGCCGACGATAGATCTGAGGTCGCGGCGCACGGTCGGTGTCGAGGCGTTGTGCCGCGTCCGGCATCCGCAAATGGGCCTCCTCACGCCGGACAGGTTTCTCCCTTCCGCCGATCCTTCCGAACGAACCAGGCTTGTGGAGCTGTCCATCGTGACTGCGCTGTACGACATCAAGCTGTTTTCCGGTTTCGGCCTGGATTTTCGTGTGGCGGTCAATATGCCGATCGAGGCGCTTCATTCCCTGTCGATACCGGCGCTTTTGCGGGCGTGCGGATCGCGCGAAAGGACGGACACGCACCTTACCTTCGAAATTCCCGAGGCGCAGCTTGAGGGCGATCTCTCTGCCCTCCAGGAGACCGCGACACAGCTCAGCACTTACGGGATCAGTCTGGCGATCGACCATTTCGGTTGCGGCGAGGATGCCTTCGCCAAACTGCGGAAGGGCTGTTTCTCGGAAGTGAAGATCGACCGCCAGTTCGTGGTCAATTGCGGCATCGAGACGGCGAACAAGGAGCTGTGCGGCTCGGTCGTCGACGCCGCGCATGAGGTCGGCTGCGTTACGATGGCCGACGGAATCGAAAGTATCGCGGACCTGCAGGTGCTCTACAAAATGGGCTGCGATTTCGGCCAGGGCCTGCTGTTCGCGTCGCCGATGCCGATGGGCGAACTGCTCGCGACGCTGCGCGGCGGCGTGGACAATGCCGCGCGCGGGTTGCTGACTTTGGCCGGCACATCGCCCGGCGAAGCCAAGGCGGACGCGCCTGCCGAAACGGCGCAAGCCGGCCCCGGCAGGCTGGGTATCAAGATATAGCCGGCGTATCGCCAATGCGCGAACGCGTCGCGTTGCGGTTATGAACTTTTCCGCTATACATCACAACGATTCCAACCGGGGCGGAAATGGGCCGCGCGCTTCACAGCATTTTCAACGACGGCGTCGGCGAACTGCGCTTCCGGGTAGGCGGCCTTTACGTCCTCGTCGTCGCGGCCAACATCGCGGCTTGGCTGTGGGCGCTGGCGGCGTTCCACGCTCATCCCATCCTCTTGGGCACGGCGCTCTTGGCTTACGGCCTCGGGCTGCGCCACGCGGTGGACGCCGACCACATCGCCGCCATCGATAACGTCACCCGCAAGCTGATGCAGGACGGCAAGCGGCCGGTCGCGGTGGGCTTCTTCTTCTCGCTCGGCCATTCGACCATCGTGGTGCTGGCTTCGCTGGCGATCGCGGTCACCGCCATGGCCTTCCGGGGCGAATTCGAAGCCTTTCGCAGCATCGGCGGCGTCGTCGGAACGCTGGTTTCGGCGGCGTTCCTGTTGGCGATCGCCGCGATGAACTTCGTGATCCTGGCGGCGATCGCCCGGACCTTCCTGCGGGTGAAGGCGGGCGGGCGTTATGTCGAGGAAGACCTCGACATGCTGCTCGTCGGACGCGGCCTGCTCGCCAGGCTGTTCAGGCCGCTGTTCCGTATGATCCGCGCGAGCTGGCAGATGTATCTGCTGGGTTTTCTGTTCGGCCTGGGCTTCGACACGGCGACGGAGATCGGCCTGTTGGGCATTTCCGCGGCGCAGGGCTCGAACGGCTTGTTGCTGTGGTCGATCATGGTTTTCCCGGCGCTGTTCGCCGCCGGCATGATGCTGATCGACACCGCCGACGGCATCCTGATGCTCGGCGCCTACGGCTGGGCGTTCCTCAAGCCGCTGCGCAAGCTCTATTACAATATGGCGATCACCTTCGTGTCGGCCGTGGTGGCGCTGCTGGTGGGCGGAGTGGAAGCGCTCGGCCTGATCGGCGAGAAGCTCGCGCTCAAAGGCCCGTTCTGGAACGGCGTCGGCGCGCTGAACGGCAATTTCGGCGCCATCGGCTATCTGATCGTCGCGATTTTCGCGGTCTGCTGGATCGGCTCGGCCGCGATCTACCGCCTGAACGGCTACGACCGGCTGGAAGTCGAAATCTGACGCCTTGCGCCGGCCGGACATTTTCTTCGGGGCTGACGTAGATAAGGGCTAGAGGTTAGCCCATTTTCTGAGCTGTACGAACTGCTGTTTCGGCGAACCGTAGTTGAAGCGGAACTCGCATTCCTTGAGGAAGAGGTAGAAGTTTTTGCGCGGAATGCCGTTGTATTTTCGAAGCACGCGCTTGGCCTGGTTCCAGAAATTCTCGATGCCGTTGATATGATGGCCCTTGGGGCTGACGAAGGTCTTGGAGTGGTTCACGCGCCGGTGCTTGAACTCCGAGACGTCCAGGACGTCGTAGCTGCGGAAGCTGTCGGTATAGACGATGGAGTCCGGTAAAACCTTGCTTTTCAGCGCCTTGAGCAAGGTCTTGGACGAGGCGTCGGCGATCATCTTGGTGTAAACCTTGCCGCCGCGCTTGAGGATGCCAAACACCGGAACCTTACCTGCCGCTCCTCGCCCGCGCTTACCCTTGCGCACCCCGCCGAAGTAGCTCTCGTCCACCTCGAACTCACCATGCTCGGGGAACGCTTCGGCCAGCTTCCCGGCGATCAGGTGCCTCACCTTGCGATAGAACAGCATCGTCGTGTTGGCCTGCATTTCCAGCACGTCCGCCGCCGATCGCGCCGTCACTTCCAACACGAAGCATTCCAGCAGCCGCAGCTGCTGTTTTTTGCCCAATTTGCAACGTTTAATCGACATTCAGCCACCGTAGATAAATCCCTTATCTACGTCAGCCCCTTTTCTTCTTACTCCCAGAGAACTCGGCGTGGGAGCGAAAGCGATGCAGGGCGTCACGGTCGTCAATCATCCGCTGATCCAGCACAAGCTGACCTTGCTGCGGGACAAGAACGCCAGCACCAAGCATTTCCGCGAGCTGCTGAACGAGATCGGCATGCTGATCTGCTACGAGATCACGCGCGATCTGCCCATCGAGATGGTGGAGATCGAAACCCCGCTGACCCGCATGAAAGCCCCGGCGCTCCAGGGCAAGAAGCTGGTCTTCGCGCCGATCCTGCGCGCCGGAACCGCGTTCCTCGACGGGATGCTGAATCTGGTGCCGTCCGCGCGCGTCGCCTTCATTGGGCTTTACCGCGATCCGAAAACGCTGGAGGCCGTCGAGTATTATTTCAAGGCGCCGGAGGACATCGCCGAGCGCCTGGTCATCGTGATGGACCCCATGCTGGCGACCGGCAATTCCGCCATCGCGGCGGTCGACAAGCTGAAGGCGCGCGGCGTTACCAAGCTGCGGCTGATGTGCCTGCTCGCGGCGCCCGAAGGGCTGGAGGCTTTCACCAAGCATCATCCCGACGTGCATGTCTGGACGGCGGCGATCGACAGTCACCTCAACGACCACGGCTATATCGTGCCCGGATTAGGCGACGCGGGCGACCGGATGTTCGGAACGAAGTGAGGCGTCGCGCTGCGTCGAGCGAAGTGCCGCTCTGCCTGCTCGATCTCCAGGCGCAGCACCAGCATTTGCAGCCGCTGAATCCGCTGGCGTTCTCTGAGGCGCAGCAGCGCCATGCTCTCGCGGGTGAAGCCCTTCAGCCAGGCATTGCAGTTTCCGCGCGGCGCGCCAGCACCGGGAGCGTTCCTTCCCCAGTTCGGTGCGCGCGCTTCGGTAAGATAATTGTTATCGCGAGAAGCAGCGAGGCCCCCGCCATTTTCTTCGAAACTTGAATTCGAATACCCCGAATGACCGCTATCCTCCTGCATTCGCCGCCTTTTGTACGTATTACGGCCGCCTCCTTCGACGTGCGCTTCCGGCTTCGCCCGTTGGGCTACGCCGGACAGTTCGGCAAGATAATTGTTATGCGAAAAATTTGGAGGCGTTTGCGCACGCGCATTCCCTGGCCGCCTCCGCAGTCCTCGCAGCAACGCCTCCTCGATAACGCGAGGCGTTTGTGCGGCGGACATAGCGAACGGCACCAAGGCTCCTCTTCCCACACTCCCACGCGGCGGACGTCACAAACCGTCCATCCGATGAGATACAACACTTGTGAAATGGGGGTTGAAATCTGTATTTCAAGAGGGGCGCGAATAAATATTTTCGCGAATTAGTATCACTAATGGAGAAGAGCGGTGCGATGTTCGGGACTTCGAGCAAGGGCACGGGCGAGTCATTGCAGGGACGTTCGACCGAACTTATTCTCGTTTTGCCGATGGCGCGACGATTGGAAGGAATCAATCCTGATCTCGATTCTACTTATACGGAGGCAACCGATGACACTGTTGGATGGGGCTTATATCGCAACGATTATAATGGGCATAGCAGCAACACTGGCTCTGGTTTTTGCGTATTTTCAAACGACTGCGTTCCAGTCGCAGGCCAAACAGTTGCATCGGCAGCAACTTGAAGCCTTGGCAAGAGATCACTACCAAAATCTTCTGCATCTTTGCGTTCAATATCCTGAATATACTATTTCGCAGTTGATTGAACCTGCGCTCAACATTGAGAAGATGAAGTTTGATGGTGACGCCAAAAGATTCGCTCAATACGAGTGGGTCTTTGTTGCAACGTCGAATGCGCTCGAATCAATTTTCAATACTGTCAGCGCAAAACATTGGCAAGAAACTATCGTAAGCATTCTCAAAGAGCACCGAACTTATCTAAGGTCGGCTCGATATGATGAGATCATTCGTGAAACATGCACTCCGAGCTACCAAACGTTTATCGACGACAGAGTCTTAGAGTTAGATCGAAAAGTCGGTTGAGAAAAAAACGAAGTCAGACATTATTTTTTCCAGAACCGCCTTCGTCGTTTGCATTGATTCTACAACGCCTCCGCGTCCCGTTCGTCAGTGCGCACCCGCATGACGGCATTGAATTCGAAGTATCAAATAGAGACAGTCGTAAGTCACGCCCCTCGGAATATTGCTAACGAATTACACCGAGCCGATTATCGTCGCAGAAAGAAACAGAAAGAAACAGGGTCAGACACCATATTCGTCTGAACCACCTTCGTCGCTCGCGCTACTCACAGCGCATCCGCGTCGCGCTCGCCGATGCGCACCAGCATGGCGGTTCGACGACGAAAATCTTTCCGTCGCCGATCTTGCCGGTCGGCCAGCTCTCGCGGATGGCGGCAATCAGCGCTCCGCGCACAGCGCGATGTTCGAGGCCTCGCAAAACGGCGCACATGCGTCACGGCTCACGGAATTACTCTCATGAATTATAGCGAACCGATCATGACTGGGAGCCAAGTCCCGATCGCTCTACTGATCGCGATTACAGCGAAAGCTAAGGCGCAGTGTTTGAGAATTTCAGAGACGGCGCTAACGCCGCGTGTCTTCGCTAAGAAATAACTTAACACCGACAGCAAGGCGAACCCCCAAATCAACGACGCGGGGATGGCGCTTCTCGCTGGCAGCAGAAGAACGATGACGATAAAGGTGATGGATACGAAAAACCGGGTGAAGAAATTCGCGACGGTCGTACGAAATGCGTCACGCTCGGCCAGTTTTTCCGACTCCTGATAAATGTGAACGCTGAGCGAGTCGGTGAGATTGTCCCCGATTCCAATAATGAGCAAGCTGGTTACCACAACGGATTTTGCCACCGTTGCGGCGTCGAGGCCGACGATCAGCGCCATGCCGGTGACGATCGCGGCAGGCCCCCCGAAGCTGAGCTTTCGTAATTCGATCATCTATGGCGCGCCTCTGGGTTGGCGAAGAAAGTCCGTTTAAACTGCTATCACTCTCCAAGCGATTGAAGAAGGGGCTGGCTATGGCGCGACAAGAATCGGGCTCAGACGCCATATTTGCCCGAACAGCCTTCGCCGTTCATTTCGAATCTACAGCGCGTCCGCGTCCCGTTCGGCGGTGCTAAAGCACGCGGCTCAGGCCGACCAAAATCACATCGTTCGTGCGCAGGGGAATTTTGCGGTGGAAGATGCCGTCCGCGCCGACTTTGACTACGGCTTCCGTCTCCGGCTTGTCGGCGGAGAGCCGCTGCAGTTCGGCGATCTGCGCCGGCGTCAAATCCTTCGGCAGGCCCCACGCGATATATTGCGAATAGGCGTCGTTGACCTCGAATCCGGTGCGATGCAGGGTCAGCCGGTAGGTGCCCGGCTGTAGCGATTTCACCGTCAGCTCGATGGGGGCGAGCGGCGTTGCCGGATGCAGCTTGCAAAAATAGGGACGATCGCTCTCCTTCTGATCGGGCGTCGTGTAGTTCCAGATCAGACCGGCGAAGTTCTCGCCGTCGCGCGTCAGCCAGGACTCCGCATCCGCATCGCGCAGCTCCTGCGGCCCCAATTCGTTGAGGTATTTGTAGGCGAAGAACGACGCCTTGCGGATGCCCTCGCGGTTGATCAGCCCGAAGCCGCCGTGGAACGACGCGGGTGGCGGCCCGGCTTCCTCGAACAGATCCGTATAGGTCCAATAGCTCATCGATTGGACCGCGCCTTCGGTCTTCTTCAGCTTGTCGAGAATGAACGCCGCGCTGAGATAGGCGTCGTGGATCGGATCGCGCGGATTATAACTGGTGCTCCATTCGGTGAAATGCACCGGCAGACCGGGCATGCTCGACGCGCTTACCTGTTTGCGCACGTTGAGGGCGTCGCAGACGATGGAATTGGGATCGGGCGACAACTTGTTGTCGTCCTGTCCGTTTTCGTCGAAGAACCCGCCGCTGACGCCATAGGTATGCGTGGTGATGAAATCGATTGGCACGCCGGCTTGCTCGGCGTGGGCGATGAAATCCGGCACCCAGGCGGCGCCCGCCGTGGCCGGTCCGCCAACCTGCAAGGCCGGATCGACTGCCTTGATCGCCTTTACCGTCGCATCATAGAGGTCAAAATAGGCTTTCTGATTGCCGTCGGTCCAGAAACCGTCGAGGTTCGGTTCGTTCCAGACTTCGAATTTCCAGTTTGCCACTTCCGCTTTGCCGTAGCGCTGTTCGAGATTGCGGATGAAGGCGGTGATGAAATCGGCCCATTTGCCGTAATCCTTAGGCGGCGAACCGTTGGCCTTCCAGTAGAAGATGGGTTTGTCGTGCGCCGCCAGATCGTGAGGCATGAAGCCGAGTTCGACAAACGGCTTCATATTGATTTGCAGGATCGCGTCATAAACCGCGTCGATCTTGGTGAAATCATAGACCGGTGCGCCATTCACCTCGTGATAGGCGTCCATGTCGTCGGCGAAGATGCCGTGAAAGCGGATATATTTGAACCCGATCTCGCGGTGAGCGAGCCACAATTGTTCTAGATTGCCGGGGCGCAATAAAATACCGGGATGATCGGCGCCGACGCACAATTGCCAGAACATGTCGCGCGCGCCCTTCATATCCGCCATATCGGCGGCGATCGCGCGCGCCGAAGGCTGCGCATAGGCGGGCGTCCACAAGAAGGCAGTTGCCAATGCCGCGGCAATAGCGGCTTTACAGCGCATCCGCGTCCCGTTCGCCGGTGCGCACCCGCATCGCCGCGCCGAGTTCGACGACGAAAATCTTTCCGTCGCCGATCTTGCCGGTCAGCGCGCCCTGGCGGATGGCGGCAATCACGGCGTCCGCGCGCTCGTCGATCACGGCCACTTCGATCTTAAGCTTCGGCACGAAGGCGATGGTGTATTCCGCCCCGCGGTAGACCTCTTTGTGGCCCTTCTGGCGGCCGTAGCCGCGCACTTCCGTCACCGTCATGCCTTCGGCGCCCACGCTTTGAAGCGCGGCGCGGACGGAATCGAGCTTGTGCGGTTGGATGATGGCGATGACCAGCTTCATGGCGCGCTCCTCAGGTCTAGGTATTGATGTTGTAGCCGGTTTCGCCGTGATACGAGAAATCGAGCCCCTGCGTTTCCGCCTCACGTCCGGCGCGTAGCCCGACGGTGAGCAGGACCAGCTTCACGATGACGAAGGTCGCGACCAGAGACCAGATTCCGACGACGACGACGCTTTGCCCCTGGACCAAGAATTGGTCGAGGACCGGGCGGCTCAGGCCGACGCCACCCACGCCGATCAAGGTGGCGAATGGAACCAACAAGCTTCCCAGCGCACCGCCCACGCCGTGAACGCCCAGCACGTCGAGCGCATCGTCCACTTTGAGGCCGCGTTTGACGACGTGCACCGCGCCGTAACACACCGTGCCGCCCGCGAAGCCGAGAGTGACGGCGCCGAGCGGCCCGACATAGCCCGAGGCCGGCGTGATCGTGGCAAGCCCCGCCACCGTTCCGGTGACGGCGCCGACCAGGCTTGGCTTACCGTAGATGATCCATTCGATGGCGATCCACACGCAGGTCGCGGTGGCGGCGGCCAGATGGGTCGCCAGCATGGTCATGCCAGCATCTGCACCCGCCTTGAGCGCGCTGCCGGCATTGAAGCCGAACCAGCCGACCCACAACAGCGACGCGCCGACCATCACCATCCAGGGCGCGTGCGGCGGACGGACGGAGCGGGGAAAGCCCTGGCGCGGCCCGAGCATCCAGGCGGCGACGATGGCGGAAATGCCGGCCGTCAGATGGACGACGATGCCGCCGGCGAAATCCATCACCCCGCGCGTCGCCAGAAAGCCGCCCCCCCACACCCAATGCGCCACGGGCGCGTAGACGAAAACGAGCCACAGTCCGGAGAACAGCAGAACCGATTTGAAGCGAATGCGTTCGACATAGGCGCCCACGATCAGGGCGGGCGTGATGATCGCGAACGTCATCTGGAACATCACGAAGACGGATTCGGGAATGTGGGTGCCCGGATGCACCGCGCCGCGCGCGACCTGGGCAAGGAACACGTCCTTCAGATCGCCGATCCACGGGTTCGCGCCGGAGAACGCCTCGCTATAGACGAAGCCAAACCACAACAACGACACCAAGGCGGCGATCGCCGCGGTCTGGAACAGAACCGACAGGATGTTCTTGGCCTGGACCAGCCCGCCATAGAAGAATCCCAGCGCCGGTAAGGTCATCATCAGCACCAGGATGCTGGACATCAGCAGCCAGGCGGTGTCAGCGCCGTTGATCATCGTTTCCCCCCTAGGGCAGGCCGTTTCTTGTTCGAATATGCTTACGGAATAGGCAAGATGCGGAAATGCGCGCCGCCTGACAACGCGGCATCTTGCCTATTTTGGGGACAAAATGAACGAATCTTACCCGGGAAGGTCTGCTTGACTCGCCATTTTCCGGGTGAAAGCGTCGCATCATGCTCAAGATTCAACCGATTGTGCCGCTTGACCACCCCGAGCCGGACAGCGGCCGCAACCCCGTCGCGGCGTTCGATCCCGATCTCATCGACTCCGTCCGCGTGAACCGCAGTGCCGCCGAGCGCCGCGTCGCCACGCTGCCCGGGCGGCGCACCGTCAAGAAGCAATGGCAGGCGGCGTGGCTGGTCAAAGCGGTACAATGCATCGACCTGACCACGCTCGCAGGCGACGACACGCCGGGCCGCGTGCGAAGGCTCTGCGCCAAGGCGCGCCAGCCGGTGCGGCAGGATTTGCTCGACGCGATGGGCGTCGCCGGCATCACGACCGGCGCGGTCTGCGTCTACCACGCGATGGTCGAGACGGCGGTTGCGGCGCTCCTGGGCACGAATATTCCAGTGGCCGCCGTGTCGGCGGGATTCCCCGCCGGTCTTTCGCCGCTGCCGCTGCGCATCAAGGAAGTGGAAGCCTCGGTTGCCGCCGGCGCGCGCGAGATCGACATCGTGCTGAACCGTTCCAATGTGCTGACCGGAAATTACCGCGCGGTCTATGACGAGGTGCGCGCCTTCCGCGAAGCTTGCGGCGCCGCGCATCTGAAGACGATCGTCGGGGCCGGAGACCTCGGCACGCTCGCCAACGTCGCGCGCGCCTCGCTGGCCTGCATGATGGCGGGCGCGGATTTCGTCAAGACCTCCACCGGCAAGGAAGCCGTCAACGCGACGCTGCCGTTTGCGCTGGTGATGGTGCGCACGATCCGCACCTGGCGCGAGATGACGGGATATAAGGTCGGCTTCAAGCCGGCCGGCGGTATCTCCACCGCCAAGGATGCGATGGCCTACCAGTTCGTGATGAAGGAGGAGCTGGGCAACGACTGGCTGCAGCCGAACCTGTTCCGCCTCGGCGCGTCGAGCTTGCTCACCGACATCGAGCGGCAATTGGAACATTTCGTCAGCGGGCGCTATTCCTCGGCGCACCGTCATCCGATGGGGTGAAAATGGTCAGGTTCGGCAATTCTTTCTTTCCTTTCACCTCCCCCTTGTGGGGAGGTCGATCCGGCGTAGCCGAAGGCGGAGACGGATCGGGTGGGGGGAAGCGTCGGCACAGCACCCCCACCCGGAGCATTTTTCGCTCCGCTCCAAATGCTCCGACCTCCCCGCAAGGGGGAGGTGGGTTTAGATACAGGCACTCACCGCAATGACGAACGTCGCCGAAATCCTCGCGACCATGGACTACGGCCCGGCGCCGGAAAGCTCCGCGCCCGTGGAAGCCTGGCTCGACAAACACAATCGCGCCTTCGATCTGTTCATCGGCGGCGAATGGATCGCGGCGGCGGAGCGGCTCGACAGCTTCAATCCCGCCACCGGAAAGAAGCTCGCTTCCATCGCGCATGCCTCGGAGGCGGATGTCGATGCGGCGGTGAAGGCAGCTCGCGCCGCGCAGCCGGCTTGGGCCAAGCTCGGCGGCCACGGCCGCGCGCGTTATCTCTACGCCATCGCGCGACTGATCCAGAAGCATGCGCGGCTGTTCGCGGTGCTCGAGACCATGGACAACGGCAAGCCGATCCGCGAGACGCGCGACATCGACGTGCCGCTGACGGCGCGCCACTTCTATCACCATGCGGGCTGGGCGCAGTTGCTGGAAAGCGAGTTCCCCGATCACGAGCCGCTCGGCGTTGCGGGGCAGATCGTGCCGTGGAATTTCCCGCTGCTCATTCTGGCCTGGAAGATCGCCCCTGCGCTGGCGGCGGGCAACACGGTCGTGCTCAAGCCGTCGAAGGAAACCAGCCTGTCGGCGCTGCTGTTCGCCGAGATTTGCGTCGAGGCGCGGCTGCCCAAGGGCGTCGTCAATATCGTCATCGGGCCCGGCAAGGTCGGCGATGCCATCGTCCGCCATCCCGACGTCGACAAGATCGCCTTCACCGGCTCGACCGAAGTCGGCCGCGGCATTCGCTTGGCGACGGCGGGCACCGGCAAGAAACTGACGCTGGAGCTGGGGGGCAAGTCGCCGTTCGTGGTGTTCGAGGATGCCGATCTCGACGGCGCGGTGGAAGGCGCGGTCGATGCGATCTGGTTCAACCAGGGCCAGGTCTGCTGCGCCGGCTCGCGGCTGCTGGTTCAAGAAAGCGTCGCCGAACGGTTCCTCGCTATGCTGCGCGCGCGGATGGAAACGCTGCGGGTCGGCGATCCGCTCGACAAGACGACCGACATCGGCGCCATCGTCTCGATGACCCAGCGTGACGCCATCGACGCGCTGGTGAAACGCGGCGTGGCGGAGGGCGCGGTATTGTTCCAGCCGAGCGCGCGCTGCCCGGACGGCCGTTTCTATCCGCCGACGCTGCTCACCAATGTCGAGCCGGCCTCCACTGTGGTGCAGGAGGAAATCTTCGGCCCGGTTCTGGTGGCAATGAGTTTCCGCACGCCAGCCGAGGCGGCGCAGCTCTCCAACAACACGCGCTACGGCTTGGCCGCCAGCGTGTGGAGCGAGAACATCAACGTCGCCCTCGATCTCGCGCCCAAGATCAAGGCCGGCGTGGTGTGGGTGAACTGCACCAACCAGTTCGACGCCGCCTGCGGCTTCGGCGGCTATCGCGAATCCGGCTTTGGCCGCCAGGGCGGGCGCGAAGGCATGTTCGCTTACCTGAAACCGAAAGCAGCGAAAGCGCGCGCATCGGCGCCCGCCGTCCCATCGCCGGAACCCGTTATCTCCGCAGACGCCATCGACCGCACGGCGAAATTGTTCATCGGCGGTAAGCAGGCGCGGCCCGACGGCGGTTATAGCCGCGCCATCGTTTCGCCAAACGGCGAATTCGTCGGCCATGTGGGCGAGGGAGGCCGCAAAGACATCCGCAACGCCGTCGAAGCGGCGGCGAAGGCGGAAAGCTGGGGCGCGGCGACCGGCCATGCCCGCGCGCAAATTCTTTATTACTGCGCCGAAAATCTTTCGGCGCGCGCCTCCGAGTTCACCCAGCGCATCCGCGCGATGACCGGCGCGAGCAAGGCGGCGGTCTCGCGCGAGGTGGAAGCCTCGATCCGCCGGTTGTTCACCTATGCCGCCTGGGCCGATAAATACGACGGACTGGTCCACAATCCGCCCTTGCGCGGCGTCGCGCTGGCGATGAACGAGCCCATCGGCGTGATCGGCATTGCCTGCCCGGACGAAGCACCGCTGCTGGCGTTTACCTCGCTTTGGGCGCCGGCCGTCGCGATGGGCAATCGCGTCGTGATCGTGCCGTCGGAGAAGCATCCGCTGGCGGCGACCGATTTCTACCAAGTGCTCGAAACCTCCGACATGCCGGACGGCGTGGTGAACATCGTCACCGGCGCGCGCGACGCGCTGGCGTTGGTGCTGGCCGAGCATCGCGGCGTCGAGGCGCTGTGGTATTTCGGTCCCGCCGAAGGGCGCAAGCGCGTCGAACAGGCGTCCGCCGACGACATTAAGCGCACTTGGACGGGCGAAACGATCGATTGGTTCGGAGCGGGCGAGGGACGCGCCTTCCTGCGCCATGCGACGCAGGTTAAGAACGTCTGGATCCCGTACGGAGCGTAATTCCCATGAGCGGCCCATCGCCTGAAATGATCGAACTAGCGAAGCTGATGATAACGCGCGCCTACGCGCCCTATTCGCGCTTCTCGGTCGGCGCCGTGTTGCGCGGCGAAAACGGCAAGCTGTACGCAGGCTGCAATGTCGAGAACGCGGCCTATCCCGTGGGCTGCTGCGCGGAGGCTTCGGCCATCTCGGCGATGATCGCGGACGGCGAGCGGCGCATCGCCGAAATATTGGTGATGGCCTCCGGCAGCGAATTGGTGACGCCGTGCGGCGCCTGCCGCCAGCGTCTGAACGAGTTCGCCACCGAAGACACGCTGGTCTATCTCTGGGATTCCGCCGGCTTTTTCCGCAGGGTGAAGCTCGCCGATCTTCTGCCGCTTTCCTTCGGCCCGTCGAACTTGGGCGCGTGACGCCGATGCTCCCGCAGGAAATCATCCGCAAGAAGCGCGACGGTCAAGCGCTGAGCGAGGAGGAAATCTCCTTCCTGGTGCGCGGCATCACCGACGACAGCATCAGCGATAGTCAGATATCGGCCTTCGCCATGGCGGTGTTCTTCCGCGGCATGACGCTGGACGAGCGCATCGCGCTCTCCCGCGCCATGACCCGCTCGGGCGCGGTGCTGCGCTGGGATGGGCTTAGCGGGCCGGTGCTCGACAAACATTCCACTGGCGGGGTGGGCGACAAGGTCAGCCTGATGCTCGCGCCCATGGTGGCGGCGTGCGGCGGGTATGTGCCGATGATTTCGGGGCGGGGCCTCGGACACACCGGCGGCACGCTCGACAAGCTCGGCGCCATCCCAGGCTACCGCGCCACGCCCGATCTCGACACATTTCGGCACGTCGTGCGCGATGTGGGCTGCGCCATCATCGGCCAGACAGGCGAATTGGCTCCCGCCGATAAGCGTTTTTATGCCGTGCGCGACGTCACGGCGACGGTCGAATCGATCCCGCTGATCTGCGCCTCCATCCTGTCGAAGAAGCTGGCGGCCGGGCTGCAAGGCTTGGCGATGGACGTGAAATGCAGCTCCGGCGCCTTCATGCCGGATTTGAAGAGTGCACGCGATCTAGCGGAAAGCATTGTGAGAATCGCTACCGGTGCGGGCCTACCGACGACCGCCCTGGTTACCGACATGGACGAAGTGCTGGGCGCCACGGCCGGCAATGCGCTGGAGGTCGGCGAAGCCGTCGATTACCTCACCGGCCGTGCCCGGGAGCCGCGCCTGCACGAGGTGACCCTGGCGTTGGCGGGCGAGATGCTGGCGCTCGGCAGGCTGGCCGCGACGCAAGCGGAAGGACGCACCAAGGCGCGGCAAGTCCTCGACTCGGGAGCGGCGGCGGAGACCTTCGCCAGGATGGTCGCGGCGCTGGGCGGTCCCAAGGATTTTCTGGAACGGCCGGAGGCCTATCTGGTCCGCGCGCCCGTCACGCTGCCGTTCCTGGCCGGGCGCTCGGGCGTCATCGCCGGCATGAATGCGCGCGAAGTCGGCATGGCCGTGGTCGATCTGGGCGGCGGCCGCCGCAACACGGCCGATGCCATCGATCTCAGAGTCGGCTTTTCCGATTTTCGTCCCGTTGGCGCGCGCGTGGCCACGGGTGATAGGGTCGCGCTCGTCCATGCGGCGGACGAGGCCGCTGCGAAACATGCGGTCGCGGCGCTGGAACGCTGCGTTCGGATTGGCGATGCGCCGCCGCCGGCCCGTCCGCTCGTTCTGGAACGGATTGCCGCGCTTTAGGGAACATCAATGGCGCGACAAGCGTATAGAGCCTCGATCTTCCATCTTCTTGGCGAACCTCCGGCCGAGGACTTCGCCGCGTCGGCACAGCATTTCGAAGACGGCGTGCTGGTGATCGAAGACGGCCATGTCGCCGAACTCGGCGCCTGGGACGAGGTTGCGCCGCGGCTGGGCGGCGTCGCGGTGGAAAATTTCGCCGACGGATTGATCGTGCCGGGCTTCGTGGACAGCCACGTCCATTACCCGCAGGTGGACACCGTCGCCTCGCGGGGCGGCCAGCTGCTCGAATGGTTGTCGGCTTACACTTTTCCGGCGGAAGAGCGCTTCCATCACAAGGACGTCGCGGCGGAGACCGCGCGCTTCTTTCTCGATCAGCTCTTGCGCAACGGTACGACCACGGCGCTGGTGTTCGCCACGGCCCACAAGGTTTCCGCCGAAGCGCTGTTCGAGGAAGCCTTGGCGCGCAACATGCGCCTCATCACCGGCAAGGTGCTGATGGACCGCAATGCGCCGGCCGGCATCTGCGACACCGCCGAGACCGGCTATCAGGAAAGCCGCGCCCTGATCCGCGCCTGGCACGGCAAGGGACGGCTCGGCTACGCGGTGACGCCGCGCTTCGCGCTGACCTCCAGCGACCGCCAGCTCGAATTGGCGGGACGATTGCTGGCGGAACATCCCGGCGTGCGCCTGCACACCCATCTGTCCGAAAACCTGGAGGAGAATGCCGCGGTGCGCCGCCTGTTTCCCGATTGTCCGGATTATTTCGCGGTCTACGAAAAGTTCGGCCTGGCGACGCCTCATTCGGTGTTCGCCCATTGTCTGCATCTCTCGCCGGACGAGTGGGCGCGGTTTGGACAATCCGGCGCGGGGGTGGCTTTCTGCCCCGGTTCGAATCTGTTTCTCGGCAGCGGGTTGTTCGATCTTTCCGATGCGGAACGGGTCGGCGCGCGCGTCGGCCTGGGCACGGATGTCGGTGCGGGCGCCAGCCTGTCGCTGTTCGCGGCCATGAGCGATGCCTACAAGGTCTGCCAGACGCGGCAGCGTTCGCTCGACGCCATGAAGCTTTTCTATCTCGCCACCCTCGGCGGCGCGCGCACGCTGGGATTGGACGACAGGATCGGAAATTTCGAAACCGGCAAGGAAGCCGACTTTATCGTACTCGACGCCAAGCGTTTGCCGATGCTGGCGCGCCGCTGGACGCACGCCGCGTCGCTGGCGGAGAGGCTTTTCGCGCTGGCCATGCTGGGCGACGACCGCGCGGTCTCGCGCACCTACATCGCCGGCGCATTGGCGTATGCGCGGGACCCGCAGTCATGACGCGCGCAAAGCTTCCGCTCGCCGAACTGCATTGTCACCTGGAGGGCAGCGTCGCGCCCGCGATGGCGCGCCGGCTGGCCGCCAAGCACGGCCTCGACATGAGCGACGTGATCACGCCGGACGGCCGCTACCTTTGGCGCGATTTCGCGGGCTTCATCGTCGCTTATGACCGCATCAGCCAGACCGTGGCCACGCAAGAGGATTATTTCGACATCGCGCGCGATTATTACGCGCGCGCGGCGGGCGACGGCCTGATCTATGGCGAGAGTTTCGTTTCGCCGATCCACGCCGAGCGTAAAGGCATTTCCTACGAAGCGCTGATCGACGCGGTCGATGCCGGAATGGAAGCGGCGGAGCGCGAAACGGGCGTCATCGTGCGCATTATCGTCACCAGCGTGCGCCATCTGGGCGCCGAGCAGGCCGAGCGCGTGGCGCGGCTGACCGAGCGCTTTCCCCACCGCCGCGTGACGGGTTTCGGCATCGGCGGCGACGAGAATTTCGGCGCGCCCAAGGATTTCGCGCGCGCCTTCGCCATTGCGCGCGATGCGGGCCTCAAGCTGACCGCGCACGCGGGCGAGCTGGCCGGACCGCAAAGCGTGCGCGGGGCGATCCGCGATCTCGGCATCGCGCGTGTCGGCCACGGCGTGCGCGCGGGCGAGGACCCCGACGTTCTCGCCGAACTGAAGGACCGCGGCATCGCGATGGAGCTGTGCCCCAGTTCCAACCTGGCGCTCGGGCTTTTTCCCAACATGGCGGCGCACCCGCTGGTGCGCTATGCGCGCGAAGGGCTTCTTGCCACCATCAGCACCGACGATCCGCCCTATTTCTCCGCCAGCATCGGATCGGAATACGCCATGGTCGCCGAGGCGTACGGCCTGGACGCGGCCGACATGCTCGGCTTCACCCGCCGCGCGGTGGAGGCCGCATTCTGCGAAGACGAGGTCAAGCGGTCGCTGCGGCAGCGCATTGCGGACTTCGAAATGTCCGTCTGAAGACACATTGCCAAGCCGCGCGTGCTTTGGCATTTTTGGATATGGACGAGTCCCTCATTCGCGGCCTGCCCAAGGCCGAGCTTCACCTGCATCTGGAAGGCAGCTTCGAGCCGGAGCTGATGTTCGCTGTCGCGCGGCGCAACAAGGCCGACATTCCGTTCAAGAGCGCCAAGGAAGTGCGCGCGGCCTACCGCTTCTCGAACCTGCAGGATTTCCTCGACATCTATTACCGTAGCGCCGACGTGCTGCGGACGGAAGAGGATTTTTACGATCTCACGCTCGCTTATTTGAAGCGCGCCCAGGCCGACGGCGTGCGCCACGCGGAAGTCTTCTTCGATCCGCAGACCCATACCGCGCGCGGCGTTCCCTTCGCCACGGTGGCCGACGGCATTCTCAAGGCGCTGGCCGAGGGCGAGGTGCGCTTCGGCATCACCTCAAAACTCATCCTCTGCTTCCTGCGGCATCTGAGCGAGGACGACGCGTTCGCCGCGCTCAGACAGGCCGAGCCTTATCTGGGCCGCATCGTCGGCATCGGTTTGGATTCGTCCGAGCTTGGCCATCCGCCGTCGAAATTCGCGCGCGTGTTCGCGGCGGCGCGTGGGCACGGCCTGAAGCTCGTCGCCCACGCGGGCGAGGAGGGGCCGGCGGCTTATGTTTGGGAAGCGCTCGATCTGCTGCACGTCGACCGCATCGATCACGGCAACCGTTCGCTCGACGATCCCAAGCTGGTGGCACGGTTGGTTGCCGAACAGATGACGCTGACGGTCTGCCCGCTCTCCAACCTCAAGCTCTGCGTGGTGAAGGACCTGAGGGACCATCCGCTCAAGCGGATGCTAGACCTAGGATTGCGCGCGACGGTGAACTCCGACGATCCGGCCTTTTTCGGCGGCACCGTGAACGCCAACTTCGTCGCGGTGGCCGAGGCGCTTGCGCTGACCAAGGCCGAACTTGTCCAACTGGCGAGAAACAGCTTCCTCGGTTCGTTCCTCTCCGATGCCGAAAAATCGCGCCATCTCGCGGCGGTGGATGCGTACGCGCTGGGTTGAGATTTAGAACCAATCCGCCTCGACCGCCTCCGTTCGAGCGTTTTTGTTCCGCTTCTTGAATTGTGCTAAAGGTTGGCGGGAAACTCCTGGGGAGGATGCCGTGTCGAAGCCCTTTACCGTCATTGCAGCGCTGTTTCTTCTTGTGGTCGCCGCCGCGCACGCCTACCGCGCCTATGCCGGCCTTGACCTCGTCGTCGCGGGCCACGCCATTCCCATCGTGGTGAGCTGGGTTTGCGCGGCGGTCACGGCGATCCTGGGGATCATGCTGTTCGTCGAACGCGGCAAGTAGCGTTCCGCCGCCGATTACCACGGACCTCGCGTCTCCACCTCTTTGTGCAGACGCGCGGATGTTTGCGATCTGGAGAGAACCATGCGTCCAATCTTTGGCTGTTCAGTCGTCACGCTCGTCATGCTCAGTGGCACGGCGGTCAGCACGGTTTCGCTTGCCGCTTCTAAGCCGGACGGCGGCTACTGCGAGTGCGGGCAATATCTGGAGGTGCCGGTCCTTTGCAGGAGCTTGACCGGTTCCGACTTGGACGCCTGCCGGAAATCCAATACCCAATGGTTCGATCAGTGTCTCGCTTGGCAGGATCAAACGTGTCGCGTTTCGTCGCCCGTCGCGAAATCCACGGAACCATCGGCTATATCGTCACAAGAACTCTCGCCCGAAGCGCTGCCGCCGCTGCAGTTCGTCGGTTCGTGGTCGGGTGAAACCAAGTGCCGGGTGGGCACGATGCCGTTGACATTGACCGTCACGCGCAAGCCCGATGGTTCATACGCCGTGAGCGGGACCGCCCGCGGGCTGGGCTTTTCGAGAGAGACGTTTCAAGGCGACAGCGTAACCTTGGTGTATGTCTCCGTCATGGATGAAGTCACTTACAGCGGTCGGTTGGTTTCCCCGGATCGGATCGAGGGAACCATATCAACAAATAGCAACTGCACTTGGTACATGACGAAATGATTCTCGATGCCGGCTTTCGACGCTAGTGGTGCAGCGCGGCCAGCGCGGCGCCGATGTCGTAGGGCCAAATCAGAATGGCCAGCGCGCCCGGCCAAAATGCGAGTTTCAGATAGCCGATTGTGAAAAGCCATCCGGCGCACCACGCCATTCCCGACAAGCCGTTCACGATTTTGACTTTTTCCATGTGTGCAGTCTCCCCTCTATACAATCTAATCTCGCACCGCGCCGCGCACAAATCCGCCGATGTCGCAGCGCCCCCTTCGCTTCGCTCGCAAGTGCTCGCTCAGCACTTGCCCCCCGCGCTTGTCCGCCGTAGCTTTAGCGAAGGCGGAAAGCGGGGGAGGTGGTCGCGAAGCGACCGGAGGGGGCAGCCTTACCTGAACGCCGGTTCGGTGAAACTGCGCAGTTTGCGCGAATGAAGCGTGCCGGCGTGGGCTTCCTTGCGCAGCAGTTCCAGCGCGCGGATGCCGATCTGCAGATGCTGGCCGACGCGCTCTTCGTAGAAGGTGTCCGCCATGCCGGGCAGCTTGATCTCGCCGTGCAGCGGGCGGTCCGAGACGCAGAGCAGCGTCCCGTACGGCACGCGAAAGCGGTAGCCGTTGGCGGCGATGGTGGCGGACTCCATGTCGATGGCGATGGCGCGCGACTGGTTGAAGCGCTTGGCCTGTTCGGCGAAACGCAGCTCCCAATTACGGTCGGCGGTGGTGACGACCGTGCCGGTGCGCAGCCGCTCCTTCAGCACTTGGCCTTTCGCGCCGGTGATTTCGCTCACCGCCTGGGCGAGCGCCACTTGCACTTCGGCGAGGGCCGGCACGGGGATTTCCCTCGGCAGCATATCGTCGAGCACCTGGTCGTCGCGCAGATAGGCGTGCGCCAGTACGTAATCTCCCAGCCGCTGATTGGCGCGCAGTCCGCCGCAATGGCCGACCATCAGCCAGACATGCGGGCGCAGCACGGCCAGATGATCGGTGACCGTCTTGGCGTTCGACGGGCCGACACCGATGTTGACCAGCGTGATGCCCTCGTTGCCCGGCTGGACGAGATGATAGGCGGGCATTTGCGGCAGCTTGGCGAGCGGCGGCAGGGCCGGCTCCTTGCCGCGTTCGGTAATGCGGTTTCCCGGCTCGACGAAGCTGTGCGCGCGGCCTTCCTCGATTTCCGTCTGGCAGTAGACGATGAACTCGTCGATGTAGCGCTGATAGTTGGTGAAAAGCACGAAGCTCTGGAAATAGGCCGGATCGGTGCCCGAGTAATGGCGCAGCCGGTGCAGCGAGAAATCGACGCGCTCGGCGGAGAACAGCGACAGCGGCGCCGGCCCGGGGCCGAGCCATTTGCCGCCGTCCACGATGGTGTCGTGCGCCGCGTCGAGGCGGGGCAACGGAAAACGCTCCGCCAGCTTGAGCCGCTGTTCGACGTCCATGTGCAAGGTGGCGCGCTCAACCGCGAAGGTCAGCGGAATCGGCGTGCGGCTTTTGCCGACATAGATCGCCGCCTTGTAGTTGTGCGTCAGCAGCGCAAGCTGTTCGATCAGGTAGGCGCGGAACAGGTTGGGCGCGGTGATCGTCGTGCCGTAGCGGCCCGGGCTGGTGACCTTGCCGAAGGCGAGACTTGGCGAACGCGGCATTTGGCCGAACGCCACATCGACGGCGAGATAGGGGTAGACCGGAGGCTCGCTTGCCGGCGCGCCTTCGCCGCGCGAGAACGCGCTGAAGTTCTTGTCGATGTCGGCGATGGCCTCGTCGTAGATCTGCACCAGCCGGTCGAAGGCGGCTTCGGGCGTGGCGCAGAGCATCAGGTCGGTGGACGCTGCGTCGTCGGAGATGGGGGTGAGTTTTTGCATGTTCATGGCTTCACAAGAATGATGTCCCGACCGGAAGCGGTTCGAGAGCGAGGTGTTTGGCGATGGATTGGCCGATGTCGGCGAAGGTCGCACGCTTGCCGATGGCGCCCGGTGCGATGTTCGGACCGAAGGCGAGGATTGGTATGTATTCGCGTGTGTGATCGGTGCCGGTCCAGGTCGGATCGCAGCCGTGATCGGCGGACAACACCGCGAGATCGCCCGGCTTCAGCACAGCCTGCAGTTCGGGCAGGCGCGCATCGAAATCTTCCAACGCACCGGCATAACCCGCCACGTCGCGGCGATGGCCGAAGGACTGGTCGAAATCCACAAAGTTCGCGAAGACGATCGACCCGTCGGGCGCCGCCTTCACGCAGTCGACCAGCGTGTCGAATATCTGCTGATTGCCGTCGGCCTTCAGGCTCTTGGTGATGCCGCTGCCGGCGAAGATGTCCGAAATCTTCCCGATGCCGATGACTTCGTGGCCCAGCGCCTCGACGCGGTCGAGCAGGGTCGGCTTGTGCGGCGGTGTGGCGTAATCGTGACGGCCCGCCGTGCGCTTGAATTCGCCGGGCCGCTCGCCGACGAAGGGCCGCGCGATCACGCGGCCCACATTGTACGGGTCCACCAGTTTGCGGGCGATGCGGCACACCACGTATAGCCGTTCCAGCCCGAAATGGATTTCGTGCGCTGCGATCTGAAATACGGAATCCGCCGAGGTGTAGCAGATCGGCTTGCCGCTCCCGATATGCTCCATACCGAACTTTTCGACGATCTCGGTGCCCGAGGCGTGGCAATTGCCCAGGATGCCGGGCAGCTTGGCGCGCTCGATCAGGGCGTCGGTCAGCGCGGCGGGGAAAGTGGGCACGGTGCGCGGGAAATAGCCCCAATCGGTTTCCACCGGCAGACCCATCATTTCCCAATGACCGCTCGGCGTGTCCTTGCCCTTGCTCAGTTCCGCGGCGCTGCCGTAACGGCCGACGATGCGTCCGGTCTGCATCTTGCCGACGCGCGGATCGACTTCACTGGCGGCCAGTCCCAGCCCGAGCGAAAGAAGGTTCGGGATGTCGAGCGGGCCTCTGCGCCCGCCGCGCACGATCTTTCCGCCGGCGCAGGCCTCGGCGATGTGGCCGAAGGTGTTGGCTCCCGCATCTCCGAAGCGCTCGGCGTCCGGGGCGGCGCCGATGCCGAAAGAATCAAGGACTACAATGATCGCTCGCAATTAAAGCCATTCCGGATGCTGCCGCGGCATCCTTGTTTTTTGTTGTGCGTTGGCATTGTTCCAAGAAAGCCGGGCCTTGTCCATGCGCACCGGCTGCTGCTAACACCTGCTTTCATGAGCGAAAATCCTTCCGAATTGATCGAACGCGCCGCCGCCGCCGTTCGCGCGCAGCTGGGCGAATCGTTTCCGAAGACCGCCATCGTGCTGGGCAGTGGGCTGGGGCGCTTCGCCGATAAGCTGGCACACGCCAAGAGCATGTCCTATGCCGACATTCCCGGCTTCTCGCGCTCGACGGTGCGGGGCCATCACGGCAGCCTGATGGTGGGCGACATCGGCGGCGCGCCGCTCGCCATCATGGCGGGACGCATCCATGCCTATGAAGGTCATCCGGCTCAGGTGATCGCAGCGCCGATCCGCACGCTGCGTAAACTCGGCGTGGAACGGCTTGTCCTCACCAATGCTTCGGGGGGCCTGAAAGCGGACATGCCGGCGGGTACGCTGATGATCGTCACCGACCACATCAATTTTTCCGGCATCAATCCGCTGATCGGCCCGAACGACGAAAGCATCGGCCCGCGCTTTCCCGATATGTCGAACGCGTACGATCCCAAGCTGCGCGCGATGCTTGCGGACGCCGCGCGCGAAGCTGGCGTCGCGGTTCGAAGTGGTGTGTATCTCTACACGCTGGGACCCAATTTCGAGACGCCGGCTGAGGTGCGGATGTTCGCGGCGCTGGGTGCGGACGCCGTGGGAATGTCGACCGTTCCCGAATGTTTGGCGGCCCGCCATTGCGGGATGAAAGTCGCGGCCTTGTCGCTAGTGACGAATCTCGCGGCCGGCTTATCAACATCGCCCTTGTCGCACGAGGATACGCTGGCGGCCGCACAAAAAGCCTATGAAAGGGTGGAGCGGCTTCTCCTGGCATTCTTCGCCAAGTGCGCAGCGTCCTGACGCTCGGATCGCTCAGGCGTTGACAGAGACGGCTGGCCGGGCAAGGCATGGTCATGTTCCGGCTGAGACCGATTCGTAAGAAACCCAAGGTGCGGATCGATTCGCGCGCATTGCGCGGCGTAGAAGCGGCGTTCTGGTTCGTACTGGCGCTTGCCATAGGCGTTGGCGGACCGAGCGCGCTGTCCGGCCTGCCAAAGCTTGGCGAAGTGTTGCTGCCCAGCGGTTTGTTCGCGGCCGAGGCGCGCGGTCAGCCGAAAGCGGATTTCGTGACACTGGTGCTTTCCGGTCTGACGCAAGGCCATTTCGCGCCGGCGGTGCTCTACCCTGTCGTCGGCCACGAATTCCCGGCCTGGATGAGGGCGCCCGCCAAGGCGCAGACGCCGCGTCCGGCGCTGCCCGCCATCGCCATTGTGATCGACGACATGGGATCGGACGTCGCGAACGATCGCCGCGCCATCGCCTTACCGCGCGCGGTGGCGCTTTCGTTCCTACCCTATCCCGACGAAACGGCGATGCTGGCGCGCGAGGGCGCGCGCGTCGGCCACGAAATCCTCGTCCATGTACCAATGCAGGCGGAGGACGACGAGGACCCGGGCCCGATGGCGCTGAGGATCGACCAGCCGCCGCAGGAAATCGTGCGCCGCCTCGACTGGGCGCTGTCGCGCGTGCCCGGCTTCTCCGGCATCAACAACCATATGGGCAGCCGCTTCACGGAAGACCGCGCCGCGCTGGTTCCCGTGGCTGAGGCGCTATACGACCGCCATATCTTTTTCTTCGACTCGCGCACCTCGGCCGCATCGCGGGTGGTGGAAGTGGCGCGCGGCTTCGGGGTGCCGAGCGCGGCGCGCGACATTTTTCTCGACGACATACAGAAGCCGGAGGCCGTGGCCGCGCAGCTGTCCCTTTTGGAAAAAACTGCGCGTGCCGACGGCGTCGCCATCGCCATCGGCCATCCGCACGATGTCACGCTGGCCGTTCTGGCGCGCTGGTGCGCGAACCTGAAAGATTATCGGCTGGTTCCCGTCACCGCCGCCATCCGCATGAAGACGGAACGCGAGATGGGCATACCGGTGGCGGCGCTGACCTCAAATCAACCTTCCCCTTGAGGGAGGGTGAAAAAGCGAAGTGCAGACGCTTACTGTCCCCGCTTGCTCGCCGAAGCGAAGCGCACCGCTTCCTCGGCCGCGCTCATCAGCGCTTTCGCCTTGTTGACGGATTCCTGATATTCGGACTCGGGCACGCTGTCGTAGACGATGCCGCCGCCGGCCTGCACGTACATCGTGCCGTCCTTGACCACGGCGGTGCGCAGTACGATGCAGGTATCCATCGAGCCGTCGGCGGCGAAATAGCCGACCGCGCCGGCATAGACCGCGCCGCGCTTTTCCTTCTCGAAATCGTCGATGATCTCCATGGCGCGGATTTTCGGCGCGCCCGACAGCGTTCCCGCCGGCAGGCCCGCCGCCAGCGCGTCCACGGCGTCCAGTCCGGGACGGATTTTGCCTTCCACATTGGAGACCAGATGCATCACGTGGCTGTAACGCTCGATGAAGAAGCTGTCGGTGACATGCACGTCGCCGATTTGCGCCACACGGCCGACGTCGTTGCGGCCGAGATCGACCAGCATCAGATGTTCGGCGCGCTCCTTGGGATCGGCGACCAGTTCTTCGGCCAGCCGGTTGTCTTCCTCTGGCGTGGCGCCGCGCGGACGCGTTCCGGCGATGGGGCGGATCGTCACCACGCCGTCGCGCAGCCGCACCAGGATTTCCGGACTCGATCCGACGATGGCGAAACCGGGGAAGGCGAGGTGATAAAGAAACGGCGACGGATTGAGGCGCCGTAACGCGCGGTAAAGCGCCAGCGGCGGCAGCGCGAACGGCCGGCGGAAGCGCTGGCTCGGCACCACCTGGAAAATGTCGCCGGCGCGGATGTACTCCTTGGCGCGTTCGACCATCGCCAGATATTCGTCGTGCGTCATGTTGGATTCGGCCGCAACGCCGCTCGGCAGTTCGGCGGGTAGGGCGGGGGAGGCGGGCGCCGGCCGTTCGAGATCGGCGACGGCGTCGCCCAGACGCTCGCAGGCCCTGGCATAGGCGGCGCGCGCATCGACGCCGCTCTCGGGCCACACCGGCGACACCATCAGGATTTCGTCGCGCACCGTGTCGAAGATCGCGGTGATGGCCGGGCGGATGAGAATGGCGTCGGGCAGCCCGAGCGTATCGGGCGGCGCGTTCGGCAGCCGCTCGATCAACCGCACCATGTCGTAACCGAGATAGCCGAAGATGCCGACCGCCATCGGCGGCAGACCGCTCGGCAGCGTCATGCGCGTCTCGTCGATCAGCGCGCGCAAGGATTGCAGCGGTTTGTCGGCCAGCGCGTCGGGCACGAAGGCGTTCGCGTCGCTGCGGGCGCCCCGGTTGATCTCGGCTTTGCCGTTGCGGCAGCGCCAGATCAGATCGGGTTTGAGGCCGATGATGGAATAACGACCGCGCGCTTCGCCGCCTTGCACGCTTTCGAACAGGAACGCGTTCTCGCGGCCCTCGGCGAGTTTCAGGAAGGCCGACACCGGCGTTTCGAGGTCGGCGACGAGCCGCGCATAAAGCGCTTGAGGCTCGCCCTTGTCGTATCCGCGCGCGAACGCGGCAAAATCCGGAAGAATGACCATGGTGAGATCACGATCCTTCGCTGCCGAGTACGCTGTCGACCAGCTTGGAGTTGATCTTCACCCCTTGCCGATCGCGCGCCGCATAGGCGAAGGACGCGGTGACGTCCGAGCCGATGCCCTGCGAGATCATCTGCTCAAACTGCAGGACCTGCGGATTGTCCGTCGGCGGCAGCGGATGATAGATGCCGGTGACGCGCGCAACGATATAGCCTTCGCCTTTGCCCACCGGCCCGTAGACGGCAGCGCCCGGAGCCGCCGCGTACAGCGCATTCACAAGCGCGCTCGAGAACGTCGCATCGTTGGTGCCGTGCGTCAGCGCCGGGCTGGACTGCACACTCGCTCCGATCGCCTTGGCCACGCCTTCGATCGACTTGTCCTTGTTCGCCTGGGCGGCGAGTTCCGCCGCCTTCTTTTGCAGCAGGATCGCGCGCTGTTCGCCGGTCCAGTCAGCGAGGGCCTGCGCGCGCACCGCATCGAGCGGCTTCAGCTTCGGCGGCACGACGGCGTTCACCGACACGACGAATTCATAGCCCGATTTGCCTGTGAAGGGATCGCCGTCTTCGCCGGCCTCGGCCTTGAACACCTGCGCGCGGAAAATCTCGTCATCGGGGATGGCGGCCTTGCTGCCGTCCGGCGCCAAGCCGCCCGTATCCATCGCCGCGACGCGGCCCGTATGCATGCCGACTTTCTGGGCTGCCGCCGTAAGGCTGGCGCCGCCGCTCGTCGCGTCCATATAGGCGTTGCCGATGTCGCCCATCTTGGCGTCGACCAATTGCTGCAACAGCGCCTTCTTGATGTCGGCCCTGGCTTGGTCGAGGGTGGTGAGGCGGCCCGGCGTGATCTTGACGACCCGCACCAGCGCCCAGCCGAACGTGACCTTGACCGGCTCGGTCACGCCGCCTACCGGCAGCGCGAAAACGGCTTTCGCTTCCGCCGGATCGAGGTCAGCGGCGACTCGCGCGCCCAGACCGAGGTCGGACGGTTTTAACCCGCGCGACGTCGCGATGTCCTCGAATTTTGTTCCCGCGACGATCTTGGCATGCGCCGCTTGCGCATCCACCTGGCTGGCGAAGGGAATCTGCTCCAGATCGCGCTTTTCGGGAATGTCGTACTGATCCTTGTTGGCGTCGTAGACGCTCTGGATCTGCTGATCGGTGACGGTGAGACCCTTGGACACATCGTCGGGGCCGATTTCGGCATAGGTCACGTCGCGGTATTCGGGTGTCGAGAAACGGTCCGTGTGGGCCTTCACATAAGCGGTTAGAACGGCATCTGACGGCGGCGCGATGGGTGGCAGCGATTTGGCGTCCACCGTCACATAGTCCGCGGCGCGCAACTCCGTCGAATAGGCGAATAGCGCCCTTGCGTAACCTGCCGGTATGACGAAGCCCGCTTCGGCGGCGTGCATCAGCTGCGTGCGGGCCATGTCGCGCCGCATGACCTCGATGAAACCTTGTTCGCTATAGCCGATCTCCGAGACCTTCTGCTGGAAAGTGGCACGGTCGAAGGTGCCCGTAATGCCCGCGAACTCCGGGATGGAGTGGATTTCCTCCGACACCGTGTCGTCGCTGACCGTCATGCCAAGCTGGCGCACCACATTGTCCATTGCGACCTGGGCAATGTCCTGCTGCAGCAGAAGGTTGCCGATATTGGCGCGACGGGCCTGTTCGGCCGAAAGGCCCTTGCCCTGATGGCGCAGGAAATTGTTGTAGTCGCGCTGGAATTCGGATTGCTCGATCGACGTTCCGCCGACGGTCGCGACCGCCGTGCTCGTACCGCCCTTGAAGATATCGCCAACGCCCCAGGCAACGAAGCTGAGAGTCAGCGCCCCCAGGAACAGGGTGGAAATCCAGGACTTCGAGAATTGACGCATTTGCTGGAGCATGGCGAACCCAAATGATGTGGCGGCGAAAGGCGCGTGGCGGCGAAAGGCGGCGGATGATAGGGAGGGGGCTTACCGACGGCAAGGAGAAGGGCATGTTGATCGCAGGAAACTGGAAAATGAACGGCTTATCGTCCGCCCTGGACGAAGTCGACGCGCTGATTCGCGCACTCAAGGCCCGTTCGGCCGGGCCGGACGTGCTCGTCTGCCCGCCGGCGACGCTGATTTCGCGCCTTGCCGCGCGGGCGGGCGGCGCTGTCGCCGTGGGCGGACAGGACTGCCATCCGAAGCCCTTCGGCGCCTTCACCGGCGACGTTTCGGCGGAAATGTTGCGCGATGCCGGGGCTTCCTGGGTCATCGTCGGCCATTCCGAGCGCCGGCAGTACCACGGCGAGACCGACACGCTGATCGCCGCCAAGGCCCAGGCCGCCTGGCGCGCCGGGCTCGGCGTCATCGTCTGCATCGGCGAAACCGAGGCCGAGCGCAATGACGGCCGGGAAGAAGAGGTCGTCGACCGCCAGCTTGCCGCCAGCGTGCCGGATGGCGCCCTCGCGGCCCCCATCGCCGTCGCTTACGAACCCGTCTGGGCCATCGGCACGGGGCGGACGCCTACGAACGAGGATATTGCGCGCATGCACGTCCATCTGCGCAGCGAATTGACCAAGCGTTTCGGCGCAGGCGCGCGCGCGATCCCGATCCTCTATGGCGGCTCGGTGAATCCTCGCAATGCCAAGGAAATCCTCGCGCTGGCGGAGGTTGGCGGCGCGCTGGTCGGCGGAGCAAGTCTCAAGGCCGCCGATTTCCTCGCGATTATCGCCGCCGCGCCAGTCTAATCTTAACCAAGCCGGCCCACCGTTTCTTAACTCCGGGTGTGGTATTTCTCGGCAAAAATTTTGGGTTTGTCGGGAGTGGCGATGGCGAGGCTCTCTTACGAGGCGGCCGAAACTCTGGTGTACGATCCGGTTTCGGCAAACCGCACGGCGACGCGTGCGGTGCTGTACACGCTCGGCTTTCGCAGCATAGAGACCGTCGCCACCGTCGAAGATTGCCGGCAGGCGATCCGCAACCGGCCGCCAGACTTGGCGCTGTGCGAGGCGCAAGGCGCGGACGCCGAACTCTGCGACATGATTCAGATGCTGCGGCAAGGCGCCACCGGCTACAATCCGTTCATCGTCATCATCGTCACCGCTTGGGAGAAGACCAACGCGCTGGTCAGCCGCGTGCTGAATTCCGGCGCCGACGATCTGGTCCTGCGCCCCTTCTCGACGAAGCTCTTGGGCGACCGTATCGAAACGCACATCGAGCGGCGCAAGGGCTTCGTCATTACCCACGATTATGTCGGACCCGACCGCAGGCGCGATCCCGACAGGCCGTCGTCGGTGGAACTGTTCGTTCCGCCGAATTCGCTCAAGATGAAGGCGAAAGAGCGGCTCAGCGCCGAGGAGGCGACCACGCGGCTGGACGCGGAGCTACGCACCGCGCGCGACGTGTTGAATTCGGAGAAACTGCGCCGCGACGCGTTCCAGATCTGCATCCTGTGGCGTCTCATGCAGGGGGAAATTCCGGGCGAGGCGAGCTACACCGAAGAACTGACCAAGCTGGCGAAAGTGACCAGCGGCGTCGCCAAACGCTGCCGCGAGACCGAGTTCGAAATCGCGGCGGAATGGTGCGAGTCGGTGCTTGCCGCCGTGGAAGGGCTGGAACTGGGCGTGGACCGCAATGCCTCCATGCACCTACTCGGACATGCGGCGTTGAATCTCAACCAAGTGTTCCAGCCCGAGAAGTCGACTGCCGATCATCTGAGCAAGATCGACGCCACCGTCGCCATGATCCGCGCCCGCGGGCAAAAGCAGCCGGCACCGCAGCCAACGCAACCGCCTCCAGACGACGATTTGCGGGTTGCGAACGGCGAATAGGGAATGGCGAATAGCAAATAGGGAGTAGCGAATAGAATTAAATTACAATGGCTTACTACTCGCCATTCGCCATTTGCTATTCGCCTCTTGCTCTCGTCTTCCCATCCCTCTTCCAATCGTCTATTGAACCGGCCCCTGGCCCGGAAAAAGGCGCATGCCATGCAGACCCTGTTGCTGGTTATCGAACTCCTGATCGCGATCGCGCTCGTCATTGTCGTTCTGATGCAGCGTTCGGAGGGCGGGGCGCTCGGCATGGGCGGCGGCGGATCCGGCCTGGGCGGACTGTTCAGCCCGCGCGGCGCATCCGATACGCTGACCCGCACCACGGCCATCTTGGCGGTGCTGTTTTTCACCACCTGCCTGGGCCTCAACCTGCTTGTGGCGCACTCCACCAAGCAGAAGTCGATCCTTGATTCGGCGAGTGCGCCGGCCCAAACGACCGCGCCGCTGCAAAGACCTGCGACACCCGCGCCGAGCCGGTCTGTGCCCACGGTTCCGGCGGAACACTAAACTTATAAGTTTCAGCAGGTTGCGATGCGCCCCTGAGACATAATCTCAGGCCGTCAAAAAACTGAATCTTTGCGCTTGAGTGTGCGCATCTCTTTCGACATGGTGGCCTTCCATGGCGCGGTTGATCTTCATCACCGGCGGCGTGGTCTCTTCCTTGGGAAAAGGTCTTGCCTCCGCGGCTCTCGGAGCCCTTTTGCAGGCGCGTGGCTATAAGGTCCGGCTGCGCAAATTGGACCCCTATCTCAACGTCGATCCGGGGACCATGTCGCCCCATCAGCACGGCGAGGTCTACGTCACCGACGACGGCGCGGAGACCGATCTCGACCTCGGCCATTACGAGCGCTTCACGGGCGTCTCGTCGGGCAAAGCCGACAACATCACCAGCGGGCGCATCTACCAGCAGGTGATCGAGAAAGAACGCCGCGGCGAGTATCTCGGCCGCACCGTGCAGGTGATCCCGCACGTCACCGACATGATCAAGGAATTCATCCTGGCGGGCAGCGAGGACGTCGATTTCCTGCTTTGCGAGATCGGCGGCACGGTGGGCGACATCGAGGGCCTGCCGTTCTTCGAGGCCATCCGCCAGCTCGGCAACGAACTCGGCCGCGAGCACCATGCCTTCGTGCATCTGACGCTGGTGCCCTATCTCGAAGCGGCCGGCGAGCTGAAGACCAAGCCGACGCAGCATTCGGTGAAGGAGCTGCGCGCCATCGGCATCCAGCCCGACATCCTCTTGTGCCGCTCGGAGAAACCGCTGCCGGAAGACGAACGGCGCAAGATCGGCCTGTTCTGCAACGTGCCGGCGCAGCGCGTGATCCCCGCGCTCGACCTTGCCACCATCTATCAGGTGCCGCTGGCCTATCACGAGGTCGGCTTCGACAATGAAATCCTCAGCGTCTTCGGCATCAAGGATGCGCCGCAGCCCGACCTCGCCAAATGGAAATGGGTGGCGGACCGCGTTCTCAATCCCGAAGGCGAGGTGCGCATCGCCGTCGTCGGCAAGTACATGCAGGTGAAGGATTCCTACAAGTCGCTGTCGGAAGCGCTCACCCATGGCGGTCTGGCCAACAATGTGCGCGTCCACCTGGAGATGATCGACAGCGAGATTTTCGAGCGCAACGACGCGGCGGCGTTCCTGGAGAACGTTAACGGCATATTGGTGCCGGGCGGCTTCGGCGAGCGCGGCACCGAGGGGAAAATCCGCGCGGTGAAATTCGCGCGCGAGCGCAAGGTGCCGTTCTTCGGCATCTGCTACGGGCTGCATATGGCGGTGATCGAGGCGGCGCGCGACTTGGCGGGCCTGGAAGGGGCGGGCACCACCGAGAACGGCCACCCGCGCCATCCCGTCATCGCCTTGATGACCGAATGGATCAAAGGCAACCGCGTCGAAACGCGCGCGGAAAACAGCGATCTGGGCGGCACGATGCGGCTGGGCGCTTATCCCGCGGTGCTGACGGCGGGCAGCCGCGTCGCGGAGGTTTACGGCGCGAGCGAGATTTCCGAACGCCACCGCCACCGCTATGAAGTCAACACCAACTACACCAAACACCTCGCCGAGCACGGGCTGGTGGTGTCCGGCTGGTCGCCCGACGGCAAGCTGCCCGAGATCATGGAAATCCCCGAGCATCCCTGGTTCGTCGGCGTGCAGTTCCACCCCGAACTGAAATCGCGCCCCTTCGCCCCGCACCCGCTGTTCCGGAGCTTCATCGCCGCGGCGGTGAGACAGAGCAGGTTGGTGTAGCTTTCGCCGCCTGTCCTTTTAGGGCGTTGCTCATCACGCAGTGCGAGACAGTGTTTGTAACCTTGGCCTCGGTTGCAGGGTTGCTTGAGATTGCGAGGGTAACGAAACAAGTGGCACCTGCGGCGAAGCAAACATACGACGCTATGCCCAGGCTCAATGCCCATTTGCGAGTGCGTTTGGCATTTACATTAGCATTTGCTTCTGCAGTTCTCGCATTTTTGTAATTTGAATTGTCTGCGACTTGACGACCTTCGAATTCAGCATTCAGTTTTATCGCACTCTGTTCGGCCTGCGCATGAAATGCGTCAGAGACCTGCGTGAAATTGAAGAATGCGACGGTAGCACACGCGGCGGCTAAAATTATTCCAATGACGAATAAGGGGGCAACGCAAAGAACCCAAACGCGTTTGTCAGTTGAGAGCCATTGCATCAAAGGGGGAAGAGCAATTAAGGCTCCTCCGTTCACGATGAAAGCAGATTGAAGAGCGAGACGAGAAAATTCAGTACCAACTTTCTGTGCGTCCCAAGCTTGTGTACGAATTGAACTTACGTCGATAGACCAGCGCTGCAAGTGCGTACGAATATGATCAAGCTCATATAAGAGGCGTTGTCGTAGGTTTTCTTCAGTCGAGTTTTGGTCAGACATAAAGCGCCGATCAAATCAATCATTCGAACTCATCATACCCTATTATCCAATTTTTGCCTCTCCCCGCGAGGGAGAGGCAGATTTTCCGCGAACGAAAGTGAGCAGAAAATCGGTGAGGGGTGTGTCAACGCTTGCGCTTATGCTGTTGATTACCCCTCCCCGAAAAATTCTTCGCTACGCTTGAATTTTTCGACCCTCCCTCAAAGGGAGGGTAGGAAGTAATGCGATAGGCGCGCGTATCCGCTTCGCCTTTGGCGTAGGCAAGGGCCTGCTCCAATCCACGTTTTATGCTGTCTGCAACTGCTTTGCTCATGGCGGTATTCTACCAGTCATATGCGCAAGTCCAAGACAGTCAATCCAGCCATCCGCCGTCGTAAAGGCTCTGGCGTCGCTGGCCGCCCCCTTCGCCCGCCTTCGGCGGGCACTTCCCCCGCAAGCGGGGGCAGAAAGCACCGAGCCCAATTCGCCACTCGCTATTCGCCACCCCCCTCATTCTTAGCCATTCGTAAACGACTGCCCCGTACCATCGCCGCATGAGCCGGAAGTCCGCGATTGCCGGGGTTGCCGCCGTGGTGGCGCTTGCCGCCGCGCCCGCGCTTGCGCAGGACGCGAGCGCCAGGTTCCAGCCGCCGTCCGACCAGCCGCGCTATGCCACCATGATGTCACCGGCCGCCGACGACGCGCTGGTGGACGGCGCCCCGCCGGTCGCCGCGCCGACGGCTCCCGTCAGCACCGCCCCGGCGCCGCCTGTCGCCGCCGCTCCGCCGGCGACCGTCCCGGCCGAGCCGCGCTACGCCACGATGGCTGCGCCGCCGCCGACCGAAACCGTCACCGTCGAGGGCCTGCGTCCGTCCGAGGATTCAAGCTACCTTCTGGGCACCGGCGACACGGTGCGCGTCACCATCTTCGGCGAGACCGATCTTTCCGGCCAGTTCGAGATCGACAGCCAGGGTTATGTCCGCCTGCCGCTGATCGGCCAAATCCCCGCCGCCGGCCTTTCCACCTACGGGCTGGAATCGCGCATCGTCGCAGTGCTCGTCCAAGGCGGCTATCTGCTCAATCCGCGCGTCAACGTGGACGTCACGACCTACCGGCCGTTCTACATCATCGGCGAAGTGGCCAAGCCCGGCGAATATCCCTATGTGAACGCGATGTCGGTTCCCAACGCGATCGCGCTGGCCGGCGGCTATACCGACCGCGCCGTGGAATCCGAGGTCAATGTCCGTCATCAGGGCGAGGTCAAAGGGCAGGATGTGGCAGCCGACGAGTCCTCGCGCATCCGTCCCGGCGACGTCGTGCGGGTGGAGCGCACGACCTATTGGTCCGTCATGACCCTGCTCGCGCCGCTGATCTCGCCCTTCGCGACCGCCGCTTATCTGTTGAAATAGGTATTTCTGCCGGTGTGGCGTTTGCCCGGATCGCCGCTAGAATAGACTCATGACCGCTGTCCAGCCCAATGCGACCGTCAAGGTCGGTTCCGTCGAAGTCGGCAACGCGAAGAAGCTCGCGATCATCGCCGGCCCCTGTCAGCTCGAAAGCCGGGCGCACGCCTTCGAAATGGCGCATGCGCTGAAGGAGATGGCGGCCAAGGCCGGCGTCGGGCTGATCTACAAGACCAGTTTCGACAAGGCCAACCGCACTTCCGCCGCCACCTCGCGCGGCATGGGGCTGGAGCTGGCGTTGCCCATCTTCGCCGACATCCGCAGCGAGATCGGCATTCCGGTGCTGACCGACGTGCACGAGCGCGACCATTGCGCCGCCGTCGCCGATGCGGTGGACGTGTTGCAGATTCCGGCGTTCCTCTGCCGGCAGACCGATCTGCTGGTCGCCGCGGCGAAAACCCACAAAGTGGTCAACATCAAGAAGGGCCAGTTCCTCGCGCCCTGGGACATGAAGAACGTGATCGCCAAGGTCACCGGCGCGGGCAATCCCAACGTGCTGGCGTGCGAGCGCGGGGTAAGCTTCGGCTACAACACGCTAGTCTCCGACATGCGTTCGCTGCCGATCATGGCCAGGTTCGGCGTGCCGGTGGTGTTCGACGCGACGCACTCGGTGCAGCAGCCGGGCGGGCTGGGCGCCACGACGGGCGGCGACCGCGAGATGGTGCCGTATCTGGCGCGCGCGGCCGTGGCCGTCGGCGTCGCCGCCGTCTTCATGGAGGTGCACCAGGATCCCGATCACGCGCCGTCCGACGGCCCCAACATGCTCAAGCTGAAAGACTTCCCGGCGCTGCTCGACGAACTCGTCGCCATCGACGCCATCGCCAAGAAACGCGTAGCCTAAGCCACGCCTCCTAATTTCTCTCGGTCAGGCGGAGACGGCCATCCAGATCCGCACGATACCGGCGACGGCCAGGATCAGCAGAAGAAGCTGCGCCAGCGACGCGATGCCGAATCCCACGCCGCGCTTGTCCGGATCGGCCATGTAGCCGGTCATGTATAGGACCCGGCCGACGATCCAGGCGAGCCCGAGCAACGCGGGGAGCCACGCCAGCAAGGAAAAGGCGGGCGAGAAATAGAACGTCGCCAGCCACAGCAGCGGCAGGAACACGACCAGCGATTCCAGCGTATTGTAGTGGACGCGGAACGCACGTTCGAATTCCTCATGGCCGGTGGTCGCCGGCGCCTTCACGCCATGTTTCGTGCGCATCTGGCCGACGCGAACGCTCATGTAGAAATAAAGCAGGATCGCCAGAATTGTGACGATCGCGCTCAGCAGGTCTGGTTGCATGGCATTTCCCCAACATAGAGCGCCCGCACGGGAATCGCGCGAGGGCCGATTGGGGCGAATCTACAAGATTCGCGACGGGAACGTCATCGGCCGGCGCGAATAGCCCGGCGGGAGCGGGCCGGAGGTCGAATTTGCCCCACGCGTCGCGCTTGATGGCGCCCGTCGCATCGCTTAAAGCAGGCGCAGATTGGCCCGATTTGACGAAGGAAGAGCAAAAATGACCGCAATCATCGACATCGCTGCCCGTGAAATCCTGGATAGCCGCGGCAATCCGACCGTAGAAGTGGACGTCAGGCTGGAAGACGGCTCGTTCGGCCGCGCCGCCGTACCGTCCGGTGCGTCGACGGGCACGCGCGAAGCAGTCGAACTGCGCGACGGCGACAAGAAGCGCTATGGCGGCTTAGGTGTCGAAAAGGCGGTCGCCGCCGTGAACGGCGAGCTGTTCGATGCGCTATGCGGCATGGAAGCCGAAGATCAGGTCCGTCTCGACAAGGCGATGATCGCGCTCGACGGCACGCCGAACAAGGCGCGGCTTGGCGCCAATGCGATCCTGGGCATTTCACTGGCGGTTGCCAAGGCGGCGGCCGAGGCGGCGAACCTGCCGCTCTACCGCTATATCGGCGGGGCCAAGGCAAACCTCCTACCAGTGCCGATGATGAATGTCCTCAACGGCGGCGTCCATGCCGACAATCCGATCGACTTCCAGGAATTCATGATCGTGCCGATCGGCGCGCCGAACTATAAGGAAGCTCTGCGCATGGGCGCGGAAATCTTCCACGTCCTCAAGAAGGGGCTGAAGGACGCGGGCTACAACACCAATGTCGGCGACGAAGGCGGCTTCGCGCCGAACCTGAAGAGCGCCGACGAAGCGCTGTCGTTCATCGTCAAGGCCATCGAGAAGGCGGGCTACAAACCCGGCGAGGACGTTTACCTCGCGCTCGATCCGGCTTCCTCTGAGTTCTTCGAGGACGGCAAATATGTACTGAAGGGCGAGGGCCGCACGCTCGACCCGCCGGCGATGGTGAAAGTGTACGAAGAACTGGTCGTGCGCTTTCCGATCTTCTCCATCGAAGACGGCATGGCCGAGCAGGACACGGTCGGCTGGAAGGCGATCACCAAAGCGCTCGGCAACAAAATCCAGCTCGTCGGCGACGACAATTTCGTCACCAACAAGGTGCTTCTGAAGCAGGGTATCGCCGACGGCGTGGCCAACGCGATCCTGATCAAGCTCAACCAGATCGGCACGTTGACCGAGACGCTGGAAACGGTGGAGATGGCTCACAAGGGCGCCTATCGCACGGTGGTCTCCCACCGTTCCGGCGAGACGGAAGATTACACCATCGCCGATTTCGCGGTCGCCGTCGGTTCCGGTCAGATCAAGACCGGCTCGCTGTGCCGCTCGGACCGGCTCGCCAAGCACAACCAGCTCCTGCGCATCGAGGAGCAGTTGGGCGATCAGGCGGTGTACGCGGGCAGGAGCGTGCTCAAAGCTTAACGACCGCGGTTGCGGTCTTAACAATTCTCCGCTTGACCGGACGAATCGGTAGTGATTCGTTCTGGTCATGCGAATCAGGCGAAGCGTGACGCGGTTTTTCGGTTTGGCAATCCTGCCGGCCATCAGCGCGGCCGTGGTTTCCTACTTCGGCTATTACGCCGTGTGGGGCGAGCGCGGCTATCTGGCGCTCAACGGCGTCCAGGCTCAGCTGGTCGACGCGCAGGGCCAATTGGACCAGATCGGCGATCAAAACAAGCGGCTCGAGCATCGCATCGATCTGCTCAAGCCCGGTTCGGCCGATCCGGACATGGTGGAAGAACTCGCCAGGACCCAGTTGATGGACGGCGCCCCCGGCCAAGTGGCCGTTCCCCGGAAGCCGCAATAAAACCCTCTTTCCTCCCCGGAAAGCCGGCCCTGACAGTCCGTCAAGCTTGCAAAACGCGGTTGCACTTGCCACAACGCGCGCCCATGTCTCCTCAAACAAGCGCGGCAAAGCGGGCCAGGAAATGAGCGATCCGAAGAAGGCTGTTGTGGCCGGTGTCAACACTGCCGTGCCGACCCCGAATTCGGCACCTCTGAAGACCTTTTATTCCGACATGCTGCTGATCCGCCGCTTCGAGGAACGGGCGGGCCAGCTTTACGGCATGGGTCTGATCGGCGGCTTCTGCCACCTCTATATCGGCCAGGAAGCGGTGGTCGTCGGCATGCAGGCCAATGTCGGGCCGCGCGATCAGGTCATCACCGCCTATCGCGATCACGGCCATATGCTGGCCTGCGGTATGGACCCCAAGGGCGTCATGGCGGAACTGACGGGCCGCGCCTCCGGCTATTCCAAGGGCAAGGGCGGCTCGATGCACATGTTTTCGAGCGAGCAGCGGTTTTTCGGCGGCCACGGCATTGTTGGCGCGCAGGTGCCTCTCGGCACGGGGCTGGCCTTCGCCGACAAGTACAAGGCCAACAGCGGCGTAACGCTCACCTATCTGGGCGACGGCGCGGCGAACCAGGGCCAAGTCTACGAAAGCTTCAATATGGCCGAGTTGTGGAAGCTGCCGGTCGTCTACATCATCGAGAACAACCAATACGCCATGGGTACCAGCGTCGAACGCTCGAGCGCCCAGCCGCAATTCTTCAAGCGCGGCGCTTCCTTCAACATTCCAGGAGAGGAAGTCGACGGGATGGATGTCGAAGCGGTTTATGCCGCGGGGCGTAAGGCTGTGGAATGGTGCCGTTCGGGCAACGGCCCCATCATCCTGGAGATGAAGACTTACCGCTATCGCGGCCATTCCATGTCCGACCCGGCGAAGTACCGCACGCGCGAGGAGGTCAAGGCCATGCGCGAGAAACGCGATCCCATAGAACATCTCGGCCAGAAGCTGATCGAGCGCCGCATCGCCACCGAGGACGAGCTGAAGGCCATGGACAAGGCAACCCGCCTGGTCGTCAATACGGCGGCCGAATTCGCCATCGAAAGCGCGGAACCCGATCCGTCCGAACTCTTCACCGACGTGGTTGCCTGATGTCCACCCAGATCCTCATGCCCGCGCTGTCGCCCACCATGGAAGAGGGCAAGCTTTCCAAATGGCTGGTCAAGGAAGGCGACGCCGTGAAATCCGGCGACATTCTGGCCGAGATCGAGACCGACAAGGCGACGATGGAATTCGAAGCCGTCGATGAAGGCCGCATCGGCAAAATCCTGGTGCCCGAGGGGACCGAAGGCGTGAAAGTCAATTCGCCTATCGCCGAGCTGGTGGGAGAGGGCGAGGATGCAAACGTGGCACCGAAACCCGCAGCAAAATCCGCCTCCCCCCTTGAGGGGGAGGCCGCTCCGAAGGAGCGGGTGGGGGGTGTCTCGTCGCCTGCACCAGCTACGAAATCACCCCTCCCCGAAGCGGCCAAGGCCGCTTCGACCTCGGCCGGCAAAAGCTCCACCGGAGCTTTTGCTTCCGGCCTCGACCCACAAGGGGAGGGTGGAAAAATCTTGGCCGAACCGGAAGTTCCCGCAGGCACCGAATTCGTTACCATGACGGTGCGCGAGGCGTTGCGCGACGCCATGGCCGAAGAAATGCGCCGCGACGAAACCGTTTTCCTGATGGGCGAGGAAGTCGCGCAATACCAGGGCGCCTACAAGGTCAGCCAAGGGCTGCTGGAGGAGTTCGGCGACAAGCGCGTGGTCGACACGCCGATCACCGAGCAGGGCTTTGCCGGGCTGGGCGTCGGCGCGGCGCTCAACGGCCTGAAGCCGATTGTCGAATTCATGACCTGGAATTTCGCCATGCAGGCGATCGACCAGATCATCAATTCCGCCGCCAAGACGCGCTATATGTCGGGCGGCCAAATGCATTGCCCCATCGTCTTCCGCGGACCCAACGGGGCGGCGGCGCGTGTCGCCGCCCAGCACAGCCAAGACTATTCCTCCTGGTATGCGCATGTGCCGGGCCTGAAGGTGATAGCGCCCTATTTCGCCGCCGATGCCAAGGCGCTGCTCAAGGCCGCGATCCGCGATCCCAATCCGATCGTCTTCCTGGAAAACGAAATCGTTTACGGCCATTCCTTCCCGGTGCCGAAGCTCGACGACTACGTTCTGCCCATCGGCAAGGCGCGAGTGATCAAGCAGGGCGCGGACGTGACCATCGTTTCGTATTCTATCGGTGTCGGGCTGATCCTGGAAGCCGCCGAGGCGCTGGCCAAGGAAGGCATTGACGCCGAACTGATCGATCTGCGCACCCTGCGTCCGCTCGATACCGACACGGTGATCGAATCCGTGAAGAAGACCAACCGTATCGTCACCGTGGAACAGGGCTGGCCGATCTGCTCCATCGGCTCCGAAATCGCCGCGCAGGTGGTGGAGAAGGCGTTCGACTGGCTCGATGCGCCGCCCACCAAAGTCGCCGGCAAGGATGTGCCGATGCCCTACGCCGCCAATCTCGAAAAGCTGGCGCTGCCGCATGTGGACGACGTGATCGCGGCGGCGAAAGCGGTCTGCTACCGGGGCTGACAATGGGCACGGCTGTCGGCATGACCTGGAAAAAGGGCGGCTGCCATTGCGGCGCGGTCGCCTTCGAGGTTCTAGCGTCCGACGAAGTGGAACTGGTCGACTGCAATTGCTCGATGTGCGCCAAGACCGGCTTCTTGCACCTGATCGTGCCGAAGGAGCGTTTCCGCCTGCTGTCCGGCGCAGACAAGCTGACGACCTACGAATTCAACACCAAGACCGCCAAGCACCTGTTCTGCTCCGTGTGCGGAGTGAAGTCGTTCTACGTGCCGCGTTCGCATCCGGACGGCTACAGCGTCAATTTCCGCTGCCTGAACGCCGCCGATTTCCACGACGTGCGCATCGCGCCGTTCGACGGCGCCCATTGGGAACAACACGCGGCGGAACTCAAGCCGCTCGAGGCGAACTGATGTCGATCCAGATTCTCATGCCCGCGCTGTCGCCCACCATGGAAGAGGGCAAGCTTTCCAAATGGCTGGTCAAGGAAGGCGACACGGTGAAATCCGGCGACATTCTGGCCGAGATCGAGACCGACAAGGCGACGATGGAATTCGAAGCCATCGACGAAGGCCGCATCGGCAAAATCCTGGTGCCCGAGGGGACCGAAGGCGTGAAAGTCAACGCGCCGATCGCGATCCTGCTCGGGGAGGGCGAGGACGCGAGCGCCGCCGACATTCCCACTGCGATGAAATCGATCAAGGAAGCGGTAACGGCGGAGACCAAGCCGAAACCAACTCCGGCTGCGGTCGTGCCAAAACCGCAAGCGGTTACGGCTCCCGTCAACTCCGGTGCGCGGCTCTTCGCCTCTCCGCTTGCTCGCCGCATCGCGCAGCAGAAGGGCATCGATCTCGCCGCGGTCGCGGGCTCCGGTCCGCGCGGGCGCATCGTGAAATCCGATCTCGAAGGCGCCAAGCCAAGTGCTGCAAAGCCCGTGACGGCACCGGTTGCCGCGCCTCAGCCATCCGCAGACGGAGGAATTGTCGGCATCGCCCCGCCGCCGGACGCGCGGCTGTTCTACGGCAAGGACGATTACGTCGAGATTCCGCACGACTTGATGCGCAAGGTGATCGCCAAGCGGCTGTCCTCCGCGGCCGCGTCGATCCCGCATTTCTATCTGACCGTCGATTGCCGGATCGACGAACTGATGTCCGCGCGCGCGCGCCTCAACGAGTCGTCGCCGAAAGGCGAGAGCGCCTATAAGCTTTCGGTCAATGACTTTATCGTCAAGGCGGTGGCGCTGGCGCTCAAGCACGTGCCTGAAGTGAACGCGAGTTGGACCGAAACCGCCATCCTGCGCCACAAGCACGCCGATGTCGGCGTCGCGGTGGCGCTCGATTTCGGCCTCATCACGCCCATCGTCTTCCGCGCCGAGGAAAAAGGTCTGGTCGAAATCTCGGGCGAAGTGAAGTCGCTGGCCGAACGCGCGCGAGCCAAGAAGCTCAAGCCACAGGAATACGAGGGCGGCAGCTTCGCCATCTCCAATCTCGGCATGTTCGGGATCAAGAATTTCACGGCGGTCATCAATCCGCCCCATGCCGGCATCCTGGCCGTCGGCGCGGGCGAGCCGCGCGCGGTGGTGATCGGCGGCAAACTTGAGGTCGCCACGGTGATGACCGTGACCATGTCCTGTGACCACCGCGTCATCGACGGGGCGACGGGCGCGCGATTCCTCCAAGCCGTCAAACAATATGTCGAAGAACCGGCCGCGATGCTGCTATAAGGCAGTCAAGGGGCCGATATGGAAGAACTCGAAGCCATTCTGGAAACGGGCGGCGCGGCGGCGGTGGAGATCGCGGCATCCGCCTTGATGGAGCGCGGCGGCACGGTTGGGCATTGTGCCAATTGCGGCCACCCCATGATCGGGACCTATTGCGCCGTCTGCGGGCAACCGATCAACACGCACAGACGCACATTGGGACACCTGCTGCACGAAGTCTTCAAGGACATCATCAGCTTCGATAGCCGCATTCTGCGCACGGCGCACGCGCTGGTGCTTCAGCCTGGTGAATTGCCGCTCGCATTCCGCGAGGGGCGCACCCAGCGTTATATGCCCGCGGTGCGGCTTTATCTGTTCGTCTCGCTGCTGTTCTTCTTGTTTTTGTCGGTCACGGGTATCGCGATCATGCAGTTCGACGTGAAGGTCGATACAATCCGCATCGTCAGCGACAAGGCCGGAGATGTCTTCAAGATCGAAAATGGCGTGCGCAAGCAAATGGAAGGCATCAAGGCGGACGCGAAGGGGAATGTCTATGTGGACAACGAGTTTGCTCCGCGCATTCCTGTGCCCAAAATAAAGGCCGACGGTTCCACGATCAATACCGTCACAAACACAGCGCGATTTTTCCAGCGTATCGGCAACGGCCGCACGAAGCTTTCTCCTGTAGCCATGGCCGTATTGGCGCAACTGCGCGCCGACGCATCCAAGGAGCCGGCACACTCGAAGAGCCAGTGGGTAGCAGCCGAGGTCGCCGACACCATGCAAAAGCTGCAGAATGATCCTGCCGCACTGAATGGCCCGCTAATGACCTGGATTCCCCGAATTCTGTTCCTACTGCTGCCGCTGTTCGCCCTTTTGCTGGCGCTGTTCTATCGCGGGCTGCGCAAGGAGTTCTTCTTCGTCGATCATCTGGTGTTCTCGCTGACGATGCATACCTTTGCTTTCGTGGCGCTGATAGCGGCCGCGGGTGCGGCTCAGATCGTTTCCGGCGGCTGGGTCGCCGGGCTGTTGTTTAGCGTTCTGGCGCTTTACCTGTTGCTGTCGTTGAAGCTCTTCTATGGCCAGAACTGGACACGCACGAGCTTGAAATTCGTCGCTATCGGTATCATCTACCCTATATTCTTTTTGGGCCCCGCGCTTTTGGCGGCCATCGTCACAAGCGCCGTCGCGGCTTAATTCCGGGAGCGTCAACATGGCCGAAACATATGATGTCATCGTCGTGGGCGGCGGCCCCGGTGGCTATGTGTGCGCCATCCGCGCGGCCCAGCTTGGTTTGAAAACCGCCGTGGTCGAACGCGACAGGCTCGGCGGAATTTGCCTCAACTGGGGCTGTATTCCGACCAAGGCATTGCTGCGCTCGTCCGAGATTTGGCATCTGATGCACCGGCTTGGCGAGTTCGGATTCTCCGCCGACAACCTCAAATTCGATCTGGCGAAGATCGTCGAGCGCTCGCGCAAGGTTTCGCAGCAGCTTTCGAACGGCGTCGGCTTCTTGATGAAGAAGCACAAGATCGCCGTCATCCCCGGCGAGGCGCGGCTATCGGGCCCGGGCAAGCTGACAGTGACCAAAGACGGTAACTCGACCGAAATCGCGGGCAAGAACATCGTGCTCGCCACCGGCGCGCGCGCTCGCACGCTTCCAGGCTTAGAGCCAGACGGCAAGCTGATTTGGACCTATCGCGAGGCGATGCTGCCGCCGGCGTTCCCGAAATCGCTGCTGATCGTCGGTTCGGGCGCCATCGGCATCGAGTTCGCCAGCTTTTTCCGCACGCTGGGCGCGGAGGTGATGGTGATCGAGGTGCTCGACCGCGTGTTGCCGGTCGAGGACGAAGAAATCTCCCAGCTCGCGCACAAGGCGTTCGTCAAGCAGGGCATGAAGTTCAAGGTCTCCACCACGGTCGAGAAGCTGGAGAAGGGCGCAGACAACGTCACCGCGACGCTGAAAGCCAAGGACGGCAAGACGGAAACCATCACCGCGAACCGCGTGATCCTGGCGGTCGGCATCGTCGGCAATTTCGAGAACATCGGGCTCAAACAGGCGGGCGTGAAGGTCGAGAAGACTCATGTCGTGGTCAACGAATGGGGAGAGACGGGTGTGCCGGGCCTATGGGCAATCGGCGATCTCGTCGGTCCGCCCTGGTTGGCGCACAAGGCGATGCACGAAGGCGTAATCGTTGCGGAGAAGATCGCGGGCGTGAAGGGCGTGCATCCGCTAAACGCTTCCAACGTACCGGGCTGCACCTATTGCTGGCCGCAGGTGGCCTCCGTCGGCATGACAGAAAGTAAGGCGAAGGCGAGCGGCCGCAAAATCAAGGTCGGACGCTTTCCCTTCATCGGCAACGGTAAGGCGATTGCGCTGGGCGATTCAGAGGGGCTGGTTAAAACCGTATTCGATGCCGACACCGGCGAATTACTCGGCGCGCACATGATCGGCGCGGAAGTCACCGAACTGATCCAGGGCTATGTCATCGCCAAGACGGGCGAGCTTACCGACGTGGAATTGGCGGCCACGATTTTCCCACATCCCACGCTGTCGGAAATGATGCACGAGGCCGTGCTCGACGCCGACAAGAAGGCGCTGCACATCTAGGAGGGACGCGTCATGAAGAACAAGAGCATGAAAGGCACCGCAGCCGGTCTCGCACTTCTCGCACAATGTGCTGCATCGGCTCTGGCGCAAGGTGCCGACGACAAGATCGCGACCTCAAACGGCGCGCTGGAGATTCACGCCATTCACCATGCCTCGGTCATGCTGACCTGGAACGGCAGGCATATGCTGATCGATCCGGCGCCGATCGCCGATGACGGCGCGAACCCGACTGCAGGATACACGGCGTTGCCCAAGCCGGACGCGATCGTCGTCACGCATATCCATTTCGATCATTTCAACGTGCCGATCCTCGAGGCCGTCGCCGGCGCGAACACGGTGATCGTCGCGCCGCAGGACGTCTACGACGCGATGCCCGCCGATCTGAAGGCCAAAACCAAGATCATGAAAAACGGCGACAAGGGCGTGGTGGATACGATCCCCGTGGAAGCGGTGCCGGCGTACAACACGACGCCGGACCGGACGAAATTCCATCCTAAAGGCCTCGGCAACGGCTACATTTTCACCTTCGGCGGCAAGCGCGTTTATATCGCCGGCGATACGGAAGAAACGCCGGAGCTGGCGCATCTGGCCCGTATCGACGCGGCCTTCATCCCCATGAATTTGCCCTATACGCAGACCGTGGAGGCGGCGGCGCATTGGGTGAAGGATTTCAAGCCGGGCATCGTCTATCCCTATCACTTCCGCAACGGCGATGGGACGACGAGCGACCTGGAGGGCTTCAAAAAGCTGGTGGGCGGCGCCAGCGAGGTGCGGTTCCTGCGCTGGTATTAAAACAGCCGCTTCACATCCTGCACCAATCCCGCCGTGTCGTCGGTGGAGAGCATCACCAGCCGCGCGCGTCCGGTAGCGTCGAAGAAAAACACCGCGCTGGAATGCATGACCTCGTACTTGGGCAGCGTCTTCACGCTGTAGGCGATGCGATAGCGCCGCGCCAGCGAGGCCAGTGCGTTGTCGCTGCCGCGCAGCCCGTCGATTTGCGGCGCGAATGCCGCGACGTACTTTTTTAGGACCGCCAACGTGTCGCGGTTGGGATCGACGGTGACGAACAGCACGCGCACCTTGTCGGCGTCGGGGCCTAGTTTCTGCAGCATCTCGGCCAGATTGGCGAGCGTCGTGGGGCATATGTCGGGGCAATTGGTGTAGCCGAAATAGAGGACGACGACGCGCCCGCGATAATCCTCGGCGGTGACGGGCGCGCCGTCATTGGCGCGGGTCATAGCGAAGTCGAGCCGAGGCATGGCGCCGTTGATGTCGGTCGCGTGCCAGGGCTTGTCGGAGCGCCCACAGCCCGCAAGGGCGGCGAACAGCATCAATGCGAAGATTCCAGGTCTGGTCATGTGCGAAACAATAGCATGGCGCGCGGGGCGCAAATCGGCAAAATGGCGCAATGAATCCAGCGGGGACCAAAGACGAGGGCATGCGCGACTGGCTCGCCTATGGCGCGCTGCTGGCCGTCGGCGGCGCGCTTTATGTTCTATGCCGCGAATTTCCCGCCGACCTGCCGTTCTGGATGCCGTGGGAATTCTCCTGGCCCGCCTATCTCGCGACGACGCTGTCGCTGGCCTGGTTTTTTCGCGGACTGTCGCGCTTGCCCGCCTCCGAGCGCCCGGTGATGTGGCGCAACGCGGCGTTCGTGCTGGGTATGCTGGCCGACTACGCCGTGCTGCAGACCCATGTTGACTACCTGGCGCAGCACATGTTCTTCGTTCATCGCTGGGCGCATTTCGTGCTGCATCATGCGGGCGCGTTCCTGATCGCGCTTGGCGCTTCGGGACCGGCGGTGCGCGCCGGGATGCCGAAATTTCTCACTCCGCTGATCGACGCCCGCCCGGTGCGGCGCATTGTCGATGTCATGCAACATCCGGCGGTGGCGCCCTTCCTGTTCGTCGGGCTGCTCTATTTCTGGCTGTTCCCCGATTTCCACACTACCGTCATGCTCGACCGCAACCTCTACGACGTCATGAATTGGACCATGGCGATCAACGGCATCTTCTTCTGGTGCCTGATCCTCGATCCGCGCCCCAAGCCTCCGGCGCGAATTTCGAGCCTGATGCGCGCGCTGCTCATCATCGCCATCGAGATTCCACAGATGGTGCTGGGCGCGATCCTGTCGCTGTCGAACACCGATTACTATCCCGTCTACAAAATTTGCGGACGCGTCTTCGATATGACGGCGCTGAACGACCAGCATTATGGCGGGCTAATCATCTGGCTGCCCGGAACGATGATGAGCTTCGCGGCGATGGTCGCGGTGCTCGTCGTGCTCAGGATCAATGAAGAGAAGGCGGAGAAAAGGCGAATAGCGAATAGCGAATAGCGAATGGAAAACTTTCCGTACTCGCTATTCGCCACTGTCTATTCGCCATTTTTCAATACCCCATCGCCTCTCCGTCCTTGCGCATCTCCGACGCGCCCCAATAGACGCGGTTTTTCGCGTCCCACATGATCGCCTGATAGCCGCCGAAATTGCCGGTGCCGCCGACCACCTTGTAGCCGCGCTTGGCGAGTTCCGCTTTCACCTCCGGGCTGAAGCCGCTCTCCATCTCCACCGTGCCGATGCCGGTGGAAGGCTCGCCGGTGGGTTCGGCGCCGCCATAATGGCGCCAGCGCGCGGCGTCGCCCGCTTCCTGCACGTTCATTCCGAAATCGATGATGTCGGTCAGCACCTGAACATGGCCTTGCGGCTGCATATCGCCGCCCATCAGACCGAACGACAGGAAAGGCTCACCGTCCTTCATTACGAAGCCTGGAATGATGGTCTGAAACGGCCGCTTGCCAGGCACGTAGACGTTCGCTGCGGCCGGATCGAGCGAATAAAGCTCGCCGCGATCCTGAAACATGAAGCCGAGTCCGTCTGCGACAAGGCCCGATCCCATGCCGCGATAGTTCGATTGGATCAGCGAGACCATCATGCCATCCTTGTCAGCGGTCGTCAGATAGATCGTGTCGCCGTCATGCAGCGTTGGATCGCCGGGGCCGATGTTCGGATTGGCGTGCGCGAGGTCGATTAGCTTGCGCCGCTCGTCGGCGTAACCGTCCGACAGCAAGCCTTTCATCGGAATTTTCGCGAAGGCGGGATCGGCGTACCATTTCGCCAGATCCTCATAGGCGAGGCGCTTGGCCTCCAGCATTGCGGTCAGCGTGTCGGCGGACCCGGCGCCCATTTTCTTCAGGTCGTAATGCTTGAGGATTTGCAGCATCTGCAGCACCGCCGCGCCTTGCCCATTGGGCGGCAGCTCGTACACGTCGTAGCCGCGATAATTCACCGACAAGGGCGTCACCCATTCGCCGCGATGGGCCGCGAAGTCCTCGTAGCGCAAATCGCCGCCGATGCGCTTGAAATAGGCGTCGATGGTATGGGCGATGGCGCCTTTGTAGAATGCGTCGCGCCCGCCGTCCGCAATCAGCGTCAGCGTGTGTGCGAGGTCGGGGTTCTTGAAGATTTCGCCTTCGGCCGGCGTGTGGCTGTCGATCAGGTATGTGTGTTTCGCGTTCTCGTTCTCTTCGATCAGGCCTTTGTACTTCTCGAAGGCCTCCATGTTGCCTTTCCAGTAGACGGAAATGAGCTGCGTCACCGGAAAGCCGATGGTCGCGTAATGGATGGCGGGGGCGAGGTCATCCTTGATCGGCAGCTTGCCGAATTTGCCGTGCAGCGCGAACCAGGCGTCCACCGTGCCCGGCACGGTGATCGGCAGCGAACCGACGGGCGGAATGTGCGCCTTGTAGGGCATCCCGGCTTTCTTGTAGGCGGCTTCGATCTCGGCTTTCAGCTTGACGAGATCGCGGCCCGTCGGCGAACGGCCAGAACCATTATAGCCATAAAGCTTGTGCATCTTGGGATCGTAGACGATAGCGAAGCAGTCGCCGCCGATCCCGTTCAGCACCGGCTGCATCAGACCGATGGCTGCGTTGGCCGCGATGGCCGCATCCACCGCGCTGCCGCCTTTTTTCAGAATGTCGATGGCGATCTGCGTGGCCAGCGGCTGCTCGGTCGCCGCCATGCCGTGCTGCGCCAGCACCGGCGAGCGCGTCGCCCATTCCGCACCCGCATAGCGGTCGCCGCGGCCGATCTGGCCGAACGCGCTCGTCGCCGTCAATCCTATCGCCATGGCGATCACCGCCCCCCGCATCGTCTCCACGATCTCTACTCCGGAAAAACGTGGCACGACGGCATGTTATTCTTCTCGAAATAGCGCTGGTGGTATTCCTCCGCGCGCCAAAAGGGCGGGGCGGGCTCGACCTCGGTGACAATCGGCCGCTTGAATTTCCCGGAGGCCTGCAGCGCCGCCAATTTCTCGCGCGCCACGCGCTCCTGTTCGGGCGAGTGCGTGAAGATGACGGAGCGGTATTGCGTACCCACATCCGGTCCTTGGCGATTCAACGTCGTCGGATCGTGGTTCATGAAGAAGACGTCCACCAACGCGCCGTAAGAAACTTTCGCCGGATCGAAGGTGACTTCCACTACTTCGGCGTGTCCTGTCTTGTCGGTGCAAACCTGCTTGTAGGTCGGGTTGTCGCCTTGACCGCCCGCATATCCGACTGCGGCGTCGACCACGCCGGGCACCTGGCGGAAGAAGGATTCCACGCCCCAGAAACACCCTGCGCCGAATGTGGCCTTTTCCATGATCCGCGTCTCCCGTAGAAAATCCCGCTCGCTTGTGCACATGGAAATAATACGCAGTACAACTCAAAAGACCACAGCCGTCGCGCTCGAAATGTCGGCGGTTTTTGACCATTCCCGCCAAGGGCAATAGGTTCGGAGAGAAAGATCCGAGTCCCACCGGCTCGTCCTGACAGAAGCTCTTTTGGGAGAATGACCAGCGTGAACATCATTACAGAAACCGATTTTGCAGACCTCGGCGAGAGGAAGCGCGGCAAGGTGCGCGACATGTATTTCCAGCCGGAGAGGCTCATCCTGGTCTCGACGGACCGGCATTCCTCCTTCGACCGCATCATCGCGCACATCCCGCACAAAGGGGCGGTGCTGAACCTCTCGAGTGCGTTCTGGTTCCGGCAAACTGCGGACATCGTGCCGAACCACGTGATCGACGTGCCGGACCCGAACGTGACTGTCGCCAGGCGCATGAAAACCCTGCCCGTGGAGGCCGTCGTGCGCGGCTATCTGACCGGGACGACTTCGACGTCGATCTGGACCCGCTACCAGGCTGGCGAGCGGAACTTCGGCGGCCTCACGCTTCCCGACGGCCTCAAGAAGAACACCAAGCTCCCGCACCCCATCTTCGACCCGACCACCAAGGAAGACACGCACGACCGCGCGCTCAGCCTGAAGGAACTCGTCGACGAAGGCTTCATCGAAGAGGAGCTTCTGCACGCGCTGCGTAAGATGGCGCTTGCCCTGTTCGCGCGCGGGCAGGAGGTCGCGGCCAAGCACGGCCTTCTCCTCGTCGATACGAAATATGAGTTCGGCGTGGACGAGAAGGGAACCCTCACGCTGATCGACGAAATCCACACCCCGGACTCGTCGCGCTTTTGGAAACTCAACTCGTATGAGGCGCGCCTCGCGAACGGGGAAGAGCCGGAGTATTTCGACAAGGAATTCCTACGCATCTGGTTCCGGGAGCATTGCGATCCGTACAAGGACGCGGTTCTGCCGGAAGCGCCGGCGGACATGGTGGCCGAGCTGTCGCGCCGCTACATCGAGATATACGAGCAGCTCACGGGGCAGAAATTCGCCATCGACCTGTCACTGCCGCCTTTGGAGCGGATCCGCAAGAATCTGGCGAAATACTGCGTCCGCTAATGCGCGCCACGGCCGGGAGAGCCACATGAACGTCGTCATCGTCGGCGCCGGCGTTGCCGGCCTTGGCATCGGATGGAAGCTAGCGAAGGCCGGCGCGAAGGTCACGATCCTCGAGCGCGCGCAAGCCGGCAGCGGAGCGACGACGGCCTCGGCCGGCATGATCGCGGCCGCCGCCGAATTGGACCATGCCGATGCACCGGAAGCGGTTTTCGCTAAGCACGCCAACGACTTGTGGCCTAGCTTTGTCGTGGAACTCGAAGCGCAATCCGGCATCTCCGTCGATTACCGGAAGAATGGCTCGCTGATGGTGGCGCTCAAGAGCGAACAAAGCAGACAACATCAGGCGCATGGCGGCGAGCATCCTGGTGCATCCGGCGACCAGTCCAATCCTCATGCGCAAGGCAGCGACATCGCCATGCTGACGGCCGAGCAGGCGCGCGCAATGGAACCGATGCTGACCGCAGACATCGCCGGCGCGCTGTGGGCGCCGCACGAAGCTCAGATCGACACCCACGCGCTGGTGCGGGCGCTGGCGGCGGCGTTCGTGAAAGCCGGAGGAAAAATCCTGCCCAACGAAACCGCCGTGCGGGTTGAAATCGAAGGCGGCCGCGCCGTCGGCGCGCGCACGCCGTTCACGCTGCATCGCGCCGACGCTTATGTGCTCGCTGCCGGCGCCTGGACCTCGCGCGTCGAAGGGCTGCCGCCCGAAGCAGTCCCGCCCGTGATCCCGATCAAGGGCGAGATCGTCGTGCTGACGCCGCCTCCGGGCGCCGAATTGCCCAAGCATGTCGTCTGGGGCAACGAAATCTATGTCGTTCCGCGCTGCGGCCGGCTGTTGGTGGGCGCCACGGCGGAGCGGGCCGGCTTCGACACCGGCAAGTCGGCGCAAGCCTATCGCTGGCTGCTCAGGCAATCGGCCGGTCTGATGCCGGCTTTGGAGGGCTGGGAAGTAGCCGAGCATTGGGTCGGTTTGCGGCCCGCCACGCCGGACGGCCTGCCGATCCTGGGTCCGACCGTCGTGGAAGGGCTTTATGTGGCGAGCGGCCAATATCGTAACGGCATCCTATTTGCACCGGCCGTAGCGGAGGTCATGTCCCGTCTCGTTCTGAAACAGGACATGGAAATGCCTGTTTTCGATCCTAGACGGTTCGACGGCACCAAGCCGTACGCGACCGATTTCGTGATCGAAACGGCACATCGGGCTTCCGGGAAGGATTCCGGCTCTCAGGAATGGCATACTGGTTTCTAGCTGCCGGAATTGTTCTGCTGATCGCGGGCAGCGAGGCGGCCTTGCGCGGCGGCGTCGGCATGGCGCGGGTGTTGCGCATCTCGCCCGTTCTAATCGGCCTTTTGGTCATTGCGTCCGCCACGGCCGCGCCCGAACTGTTCGTGTCGCTGCGCGCAGCGACGGCCGGTGCGCCCGATATCGCGCTGGGCGACGTCCTGGGCGGTAACATCTTCATGCTCTTGTTCGCGCTCGGATTCGGGGCGCTGATCCGGCCGATGGCGTCGCCGCCGAAGGTCGTGCTGCGCGACGGCGGAGCGATGCTGGCCGGCGCGTTGGTCCTTGTCTTTTTCGCCTTGAAGGGAGACCTCACGCGCCGCGACGGGTTGTTCCTGTTCCTCGGCTTCATCGCTTATCTCGTCGTGACCTTTTTCACCGACTGGCGTCGCTCGGCCGATCATTCCGTGGTGTTGTCACGTGCGCTGGCGCGCTCGCAAGGCGAACCGCTGCCCGTGGTCGGCGGATTGTTCCTTCTGCTGCTGGGCTTGATCTGCTTGGTGCTGGGCGCCGTTTTTACGGTGGACGGTAGTGTGGCGCTGGCACGCGCGTTGCACTTGCAACAGGCGTTCGTCGGACTGACGATCATCGCCTTCGGCACCTCGCTGCCGAAACTGATTGCCGCGCTGGTCGCGATTGTACGCGGCCGCACCGACGTCGCCGTCGGGCTTCTGATCGGCGCCATCGTCTTCAACCTATTGGGCGTACTGGGGATCACGGCTATGGTCGCGCCGCTCGCCATATCGCCGGCGCTAGCGTCGACCGGCGTGTATGTAGTGGCGGCGGTGAGCGCCGGTTTGCTGCCGCTGCTTGCGATGCGCTGGCGCCTGTCGCGCCCAAGAGGGCTTTTGCTGACGCTTTGTTATGTCTGCTATATTACTTTCCTGATTTGGCGTCAGGGGCTGCTACCCCTGTCGCTGATTGGGATTAGGTAAGGCGCGCTCCGGCGAAGGTCGCCGCGCTCGAACAACCGGGGATCGCATCATGGAATTCCAACTCGACCCGCATCTCGCTTCCGCTTCGTCCTTCGTCGCGGATTGGCCCCTGTCGCGCGTGCTTTTGATGAACGATGCGCGCTTCCCCTGGTTGGTGTTGGTGCCGCGGCGACCGGGAGCAAACGAGATCTTCGATTTGAACGCGGCGGACCGTCTGACGCTGAGTCAGGAATATTGTCGCGCGGGCGAGCATCTAAAGACTTTGACCAAAGCCACGAAGATCAACATTTGCGCGATCGGCAACATGGTGCCCCAGCTTCACGTCCATGTGATCGCGCGCAATCAAGACGATCCGGTCTGGCCGTCCCCGGTCTGGAGCCGCGGTTACGCCGTTCCCTACGAACCTGCGGCGCTGGCCGAACTTTTGCACCGCCTCGTTAACGGTCTTTAACCTTATTCCCCTATAGGCTGGCCGCCAGATCATTCGGGAGAACCCGAACATGTCGGCAGAAGCCATCAATCTCTCGACCGAGAAAGCCGCGGTCGTCGCCGCTTTGCAGCGCGCCAGCGCCGCGACCGGCTCGGATTTCCATTATCTGCTGGGCACCGCGATGCGGGAGTCGAGCTTGAGGCCGCAAGCCCAATCGAGCACGTCGTCGGCTGCCGGCCTGTTCCAATTCGTCGAACAGACCTGGCTCGGACTGGTCAAGGATTATGGCGCGAAATACGGGCTGGGTTCCTATGCGAACGCGATCGGCAAAGGAGCCAACGGGCGGTTCCACATCGACAACGCCTCCGACCGGCAGGCCATTCTCGTCCTGCGCAACGATCCGCAGGCCTCCGCTCTCATGGCCGGCGAATATGCGCAGCAGACCAAGTCGGAGATGCAGACCACGCTAGGCCGCGAGGTCTGCGGCGGCGAGCTTTATGCGGCGCATTTTCTGGGGCCGGATGCCGCCTGCCGCTTGATCCGGATGAATGCCTCCACGCCCGAGGCCTTCGCGGCGAGCGTTTTTCCGCAGGCCGCGAGCGCCAACAAGACCGTCTTTTATCGCGCCGACGGCAGCGCCAAGACCGTGCGCGAAGTCTACGATTGGGCCTTGAACCAGCCGACCGTTGCCGCGACGCCCGCCGCGACGGCCTCGGCGACCGCTCGGGTCACCTATGGCGCCGACTACAGCGCTCTGCTCGCCTCGCTGTGGACGCCGTCCTCGAAAGGGTTCTTCTCGAGCGGCGAGGGCGGCAATTCGCCGTTCCTTCTGACGCCGGGCGTGCTGGATATCCTGTCGTCTAAGGACGGCAGCGGGTCGTAAGGGTTTCCGTCCCTGCATTCTCCCGAGCGAGAGTCGGATGCGCCTTCCCGCGCTCGGCTCTCTAGCGCTCGAACTCGTAAAACGCGGATTATACCAAGGCTTGAAAGTCGTTTTTCGGATTGGGGGGGAATACCCGGAGGGAGGGGTATCCGGCGATCCGGCTTCCGTCTTCGCGGCTGCGCCGCTTCCGTCTTCGCTGAAGCTTCGACGGACATGTCGACGTGACAAGTCCGCAAGATAGTTGTTTTCGATTTTTTCGCGGGGGCCCCCTCTATTTTTTCTGTTTTTTGAATTCGAACCCCTAAAATTGCACTTAAACCTCTGAATCGAAATCATAAACTGCGAATTAGCGGAGCACCCTGAACCTGCACCGAAGTGACATGAGCTTGCCGCGCTTGCCCAATTGAACCTCGATTTGCGGGGCCGCCCTCTCCGCGCCTCCGCGCTTTGTTTTCCGAACCTCCTTCGACAAACAAGACCGCGGAGATGTGGGAACCGGCGGCATCGCCTTCAAGCCGGTGCGGCGAAATGGAGCAGCCGCGGCGGGATAGTCCTTATGCGGCGCGCCATTGGCGCCGTTAAATCTACTCTGACCCCGATTCTTCCTTCTTGTGAGGGCTGTTTCTAGAATCGAACGCAACGATACACGCTTTGATAGACCGAATCGGGGAGCGTTGCGTTCGATTCTAGAAACAGCCCGGGGTCAGAGAAGAAACGGGGTCAGAGTAGATTACATTGACGAACCGGGCTATTCTACTTTCGTAGCCTTGCGAAGGGAAGAGGCATGGCCAGGCTCGGACGTTACTTTGTGGCCGATCAGCCGCTGCATGTGATCCAGCGCGGCAACAACCGGCAGCCCATCTTCTTTGAGGATGAGAATTACGCTCGTTATCGCGAATGGCTTGCGGAAGCGGCGGCGGAGTATGGCTGCGCGGTTCATGCCTATGTGCTGATGACCAACCATGTGCATCTGCTGGTGACGCCGAAGAAGAAGGAAAGTCTGCCCCGGCTGATGCAATCGCTGGGCAGGCGATATGTGCGCTATGTCAACGACGAATACGGGCGGACGGGGACGCTGTGGGAGGGACGCTACCGGGCGGCTCCAATCGACAGCGATGCCTATTTCCTCGCCTGCTGCCGCTACATCGAACTCAATCCGGTCCGCGCCCGCATGGCGGCGCATCCGCGCGACTATCCGTGGTCGAGCTACGCTGCCCACGCCTTCGGGAAGCCCGACGAGATAGTCGCGGATCATCCGCTCTTCCGGCGCCTAGGCCGCAGCATCGCCGAGCGGCAGAAAGCCTATCGCGCGCTGTTCCGCAGCAAGCTCGACGAGGCCTTCATCGACGATCTGCGCGCCGCCACGAACGGCGGCTGGGCGCTCGGCGACAATCGCTTCCAGCGCGAGATCGCCAAGGCCGCCAAGCGTCGTGTTACGCCGCTGCCCAAGGGCAGGCCGCCCAATCCTCGCAAAGACAAGCGTCAGTTAAATCTACTCTGATCCCAATTCCGAGGGGAACGATTTGCGCGCGGCTTTTCTTGCCATCTGGGCGGTGATCCTGTCGGTCGCTTTCATGCAGACCGCCCATGGCCTGCAAACCGATCTCATCGGCGTGCGCGCCGGCCTGGAAGCGTTTCCCGCCTGGACCATCGGCCTGCTCATGGCGGGGTACTACGCGGGCTATTCCTCCGCGCCGTTTGCCGGGCACTTCGTGGTCGGCCGGTTGGGTCATGTGCGCACGATCATGGCCTGCGTCTTCGTCGCCGGAGCGATCATCGTCGCGCATGCGTTCGCGGTGACGCCACTTGCCTGGGCGGCGTTCCGCTTCGTTTCGGGCTTCGCCCTCGCGCTGGTTTATGTCGCCTTCGAGAGCTGGATCAACGCCCGGGTCGGCAACGCGCTGCGCGGGCGGGTTTTCAGCACCTACATCATCACGCAGATGACGACGATGACGCTGGCGCAATATCTGCTGAGCTTGGGCGATCCCAAGACCGCGGGCCCGTTTATCTTTTCCGGCGTCTTGTTCGCGTTGGCCGCCGTGCCCGTCTTCGTCGGACGCCGCCGCGCGCCGGCCGCCGCGCCGCCGGTGCCGTTGAACGTCTTGAAGTTGTTGCGCACGTCGCCCTTGGGGGCGCTCGCGACGGCACTCGCCGGCACGTCCTGGGCGATTATCGGCACCATGGGTCCTGTCTATGCCCAGCGTGTCGGGTTCGATCTCAAGGGCATCGCCCTGTGGATGGGGCTTGCGATGGCGGCGGGCAGCATTTCGCAGTTTCCGTTCGGCTGGCTTTCCGACTCCTTCGGGCGGCGTAAGACGATCGCGACGATATTCGTTTTGGGATTGGCGGCGTCGTTCACCGGCCTTTGGGCCGTCGGACAGGGCGCGAGTGCGAACCTCGCGGTTGCCGCTCTGGTCGGCTTATGCGTTTTTCCGCTCTATGCCACTTCCGTTGCGCACGTAAACGACTCCATTGCGCAGGAGGCGCGCGTCGCCGCCGCTGCGGGACTGATCCTGTTCTACGGCTTGGGCTCGATCTTCGGCGCGCTGTTGTGCGGCTGGGCGATGACGGGGATGGGGCCGTCCGGCTTCTACGCCGCGCTTGCCGTAACGATGGCCGCCGGCGCGGCGGCAACGGCGCGGTGGCGATAGGTGTTCGAAAATATCCCTACCCGGCTCAGCCCTTATGCGAAGCGTGTGCCAGGGCTTTGATTACTTTCGTTTCCAGCGCTTCGGCCAGCGTCAACGCCGTCAGGTTCGAGATGTCTTTGATCTTGTCGCGGTGGATGACGTGGATCGCGTTGACATGGGCGTCGACCAGCGTCAGCGGAATCGCCTCGGGCGACTTCAGCGCATCCAGCAGCTTGCAAAGCGAGGAGGCAACGCGGGCTATCAGCGGAAATTCGAATGTCGTCGCCTGGCCTTTGAGATCGTGGCTGGCGCGGAACAAATCGTCGGCGCGGTCGCCGTTTTTGTCCGTGATGAAGGCATTGTAAGACTCGGCGAGTCGCGTAATGTCCTTGGCGATCCAGTCGGAGAATTCGACCTTGAGGCCCTCCATGGCCTGCTCCGCGCGCTTGACGGCGGCCATGTCCAGGCCCGCGACGGTGCCGCCGACCTTGGCCTTCAAGATGTTGGGCGGCATGAAGAGTTCGATGGGCTGTTCTTTCGACATAGCGTCCTCGTCCGTCCTTTATCTGTTTATGCCGGCGGGAATGTCGTCAAGCGCCGTCGTCTCGACATTGGCGCGCCGTTCCGGTCCCTGGTATTCGTCGTCCACGCGGCGGCGGCGGCACGGACCGAAATAGTACTTGGTGCGTACGAACGGGCGAGGATGTTCGATCACGGAGATCAACCTGGTGAGGATCGCCTTCACCGAAACGGGTTTGGCGAGGAATTCGTTGACGCCCGCGTCTCGCGCCTGGCGCACATGATCGACATGGGTGTAGCCGGTCAGCATGATGATCGGCACGAAGGGATTGGGCGAATTCGGCGAGGTTCTCACCATGCGGGCGAATTCGAGCCCGTTCATACCCTCCATCTGCCAATCCAGCAGAATGATGTCGGGATTGACGTCGCGCAGAGTGGCCCAGGCGTGTTCGCCGTCGGAGGCCTCGTAAATCTGAATCGTGCCGAACGCCTGCAATATGGTAATGACCAGCTTGCGCATGTGCTGGTTGTCGTCGACGACGAGTATTTTCAGCCTGTCGAACCGTAAACCGCTCATAGTCCGTCCAACGCGCCCGACGCCATACGAGCGCCCACGAACGCGCAGGTTACTTAACGCCGATTAATACTGCGTGAAGCGGGCAGATTTAATCGGTAAATTGCTCGGTAAGGATTCGTTCATCGAGATTGCGCCCTTTGTCGAACAGCATGACCATGGAAATGCTGTTGTCTTGCGCCACGTCGACCGAGACCACGTCGCGGACCTCCAGCCCGTCGGCCACCGCGCTGACCGGGCGTTTCTGCGTCTCCAGGATCTCGAAACGCACCCGTGCGTGATGCGGCAGCAGCGCCCCGCGCCAGCGCCGCGGCCTGAAGGCGCTGATCGGGGTAAGCGCCAACAGAGCGGAATCGATCGGCAAGATGGGTCCGTGCGCCGAAAGATTGTAGGCGGTGCTGCCGGCGGGCGTCGACACCAGGGCGCCGTCGCAGATCAGCTCCGCCATGCGCACCTTGCCGTCGACCAAGATGCGCAGCTTTGTGGCCTGGCGCGTCTGGCGCAGCAGCGAGACTTCGTTGAAGGCAAACGCGTCGACGCACCGGTCCAGCGTGGTGGCGCGCATCCGCAAGGGATGAACCGTCGCCTGTTCGGCCTTGGCCAGACGATCCGTCAGATCGGTCTCGTTGTATTCGTTCATCAGGAAGCCGACGGTGCCGAAGTTCATTCCATAGATCGGCTTGTCGCGCTCGATGAAGGCGTGAAGCGTCTGCAGCATGAAGCCGTCGCCGCCAAGCGCCACGATGACGTCCGCCTCATCGGGACCGGCATCCTCATATTGCTGGCGCAGATTCGCCAGTGCGGCTTGGCCTTCCGGCACCGGCGTGGCGACAAAATGCAGTTTGGGCGCCAAGGTCAACCTCCGGTCATCGACATGGCGCGCGCCACCGCGGGGGCCGAGTGTCGACGGTCGATCATGAAATCGTGGCCCTTCGGCTTGCGTGCGATGGCGGCGTCAATGGCCTCGTTCAGCATCTCGTCGTCGCTCGAGGCGCGCAAGGGGTCGCGCAAATCCGCCGCATCCTCCTGGCCCAGGCACATGAACAAGGTACCGGTACAGGTCAGCCGAACCCGGTTGCAGCTTTCGCAGAAATTATGGGTCAGCGGGGTGATGAAGCCTAGCCGGCCGCCGGTCTCGGCCACGCGGACATAGCGCGCCGGTCCGCCGGTGCGATAATCGGTGTCCTCGAACGTGAAGCGTTGCGCCAAGGCCGCGCGCACCATGGACAGCGGCAGGTATTGCGTGACGCGGTCGGCGTTGATGCCGCCCATCGGCATGGTCTCGATCAGTGTGAGGTCCATGCCGCGTCCGTGCGCCCATTCGATCAGCTCGGCGAACTCGCCGTCGTTGACGCCTTGGAGCGCCACCGTATTGATCTTGACCTTGAGGCCTGCGTCCAGCGCCGCGTCGATGCCGGCGAGCACCTTGGCGACCTCGCCCCAGCGGGTGATGGCGCGGAACGTGTCGGGATCGCGCGTGTCGAGCGAGACGTTGATGCGTTTGACGCCGGCCGCGGCCAGCGGCTTGGCGAAGCGGACAAGTTGGCTGCCGTTGGTGGTGAGCGTCAGCTCCTTGAGCCCGCCGGCGCCAGTCCAGGCTCCGAGCCGCTCGATCAGGCCGATTGCATTGTGCCGGACCAGCGGTTCGCCGCCCGTGATGCGTATGCGCTCTATGCCTTTGCGCATGAAGACGGCGCACACCCGTTCGATCTCCTCCAGGGTCAGAAGCTCCGCCTTGGGCAGGAATTCCGGTTGTTCCGCCATGCAGTAGACGCAGCGAAAGTCGCAGCGGTCCGTCAGCGAGACGCGCAAATAGGTGATGTGGCGGCCAAAAGGGTCGATCATGGCGACAAGCCTAGCAGGCGCCGCGGCCGTAACGAATACCAAAAAGACCTGTTAATGCTTGTGGAGTTCCGCTTGCGCGGCAGGCCTGCTGAGGGTGTTGAACACGGCCTCGACTTCGGTCATGTCGCTGGCCGACAGGACGGGCCGCATCTTGCGGGCTTGGCGCGAAAGGTTGAACACGGTCGCGAAGACGCAACGGTCGATACCGACGGCGCGACAGCAAAGCGCCACCCATCTGGGGCCTTTTTCGTAAAGGACCTGCCGCAGGTCGGTCAGCGGCAAACCGACCAGGCGGGCGAACGCCAGATCGAACAAGTCGATTTGTCCTTGGTGCAGGACCCTGAGCAGGAACCCAGCCTTAAGCTGTCCGGCGTTGGCCAGCTTTTCGATGAGTTTCTGCGCGCCTTCCGCAGGCGGGGTTTTCGGCGCCGCCGGCTCGCTTTTCACGACCGTCTCGGCGTGTTCGAAGGCTGCACCCAGCCGTGTGGCCTCCACCTTATAATTCTGACCGATGTAGGTTTTGAGCGCGTCGGACACCCAATCGCACATGCGGGTGGCAAGCTCGGCTGGAAGATCGTTGCGCCGGACCAGTGGGTCCTGCAGGCTGGCCACCTGTCGGGATTTTTCGACCAGCGTTTCGTAGGTTATCGTCGAGATCTTGGCGGTCGCATTGCGGACGAGGGCGATCAGAACGCTCTCTACTTCGCATTTTGCCAGCGCCTCGGTGACCGGCTCACCGATGTTTTCGCGCGACGCGACAGCTTCCTTATGGGCGACGTCGCACTCCACGACCATCTTCAGTACATCGGTGTCGGTGAGCAACGGACTACGCAGGATGATCGGTCTGGCGACTTCGATCTTGTCGTCGGCCAGAAGCAGGATCAGATCGTGCGGCGCGGTTGTATCTTCGGCCAGCCGCTCGGCAAGCGCGATGCGGATGGTCATCTCGACGTCGTTGGTGAGACGGCGCAGAATGTCGTGCATCAAGTCGCGTTCGCGTTCGCTCAGATGCGCGCCTTGGACGCGATAAAGCGAGGTAACAGCAAGGAATATCTCCTCGCGCGTCGTGTCCTGGGGATTGGCGGCAAGCTGGGCAAGCCGTCCCATATCGCTCATGTCCCGCGCCGTCAGTCCCACTGTGTACCCTCGTGTTGCAATGCGGCAATCCCCCCTGCTGCCGCCCGTCGAGAAGTAGCAAATTGGCGTTAACAGCGTGTTAATCTAGTTTCGCGGCGAACAGCACGGCCAGCAGACATGACCTCAGAAGCGCCTTACCTCTTGGCCATCGATCAAGGCACGACCTCGACCAAGGCCATTCTTTTCGATGCCGGCGGCACGCCCTTGGCCTCCCATTCCATCGCGCTTCGGCAGGTTTATCCGGCCAACGGCTGGGTCGAGCATGACCCCGAGGAGATTTGGCGGAGCGTCGTGGCCTGCTGCCGCATCGTGGCGAGGGGCATCGCGGCCGCAGACATCGCAGGCGTCGGCATCGCCAATCAGCGGGAAACGACCCTCATCTGGGAGCGCAAGACGGGCCGCGCCATCCATAACGCCATCGTTTGGCAGGACCGGCGGACCGCCGAACGCTGTCACACGCTCAGGGCGATGGGGCTGGAAGGCAAGATCGCCGCCAAGACGGGGCTCTTGCTCGACCCCTATTTCTCCGCGACCAAGGCCGAGTGGCTGCTCGACAACGTAGCGGGCGCCAGCGAACGGGCCGAGAAGGGCGAGCTGGCTTTCGGCACGGTCGATTCCTGGCTGATCAACAAGCTGACCGGCGGCGCGCTCCATGTCACCGACGCGACCAACGCCTCGCGCACCATGTTGCTCGATCTGAAAACATTGGCCTGGGACGAGGACCTGCTCACCCTGTTCGAAATTCCACATTCGCTGCTTCCCGATATTCGCGACAGCGCCGGCGATTTCGGCGTGACGACGCCCGATCTCTTCGGCGCGCCCGTCCGCATTCTGGGCGTTGCGGGCGATCAGCAGGCGGCGGCAATCGGGCAGGCGTGTTTTTTGCCGGGCGATGTGAAGTCGACTTACGGCACGGGTTGCTTCGCACTGGTCAATACCGGCGCCGCCGTGCCGTCTTCGCAAAACCGTCTTCTGGCGACGAACGCCTATCGCCTCGGCGGCAAGGCGGCCTATGCGGTGGAAGGCAGCATCTTCATCGCCGGCGCCGTGGTGCAGTGGCTGCGCGACGCGCTGGGCGTGATCCGCAGTAGCGAGGAAGTCGAAGCCTTGGTGCGCACGGCGAAACAGACCGACGGTCTTTATTTCGTTCCCGCCTTCACCGGGTTGGGCGCGCCTTATTGGGACCCGGACGCACGCGGTGCGATCCTGGGGCTCACGCGCGACACGGGCGCGGCCGAGATCGCGCGCGCGGCGCTCGATGCGGTCTGCTATCAGACGCGCGATCTGTTGGAAGCCATGGCGCGCGACATGTACGCGGCGGGGCTGCGCGCGCCGTCGGCGCTCAAAGTCGACGGCGGCATGGTGAAGAACGATTGGTTCTGTCAGCGGCTTGCCGATCTCACAGGCTTGCCGGTCGAGCGTCCGAAAGTGGTCGAGACCACCGCGCTCGGCGCGGCTTATCTTGCGGGTTTGGCGGCGGGGCTGTTTCGCGATACCGCCGACATCGCGGCGCGATGGGCATTGGATCGTCTCTTCGAGCCTTCCCTTGCGGCATCCTCGCGCGATGCTTTGTACGAGGGTTGGAATGCCGCCGTTCCACGCGTGCGCGCCGTCTGACAGCGAATATGGGGTGCGCTTATCCAGGCCCAGGAATCCGCTTCGTATTGACAGAACGATAGCGCCAAGCGATGGAATTCCAATGGAGATGCCGACGTCCGCAAAGTCATCCGGCGAAGCGCGGCCGGTGCGGCGCAAGACCGAAAGTCTTGCGAAAATCAAGAAGGCCGCGCGCAAGCTTTTTGTCGAACGCGGATATCACGCGACGCGGCCGCAGGACATCGCGCGCCAGGCCGGTCTGGGACACGGTACCTTCTATATCCATTACGAAGACAAGCGCGCCTGCTTTCTCGCGTTTGTAGAGGACGCGCGCGTCGAGCTGCACGGCCATATCCGCAGCCGCGTCGGTGCGGGCCGTTCCCTGGAAGACACGATCGCCTCGACCTTGCACGCGATTTACGAATATTCCGACGCCAATTCCGGCGTGCTCGGCGCGGCGATGACCGACGGCGCGATGATCGATACCGAAGGCGTTCAGGCCGTGCCTTTGCTTATGCGCTGGGGCCGCGATTGGGCGCAAACCGTCCGCGACGCGATGTGCGACGGCACCGCCGCAAATGTTTATGACGCCGATATCGTCGGACAGGCGATTGTCGGCGCCATCCAGCAATGCGGCAGCGAAGGCGATCGCGTGGGGCGCAAGCGGCAGGACGTCGTCGACAATCTCACACGTTTCTTGGTGCGGGCGCTGAAGTCGTAATTAGACCGTCGCGCCGCTTGTTGATTTTTTTGCGATTACAACCACAGGTATATTGCACGGATACGTTGTATCGGTGCTAATCCCTATACAGAGTATGGGTAAGCGTGGGGCTTGGGGTGGTAAGGCCGAAACGACCGGCGTGACGGACCCAACCGTCGTGTCCCCGGAACAGCAGATCGGCTCACTGAATCTCTGACAGTCAAAGGGTCAGGAGGCTCTCTTGAACCCGCAAGGTTGTTCGCGCGCAATTTGCGCGCGTACCCAGCCGCATGCCTTATTAGGCGCCCGCGAGGAAAGTCTCACTTCGGACGCGGATCTGGATTTGTATCTCACGCGCCAGTTCCTGCCGTGGCGCCGCGAAGGCGAGCGCGTCCTGATCGCAGCGGCCGAACCCAACGTGGCAAATCTGGCTTGGTTCCGTGCCGCCTATGACGAGCCGCATATCGTCCGCATTGCGCTCCGCGATCTTCAAAGAGAGATTGCGAAGCGGTTTCGCGATCGTCTTTCGGACGACGCCGTCTTCTCGCTGTGGCGGAAGATGCCAAGCCTCTCCGCCCGCAGGACCGTCACGCACAAGCAGACCGTGGTGTTTGCCGCCATCGGCATAGCCATCGCAGCGGCGTGTTGGCTGTGGCCGTTCTTGATCGTGCAAATGCTGGTGACGGCGATGTCGGTTGGATTTGCCGTCAGCGCGACGTTTCGCGCCGCACTCGCTTTGCTCGGCGGCCGCCGCAGGGAGGTTTGCGTTCCGCCGTCCGATGAAAGCGCTCTGCCGAATTACACGATCCTCGTGCCGCTCTATCGCGAGGCAAGAATTCTGCCCCAGTTAGTGCGCGCGCTTTCGGCGCTCGATTACCCGCGCGACCGGCTCGATATCAAACTCGTCGTGGAAGACGACGACGAGGAAACCTATGCCGCGGCGGAAGCGTTGACGGCGCAGGGACCATTCGAAGTTCTTCATGTTCCTTATAGCCTGCCGCGCACCAAGCCGAATGATTGCGTTCCCTTGCTGGCATCAGTTCCAAGCCCGTCAAGGGCTTGGTGGACAGAGAAATTCGCTCCAGGCGACTTTGGAAGATTGTTGCGGGGCGGATTCGCGTGAGGCGAATTCGACCCGTTCCCTCCCGGACTGGAGGACGGAGGAGGGGTATCGGGGACATAGTGGAGGCGGATATCGACTTCGTCCTTGGACACGATGATCGTCTCGGTGATGGCCTCCACGATGGACCGCTTGTTCTCCTTGGAGAGCGACGGCCAGCGGGTGTGGAGGTCGCGGACTTCTTGCAGGACTTCCTGCCCTGAGAGGGCGTGGATGCGGAGGACATCCAGAGCAGCCTGTTCGGCGGGGATGGTGTCCTCAAGCTGGTTCAGGCGCTCCTCAAGGGGCTTGTACCGGCTTCCGAGGGCCTGGGAGGTGAGGCCCCCGTCGATGTACGCGCGGTATACCTGATCCATCTCCCGCTTCACGGCGTCCCGCTCGCGCTCTAGGAGGGCGATTTTTTCTTGCCGCTCGTTCATGGCGGCGTCCTGGTCCTCACGGTATCTGGTTATCTGTTCTTCGGAGAAGAGAAATCCCTTGAGTTGGGCATGATAGATGGCCTCAAGGTCTTCGACCGGGATGCGGTTCTTGCACGTCCAGCACACGTACCGGGGATTCCGGGACGGGACGTACATCTTGGCCCCGCAGTGGCAATGGACGAGGCCCGCAAAGAGATGCACGGGCTTGCGGGTGTTCGGCTTCTTCTTCGTGCTCTCACGAATGGCGTTCGCGCGGTTCCAGGTTTCTTCTGAGACGATGGGCTCGATTTGGTGGATCACCCATTCGCTCTCGGGCTTGAGGACCACGCGGCCGGTCCCCGATGGATCGGCCTTGGAATAGTTCACGCGGAGTATCCCCTTGGCCGTGGGATCGGCGATGAGGCGGTTCACCGTGGTATTGGTGAACTTGGAGCCATTCGACGTGCGGTATCCGCGCTCGTTGAGTATCCGGGCGACGGATTTCTTCCTGCGGTGCTCGATATAGAGTTCATAGAGGAGCTTCCGTACCGGCGCTTCGTCGGGATGCGGGACGACCTTGTCGCCCTCTCTCCGGTACCCGAACGGGGGCTTGCCACCGATGGGCTTCCCCATCTTGGCGCGTATGGGGATGGACGCGGCCACCCGTTCGGCAATCTCCTCGCGCTCCCACTGCGCCATGGCGGCGATCATCGTATAGAAGAGGCGTCCGGCGGGCGTGGAGGTATCGATGCTCTCGTGGAGGGAGATGAGGTCTGCGCCGTGCTTTTTGAACTCTTCGGCGAATTCGAGAAGCTCTTTGGTGTTGCGAGCTAGCCGGGCAAGCTTGGAGAATATGAGGCCGGTGATCTTTGCCTTTCGCATGTCAGCGAGCATACGCTTCGCCTCGGGGTGTTCCATAACCGCCTTGCCGGAGACGCCCGCGAGGTCGTACACGGTGTGCACGTCCCAGCCCTTGGCTTCCGCATACAGTCGTGCGCGCTTCTCGTGGACGGCGGGGCTTTCGCCGCGCGCCTGATCCTCCGTGCTGACGCGTATCCAGATGCCAACGGTCTTCCGCGCATCTTCGTGTGTGCATGGCTTCATGGGAGTCCCCGACGCCGAATTCGAGGGATTCTAGCGCCCTTGGACTCCCAGTCTCAATGGCAAAGAACGTGCGGGGAAGGGGGCGAATTATGCCACGCTGGCAAGTTCTTGGAATTCCCCGCAAACCAACGCCTTCGGTTTCCGCAGTGCTTCCACGAGAAGCGCGACACCTCGCTTCAACCAAGAAACGGGAGCATCCCGCTTGCGTAGAGGTGCGCTACAAGAGGAATAATGAAACTGAAGACCGCCGTCGCGTATCTGATGGACACGCCCAGATCAATGGCCCACTTCTCCGCAGAGGCGACCACCTGATATTCCTGAAGTCCGACGAGCGCCATGATCGGATCGGGTTGATCCAGCCGAGATGAAATCTTGGCTTTCGTCCGCAATATGGTCCTGACCGCCAGATCGTGCATTCCGATTTGAGGCTGCATGAATACGCCCGCGGCTATCACGATCCCCGCCGCGACTCCCAGAGCGACGAGCATAGAGAACCATTCGATGCGCAGCGCCGACACGAGGAGGATAACCGGAACTCCGTTGACTACGATACCGGCCGCCGCTCTCAGTCCCGACTTTGAGAACAGTACGCTCAACTTTCTGATGGTCGGGTCTTCCGTCGGCTCCAACTGGTTGATACGCAGCCCCTCTAACCGAAATATTTTGGAAAATATCCGCGGTATCCGTAACAACCATGACCCCGCGATAGCGACAACGGCCGCAACCATTGCCATCTGAACATAGCTCGTTATCGTGAACTCGATTCCCAGTTGGTCCAGAAGCTTCTTGTGATACAGCGTATCGAGAAGGGCCATGGATACGGCTGTCGTCGCCACTCCCACAAACACGAACAGCACCCTGGTCCACGCCGAATAGCCGCGTCTGAACAATTCGTCGAAAGCGCTGCGGTTTTCGTCTGTCGCGAGGAGTCCATCAATTTCGCAACGACAGTTGTACAGCTCTTTCCAGGTGACGGCCTGAAAATGCAGCGAAACGACGCATGCGATCCCGTAGTAAAGGCTGGCGTACACGCTCAGCCACGTGCCGCGGCTGAACGCGAACATCTCGCCAACCGCCAACGCTGGCCAGATCGCGGCCCCGAGGACGCAAACGACGAGAATAGCGAGAGCGTTTCTAAGGTTTCCCGCTCGCGTGTAGAAGACGCGTACCGGGTTAATCTCCTTGAAGCCTTGCAGCAACAGGTCTTGCCGTTGATTTTCCATGCACTGCCCCCCTGAACAAAATCATCGGAATGGTGCTCGCCACTGCTCCCCATGAAAAATCCCAAATGAACTCTTCCAAGTTCAGAAAGCCGATCTTGATCCCCGAAGGATTGCAGGAGAGACACCACGCGGAAACAACGCCTGGAAAAATTCTCTCAAGGATGAAATAGGCCAGAAAAAGGTACGCGGCCGAAACGCACGCCCCAACGGCGCATAACCAGTACGGCACTTTGAGGCGAAATATAGCGTACGCGGTGATGAGCCAGAAGGCCAACGTGCACGTTATGATGGAGTTGATCCGGCCAACGGTCGTACCCAACAGCATGCATACGAGGATCGTGATGCACGCCCCCAGGACTCTCTTCGCCCTGAGCTTCTCAAATCGAAGGTCGAGCCCCATGCGCAGGATGATATAGGGAAGGCAGATTGAAAGAGCGCCGATTGCGAAGCCGAAGAGTACGTCTTCGATGGAAATTCGGGTGCCTAAAAGGGTCGGTCTCTTCCAATAATCCGCCAAGAACCACAGTTCTGATGCAGGCCCTAACGGAGCGACGAGCACGCCCGCGACGAGTACGTTCCTAATTTGACCCGGTACAACGGCACAAAAGGCCGCCACAAAAGACAACAATATGAGAGCGAAAATAGCGTATTCCAAAGTATTCTCCCGTCCATCCCCGATCCAATTAACGAGAGTTGGTGTGAATAATGACTGCCCCGATTGAATGCGTCAAGTTGAGCAAGTTGATTGCGAGATATCGATTGGTCGGCATGGATCACTTTGTTCATTTGCGAGAACCAGCTCAACGGCGCGGAAGTTGGCAGCTGGATCACCTGAGCAGAACAACCTTCGGAGCTACTAAAACGGGGAAGGCGTCCGCTCAAGCTCGTCGATTTTTCGCTGAAATGTCTTCCATGCTCGATCGGCGTTTGCTTGTGCGCGTCTTGTTCCCCGTTGTGCCGCGACAAGTTTTCGTCGCGCGGACCATGTTGTTATCAGCAGGAAGGGCATTTCCAACAGATAGCCGATCAGCGGCAGCCACAACACGATGATGAATAACAAAGCCATTGCAACATTCGTATAACCGCCCCCTGTAGGGCTAAAGTCCAGGCCGCGTGGCGTTAAGAAGCCATTTGCCATTAGGAATCCGGGCGATGCCAAGAGCAACAGGACGGTAACCACGACCCTAAACGTGTTGATGCCTGTTGCAGATTTTCGTTGAGACGCACGACCACGCGCCTTTTCCAAATCGTCCGCGCACTCCTTCTCGCGTGCTTTCGCCTCGCCAACTTGGGACACTGCACGCGCCGCATTCCATTGCCGCCGCCGGTCTTCGGCAAAGCGCTTCTTATACAAGCCAAACAGCGGCAGAAATTTTGGGAGAAGCGCGTTTGCCATCTTTAACGCCGAATCCAAATCGAGCGCGCCACTGCCTGCCGCCTCATTTACGACCGCTTGGTACTCCTTCTCCAAAGCGGCGATTTCCCCGCCCAAGAGAGATTGAGCTGTCGTGCCGTCGAATTTGTAATCCTTCACGGCGTTGAGTGTCTTGGCGCATTTCGCGTCGAGAAGCTCATATTTCTTCCTGAGCCGATCCGTGATCTCGGCAATTACTTCGTCGAGCACTTCCTTGCGGCGTGCCAGGAAATCCTGATCCGCGGCGGCATCAACAAGCACGGTTGGGTCTTTTTCAGCCGCGGATATCAGTTCCGCCTTTGCTTTCGACAGATTGCTCCCTTGGGCGCAGCGGTACTTTGCGCGTTGGTACCAGGCGGCGATGACAAGAGGATGCGAAACCGGTAGTTTATTAAGTAGCGGTATTGTCGAGTGCTCAATGGCGCGGTCAACAGCGCCTTGGTAGAACGCCGCGCGCCCGGCAAAAAGCAGAGCTTGTATCTTTCCGGTATCTTTCGTCACATCCCCGCCACGGTGATAGCGCGCGGCGCTGAGAAACGCTTTCTCGGCTTGCTCCGGATTGACCACGTCCGCGGAGGTGTTTGGATTGTGCCCGATCCAGCTGCCGATTTGGATTCGTCCCAACAAGAAATGAAAGCGAAACTCAGTGTCCCAACCGGTGTTGCTGCCGTGGCCGTGTATGGCGCGGTTGATCGATTGCAGCGCCTCGGGATAGAGGCCGCGATTGTAGTCGTCTCTCGCCTTGTTGAACTGCTCGCACGCCCAGTTCAACGATGGGTTTTGAAGGATATGCTTGATTTCCTCCAGGGTGTCGTACATCTGGCGGATGGCAATCGCGAGGACGGTGAAGCCCCAACGGATTGCCGAGGCGAGTTCGGCTATCCCTTGCCGCAGCGTTTGCTCAAGGTTCGCAATATCGCGCGACAACATACTGAAGCCGCCGCGCAAATCGTCGCTGATGTGATGGAAGCCGCGCTTCAGCAGCTGTTCGTTCGACCCGATCAGCTTTCTCGTTTGCTCATCGATTGCAAATCGAAGCGAGGTCTCGAATTCCTTTGCCTGAAGGAACTCGCGATAGGTCAGGCCGCTGTTGAGCGACCAATCGGAAATGTACCGCGCCTCTTTCGGAAGCCCCACCCTAATCCCCCGAACGGTCGGCGCCGTTTTCAGCGCGCCACTGAAACATCATAACGTTGGACCGCTTGCAATTCGACTCAAATCTGTCGAAGCGCCGCGTTTGATGCTGAACCTACTTCCGCGCACGCACCGTCCGGCGGGACCGGAACATTCTCCTTTTCAACACACTATGTTGCGAATCATTCGCGCGGCGCAAAGAACGACCACATCCTCGGCTGCCTTTCGGATTCTGTACGTGTGTGTGAAGTACGTGATCTATGACAATTATTCGGTTAGACCGTTTGGAGCACCGCCCTGACCCCATCCGGCAATGAGCCGGTCGAGTTCCTTTTGCCTGCGCGCGGCCCCTTCGATATCTCCCTTTTGCTGGCGTTCTGCAATTTCTTTCCGATACTCTGCGACCACTGTCTTTCTGTATGATGCGAGGCTCTTCCTCGCTTCTGCATCCCACAACTCGGCGTTCACTGAATCTCCCTTGGCCCTGCACTTCGCCGCCATCTGTTGGCAGTTTCCAGCCTCCGCCTGGAGGAGACCGTCGATGAGCCCTAGCGCCTGGTCTTCGAGCGTGCCACCCCATTCCAACTGCGGTACTCTGTCTTCGGATTTTGAGAGGTCGATACCTTTCTCTCTGGCGTCGGCGAGATATTCGATCAAATCGTCACGGATATGTGACCCATATATGAGTTTGCCCCGCATCACTTGACTGCCGTGTTCGATGCTCAGCTTCAGCCGCCTGATTTCCCGCGGCTCTTCCTGGCCCCTGCTTCGTTCCGGCGACGCGCCACGCCATTTCATAAGATGTGGCTGGATTATACCGCATGGGGGAAGAAAACACCACTAATGGAATTTCGTATAATCTGTATACTGACTAAACAGTATGGGCGATAGTGATAACCCTCCGTTGGGGATGTCAACGGGAATCTCTCGCAATACAGGCACGGCTAAGCCAGCGTCAGGCATGGCTTGGTCCCTGTATGACACTCACGGACAACGGAAATACCTCACCACCAAGGAACGTGGGGCATTCCTCCGCACCGCTATACGGATCGGCGGCCCAACGGGCACGTTTTGCGCGGTCTTGGCCCTCACGGGGGCGCGCATATCCGAGGCGCTGTCTCTCACGCCGGAGCGCATCGACCGGGCCAACGGCGCCATCGTGTTTGAGACACTGAAGCGACGGGAACGCGGGATATTCCGCGCCGTACCGGTGCCGCATGAACTCGTCGATTTTTTATATTCGGTGCATGATCTTGATACCGTCCGGAACGACGCGGACCAAGGGTTCTCGCGTATCTGGCCCTGGAGCCGCCCGACGGCGTGGACACGAGTGAAATCCGTCATGCGGCTCGCAAACATCCCGGAAGCGCAAGCCCAACCCAAATCGCTTAGACACACGTTCGGTGTTGAAGCAGTGCAGAATCGCATCGCGATAACGCTCGTGAAGAAATGGCTCGGGCACGCGAAGCTCCAATCGACCGAGATATACGCGACGCCGCTGGGCAGGGAAGAGCGCAGGCTTGCCGCCCACATGTGGCGCGGTATTCGGGGGAGTTTCGGCGCTGGTTCGGACCAAACCGAAGGCGTCAGCCCTTAACAGTATCGCCCATAGTGTTCGGACGCAGGAGGGGTATTCGAACCCCGTCGGCGCGTGCTGATGAGCGGGGGTGCGATAGGGCCGGGAAGCGAATTCTCGCGCGGCTCGCCGCCGCGCTGAAGGTTTCGGCAATCGCCCTTGGCACCGCCGTGCTGCTTGAAACCGCCAGCATGACAAGACAAATGGTACGCGACGTTGAGGAATACGCCGCTATCCAAGTTTCAGGGCCGGGAGGCCGGGTTCATCCAGATAGAGAGCAGGGGGAAAACATGGCGAAGGGATTTGGCATAGCGGCGTTGGTACTCGCGATTCTGAGCATGTTCTCGCCCTATGGCATCAATTTCGCCGCCATCTGGCTCGCGATGATTTGCGCGACCGTGGCGGTGTTCAGCGGGGACCGCGGACTGTCGATAGCCGCGACGGTGATAGCCATCGCGGGGATGCTCATCTTCTCCCCGCTCACGCTTGCCGCCATCATGGCTGGCGCGAACCACAGCGATGACGCGGGGATCGTCGTTGTCGGCGTGGTGCCGTTCGCTTTTCCCATTTTCGCGCTGGCTATGGTGTACGTGCGCGACGCATTCCGTCCGTCAAAAGACTGAAAGGCGCACGCGAGCGGAGCGTGCCGTCATTGACGTAACATTCCGACGCGATCACTCAGAGGGGAGACGACCATGCGAACTCAATTTCTCACCGTGGGCGTATGCGCGACGCTCGCGTTATGCGGCCCGGCGTGGGCCGGAGAGGCATCGTCGCGCGTCTTCGCAGACTGCGCCGCGCAATCATCCAACGGATCGGACTCTTCCGAGCATCAGTTGCTTCGCTGTGCGGGCCTCCAGCTTGATGCGCTGGAGCAAACTCACACCGAGGCGTACAAGGCCGCGCTGGAGCGGGCGCGCCGATATCAGGCCGCAAAGGCGGTCATCACGAGCGGTCAAAAGCCCTCCGATACGCTGCTCCGCGAAGCCCAGCGCAAGTGGATCGAGTTCCGCGACGCAAATTGCGCGGTGCACGTGGATGCAACATCGGCGGGCGGAAGCGCCCGCACCGAAGACACGCTCGCGTGCCGCATCGATACCGTGAGCCTCCGGACAGAGGAACTTAACCAGCTGTATCGGTGACAGGGGCCGGGTGTCGCGCGGAAGACGAAACGGGGTCCGGTGTGGATTGCTGGCACGTCGGCCTGTAACCCAATTCATGTGAGGTGTGCTCATGGACCACTTGCCGATCTTCACCAGGTCATTGGGCGTCGCAGCGGCGACGGTGCTGACGCTGTTTGCGGCCGCGTCCTTCGCCCAGAACGGATCGCCCGGCATCGCGCACGTGCCCGCGGCGATCCGCGCGACGCTCGACGGAACGTACCCCGGCTGGCAGCTGTACGACATCGACGCGATGGACCCGGGCGAGCGCCGGTATTGCAACGTGAAGCCCGAGTGGAGTTCCGTTGCGGCGGGTGATTTTGACGGCGACGGCCATACCGACTACGCCCTCCTGATCCGACACAATCAGTCCAATTATGCGCTTGCCTTCTTGGCGCGCGGTGGCGGCTATCGCCTATACAACCTGTTCCCGGCCAAACCGACCGACCGGGGCGGGGCGAATTTCCTCACGATCACCGCGCGGGGACAAGCGCTGTACGACGTTGACCGCCACCGTACCATCGTCGCCAAGACCGACGGCGTGACGCTCATCTTCTGCGAAGCATCCGTCGCCACGCACTTCTTCGAGAAGGGGAAGTTCAGAGCCGTCGTCTCGCAAGATTAGCGGACGCGCTATAACGGCTCCTTCGGATTCCCATAGTGGACGAAGAGAAGCGCCGCTGCGTTGAAGAGGGCCATCCTCGGGTGTTCCGGCGACTGCGCCTTCCGCTTCTCGGGAAGCCGGTACCCGATTGCGGGCAGGTATGCCGCGACGGCCGTTGCCACGTCGTTGCGGGTCTTCGGGTGCACGCTCGCAAAGTACGTGGCGACCGCCGCCCTCGGGATGATATCAACCGGGATGCCGTGCATCGCCGCCGCGGATACTATCGAGCGGCAGAGCGCCCGGATGCGGTCGCGCTTCCTCGCACCTTCGCCCTCAAACGCTTCCAGTACGAGCGCGGCGGGGTGGAATTCGGCGAGCATGGACTCCGCCTTCTTCAGACATCTGGCGTTCTTTTCCTCCAGCGACCGCGCGGCGTCGGCCAGCATACAGGTGCCCCAATCATACGGAGAGAGCGGACCGTCGAATACAATCCAGCCGAAGCCCTCCGTTGAGGGGAAGAGTGCGAGTGCGGTGTTGGGGTACGTCAGCATATGTTCGGTTTCTCGCTCGCGACCCGGTTGGCGATGTCCTCAAGGACGCGGCGCTTGAGCATGTATGCCGCGCCGTCCGCCGCGCCCAGGGCGTTCACGAACTGCACGGCGCGTTCGGTGATCTGCCGCTCGATGGCGGCATACAGGGCTGGGAAAATCTTGCGGGCGGGAACGTCGAACACGAACTCCGCGCCGATGAGCGCTTCCAGCGTGGGCGGACGTATCAGGGCCTCGTATCGAGAGATCGCTTCCATCGTGGTTCCGAGAAGCATGGCCAAGTCCCGCTGCCGGAGCGCCCAGCGCTTCCGGTATGCGTGCAAATAGGTTGGGAACGGGAAGTCGTGCATGTCGCGCGCAAGCGCTGTGTCCCAGTCCTCTCAGGTGAGACGCAGCGGTCGCGTGGGCCATTGTTTCAAGACGGCCCCGACGTTCCTAGGCGGATGAACTTGCCAAATTGGCAAGTTCTCAAGGACGTTCGCTTCAGTGTTGGGGCTTCGCGGTCTTCCCTCATCTCAATACGAGACAAAAGCTGGAAAGGTGTCAAATTCATCCCCCTCCACGCCGAAGATCGCTTCGTCCATCATGGGCGCATGCACAGCGACGAAGAGCGGCCAGGATACATATTCGTTGACCGGTACATGCCGGGAGCGAGCGCCGAAGAGCGCGATGCGGCGTACCAGAACGTCCGCCAGCTAATCGCCGTTCTTGTACGGATCAATAATCGTCTCCGGCGTGAAGCGGCGGAACGCGATTCGCCAGAATCCGATTCATGCGCTGAGATTCGAGTCTGGCTCCCAAGGTGTATGAAGCAATACTTCGCGTACATCCGCGTCTCGACCGTCAAGCAAGGCGAACACGGTTCGTCTCTTCAGGAACAGCGAAGCGCCATCGAGGCGTATGCTTCTCGCCAGGGGCTTTCCATTGTCGAGTGGTTTGAGGAAAAGGAGACCGCTGCGAAGCAGGGTCGTGCCGTATTTTCCCGGATGCTTGGCAAATTGGAGAAGGGCGAGGCCCAGGGCGTTGTGATCCACAAGATCGACCGGAGCGCCAGGAACCTCAAGGACTGGGCGAACCTCGGGGACCTCATCGACCGCGGCATCGACGTGCACTTCGCGCACGATAGCGTGGATTTACGTTCGCGCGGCGGCAGATTGTCTGCCGATATCCAGGCGGTCGTCGCAGCTGACTACATCCGCAATCTCCGCGACGAGGTGAAAAAGGGATACTACGGCCGTCTCAAGCAGGGTCTCTATCCCCTTCCGGCTCCGGTGGGATATATCGACCAAGGGAAGGGCAAGCCCAAAATCCCCGACCCCGTCAAAGCGCCGCTCGTCCAGGAGGCGTTTGAGCTATACGCGACCGGCAGAGTGGGCCTCGCGGACCTTCGCGTCGAGATGACCAAGCGCGGCCTCGTTTCGGCGCGGACCGGCAAGGCACTGTCCCTCAACGGCATCTCGACGATGCTCAACAATACTTTCTACATGGGCCTCATCCACATCAAGCCCACGAATGAGACCTATAGCGGCATCCATGAACCCCTGATTTCCAAGGCACTCTTCGACCGCGTTCGGTCCGTCCTTTCGGGGAAACTCGTCGCCCGCGTATTTGTTCACGATCACCTTTTCCGCCGGATGGTCCGGTGCTCCGGGTGCGGATACCACCTCATTGGGGAGCGTCACAAAACTCAATACGTATACTATCGCTGTCACCAATGCCCCGGCGTCTATATTCGCGAGGAAGACATCGACCACGCGGTGTATACGCAGCTGTACCTGCTTCAATGGAACGAACGCGAACAGCGGGCTGCCCAAGAAGAAGCTGTTGCCATGGCGAGCAACAGCGCTGTGGAGGTTGAACGGCTCCGCTCGTCGCTCAAGCTGCGACTGGCCCAATGCGAAGAACGGCTCGCCCGCCTGACCGACGCGTATATCGACCGGACCATAGACAAGGAACTCTTTGAATCCCGCAAGTGCGCGATACTTGACGCAAAAAGCGAATTACGGGACCAGTTGAACGAACTATCGGACGCCGATCTGCCCATCCGAAAGGCGTTTGAACACCTCGAACTCGGAAACGCCGCTTACCATAGCTACAGAAGCGGAAATCGCGATGAAAAGCGCCAGATGGTCGAAGCCGTCACCTCGAACTTCGTAGCGGAGGGCAAAAAGCCAATCGTTACGCTGAAATCTCCGTGGCGCGAGGTCTCGGAATGGCGAAATTCTCTAAACGGTGATCCGCATCGGGGCACACCTGCGGAACGCGCTAGGAAGTTGCTTGATATTTCGATGGCGTCTGCCGGAGTGGCAAGAAACACCCCCATTCAGAAAGCGACATGAAGCGGGTCCGCGAATATCTGCCCGTGGCCGCGCTCGGATCGACTCTGCTGTGGATGATCGAGCATCTTTTCGATAAAGGTATCGAACACGTCACCGGCATCATCATGCAGGCGGTGGCACATTTGCCCATCTGAATCGGCGGGCTCATACTGCATTCGCCCGCTCTCGCGCTCGCACAAAATGTCAGGCTGGCTGCATTTGGTAATTATGGGCTATGGTGAAGGCGTGGGAGGGCTGGTGCAATGAATCAGGACGTACGCCTCTTTGATCTCAATATCGAGAAAATTCTCGAAGCGTGGGATTGTGCGCATGCTGTTCGTGAGCTGATTGCAAACGCTTTGGATGAACAAACACTGTCCGGCACTGCTGATGTAACGATTGAAAAGCATGACGGTGTCTGGACCGTTCGTGACTTCGGTCGCGGCTTGCGCTACGAGCACTTCACGCAGAACGAAAACCCAGAAAAACTGGAAGCTGTCGGCCGCGTTATCGGCAAATTCGGGGTCGGACTGAAAGATGCCTTGGCAACGTTGGATCGCTGCGGGGTCAAGGTAGAGGTTCAGTCCAAGCACGCGAGAATCACCCTCACGCAACAGGCCAAACATGATTTTGGGGACGTTGTAACACTACACGCCGCTGTCGCGTCGCCCTCCAACCCCGGCTTTATTGGTACAGAAATCCGCATGTCGGGATTAAAGGACATCGATGTTCAACACGCCAAGTCGTTCTTCCTCAGATTCTCAGACGAGAGCGTTTTGGAAGAAACGAAGATCGGCGGCATTTTCAGGAAGAAGGGTTCCACGGGTCGCATATACATCGCCGGATTGTTGGTCGCAGAGGAGGAGAACTTCGCCTTCTCGTACAACATCACCAGTCTCACAGAGCCGATGAAAAGGGCGCTCAACCGCGAGAGGACTAATGTCGGCCGGACGGCATACAGCGAGCGCGTGAAAGCCATGTTGCTACAGGCGAAAAGCCAGGACATAGCCCATATCCTAGCCGAAGAGCTGCGAAAGCTGGAACTCGGCACGGCATCCGATGAAGTGGGCTGGAAGGATGTCGCCGTGCATGCGTGCAAGATTCTGAACGCCAGCAATGACAACGTCTTTGTTACGGCGTCGCAGCTGACATTGCACGCAAGCACGGTGGACCATGCGAAGAGCGACGGGCTTAATGTCATCGTTGTGCCTGACACAATCTATGCGGAACTCGCCGGAGCGAGAGATATCGCCGGTGCGCCGATTCGGGACCTCAGTGTCTATCAATCGCAGTGGAACGACAGCTTCAAATTCAAGTGGGTGCCGCCAGACAAGTTAAGCGCGTCCGAGCGCGAGATATTTCTCAGCAAAGACAAACTGATTGCACTTGTCGGAGGGTTGCCCGAGCAGGTGAAGGATATTCGCATAAGTCAGACGATGCGGATGGACTTCAGCACAGGGAATGACGCGCTTGGCCTTTGGGACCCCGCGACGTCGAGTATTGTTGTGCGCCGCGACCAGCTGAGGACTCTCGTATCGTTCGCAGCAACTTTGCTTCACGAGATTGCTCATGCTCGTTCAAATTGCAGCGATGTGACTCGCGGATTCGAAGATGAGCTCACGGAGTACTTGGGACGAGTCGCGGCGGGAGCGCTAAGTGCGAAAGAGGAGAAACACTCATTTTGGCGGCGTTGATAACGTCGCAAGAAGTGCCAGCCCTGCGCGCCGCTGTCGCACTGTCAAACGCGTGTGAAGGTGCCTAACTGCGCCACTTAAGCGTGTAATTTGCAGGTACAGCGGTACAATCCCTTTTGTGGACAGCGGGGACCCAATGGCACGGAAGCAAGCCGACAAAGCCACCACGATATGGCAGGCGCTGGATGCGTGGGCCAAGACTCTGGAGGGATGGCAGCAGAGAATCATTGCGGGTGCCGTGGATCATCGCACGCTGACCGCAGAAGAAATCAAGAAGGTCTACGCTGAGCTTCTGAACCCTGGCGAAGAGAAGGTGGAGGTGTCCGCGCCGGACCGTCCTGCAAGCGCGGATGCGCCGCTGTTGCTGCACAAGATCGATACCCTCATCGGGGTGAACGCACTCCGCGATGATGCTTCCCTGACGTTTGGACGTGGCCTCACGGTCATCTTCGGACGCAATGGTGTTGGTAAGAGTGGTTTTGTCCGGGTGATTTCGAACGCGTGCTTCTGCCGGAACACGCCCGATATCGTACCGAATATCTATAAAGACGACACGCCGACCGTGTCTTCGGCGCGATTTTACGCGCAACTGGGTAACAGCGCCGCTACGCCCATTGATTACCCCGGCGGTGCCGATCATGCGGTACTTAAGCGCATTGCCGTGTTCGATTCTTCGGTTGCGAAGGAAGTGCTTTCGCAGCCATCCGCGTTCGAATTTCGACCGCGCGGGTTCGACGTGTTCACGGAAATGGTGCGCGTCTACGGCGAGCTGACACATCTCCTTGATGAAGACTTGGCTTCCCGGAATACGGCAACCGACTTCTCCACGTCGTTTATCGCGCCGGTCACCGATGTATCGACTGCCGTTTCGCAGATCACTGCCGACACCGATATGGACGCCTTGAAGGCGCTGGGTGTCTACGGCGACGTTGAGCGAGCACGGCTGAAGCAACTAGACGAACAGTTGACGGCCCTGAAGGCACGGTCGCCCAAAGCCGTGCTGGAGTTGCTGCGCGAGGCCAAGGGGGATATTGAAGGACTGATCGCAAAGCTTCGCACCGCAGGGGCTGAATTCTCGGATACCGCGCAAACGACCCGGCAACAGTTGGTCACCGCCGCTCGGGACGCGGCAGCGGCAGCGTTGTTGGTCGGTTCTGACACGTTCAAGCGGCCATTCTTCAACGCAGTCGGAACGCCTGAATGGGAACAATTTGCAAAGGCCGCCCATGCGCTCAGCCGCAAAGAAGGGGTGGAGTACCCCAAAATCGGGGACCGGTGTCTCTTGTGTGAGCAACCGCTTCAGGACGAGGCTCAAGGGCATATTTCGTCACTTCTCACCTTCGTTGAAGGGGATGCCCAGCACAAAGCCGAATCCACCAAATCGGCGCTGGACAAGGAAATACAACGGCTGAATGGAATTCAGCTGCCAGATTTCTCAAATGATAGCCGCGTTCGGACACATTTGCACCGGATCGATCCGGCTACTGAAGCTGCGGTCGCAAAGGTCCGTGCCGATATGGATTCACGGCGCGAAGAGGCAAAGTCGGCCCTCGAAGCTAGGCGGGATTGCGCTGGCAGCGTGCATGTTGAGCCAGTCGTGGTGCAACTGGAAGGTGTCATCGAGCGGCTTGCCGCAGATATCGTTCGCCTTGAGGCGGACGACGTAGAAGCCGCGATAGCAGCCGTTGAGCTGGAGCGGCAAACACTTCGCCATCGGGAAGTACTGTCGCAGCTGCTGCCGCAGATCGAAATTCACGTGAAGAATCTTGCATGGGCGCGCAAGGCGACTCTGTGGCGGGCTTCCCTCAACACGCGCCACATCACGGAGAAGGAAAAGGAACTGTTTAACCGCTTCGTGACGGACGCATACCGTAAGCGCTTTGGCGAGGAATGCGAGGCTCTCGACTGCACGCTACCAGTGGAACTTCGGACGATGGGTCGGAGCGGCCAGACCGTTCGCGCTCTTGCGATGCCAAAAGGCCACAAGCCGAACGACATTCTAAGCGAGGGAGAGCAGAAGGCCGTTGCCCTTGCCGACTTTCTGACGGAAGCAGGTCTAAACCCAAACAACGCCGGTATCGTTCTTGACGACCCGGTGACCTCTCAGGATCACCAACGCAAGTTCAAGATCGCTGTGCGCCTCGTGGAAGAAGCCAAGAAGCGCCAGGTGATTGTCTTCACGCACGATCTGGTTTTCCTAAATCAGCTTCTTGTCGGTGTAGAGGAAAGTAGCGTGGAGCTTACGACCCACTGGGTCCAGCTTGATGGCGAGGGCACGCCCGGCAGCGTGGCGCTCGGCGACACACCTTATACGGATAAGACGCATCGGAGTACCGAGCGCGCCAAGGAATGTTTGGCGGCCGCAAAAAAGCTCGCCGGGCGTGCACAGTCTGACTTAATCGTCCAGGGAATGGACGCGCTGCGCACGACGCTTGAAGTGACAGTCGCAAATAGAGTGCTAAAGGGCATCGTCACGCGCTGGGACGAACATATCAAAGTTCCATCCTTGCGCAAAGTGAACTGGGACAATGCCAAAGCCGAAGAACTGGTCACGCTGTATGAGGAAATCTCGCGGTACATCGGCGCCCATTCGCATAGCGATGAAGCGAGTGGTGCTCCGCCAGAGCCCAAGGACCTGGAGGCCAAAATCTCAGCAGTGGACGCGCTCATAAAGTGGGCGACGCCGGAGAGAAAATAAGGGTCGCCCAAAAGCGGACCTCGAATTGGACCGCTTATTTGCTCTACCAAACCGTCCGTTACATCGGCAGCACCTGCTCTGTGACGCGCGCCTGGTTCAAATAGTCTGACCACCACTGCATCATTTCCACGCGCGGCACCAGGGACGATATCCAAGACTGCTCGACAAAGCTGTTTCTGAGGAATAGCTCAATTCCTGAATAGCAAAGGCCGCGCGAGCCCTGCCGTTCGCGTTCATCGCGCGATGTGGTATACTGCTAATACAGTTGCTTCGGCCTCGCCCCGAGAGGGGCAAACCTTCCAAAAAGCCGTCAGAGCATGTCTCTGGCGGCTTTTCGTATGAGCGTAAACGGCACCGTGCCGAGCGTGCCGATCTTCCGCATGAGACGCTTCGTATCGACGGCGCGCATTTGGGAAAGTAGCGCCCGTGCTTGTTTCCCGCCGACGCGGCCGATGGCAAGACGAAGCGGATGCTCCTTCGGGGATGTGGTGAGCGGAACGGCTAGGAACGTTGTCGCGCCGAGGCCGCGGAGCACGAGAACCGGGCGCGCATGGCGTGCTCCCTTGCCGTCCTCTTCGGAGCCGATGTTCACGCCGAGCGCGCACCACCACACTTCGCGGACGTGGTACCGGGGCGCATCGGCGCGGACGTGGAGCCTCTTTTTCTGGACATTCCATGCATCAAAGTCCTTCTCCATAAGCGGCGCGGCGGTCACTTCACGTCGGCATACCCGAACCAGATTTCGTTGATCCAGACCGCCGTCGCCTTCGTCTCTCCAGCAAGGACGGCCTTCTTGCCGCGATTGTTCACCCGAATGATCTTTGCGATGACAAGCCTTGCATCCATGCTCATGTATTGCGGGTCTCTCCGTCCCGCGAATTCGCGGATGATCCGATCCGTGGTCCTGATAACAACGGCCTTCTTTTCGGGCGACTTTTTCCGGTTCTCGCTCCAGGCCGTGAATCCCTCGTATCCCATGATGTGCGTGGTGAACTGCTAATGTCCGCAGTCTCATGCCGCAGTGCGATGTGGTCGAGGCGGATGAACTTGCCAGATTGGCAAGTTTGGTGAGAATCGCGGGTTGCGGCGGCGGCCGACTTGCCGCGATGGCAATTTCATCCGCCGTGCGCGGGATTCCTCTCGCGCTCAGAATGCTCCTATGCAGAATCGTGGCAAATTGCCGCAAAGCGGCTGGAGGGGCGGACTCATAGAATCCGCACTCGGAATATCGGGTCGGAGGAAACCCATGAAACTTTTGCTTCGCCGCAGTGAGCGCTCGTCGGTACTGGGCAAACCGGTGTACATCCTTGAAGTCCGCGTTGAAGTCTCCCAGGAAGAGAGGGGGTGGATTGAGAAATACAAGTTCGGTCCATCGATCCTCTATTCCAAGAAAGGCAAACCCACGGGTGACATGAATACGTGGGCGGGCATCGGCCAGAACCTTCTCCACTACGCGATGGACCTCACCGTCTCCGTGAACGACCTCGTTCACGGCAAGAAGGTCGAGTGCAAGGACATCATGGAGATGCTCGCTGTTGAGGCGCAGATACGCGAGTCTGCCCAGACGTTCGGGAATGTTCTCAAAGCCGCCTCCATGTTCGGCGGGGAGGAAGTCATCGAGCTGTAGCGTATGGCGATAAACCTCTTTGCTTGGTTGCTTCCCGGAACGAAGGACCGGGAGATGCGCGACACCCGCGCCTCATGGGAGCGGGCGCAGCGGGCATGGAAAGCATCGTCGCTTGCGGCGCAGAACGTGGACGAGCTTGCCGACGAGGTGGTTCGGGAAACGCTGAGCGACGCAGAGCGGACACCTGCCGTTCCCGTTATAACCGCGTTGTGCGAGGCAACCGAAGAACTCGCGCGCGCCGAATCCATTGGCGACATTGAGCCGTTCTGGACCGTTATCGAAGAACACGTCGAAGCGGCAGTCGGATTCCGGGACATGGTTGCGCGCCGCTCGAAATGGGCGACGAACTTCAAGCCGATGCGCGACACGTGGGCCAAGCTGTTGTCCGGCCCGATGCAGGCATTCATCAATGCTCTCCCGGAATCCTGTTTCGGTGAGTGGAACGAGAAGGGCGAATTCGCCGTTCCTCTCATTGATCTTCTCGACAATCCGGCGAAGGTGATCGAAAAACTGATTTCCTTCCCGTTCACCGACAACGCGCTCAACCTCAAGCTCTTCGAAGAATACCGGGTGAAGCTCCGCAGCCGTATCGCTGAGGCATCCGGCATGTCGTTCGCCGACATGGCGCAGCAGAAGAAGCCCATCGTGCCGCCAACGGCAAAGGAGGGATTGAGCGGCCGGGAATTGATGGACCTGTATTTGGGTGGCACGCCGTTCGCCGACCTCTTTTCGCTCCCGGTGCCGTTCGCCGTCCCGGAGAAGGTTCGTTTCGAGCACTGCCACGTCATTGGCGGCACGGGACACGGCAAGACACAACTTCTCCAGAAGATGATTTATCAGGACTTGGTGCAGTCGCAATACGACCGCCGCTCGGTGGTCGTCATCGACAGCCAGGGCGACATGATCCAGAAGCTCTCGCGGCTTGAGCTGTTCTCGCCATTCGTGGGGAACGGCCTCGGGGAGCGACTGGTCCTTATCGATCCGTCCGACGTTGAACACCCTGTCGCCTTGAACCTCTTCGACGCGCACATGGACCGCGTGAGGGACTATGACCCCGCCGATAGAGAGCGCGTCTTAAATGGCGTCGTGGAGCTGTACGAGACGTTCTTCGACGCCCTGTTGGGGGCGGAACTCACCGCCCGGCAGGACGTAGTCTTTAGGTACATCGCCCGCCTCATGCTGGTTATCCCCAGCGCGAACATCGAGACCCTGATGCGCATCATGGAGAACGGCCATTCGTTCAAACCGTACATGGACAGACTTGAAGGGTCGGCGAAGCGCTTCTTCGAAACTGAATTCTTCAATCCGTCGTTCGCCGCGACGAAGAGCCAGATACTCAAGCGTCTCTGGGGCGTCCTTTCGACGCCCGCCTTCGACCGCATGTTTTCGCAGAAGGAAAACAAGTTGGACCTCTTCGACGCTCTGAACTGCGGGAAGATCATCCTCGTGAACACCGCGAAGGATTTGCTCAAAGACGAAGGCAGCCGACTGTTCGGCCGCTTCTTTATCGCCATGCTCTCGCAAGCCATCCTGGAGCGCTCAACGCTCCGGGAGAAAGATCGAAACCCTACGTTTGTGTACGTGGACGAAGCGCACGAGTATTTCGACGACCGCGTTGAGACGATCTTGAATCAGGCGCGGAAGTTCAATGTGGGCGTGACACTTGCGCACCAGACGCTGGATCAGCTTTCGATGCGGTTGCGATCCGTGATGCTCTCCGACACGAGCATCAAGTGCGCCGGAGGCGCGTCCGCGAGGGACGCAAGGGCACTTGCGGACGAACTCCACACGACGCCGGAATTCATCGACGGCATGCGCCGGAGAGGACCCGCAACCGAGTTCGCGGTGTGGGTCAAGAACGTCACGCCTCACGCCGTCCGACTCTCCGTTCCACTCGGCTTCCTGGAGCGCCAATACACGCTAAACGAGGAGGACTATGAGGTTCTCCTTGAGCGCAACCGGGAGCAGTATTGCGGCACACCGCAATTCGGCATCACGCTTCCGGCTCCTGAACCACAGAGAATCGAAGAAGCGCCGGCAATCCCCGCACCGCAGCCGGTTCGTCCGCAAGTTTCGGTGGAAAGACGCGACCTCGGCAAGGGAGGGCCACAGCACCGTTATCTCCAATCCCTCGTGAAGGAGCTGGCGACGGCACAGGAACTCAAGGCAACCATCGAAGCGGCGCTCCCGGACGGAAGCGGGCAGGTGGACGTGCTTTTGGAGCGGGACGGTGTAGTCGCGGCCGTCGAGATTTCCGTCTCGACACCTGTTGAACATGAACGTGAGAACGTGCGGAAGTGCCTTGCGGCCGGATATCCCCGTGTCGCGGTATTGCTCGCCAAGTCCAGAGCAACGCAGTCGCGATACGAGGCCGCGATCAGTGAGGCGCTTTCGGAGGACGAACGGAAGCGCGTGTCCTTCCTCACGCCCGAGGAAATCCCCGAATATCTCCTCTCCCTTGCTCCGAAGGCCGCGCCGAAAGAAACTACTGTGCGGGGGTACCACGTCCGCGTGTCGCAATCAGGCACGTCCGCTGAAGAAATCCGGGAACGCCGGGAGGCGGTGGCGCGGGTCATCGCGCGGTCAATCCGGGACAATTAGGTCGGGGCGACCTGTCGCGTGTTCTCGATTAACCTGTCCAGCCCAGCAGCGCGCCCGTCCCGCGCCCGTCCCCCGCGCTCCCAATTCAGGATCGTCGCCTTGTCCACCCCCACGAGGTCCCCCAGGGCGGCCTTTGAGATACCCCGGTGGCGGCAGAGGTACGCGATCTTCTCCGGAATGGTGTTGGGGTCTGGGCAAACAGGGTCGAAGCCCAGGAAGCGGATGATGCCTGGCCAGCACTGGGGCTCCGGCTGATGCCCGGACTCCCACTGAGTCACGGCCGCACCCCGGACGCCGATCAGGGTGGCGGCGGCCTTGCGAGTAAGACCGAGGGTATAGCGCTTCAGTTTGAGGTGCCCGGCCAACCCGTCGGGCTTCGAATTGGGAGCCGGTTTCTTCAACGATTTCAAGGACAAGTGGTCCACTGCCAAAAAGGGAACGCCAACGAAGGCCTGCAATTACGCCTTGCGCTTCGCACGGGGCGATTATCTCGTGATCTACGATGCGGAGGACCGCCCCGAGACCGATCAGCTTCGCAAGGCGGTCGCCCGTTTCCGCGAGGCGCCGCCCGAGACAGCCTGCCTTCAGGCCCGGCTCGCCATCTATAATGCGGACGACGGTTGGCTCGCGCGCATGTTCGCCCTCGATTATTCCGTGTGGTTTAAGGCGCTGTTGCCGGGACTCGGCAAGCTTGGCGTGCCGATGCCGCTCGGCGGCACGTCGAATCATTTCCGCACGGCGGTGTTGCGGGCGGTGGGAGGCTGGGACCCGTTCAACGTCACGGAGGACGCCGATCTGGGCATCCGCTTGGCGCAATTGGGCTACCGCGTCTCGATGCTCGATTCGACGACGTTCGAGGAAGCCCCGACGCGGCTGGGCACTTGGCTCAAACAGCGTTCGCGCTGGCTCAAGGGATATATGCAGACTTGGCTGGTCCACGCGCGCGAGCCGGTTGCGCTGACCAAGCGCGTCGGTTTGCGCGGCGCCGCCACGATGCAAATGTTCCTGGGCGGCACCATCTGGTCGGCGCTCTTCAACCCCGTTCTGTGGCTGATCGTGATTGTTTCCTGCGCCTGTTCGCATCCGAACGCGGAGCGGCAGATCATGGACATGCTGGCGCGGATCGCGGGCCTTGGTCTGCTCACGGCCAACGTCATGCTTACGGGTGTCGCGCTTTCCGACGCGCGGCGCAAATGGGTCCTGGTGCCGTATGGGCTCTGCTTCGTCTTCTACTGGGCGCTGATCTCCGTCGCGGCCTATCGCGGGCTATGGCAACTTATCTCCAAGCCATCTTACTGGGAAAAGACGCCGCACGGGCACAGCCGCCGCACCGGCGTTCCAGGTCCGTAGGAAACTGATGCGGCTGCAGGAACCAAATAGAAGTCCTACAACAATGTTTTTACTACCGTCCCTGATGCGAAAATTCTTCACAACTTGACATTACTTGGGCATAGTGTGACTGCGACAGGCAAGAGTGGCATGGTATCCATGGTTGATGTCGGACTAGTCTTCGAAGACTTCAAGGATCGAGTCGGAAATGTCTTCACAGTTGTGGAAGAGGGCGTTCCGCCGATCGCGCTGACGCTGAAGGAAGCCGCGCCGCTACCAACGCGCTATGCACCCAAAGGCGTGCGGCCGCCTTTCTCGCTGACATTCCTGGGCGCGGACGAGCGCGTACTGCCGCAAAAGCTCTATCGGCTGAAGCACGAGGTGATGGGAGAGGTTACGATCTTCCTGGTGCCAGTTGGCAAGGATGTGCGTGGGGTCAGCTATCAGGCGACGTTCAACTGACGGCGACCTGTGCGGGACCATCGGCGGTCCATTCCATTTCCAGATAGACACCCGTGTCCTGGATTTCGATGAAGCCCAGGCGGCGGTAGAGGCGCAGCGCCGGATTGAACTTCTCAACGAAGATGCCGACACTCTTTCCCATACTGCTACCCATACCGATCAGCATTTCCAGGATGGCCGTGCCGATGCCTTTTCCGCGCCATTCCGGCATGAGGGCGATATCGGCGATATGCAGCCTCGAGGGCCGCACATCAAGATAGAGACGCCCTATGGGAACGCCGTTGTATTCCAGGATGTCGAAGGAGCAGCCGGCGAGGTAGGTGCGGTAATGGTGGCGCTGTGCCTGGAACTGGCCCGCCAGAAATGCCTGCTTCTGCTCCGCGGACCAATCGACCAGTGCGAGCTCATCCTCGCGCGTGGAAGCATACAGTTGGCCGAGGAACGAAGTGTCGTCCTCGGTCTCAGGCCGAAGCGTAAAGCCCTGGGAAAGCAGCGCCGCCGAGAGTTGGATCGCCGACGGCGCTAGGATCGACATCGCAAAGCGCCCGTATCAATTGCGCGACGGATATAGCCCGTACAGCGCAATGCAGAAATTAAGCACCTGGTACGGCTGCATGTTGTTGTGCGGCTGACTCTGGCCGGCGATGGTAATGGCTTTTGAGGAAAACATCGTGCCAGGAGCAGCTGTCGAGTCGCTGTAGTAATGGTCCGGAACGGAAGCCCCGAGATAATTTGTCGATGCCGGCGTAGGGGTCCCCTGATTCTTGGGAGGCTCTGCCGTTGCGATTGTGTGTACGTGCATCGGTAGCTGGCCTTGCGTCAGTGTGATGGTCGTGGCCCCTTCCACTTCACCGATCGTATAGGACGAAAGCCCCGGGCCGTTGCCCCAGTGCATCGGGACGTTGCCTTGGAGGTTGGGCAGCCCGAAATTGGTCTGTCCGTTTCCTCCGAAATAAGTCCCCAAGACGGAGAACAGGGCGGCGTTTTGGTTGATGGATAACAGCTGGCCATCGCAAGATGCCCATTGATAGGGCGCAAATGCGAAGCCGAAGGCGCGGATCTCACCGATAAATGGGTCTGCCATGGTTCTTCTCCGTGCTCTTAATTGCGACTGGGGAAAAGGCCCTGTAGGGCGATGATGAACGACACACACAGCGACGGCATGAAATTAGAATGCGGTTGACTGCTGCCCGCGTTGCCGCAAGACGCTGCGCTTAATGAAGTGATGGTAGGAGCCGTTGGGGTCGGAGTTGTGAAAAAATGCGCGCCAGCGGCAGACGGCGGAGCCGGAAGCACCGTATTGCCGGGGGCAGTTGCGCTGCCGGCTACCGTTGATGCTTGAAGCATATGCGGGTGTGGCGGAAGTTGCGCGCTGGTGAGCATCACCGCTTCGCTGCCCCCCACCGTACCGATAACGCGAGTAGTAAGCCCCGGTCCAGTGCCACTGCCGACCGCCAGACGACCCCTGAGATCGGGCAGACCGAAGGTTGTTTGGCCATTGCCGCCATAATTCGTGCCTAGCAACGAAAACAGTGCGGAATTCTGGCTGATGCCCAATATCTGGCCGTCGCACAACGCCCAATTCATGGGAGCGTAAGCCCCGCCGAACATGCGTATTTCGCCCAGAAAATTTTCCGACATCGTGACGTCCTTTCTGATCTGAAATGCGTTGGGCCGAGACTTAATTCCGGCTTGGATAAAGGCCCTGCAAGGCAATGCAATACCCGACGACATTGAAGGGCTGCATATTCTCGTGGGGCACCCCGCTGCCGACCGAGGACACCGAAGCGGGGTTCAACGCCACCACGGAAGAGTCTGCGCCATAATAGGCGTTCGTATTCCCCGTGTGGGTTGCAAGCGTGACGTTGGTGGGAATGTTCTTGTCTGCCACCGAAGTCGACCCCAGAAGCGCATGGTTATGCGCCGGCATCGTCCCCTGCGTCAGCGTTACGGTCTCTGTGCCGCCCACTGCTCCCTGGGAATAAGTGCCGTTCGTTGTCGAACGATGGACGGGAACGCGCCCGCGCAAGTCCGGCAAAGCGAACGTCGAGGTCCCGTTGCCGCCGAAATACGTTCCGATCAACGAATAAAGCGCCGTGTACTGTGGAATCCCCAGCAGCGCGCCGTTGCATTGCGCCCAGCCCTTGGGTGCCCAGTCCCAGGGGAACATCCTTATCTCGCCCAAAAAAGGTTCCATTTCCCAGTCTCCCAAGTGGCCCATCTAAATACCGCACGTTAATTCTATTATACGTTGAATTTTTTCTTTTGCGCAACATTGTATAAGATTAAATTTAGTTTTTTTTGCGAGGTTTACGAGGCGGAATGATTATCCGGCTGCTTTCTCTTGGTCCGCCGACGAGCCAATCCGCGCTACATTGATCTTAAGCTTGCATGTACTATCCTATCCCTTTGATCATCGGGGGAAATATTGGTCGCTGGCGGAAACGATAAGCAAGACAGCCAACACATTTATGATCTCATCAGTGCAAACGCCGATTACCCCAAGTGGGTTGGTCAGCCGCGACGGACAATCGTCATCTGCACACAACAGCGCTCCGGAAGCACTTTACTGGGCGAAGCGATTTATTTTGCGGGCGGCCTAGGATGTCCGCTGGAGTATTTCCATGAAGGTTTCCAGCCGTTATTTGAAGCGCGCTGGAAGCCCGCCGATTTTCAAGCCTATGTCTCGACCCTCCATAGCTTGCGAACCGATTCGACGGGCGTATTCTCAACGAAGCTTTTCTGGCGGGATGCCGTGCGACTGATGTGCCAATTCGCGCCCGCCGAGTTCAATATGCCCCACTGGACGGCCGACACACACATTTCACACACAGCATATCGCCGTGCCTTCTCGATTTTTTCTCAATTTCTACCCAATCCGACTTTTGTTTTCCTCACCCGTCGTAACACCGTCCGTCAAGCTGTTTCCTTTTCCATTGCCGGGGAGACCCGTCTATGGCGCGAATTCTCCGGGTCAAGCCCGAAGCACAAGATGCAAGAACCGGCGTATGATTTTAACAGAGTTCTTCGAATTCTCGCCGTCATACAGAAAGGCAACGCACACTGGAGCAATTTCTTTCGCGCGAACGACCTGCAACATCATGAAGTCGTTTATGAAGATCTCGCAGAGAACTATGAGAATACTATGCGAAGTTTATTTGAAGCGGTTGGCCGACCGGAAGCGGCGATTATGCCGGCACGATTACGCAGGCAAGCCGATGCGCGTTCCGAGGAGATATTGGAGCAATTCCTGGCGGATTTCCGGCGGAGAACGCCAGTGTAGAACACGCGTTTCGCGTTCTTAATTGCGTCCGTCAACGCAACTGACGGTGAATCAAGCACCGTGGCACCTCAATCAGTTCCACAACGATGGCGTCGAGACGGCCGCCGAACAACACCGTTAAATTTACCGATCGATGCTGCTCACCAGAATTGAAGGGCCGTTCGTTCTGCGTGAATGCCCAATCTACAAATTGTACAAATAATTTAGCAGGTTAGGGAACGATGCGGTGCACAAAAGTGGCAACCGCTTTGCTTGTATGTGTAGCCAGCCTGATAGTAGAAAACGACTATTGAACTGGTTTTATAACCATTGCATTGAGCAATGTAATCTGTTGAAATACCAAAGCAATGTGTTCGGTTTTGGGGGATGACGACATGGAAAACACAGACGACAAGACCGACAATCGTCCGCAACCGGAGGCGCAAAAGCGTCCGTGGGTGTCGCCGCAGTTGGTCGTGGAGAGCACAAAGATCGTGCAAATTAAGCCGTACTCGGACATCGAGGTCAACAGTGGAATAATCGGCACCGTGAGTTGACGGGTCGTTTCTCCGCCTGTTTTGACTCTCCACATTTCAGGGTGCGGCCGATTCGGTTCGTTCTACCATCCGCCTGCGAATGAACGATGGCGACTTCGGTCGTGATCGAACGGATGGAAGGTTACGGACCGGCGGCAACAGGAAGAGAATCGAAATCGCAATCTGGCACAGCCGCCATCGAAAGAGCGGAACAACATGCTGGTCACGCTCGACACGATTCTCAGCCGCAACGGCGAAATCCTTCATGCCCCGGTCGGCGCCGAAGAGGCGGTGATGATGAGCGTCGCCAGCGGCAACTATTATGGTCTCAACGCCGTGGCGACGCGGATCTGGGAGTTGTTAGAACGCCCAATGACCGTCCGCGAACTCTGTGTGCAGATTGGCAGGGAGTTCGACGTTGACGCTCCGACGTGCGAAGCCGAGCTCCTGAGTTTCGCGACCGCTCTCACCGACAACGGGGTCGTTCATGCGGCTGAGGCGTAAACTCCGGACGTTCTTCGGCATGTCTAGCGCGGACCGCTTGCTTGTCTGCGAGGCCACGCTGCTGCTGGCGCTGGCCGGCTTGATCGTCGTTATGCTCCCGTTTGGCCGCCTGGCCTCTTGGTTGGCGCGCGCCCCGGAAAAATCTGGGACGGCCGACGAGGTGCTACTGTTGCGCACCCGTAAGGCTGTGACCGCCGCCGCACGCAACGTGCCTTGGAACGCGGTTTGCCTGCCGCAGGCGATCGCGGCGAAAGTGATTCTGGCGCGGCGTGGTTGCGGTTCGTCGTTTCACCTGGGCGCGGCTTTCGACGGCAAGGGCAAGTTGACCGCCCACGCTTGGCTGGAGGCGGGCGGCACGGTCGTTGTGGGCGCGGCAGGCATTCCCAGCGTGACCCCGCTTGCGCGTTTTGGCTGATTATCGGGTACGAATAGCGTTCGGGATTGGCGGCTGATGCCCAATTATTCTATCTCCGGTCTTCGCGTTTCTTCGGAGATTGATCTACATGGCGCGATCCTGGACGCATCGCCGTCGACGGACTTTGCCGTATCGATTCGACGCGCTCCGGTTCCCACCCAATTGAACGATGCAACGGCGACGGGCCCCACCTGGGACATGACTGCCGACGCATTTCTGTTGCGCGTTCCCAGGCTAGCGCGGCTTCTCATCACGTCGGGACGCGATATCGCTGTCGAACTTGAACCTGACGCGACGGAGCGCGATGCGTCCAGCTTTGTCCTAGGGGCCGCATTCGGCATTCTGTTGCATCAGCGCGGCGCGTTGGTTCTGCACGGCGCAGCCGTTGCGAACGGCGGCCGTGCCATAGCGATTTGCGGCAGATCCGGCGCGGGCAAATCGACACTCGCCGCGGCGCTCTGCCGGGACGGCTGTTCGTTCGTCGCCGACGATATTTGCGTCATCACGCTGGACGAACAGCTGCGGCCGGTCGTACTGCCCGACGGACGACAAATGAAGCTTTGGAAGGAGTTGATCGACAAGCTCGGTCTGGCGCCGCGGCAAGGCTCGCCCGTGCGCGAAACCTTCGAGAAGT
>CAVPYO010000018.1:0-129871 GCA_963710025.1 uncultured Alphaproteobacteria bacterium | reverse complement strand
GTCACGACATGCTTGCCCGCTTTGAGAGCCGCTTCGACCAGCTCCAGCGCCGGGCCGTCCTCGCCGCCAATCAGCTCGACCACGACGTCGGCGTCGGTTTTCGCGACGGCGTGAATATCGCTCACCCAGTTCTCGACGGCGAAGCCGGACTTCTTGGTTTCGTCGCGCTCACACACAAAGGCGATCTCGATCCGGCGACCCGCGCGATCGTTCAGCGCCTTGCCGTGCGCCTGCAACGCCTTGACCACGCCGCCCCCGACCGTGCCCAACCCTGCAATTGCGACTTTGAGAGGAGTGCTCATTTTGCGGGTTCCAGCGTAGCCGGTTCGTTGATCCGCAGCGACAGGAACTTCTTCACGTTGCGCGCGGCCTGGCGGATGCGATGCTCGTTTTCCACCAGTGCGATGCGCACATATCCTTCGCCGTATTCGCCGAAGCCGATGCCGGGCGAGACCGCGACCTTGGCGTGAATGAGAAGCTGCTTCGAGAACTCCATCGACCCGCGCTCGCGATATTGTTCTGGAATCGGCGCCCAGGCGAACATAGAAGCCGGCGGGGAAGGAACTTCCCACCCTGCGCGCGCCATGCTGTCCACCAGCACATCGCGGCGCGCCTTGTAGATGCCGCGAATCTCCTCGATGCAATCCTCCGGACCGTTCAATGCCGCAGTGGCCGCGACCTGAACCGGCGTGAAGGCGCCGTAGTCGAGATACGATTTGATGCGCGTCAGCGCCCCGATCAGCCGCTTATTGCCGGCGGCATAGCCCATGCGCCAACCGGGCATGGCATAGGTCTTCGACAAGGACTGAAACTCGATGGCGATGTCCTTGGCGCCTTCGACCTGCAAGATCGAGGGCGGCGGCTTGTCGTCGAAATAGATGTCGGCATAGGCGAGGTCCGACAGCACCCACATCTCGTGCTTCTTCGCGAAGGCGATGATCTCTTTGTAAAAATCGAGGTCCACCACCTGGGCGGTCGGATTAGAGGGATAATTCACTACCAATGCCAACGGCGAAGGCACGGAATGGCGCGTGGCGCGCCCGATTTCGCTCAGATAGGCCTCGGGCGACGTCGCCGGAATATGGCGGATGGCGGCGCCCGCCAGGATGAATCCGAAGGCATGGATGGGATAAGCCGGGTTTGGCACCAGCACCACGTCGCCCGGCGCGGTGATCGCCGCCGCGAGGTTGGCAAAGCCTTCCTTGGAGCCGAGCGCCGCAACCACCTCGCTGTCGGGGTCCAGCGTGACGTCGAAACGGCGCTGGTAATAGGCAGCCATGGCCTTTCGCAGACCCTTGATGCCCCGCGAGGCGGAATAGCGATTCGACTTCGGGTCGCGTGCGGTCTCGCACAGTTTGTCGACGATGTGCTTGGGCGTCGGCATGTCCGGGTTGCCCATGCCGAAATCGATGATGTCCTCGCCGGCAGCGCGCGCGTGCGCCTTAAGACGGTTTACCTCTTCGAAGATATACGGCGGCAACCGCTTTATGCGGTGGAACTCACTCTGCATGGTCGGAACCTTCAAGCGCGAAGCAATCCTCGCGCGTGCAGCATCGCGGCAATTTGCCCGCCGCGTCAATGGCTTTTAGGGCGTTCCTGACATGCTTCGTGGCGTCGCAGCGCGACGCGCCTCGAAGGATCAGCCCTGCAGGAAAATCTCCGCCCGGCGATTGCCGTCTTCGCCCTTCGGCATCGACTCGTAATAGATGGGCTGGCTGTCGCCCACGGCTTCCACCAGCACCTTGGCGGCCGGTATGCCGTCGCGGATGAGTTCCTGAGCAACCGCGTCGGCCCGTGCCTGCGACTTCTGGAAAATGACCTCCAAGTGGCGCTCCAAGGGCATATCGGGTGTCCTGCTGGAGGAATGGCCCACCACCCGGATATAGCCTTGACCGCCCCGCTCCTTGAATTGTTCGGCTGCCGACCTCACTTGCGCACGCCCCTCCGCGCTCAGATAGATCGAATCACCCTGGAAAAAGACAACCACCGTTGCCGGCAGGCCCTGGGAATTGGAATAGACGCTTGCCGTGCTTGGCACCGGCTGTAGGGCATCCAGATTGGCGACGACCGCGCCGCTCATGGATTCTGGCCCGCCCTCGCCCGTTTCGGCGGTATGCGGCTTGCGAAGCTTGGTCGGTTTTGCGCTTGCGAGGGCGACAACCGGGCCCGACGAAGAAATACCCGCCATTGCCGCCGTCTGCTGATAGTGCGCGACAATCGGAGGCGCAACGAACTGCGGAACCGACGGGTCGAGCGGCGGGGCCGCGGAAGGCTTGAAGCCAAGAGCGGCATCGGAAGGCGCGATCGATGCCACTCGCTGAGGCACGGCTGGCGTCGGCGGAAGCGCCGGTTCGGCACCCGGCGGCGGAGCTATGGCGGCGGATTGCGCCAGCGCGGGCGCGGCAACGCTGGCGGATTCCACCGGTGGGGCAATACTTGCGACACGCGTCTCCGGACCGGGTGAAGGCAAGGTCCCAGGCATCGACGGGCCCGATGGCGCCTGAGCCACCGATTGATCGACCTGCGCTGTGCGGGGTTGCTCGGCCGGAGCCGGAGCGCTTCCGCCGCTGGCGGACTTGCTTTCGGCCGACGGCATCGTTTCCGAAGCGGAATCAATCGGCGTGGGGGCGACGACCGGCGGCGGGGTGGCGGCGGGCTCAGTGCCCCCGCGCAACGCGTCAGCGCTGTATTTGGCATTGCTGCGATCGCCGGCAAGCGACTCGGCGACTTGCTGCTGCTCGTCTGGAGTGGACGCTGCAGGCTTGTTCGGCAGATTCGCCAGATCCGGGGTCTGTGCGCTGTCGTCCACAGCGGTCGACGAATCGTCGCCGAACCAGGTTGTCGGATCCACCCAATCGGGCACGTCAGGCATACTAGGCAAGCTGGAACAGGCACTTGCGCTCATCGCGACGGCAAATACCGCACCTATGCGCAAGAAGTCCTTCTTCGTGGCGTGAAAGCCGAGCATCATCGAACTCTCCAAAGCCGCGCCCGCGCTACGCCGGCCAGCAGACCCCATATACAGGGCCCTCAGGCGCGATCCAAGCGATTCAAGCCGCGCAACACCATGAAATCTTGTGACAAACTTGCACAATGTTGCGAGACACGATTACATCGCTGCAACGCACGCACAAGCGCCAGGGCGATCGACTGGGGTAGTAAATCACGCAAAGGCAAGAAACAGAACGGAAAGCGGCGAAAACTGCCCGGAAAAACGACGCGCCCCGCCTCCGAACGACAATGCCTATGCGATCGGCGACAGCGCCGAATTCGCCCGTAACGTGATGCGCGTCGGGGTCCGGTTGCAACGGCTTTTGACGGAATTCGCCAAACGCCAGCCGGAAAAAGGCAGCACTCCGCTCGATCCTAATGTGGTCGGCTATTGCATCGGCGGCACTTTCTGGGCGGCGGCAAACTGAAAGCACCGTGCGGCGCGCCGGGGACCTATGTGAAAATCAAAACGCTGTAGAGGGGTCTATTCTCCAAGCAGATAACGCACAGACTCGGGGGCGCCCGAAGCGTCGAGTTTGAAATAACGCAACTCATAGAGTTCGTGCCCCAAATAGCTGACCTGAAGGGTTCGTCTGCGCGCTGCGCTGGGATTACGCGTGCTCGAATGGATCAGGTGCGCGTCAAACAAAAGGATGTCGCCAGCCTGCCCTTCTAGAATGATTTCGCGTGGATCGCTTTGCGGCACGGGCCCGTCCGCAAGATGACTTCCCGGAACGACGCGCGTGGCCCCGTTAGCCGGGCCGAACGGATCGAGAAAGGCGAGCACCGCAACGTTGCGCGGAATATCTCTTTGTTCGGGCCAATCGCGATGGAGATTTTGGTAGCCGCCGTTTTCGCACGGATCGCGCCCTTGGAAGGTGGCCAGAAAGAAGCGTCGCTTAAGTATGTGATAAACACCAGCCAGCACGGTAGGCAGCAGACAGACATCGCGAAATGCCTCGTCCTTGTCCAGCATGGCGTGGCGCGTGCCGAATTCACGCGGAACAGGCCATTCTTCGATCGGGCGCACGGCGCGTTCGAAGCGCTCGCGCAGCGGATCGATCCGATCATGCGCGATCGCGCCACGCAGAACGAGATAACCGTCTCGGTCGAGCGCCTCGACATCCTCGCGCATCAGCGTGTTTTCCGTGACGCCGAGCGTCGCCAGTGCCTCTGCGATCGATGCAATAGGCGGCATGGTGATTCAGACCAACCCCGTCGTTTCCGGCAGTTCCAGCATGATGTTGAGGCTCTGCACCGCCGCGCCGCTGGCGCCCTTGCCGAGATTGTCGAGTACGGCAGCCAGCCGCACCTGGCCGGTTTTGTCGTTGCCGAAGACGAACAGCTTCAGGCGGTTCGTCAACTTCAACATCTCCGCATCCAGGTTCTTGAGCAGCATCGCGCCTTCCAGGCTTTCGACCTCGACCAAAGGCTGCCCGCGATAGGCCTCTTCAAGCACGGCATGAATCTCGGCCGCTAAGGGCTTACTTGGCAAAGCCCAAAGCTGCAGCGGCACTTCCACGATCATGCCGCGGTAGAAACGCCCCACGCTCGGCGCGAAGACCGGCGGATGGGCCAGCTTCGCATGCACCTGCATCTCCGGCACATGCTTGTGGGACAGAGCGAGAGCATAGGTGCGCAGCACCGTTTCGACATAAGCCGGCGACGCTTTGTCCTCGAATTCCGTAATCATCGCCTTGCCGCCGCCCGAATAGCCGGACACGGCATTCACGGTGAGCGGAAAATCGGGCGGGATGATTCCGGCGCGCGTCAGGGGCCGCACCAGCGCCAAAAAACCAGTCGGATAGCAGCCCGGATTGGTCACCCGCTTGGCGGCGGCGATCTTGGCGCGCTGATCGGGTTCCATCTCGGGAAAACCGTAAACCCAGCCCGGCGCGGTGCGGTGCGCGGTGGAGGCGTCTATCACCCGCACGGCCGGATTCTCGATCAGCGCCACCGCCTCTCGGGCCGCTTCGTCCGGCAGGCAAAGGATGACGAGGTCCGCCTCGTTCAAAGCTTTCGCGCGCGCGCGGGCATCCTTGCGCTCGGCGTCGGCGAGCTGCAGCAGCGAAAGATCGCGGCGCCCCGCCAGCCGCTCGCGGATTTCCAGGCCGGTCGTGCCGGCCGCCCCGTCAACAAATATCTTGGCGCTCACGTCATCCACCGTTCATTGGCCGAATCGGTCCTATTTCAAATCCTGCCCGCGTTGACAAGCCTTCTAAGGCATTCTTACCTCGATTTCGCCTGTGATTCCCGTTGGAGCCACACAGGCCGGCGCATAGCCGCACTGCAGAAGGGAACTATCTGATGGATCCCAACGTCGTCATCGAGAATTTTCGCAGCATCGTAACGACACAGTACATTGCGTTTGAAGGGCGGGCCCGGCGCCGGGATTTTTGGTATTATGCGCTCGTCTATTTCATCCTGTACGTCGTGGTATCCTTGTTCGAGCGCCTTCTTGGCTTTGGCAGCTATTTCTATTCGGGTCCGTTGACGGGATTGCTGGAACTCGCGCTGTTATTGCCGAGCCTCGGCCTCGCCGTCCGGCGTCTTCACGACACCAACCGCAGCGGCTGGTGGGTGGTGATCGGCGTTATTCCTGTCATCGGCTGGCTGGTTCTCATTTACTGGTATGTCCAGCCGGGCACGACGGGTGCGAACCCGTTCGGGACCGACCCGAAAGCGGGCACGGTTACGCCGGCAAGCGTGTAGAGGTCATGTTCTAACCGCGTCGGGCGAGGAGTGCGGCGCGGGATGGCGTGTCGTTTGCGGCGCGAGCGACGGGATTTGGCTTGAAATCCGCCGCCGCCTTTTTTGCCGCCCACAGTTCGTCCGGCGAAAGTTGTGCCGCGACGATGCTTGCCTGCGTCGCGGCGTCCCGATCACCTTGCGCCGCCGCGATCGCGTACCATTTGTAGGCATCGGCGAGGCTGATGGGAACGCCCTGCCCACGCTCGTACAGAATGGCTAGATCGAACTGGGCATCGACATCGCCAAAACCGGCGGCGCGCGCGAGCCACTGCGTCGCCTTGGCAAAATCCGTTCCCTCGCTCCAGCCGCCGGCATAGACTTTGCCTAGATCGGCCATCGCTTTGACATTGCCCAAGAGGGCGGCCGTTTCATACCAACGGATCGCTTTCGGCATGTCCGTGGCGACGCCGGTTCCCGTCTGGTAGAGAACGCCGATGATTTCCTGGGCGACCGGCTGTCCGCCATTTGCGGCGCGTTCAAGCCAGCCTGCGGCCGTTTCGATATTCATCGCCACACCCGTACCGTTCAGGAGCTTCAGCCCGAGGAGTAATTGCGCCTCGGCGTTTCCCGCCTTGGCAAGCGCGATCACGCTTCGCTTTTCCCGTTGGCTGTTCGTCGCCTGCCGAGTGTCGTGTGCGGCATGCTCGGATACCGCAGACGAATGCGCCGCGATATCGGAATGCATGTTCAGGGCAAGTCCCAAGACGGCCGCAGCGGCTATTGCGGCGCCTAACAACCAGCGCCAATGAGTCCACCATCTGCCGGTTCTGGCACTCTCTGTCGCATCTGTTTGTTGCGACGCGTCGATCGCCGCGCGACGCGCTGAGCTGAGATAAGCGTGTTGCTCGCCTTTTCCCAAAACCTTGCCCGGTTCCGCGCGCTCGGACATCGGCGAATTCTTCCATGGCTGGAAATCGGCCGCCTGGGAAACCGTTCCATCGACCGGTTCCGAATGAACGACCGCGTCGGGAGCGGTATCATGCGGCCCTCGCCCCGTATCTGCCACGCGGCTTGCCAGATTGAGGAAGTCCAAACGCAACTGGGCGAGCGCCAATTGCTGCCGGTTGTCGGAGGTTTCCAGGCGCTTCTGGAGCTGCTGCACGGCTTCGCTCGCCAAATCGATCCGTTCGGCAAGTTCCTTCGCATCGCGGCCGCGGCGCGTTTCGACCTCCGCGACGGATTGTTCGGCGACGTGCAGACGGGTTTCCAGTCGCGAAATTGCGCCGTCGGTTCCTTCCTTCATCATCGATTTCGGCACGATGACCCGTTTGGCCAGCCGGTCGAGTTCCTCGGCTTGGCGGCGCATCAAATCGTTATAGGCGGCGGCATTTTCCGGCGCGCTCGGACTTGCGTTGGCCGTTTCAACGCCAGCAGCGGTCTTCTTGTCGTCCCGTGGCGGACGCTCGTCCGCTTGGACGGGCAGATCCGGCCCAGACGATGCCGGAGTCGGAATGGCTTCGCTTGGCGCGATGAGGACCGGTGCCAGTGCCTCTTCGTGCGACGAAGCGGGCGCAGGCTCCGGCTCGGGCGTCGTCTCGCCGGTCAACAGACCGATTAGCTGCCGCCTGCTGGAGAAATATCCATAGATCGTGGCGCGCGCGATGCCAGCCTCGTTGGCGACGTCGCTCAGGTTCAGCGCAGCTTCTCCGTGCAACTCGATGAGGCGATGCGCGGCATCCAGGATCGCCAGGCGCGTAGCCTCGCGCTCGCGCGGCCGGGACCAACGTGGCTTCGTCGCCGCTGCAATACCACTGCTTGCGCGTCTGCCGGACATTACGGCTCCGAGCCTGATCTCCCGGCAACAGTGCTGCTTCTTGGTGAATAATTGGTTGGGATTTCGCGCGCCGCCCGTCACGCGCGCGTGTCGTAAACAAAGTGTTAATGCAAAACGTCGAATTGAATTGTTCCGGCCCGCCCGCTCATAGACCGCCATGTCCAAAGTCGTTGTGCGGCCCTCGCGTTCCTACGCAACGCCAAAAGGTTGCAACTCTCGGCGGCTTCGAATCACTCGCTTCATTCCGCTTATGTCAGGAGAACTGAACAGCCCTGAAGTCGAGAGCGGGCATGCCACATCTCAAAAATACTCCCAGCTCCAAAGAAGTAGGAAGTTTTCAAGGTGTGTTTGCTCCATAATACAGAGCAGAACTACACTAATGGACGCCTTGTTCGTTCAGATATGGGCCGTAATTCTTGTCTTCGTCCTGGACGTGATCCAACAGGGCCTCCCTTAAGAAATGTAGCATCTCCGCGGCCAGCGCTCTGCTTTCCTTATGGCCGACTTCGCTTCGCAGAGCGTTGATCCGCGCCTTCAGCTGTTCGTGCATGGCTTTATGCGCGCCTGTTCGTGGATAGTGCAGTTCGTCGAAACATTTTTCCTCACGGTCGAGGTGCGTCAGAAGATGCGCGATCACCTTGTCGGCCATCTGGCCAAGGGCCTCGTTGGTCAAACTTCCGCGCACGTTGTGCACGCCGTCGTGCATTTCATTGACCAAAACGAACAACTGCCTATGCTCTTCGTCGAATTGAGCCACGCCGACACTTAGGTCATTGTTCCATGTCATATAAGCTATCATGATCGCTCCCGTTCATACTAGAAGTTCGGCGATACGTTGGGCCGTGCCACTCTCCAGAAATGGCAGACAAGTATACAATTAGGCACAGTCGACTTAAACTGTTTGCGCGCCATAAATTGAGACTGCATCTTGCTCCCTATCCGTTGCACGCTAAGCACCGTATACGGATTTCTCGGAAGCCGTGTGTTTTGATGCGGCCTTCGAGCGGCTGTATGTCAAAAGCACACAAACACCAGCGCAGGTGTTCGTAATCACGAACCCCGTCTTCACCGATTGGTCTCTATTCTCCGGCGGCGCTAAATTAATAACCACCGTGCTCGCTCTTCCACCCGATTACGACGACCTCACCGAGACCCGCAACACCGGCTGGTGATTCAAACGCCGCTACTCACCTCCCGCCCATAGGCGCCCCACACCCTCCGCGCGATACACCAGTTAAAACGTATTTCAATCTCGCACAAATTCTTGCAACAACTGGCCTCCAGGCCCAACAAGCTGAACTTGGAGAGCCATTTGCCCCGCCGCATGCGTGGCACACGAGAGACATGGGTCATAGGCCCGGATGGCCACTTCAATATGGTTGAGCAAGCCTTCGCTGATCACGGGCTTTCCCGAGAGAAAGTCCTTGGCGACTTTTGTCACTGCGCGGTTCATCGGCTCGTTGTTGTGGGTCGTCGCAACGATCAGGTTGCAGAAAGTCACTTCATCGTTGCGGTTGACGCGGTAATGATGGAGGAGCGTGCCGCGTGGCGCCTCAATCACTCCGACAGCCTCCTCGCATCGAGATCCCTTGGACAAAAGTTCTTTACCCTGGAGGTCGGGATCCTCGAGCAGATTCTGAATCACCTCGATAGAGTGCAGTATCTCAATCGTCCGCGCCCAATGGTAACACATGGTGACGTTGTTGGGCCGGCCGTGCGTAAGCGCCATATAATCCTGCCGCGCCTTCTCGGCCTCAGGTGTGGGAATAAACGAACAAGCGTTCAGACGCGCAAGCGGCCCAACGCGATACCAGCCTTTTTCGGGCCCTAGAAGCTTCAAGAATGGGAATTTCATGTAGGACCACGGCTTAACCTCCTCGCCCATCACTTCGAGGTAGCGCTGGTAGTCCACATCATCCACCAACCGTTGGCCATCCTTGTCTATGGCGCGCAGAACGCCATGATACAAATCCATTGCGCCGTCTTCTTCGCGCACCAACGACAGGTGACTGGACTCGAAAGAGCCGAAAGGCAACAGTTCGACCAAGTGATCCATGGTGAAGTCGCGGGCGAATTTCACCGCACCGAGAGCCCATTCGAGCATTTGCGGCACGTCCTTGAGCAATCGGTCCCGCTCGGCCGGCGAGACGTTCTTATTCACGCCACCCGGGATGGCGCCGGTGCCGTGGATTTTCTTACCTGCGGTGATCTCGATGACTTCCTGGCCAAATTTGCGCATCAAGATGCCTTGACGCGCCAGTTCGGGATACTCCGCCGCAACAGCAATAACATTGCGCTGAGAGACCGGTGCTGAGAACGCGCTCGTCGCCGTACCATCGGTGCCGAAAAGCAAATCCGGGCTGGAAAGGTGGAACAAGTGCAGCGAATGGCTCTGGAACATCTGGCCATAGTGCATGAGGCGCCGGACTTTTTCCGCCGTAGGTGTCAACTGTTCACCGCCGATGATGCGGTCCATCGCCTTGGCGGCCGCCAATTGGTGACTGACCGGGCAAATTCCGCACAGTCGCTGAACAATGACCGGCACTTCCCAATAAGGCCGCCCAAGGATGAAGCGCTCGAAGCCTCGAAACTCCACAATGTGGAGACGCGCTTCGGTGACCTCGTCATGCTCGTCTAAATGGATCGTCACCTTGCCGTGCCCTTCAACCCGGGTCACGGGTTCAATGGTGATCTTCCGGCCCTTGGCGGATCCATTGGCTGCGGTCGTTATGCTCATGGGTTATCACCGCTAGTCGTATTTGAGCTGGTCGTAAGCCAAAGTTACCGGACGCCCGGCAAGTAAAGCCGTCAAAGTATTCCAAATGGCATCTGCCGACGGCGGGCAGCCAGCGATGAAGTAGTCGATCTTGACCACTTCGCGGCAGGGATACACATGATTCAGCAGAAGCGGAATTTCGGGGTCGTTAGGAATAATCTGCGCCGGGTTCCATACCCCCGGCGACTTGAGATAGGCCTCTTCCAGACATTCCCGGACAGGCAAATGGTTGCGCATGGCCGGTATGCCTCCGTTGAGCCCGCACTCCCCCAGCACAACGAGCACATCGCAATGTTTGCGGAAATCTTCGAGGACGTGAACGTTCTCCTCGTTGCAGCAGCCACCCTCAATGAGTTCCTACGGCGCAACGGTCGGTGAACACCTTGTAGTCGTTGATAGGGGAGCGAGCGAAGTCGACCAATTCAGCCAGCTTGAGAATGCGCTCATCAATGTCGAGTAGGGACATGTGGCAGCCGAAGCAGCCGCACAAGCTGGTCGTCGCTATCCGAGGTTTTGTCGTGTTGCTCATATCATGGGTCGGTTTTTTTGGGACGCTCAATTCCAATCGGCTTATGATCGAAGAGCCGCTGCCCCACGGGAACCGCATAGCCCACTCGTTTCTTCATCAGCGCTCCGACCGGGCAGGACGCAATCACCTTGTCTGTCACGGTCAGGCTCGTCGCCGCCAACGCTGCGCCATTCACTTGCAACCGCTTGTGATAACCGCGACCGACGAACTGGAAAACATTCTTGTTATCTAGTTCCTGTGAAGCGCGTACGCACCGACCGCATAGAATGCAGCGATTGTGATCGAGATATACATCCGGATGCGAAAGGTCTGTGGTGCGTTCTGGGTTGAGATAAGGGAACTGCGGCACCGTGATGCCAAACCTATAGGCCAGGGCTTGAAGCTCGCACTGCCCGCTCTTCTCACAAAACATACAGTAGTGGTTACCCTCGACGAACAGCATGTCGAGGATGGCCTTGCGGAACTCATGGATCTCCGCAGTTTCATTTTCCACTACCATGCCGTCGGAGATCGTCTGCACGCAGGCGGCTTGGATGCGGCCATTCACCCGCACGGAACAGACGCGACAACTGCCGTGGGGGATGAGGTTCTTGTACGCGCAGAGATGCGGAATGTAGATGCCGGCCGCATTCGCCGCCTTAAGGACGGTTTGGCCCGCTTGACCCGTTATCGTTTTTCCGTCAATCGAGAACTTGATTTTATTCATCTCTTGCTCGCGTGTTATTTCATCTACCACTCTCGCATTAGACGTATTGAGACATTCGACCGACGCCCAGTTCGGCATCCGCCACGGCCTTGGACAAGTCAAACGTGGAGATCAGCCCGGACTTTCCCTCTCCGACCATGTCGGCATAGAGGGCTTGGAAGTTCTGGAGTGCTCCCAACACCGGATTAGGGGCGGCCTGCCCAAGCCCGCACCGGCTCGTCTGCATAATCACTTTTGACAGCCGACGCATGTATTCCAAGTCGGCCGGTTCTCCCGCCCCGCTGACGACCTTGTGCACGGCTTTCTTGAGCAGGACCAAACCGACCCGACAAGGCGTGCAATGCCCACAGCTTTCTTCAATGAAGAAATCCAGATAGCGTTCGGCGATCTCCAATTTGTTGCGCGCGCGGTTGAAAATGAGGATTGCACCGCCCGTGGCGAGGTCGTCGTAACAAATCTGCCCGCCGAAACGCTCCGGTCCGATCATCTGACGGCACGGGCCGCCGATGAGCATCGCCCCCGGATTTTCTGCCTCGGCCATCTCGAGCAATTCGCGCGCCGTTATTCCAAACGGAACCTCGTAAACACCCGGTTTACGGCAATCGCCACATATAGAAAGAAGCTTTGTGCCGGTAGTGCGTTCGGAACCCATCCCCGCGAACCATTCGGCGCCCTTCACCATGATGCGAGAAACGGCGCTGAAAGTTTCGACATTATTGACGATCGTCGGACACCCGCGGTACCCCTGCTGTGCTGGAAATGGCGGGCGGTTCTTCGGATCGCCACGCAGACCTTCGCACGAACTGATGAGTGCTGTTTCCTCGCCGCAAACGTAAGAGCCGGCTCCCAATTGAATGCGGATTTCGAAATCGAAACCGTTCCGCCCGAGAATGGCCTTGCCCAGCAATCCCCGTTGCCGCCGATCTTCCAAAACCTTTTCAAGAAAGGCCCGCAGGTAACCGTATTCGCCACGTAGATAGATGATGCCAGTATCGCTGCCGAGGGCATAGCCCGCAATGGTCATTCCCTCGAACACCTGCTCCGGACATTCGGTAAGCAGCACCCGATCTTTAAAAGTTCCCGGCTCGCCCTCGTCGGCATTGCAGAGAACATACCGCTCCTTACCCGGCGCGTTGCGCGCGAACTCCCATTTCTGGCCCGTCGCAAACCCGGCACCCCCGCGTCCTCTCAATCGTGATGCCCTGACTTCCGCAATGACGGATTCGGGTGACTTTTGAAGAGTTTTCTCAAGCGCACTCCCAGGTTCGAAATCGTCAAAATGGACTGGTCCCCTCCGGCGAATGTTGTTGCGCACCATCGAATGAACCAAAGGATGTGCGTTGTTGCCGTCGCCCACCATCGTGACGAGTTGATTCGGATCAAGGTGGCGTCGCAAATCACGGATGATCTGACGTCCTCGCTTCGGGGATAAATTCGGCACCACTATTCCGTTGATGAGCGCTGCCGGCGCCTGGTCGCTCATCCCGATGCACGGGGTGTGAGTGAGCGTGATGGCGCCATCGGCTGTCGTCTCGCCCATGGTGACGCCAAGTTCCTTTGCCATGCCTTCCGCCACTGCGTCATAGCCTTTCATCCAGTCCACGATGTCGTTGCACAGCCGGATGATGATCTTGCCGCGTGGCTTGACGGAAAGGAACGCGTAGAAGGTGACGACGCTTTCGACTTCGACACGGTGGGTATTCACTTCACGGGCTATGACTTCCATAGCTTCCGTTGAAACACACCCTAGCTTTTGCTGAACCGCAATCACAATGTCCATCATCCGGGTCCGGTCAGAACCGTAACGCCGGCAGATGTCTTCGACGTCAGTCGCTAGTGCTTGCCGCATAAGGGTACTTGTACCTATTGAATACCCATTAGGTAACATATCCCATCAGCAACCATATGAACCGCGGTATATTGGCGCAAACGCAGACCACTTGAACGGCATCCCAGAGAACGTTGCGAACCGGAAGGAATTCCCGGTAGATCAGACGCTTCGTGGAGTTAGCTAGAGTACTTGAGCTCGAAGGTGGCTATTGCTTTCGTTTCTCTGGAGGTACCTCAGAGGCAGTTCAGTTCTTGCAAGTGAGTCTAGATGAAGAACCTTATGTTCCCGGCCTGCTTTACGTCGAGCCCAAGCTTCTGTTCGACCGTGAAGCTGTAGAAGAGGTCTTCGACTTCCGTGATGGCGGTGTCGATATCTGAGGACTTGAGAAATTTGACGATGTACCCGGTGACGCCGGGCACTTTGAGACGCGCCTGCCACGTCGTCTTTTTCCGGTCCGGGCGCGTGTACAAGAGAACCGCGCCGTCCCGCAGCTCTTGGGCGTTCTTGTAGAAGTCCACCGAGCCCCCAAACCCAGTTTTGGTGCACGATTGGTGCATACAGAACAGCGGCTTAGTTTTCACTAAGCCGCTGTTATTAAATAGAAATATGAAGATACCGGATCAGCGCTTCGAGAACTGGAAGCTGCGACGAGCCTTGGGCCGGCCGTACTTCTTGCGCTCGACCGCGCGCGGATCGCGGGTCAGGAAACCGCCCGGCTTGAGCACGGCGCGCAGTCCCGGCTCATAGTTCACCAGCGCGCGGCTGATGCCATGGCGCACGGCGCCCGCCTGGCCGGAAAGGCCGCCGCCCGTAACCGTGACGACGACATCGAACTGTCCGTCGCGGCCGGCCGCGATCAGCGGCTGGCGCACGATCATGCGCAGCACGGGACGCGCAAAATAGATTTTCTCGTCCTTGGCGTTGACGGTGATGCGCCCGGTGCCCGGCTTGATCCACACCCGCGCGACCGCATTCTTGCGCCGGCCGGTGGCGTAAGCCCTGCCCTTGGCGTCGCGCTTGGAGACGCCCGGTTCCGCGGTCTGTGTCGCCTGCCCCTGCGGCTTCGCCTTGATCAGCGTCGTCTTCAGATCGCCGAAGCTCTTTACCTCTTCCGCCATATCAAGCCGCCTTCGTCTTGTGATAGTTGGTGTTCTTGGGATTCATCTTCGCGATGTCGATCTTCTCGGGCTGTTGCGCCTCGTGGGGATGCTCCGCACCCGGATAGACCCGCAGATTGGCCAGCTGGCGCCGGCCGAGCGGTCCGCGCGGCAGCATGCGCTCCACCGCCTTTTCCACGATCCGCTCGGGGAACTTGCCGCGCAGGATCTGGCCGGCCGTGCGTTCCTTGATGCCGCCGATGTAGCCGGTGTGGTGGTAATAGACCTTCTTCTTCAGCTTATCGCCCGTCAGAATCGCCTTCGCCGCGTTGACGACGATGACGTTGTCGCCGCAATCCATGTGAGGCGTGTAGCTGGGCTTGTGCTTGCCGCGCAGGCGCACCGCGATGAGACAAGCAAGGCGGCCGACCACGAGCCCTTCGGCGTCAATCACCACCCACTTCTTCTCGATCTCGGAGGCCTTGGCCGAGTAGGTTTTCATAATAACTTCTCCAGGGCCTTAGCTGAGGCCGCCGTTTGAACCGGCGCGCCGTATAGGGGGAACTGCGATGGGCGTCAAGCAGAAATGCCTATTTTAACGTGATTTTCTGCATACGGTATCATGATACCGTATAATTTCGGCGATTGAAGTCCCGCCTGATTTGGCTTCGTTTCAGCCGAAGAACGACGCAACGAACGCCCAAAACGCCAAAGCCAATAAAATGTATGTCCAGTAGGACATCCGGATAAATAGGAACGTGTCGACTTCCGGCGGCTGGCGCAGCATCGGCCCGCTGGAGGCGTCGGCGCGCCTGCTTGCTGAGGCGGCGCGATAATGGGCCAACGCGTAGACGCTGGCGGCCGACAGCACTAGCCAGAGGCAAACGAGCTGATTGAACAGCTTGTCGGACTTGTGGGGATCGGGTTCGTAAACGCCCAAGGCTATCGCCGCGCCCAATACGACGAGCATCCACGCAAGCGTGATGTACAACACCGAAATGCCCCAGCGCTCCCAATAAATGATCATCGATAGCCCCTTTGCGGCTTCGCGGCCGCCGGAATTTCGCTGTTGCCTTATTCCATATGAATTCGCTGTTGCCTTATTCCATATGAAATAGCGTAAAGTCGCAATCCAAGACAGCAAGTGCCCCCTAAGCGCTTAGCAAGGCCGCAGCTTAGATGTCGCAACTCCAATACCCGGACGATCTCATCAAATCCATCCTGCGTTCGACCAAGGTAATCGCCATGGTCGGCGCCAGCGGCAACGAGATGCGGCCGAGCTACTTCGCGATGAAGTATCTGCTCGCCAAGGGCTTCGTCATCCATCCGATCAATCCGGGCATGGCGGGCAAGGAAATCCTCGGGCAGAAGGTCTATGCCTCGCTGCGCGACGCGCCCGCCCCCGTCGACATGGTCGACATCTTTCGCGGCAGCGACGCCGCGCCCGCTATCGTCGACGAAGCTCTGGCCGAAAAAGATCGGCTGGGCATCAAGGTGATCTGGATGCAGCTCGGCGTGATCAACGAGGACGCGGCGGCGAAGGCGCACGAGGCGGGCCTTACCGTCATCATGGATCGCTGCCCCAAGATCGAATATGGCCGCCTTTCCGGCGAAATCGGCTGGATTGGCGTCAATCGCAAACTGATCGACAATCGCAAACCGCGGCTGTTCGGCAAGGGCGGTTCGCTGAAACGGGCGGACTCCAAGCCGCGCCTCTCGAACAAGACGGATTGAAGACCGGCCTTACCCGCTCCACGGGCGTCTGGAAATTCTGCCGCGCCCCCTTGACATCCCTGAATTCATTCCTACATGCGCGAATTGGCGAAACCTGAGTGGCAAGGCGACGGCGGATTGCGAAACCATTCCCTTACTGCGCGCTCTATGCGTGTTCGCTGCGCCGCGTCAGCAAGGCGATTGTGATGATGCGGCAACGGCTTAGACCGAAAAATCGGGATTTGAATTCACGTTTTGTATTTTTTTTTATGGGAGGGGGCCACCCGAAAATTGAAAACAACCTCGAGGCGGAAATGCAGCGGAATGAACGGCTTGGGCAAAATCGTGAAAAGCCCGCCGCCCGGGAAGCAAGCCCCCGCGGCGATGCGGATCACCTCCTCCCTCCCCCGAGGGAGTTGCCGGGAGAAACGAAAAACAATTATCACGGTCTCGCGGTTTCTTCCCGGCGAACGGCAAGGAGTAGATGATGGCTGATTATGGTTTCGACACGTTGAGCGTTCACGCTGGTGCCCAACCCGATCCGGCGACCGGAGCGCGCGCCACGCCGATCTATCAGACGACGGCTTTCGTCTTCGAGGATTCGGACCACGCCGCCGCGCTGTTCAATCTCCAGGTCTTCGGCAACATCTATACGCGCATCATGAACCCCACCAACGCGGTGCTGGAGGAACGCATCGCGGCGCTGGAAGGCGGGCGCGCCGCGCTGTCGGTGGCTTCCGGTCACGCCGCGCAACTGATTGCGCTGCATACGCTGATGAGTCCGGGCGACGAGATCGTGGCGGCGCGCCAGCTCTACGGCGGCTCGATCAACCAGTTTAACCATTCCTTCGCCAAGTTCGACTGGCACGTGAAATGGGCCGACGGCACCGACCCGGAAAGCTTCAAGGCCGCGCTGTCGCCGAAGACGAAAGCTTTGTTCATCGAGAGCATCGCCAATCCGGGTGGCATCATCACCGATATCCAAGCGATCGCGAAGATCGCGCACAACGCCGGCGTGCCGCTGATCGTCGACAACACGCTGGCGACGCCGTACCTGATCCGGCCCTTCGAATGGGGCGCGGACATCGTGCTGCATTCGGCGACGAAGTTCCTCGGCGGTCACGGCAATTCGATGGCCGGGCTGATCGTCGATAGCGGCAAATTCGATTGGGGCAACGGCAAATTCCCGACCTTGTCGGAACCCTGCCCGTCCTATCACGGCATGAAATTGTGGGAGACGTTCGGCGACATGGCCTACGCCATCGCCTGCCGCGTGCTGGCGTTGCGCGATCTCGGCCCTGCGCTGTCGCCGTTTAATGCGTTTCTCGTGCTGACCGGAATCGAAACCCTACCGCTGCGCATGCAGAAACATTGCGATAATGCGCTGGCTGTGGCGCGCTGGCTGAAGGAACATCCCAAGGTCGCCTGGGTGAATTACGCCGGTCTGGAAGACAATCCATGCTACGCCCTGCATCGCAAATATTGCCCCAAGGGCGCGGGCAGCGTCTTCACCTTCGGGGTCAAGGGCGGCTACGAAGCCGGCATGGGACTGGTCAATTCGGTGCGCCTGATCAGCCATCTGGCGAACATCGGCGACACGCGAAGCCTCGTCATCCATCCGGCCTCAACCACGCACCGTCAGCTCGAAACCGAGGATCGCGCCAAGGCCGGCGCGGGCGACGATGTGGTGCGGCTCTCCATCGGCATCGAAAACGTCGACGACATCATCGCCGATCTCGACCGAGGCTTGGAGGAATAATCGATTAAGGCGTACGCTGCAGCTCGAACGCTTGCCACACAGCGGCGCAGAATAGCAGTGCCGCTACAACCTGATGCAGCGCCGCCAGCGCGATGGGCGCCTGCAGCAGCAACGTGACGATGCCCAGCGCGATCTGGAACAGCGTAATGGTCAGCACCGCGTCGCTGCTGTGCTTCGCAAAGCCGGTGAGCCCCGCGTGTTTCCCCGCCCACCACAGCGCGTACGCGCCCGCTGCCACCAGATAAGCGGCGATGCGATGATCGAGCTGGGCAAGCCCGGGATTCTCGAAAAAATTGATCCACCAGGGCGACGCAAAAAACGGATGCTCCGGGAACACGTAGCCGTCCATCGACGGCCAGGTATTGTAGATCAGACCGGCGTGCAGCCCGGCCACCAAGGCGCCGAGCAGCATCTGAATGGTGACGAGCCCGACAAATGCAGCGGCCCATTTCGCATGCCGCGCCGGCGCGCCGTTATTCCTCGAACGCAGATATTCCAACGCCGTCCACAGGATCGCGCCGAGAAGAATGACTGCAACGCCGAGGTGGATCGCGAGGCGGTATTGGCTGACCGACACGCGCGCCTCCAGCCCGCTTTCTACCATCCACCAGCCGACGAAACCCTGCAGGCCGCCGAGCGCAAACAGCAGCACCATGCGCGGCCATTCCTTGCGCGCGATCGCGCCCGTCCAGGCAAACCAGACGAACGGCACAAAGAAAACAAAACCGATCAACCTCCCGAGCAGACGGTGCGTCCACTCCCACCAGAAGATGGCCTTGAACCCTTCCAGGCTCATGCCGTGGTTTTCCAGCCGGTATTGCGGAATGAGTTGGTACTTCGCAAACGCGTCATGCCAAGCGGCGCCGCTCATCGGCGGAACCGCGCCCATGAGCGGGTCCCATTGGGTGATCGAAAGGCCGGAACCCGTCAGCCGCGTCAGTCCCCCCACCGCCAGCATCGCCACGATCAGCGCGGCGACGAAGAGCAGCCAAATGCCGACCGCGCGGCGGCTGGATTGGGACTGCGGCGCGAGGGCGGTTAAAGTGGTCATGCGGTTTTGGGCTTGCGCTTCAAGGCGGCCGTTTGATAGCCCTCAAGTTCCCGGAGGTCCATACGCCCCATGCGTTCGCTGTCGCCCCACATCAAAAAATTGATCGGCACGCTGATCACGCTGGTCTGGCTGTTCGTCTATGCGCTGATCGCCATGGGCATAGGCGCACGCGTCCTTCCGCATGCGAATTGGCTGCTTGAGCTTTTCTACTACGTACTCGCGGGTACGTTATGGATCATCCCAGTCGGCTTGCTGCTGCCCTGGATGTACCGCGAACCGAAACGCTGACCGGGACGCCCGGCTAAGCTTCTTCCTCCGCCTTCAGCGTATCGAGCGACGCGCCTCGCCGCGCCTGCGCGGCGCCACCCTGTTTGCCCCGCAAGTCGTGCAATTGGCGCGCCGCGGCGGCGAATGCGTCGCGCAGCGCCACGTTGACGTCCTCGTGTGTATGTTTGTTCTTGCCGGCGCCTTTGGTCGTGATCTCGTGTCCCGGCAGGGTCAATTCGACATTGGCTTCAAACAGCCTGCCCTTGCGGTGATGACGATGTGGCGCTTCGACGGTGACCCGGCAACTGACGATGCGCCCGTACTTGCGGCCGAGCTTGGCCATGTGCCCGAGCGCGGCCGAGCGAACGGTCGGCGAGTCTTCCATGTTGCGGAAGACGACGGACACCGGCAACGAAACCTTCGCTTTCGCCTTTGGTTTCTTCTCCTCGCGCGCGACCGGACCGCCCAGCGTCACCGCCGTCACCAGAAAGCCCGACAATTTCTTCCGCAGGGCATCGGCGCCGAGCTTCGTCAGGTTTTTGGGCACTTCGTGCGCCAGGCACGCCAGCAGCCGCTCGGAGAGCAGCTCGCGCAATTCGCCGAGGCTGCGTGGCGGCGCCACCAGCACAAGCTGGTCGTAGCGCAGATCGGCGAACGCCGTTTCGAGCGTGCCCGCGACCTCGCGGGTGAATTGGTGCTTCGCCAGCTTGTTGTAATCGTGCCGCGGTTCGACGGCGCCGCGCGCCTTGCCGACCGCGAACGCACGCGACGGCCTGTCGCCGCGCTCCTCGCGCGAGTAGCGCGGCAGATCGGCGCTCAACGCCTCGGCAGTCGCTTCGAAAACTTGTCCTTCGCTGTTTTTGCGCAGCGCGAAGAAGCGCGCCTGCGTACCGTCCAGAACCGCAATCCATGTGGTTTTTTGTCTGGCAGTCATATTTTCACTCCTGCCTGAGTTGTTACGCCCCTGGTAGGGAGCTCCATTCTAAAGTGTGTTGGCGCCAAGGCGAAAGGCCTTAACTTGCACGGACGCTTGGAGACGAGAGAGATTGACGCGCACGTAAAGTTTAAACGGGTCAGCACAATTTCCCGTTCGCCATATGCGATCCGACCGGTTGTCCGTGTCTCAAGAGCACGTTGCATGCACCGAGCCTTGGTCGGCGCCCGCAACGCACGACGCGCCGAGATCGTTATGTTAGCATGGACGATCGGGTTTCCCAAGCCGATCTCGACTGTATCGCCGATCCGCACAACCATCGTCCGCGCAAGGTGCCCGGCTTCCGCACACTCTTCGAGGTCTTCTACGAACTGGTCCGCCAAACCAGTAAGATAACTCGTCCGTCTACAGATCATGAAACCGTTGCGGCAAAACGTTGACATCGCCTTTCCGGCGACGATTGCGCGTCTCTAACCGGCACACACAGTCTGCTCGAGAGAGCCGGGGTTCGCGTCACTGATGGATGTAATATTGAAATGCTTCCGGACCTTCGAAAGTTCGCCGAGAATGGTCTCGAATTCGGCGTCGGAAAGCGTCGCACTCCCGGGAGCGATCATATCCATAGCCTGAACGTGAACCAGGACCGGCGCGACGTCGCGCTTTCCAGACTTTAGAAGTCCGTCCACCATATCGCACAAGCTTTTTGCAATTACGTCGAGCAATTCATGACCGAACGTCTCTGCCAGCGTGACGATCTGATCTGCGCGAGTGAGAATAGCCGACATATCCGCTTCCGAAAACTCGTCTCGCAGCTGCGGCGCGTTGACGATGGCATTGATCTCCGCAATCGAGCGCATGATGACCTCGTCGCCCTGCTCGTGCATCATTTCGATGTTCTTGTGGGCGTTTTCTATGGCGGTGACATGCGAGATGCCGCCAGAACGAGCCACGAGCTTGGAAAGACGTGTCTTCGGAAAATGAATCAATTTGGTTTTTTTGTTCACATTGCCTCGCTCAAGGCCCCTTCGGGAGGCGCCCTATTGTCGGATGTCTTCGTGCTTTCCGTTTCAATGAGTGGATCAGTTTCGCGCTTGTAGATTCCATCCGCCGGAGCCACATCTTTGAAACGGCGGTCTGGTCCAATGAGCTGCTGCCGGTTCGGTTGACACCCACTTAAGCTAATCCAGCCTTCTCCTCGAAGTCCATCGGGCTCACATACCCTATCGTCGAGTGGCGCCGTCTCGGATTGTAGAAGCATTCGATGTAGTCGAACACGTCAGCCCTTGCTTCGTTCCGCGTCCGGTATGTTTTGCGCGCCGTGCGTTCGGTTTTCAGCGAAGAGAAGAAGCTCTCCATTGCCGCATTGTCCCAGCAATTGCCTGAGCGGCTCATCGAGCAGGTAACGCCGTGGTCGGCCATCAACCGCTGGAACTGTTCACTGGTGTATTGGCTACCACGATCCGAGTGATGGAGAAGCGCATCGGGCTTGCCTCGCCGCCAAATCGCCATCAGCAGCGCATCGGTGACGAACTGCGCCGTCATCGTGGCGCTCATCGACCAGCCGACCACCCGCCGGGAGAACAGATCGATGACCGCTGCCACATAAAGCCAACCTTCCCCCGTCCAGATGTACGTAAAATCAGCGATCCATTTGCGGTTTGGGGCTGGGGCTTCGAAGGCCCGGTCCAGCACGTTGGGAGCGACGGCGCTCGCCTGCCGTTGACCCGGATCGGATGGCAGGCGACGTCGCCGCGGACGCGCTTTGAGCGCCTGCAGCCGCATCAGTCGTTCGACCCGATGCAGCCCGCAAGACACGCCGTCCTCGATCATGTCATGCCACACGCGCCTGGCGCCGTAGGTCCGGTCGCTCGCAATGAAGCTCGCCCGCACCTTGGCTCCCAGCTCTTCGTCGCTGTGGCTGCGCCGACTTCGCGGTCGCGTGAGCCATGCATAGAAGCCGCCACGCGAGACACCGAGCGCCCCGCACAACCATTCCACCGGCCAGATTCCTCGGTGCTTCGCGATGAAGGTGAACATCATGTGCTCTCCTTCGCGAAGTAGGCCGCGGCTTTTTTTAGGATGTCCCGTTCGGCTTTGAGCTTCGTCACTTCGCGCTTGAGCCGCGCGATCTCTGCCTGTTCGGGCTTCTGCTGCCCATGGCCGGGAAAGGCCTGCTGCGGATCGACCGCAAAATCCTTGACCCAATTGCGCAGCACTGTCTGGTGAACACCCAAATCCTTGGACGCCTGCGCGTATGCCACGCCGCGCTCCTTGATCAGCTTCACCGCCTCAAGCTTGAACTCTCGCGTAAACTTCCGTCGTTCCATGGTCTGCCTCCGGTTTCCATAAAAACACCAAACTCGGTGTCTTCAAAACCGGCAGCAGCTCACAATGTATTGCCCGGCTTCAATGTAGGGACGGTGGGCACATGCGATCCATGTAATGCGATCGAACAAGAATTGCGGCGATATTGGCTTTCTTGCGACCAGATTTGCGCCGGCGTCGCGCGCCGCGGCAACGCAGTGAAGCTGCGTGTAGCTGGAGAGAACCAGAATCGGCATGAAGCGAGCTGGGCTGTCTTTCAACCGGCGAACCCAGCGGATCACTTCACCGCAAAACATATCCGGGAGCTTTGCTTCGAGAATACACAGATCGAAGCAATTGCGCAGAAGGCAATTGGTTGCTTCTTCCCCCGTGTCCACCAACGTGCACGGCTCCGCGCCGAAGCCTCGCATGATTTGTGAGGTGATGCTGCGCGTAAAGTGATCGCTGTCGGCCAATAAGGTCGTCATGCCACTCAAGTTGATGCAGGCTTGCGACATTGCCCCGCCCCCGCGGTCCGAACAACGACTACCGCGTAATCCGAGCTTCATTCTTGTACCGAAAAAGTTAAATCGTAGTTGAGGGCGTGCAGAATCACGCGTAGGAATTGTCAAAGAAAATGAGGCTTAATAGCACCTGTTTCTCAAAACTTAAGAGGGGACCGTTTAGAAAAGTTCAATAACTATGATTCATAATCACGTTTCAGTTGAGTCTTTTTGAATGCTGACAGGCCGTACCGGCGAACTGCAAGCTTGAATTGGTATGGAGCGATGCTAAAAAATCTCTATGGCGAAAAAGGCGTTGCCCTTTCGCAACAGGAATTGAACAGTATTTTCGCCTCGCAAGGACGCTACGCGATATGCCGAGGCGGCCAATTCACACGGCTGAGAAGCGCAAATCTCGACGGCCTCAATATGGCCAACCGGAATCTCAAAGAAGCCGATTTCTCAGGAACGTCTCTCGTCAACGCGAACATGTGCGGCTCGAACCTTACACGGGCAAGCCTCTTTTGCGCCGATTTGCGAGGCTGCAATCTGCAGAATGCAAATTTGACGGGCGCGGATATGCGCGGCGCTTCCTTCAAAGGCGCCAAACTGTCGTTCGCCGTCCTCGATAGCGCCGATTTGCGCGCAGGGATGATGATGTGTGTCACGGCGAGTGGAGACGCGTCGATCCTGGACCGTGGCGATCTTTCGAAAGGTACGAACGGGGAATCCGGTGCCGTCGATTTTTCGAACTGTTCGATGAAGGGCACCTCGTTTGGGAACGCAAAGTTGGACAGCGCGAACTTCGAGGGAGCCCTGCTGGTCGGGGCGAGATTTAGGGGCGCGAGATTGACCAACGCATCTTTTCGCGGCGCCGTGCTGATGGGAGTGAACCTGAACGAACTAGATGTTCCGCCCGACGCCCTGAAAGACTGTGTGCTCGACGTCTCAGCGCAAGCGCTGGCAAAATCTGCCGACTTGAAGGCAAGACTTGACGCGCACCACACCTGGGTCGCCACCGAGGGCAAGCAGGGAGCCTCGGCGGTTCTCGACGGCGAAGATCTGCGTCCCTTGCGCAAACAGTTCGCTACACGCAGCCTGATCGGACTATCCGCCCGCCAAACCATCGCGATCGGCGTCGATTTTTCGGAATGCCAGCTTCAAGGCGCGAAATTCGACGGCGCGGATTTGCGTGATGCGAATTTCACCGGCGCGGACCTCAGCGGCGCATCGTTGAAGGGGGCGAAGCTGGGGCACGCCAAATTCGACGAAGCCAAACTTCGCAATCTTCAGCTGTTAAGCGGAGAGATCGTTCCGCCCGATCTAACCGAGGCGGAGGCCACCGAGGAACAATTCCAGCGCGCGAGCTTGGACGATAGCATCTCGGCACTCGGTCTGCCCAACGCGATTTTGGCCTAAGGCGCCAGCGTTCCCACAAACGTCGTCACGCTTGCCGGCGCCAGCATGGCGCCAAAACCGTGAAGCTGCGTGGTGGGAGGCGCGGCGGCCGTCAAATCCGTATCCACCGTGGTGGCGAACGCTGCAACAGCGCCGATCGTCCAGCCGGCGAAATCGTAATTCACCGGCTGCGGATTCTTGCCCGCGTTGACCGCCACAATGACGAAGCTTGCGCCGTCCGGGCTCACGAAGGCTGTGTTGTCCAGGCCCGCGCCGCCGACGTCGATCAATTTCCAGCCCGGCCGCACAAAGTGGCTGTAGTTGGCCATGGCCCAGAAGCGCTTGGGCACGACCAGCGTGCCGTGCGCCGCTCCGTCTGCGGGCGACAGGACACCCATGCTGCCCTGGAATGAGGAGGTAAAAATCGCGAAGCAGTAGATCCAGGCGGAAGCATGCGCTTCGGTCAGGTCGCGATGGATGTAGCCAGCAATCTTGAGCGCCGCATTCATTCCTGGATCGTCGGGCTGCGGCGGCTGCATCAGCGACATCTCGCTCATCCACACCGGCAGGCCGTTGCGCGCCGACGCATCGGCAAACCTGGCGCGCGCCGGATCGTCCGGCGCATCGTAAGAGTGGCTAGCCATCATGCCCAGGGCACCGCGCGCGTCGTCATCCTTCAGCGTGGGCAAAAGATGCGCCCAGGCGCCGGTCCAGTTGGTGCCTTCGGAGAGCATAAATTTCGTGTTCAGCCCGCGCGCGCGAACGACGGGCGCGAGGACCTTCAGAAAATCGCGCAGCTGTTCGCCGGTCCATACGCAGGAATGCCAAGCCGCGGGAACGCCCGGCTCGTTCTGCACGCTGAGAACGTCGATGTCGACGTGAAGGACGTTGTGGTAATACTCGAGGAAGTCCGCAAGGTACTCGGCATAAGCTTGGTAGTCGTCCGGATTCAGTGAGCCGCCGCTCAGCGGATCTTTGAGCTTGGCGCCTATCTTCCAGCGCGCCGGCGGCGTGAAGGGCACCGCATAGAGAACCGCCCTCGTCAGCTTAAGGATCGGTTGAATCGCCGCCCATTCCGATTGCGTGCCGGCATCGTGCGCCCAGTCGTACCGTACATGGCCGCCGCTGGGCAGCAATGCTTCGGCCTTTGGCGAAACCACCAGACGCACGATGTTCAGACGCGTGCCCGGCTCGCCATAAAGAAGGTCGTAGGCCTTGCCGCGCTCGCGTGGAGACAAGATGGTCTCCATGAGCTCTTCAGCGTTCTCATTGAACCCGGCGCCGAAGCCGATCATGGTTTGATGGGTCGTCTCGGAGTGAATCGTAAAGCTCAGCGGGGCTTTAGGTTCCCCGCTCAGCTTCTGTTCCCCATAAGGCGCCGCTTGGCTCCCGCCCAAGACCAGCAGAACAGTGAATCCGATCTGAACGATCCGCGCAGCAATTGGTTTCATTGGCTTGCCCCCAATGAAATGCTACCCCTCAAAGAAAGAAATTAAGATGCGTTAATCTGTCTCCGCAGGGCCCAGGGGGATGCAGTCCTCGGGGGCGATGTGTTCAAGCTCGTGGCAAAGTTTATCGGCGTCCTGGTCGAGGCCGGCCCAGCGCAGCTTGAGGATGAGCGTCTTGAGTCCCTGCGTGGTTTCTGGCTTCTTGGCAGTTTGGTTACGCGCCATGCCAGTACTTTGTAACATTCAATCCTCCCGCTACTCTTATTTGTTCTTTTTTTGTCGTACCGAATTCTTCGCTTCTGCCCGCCTGCTTTGATTTGTGCCCTTTTACACGAAAAGGAGCCATGACGGATATCAAATTGTTCTGGCGGCAATTGACGCAGTGCTTCGCATGATCACGATGACGCGAGAGCACTCGTCGCGCTCCGCGTATTCGCGCTACCCTGAAAACGTAAAGAATTTGCATCACGTGCCCTCGCTCCAGGAGCTTCGTTCATGAGAAACACTCTGCGCTTCGCTGCCGCCTTCGCGATCACCGCCGCCGCGGCATATGCGGCCGCCGTCCCGCCGACGCCCAAGGGTACGACGGTCGACACCATCCAGGGCGTCAAGATCGCGGATCCTTATCGCTGGCTGGAAAATTGGGCCGATCCCAAGGTGCAGGCCTGGAGCAGCACCCAAAACAATCGCACCCGGACCTATCTCGACGCGCTCAAGAGCCAGGAACCGATCAAGAATGAGTTGCTGAAGCTGGTCACAGCTACCTCGCCGTCCTATTTCGATCTGTCCGCCAGAGGCGCACGCGTGTTCGCCTATTACAGCGACCCGAAGAAGCAGCAGCCGATGATCGTGACGTTGAACGCGACAGCCGATCCGGCGAGCCGCAAGACCGTGCTCGATCCCAACGTCCTCGATCCGAACGGCCATACCGCGATCGACTGGTTCGTGCCCTCGAACGACGGAACGAAGATCGCAGTTTCGCTTTCTAAGAACGGCAGCGAGGACGGAACGCTGCACGTCTACGATGTGGTGACGGCCAAGGAAATCGGGGCGCCTATCCCGAGCGTGCAATATCCGACGGCTGGCGGCAGCCTGGCCTGGACGGCCGATGGAACCGGCTTCTATTACACGCGCTATCCCGGTCCCGACGCGCCGGAGTCCGAGCAGCATTTCAACCTGCAGGTCTATTTCCACAAGTTGGGCGCAGCGTGGCAAAGCGATCCACTGGCACTTGGTAAAAAGGATGGCCTCGAAAAGGTTTCCGAGGTTTTCCTCGACAATCGCTTTAACCTGCCAGCGATCATGGTGATGGTCCAGCGCGGCGACGGCAACATCTGGGCCTTCTATGTGTTGAAGCAAGGCGCGGCGCCCGTTCGCGTCGGCAACTATGGCGACGAGATCGTCTACGCCACCTTCGGGCCGGACGGCGCGATCTATGCCATCTCGCGCAAGAACAGCTCCAACGGAAAGATCGTGAAGCTGGCAGTCCCCATGCCCGGCGGCTTGGCGACGGCCAAAGTCATCGTGCCGGAATCGAATGTGGCCATCCTGTCTGGCGGCGCCGAGCAGCAGAGCGCCGATCTCAGCTTCAGTCGCACGCACCTGTTCGTGCGCGACATCGTCGGCGGACCGAACCAGGTGCGGATATTCGACATCGAAGGCAAACCGGCGGGCAAGCTGCCCCTGCCAGAGATCGCCGCCAACGACGAAATCGTGCCGCTGACCGGAGGCACGGTTCTGTTCGACGTCTCGACCTATCTGCGTCCGCGCTATTACGCGGCGTGGAACCCAGCGACCGGCAAGACGCGCGAGACCGCGCTGAAGGTGGTTTCGCCGGTATCCTTCGCCGACGCCGACGTGACGCGTGTGTTCGCCACTTCGAAAGACGGCACCAAAGTTCCTGTCAACGTCATCATGAAGAAAGGCACCAAACTCGACGGCAGCCATCCCGTGCTGCTCTACGGTTATGGCGGCTACGGCATCAGCCAGACGCCGGGCTTCCTCGGTTCCTTCCGGCGCATTTGGCTGGACGCCGGCGGCATCTATGCCATCGCCAACATCCGTGGCGGTTCGGAATATGGCGAGCGCTGGCACCAGGAAGGCATGCTGACTCACAAACAGAACGTGTTCGACGATTTCGCTGCGGCGGCCGAGTATCTGCTCGATAAGCATTACACTTCGCCCGCCAAGCTGGCGCTGATGGGCGGCTCGAACGGCGGCCTCTTGATGGGCGCCGAGATCACACAGCATCCGGGGATAGCGCGCGCCGTGGTGTCGGCGGTCGGCATTTACGACATGGTGCGCGTCGAACTCGATCCTAACGGATCATTCAACACGACGGAATTCGGTACGGTGAAGAACCCGGTTCAGTTCAAAGCGCTATACGCCTATTCGCCCTATCATCACGTGACGGCGAAGACGGCCTACCCCGCAGTGCTCATGCTGACCGGCGCCACCGACGGGCGCGTCAACCCGATGCAGTCGCGCAAGTTCGCCGCGGCGCTGCAGGCAGCGAGTTCATCGGGCTACCCGATATTGCTTAGGACCAGCATGAATTCTGGTCACGGCATCGGCAGCTCACTGTCGGAACGCATCTCCGAACAGGCCGACGAACTCAGCTTCCTGTTCGATCAACTCGGCATGACCTATCAACCGATGCATTAATCTCCGTCCTCGATCGTCTGCCTGAGTTGCTGCATCGGAACATGCGCACGATGTGGTAGCGGTAACACCATCAAGCCGGCTCGTTCGGCTTGGTCGGGCACGCTGTTGATGGCTCGTTCGATCACATGCACAAATGCCACGGCGCGCGATTGTAAGCGCTGTCATCGCGCGAAAAAATCCTACGTTGTGTTTGACTATGCTACAAAATCAAGGAAATCGGCGTTCATGCATTTGACGGTTGTTAGCGCCATCATGGGCTGTCACTCGAAAGTCACGTTGCGCAAAACTCCGCCTAAATGACCATTTGGGTGCTTGACGCCCAATAACCGATTAATATGATAATTCAGATACTAAGCTTCCGGGCAATGCATCATTGTCCGGCAAACAAGCTATGCAGGGGAGGAATCTGGTGAAATCGTTACAACGTGTGCTCCTATGTGGAGCAAGTGTCGTCGCGGTTTATTCCGCGGTGTCGGTCGGGGCGTTCGCACAGGACACTTCGGGTGTGGAGACGGTCGTCGTGACCGGCATTCGCGAAAGCCTTCGCGACTCGCTGATCATGAAGCAGAACTCGCCGCTGATCACCGAGGACATCTCAACCAAGGATCTGGGCGAACTTCCCGACATTACGATCGGCGAAGAACTCAACCGCTTGCCGGGCGTCAATACGCAACGCGACCGCGGCAACGCCAGCGAAGTTGCGATCCGCGGCCTCGGCCCACGTTTCGTCTTCGGCCTGGTCAATGGCCGCGAAGTGGCCTCATCGGAGCCGGATCAAAACGTCCGCTATGAATCCTATCCGTCCGAAATTCTCTCCGGCGCGCAAGTCTACAAGACCCAGGACGCGTCCCTCATCGGCGGCGGCATTGCGGCAACGATCGATATCCGCACCACCTCGCCGCTCGAATACACCGGCCCGACCTTCCAGGTCCGCGGCGGCCCGACATACAACACCGAAGGCACCAATCTGCCCCACTACGACCCGTTCGGGTTCCGCGGCAGCGTGGCTGTCAACTACCATGTCACCGATAATTTCGCCTTCTCGCTGGCCGCCAGTGCCCAGCGCCAGAAGAACGGTTTTACGAATCTGATCTTCTGGACCGAAGACACTAACCAACCCGATACCGGCTGGGGCAGTCCGGCCAACCTGACCGGTAACGCGCCAACAAAGGTGGTAACCCTGCCGGACGGCACCACGGCGCTCACCGGCGGCAACCCGGCTCCCTGGGGCGCTACCACCGACGTCAGGCTGCTGCAGCAGGACCGTTACGGCCTAGCCGGCGCCGCCGAATGGCGTGTCACCGACAAACTGACCGTCAAGGCCGACGGACTGTGGTCGTCCTATGTGATCGATGAAAACCAACTCCAGCAGTACGACGACTCCAATGGCCAAGTCTGGCCCAACTCCGACGGGCTCGGCTGCAGCGCCACGACGGGCGCCATCAACACGGCTTGTCTGAATGCGACAAACGAATACGGCAACGGCGGCGTTCCGGGTGGTGCACCGGTTGCAAACTCGGCCTACTTGGCCCCCGGCGCCTCCTTCAAGGTCGACAGCTTGGGCCATGTCGTGCAGGCCAACCTGCCGACCGGCACGATCGACGTCCAGAACAACATCGCCCGCTACTGGCAACGCCAGACCCTGGTCGTCGGAGGCTTGAACTTTGCTTATGACTCGGGCGCCTGGTCGGCCAAGCTGGATGTGTCGCATTCCGAAGCGTGGCGCAACAACCAGTGGCTCGACATCCAGACCCAAGCTCAACCGATAACGGGCTCGGGCTATAATATGCAGGAAGGCACTGCGCCCTATGTGACGCTCGGTTCCAATCCGGCGATCCCGGCCAACAACACGCTCGCCTACCCGGGCGGCGTCAACCAGTCGAACGACGCATGGTGGAACTCCTCGGCCACGCCCAACGACCTGACTTACTGCAACAACGCGGTCACTGGCTCGGCTTGCAGCATGGATGCCGGTCCGGAAGAAACACGCGACCATATCTCGGCCATTGCGGGCGATGTGTCGCGCGACTTCGAAGGCTCGTTCTTCACCCAGATATCGGCCGGCGCGCGCTGGTCGGCCCGCGCCAAGACCCATCACCAGTGGGACTACGACGTGTACACGGCGGGCACGGACTACAACCCGGCCAACACGACGGTCCCCAACGGTTCGGTCACGCTGCCCGTGAACGATCTCGAGAGCTTCCAGGTCAAAGACCTTAACGTCCCGCCGATGTTGTATGCGAACTGGAACACCATAGCGCCGCTTGTCTTCGGCGACATGAAAAACACGCTTCCGGCTGCGTTGGGTGGAACCGCCGGCAATCCCTATCTCGGCGTTGTGAACTGGACGGACGGGAATGTTTACGGCGCAAACGCCAGCGACGGTTTCCAGAACAAAATACAGAACTGGGAGGTTCAGGAAACGAGCTTGGGTGGATACCTTAAGGCCGAGTTCGGCCACGACGTCGCCGGAATTCCCGTCAACGGCGGCGTAGGCGTACGTGTCGAAAACGTCAAGACTGTCAGCACAGGCTGGCAAGTCAACGAATCGACCTGGCCGTACACTTTTTCGACCATATATGAGAGCAACAACTACACCGATGCGCTGCCGAGCCTCTATCTGAATGCCCACGTCGCAGACGATCAGCTGGTCCGCTTTGGGGCGTCGATGTCGGTATCGCGTCCACCCCTCGATGCCTTGAACACGGGTTATTCGCTGTATGCGGCGAACTGGTTGGGCGGCACGACAGGTACAGGCAGCGGCGGCAACCCGCACCTGAAGCCGTTCCGCGCCGACAACCTCGATCTCGATTATGAGTGGTTCTTCCACGAAGAATTGATGTTTTCGGTTGCGACCTACTACAAGCACGTCATGAACTACATCGGCCTCGGTATCGATCCGATGACGGTCAACGGTACGCTCTTTGATGTCGACATACCGGTCAACGGCAAAGGCGGCGACGTCTATGGTCTCGAACTGACGTTCCAAACGAAGTTCTATTTCCTGCCGGGCTTCCTGAGCGACTTCGGCATCTACTCCAACGCGTCCTTCGCGGATTCCAACATCAAGGAATTCCACCCGGTCTCGAACCCGTATCCGATGGCTGGCCTCGCCCACAATTCCGACGAGGTCGACCTATGGTACTATAAGAGCGGCTTCACCGCGCGCTTGGCTATGAAGTACCACAGCTCCTTCACGATGGTCCCGGGTTGGGCCGATTACCAGCTCGACACCCAGGATTCGGAGATGACACTGGACTTCCTCACCTCCTATGACTGGAACGAGCACATAGGCTTGCGATTCGAGGCGTTAAATCTCACCGATCAAGTGGATCGCTTCTCCGGTGCTCGTCAGGGCGCCGACGATCTACGCGGTTCCAACGATCCGAACGATTTGGCCACCTACAGCCACTTCGGCCGGACTCTCATGTTCGACGTTTCTTACAAGGACTGATCCGTGCAGCATGGCGAGGGGCTTCGGCCCCTCGCTTTTTTTTGCCTAACGGGAACCCCATATGAAGTCCGTAACCGGCTATCTGCTTACATTTCTCCTCCTCTCCATCACTCCTGCATCGGCGCACGAATTTTATTTCGGCGCCGATCTTTCTTTCGCCAACGAGATGGACGATTGCGGCGTCATCTATCGCGACGGCGGTAAGTCGCAGGACCTATTGGCTTTGTTTAAGACGCATGGCGCCAACATCGCGCGCATCCGCATTTGGACCGACGGCAATCCGACCAAATACAGCAATCTCGCCGATGTGGAGCGTGGCCTAAAAAGAGCCAGGGCCGCCGGCCTGACGACTTCGCTCGACTTTCACTATTCGGACTGGTGGGCCGATGGCGGCAAGCAGCCCATTCCCGCTGCCTGGGCCAAGATCAAGGACCAAAAGAAATTGGCGGGGGTCCTTTATCGCTATACGTACGACACGCTGATCGCGCTCGATAAGGCGGGCGCGATGCCCGACATCGTCCAGCCCGGCAACGAGATCAATCACGAAATCCTCTTTCACGGGCGCTGGAAAGTCGGCCCCATCAATTGGAAACGCAACGCCTTGCTACTGAACGCCGCGATCAAGGCAATCCGCGATGCGGGCCGCAAAACCGGCACCAAGCCCAAGGTAATGATTCAGATCGCTCAGCCGGAGCATGTCGGCCCGTGGTTCGCCGATGCCGTCAAAGCGGGTGTGACCGATTTCGATGAGATCGGCATCAGCTACTATCCCAAATGGTCCACGGACTCGCTTGGCGGCCTGGGTCGTGCGATCAATCTCTTGCGCAATCGTTATCCCAATGTCGGCGTGACGGTTGTCGAAACCGCTTATCCTTGGACGCAGGGGCAGGATTCCGGTTTGGCCAAGGACAATGTGACGCCCGGCTATCCCGCAACCCCCGAAGGCCAGAAGGATTTTCTGGTCGATCTCACCCAGACGGTCATGAGCAATGGCGGTCATGGCGTGCTGCTGTGGGCGCCCGATTGGATACCCTCGCAATGCACCAAAAATCCCCATAGCGTCGACTGGGAAGTCATGACCCTATTCGGTCCCAACGGCGAAGTGCTGCCCGGGATCGATTTCATGAGTCACAAATACAAGCGGCCCGTGACCGTCAGCTTCCGTTTCGACGGCGTGCGCGCGAAACCCGGCCAGACTTTCTATCTGTGGAGCGATTTTTACGGCGACCCCGACCTCACGGCCTTCCCCGTGAGACGCGAGGGTAGCGCGCTGGTCTACAAAACGACGATCATGCCGGGAAGCTCCATTCGCTTCCAATTGTTCGGCGAGCAGATGATGACAAAGCCATTGCTGCGCGGCCCCAAACTGACCGAAGACGGCGTTGTTGCGGAAACCGTTCCCGACCACGACACGAGCTATGAGTTCGATGTGAACAAGCCGGTTCAATAGGAAAGGCGCAGACGTGAAATTTATCGCTGCTCTGGTCCTAGCGGGCGCGCTGTTGTCGCCCGCTTCGGCGCACGAATTCTATTTCGGCGCCGATCTTTCCTTCTCGAACGAAATGGACGATTGCGGCGCGGTCTTCCGCGACAATGGCGCGCCCAAAGACGTCTACGCCATCTTCAAGGAACATGGCGCGAACCTGATCCGCGTCCGCCTCTGGAACAACGCGACCTGGACTAAATACAGCAACCTCGCGGACGTCGAGCGCAGCATCAAAAGAGCCAGGGCGCAGGGCCTGCAGGTGCTGCTCGATTTCCATTATTCGGATGATTGGGCGGACCCCTCCAAGCAGGTTGTTCCAGCTGCCTGGGCCTCTATCAAGGACGACAACGCGCTGGCGCAGGCTTTGTACCAGTACACCTTCGACACGCTGACGACGCTGAACCAAAACGGGCTGATGCCGAACATCATACAGGTCGGCAACGAGATCAATTCGGAAATCCTGATGCCGGCGCCGTTGTCGACGGGCCAGACCACCAATTGGACGCGCAACGCGAAGCTCCTCAACGCCGCGATCAAGGCCGTACGCGACGCGGGCGCGAAATCGTCCATCCATCCCAAGGTGATGCTGCACATTGCCCAGCCGGAGAATGTCGAGCCGTGGCTGACGGCGGCGACGGCGGCAGGCGTCACCGATTTCGACCTCATCGGTATCAGCTATTATCCCAAATGGTCAAAGGACACGCTGGCCGGGCTCGGCGCCACGATCAACCGGCTGCGGCATCGCTATCGCGGCGTCGGTGTCCTGGTGGCGGAAACCGCTTATCCCTGGACGCTCGCTTGGGCGGACAGCCTGAACAATCAGGTCGGCGAAGCTGACTTGATGCCTGCCTATCGCGCTACGCCGGAGGGCCAAGAACAATATCTAATCGATCTCAGCCAGGCGGTGATCGCGGGTGGCGGCGCCGGCGTCATCTATTGGGCGCCCGATCATGTCTCCACCAGTTGCCGCACGCGCTGGGGTCAAGGCTCCGACTGGGAAAACGCCACCTTCTTCAATTTCGACGGCGACGTACTGCCGGGCATCGATTTCATGCGGCATGCCTATAATTGGCCGGTGTCGGTGACGTTCCGCTTCACGGGACTCACCCCGCCGCCGGGCCAGCCCTTCTATCTGTGGGGCGATTTCCTCGGCAGCAAGACGTTCGCGATCCGCCTGCCCGATGACGGAACGCCGCTCGTCTATGCCACCACGATGATGCCGGGACAAAAAATCCGCTTCCAGGTCTTCGACAGTCTGTCGCTGCACGCCCGCTTGTTATCCGGCGACAACGTAGTGAACGGCTTCGCGACCGAAACGGTCCCGAACGGCGATACGGTCCTCGACTACGGGCTGACCAAACCGGCGCAGTAGGGACCGCCTACTCTACCGCCGCGCGGAGTTTCACAGCGGTCGTTGCGATGACAAGCGAGCCGCTTTGCAGGCCCGGCGATGTCGACTCCACGCGGATCTCGCCTTGCGTCTTGGCGGCCTGGACAATCGCCGCGCACAGCCCGTTGAAGGCGAGACGGTTGACCGCTTTGTCGGGCTCGTGGCTTCTGGGATCACCGTTGCCGACGCCGATCAGAACACCGGGCCCCGAAACACGGAACGTCACCGGATTGTCCGCCGTGGGAACCACACGGCCTTGCGCATCGGCGATTTCGACCGATACGACCGCGATATCCTCGCCGTCCGCATCGATGGCCGTACGGTCCGTTCGCAGCACGATCTGCGCCGCGGCGCCGGTTGTCTCGCGAGTAGCCACAAGAACCTGCTTGCCGCCTTTGTACCCGCGCGCCTCGATCGCGCCCGGGGCATAGGCGACGTCCCACTCGACATGCTTGTACGGCTCGACGACGCGCACGCCCTGGCTTTGCCCGTTCACGAATAGCTCGACACGGTCGAGGTTGGAATGGACCCAGACGTTGATCTTCTGACCTTCCTTGCCTTGCCAGTTCCAATGCGGAAACAGATGCAGAACCGGCTCCTTACCCCACCAAGCCTTGTAATAGAAGAAATTGTCTTTCGGAAAACCGCACGAATCCACGATGCCGAATTGGGAGGCGACATTCGGCCAAGTATTGAAAGGCGTCGGTTCGCCGCGATAGTCGAAGCCCGTCCATACAAAGCCGCCGGCGATGAACTGCCGCGGACCCACGACGCTCAACCAGCCCTCGGCCGTTGACGCCCACCATGGAAACTCGGTGTCGTAAGCGGCGCAGTAACCGCTCGCCGCATCACGCACATAAACGCCGCGCGTCGCGACGGTCGAGCCGGTTTCCGTTCCGATCATCGGCTTCTTGGGAAACCGCACATGGAAAGCCGGTATCATGTTGGTGCGGTAATTGCCGCCGAGCACATCTAGCACCGGGGTGATGCCGACGCCCCAATTGTCGGGATTGTCGACAGCTGCGGTGATCGGGCGGGTGGGATCGAGCTCGTTGCAAACCCGCTTCATGGACTCGGCGATGCGTGCGCCGCGCTCGGTGCCTTGCTGGCCCTGTTCCTCGTTGCCGATCGACCACAGGATGACGCTGGGATGGTTGCGGTCGCGGCGGATCATGCGCGCCAGATCGCCGAGGCTTTCCTCGTCCGACGACATGCGCCGCGTTTCGTCGATCACCAGCATGCCGAGGCGGTCGCAGGCATCCAGCAGCTCGGGCGCCGGCGGATTGTGCGAGGAGCGATAAGCGTTGCAGCCGAACTCCTTCAGTTTCTCGATGCGCCAATACTGCAGGCGATCGGGCACCGCCGCGCCCACACCCGCATGGTCCTGATGGTTGCAGGTACCGTTCAATTTGACCGGCTTGCCGTTGAGGAAAAATCCCTTCTCGGAATCGAAGCGGATGGAGCGGATGCCGAAAGCGACAACCGCGTCGTCAGTTATTTTATTGTCCGAATATACCTTTGTAACCAATTGATATAGCTGTGGATTCTCTAACGACCAAAGCGCCGGTCCATGCACTGTTGCGCGCTGGATAAGCGTCCGTGTTTCAAGCGTGCCGATGGTCAGCGGCTGGGTTTTTAGGGTGGCGACGGTGCGGCCCTTGGGGTCGAGGACGGTCGTCACGACTTGGCATTTGCGCACCGTCATGCCTTCGTTGACTAACTCGGTAGACACCGTCAACGCGGCCGTGGAGCCCGCGATCTCGCTCCTGACCCAGCTACCCCACTGCGGAATGTGCAAGGAATCGGTTTTTACCAGCCAGACATGGCGGTAGATACCCGCCCCTTCATAGAACCAGCCCTCGCCCAAGCTGGCGTCCACACGGACGGTCAGCACATTCTTGCCGCCGTAATTGGCGAAATCACTGACATCGACGCGGAACGGCGTGTAGCCATCGCCATGGCTGGCGACGATGTAGCCGTTGAACATCACCAGGGCGCCGCGGAAGACGCCATCGAACTCGATCGACAGACGCCGCCCAAGATCGGACGCCGGGATGTCGAAGACACGCCGATACCAGCCGACGCTGGTCTCGGGATACTCGCGGCCCAGCGGCCTGAAGCCGTGCGCGGCGCGTGGATCGTCTTGCCCCGCAGGCGGCGGGTTCTTGCTCGGTGCGAAAGGCAGATCCACGGCCCAATCGTGCGGCAGGTTCACCGCCGTCCAGGCGCTGTCGTTGAAATCGAGCGCGGCGGCTGTGGCGACGTCGGTGCCCGCCTTGGCAAAAGTGTGCTGGTTGAGGCCAAAGCCGAAATCCTTGTCCTGGTCGCAGGCGTGGCCGAGATGGAAGCGCCAGCCGAAATCGAGCAGCAGTCTTTCGCGGACCGATGGGGTAGCGGTATGCGCGACAGGCTTATGCGCCTTGGCGCGGCGATGGGCTGCGTGCGCCGGCACGGCGCTGGCCGCCGTGACTGCGGCGCTCGATTTGAACAGATCGCGTCGAGTAAGACCGACCATGTGCTGTATCTCCCCTGGACCCTTGTCCGGCCCGACGGGCGGCAAGCGAGTCCTTAATTATCATATCAATGACATAATAAGGCAGAGCACCCGGAGGCGCTAGAGGACATAGGCGTACGCCGCGGCAAAGCCCAGCGCTGCCAGCACGACGAGCAGGATCGCCGCCCGCCGGGTTGCCGCGAACCCTCCGAAACTTACCGTGTAGATTGCCTTGATGATGTTGTTCGACGAAGCGGCGATCAGAATCGCGGCCGACAGCGTTTGCACGGTCAGGCCCGCCACGCCGCCTTGCGCGATGTTGATCACATAGGGATCGATGTCCGCCACACCCACCGCCGCGGCGACGGCAAACAGGCCGGCGCTGCCCAGCGCGGACTTCGCCCAGGCGGAAATCAGCGAGATGAAAACGAACAGAACCGCGAAGATCAGGGCGGTCATGATCTGAAGCGGATTGGTCGGCGCTATGCCGAGGTCGGTGTCGAGTTTCTGTTTCGGAACCCTGCGCCACTCGAAGAAGGATATGGCCGCTCCCAGCAAGGTCAGCGCCCCCAGCGCCGGCAGCAGCGTCAGCGCGAAGCGTGGATTGAAAAGCGCCACGACAATCCCCAGCCGCACATACATGATCGCCGTCGCCGCGACGATCCCGGCCGTCAATTCGGGACGGGCGCCGCGCGCATCGCGATGCTGCTTGGCGAGGACGATGGTCGTGGCCGTGGACGAATAAAGCCCGCCGAGCACCGCCGGAAGCAGCGCCGCATTGCGGAGCGGGACATATTTCTGGATCAGATAACTCGCATAAGACAAGGCGCAGATCGCGACGACGGCAAGCCAGATCTGGTAGGGCGTCAGCGGGACGATGCTGGTCAAGGGCTGGTTGGGAAGGAGCGGCAAGATTACTCCCACCAGGATCAGGAACTTCCCGGCGGTTAGAATTTCGTCCTGCGGCAGCTTCTGCGTCAGGTCGTGTAGCCGCTGGCGCCCGCCCAAGAGCAGCGCCGCGATCACCGGAACCGCGACCACGATCCAATAATGCTGAGTCAAGCCGATGGGGCCGAGCACATAGGCCGCAAGATTGCTTGCGGGTATCATGAGCGTCGGTCCGGGCGGGCGCTCCGATACGGCCCGCAATGTGCCGTAAAGCCACAACGCCAGCACCAGTAGACCTCCGACGAAGGCAAGGGCGTAATGCGGCTCGACGAGGTAAAGCATGGCGCCGCATAGCGCGAGCATCGGAAAGGTGCGAATGCCACCCGGACTGCTGCGATCCTCGCGCTTGTAGGTTTCCTCGAAGGCCAGCCCTAGGAAAATGCTGAGCGCGGTGACCAGCGCGAGCCGCCACGCCAATTCCAGCGGCTGAATGCCGGCGTTCATGGCGGGGCCGCTCCGCCGGCGGACGGCATGGAGACGATGTGGACATCGCGCTGCGGAAATGGAAACTTGATGCCGGCCGCTTTGAAGCGATCCCACACGGCCAGCAGCACCTCGCTCTTCACATTCATGGTTCCGTTGCGCGGATCCTCGATCCACATCCTGATTTCCAGGTTGATAGAGCTGTCGCCGAATTCCTTGAGCAGGCACAGCGGTTCGGGGAGAGTGAGGACGCGCTTCACACTTTTCGCCGCATCTATGCAGAGAGCGATCGCCTGATGCACGTCGGAGTCGTAGGCGATCCCGACCGGCACGTGCAGCCTGAGGCGCAAATCCGAGTGGGACCAGTTCTCGACGCCGTTTTCGAGGAAGTAATCGTTGGGCACCAAGTGCTCGAGGCCGTCGCGCGTGCGCAGCGTAACGTAGCGCGCGCCCATCGCCGTCACCCAGCCGTAGCTGTTTTTATATTCGATGATATCGCCCGGTTTGATCGACTTGCCGATCAGCAGGGTCAAGCCGGCGACGAGGTTGCCCACCACACGCTGCAGGCCTAGGCCAACGCCCAGGCCGACCGCGCCGAACACGACCGCAAACGCCGTGAGATCGATGCCGGCGGACGACAAGGCGATGACCACCGCCACGACTGGTAAGAATATCTGCAGCAGCTGGATGAGCAGAACCTGCAAGGACGGGGTCAGCGATGTGGTGCGGCTGATCTGCCTTTGCAGGAAGCGGAACAGGATCGTGGTGAGCCAGAGCAGCGCAGCCAGCACGAACAGCGCGTTGATGGCGGTCATGGCCGAAAGACGGAGCTTGCCCAGGTGGATCGCCGAAGCGTCAAGCTCGCGCACCAGAGGCTCGAGCAGCCCCAGAATGCTCAGCGAGGCGATGCTCCAAGCAACGACGGAAATCGTCGCCGACAGAAACGGGCTTCTGACCGAGAAGGACAGCAAGCGAATGCAGACCCAGGCGACCAGAAGCGCGATCCCGGCGCTGACCAACGGCAATGCGAAGCCCAGCAGGTTTCCGACCACGACCGCCAGCCACAGCACAATCAGCCAGAGCAAGGGCGGCGCAACCGAGGCGGCGACTCTAACGAATGCGGGGGCCCAGGTCCGTGGAATCGAACGAAGCGCAAATTTTGTGAGCAGCGGACGGATCAACACCGTAAACCAGAAGACGGCCGCGCCCGCCACTGCAATCACGCCGAACTGAACCAGGAAGATGGGAGCCTCGATCCGCGAGAGCAGCGCGCCGGGCGTCGTCGGCAAAAGCCGGTCGAGACCCCAAAGATGGAAGAATGTTTGCATCGACGATCGCTGGCAGTGACCACACCATCATCGCCTCCCCTCACCCATCGTTCAAGCCACTGGACGCCAGCCAGAGGGGATAATATGGCCCGTCCGCGGACAGACCGAATCGGTTTCTTTCGAAACCGAAGACCGGGAGCGTGGCGCCTTCAACACACGCGAAGCCGTCGGCATGTGGGATTCGAACGTCAGTTTGACGCCGGAGCTTTGCCGAACCGAATGACGGCATCCACCAGGGCGTCGACGTCGCGCGTCTGGGTGCGGTGGTTGACGAACGCGGCGCGAATAGCCAGACGGCCGTCGATATATGTCGTCGATGGGGCGACAATCCCGGATTCGTGCAGATCGACGACGATCCTCGCATTGAGTGCGTCGTCGCCGCGGTGGCGGAAACAGACGATGTTCAACGCGACTGGCGCCAGCAATTCCAGGCACGGTTCGCCCTGGACACGGTGTTCGAGATATTTGGCCAACTCGCAGGTGCGGGCGAGCACCGCGCCCATACGGTCGGTGCCGAAGGTCTTCAGCGTGAACCAGGTCTTCAAGGCGCGGAAGCCGCGCGACAGATCCGGCCCGAATTCGCTCGGCCAGGGCGAGCCGGCGGCCAGGCCCCTCGCCTCCCGGCGCAGATAAGCGGCGGGCGATGCAAAGGTTGCGCGATGCAGCTTGCCGTCGCGCGCCAGCAGAAACCCGGCGTCGTAGGGCACCTGCGCCCATTTGTGGAAATCGAAGGCGATGGAATCCGCGCGCTCGATGCCTTTTACCAGCGGCGCAAGCTCGTCGGACCACACCGCCAAGGCCCCGAAGGCTCCGTCGATATGAAAATACATATGTTCTTCGGCGCAAAGATCGGCCAGCGCGACGAGATCGTCTACGGCACCGGTATCGACCGTTCCGGCGGTCCCGGCCACCAGAAACGGCGTCAACCCTTTGGCGCGGTCATCGGCAATCGCGTGGCGCAACGCCGACACGTCCATGCGATGGGAGGCATCGACCGGAATCCGCCTCAGCGCGCCGGAGCCCAGGCCGGAAATCTCCATGGCCTGGGTGATGCAAACATGCGCGTCCGCGGAGGTATAGGCGCGAAGCTTGCCGCCCTTCGCGGCGACGCCAGTTTGTCTCACCTCGCGGCCCAAAGCCGCCGTCCGGGCGATCAAGACGGCCAAGAGATTCGCCGTCGACGTACCGGTGACGAAGACGCCGGTGGCGCCGACGGGAAAGGAAAACATCGCGCGCGCCCATTCGACGATCTGGCGCTCGACCTCGATCGGCATTTGATCGCGACCGCCGAGGTTGGCGTTCAAGCCCGCCGCCAGCATTTCGGCCAGCATGCCCACCGCCGTGCCGCCGCCGTGAACCCAGCCCATGAATCCCGGATGGACGTTGCCGCTCGTATAGGGCGCCACATAGCGCGTGAATTCGTCATACGCCTCGCGAAGATCGGTCGGGTCGCGCGGCAACGCGGCGCGGAACCGCTCGCGCGCCTCCTGCGGGATCGGCTGCCAGACCGGGCGCTCGCGGACATGCTCGATGTAATCGAACATATCGTCGAGCATGCGGTGGCCCTGTGCCCGCAGGTCTGACCAGTCTTCGGGATCGAGGGTTATGCCGGAGGGTTCGCTTTTCTTGGTTGTCACGCAGCGCAGGCTCGAGGATTTCCGGCGCGCTTATACAGCATGGCAACGAAGGCGTCGAAAACCTTATGCATCTGCGGGGCTTTGTAGGGAAAAATGCCCGGCGGGTCCATATTGTGGACAATGGCCGTATTGTCGGCCTCGAAGACCAGCAGATCGCCCGTCCTGGTCTCGGCGCAATCGACCATGAAATAGTCCAGACCGACGCGCCGGGCCATTTCCGAGAGCGCGCCCGCATGACGCATGGCGAAACCGTCGTCGAATGTCGCCATGAAATGGGCTTCCTCGGCACGCTTGGCATGGCTCACGGCCATGTCGGCGTTCAGGTACCAGATTTTCCACCCTGCCGAGATCGCCATATGGCAGGCGTATGGCCAGCCGTCCACGCAGACCACGCGGTATTTCCGGAACAGTCCGTCGCGGCTCGAATAATCGACGAAATGCGAGATGAAGAATTCGGCTTCGGGACGTTCCGCGAGGTAACTCGCGATCTCGGCCGGCGTTTCGAGTTTGGCGAGGCCGTAGCCTGCATGAGAACAGAGTGGGCGCACGATCAAAGGAAAGCGCCCATTCTCTAGCTGGCGCGAGAGCGTCGCTTCGCTCAACTCGGTCAGATCGGAACGCAATATCCGGGCCGTTTCGGGGATTTCGAGGCTGGGGATTGATTTCAATAAGCGAAAGAGCCGGTCGCGATCCTGCTGGCGAATCCGTTGTGGGGGATTGAGGATTTTGCACGGCCATTCGCCGGTGTGCCGTTCGATCTCGGACAGCGTCTCTTGCGTGCGATTGTCGTCCGGCGCGACCACGATGGCCACGTCATGCTCCGGAAGCTGGTGTGGCCAAGGCTGGCCGGGAACCACATAAAGCGTAGTCAACTCGATATCGGAACCTTCGAGCAGAAACCCGATGGGCGTGTTGCCGCCGATGTCCATTTCCGCCGCCAACGCCAGAACGCGCAACCGCGGCGACGACGCCGCGCAGGGCGAGCGAAAGAGCCGCTGGATTCCCAGGGCTTCCTTCTGAAGAGCAAGGCCTGTCGCTTGATCGCCCAGCAACTGCGCGATGACCGAAAGGTCCATGCCGATGCCGGCTCCCGCCGCGTCGTCGGTTCTCTTCGCCATCAGCTCGTGCCAAAGCGGACGCAGATCGAAGCCGTCGAAGGCCATTTTCGTCAGCTTCGCCACGCCGATACGGTCGACGCAAACCGCGCCGTCCGAATTGCCCGGAACGAAAATCGTCATAAAGCCCTCGCCAATTGTTCGACCGGCGCCACCGTGGCCGGGTCATGGATTCCCGTGCGGACGATCAGTTCGATCTTCCGTACGACGGTGCCGACTCGGCCAATTACCGCATCGATGTTTTCCTCGGACGTTTGCGCGTCGGACGACCAAGCTTCCGACAGCAGTCGCGCCCCGATGCCGATGCGCAGGATGGTTTTCGCGCCTTGCGCGGCCGGGAGTTTGACCGGCTGCCCGATATGGCAAGGCATGGACGCCAAGCTGCGTTCCGCACCCGTCGCCGTGTTCGGCAAAGCGGCCGAAAGATCGCGGTTGAGCGCGCGATAGATCTTCGTCATTTCGACAAGATCAAGGCTGCGTCCGCCGCGCTTTATGAAGAACGGGAAGATCGTCCGGTTGGACATTTCCTCGTCGTCGCACGCGTCCGCCAAGGCGCCCTGCCCGCCCATCAATTCCAGATGCCGCGACGAGGCGATCGTCGACGCAACCGCTTCGGCCAAGCACGTGAGCGCCGAGCGGCGATAGGATGCCGGCAGCGCGTAATAGGCGCGCATCTCTTCAAGCGCGGCCTCCCAGCGCAGCCATTGTCCGAAATTCGGCACGGCAGGCAAAGCCTCGCGGGCCGAGAACCAGCGCAGCGGTAGGTCGAAGCGCGTGGCGTAATCGGCAATTCCGTCGGGCAAGCCGGTCCAGGCGGCGATGCGATCCGCCAAAGCCGCCCCAAACAGCGACGCTCCGCAAAACGCCGGCCCACTGAAGAATTTTGAACCCGTCAGCAGGACGATATAGCCGCGATCCAGATACTCGCGGAGGCGCGGACGGCCGGTCCGCATTTGGCAGGCATCGACCACGATCTGCACGCCTTGCGGCCAGCGGGCGCCGAGATAGCGCAGGCAGCCGTCGGACGGCGCGCGCCAGCCGAGCTTGGACGAATCCATCGTCTGCAGAACAACCTTGCGCCCCAGGCGGATTTGCCCGGCCACAGCCTCGATGACCGCGGCATCGACCTCGGTCGCGGAGCGGATGGAGCCGTCTTGCGCAAACAACGAAATGCCGAGGCTTTCGACGCCGTCGGCCAACCCTTCGATGAGCGATCCCTTCTCGACGAATTTTCCCTGAGACGTCCTAATGGAGAAATTCTGCCCGCGGCTGGTGTAGGCCGTACCGCTGCCGGTTTGTTCGCTGGCGACGACGATGCTTGTCACCGAGCCACCCAGAATCTGGCGCGCGAAGAACAACGCATGCAATTGCGTGTCGGTGCCGGAAGGCGAGAAGACGATCTCGGCTCTGTCCAGCGCGAGACAGTTGCGCAGCGATTGGCGCATGCGTTCGACCTGACGATCGAAGGCTTCAAGCACGCCCAGCGCAATACTTTCTTCCATCAACTCGTCGCGGGCGCGTTCGGCACGCCGGTAAGCCCGCTCGGAAATCGACGTCGCTGTCGAAGAAGAAAATGCCAGCGTCTGCGGCGTGGGATTGGGGCGGCAGCCATACGCGTTTGTCCTGCCGGCGGAAGTGATCGCCAAGCGGGAGTCCCCGCCCTCGATCAAAAGAAACGACAAGGGCTTGAAAAGCGCGCCGAACGCATCTGCTCCGATGCTCTGCGGCGCCTCTTCTGGGCCATCGACATGATGCAGACGATGAACGCTCACCGGGTACCCCTCGGACCTGAGATCGCTAGGGAACACACTCGGCACTTTTGGTTAATACGAGGTTGCACAACTTGTGTGCATTTTGTCTTTCGGGACCCAGAATTCGAAGCTTTTTTGTGATTTTCGACCTTCGTTCGTCCACCGGGCCGGCGCCGCGAACGGATTGCAAAACCTGCGCCGACAATAGTTAATGTCGCCGAATGGCCCCACCTCCAGTTTTGACTTTGAAGGTCCTGCTCGTAGACGCGGATGGCGCGCGCGCGGCCGGTCTGGCCCGTGTGCTGGGGACTGCGGGCTTTCACCACGTCCGCCACGTTCCGGGCGGCGTTTCTTTGGCGGACGACGTGGCGGCGTTCACGCCGGACGTCATGATCGTCGATATGGCCCTGCCCGACCGCGACACGCTGGAAGGCTTGCGGCAAAGCTCGGGGCGGGCGCCGCGACCGGCCGTCTTGTTCGCGGACGATCCGGCTCTGGCCGCGGAAGCCATTGCAGCCGGCGTGCATGCGTACCATTTCGACGAAACGGGTGCGCAGGAGATCAAGCCGATCCTGATCGCCGCCATTGCGCTGTTCCGCCACCGGCCAAAATCGGCAGACCCCGAATGAGGATCGGGCTTCTGAAGCAGGCCGACGCGGTGCCCGTGATCATGGCGCAGGAACTGGGACTGTTCGCGACCGAGGGCATCGAAGTCGATCTGTCGGTTGAATTGTCCTGGGCCAATATCGCCGACAAGCTGGCGCACGGATTTCTCGATGCGGCGGTCATCGTTCCGCCCCTCGCGTTCGCGATGGCACTCGGCTTGCGCGGACCGGCCAGCGGCGTGCTTATTCCCCAGTCACTAAGTTTAGGCGGCAGTACCGTCACGCTGGAGACCTCCTTGGTGCGCCACATCGCGGCGTATCTTGCGTCCGGCAAATGGACGTCGCTGATCAAGGCGCGAGCCTTCGCCGCAGCGCTGAAGGACAACCGCAAGAAGCCGACGCTCGCGGTCGCGCACCAATATTCGACGCAGAATCTGCTGCTGCGCTATTGGCTGGCGGCCGGCGGGATCGATCCCGACGTCACGCTGACGATCGTTCCGCCGGCACAGATGGTTGAGGCGCTGCGCAGCGGCCGCATCGCGGGGTTCTGCGCTGGAGCGCCCTGGGGCGCCATCGCGGAAAAAAGCAGGCTCGGAACGACGATAACGACATCGCGCGGCATCTGGCGGAACGGTCCCGAAAAGGCGCTGGCGGTCAACCAAGCCTGGGCGGAAGCAAATCCCGGGCGCTTGCAAGCGGCGCAGCGAGCGTTATTGCGCGCGGCGCAGTTTTGCGACGCGCCGCAGAATTCCGCCCTCATCGTCAGAAACCTTTCCGCCGACGCGTATCTCGGGCTTCAGGTCGCTGCCGGCGTTAGCTCCTTATCAAAAACATCCGAAGCCGACAGCGATCCGTTTTCGAAATCGCTTTTCTTCCGCAATGCCGCGACCGTGCCTTGGCATTCGCATGCCCTCTGGTTCCTAGAGCAGATGGCGCGCTGGGGCTTGATCCCGGCCAACACCGATTTCAAAGGCGTCGCCGAGCGAGTTTACCGGCCGGACCTGTACGCCGCCGCCGCGCGGAGTTTGAATTTGTCGGTCCCCTCGAAGATGTTCAAGACGGAGGGGCATGCCGAGGCGTGGCGCTGCGCGGCCGATCCTTCACCGATCGACATGGAACCCGACGGCTTTTGCGACGGGGGTTCGTTCGCTGCGGTAACTGCCTAATGTCCTTTCATCTTTCCAGACATGATGTCGAGCCGATTGTGGATGCTGATCGCCAGCGGATCGTCGGGGGCGGCCACAGCGAGAGCCTTGTTCCATAGAGTGCGCGCTTGTCCTGAATGGCCGGCCTTCTGTTCCGCCAAACCGACAAAATAGAGCGCCTGCACATTCGCGGGATCGAGCTTCAAAACCGTGCGCATGGTTGCGATGAAATCCGCAGGCGTGTCGTCGCCCGGAGCGGCGGCGGCCTTCTGGATTTCGGCCAAGGTCAATTGCACGCCGACGTCGCCCGGTTTGAGGCAAACGGCATGATCGATGGCCTGGCGCGCCTTGTCCCGTTCGCCCAGCACATTGTATGCGTGCGCCAAGCGCTGCCAGCCGGCTACGTCATTGGGGGTCGTTTCCATACGATCCGCAAGTCGCTGGACCATGGCGTGGATCATGGTGTCCCGGTCATCGCCAGCCGAAGGCGGTGCGCTACTCGGAGGCGGCGCGGCCGGAGCGCTCATGCCCGTATGCGGGCCTGCTTGCAGGTGCAACGCGTTTGTCATCGCCGTGATTGCGACGTTCATGCTTCCGGCGGAAGGCGGGCTCGGCGGCACAGAAGCCGGATCGAAGCCGCCTTCCTTGGAGAACGCCGCGATGTGCTCGCGCAGCATCGGAAGCCAGGACGCGTCGGGGGGGCTGTCCTTTTCCAGGTCGCGCCAGATGGCAACGGCTTGTTTCAGATTGCCGATTTGCGACTCGGCCATGCCGATGTAGAAGCGCGCGCGATCGTCATGCGCATCGATGCCCAGCGCATTGGTGAACGCCAACAAAGCCTCGGGCACTACCGCTCCGCCATTCGTCAACACGATGGATTCCCCGAGTTCGGACCATGTGGCGGCGTCGGTGGCGCCCAGTTCGATCGCGCGGCGATCGGCGGCGGCAGACTGCTCATAATTGCGGGCGTTGAAATACATTTCGGCGAGGCGTTTGTAGCCAGACGCGCTTGGACTGTTTTGCAGCAGTCCCGCCAGCTTCTCCGCCGTCGACGCGACGACGAATTCGGGGTCGTTGTTCAGCCGCCACGCGTAAGGCTTTCCGGGCAGGTGCGGATTGCCCAGAACGCCGTACAGAACGACCGTGCCTAGCGGCAAAATAATGGCGATGGCAATAACGGCCGCGAGCCGGGCGTGGCGGCTTTCCGCCCGCAAGGGCTTGACGGGCATCTTGAGCTCGGCATCCTCGGCCGCCAGCATCCGTCTGTGAACTTCCGCCCGCGCGGCATCGGCCTCGGCTTCGGTCAGTAGACCGCGCTCGATCTCCTGTTCGATCTCCGTCAATTGGTTGCGATAGACCACAATGTCGTAATCGACGCGCGGAGGCGCTTCGGCCGGAGCGCTTCTCAATAACGGAACAAGCAAGACCGCGAGAATGATCAGCGTCAGGATCGCGAAGATGAGCCACAACATCGTCACGCTCCCTTTGTGTCGGATTCACTGCCGTCGATCAGAGCGGCAAGGCGGCGGCGTTCGTCGTCCGAAAGCGGCGCCGTCTCTGCGGCCATCAGGGCGCGGCGATAGTAGATCACGGCGGCCCCCGCGCCGCACAGCAGCAGGACCAGCGGCCCAAACCACAGCAAATAGGTCTCCCCATCGAAGGGCGGCTTCAAGAGGACATAGTTGCCGTAGCGCGCCACGATATACTGCTTGACCTGTTGGTCGCTGTCGCCCGCGAGCAGGCGCTGACGCACCAGCACGCGCAGGTCGTGCGCCAAGTCGGCATCGGAATCGTCGATGGACTCGTTCTGGCAAACCAGGCAGCGCAACTCCTTCCCGATGATACGGGCGCGCGCTTCGAGCTTCGGGTTGGCCAGCACCTCGTCGGGTCGGAGCGCCCAGGCCGACCCCGCCGCGCCCCATACGGCCGCGATCAGAGCCATACAGGCCAGTATCGACGAGATGCGTATGCGGTGTTTCACTTGCTCAATTTCTCCGCCAACGGAATCAGCTGCTTTTCGATGATGTCCGGCGTCAGCGGCCCCGTCTGCTTGAAACGGATTACGCCCTGCTTGTCGATCAGATAGGATTCCGGCACGCCGTATACGCCGAAATCGATCCCGGTCCGCCCGTTCGCGTCGACCGCTATGATCCGATAGGGATTGCCCAACTCCGCCAGCCAAGCTTTGGCGTCGACGGGCTGGTCCTTGTAATTGATGCCGACGAGAACGATGCCGGCCTGGACGACTTGCGACAGAGTGGGATGCTCCTCCCGGCACGGCACGCACCAGGAGGCGAAGAAATTGACCAGTGTGACCTTACCTCGCAAATCGGCGGTCTTGAACCCGCGTTCGCCGGCCAGCAAAGGCGGCAAATCGAATGCGGGAGCGGGCTTGCTGATCAGCACCGACGGGATCAGGTTCGGCGTGTAGCCTTCGTCGGCCAAATGCAGCCGCCAGATGAAGAAACCGGCCAGAACGGCGAACGCGAGCAAGGGCATAAGATACAGCCAGCCGCGCGAAGCCTTGCGCCGCTCCACGGCAACGGCGCTTGCCGCAGCCAGCTTCATCGCGGGCATTGGGATTTTTGCCGCGAGCCTGCGCAACGGCGCGCCGACGCGGTGATGCCGGTCCGTCAACGATACGACACCACCCAAGACCATCATGATGGCGCCAAAGAAGAGCCATGGGATCAGTGGGTTGTGATAAATGTGAACGATAAAGCCGCCATGGCCGTCAGGGTCGCCCAAAACGGCGTAAAGATCGCTGACGAAATTGGTATGGATGGCGACGGTCGACAAAGGCTGCGGGGGATTTACGAACATGCGCCGTTCCGGCTGCAATTCGGAAACGAAGCGGCCGCTCTTCGTGACGATGAATGTCGCGCGCGAAGAAGTGTAGTTGGGACCGTTGATGTTGTCTTCGACGCCGATGAATTGGACCTGATAACCCGCCACGACGGCGTTGTCTCCAGGACGCATGACCTGAAGGTATTCGGTTCGCCATGCCAGCGACCCGGCGACGCCGATCAGCACAACGGCCAATCCCATATGGCTGATCGTCATGCCATAGGCGGAACGCGGCAGATGAAGCGCGCGATGGAAGGCGTCGGCGAACGAACGCCGGAATAGTCCGATCCGGCCGGCCCATTCGCTCAGGGTGCCGACCAGAAGCCAAGCCGCCAGACCGAACGCCAGCGACGCCCACAAGGACCGCGACGACACACCGGCGATAAGCCACGTCGAGACGACGGCGACGATCGCCGCGACCAAGGCGAACTTCAGGCGCGCCAAGGCATTCGGCAGGTCGCCGCGTTTCCACGACAGCATCGGTCCTATGGCCATGACCAGGAACAGCGGCACCATCAGCGGCACCATCACGATGTTGAAGTACGGCGGCCCGACGGAAACCTTGCCGAGACCGAGCGCGTCGACAAAAAGCGGGTACAGCGTGCCGAGCAGAACCGTGCCGGCGGCAGTGCTGAGCACGACGTTGTTGAACAGCAGACCGCCCTCGCGCGAGATCGGCGCGAACAGGCCGCCCCCTTTGAGCGAGGGCGCACGGAACGCGTAAAGGACCAGGGAACCTCCGGTGACGACCACCAGAAGAGTCAAGATGAAAGTCCCGCGCGCGGGATCGTTGGCAAAGCTGTGAACCGACGTCAGAATGCCAGAGCGCACCAGGAAGGTCCCGAGCAGCGACAACGAGAAGGTGACGATCGCCAGGAAGATCGTCCAGGCCTTCATCGTATCGCGCTTCTCGGCCACGATGGAGGAATGCAGCAGCGCCGTTCCGGCGAGCCAGGGCATGAAAGAGGCGTTTTCCACCGGGTCCCAAGCCCAATAGCCGCCCCAGCCCAGCGTGTAGTAGGACCACCACGATCCCATCGCGACACCCAGCGTTAGCGCACACCACGCCACCAGCGTCCAGGGGCGCACCCAGCGCGCCCACGCGGCGTCGACGCGCCCTTCGATCAGCGCGGCGATGGCAAACGAAAATGCCATCGAGAATCCGACATAGCCGAGATAGAGGAACGGCGGATGGAACGCGAGACCGGGATCCTGCAGCAGCGGATTGAGGCCTTGGCCGTTCAGCGGCGCCGGATCGATGCGCACGAACGGGTTGGAGGTCAGGAGGATGAAGAGAATAAAGCCGAACCCTATCATTCCCTGAACCGACAAGGCGCGGGCGCGCAAACCCGGAGGCAAGTCGCGTCCGAACACCGATACGGCCAAGCCGTACAGCACGAGGATGAAGGTCCACAGCATCATGGAGCCTTCGTGATTGCCCCAGACACCCGTGATTTTGTAGATCAGCGGTTTATCGGTGTGGCTGTTTTGGACCACGTTCAAGACCGAAAAATCGCTGGTCACATGCAGCCAGATCAACGCGCCGAACGAGAGGCTCACTAGGCAGAATTGCGCGAACGCCGCCGGCCGGTCGACATTCATCCATGCGCTGTCGCCGCGTGCCGCCCCGATAAGCGGAACACTCGCCTGAACGGCTGCCACGAAGAGCGCAAGGATCAGGGCAAAAAGACCGACTTCCGCGATCATCCGTTCATATCCATAATGCTCCTACGGGACAAACTCCGCCCTCTTTCATCTAACATTCGCCCAAGCCGGTCGGCATCGATAATCGTTACCGGTCTCCATAGCGAACCCCCAGGGTATAGGCTCACAACTTCACGGTCATCGCAGCCATCACGGTGCTGACGTTGTATTTGGGCGGCACATCACCGGTCAACACCTGGCCCACAGACGCCCCAACCAGCGCCCAATCGGTCGTGTCCAAGCTATCGAACCGATAGCTGAGATAGAACGATAGATCTGGCGAGTAGTCGTAGGCGGCGTGCACCTTGAACTGATGGTCCGTAGACTGCGTACTGAGAAATGGGTCGCCGCCGAAGGTCTGCCCCGCCTCCATAGTGTCCCAGGAGCCGCTCTGGGCGAATCCCTGGGTGCCACAGGAGTAGATGTAGTCGGCGCCGAATTTCAGCTTGTCGCTTGCTCGCCAAGTACCGCCGATCCCGGCGGTATGGATGTCATAAGTGCTCGCTTCACTGAAATAATTGCCGCCAGGGGTGGTGGGGCTGTCTTGTTCATTCAGTCCCCGTATGGCGCGATAAGTACGCAGGAAGGTGTAGAAGGCGTGCACCTCACTGTCCTTATCGACTTGGTAGCTAAGGTCAGGTCCGACCTGAATGTTGTAGTCGCGGTTGATCCCGACACTCGGGTTCGTAGTGCCGTTATAGATCGCATTGGGAACATGGTATTTGTCATTGCTGTATTTGGCGAACAGGCTCAGCAATATCTTCTGGCCGATCATCCCGGTTACCATGCCGGTGACTACATCCTTTGTCCGCGCCGCTTCATAAAACGGCACCTGCTGGCAGCCCAGCGTGTCAACCGTGGGCCCTCCGCAGTCAGACGCGATTTGAGTGTACCACAGGCTATAGTCTGGCGCCGACGCCGAACGGTTGGCGTGGACATAGCCGAGTGACGCCGTCACATTCGTCGCCAAAGTGGAGTAGATTTTCACCGACTCCTCATTGTCCTGGGCATGATGGGTAATGGCATTACCACGCCAATCGTCCCGGAAGGTGTAGCCGACTGTCACCCGTGTGGACGGTAGGATGTGGTACCCCGCGCTTAGGGTCACTTCTTGCTTGGTCCAGGATTCCGGCACCGCCTCGTGATATTCGAGCGAGGTCGTATCTGTCAGATCGCCGTAAATCCACATCGATTTCGTCTGCGGGTCACGTACGTCGATCGTGTAACTCGCCCTCAGGTCCAACTTTGGCAGCGGCCGTGAGTTCACCGCGACATTGCCGAAGAAAGTTTGGACCACTCCATTCAGCGATTTCGGATTGGAGGCGATCTGTGCGGACATAGTGGGGTCATTGAGGGTATAGGCAAACCGCGTCGCCGCCACGAACGGATCGTTCTGCAGCTGCAGGCCATAGACCACGGTTCCGTTCAATTGCGTTGTCGGGCTCATATTGTACCCGATCTCGGCAGTGACGGTGTGAGCTTGATTGCTGGGCGGCAAGCTGTAGACGCCCGACTGCTGATAGCTGGTGTAGTTTAGTGTGGTTTGGTCCTGTACCGAGGTAAAGTTCCAGCCCTCGAACGCATACCCGTTCTTATTGTGGTCGATAAAATTCGAAAATTCGTAGGTAAGCGACGCTTGTAGATCGGGCGTGTTGTAGGCGGCACCGACGATATAATTGTCGGTGTCGTAGTTGATCGGCATCGGGAAAGTGGCTATCCCCGTATTGTCTCCCTCGGTGGTCATAGTCTGTTCGAGCGTTCCTTCCTTATGCTCGCGGCTGATGTCCGCCGTAAACTTCCAGGAACCTAGTTCATAGTCGCCGGCGACCGAGGCTTTGTCCCGACGAGTGCCGATCTTGTATATCAGCTCGTTGTTGAGACCGTAGTCACCGACATGGTTGCCGCTGGCGATCATGATGCCATTAGGGTCCGGCCCATAATCGCTATAGAAACTCGACGAGGTCGGCGAATTGTTGAGATAGGCCCCGTTGACGGCGAGCGCTGCCTTGTAGCCGGGCGCGAGGTTACCTTTTTTGTCGAGGATCGTAGTGAAATGGTCGGTCGCGGTGTAGGTCATCGCGTCATAAGAGGCGGATATCCCCCATTGCCCCTGATCGCCGATTTTCAAGTTGACCGAAGCTTCCGGCGCAATCTCGCCGAAGCCAAAATTTATGTTGTCGCCGGTGAAGCTGTAATGGTGGGTTCCCCCACTATCCCAGGCGTCACGGTTTTGCAGGTTCCACCCACTGACCACGCCGATCCCGGAATCAGGCATGCCGTTGTAGCGGCCATAGGTGGTGGAGCTTTGCGACACTCCTCCTGCCCCGAGGGTGACCTCGGCGATCGACGTCGCCAGGGATTGCGGCACAGGGGTTTGGGTTTCAGCCGGAGGAACATCGGAAATGTCAAAGTTGCCGTTGTCCTGCGCCTGCGCCTGCGCGGCCGCGATCGGCAACACTACGCAGACACTCGCTAGAGCGACAACCTTCGACGCCTTGAGGATGGTCATGTTAGACCTCCGTTTAACGGAAGAAGGTCCAAGACCGTTTGTTGACACGTGTCTACCTGGCACCGAACGTCACAACTTCACAGTCACTGCGGCCATGACGGTGTGGACGTTGTACTTGGGCGGCACATCGCCGGTCAACACCTGGCCCACAGACGCCCCAACCAGCGCCCAATCGGTCGTGTCCAAGCTATCGAACCGATAGCTGAGATAGAACGACAGATCTGGCGAGTAATCGTAGGCGGCATGCACCTTGACCTGGTGGTCCGAAGACTGGGTGTTGAGCGCCGGGTCGCCGCCGAAGGTCTGCCCCGCCTCCGTAGTATCCCAGGAGCCGCTCTGCGCGAACCCCTGCCTGCCGTAGGAATAGGTATAGTCCGCGCCGAATTTCAGCTTGTCGCTTGCCCGCCAGGTGCCGCCGATCCCGGCGGTGTGGATGTCGTACGTGCTCGCTTCGCTGTAGTAATTTCCGCCGGCCGTTGTGCTGACTTGGTCGTTCAGTCCCCGTATCGCGCGATAAGTACGCAGGAAGGTGTAAAAGGCGTGCACCTCCTCGTCCTTGTCGATCTGGTATGCCACGTCCGGTCCAGCCTGAACGCTGTAGTCGTGATTGATCCCGACGCTTGGGTTCACGGTGGCGTTATAGACGGCAATAGGAAGGTGGTACTTGTCGTTGCTGAACTTGCTGAACAAGCTCAGCGAAGTCTTCTGGCCAAGCATCGCCGTCACCATGCCGGTGACGGCGTCCTGGGTCCGCGCCGCTTCGTAGAAGGGAACCTGCTGGCACCCGAGGGTGGCAAGGGTGCTTCCGCAGTCGGACGGAATTTGCACGAGCCACAGGCTGTAGTCCGGCGTCGACGCCGTCCGGTCCGAATGGACATAGCCGAGCGATGCCGTCACATTCGTCGCGAGGGTGGAGATGACCTTTACGGACTCCTCGTTCTCCTGCGTGTCGTGGGTGATGGCGTTGCCCCGATGCTCAGCTCTGAAGGCGTAGCCGACGGTCACCCGTGTGTCCGGCAGGATGTGGTAACCCGCGGTCAGGACGACATCCTGCTTGGTCCACGACTCCGGCACCGCCTCGCGGTATTTGAGCGAGGTGTTATCGGTCGGGTCACCGTAGATCCACATCGCGCTCGTCTGCGGGTCGCGCGCGTCGATAGTGTAACTCGCCCGCAGGTCAAGTTTGGGAAACGGACGCGAAGTCAGCGCGACGTTGCCAAAAAAGGTCTGAACCAATCCGTTCAGCGACGTCGGATTTGAGGCAAGCTGCGCCGACAAGGCCGCGCCGGCGGGTGAGGAGATATAACCCGAATTGGTTGCCGTCACGAACGGATCGTTCTGCAGTTGGAGGCCGTAAACCGCGGTTGCATTCAGCCGGGATGTGGGGCTGAGGTTATATCCGAACTGGCCCGTGAAGGTGTGGGCTTGGTTGCTGGGAGGTAGACTGTAGTCGCCGGATCTTGCATAGCTCGTATAGGCGTTGGGCGTGACGGATGTGTCTTTGAAGGCGGAGAAATTCCAGCCTTGGAACGAATAGCCGCCGGCATTGTTGTCGGTGAAGTTGGAATACTCGTAAGAGAAACTCGCCTGCATGTCGTCGGTATTGTAGGCGGCGGAGATCGTATAGGCGTCGGTGTCGTAATCGATCGGCATCGGGAAGGTGACCATGCCGGCATTGTTGCCGCCGGTGGTCATCGACTGTTCGAGCGTGCCGGACTTGTGCTCGTGGCTGACCCCGGCGGTGAACTGCCAGGAGCCCAGTTCATAACCTGCCCTGAGGGCCTCCTTGTCACGGCGAGTGCCGACTTTTTCCAACAGCTGATTGCCCGGTCCGTAAACGGCGACGGGGCTTGAAGAGGCAATATGCGTGGAGGCATTGAAAGAGCCGAATTTCGACGACGGCGGCGGGGCTGTCGTCGTGTCGTTGAAATACAGACCGTTTGCAACCAAGGCAGCTTGGTAGGCAGGCGATAGGTTACCGTTCTTGTCGAGAATCGACGCGAAATTGTCGCTCGCCGTGTAGGTCATCGCGTCATAAGACGCGGCGAGCCACCACTCGCCTTGATCGCCAATTTTCAGGTTGAGGGATGCTTCCGGCGCAATCTTGCCGAAGCCGAAATTGACGTTGTCGCCGGTGAAATTGATATAATGCGTTCCTCCGCTGTCCCAGGCGTCATGGTCGTGAATTTTCCACGCGGCGAGCATACCGACTCCGGAATCGGGCATGCCGTTGTAGCGGCCGTAGACGGCGGAACTGTCCGACACACCTCCTACCCCCAAGGTGATCTCACCGATCGAATTCGACAGGCCCTGTGGGACAGGAGCCTGGGCTGCAGCCGGAGGTGCATCGGAGATATCAAAGCTGTTGTTGTCCTGCGCCTGCGCGGCCGCGATCGGCAGCAGCACGCAGACACTTGCCAAGATGGCTGCTCTCAGTGTTTGGAGCTTGGTCATGCTACCCCCCTATTTAACGGAAGAAGGTTGAGCCGCTGGGGCTGTCGGAGCCGTGAATCTGCGAGTGGCAGTTCAGGCAGCTGCGGTCGCCGTACAGGTACATGCTGCCGCTGTGCGCCGCGACGGAGCCGCGGGATACGCCGACACCGCCCATGTCGTTGACCGCCGAATGGCAATCGAGACACAGGAACGGCACCTTCTCTTTCAGCAGGCGCGGATTCACCGAGCCGTGGGGGTTGTGGCAGTTGGTGCAGTCCTCGCGAACCGGCTGGTGTTCCCACAGCATCGGGCCGCGTTTATCGGCATGACAGGTGTAGCAAAGGTCCGTAACCCGAACCTTTTTCAGCATGTCGGGACCAGGCGAGCCGTGCGGGTTATGGCAATCCGAGCAGACCACGATGCCCTCGCGGATCGGATGGTGCGAGACCTGCAGGGTGAGCGCGCGCTGCTCGGCATGGCAGGTGAAGCATACTTGAGGCTGCGTCGCTTTCACCAAAACGGGATCCTTGGCGACGTGGATCGTGTGGCAACTCACGCACGCCAGATTGTTGTTCTGATGTTGGCTTCCGGTCCAATTCATATGCTCAGTATCCTGATGACAACTGAGGCAAACCTGGTTGCGAACGGAGACCGGCGACGCATTCGAACCACTGAACACGACGGCGGGCTCGGTTTTCTTCTGCCCGGCGGCTGGCGTGCTATCGACATGCGCCTGACTCGGTCCGTGGCAGGATTCGCATTCGTGCTGAGCGAAGGGTGTGTGTGGATCGCCTTTCACGGCATGGGGTGTCTGAAAAATTTCCGTTGCCGCTTTATAGGTCCGATCACCCTCAGTTATCGCGGAGTCGTGGCACTTCAGGCAGGTGGCAGCGCCGCGGGCGCTGTAGACCTGCCCCGAGGCGTCATCAGAGGCGGGCGCCGTCGCTGTTTGCGCCGTTGCATCGGGCGGCGCATCGGCGGCGACCGCCGGCCTCGCGATACCGAACATTGCGGCACACAGCAGAATCAGAACCACATATCCGCTCAGGCGAATTCTTGCTGACATCCGTATGCCCCCCCCTGCTTTAGCGGTTCATGAAGCGACTATTTGTTCGCCGCAACAAAATCCGCCGTGCCTTGGTCAAGAACCATGGACCGTTCGAACGAAACATAGTGGAACCGCTTGGCTGTGTGGCCCGCGTGGATGGCGAATGCCACCGTGTAGCGTTTGCCCGGGACAAGCGCCACGAACCCGGGTCCCGCGTTCAGTTTGCGCGACAAGGTTACCGACCACGTCCCGCCGCTATACGTCGCCTCGGCGGTGACGGCGGTAGGCTTGGTCTCTTCGCGCTTGTCGAAAATGATTCCATTCTCCGCGACGGCAGGGCTGCCTGGATTGAGGCGCGCCTGCCAGTATTCAAGCTCGTAGCCGTCGGCCTTCAGCTTCGCCAGCGCGTCGGCGGGAACTAGCGCATCGCCGCCGCCCTGGCGCGTGAGATGGGCGCGGGTCTTCGGCAGATACATCGTGCGATCCGAACCGCCCGCACTCGGCATGCCCGCCGAGTCTTCATGGCAGGCACCCCAGCATCCGGCGCGGTTGGCTTCCGGCACATCGCCCCCGTCCAGCATCATCGTGACTTTGGTGGCGTAGGCGTTGTCCATTTTGGCGTTGGGCTGACTGCCGTCCGCGAATTCGATATGAACGTAGAAATTCTGGGCGTCGTGCTCGACCTGAACCTTTGCGTCGATCGATCCCGGCTTGCCGGCGATCGGCGTCGGCTCGTTCTTTTTGCCCGAGACGAGAAGCGCGCCCATGCTTTTCTCATCACCGATATGGCAGGCGGCGCAGTCTTTTCCGCCGCGGAATTTATCCGCACCGGGATGATCGCTCGGGGTCAACACCCATTCCCAGGACGATTGACCCGGATAGAACAGCGCCACGTCCTTGGCCGGAACGCCGGACCAATTGGGCGCGGCCATCGCAGCCGAAAAGCCCATGGCGCCCGCAAGAGCTAACGTTGCGCTCAGTGTTTTTGCCGGAACTCTCATGCTGTGTAACTCCTCATTGAATGTCGAAACTGGCGGCCGGCGCGGGTTTCGCGTTCGGGTCCACCGGTATGTGATGGGTTATCCCTTTGTGGCAGTCGAGACAGTTCTCGTCCGTCTTCATCGCGTCGGTGTGCTGGGCGCGGATACTCGGCCGCTGGTCCGTCAGGACCATGTTCGCGTATCTGTGGCAGGCCTTGCATTCTGCGGCGTTGTCCGCCTTGAACCCGGCCCAAACCCTTTTGGCTAGATCGAAGCGGCGCGCTTGAAAGGCCCTCTTGACGCCATCGGGACCCTCGCCCGCGAAGACCACGAAGTGCGTCCACAGCTCCAAGCTCGCCATGGCCTTGCGGCCCAAGACCGCCGGCCAGTTGTCGTGGGGAACGTGGCACTGGGCACAGACGACAACGACGCCTTGCTCGTTCTTGTAGTGCTTGCTTTGCATGTATTCCTGAAAGACGGTGCTTTCCATCTCGTGGCAGGTGTGCGCGCAGAAGTTCAGTGAACTTGTGTAGTCGAGCGCGGTTGCATAGCCGGCGGCGAGACCGATCCCGACCAGCACGGACACGCCCGCGACGACGATGATTTTCAAGTTGCTCCGAACAAATCCGCGAAATCGTTGCGAGACCACACGAAGTTTCTCTGTTACCGGCACCAGCGTCCCCTCCTAGACAACACGAAAGAATCTTTTCGCGATGTGGGCCCCTATGTCTGGCAGCGGGCGGTCACAAGGCGTAGCGCCAGGAAGGACAAACTTTATGATACCAGGCGGAATCGCGCGTAAATGCCGCAAGCAGCACTCGTTCGCGAAAAAACGTCCGCAATGTCCTTCAAATCAGACGCTTAGTGCATCAGCAAGCCGGGCGATTCCCTGCCCCAGCTGTTCTGTCATCAAAGCCCCGTAACCGAAGACTAGCGCCTTGTCGTGATAGCGGCAAGCTCCTGCGGGCCCACTGTTCACACACTCTATATTTACGCTATGAGCGTGGGCCGCATCGCACACCGCCCGCGCCGACGGGAAGCGTTCGGGCAACAGCCATGTCAGCTGTGTGCCTATTTCCGTACCGAGCAAACGTATATCGCCAAAATGAGTCCGCAGCGCCCGAATCAGGCTATCGCGCCGTTCCAGGTAAATCTTGCGCACCCGGCGCAGATGATGGTCGTACTCCCCGCTGGTCAGCAGATCCGCCACGACCATTTGCTCCAGCCACGGGCAGCCGTCCTCCGCCATGGATTTTATCTCCACGATGGCGTCCACGAATTCGGGCGGAACGACGAGGTAGCCAAGACCGAGGCCGGCGCCGAGCGTCTTGGCAAAGGAACCGGTGTAAAAGACCAAACCGTATGGATCGAGCGCGGCGAGCGGCTGCGGCGTCGTTCCGTGATAACGCAGCTCGCTGTCGCTGTCGTCCTCCATGAGATAAGCGCCGGACTCGCGCGCCCAGTCGATTAACGTCTCGCGCCGCGATTGCGGCATGGTCCCGCCGAGAGGGTTCTGGCGCGCCGGCGTGACATAAGCCAGTGAGACGGGTCCGTGCGGCAAGCGGTCCGTTTCCAGCCCATGCTCATCGACCGGAACATGGATCAAGTCCGCATCGCGCGCCTTGAAAAAACCGACGATGCCCTCGTCGCCCGGCGATTCAATGACGACGCGATCGCCGCGCCGCTGAAACAAATGCGCCACGTAACTGCACGCCTGGCGTCGCCCGACAACGATGATTACTTGTTCTTGCGATGCCATGACGCCGCGCGTAGCCGCCAGATAATCGACGATGACTCGCCGCAGCGACGGGACTCCAGCGGCAGGCTGAGGTTTCGCAAGCCCGTCCGGTTCGCGTTCGAAAACATTTCGCATTCCCCGCAGCCAAGCCTTTACCGGTAGCAGATGGCTGGCGTCGAACTGCGACGGATTGAAATCAATGATGCCGTCGGGAACGTCGGCGCGCGGCGTCAAAGAACTGCGGAAAGCGGCGGGATGCAAAGATGCCTGACGGGGAATATCCGAAATCGAATTGGGCGCGGATTCCAGCCTAGGCTGCGCCGGCGGGGTTGAACAGACAAACGTGCCGATGGCCGGACGCGTTTCCAGATACCCTTCGGCGATAAGCCGTTCGTACGCCAGCAGAACCGTTGTGCGCGACACGCCGGCTTGGTCCGCCAGAAACCGTGTCGCGATGATGCGCGAATTCGGCTTCAGTTTTCCGGTCAGGATGAGTTGCCGCAATTGCTCGAATAACTGATCCTGCAATGGGACCGAAGCACCGCGATCAAGCTGCAGCGGCAGGTTCATGGCTCTTTTCTATGCCGTTTCGCGAAAAGGACGGCAAGCCACGTTGGTGCGTTCACGATAACCAATTGCCCCCGATTATGCGTCTTTCCAGTACGACGCCCGGGCGTCAGCGCAAATACGTACAATTCCTACCGCACCGCAGCAGCTTTCCGGCTCAAGAATCTTGTTGATTACGCTGCGGAAAGTTTTGATGCAAATCCGGCGAGCCGCACGCGCGGCGAGATCAGGCTGCTGCCGCAAGCACGGCACGGTGGGCACAGATCGCATCCCAGGACGCCTCGGCAGGCAATCCATCCGCTTCCGCGCAGCGCTCTCGGACGTTTTCCTCAGGGGAAAAGGCCATGAGTTCATGCACGATCTGAATCGTCGATGGAAATGGAATGCGCATTCCGAAGCGTACACACGATTTCATGACACCACCTCGTCTGAGGGTGATTCCGCGCCAAGCGCCTTTGCGAAGCCTTCGCTCCATTTGGACCGATCGGGCTCGACCGCGTAGGGATTCAGCGCCGCCACACGCCACAGCTCCAAGCCGTCGCTTTCGTTCGCGGACAACTCATGCGCCGCGTTCCAGCCTTCGGCATAGATGCGGCTAAGACGGAATCCTGTGTTGATCATGGCCACGCCACCTCATGGGCGATGGTTAACAGGATGCGGCAGAGAATTTTCGTCTCTGCCGCTACTGTTTGACCCTTAAACGGACTGCAGATTGACAGCCTTGGACCCTTTGGCATCCGGCTGAATCTCGAAGGATACGCGCTGGCCTTCCGCCAGAGTGCGCATGCCCGCCATTTCAACGGCCGTTGCATGGACGAACACGTCCTTGCCGCCGCCTTCCGGCGAGATAAAGCCAAAGCCCTTGCTTGAATTGAAGAATTTCACTGTTCCGATAGCCATGATTGCTCCTTGTGCATCGGGTTGCGCCCAAGCAAATGCCGGGGCGGCGCAAACGAAACAATCAGGTTTGGAAGTTCGTCTGCTTCGGCCAGGCGCGCACAATGCGAGTCGGGAGGTCAACAGTGCGCTTCATCTGACGAAACGTATTCGCTTCCTGGATATAGGTGCTTGGAGCGCCTATTACAAGGCGAAGCCCTGAAGCGCGAACACGCGAAGGTCCTTGCGGGATTCCATGACTCGAGAGACCGTTTACATCGTCCTGGCGTACAATACCGATAAAAGCAATCGTCTGAAGGCCGAACCGCCGATTCCGTGCAAGTCGGCCGACGCCGCACAACGCATGGCGGAACGGCTGGCGGAAACGAAGATTGGCGTCGTTGCCTTTGCCAGCTCCGCAGATCAGGACCTGGGTGAATATGATGATCAACCGTTCATCATCTTCAAGGCGGGCCGCTTGCCGGAACAGTTCGAAAGCTGAGTCTCGCGCCCGCCGAAGGGTGCTCAAAATGCTTTGGCGAAATTTAGGCGCAAGGTGTTATAGTCTTTCAGTTGTTCATTGCCATGGGCATGGATCAAGTCCGCCGTTGCTTAGCGCGGAGCAGATTCTGCGAGTCGTCAGCGAAATGTGCGGCCGCTTCCGGCATCTCGCGCGCAAGTTTGGCGGCTCGAATTTTGAGCATCCGCGGCAGAAAGGTCAGTTTGATACTGTCGATCCTTCGTTCCTTCGAAGGAAGCCCAATGGCTTCCCCCTGGGATACCGAAGACTCCATCAGAGAGGAACTCTTCAGTGTCGAGCGCCTGGAGCAGCATGCTCGGAGCCTCGCAGACGCCCAACCTATTACAGCAAAGCCGATACCTCGCAGACGCCTCGCCGCCAGATTAAAGGACAATGAGGCGGTTCTCCTCGACGCGTACGGCGAGATCGCAGCCGCGGTCCGCGATGGGCAAGCCACGACGCCGGCCGCCGAATGGCTGCTCGACAATTACCATGTCGTCGAAGAACAGATTCGCGAAGCGCGCGACGACCTGCCCCCGGGCTATTATCGGCAGCTGCCGAAGCTGGCCGGCGGACCTTTCGCCGGATACCCGCGCGTGTTCGGCCTCGCCTGGGCCTTCGTCGCCCATACGGACAGCCGTTTCGATCCCGACATGCTGTGCCGGTTCGTGCGCGCCTATCAGCAGGTCCAACCACTCACGATTGGAGAGTTATGGGCGGTCGCGATTACGTTGCGCATCGTGCTCGTGGAAAACCTTCGGCGCGCGGCCAAGCGTATCGTCAGCAGCCGCGTAGCGCGCCAAGAAGCGGATATCCTGGCCGACCGTCTCTTGGGCGTGAACGGAAAATCCGCCGAACCGGCCGCTCTTGCTCTTGAGAAATATGAACATGCCCCGCTGCCGGAGGCCTTCGCCGTTCAGCTCGTCCAACGGCTGCGGGACCAAGATCCGAAGGTCACGCCGGCTCTAGTTTGGCTGGACGCGCGCCTGACGGCGCAAGGAACGACGGCAGACGAGTTGGTATACGGCGAGCACCAACGACAAGGCGCGGCGAGCGTGACGGTGAGAAACATCATCACCAGCATGCGCTTGGTCTCCGGCGTGGATTGGTCGGAGATCTTCGAGAGCATCAGTCTGGTCGACGACGTGCTGAAGTCCGGCAGCGGCTTCGCGGGCATGGATTTCCCCACGCGCAACCTTTACCGCAGCGCGATCGAAGAGCTGGCGCGCGGATCGAAACGGACGGAATTGGAAATTGCGCGGGCAACCCTCAACGCGTCAGGCGATCCGGGAGAAGCCAACGACAATCGCGAGCGTGATCCGGGTTATCATCTGATTGCCGGCGGGCGCCCCGCTTTCGAGAGAACAATCGGTTTTCGGGCTCCCATTCAGAGCTGGCTTTCTCGCCTCAACACCAAAATCGGCATCGGCGGCTATATCGGGGGCGTCATCGCTGTAGCGGCGATTGTTTTGCTTGTGCCGTTGATTGCGTTGGGCGGGATCGGCGGTTGGCCGCTGGGTCTGCTGGCGCTCCTTGGAGCGGTTCCGGCGATGGATCTGGCGGTTGCGCTCGTCAACCGGACTGCGATGGGCGTATTCGGTGCGACGATCCTACCTGGCTTGGCGCTGCGCGATGGCATAACGCCGAACCTGCGCACGATGATCGCCGTTCCGACCATGCTCACGACGCGCGCCGCGCTCGAAGAGCAAATCGAACGTCTGGAGATCCACTATCTCGCGAGTCCGGAAGGCGATCTTCATTTCGCGCTTCTCTCGGACTGGACCGACGCCGCGACCGAACACGCAGCGGAAGATGATGCCCTCCTAGAGGTCGCCGCCAAGGGCATCGCGCGCCTGAATGAACATTACGGGTCGGCGCCCGGCGGCGAGCGCTTCCTCCTACTCCATCGCCGGCGGCTCTGGAACGACGGGCAGAAACAATGGATCGGATGGGAACGCAAACGCGGCAAGCTCCACGAATTGAACCGGCTGCTGCGCGGCGCGACCGACACCACCTTCGTGACGGTTGCCGGCCGACCGCCCGCCGTACCGCCGGACGTTCGCTATGTCATCACGCTCGACGCCGACACGCGGCTGCCTCGCGAAACCGTGCGAAGGCTCGTCGGCAAGATGGCGCACCCTCTCAACCGGCCGCGGTTCGACGCCGCCGCCGGACGCGTCATCGAGGGATACGCGGTGCTGCAGCCACGCGTCACTCCCTCGCTGCCGATCGGCCGCGAAGGCTCGCTGTTCCAGCGCATCTTCTCCAGCATGAGCGGCATCGATCCTTATGCTTCTGCCGTCTCCGACGTGTACCAGGATCTGTTTGGCGAAGGCTCCTATGCCGGCAAGGGTATCTACGACGTGGATGCGTTCGAGGCCGCGCTGACCGGGCGCGTGCCGGAGAGCACCCTGCTGAGCCACGATCTTTTCGAGGGAACGTTCGCCCGCGCCGGCTTGGCGTCCGATATCGAGGTCGTCGAAGAGTTTCCCTCCCGCTACGACGTCGCCGCGGCGCGCCAGCACCGCTGGGCGCGGGGCGATTGGCAATTGCTGCCATGGATTTTCGGTCGCGGCGATGCGGCTATTCACGGTCGCGGTGCGAGCGCGCTTCCGCTGATCGGCCGCTGGAAGATGCTCGACAATCTGCGCCGCACGCTATCCGCGCCGGCGTGCATATCGGCCTTGCTGGCGGGGTGGACCCTGCCCTTGCACGCCGCTGCGGTATGGACTTGCTTTATTCTGTCGACGATCGCCGTGCCGACATTGCTCCCCGTTCTCGCCGCAATCATGCCGCGCCGCGCCCGGACAACGGCGCGAAGCCACTTGCGTGCGCTCGGCGCCGATGTTCGACTCGCTCTGTCCCAATCCGCGCTGGCGATCACGTTCCTGGCGCATCAAGCGTGGTCGATGGCCGACGCCATCGGAAGAACGCTGTTCCGCCTGTTCGTAAGCCACCGGTGTTTGCTCGAATGGGTCACGGCAGCCCATGCGAATCTCAGTCCGCGTCTACGCGTCGCCGGCTTCTATCGCCAAATGGCCGCCAGTGTAGCGATCGGCATTGTCTCGACCATTGTCGTTTGGTGGGCCGGCGGCGACGCTTGGCCGGTGGCGGCGCCTTTGATCGTTCTATGGTTCGCGTCGCCGGCCATTGCGCGATGGGTAAGCCTCTCCCCGCTTGTGGCCGGCCGTCTGCCGGTATCGGAGGCCGACACACGCGACTTGCGATTGGTCGCGCGCCGCACGTGGCGCTACTTCGAGACGTTCGTCACGGCGGCGGACCACATGCTGCCGCCGGACAATTTCCAGGAAGACCCAAAGCCGGTCCTTGCGCACCGGACCTCTCCGACAAATCTCGGCCTCTATCTTCTTTCCGCGATCAGCGCCCGCGACTTCGGATGGGCGGGAACCGCCGAAACCGTCGAGCGCTTGGAAACAACGCTCGCGACGATGAACGGCCTTCAGCGCTTTCGCGGTCATTTCTACAATTGGTACGACACGAAAGATTTGCGTCCGCTGGATCCGCGATACGTCTCGACGGTGGATAGCGGCAATCTGGCTGGACATCTGATCGCCGTGGCGAACGCTTGCCGGGAGTGGACCTTACGCCCGCTCGCGCCGTCCCGCCTGTTCGCCGGCATCGAAGATGCGCTGAGCCTGGCGCGCGAGGCCATTCGCGGACTTCCCGGCAACCGGCGAACGGACTTCATCACGCGCCGTGAGCTTGACGGCGCGCTCGATGTGCTGGGCGCGGGACTTGGCATCGATCTAACGGCACAATTGCCTGCCCGGTTGAACGAACTTGCGCATCTGGCCGCGACCGTCGTCGATATCGTGCAAACGCTGGCCGGCGGCGACGATGCCGGCGCCGAAATGCTCTTCTGGGCGCAGGCAACGCAAAGATCGATCGACAGCCATCGGCGCGACCCGCCTCCGACCGTCGAAGCTGCCCAGGCGCTGAACCAGCGCCTTGCGGCGTTGGAAAAGGCGGCACGGTCCATGGCCGACGCGATGGAGTTCGGCTTCCTCCTTGATCCGCATCGCAAACTCCTCTCGATCGGTTATCTCGTCCCGGAGGGCCGTCTCGATGAGAGCTGCTACGACCTGCTCGCTTCCGAAGCGCGTTTGGCGAGCTTCATGGCGATCGCCAAGGACGACGTCCCATCCCGGCACTGGTTCCGGCTTGGACGGGTCGTCACCCCGATCGAACGCGGCGCGGCGCTGATCTCTTGGTCGGGATCGATGTTTGAGTATCTGATGCCGTCTCTGGTGATGCGAGCGCCGGCCGGCAGCCTGCTCGAAGAGACGAGCCGTCTCATCGTCCACCGGCAGATAACGTATGGCGCGGAGCGCGGCCTGCCCTGGGGCATTTCGGAATCCGCCTACAATGCGCGCGATCTTGAACTCACCTATCAGTATTCGAATTTCGGCGTGCCGGGGCTGGGGCTGAAACGCGGCCTGGGCGAGAACGCCGTCATCGCGCCTTATGCGACGGCCCTCGCCGCAATGGTCGACCCTGCGGCCGCAACGCGCAATTTCGTCCAGCTCGCGGCGGTTGGCGCGCGCGGCCGCTATGGCTTCTACGAGGCGTTGGATTATACGCGCTCGCGCGTGCCCGAGGGCCAAGACCGTGTGATCGTCCGGGCCTTCATGGCGCACCATCAAGGCATGACGGTCGTCGCCATCGCCAACGCACTTCTGGACGCGGAAATGCGGACTCGATTTCATGCCGAACCGATCGTCCAGGCAACGGAGCTCCTTTTGCAGGAGCGCACGCCACGCGATGTCGCTGCGGCCCGCCCCTGGGCGGAAGAAGCCAAGAGCCACAGCGCGATTCCCATCCAGGATATCCCGGCGGTGCGACGCGTGCGTACTGCTCATGGTTTAACGCCGAAGGCGCATCTGCTTTCGAACGGGCGTTACGCGGTGATGCTCACCGCCGCCGGCTCCGGTTACAGCCGATGGCACGATCTGGGAATTACGCGCTGGCGTGAAGACGCGACCCGCGACGACTGGGGCTCCTATATCTTTCTACGTGACGTCCGAAGCGGCCGCGTCTGGTCCGCGGGGTATCAGCCGAGCGGGGTCGAAGCGGACAGTACCGATGTCAGGTTCAGCGAGGATAAGGCCGAGTTCACTCGGCGCGACGGATCGATCACGACGGCGCTCGAAATCGTCGTTTCGCCGGAAAACGACGCGGAAGTTCGCCGTCTGTCCGTCTCGAATGCGGGCTACCAGACCCGGGATATCGAGATTACGTCCTACGCCGAACTCGTGCTGGCTCCCCCTGCTGCCGACGCGGCGCATCCTGTGTTTTCGAAACTCTTCGTGCAAACCGACTATGACGCCAAGGCCGGTGTCATCCTGGCGACGCGGCGGCGCCGGTCGCCGACCGAGTTCGAGATCTGGGCGGCGCATCTTGCCGTCGTCGAAGGCGAGACGCTGGGCGAGGCGCAGATCGAAACCGATAGAGCCCGCTTCCTCGGCCGCGGACGCGATATCCGCGCGTCCCTGGCCGTTATGGACGGCCGGCCGCTCTCCAATACCGTCGGAACGGTCCTGGATCCTATTTTCGCGCTGCGCCGCCGTGTCCGGGTCGCGCCGGGCGAGATGGTGCGCATTGCATTTTGGACTATCGTCGCATCGTCCCGCACGGATGTGCTGGACTTGGCCGACAAGCATCGCGACGCCAACGCCTTCGAACGGGCCGCCACGCTGGCGTGGACCCAGGCGCAGGTGCAGCTGCGCCATCTCGGCGTGGATGCCGAGGAGGCGAGCCTCTTTCAGCGCCTCGCGGGGCATGTGCTCTACGCCAGTCCGGCGATGCGTCCGTCGTCCGATATCATTCGCCGAGGCAGCGGCGGTCCGGCGGCGCTGTGGGCTCACGGGATTTCCGGCGATCTGCCGATCGTGCTGGTGCGGATCGACGACATCGATGACATCGCCATCGTCGGCCAGCTGCTGCGAGCCCTCGAATACTGGCGGATGAAACAGCTTGCCGTCGATCTGGTGATCCTGAACGAACGGTCATCCTCCTATATTCAAGATCTTCACAGCGCCATCGAGACGATGGTGCGCACGAGCCAATCGCGTCCTCAGACCGGAGCGGACGAGGCGCGTGGCGCCGTGTTCGTTTTGCGCGCCGATCTCATCTCGCAAGAGACGCACGCTTTGCTCCCATCGGTGGCTCGCGTCGTGCTGGCCGCGCGCCAGGGAAGTCTGTCGGACCAGCTCGACCGCCTGCGTCAAGCAAGCACTGCCGCGCCGCCGCCGCCGCCGAGGCGCTCCAAGGCCGCAGGCGTTGCGCCGCCTCTCGCCGCCATGCCCGACCTCGAGTTCTTCAATGGACTCGGCGGGTTCGCCGCGGACGGACGGGAATATGTGACGATCCTCAAGGCGGGTCAGGTGACGCCGGCGCCGTGGCTGAACATCGTCGCCAACGCCTCGTTCGGCTTCCAGGTCGCGACCGAAGGCGGAGGCTATATCTGGTCTGTCAACAGCCGCGAAAACCAGCTGACGCCCTGGTCGAACGACCCCGTGAGCGATCGACCAGGCGAGGTCCTCTATGTGCGCGACGAGGACAGCGGCGAATTATGGGGACCCACGGCCCTGCCGATCCGGGATGAGGTCACGCCCTATATCGTTCGGCACGGCCAAGGCTATAGCCGGTTCGAACATGTCGCCCACGGCATCGAACTCGATCTGCTCCAATACGTTCCGCTTCACGATCCGGTCAAAATCTCGCGCCTAAGAATCCGCAACATTTCGGCGCGGACGCGGCGGCTTTCGGTCACGGCTTATGTGGAGTGGGTGCTTGGTCCGTCGCGGACCGCATCCGCACCGTTTATCGTGACCGAAATCGAGCCAGAAACGGGCGCTCTGCTTGCCCGCAATCCCTGGAACACGACCTTCGGTTCTCGGGTGGCGTTTGCCGACCTGTCCGGCCGGCAGAAAAATTGGACCAGCGACCGCCGCGAGTTTCTCGGGCGAAACGGGTCGCTCGACAATCCGGCCGCGCTTGCGCCGGGCGCGCATCCGCTTTCCAAACGCATGGGCGCCGGCCTCGACCCTTGCGGCGTTCTTCAAGCGCCGGTGGAGATCGAGCCCGGCAAGAGCGTCGAGATCGTTTTCTTCCTCGGCGAGGCGGACAGCGCGGCCGATGCGCAATCCCTGATCGCACGCACGCGCGCGGCCAATCTTGACGCGGTCTTTCGCGAGGTCCTGCAGCATTGGGACGATTTGCTCGGCTCCGTCCAGGTAAAAACCCCGGACCGGTCCATGGACATCGTGCTCAATCGCTGGCTGCTCTATCAAACGGTGGCCTGCCGCTTGTGGGCGCGATCGGCATTCTATCAGGCAAGCGGCGCCTATGGCTTCCGCGACCAGCTGCAGGACGGGATGGCGCTCGCACTGTCGAAACCGGCAATGACGCGCGAACATCTTCTGCGCGCCGCCGCCCGGCAATTTGTCGAAGGCGATGTCCAGCATTGGTGGTTGCCGACGTTGGGCCAAGGCGTTCGCACCCGCATTTCAGACGACCGCATATGGCTGGCCTACGTCGTCGCACACTATATCGAGACCACCGGCGACCTCGCGGTCTTGGACGAGCAGGTTCCTTTCATCGAAGGCCACGCGCTGCGGCCCGGCGAGAGCGATTCCTATTTCCAACCCACGGTCACCGACCAGACCGCGTCTCTCTTCGAGCACTGCGCGCGCGGCCTCGATCAAAGTCTCGGCATCGGCGAACACGGTTTGCCCCTGATCGGCACTGGCGACTGGAACGACGGCTTTACCCGCGTCGGTGCATTGGGGAAGGGAGAGAGTGTGTGGCTCGGTTGGTTCTTGTACGCGACGCTGTCGGCCTTCATGCCGCTGGCGGAAACGCGCAAGGAACAAGCGCGCGTCGCGACCTGGCACTCTCATGCTCAAGCGCTGCAAGCTTCTCTGGAGCGGGACGGATGGGACGGAAACTGGTACCGGCGCGCCTACTTCGATGACGGAACACCGCTCGGCTCGTCGGTCAGCGACGAATGCCGGATCGACTCCATCGTTCAATCCTGGAGCGTAATCTCCAGAGCCGCCGATCCCGGCCGCGCCGCGCGCGCGATGGTTGCCGTCGAAGACCAGCTCATCCAGCTTGAGACAGGGCTGGCGCTGATCTTCACCCCGCCCTTCGACCACACGCGCCTCGATCCGGGGTACATCAAGGGCTATCCGCCCGGCATCCGCGAGAACGGCGGCCAGTATACCCATGCAGCCATCTGGTCGGTGATCGCCTTCGCAATGCTGGGCGAGGGAGACAAGGCTGCGGATCTATTCTCGCTCATCAATCCGATCAACCATTCCAGCACGCGGGCAAGCGTGCACCGCTACAAGGTTGAGCCGTATATCGCCGCCGCCGATGTTTATTCGGAACCTCCGCATGTCGGGCGCGGCGGATGGACGTGGTACTCGGGATCGGCCGGTTGGATGTATAGGGCCGGGATCGAGTCCATTCTCGGTCTTCGCCGCCAGGGAGCGTTCCTGCTCCTCGCGCCCTGCATCCCCAAGGACTGGCCCGGCTTCGAGATCGTGTTTCGGTACGGCTCCGCGCGTTACGAAATCGTGGTCGAGAACCCTCATGGCGTCAGCCGCGGGATCGCCACCGCCCAGCTCGACGGCCAGCCCTTATCCGAGATTCCGATACGCGTCCCGCTCTGCGATGACGGCACTGTTCATAAACTGCGCGCGGTCCTTGGCTAATTCGGGGTTAGGCGTCCCTCCTTGCCTCGCCATGGCGGGCAATAATTTTCCTTTATCGGACACCCACACGGCGATACGAAGGGGCTCACGGCATGGGTAGATTCCGATACTTCCCGCCACGGCCGGGAGGGGTAATTTCCGTTGGTTTCTTGCCGATTACAGGGAGGGTGGAGTGCGTCTGCTTCTGATCAATCCGAAGGTGCCGGACAGTTTCTGGAGCCTAAAATGGGCGGTTCACACCATCCTGCCGGGCAAGCGCGCGGTCAATCCGCCGCTTGGTCTGGCCACTTTGGCGGCGCTGTGCCCGGAAGACTGGCAGGTCGAAATCGTCGACGAGAACGTCGAGCCGGTCCCCCTCGCGCCCACGGCCGATATCGTCGGCATCGGCGGCATGGGTGTGCAGGTGTCGCGTCAGCGCGAACTGCTCGCCTATTACCGGGGGCGCGGCCATTATGTCGTCATCGGCGGGGCGGCGGCGTCGCTGTGCCCGGAAACCTATGACGGCCTGGCCGATACCATCGTCGCCGGCGAGGCGGAATATATCTGGCCGGAATTCTGCCGCGACTTCGCGGTAGGCAAGCCCAAGGCGCTGTACCATGAAACAGGAACCGTCGATCTGGCGGATTTGCCGGTGCCGCGCTTCGACCTGTTGAAGCTGCCCCTTTATGCCAATGCCACCCTCCAGTACTCGCGGGGATGCCCATTCACCTGCGAGTTCTGCGATATCATCGTCATGTTCGGACGCAAGCCGCGCATGAAGAGCCCGGATCAGGTCGGGCGCGAACTCGACGCGTTGCGGGGTCTCGGCGTGCGCAGCATCTTCTTCGTCGATGACAATATGATCGGCAACAAGAAGCGGGCGAAGGATCTGTTGCGCTTCCTGGTGCAATATCAAGAGGAACACCGGCACGGCTTCTCTTTCGGAACCGAGGTCTCGCTCAACCTGGCCCAGGATGACGCGTTGCTGGACCTGTTCAAGGCCGCCAATTTCGGCTGGGTCTTCATCGGCATCGAATCCCCCGACGCCGCCAGTCTGAAGGAAACCGGCAAGTCGCAGAATTTGCGCGAGGACATCCTGGTCTCGGTGCGGCGGATCTACTCGCGGGGCATCGACGTTCTCGCCGGCTTCATCATCGGCTTCGACAACGACACCCCTCAGACCTTCGAGGCTCAGTACCGCTTCATCACCGATGCCGGCATCCAGACGGCCATGATCGGTCAGCTAGTGGCCCTGCCCCGCACACCACTCCATGCCCGCATGGAACAGGAGGGGCGCTTGCGCGAAATCGACGACGAATCCGACAACACCGGTCTGCACAGCAACATCATTCCCAAGACCATGAGCGATGGAGAGATGTCCGGCCTCTATCGCGACATCTACCGCCGTCTGCTGACCGATGCCGGGATCGGCATCCGCATCCGCAACAAAATGCGCCACCTCGGCGAGCCGAGCTATCGCGGTGGCTATACGGTCGGTCAAAGCATGGGAATAGTCGCCCGCCTGCTGCTGCGCGGTATCCTGCCCGGTGGGTTCGGGCGGATTTATCATTTCCTGCGCTCGCTGTCGCTTCGCCGGCCTTCCCTTCTTCCCCTGGCGATCTCGGACTGGATCATCGGGTTGTCGATGCGGGCCTTCGCAAGCGATCATCTCTGGGCCGCGCCTTCGGGCAGCACGTCCGATACCCGTCTTCTCGATTCGGTGCAGTCCACCATCGCCCGCTATTTGCGTCAGGGCGAGGTCTGGGTGACCCGCAAGGCGGCATCGGCCACGCCCAACCTTACCATCCACCTCGGCGATGCATTGAGCCGGCGCTTCTTCAAGGTCGCGGCGCCGCATCTGCGCCGGTTGATGGAACATTCCCGCACCCGTCTCACTTTCACGGTCGACGGCATGCCGGCGCAATACTTGAAGCAGCTCGAACGCCTGCTGTCCCGTCTGGCCGGCCACGGCGACCGGATTTTCGTCGTCCTCAGCGAAAGCCTGCGCGAGCGGGTGACCATCGACTTGTCGGCGTTCAATCTGGTGCTGGTTCCCGCCGCCGGGATTCCTTGATTTTCGCGCAATCTAATTACGCATAATGCGGACCTCGAAGGGACGATAGCCAATGAATGTCGCGCCTGAACGTGCAGAAACGAGCGGGCCCAATGGCGCCGCGGTCTCCGCAACCGGCGAACTCGCTCCCGACGAAATCTGGAAGGAACCGCTAGGTCGGCTTCTCGTCCGCCTCGCGACGACCCAAGCCGGCCTTAGTACTGCAGAGGTACAGTCGCGGCTCGCGACCTATGGACCCAACGACGCCGCCACCGTCAAGCGTTCGCCGCTTTGGCTGCAGTTCCTCGCCCGCTTCCGCAGCCCGCTGGTCATCATCCTGCTGGTGGCGAGCGGGTTGTCCGCGGCGACCGGCGACGTCGCGAGCTTCTTCATCGTCGTTACCATCGTCACGATGAGCATGACCCTCGACTTCGTTCAGGAAGTCCGTGCTCAGAATGCGGTAGAAGCGCTGCGCAGGTCTGTGGCGGTCCAGGCAACCGTGCGGCGCGACGGCAAAAGCCTCTCTGTGCCGGTCGACCAACTGGTCCCCGGCGATATTGTCGAATTGATCGCCGGCGATCTCGTTCCCGCGGACTCGCGCCTGCTCGAAAGCCGCGATCTGTTCGTCAACCAGGCGCTGCTCACGGGCGAGTCGTATCCGGCGGAGAAGCTGGCCGGCGATGCCGCCTCGGGCGCCGAAAATCCCGCCGGAGCATCGAACGCCGTTTTTGCCGGAACCTCCGTGATCAGCGGCACCGCAACCATCGTCATCTGCCGTACCGGCGGCAAGACGGCGCTCGGCAATCTCGCCACGAGCCTGGCGGAGAAACCGCCGGCCACCGATTTCGCGGTCGGCATTCGCCGTTTCGGCATGCTGATCATGCGCTTCACGGTATTGATGGTGCTGTTCGTCCTGGTGGTGAACATTTCTTTCCATAGGCCATTGCTGGAGTCGCTGATGTTCGCGCTGGCGCTCGCCGTCGGGCTGACGCCGGAACTGCTGCCGATGATCGTGACGGTCACACTTGCGCGGTCGGCGACGGCATTGGCCAAGCGAAAAGTGATCGTCAAGCGCCTCTCCGCCATTCACGATCTCGGCGCCATGAACGTGCTGTGCACCGACAAGACCGGCACGCTGACGGAAGCCACCATCAAGCTGGTGCGCGCGATCGACGGACGCGGTGCCGAAAGTCAGCGCGTCTATGCCTATGCCTATGTCAACAGCCAGTTCGAAAGCGGCATGAAGAGCCCGCTCGACGACGCGATCCTCGCCGCCCATCCGTTCGAGATGACGGCCTGGAAAAAGATCGACGAAGTGCCGTTCGACTTCGAGCGGCGGCGAGTTTCGGTCCTGGTCGAACACGAGGCCAAACGTCGTTTGATCGTCAAGGGCGCGCCGGAGGATCTGCTGCGGCTATCCGGTCGATTCGAGGGCGCGGACGGAACGGAGCAGCCACTCGACGCCGAGACTCGCAAGGCGTTTGAGGCCACGCTTGACGCACTCGGCGCGCAGGGATTCCGCGCCCTGGGCATCGCAAGCCGCGCGGTCGACGAGAGTCATACGACCGCCGCAATCACCGACGAGACCGACCTTGTTTTCTCCGGCTTCGCCGTTTTCCTCGATCCCCCGAAAGCAAGCGCGGGGGCGACCATCCAGGCTATGGCGGCCGCGGGCATCGCCGTGAAGGTGCTGACCGGCGATAACGAACTGGTGACCCGCCACGTTTTTGCCGAGATCGGCGTCCCTGTCACGGGCGTGCTCACGGGCGATGCGTTGACGCATCTCTCGGATGAAGCCCTGATGGGACAACTGCCAAACGTCAATTTGTTTTGTCGCGTCAACCCGCAGCAGAAGCATCGAATCCTCTTGGCGCTTAAGCGGCTCGGCCATGTTGTCGGCTTCCTGGGCGACGGCATCAACGACGCTCCGGCGCTGCACGTCGCGGATGTCGGAATCTCGGTCGACGGCGCCGCCGACGTCGCGCGCGCGGCGGCCGATCTGATCCTGCTCGAACACGATCTTTCTGTGGTGCACGACGCCGTGCTCGACGGGCGCGGCGCGGTCCAGAACGTGTCCAAATACGTGCTGATGGGCTCAAGCTCGAACTTCGGCAACATGTTCAGCATGGCCGGCGCGGCGCTGTTCCTGCCCTTCCTGCCGATGCTGCCGATTCAGATCTTGCTGAACAATCTGCTTTACGACGTGTCGGAGATCGCGATCCCGTTCGACAGCGTCGATCCCGAAGCCACCGCCAAGCCGGTGAAGTGGGATATCAAGCTGATCGAACGATTCATGCTGATATTCGGGCCGGTCAGTTCCATCTTCGACTTTCTGACCTTCTATGCATTGCTGTACCTGTTCGGCGCCGGCGAGGCGCTTTTTCAGACCGGCTGGTTCATCGAGTCGATCACAACCCAGGTGCTGGTGGTTTTCGCCATCCGCACGCGACGGCAATTCTTCCGCAGCAGGCCGCACCGCTTCCTCGTCACCATGGCGCTTGGAGCCGTCGCGGTCGCGATCGCACTTCCACTTCTACCCGTGGGTCGATGGCTCGGCTTCGTGGCGCCGCCGCCGTTGTTCTTCGTCTACCTGATCGGCGCGACAGCCGCATATTTGGCGCTGGTCGAAGTCGTCAAGGGCTTCTTCTACCGCTTCTTTGCCACGCACCGACCGCGTTCGGCCGTCTGCACATAACGGAAGCTTTGCCCGCTCGCCGGTTATCGGTCTTAACCCAAACGAGTTGCCCCGCACGGCGAATTCAGCTTAGACTTACCGATGCAGCGGTTTGAGCGTTTCTAGTGGCACATCCGGCGAGAATAATTTCGAGGGTCTGGGGCCGTGCGCCGCAAGGTAATCGCGCGCGGCTGGCGATCACCCTCTTCGCGCTGCTCGCGTTTACGTTGCAATCTTATGTCACGCAGACACATATCCACGGCCTGGCGCACGAAAGTTTCGCTGGCGCGGCGTTCGCCGCAGGCGAAGATAGCGGACAAAAGCAGAAGCCTGGAAAACTTCCTGCCAATGACGATCCGGCCAATTGCCCGATCTGTCAGGAAATCCTGCATACAGGCTTTTACGTAACGCCAACGACAACCACATTACTGTTGCCGACCGTTGAGGCTTCAATCGCCCCGATCATCATCGACATCAAGATGATCGTACAGGCGTATTCGCACAGCTGGAAGAGCCGCGCGCCGCCCCTCGCCTAACTCCATTCTCATGAGCATGTGAACGGTGCGATGCATGGAACATCTTCATGCGTCTGGCGCGTTCAACAGAGCACACCGCCGCCTTCGGACCGCACTGTGCGACATTTGGATATGTGGAGTTACGTAATGTACCGATTACTTCTTCTTTCAACAGCGGCGATGGCGGCGATTTTGCCCTTTGTCTCGCCCGCTCTGGCGCAAATCACCGGCGGTTCGTCCGGTTCAGTGGAAACCGTCGTCGTGACGGCGCAAAAACTCGCGGAAGCACGCAACGGCATCCAGACGCAAGTAGGCGCTTCGACCTACACGATCACCGCGAACGAGATCGCCAACCAACCGGGCGGCGAGAACACTCTACTCAATCAGGTCGTTTTGCAGGCACCAGGCGTTGCACAGGACTCGTTCGGGCAATTGCATGTGCGCGGTGAGCACAACGGGCTGCAATACCGCCTGAATGGCATCATCATTCCTGAAGGTATTTCGGTTTTCGGACAAACGCTCGATCCGAGGCTCGCAGATTCGCTGAAGCTCATTACCGGCGCGTTGCCTGCCGAATATGGCTTGCGCACCGCCGGCATCATCGACGTGCAGACCAAGAGCGGATTGTTCGAGCCCGGAGGACAGATTGGTGTGTATGGCGGGAGCCACAATGAGATCACCGGCAGCGGCGACTATGGCGGCTCGTCGGGCGGATTCAATTATTTCGTGTCGGGCGACTACACGACGAATTCGCTCGGCATCGAATCGCCTGACGGCAGCAGCGATCCGCTGCATGATCGCACCAAACAGTATCACGGATTTGCCTTCCTGCAGGATATCTTGGATCAGCACAGCAGTGTCACGGCCATCCTGGGCACGTCGAACGACATATTCGAGATTCCTAACCAGCGAGGACTTCAGCCTTCGGGCCTCGACGGAATCGTGGGGCTGGGTCCCGTCGATCCGAACAGCGGCAACAATGTACTGCTGGTAAACGGGCAAACGGCTTTTCCGAGCGACAATCTCGATGAGAGACAACGCGAAATCACGCATTATGGCATCATGTCGTATCTGGCCACGCAAGGTTCGTTCGATTTTCAGATTTCGGCCATTGCGCGATATTCCAGCCTGTTCTTCACACCCGATACGGTCGGCGATCTGCTCTATAACGGCATTTCGCAGACGGCCTATAAGCGCGACGAAGCCTATGGCGTTCAAGCCGAAAGCGCCTATCATCTGGGCGACAGCCACACGATCCGCTTCGGCGCGTTCTATCAAGCGGACGATCTGGTCAGTAACACGTCGTCGCTCGCTCTGCCGGTTGATGGCGCCGGCAACCAGACAAGCGATGTACCGCTCACGATAACGGACAATTCCGCAAAGCACGCCTGGAGTTACAGCCTCTATATCCAGGACGAATGGAGCATATTCGAATCGCTGACGGTCAACTACGGATTGCGCTGGGATCAGTTTCAAGCGTTCGACGCGGAGAGCCAGCTCAGCCCGCGCATCAACGCAGTATGGACCCCCACGAATGCAACGACGATCCATGCGGGCTATTCGCGGTACTTCTCGCCTCCGCCGATCGAGTTGATCGCGAGCAGTTCGATTGCGCCGTTCGCGGGCACAACAGGCGCGCCGCCGAACACCTTGAACGATACGCCCAAAGCCGAACGCGCCGACTACTACGACGCTGGCATCAATCAAGTGCTCGGAGAAAAATGGGCAATCGGGCTCGACGCGTTCGACAAGCAATCGCGCAACTTGATCGACGAGGGTCAGTTCGGTGCGCCGATCATTCTGACGCCGTTCAACTACCGGACGGGTCGCCAATATGGCGTGGAATTCACCGGGTCCTATCGCGATGAAAATTTTGCGACCTATGTCAACGCGTCCTACACGCGCGCGGCCGGCAAGGACATCGTGTCGAGCCAGTTCCAGTTCAATCCGGGCGATCTTGCCTACATCGCAAACAACTTCATTCCTCTCGATCATCAACAAATCGTGACGGTGTCGGCGGGCGCGTCGTACACCTGGCGCAAATTCGTATTCAGCGCGGATCTTCTGTATGGGTCCGGCCTCAGACGGGACGGCACCACGCCGAATGGCGATCATGTGCCCGACTACACGCAAGTTAATCTGGGCGTGAGCAAGAGTTTCGATATCCTCGGAGCGAACGGCTTGACCGCCCGAATCGACGTGATCAACCTGTTCGACGAAAAATATGAAATCCGTGACGGATCGGGTATAGGCGTGGGTGCGCCGCAGTTCGGACCAAGACGCGGATTTTTCTTTGGACTCTCGAAATCACTATAACGCAGTGGAGATTGCTATGAAGTTCATTGCCCGCAGTCTATGTGCATTCGTGCTCCTATACTTCATGGCGCCCCCCGCGTTTGCCGATGAAGCCTCCGATCTTGCCGCGATCAAGGCGCAGCTGAACACGCTGCAGCACGAATATGACGGCAAGATTCGCTCGCTCGAAAGCCGGCTGGAAAAGGCGGAAGCCGAGGCAAAAGCGGCGCGTGCGGCCGCAACGACCGCTGATAAATCCGCCACCGCGGCTGAGGCCACGGCTCAATCGGCAACACTGACGGCCGAAGCGTCGACCACAGCCCTGCAACAGGAGATCGCGGAAGCTCCGCCGCCGCCGGCCCCGCCCGCTTCGAACAACGCGTTCAATCCTGGCATCGCCGCCGTGTTGAACGGATTCTATGTGGCATCGTCGCGTGACACGCAGAACGCGCATATTCGCGGCTTCGCGACGGGCGACGAAGCGGGAGAACCGCTGCGCGGATTCTCGCTTGGCGAATCCGAAGTGTCGCTCACGGCCAACATCGATCCGTCGCTGATGGGATTCCTCGATTTTTCAATGCAGGACAACAACAGCCTGTCGGTGGAAGAAGCCTATATCCAGACCAAGGATCTGCCCGACGGCTTCACGCTCAAGGCCGGCCGTTTCCTCTCCGGCATCGGTTATCTCAACGAGCGCCACGCGCACGATTGGACATTCTCCGACGCGCCGCTGCCGTATCGCGCGTTTCTCAATTCGCAATATGGCGATGACGGCGTGCAGGTGCGCTGGCTGGCGCCGACCGACCAGTTCCTGGAATTCGGGGCGGAGATATTCCGCGGCGACGCTTATCCCGCCGCCGGCGCCGCGCATACGGGGCAAGGAACCGTGACCGCCTTCGTTCACACCGGAAACGACATCAATGACAGCAGTTCGTATCTGGCGGCGTTGTCCTTCCTTCATTCGCGCGCCGACAATCGCGACACCGAAGGCCACCTTTTCACCGGCAACGACGATCTGGGAATTCTGAGCTTCGTCTACAAATGGGCGCCCGGCGGCAACCCGACCGTGCGCAACCTGACCCTGTCGAGCGAGCTGTTCTACGGACATGAAGGCGGCTTCTACGACGGCAACGCCTTCTCGCAGAACCGCTTGGGCTGGTACGCGCAGGGCGTCTATCAGTTCATGCCGCAATGGAGCTTCGGTTTGCGTTATGCCGATCTCGGCACCTCGAACCCGGGGCCCGCCCTGTCGGGAAGCCTGCTCGACGATCTCGGTCACGCCCCGCGCGCGGCGACCGCCTTGCTGGAATACGACACCAGCGAATTCGGCCGTCTGCGCATGCAATACACGCATGACGAGGCCGATCTCAAACCCAACGACACGCTCATGTTCCAATACACCGTCATCTATGGGCCGCACGGCGCCCACCGCTACTGAGGAGAATACGATGCGTAGAATTTTGATCGGCGCCGCGCTTTCGGCGATTGCGTTTGCCGCGCCGGCTTATGCGAATCTCAGCGTTTTTGCCTGCGAGCCCGAATGGGGGGCGCTCGCCAGCGAGGTCGGCGGAGACAAGGTTTCCGTCTATACCGCCACGACGGGCGCGCAGGACCCGCACCAGATTCAAGCACGGCCTAGCCTGATCGCCAAGGCGCGCAGCGCGGACATTACCGTTTGCGACGGCGCGGAGTTGGAAATCGGCTGGCTGCCGATGATCCTGCAGCAATCCGGAAACGCCAAGATCGCCACCGGACAGCCCGGCGCCTTCGAAGCGACGAATTATGTGCGATTGCTGGAACAGCCGACGCGGCTCGATCGCGCCGAGGGCGATATTCACGCCGCAGGCAATCCGCACATCCAGACCGATCCGCGCATGATGCTGCCGATTGCAAAAGCGCTTGCCGGGCGCTTCGCGCAACTCGACGGCGCCAATGCACAGTACTATGCGAACCGAGAGGCGGAGTTCGAGAAGCACTGGACCGTGGCGATTGCGAAATGGACCGCAGAGGCCGCGCCGCTGAGGGGCGTCAGCATCGTGGTTCAACACCACGCCTGGATCTACATGGAGAACTGGCTCGGTCTGCACGAAGTCGTGCCGCTCGAACCCAAGCCCGGTGTGCCGCCGTCGAGCGGTTACCTCGCGGAGGTTTTGCAGAAGCTGCAGGCGACGCCGGCGAAGTTCGCAATCCGCGCCGCCTACGAGGACGACCGGCCGTCGGCGTTCATCTCCGAACGAGCGGGCATTCCGGCGGTCGTGCTGCCCTTCACGGTCGGCGGCACAGATCAGGCGAAGGATCTCTTCAGCCTGTACGACGACACAATCAACCGTCTGCTTGCGGGGCTAAAGAAATGAGCTTGGGCAATCTGGAATTCACGATACTCCTGCCGGCGTTCCTCGCCGGGCTTTTGGTGCTCGCAACGCATGTGCCGCTTGGCCAGCAGGTGCTCAATCGCGGCATCGTCTTCATCGATCTGGCGATTGCGCAGGTTGCGGGGCTGGGTGTGACGGCCGCGGATGCGTTCGGCTTCGAACCGGAAGGCTGGCGCGTGCAGGTGGCTGCCGTGTCGGCCGCGCTGATCGGCGCGTTGTTGCTCACTTGGACAGAAAAAAAATGGCCGCAAGTGCAGGAAGCGCTGATCGGCGTTCTGTTCGTCGTGGCGGCGTGTGTCGAGCTTTTGATCCTTGCCAACAATCCGCATGGCGGCGAGCATCTGAAAGATCTGCTGGTCGGACAGATTCTATGGGTGTCGAAAGCAAGTCTGATCCCGGTTGCAATTCTGTACGCGGTCGCCCTCGCGGCCTGGTTCGGCCTGCGCGGACGCCTTGGAAAGGCGGGCTTCTATGTGCTGTTCGCGCTGGTGGTGACGCAGTCGGTGCAGCTTGTTGGAATCTATCTCGTCTTTGCCACTCTTATCGTTCCGGCGCTCGCGGCGAGACGTTATGCCGAGCGCTATCGACTTGGGATCGGCTACGTGGTGGGGCTTATCGGCTATGTGCTGGGGCTGTTGGCTTCTTCGTTCTTCGATCTGCCGACCGGCGCCGTCATCGTGGTGAGCCTGCTCGTCACCTTTCTAGCTGCGGTTATAGTTTCGCTGACCGTACCTGTGGACTGGCGGGCGGCTTCCACCTGAAAGCGCGGAGGCCGCGTAACCGGGCACAATGCAACCGAGTATTTGGTTTATTGGTCGGAGCGAGAGGATTTGAACCTCCAACCTCCTTGGCTGGCGATAGCCGCTGGCGCCTGAAGCACCAGCGAAACAAAAGCCGGTTGCGGTGTCGCCTTCTTCTCAGCCTTCGCAAGTTCACGTCGCAGCGAAACAGGAGTTTGACATACCTCCCTTAACATTACGCTTTTTCCTGGACGGCCCGTTCAATCGGTCCGTGGAACCGTGCGTGTGCGGCGCGCCCGAGCTGTCTGCAATAATCGCGCTTTCAAATGCTCAAAGAATTTTGGCGGAAGCACGCCATAAGCGATTGTTGAAATATCTCGACCAGGAAGTGGGTGAAGGTCCGGGCCAGGCCATACAAATCTGTTCATCTCTGCGAACACGATCCACGAGCGTTCGCCGTCGAGATTGAGACGTTGTTTGACGGTACTTGGGATTTCGAGCGCCAAGTTCGCATTGGCAGGCGGCGTATGCATGACGGGAAGCACTGTCACCAACTCGCCGCCCGCGTCTGTTTCGGTCACGAGGACAACGGCGCATGGCCGGTCCTTCACGCCTTCCTCGCGGCCTTGAAGATGCTCGGAATGCCGGAGATAGGAATAGCGAATGACAAGGCCGGGTATAGGAACCGGAAGGTTCACTGCTTCAATCTTCCACTTCCTTGTTCAGGTGCGCGTACTCATCGGGCACTTTTGTTTTGGCAATCGCAGCGAGGTCTTCGTCCGCCAAATCATCTAAGCTCAACACCTGACGGTCGCGGCGTTTGAGGCGTTGATATTCTTCAACCGACATCATCACCAACCTCGGCCGACCATTGCGTGAAATCCCGACCGGCTTGCGCAACGCCCGATCCTGCCAAAGGCTGAAATTGCGCTGCACCTCGGCGGCGGGTGCTGTCTCAAGTTCTTCGGCCATGGTAAGCCTCCAATCCGATCAATATGAAATATACGAATAATGCGTATTATTCAAGTTCTTTGTATGACAGATGAGACTTTCGGCAAGGCTAGAGGTCCATCTCTGTTAGCCCATATGTTAGCCCGACGAACGCCGTCGGGTTTTCAGGATTGCAGCCCCGCTATTTTGTGTTTGAATCCATTTAGTTAGTGGTCGGAGCGAGAGGATTTGAACCTCCGACCCCTTGTCCCCCAGACAAGTGCGCTAACCAGGCTGCGCCACGCTCCGACACTTCAGGCGGCAAGGCCGCCAGGGGTATTCCTAAGGCTTTTCGCCAAGGGCGGCGGACTATAGTTGCCGGGGTGTCCGGCCGCAACGCCGGAAAAGCGACAAATCGGCGTCGTTTGTCCAGGATGGCTTGGATCAGCTCTCACGCGCGGCGAGGAGCGGCTCTCAGGCGGCTCTTCAACCGCAGCAGTTCGGCCAGAAGGATTTCCAGCTTCACGCGCTCTTCTTCCGCAAGCGCTTGCGGTTTGCCGCGATCGAGCCGCACGACGTCCGCGATCGCGAATGCAGGCGTCTCGGACTCGCCATCCGAAAACTCCGTCTCGGGTGCAAACCTGGCCGGCTCGGCGGTGGCTTCTCCGCGTCCGACTTGGGCCACGAAGCGAAGGCCGCGTTCGCGCAACAGCTTCTGCACGCCCTTGATCGTGTAGCCTTCGGAATAGAGCAGCGCGCGGATGCCGCGCAGCAGATCGACGTCTTCAGGCCGGTAATAGCGCCGCCCGCCCGCGCGCTTGGTCGGGCGCACCTGCGCGAAGCGGCTCTCCCAGAAGCGCAGGACATGCTGCGGCACGTCCAAATCGACAGCGACCTCGCTGATCGTACGGAAGGCTTCGGGCGATTTCGAGTGAATGGCAAGCTGCGCAGCGCCGACAAGCATGCAAATTAATCCAGGTCGGCGCCGACCGGCGGCGTCTGTCCGTTGATGACGGCTTTCAGCACATGGCTGGGGCGGAACACGAGCACGCGGCGCGGCGCGATGGGAACTTCATCGCCGGTCTTGGGATTGCGGCCCATGCGTTGCGATTTCTGCCGCACGGCAAACGTGCCGAAGGAGGAAAGCTTCACCGTCTCGCCGCGGGCGAGCGCGGAACACAGTTCCTCCAGAATGTCCTCGACCATCTGTGCGGATTCGTTGCGCGACAAGCCGACCGCTTGGAACACGGACTCGGTTAGGTCGGCGCGGGTCAGCGTGGTGCTGGTCATGGCGGGTGAGCGACTCCCTTTAGTGGAGCAACCCTATGCGTAAGGGGGATTTGCCGTCAACATCAAAGGGATAGGTCAGAATTCTGAGACGGGGATAAAACCCGGCTTAGTGGCTACCAGCGCAGCAGGGCCGCGCCCCAGGTCAGGCCGCCGCCCATGGCCTCCAGCAGGACCAGATCACCCTGTTTGATCCGGCCGTCGCCCACCGCTGTGGCTAGGGCTAAGGGCACCGAAGCCGCCGAGGTGTTGCCGTGCAGGGCCACGGTCGAAACCACCTTCTGGGGCGGAATACCCAGCTTTCTAGCCGTTCCGTCTAGGATTCGCTGATTCGCCTGGTGCGGCACGAACCAGTCGACGTCGCCGATCCCCAGGCCGGCCTGTTCCAGCGAGGCCACAATCGAGGCGGCGATATTGGTGACCGCGTGGCGGAAAACTTCCTTGCCGTGCATGCGCAGATGACCGGTCGTTTGAGTGGAGGACGGGCCGCCGTCCACATAAAGCAGGTCGTGCAGCCTGCCGTCCGAATAAAGCTTGGTGTTGAGGACGCCGCGGTCCGCGTTGCCGCCGCTGCCCTCCCCGGCCTTCAGCACCACCGCGCCCGCCCCGTCGCCGAACAGCACGCAGGTCGTGCGGTCGTTCCAGTCGAGCAGCCGCGTCATGCTTTCCGCGCCGATCAGCAGCACCGTCTTGGCCTGGCCGCAGCGGATGAAATTGTCGGCGACCGCCATGGCAAAAATGAAGCCGGAACACACCGCCTGGACGTCGAACGCGGCTCCACGCGTCATCCCCAGCCGCATCTGGAGCTTGGTGGCAACGGAAGGAAACGTCTCGTCCGGCGTCGTCGTAGCGCAGACGATGAGATCGAGATCGTCGGCCGCCATGCCGGCGTCGGCTAGCGCCGCGTGCGCGGCCTCGAACGCCAGATCCGAGGTTTTTTCGCCGGGCCCTACGACATGGCGTTCGCGGATTCCGGTGCGCGCGCGGATCCAATCGTCGCTGGTGTCCACGCGCTTGGCGAGATCATGGTTGGTGAGGACGGTCTTGGGCAGATACGCGCCGCAACCGATGACATGCGAACGGATCACGTGGCGTCTGGCTCCCGGCTGATCGCTGGCACGCCGGCCCTGTCCGCGACGATGCTATTGTTGATGCCGCCTTCCGCCATGTCGATGGCCATATCCGTGGCGCTGGCGAAGCCGAGCGCGTCGGTTCCGCCGTGGCTCTTCACCACCACGCCGTTGAGACCGAGAAACATGCCGCCGTTGGACGCGCGCGGATCGAGCTTGCGGCGCAGCGCGTTCAGCGCCCCGCTTGCCAGGAACGCGCCCAAACGCGAGGCAACGGAACGCTTGAGCGCGCTGCGCAGATAGCTGATGACCAGCTTGGCCGTTCCTTCCGCCGTCTTGAGCGCGATATTGCCGGTGAATCCGTCGGTCACCACCACGTCAACCGTGCCCTCGGCGATGTCGTCGCCCTCGATAAACCCCTTGAACTCCATCGGTAGCGAGACGTTGCGCAGAATCTGCGCGGCGCCTTTCACCGCATCATGGCCCTTCACGTCTTCCGAACCGATGTTGAGCAAGCCAACCGTCGGGCGTTTGAGCCCAAGCACGGCGCGCGCGAACGCCTCTCCCATGATCGCGAAATCGACAAGCTGGTCGGCGTCGCATTCGACGTTGGCGCCGATGTCGAGGACCACGCACTGCCCTTTCTTGGTGGGCCATAGCGCGGCAATCGCCGGCCGCGAGATGCCGTCGATCAGACGGAGCTGAAACATCGACATCGCCATCAGCGCGCCGGTATTGCCGGCGGAGACGACGGCTTCTGCCTCGCCGTTCTTCACGGAGTCGATGGCATGCCACATGCTTGTGTTGCGCCCGCGGCGAAGCGCCAGACTTGGCTTGTCGTCCATGCGCACCTGACCGGGCGCGTGACGCACGCTGATGCGATGCGCAAGCTTGGCGCGGCGCTTTCCCAACAGCTTGTCGAGCGTCGGCTCGTCGCCGTGCAGGATGAATTTCACGCTGGGGTGACGCTGCACCGATCGGGCAAGTGCGGACACGACAACGGATGGGCCGGCATCGCCGCCCATCGCGTCAATCGAAACCGTCAATTCGCGGGACACGATTGCAACTGGCCCTCATAGTGACCGCCGGATTTTTCGCCGTTCGGGTCAGGCTTTAGCCTTGGCCACTTCGCGACCGTCATAATGGCCGCACGCGGCGCAAATATGGTGCGGGCGTTTCTGCTCGCCGCAATTGGGGCATTCGCTATGGGATGTCGGCGCCAGCCGATCATGCGACCGGCGCATGTTGCGCCGTGACGGCGACTTTTTACTTTTGGGGACCGCCATGGCGGGAATCTACTCCATCAGGCGCGGGCCGGGACGGCGCAGCAAACAGCGCGCGACCGTCCGGACCGGCGGGCAAAGCAAGGCGCGGAGTGAACAGGAAACCGTCTCGGGATTCAAGCACGAAAAAAGGCGGTTTCCCGCGATTCAACCGGGCTCATTAAGCCTCTTCAGCACGACAAACGGACTTTTGGGGGGCTCCACCGGTTGTGCGGGCGGCTCGAATGCCGCTCCCTCTTTGCGGGGGTAGGGATCGATGGCCAGCACGAACTCTTCCAGCAGCGGCGCCGCCAGGTCGTAGTCGAGGTTTTCGATCTCTTCCGGGACATCTTCGTCACCCGCCGCCAGGGTCAGTTCGCCGCTCTCGGCGCGCCGGCGGGGCGTGAAATGCAGCTCGCGTACGATGTGCTTGGCGATGTGCGCGGCCACGGGTTCGAGCGTCACCACGCAGCTTTGTACGACGTCGGCCGTAAACTCTGCTTCAAAGGCGAACTGGGTCCGCGACAGGCGGCGCAGTTCGATCTGCGCCCCGAAGGCGCGCACTGCATCCACATCGGCCCATTGCGCCAGCCGCGCCAGTTCGTCGCCGTTGGCGCAAACATCGATCCGGCTGCCAGCCTGCGACAGATCGCCAAGACTGAAAAAATGGCGGATGGGCGCCGCGCGTTCATCGTTCATTGGCTTATTCCTCGTCCGGTAGAGGCCCGAAATCAAGCACGCCGCCTTCCAGATTGCAGTTCTTGAGGCACGCCTTCGCGCGCAGCACATAGCGCGCCAGCGCCTTGGCGCCACCTGCCGTGGCGCCACGATAGAGGTTGCGAGCCAGAGCGTCCTGCATGGCGGCCTCGTCCTGGGCCTCGCCATAAGCGCGCAACCGGCCGTAAAACGCGTCTGCAAGCGTCTTGACCCGCTTGCCCATGCCGATGTCCCCGGCGCCCAGCTCGCGCAAAGCCTCGTCGAAACCGACAAAGACCGCATCGACAAAAGCCTGCGCCAAGAGGGCCGCGTCCACCGCGTCCAACCGCTCCAACACCAGCCAGGCGTGGAGTGCCACCAGGTCGAAGCGCCCGTCCAGTGTATCCCGGACCCCAAACCTTGCGAAAAATACAGGATCGCGCGCCCGCGTCACTAAAGCCGCGTAGAGCTTGGCGGCCAACGACCGACGTTCCTTGTTCCTGCGCAGCGCGTTCAGCATGATTTGGGTCTCATGACGGGAAAGTCTTGCAAGCGAGGCGTCCCAAGGTTAGCACATGGGGGCGGGGAAAAACTGGTCAAGGGCCGCATGAAAAAGCTTGTACTTTGCACTCTCTGCCTGACGCTGATGGGCTGCACACCCGTCATCAGCCAGCGCGGCTATTTGCCCGATCCCGATGCCGAAGCCGGCGTCACCGTCGGGTCCGACACCAAGACGACGATCGAGGACCGGCTGGGCGATCCGTCCGTGCAAGCCACCTTCAACAACGACACCTGGTATTACATATCCAGCGTCGAGAAGCAGATTGCATTCTTCACACCGACCATCGAATCCCGCCGCGTCCTCGCGATTTATTTCGACAAGGGCGGCAAAGTCGTCGACATGAGACATTACGGCCTGCAAGACGGCCATGTCGTGGCATTCGAGTCGCGTACGACGCCGACGCGCGGACGCGAACTCACCTTTCTGCAGCAGCTCTTCAACGCCACGCCGGGTGTGCCGGGCGGCGGCATGAACGAGCAGGAGCAGAATCCCGGCGGCGGCGGCGGCGCTCCGCCAGGACCCTGATAGAAGTTAAAAAAAGAGCGCCGGGATTTCTCCCGGCGCTTTTTTTCTTGGCGTTCGATTTTCAGAACGTGTTCGCCAGCGTCGCCAGAAGCAGCAGCGCCACGATGTTGGTGATCTTGATCATCGGGTTGACCGCGGGGCCTGCCGTGTCCTTGTAGGGATCACCGACGGTATCGCCGGTAACCGCCGCCTTGTGCGCGTCGGAACCCTTGCCGCCATAGTGGCCGTCCTCGATGAACTTCTTGGCGTTGTCCCACGCGCCGCCGCCCGAGGTCATCGAGATGGCGACGAACAGGCCGGTAACGATCACGCCGATCAGCATCGCGCCCAGCGCATTGAACGCCTGCGTCCTGTCGGCCACGGCATCGACGATGACAAACAGCACGACGGGGGAAAGCACCGGCAGTAACGACGGGATAAGCATCTCGCCGATGGCGGCCTTGGTCAGCATGTCCACGGCGCGGCCGTAGTCGGGCTTCTGCGTCCCCTTCATGATGCCGGGCATTTCCTTGAACTGCCGGCGCACTTCTTCCACCACGGCGCCGGCCGCGCGGCCCACCGCCGTCATGGCGATGCCGCCGAACAGATAAGGCAGCAGCCCGCCGATGAACAATCCGACGATCACCCACGGATCCGCAAGACTGAAAGTCGGAAGGTCGAGGCCCGAGAAGTAAGTGTAGGTGGAGGAATGCTGGATGAAGTACTTCAGGTCCTCGGTGTAGGCCGCGAACAGAACCAGCGCGCCCAGGCCCGCCGAACCGATGGCATAGCCCTTGGTCACCGCCTTGGTGGTGTTGCCCACCGCGTCGAGCGCATCTGTCACCTTGCGCACGTCGCCTTCCAGGCCGGCCATTTCGGCAATGCCGCCGGCATTGTCGGTGACCGGACCGAAGGCGTCGAGCGCCACGATCATGCCGGCGAGCGACAACATGGTCGACACCGCGATGGCGATGCCGAACAACCCCGCCAGCGAGTAGGTGACGACGATGCCGATGCAGATCACCAGCGCGGGCATTGAGGTGGATTCCATCGAGACCGCGAGGCCCTGGATGACATTGGTTCCAGACCCCGTGAGAGACGCCTTGGCAATGGCCTGGACCGGGCGGAAGTTCGTGCCCGTGTAGTACTCTGTGATCCAGATCAGCGCACCAGTGACGGCAAGGCCCACGAGACCGCAGATGTACAAATCGTTGCCGGAGAAGGTCAGTCCGGAGCTGATCGTGAGGGTCGCGTCCATTCCACCTGGGATAAGCCAGTTCATCAGCGGCCACAGGCCGATGAGCGACAGCACGCCCGTCGCGATCACACCCTTGTAGAGAGCGCCCATGATCTTCTTGCTCGGACCCAGCCGCACGAAGAACGTGCCGGCGATCGAGGTCAGGATGCACAGTCCGTTGATGCCAAGCGGCAGCAGCATCAGCGCCGACTTGGTTTCGCCCGTGAAATAGATCGAGGCGAGCACCATGGTCGCGACCGTCGTCACCGCGTAGGTTTCGAACAGGTCCGCCGCCATGCCGGCGCAGTCGCCGACATTGTCGCCCACGTTATCGGCGATCGTCGCGGGATTGCGCGGGTCGTCTTCCGGAATGCCGGCTTCGACCTTGCCGACCATGTCGCCGCCGACGTCGGCGCCCTTGGTGAAAATGCCACCGCCGAGACGGGCGAAGATCGAGATCAGCGAAGCGCCGAAACCGAGAGCAACCAGCGAATTTTGGATGATGCGGCCCTGCGCTTCGTCGTTGATGTCGAGCGCCAGTCCGTAACGCAGAAAGGCGTAATAACCGGCGACGCCGATCAGTCCCAGACCGACGACGAGAAGGCCCGTCACCGCGCCGGACCGGAAGGCGAGCGAAAGTCCTGCCGCCAGGCCATGGCGCGACGCTTCCGCCGTGCGCACATTGGCGCGCACCGAAACGTTCATGCCGACATAACCGGCCAAGCCCGACAGCCCCGCGCCGATCAGGTAGCCGACGCCGCCCTGCCAGCCCAGCCGCCACCACGCCAGCACGAAGATGACCGCGCCGACGATGGCGATGGTCCTGTACTGACGATTTAAATAGGCGCGCGCGCCTTCCTGGATCGCCGCGGCGATCTCCTGCATGCGGGCATTGCCGGGGCTCCTGGATAGGACCGAACGGACCGTCCATCCTCCGTAAAGCAGCGCCAAAACGCCGCAAGCCAATACAAGTATAAGCTCCACGCTCATGGTGTCCCCTCGTTCCGATTCTTGGACCAAATTGAACGGTGCTCAGCACCGAATCCCATAGCGGGCGGAATACCCGCCGCGTCGAAGGCGGCGGAACATGCCAAATGCGGATGCGGGAAGCAACTTACTGCGTTGCGTCTTGTGCTGGTTTAGATGTCGCGGCGGAAGGCATCGCGGTAGAGGCGTCATTTTGGCCCTTGTCGGCCCCCTGAGTCGAAGTCGGCGCGGTCGTGTTGCCGTTTGCGCCCGGGGTGTTTTCGGACGCCGGTGCCGTATTCAAGGTCGAATCGCCCGGATGCAGCGGCGCAAACTGGACGGCGATGAAAACCATCCTCACCACCTTTTCGCTGCCCACGATGCGCCTAGCGGCGTCGACCAGACGGTCGTTCAGAAGCGCCGTATCGACGGCCCTGGGATCATCCGCCTTGGCGATGGGCTCGGCGTTCACGTCACGCACGAAGGCGTCCTGGATGAAGGCGAGCTTCTCGCGCACGTCGATGGCGGCGGACGGCGACGACGCCACCATTTTGCTGGAAATGTAGGCATAGCCAAGCAGTTTTCCGTCCTTGCTCATCGGAGCGATCAGGAACGGCATTTCGATATTGGTGCCGGGCGCGCCCTCTTCCGCGCCGGCGGCCAAAGCCGGACGGCCCGCGGCAACGAAACTAAGAAGCAATAGGGCGACAAGAAGCCGACGCATGGACTGAGCCTCGCAAATTACAGCTAAAAATGTGTAAATCCGGTACGGGGGACCGCGATTTCCCGTCCCCCCGCTTCGACCAGCGCCACACCCGAACCCTTCCCCACGCGGCCGATGCACGCGACGGCGACGCCGGCGCGCTTGGCGGCCTCCATGACCTTGCGCTCGGAGGAGGCCGTAAACGCGATCTCGTAATCGTCGCCCGCCGTGGCGGCGCGGACGATGGCCTCCGCCGTATCGCCCCACAGGGCGCGCAAATCCGGTGACCGCGGAATCCGCTCGGCCTCGACAACGATTCGCACCCGCGACACCTCGGCGACGTGCGATAGGTCGGCGATGAGACCGTCGGAAACATCCAGCGCGGCGCTGGCGACGCCGCGTAAGGCTTGGCCCAGCGCTAGACGCGGACTGGGCAGACGATAACGCTCGATGAGCGTGCCGGCTTCGCCTCCGCCGATGTTCGCGCCTTCGCCTGTCAGAAGCGCCAGTCCGCCGCCGGCGTCGCCGATGGTGCCGCTGACATACACGCCGTCGCCCGGCTTCGCGCCGGTGCGGCGGATCATTGCGCCAGTCGGCACATGCCCCATCGCCGTGATCGCCAGCGTCAAGGGGCCCGGCGTCGCCGTTGTGTCACCGCCGAGCAGCGATACCGCAAACGTCGCCTGGTCCTCGCCCAGCCCGAGCGCAAACGCTTCGAGCCAAGCCATGTCGATATGTGCCGGCAACGACAGCGCCAGCAGATATCCGGCGGGTTCCGCTCCTTTCGCGGCGAGATCGGACAGGTTAGTGCGCAATGTTTTCTTGGCGATCGAGGCGGCCGGATCGCCGGCCAGAAAATGTACGCCTTCGACCAGCGCATCTGTTGTCACGACCAGATCGTGACCGACGCGCGGCGGCAACAAAGCGACGTCATCCGTAAGCCCGAATGCGCCCGGCGCCGTGGCCAACGGCGCGAAAACTTGCGCGATCAGCTTAAATTCTGATGGGCGCTCGGTCATAGGCGGCTCCTTGAAACGCAGTATGGCATATCGGACGCGACCCACCTCGCGTTTTGTCATGATTCAACTACCTAACGGAATCGTTGACCCGCTCGCGCAATTTCCGGACATCGCCGGTCCTGATGAGAATCACTCCAGGCTCCTCAACGGGCCAGGATTGGTATTTCATCGAGGCCATTTGCTCGATCAATGACCTGTTCTCGCGAAACCTCTCGACCCGTCCTTCTTTCGTAAGATCATCTGCGTTGAAGTGATCTTCCAAGGCTTCGCGGCTTATTTCGCAGCGTATGCGTCCAGCAACATCCTTGCCGTTGAAGGCAACTACGTCGCGATCGAAGAGGTAACGAGGCGCATCGCTCTCGAAACCAAGCGTGAGATTTGGCACCTGTTCACGCCGCCAATCTACTGTCTTCAGCAATGTATCGCGCGCAATAGGTGCAAGCCTGATGACGCTTTCCATAAGGTATTGTCGCCACGTTTGTCCGCGCCTGACAGCCTCCTCCCATACGGACTTGAGTTCGTATGCTCGTTTCTGCGCCAAGACATTTATCAACGCTTCGGACTGGAAGAAGTCTTTGTCGCTTTTCGCGCTACCTGCTCGTCTGCGGCGTGAGACGATGAGTTTGTGGATGGCATATCGCTCCGGCGTAGGAACATAAACGTGTATTCCGGAGCCATGCAGTACCACTGCTTGCTCCGGATCATGAATGAGAAAATCGAGAAATCGTAACGGCTGTGCATCCGTCCTGAGCGCGGGCAACGGTTGGGGCTCGTCCGTATCGCTTCCTTCGTTGGGCGTCAGAAAATCGACGCGCAAACCCCGGTTTGCGACATAGCTCGTCGCGCGGCGGCTATCGCTCGTGTACGGAACGGCGCGAAAGCTGTCATTGATTTCTTTGAGGATATCCAGGACCGGTGGGATTTCGTCCTTTACGGCAATCGATACATTCTGGAATTGCGCAACATCGATATCTTCGGTCGAAAGAGCATTGGCAGGAAGCCTAACGCCCAGCATGGCCGAGTAAGTCTGATAAGCGACGGTGCCGACCAACACGCCACGAAGCCGGAACACACCTGCCTTGGCGAGCGTCGCCACGACGTCACCAATTTCGGGAATAGGGCGCGGCAAACCGAATGAGCGCACAAGCGCGGAGACGAGCGCTCGCCGTTCGCGTTCGTCGTCGCGAATTTCCTTATGGTGCGCGATACGCTCAAGGAGTTCCGGCGTCTCCGCGCCGACATACCGTTGGGCGCGCCCCTCTCCCGTGGATTGTTGATAGTACCAGTAGCGCCGTCCCCGGATCGTTTTCGGTGTAAAGGTGCCACCGTCCGGAAAGGCATCTGCAAAAGCGGTCGAGGCGCAGCGCTCTACGAGCTCTGCATAGGTAGTCTGCATCATGAGCGGAGGCGCAGCCATTCGGACCTTATTATACGCAAGTCGCGAGTTGCGTATAACAGACTCCGTGACAGAAGTCCAACAAATTATACGCAATCCGCGAATTGCGTATAACCGATGCAAACCCTGCCGAATTTAGCCCTCTAGCTCATCCTCTGGCGGCGGTTCACCGAATTCGGCGGCGCGCATGCGATGCGCCAGTCTGTCCAGCGCCGCATTCACGAAGGCGGGCTCCTCGCCGGAAAAGAAGGCGTAGGACAGCTCCACATATTCGTCGATGACCACTCTCACCGGCACGTCCGGGCGGGCGATCAGTTCATAGGTGCCCGCTCGCAGGATGGCACGCAGGATCGAATCCACCCGCGAAAGCCGCCAGTCGCTGGCCAGGCACTTGGTAATAGCGGCGTCGATTTCGCCTTGACGGTGCGGCACGCCGCGCACGATATCCCCGAAGAACGCCTCGTCCGGCTCGCCCAGCGCCAACAGCTCCGGCTCGCGGCCGAAGCGATAGGCGACGAATTCTTCCGCCACCGTCTCGGCGTCTTCGCCGGTCAGTTCCATCTGATAGAGCGCCTGGATGGCGGCCAGCCGCGCCGCGCGCCGCGCCGAAGCATCGGGCTTGGGCGCGGAAGCGCTCATCGGCGAACGCCGAGGCGGTGACGCAGCTCGATCAGCGCCAGGCAGGCGCGCGCGGCGTCGCCGCCCTTGTCGCGCTGCGAGCGATCGGCGCGCGCGATGGCCTGCTGCTCGTTGTTTACGGTCAGGATGCCGTTGCCGATGCACAGCCCGAAATCGATGATCAGGTCGGTCAGCGCGCGAGCGGATTCCCTCGCGACGATCTCGAAATGATGGGTCTCGCCGCGAATGACGCAGCCCAGCGCCACGAAACCGTCGTAACCCTTGCCGCCGTGCTCGCCGCCCTTGAGTGCGAAATGAATCACCGGCGCGATTTCCAGCGCTCCGGGGACGGAGACGCTGTCGAAATAGGCCCCGCCCCGCTCCAGCGCCGCCGTCGCGCCGTCGAGCAGCAGGCGCGAAATGTGAGGATAGAAAGGCGCCTCCACGATCAGAATGTTCGGCGTCATGTCCCGGCGTCCTTTCTGCTGATGGGATGCGTCCCGATGATGTTGAGGTCATAGCCGTTCAGCGCCACGACTCTCTTTTCCGGCGTGTCGGTAAGCAAGATCAAGTCCTTGATGCCGAGATCAAGCAGAATCTGCGCGCCGACGCCGTATTCCTTGACCACGCGGCGCTCGAGTTCGTCCATCCCGCGCCGCAGCACCAGATCGGAAACGAAGGTCGGCCGTGTCTGGCGCAGGACGACCACGACGCCGCGGCCCTCGCGCGCGATGATGCGCATGGCTTCGCCCAGCGGATCGCGCGCGTGGTGCGCATTCCCCAGCATGTCGTTGAGGATGTTGATGGCGTGCATGCGCACCAGGACAGGCTCCGGCGTCGTGACGTCGCCTTTCACCAGCGCGATGTGCTCGGCGTATTCAATGGTGTTGACGTAGACCATCATCTTCCAGTCGCCGCCATTGTGGCTCTGGAACGTGGTGTCCACGGCGCGCTGGACGATATGATCGTTGCGGCGGCGATAGGCGATCAGGTCGGCGATGGTGCCGACCTTCAGCCCGTGCAATTGCGCGAATTTCACGAGGTCCGGCAGGCGCGCCATGGTGCCGTCGTCGTTCATGACCTCGCAGATCACGCCGGACGGGTTGAGCCCCGCGAGCCTGGCGATGTCGACCGCGGCCTCGGTATGGCCAGCGCGCACCAGCGTGCCGCCGTGACGGGCGACGAGCGGAAAAACATGGCCGGGCATCACGATGTCCCGCGGCCCCTTGGAGGGATCGATGGCGACCGCGATCGTATGGTCGCGGTCGTGCGCGGAAATGCCGGTGGTGATGCCCTCGCGCGCCTCGATGGAAACGGTGAACGCGGTGCGGTTCGGCGCGCCGTTGACCTGCGTCATCATTGGGATCTGCAGCTCGTTGGCGCGTTCCTGGGTCAGCGCCAAGCAGATCAGGCCGCGGCCGTACTTGGCCATGAAGTTGACGGCCTCGGGCGTGCACATCTCTGCCGGGATGAGGAGATCGCCCTCGTTCTCGCGATCTTCCGCGTCGACCAGGATGAACATTTTCCCGGCGCGCGCGTCTTCGATCAATTCCTCGATCGAAGAGATGTAATCGCGGAACATCGTTTTATCCCTTCACCAGACGGGCGACGTAACGGGCGAGCAAATCGATTTCCAGATTGACTTTGCCGCCCGGCTTCAACTGCCCGAAGCTCGTCACCTGGGCGGTGTGCGGGATGATGTTGACGCCGAAGCGCGCGCCCTCCACCTCGTTCACCGTGAGCGAGACGCCGTCGAGCGCCACCGAGCCTTTGGCGGCGATGAAGCGCGCCAGCGCCGCCGGAACCTGGAACGTCATGCGGACGGACTCGCCCTCCGGCGCCACCCGGACCACCTGCACGATGCCGTCGATATGGCCAGTGACGATATGGCCGCCGAACTCGTCGCCGACGCGCAGCGGCCGTTCGAGATTCACGGGGTCGCCCACTCTCCAGTCGCCGATGGTCGTTTTGGACAGCGTCTCGCCCGACGCCGTGACGGCAAACCAGCGGTCCTTGGCAGTGCCCTTTTCGACAACCGTCAGACAAACTCCCGCGCAAGCGACCGAGGCGCCGATATCCATCGCCGCCACGTCGTAATGCGTGGCAATGACCAAATGCGTATCGCCGCGCTTTTCCACATGACGCAGTTGGCCGACGTCGCTGACGAGTCCGGTGAACATGGGTTCCTTCTAATCCTCGCGCGTGAAGCTTTCCAGGAGGTCCGGAGCGAAGTTTCGCCAGCCGTTGGAACGAAAGCGCGGCGCCTCTCCCAGGGTCAGGGCGGCCAGCGAATCGATCCCGTCATGGCCGGCGGCGCCCAGCATCAGCGGGCTGCGGAAAACCTCCAGCCGGTCGGCCAGCCCGCGATCCAAAAAGGCCGCGTGAACCGTCGCACCTCCTTCAACCAGAAGACGCGTTATACCGCGCCTCGCCAGCTCCCGCAGCACCGCCGCCAAGTCGGGCCTGCCGCGGGCATCGCGCGCGATCTTGGCGACCTCGACCCCGCACGTAGCCAGCGCGCCCCCTCCGTCCGACGTGGTGAAGACCAGGGTCGGCGTTTCGCCCGCGCTCTGCGCCAGCTTGGACCATTCGTTCAACTGCAAGCGCGTATCCAGCACGACACGCAGCGGTGAGCGGTCTTCCAGGCCCGGCAGCCGGCAAGTGAGCTCCGGATCGTCGGCCAAGGCGGTGCCGATGCCGATCAGGATCGCATCGTGGCGCGCGCGCAGAAGGTGTCCGTAAGCCCGCGCCGCCTCGCCGGTGATCCATTTGCTGTCGCCTGCGGCCGCGGCCGTCTTGCCGTCGATGCTCTGGGCGATCTTCAGGGTGACCAGCGGCCTGCCTTCACGTACGCGCTTGAAGAAGCCGGCATTTAACTCGGTGGCCTCCTTAGCGCAAATGCCGGTGACAACCTGCACGCCCGAATCGCGCAGGATAGCAAAGCCTTTGCCGTGGACACGCGGATCGGGATCTTCCACCGCCACGACCACCCGCGCGATGCCCGCTTCGACCAGCGCGTTCGCGCAGGGCGGCGTCTGGCCTTGATGAGCGCAAGGTTCGAGCGTGACATAGGCGGTGGCGCCGCGCGCCGCGTCGCCCGCTTGCGCCAGCGCGATGGCTTCTGCGTGCGGGCGCCCGCCCCGCCCCGTCCAGCCGCGGCCCGCGACATAGCCTTCGCGTGAAACGATCACGCAGCCGACGGCGGGATTCGGCGCGGCCATTCCCAGCGCGCGCCCGGCAAGCGCAAGCGCGTGGTGCGTGTGGTGGAGATCGGCCACGGTTTAACTCAATGACACGGGATAACGAGTCAATCCTTCTCCTCTTCGCCGCCCTCGAGTTCGCCGATGAGATTCTCGAAATCCTTGGTCTCGCGGAAATTCTTGTACACCGAAGCGAAGCGCACATAGGCGACCTTGTCCAGGCTCGACAGCGCCTGCATCACCAGCTCGCCGATCATCGGCGACGGGATTTCGTTCTCGCCGATGCTTTCCAGCCGGCGCACGATGCCGGTGATCATGCGATCGACGCGTTCGCGCTCCACCGGCCGCTTGCGCAGCGCGTGGTTGATCGAGCGTTCCAGCTTGTCGCGGTCGAAGGGCTCGCGGCGGTTGTTCTTCTTCACCACGATCAGCTCGCGCAGTTGCACGCGTTCGAAGGTGGTGAACCGTCCGCCGCATTCCGGACAATGACGACGACGGCGAATGGCGGAATTGTCCTCGCTGGGACGGCTGTCTTTGACCTGGGTATCGTCGTGACCGCAAAACGGGCAGCGCATGGGCTTCTCTTATCGATAGATGGGAAAACGATTGCAGAGGACGTGTACGCGTTCGCGCACGCCGGCTTCGACATCCGGATCGCCGGCTTCGCCCTTCTGGCCGAGCGCATCGACGACTTCGACGATCAGTTTTCCGATTTCGCGGAATTCCGCAGCGCCGAAGCCGCGCGTGGTGCCGGCCGGCGAGCCGAGCCTGATGCCGGACGTGATCGCCGGCTTTTCGGTGTCAAAAGGAACGGCGTTCTTGTTGCAGGTGATATAGGCGCGGTCGAGCGCCTTCTCGGCGGCGCGCCCCGTCGCGCCCTTGGGGCGCAGATCGACCAGCATCAGATGCGTGTCCGTGCCGCCCGAGACGATGTCGAGGCCTTGCGAATGCAGCGTCTCGGCCAGTACCTTGGCGTTGTCCACCACGGCCTTGGCATAGAGCTTGAACTCCGGCTTCAGCGCCTCGCCGAAGGCCACCGCCTTGGCGGCGATGACGTGCATCAGCGGACCGCCCTGCAAGCCCGGAAAAACCGCCGAGTTGATCTTCTTTCCCAGGTCCGCGTCGCGCGACAGGATCATGCCGCCGCGCGGGCCACGCAGGGTCTTGTGCGTGGTGGTGGTCACCACATGGGCGTGGTCGAGCGGACTAGGATGCACGCCGCCCGCCACCAGCCCCGCGAAATGCGCCATATCCACCATGAAGTAAGCGCCGATTTCGTCGGCGATCTTGCGGAAGCGGGCGAAATCGATGAAGCGCGGATAGGCCGAGCCGCCGGTAATGATGAGCTTGGGCCGGTGTTCCTTGGCGAGGCTTTCCACCTCGTCCATGTCGATGCGATGGTCCTGGCGGCGCACGCTGTAGGGAATCGGCTTGAACCACTTGCCCGATTGGTTGACCGGCGAACCGTGCGTCAGATGTCCGCCCGCGGCCAGCGAGAGGCCCATGAAAGTGTCGCCCGGCTGCAGCAGCGCGAAGAATACCGCCTGGTTCGCCTGCGCGCCCGAATGAGGCTGCACATTGGCGAAGCTGCAATCGAACAGCTTGCAGGCGCGCTCGATGGCGAGCTGTTCGGCGACGTCGACGTACTCGCAGCCGCCGTAATAACGCCGGCCGGGATAGCCTTCCGCGTATTTGTTGGTGAGAACGGAACCCTGCGCTTCGAGCACCGCCCGGCTGACGATGTTCTCGGAGGCGATCAGCTCGATCTTCTCTTGCTGGCGTTTCAGCTCGTCGTCGACCGCGCGCGCGACCTGCGGGTCGGCCCCGGCCAATCCAAGATTGAAAAAATCGGAATTCGCTGCCGGACTCGCCATGGCCACCATCACCACCTCGTTCGAAACGCCGCACCCCTTGCGCAAGCCTTGGTCGGCCGTCGCAGCACTCGGGGGTCGTACCCCTATCCCTTTACCAAATCTAGTGCCAGCAAAACGAGGTGAACTTGCGTCACAGGCCGATCCGGGCATGCGGTTTTGCCATCCGTGCCCAACCCAGCCGTGAGGATTATTAAATTACAACAAAGTAACAACAACTAAAAGATGAAAATATACGAGTGGAGGACGTAAAAATATATGCAGACGCCAAGCATGCGATTATTGGACCTACTTCAACTCAACCGCGAGCCGTTTCACAATAATATCTTGATTTCGCGGTGCACCAAGGTAATACCGCAGTCGAAAAAAGGCATTGCGTCTTCTCCCAATAAAGAGGTCCCAAAATAATGGGTAGTCACGACATGGAAGTCTCAAGAGGCGACGATCTTCTCAAATTGGCCAGCGACATTGTCGCGGCTTATGTAAGCAATAACCCGGTGCCGGTCAGTGAACTTCCGGCGATGATCAAGAGCGTCTACACAACGCTGGGCAGTCTTGCGGGATCAGGCGCCGGCGACGTTGCAACGTCGCAAAAGCCGGCCGTGCCCATCAAGAAATCCATCACGCCGGAGCATCTGATTTGCCTGGAAGACGGCAAGAAGCTGAAAATGCTCAAACGCTATTTGCGCTCCCGCTACGGGTTGTCGCCGGATCAATACCGCGCCAAATGGGGCCTGCCGGCGGATTATCCGATGGTCGCCTCCAACTACGCAGCACAGCGTTCCGAATTCGCCAAGAAGATCGGACTGGGCCGCAGCGCCCCGGCGACAAAGGGCAGACGCAGGGGATAAGAAAGCGCGAGTAGCGAATAGTTCCACTCGCTATTCGCTATTCTCCTTCATCATGCCGCGCGCTGGAGGTGGTGGTCCGTCCACACCGCGTCGAGCGCTCGTACTAGTTCGTCCAACATCTGCGACGTGTGCAAGGGCGACGGCGTGAAGCGCAGCCGCTCCTTGCCGCGCGGAACGGTCGGGTAATTGATAGGCTGCACGTAGATCGAATGCCGGCGCAGCAACGCGTCGGCGACCGATTTGCACAGTGCGGCATCGCCCACCATCACCGGCACGATATGGCTCGGAGAATTGATCACCGGCAGTCCGGCGTTGCGGAATAGCGACTTCAGGCGCGCCGCGTTCTCGTGGATCGTCTTGCGCTCGTCGTCGCTCTCTTTGAGGTGGCGGATGCTGGCGAGCGCGCCCGCCGCAATGGCCGGCGCCAGCGAAGACGTGAAGATGAAGCCCGACGCGAACGACCGTACGCAATCGATCACATCCGTCTTGCCGGCGATATAGCCGCCCATCAGGCCGAACGCCTTGGCCAGCGTACCCTCGATGATGTCGATGCGTTCCATGGCGCCGTCGCGCGCCGCGACGCCGGCCCCGCGCGGGCCGTAGAGCCCGACGCCGTGCACCTCGTCGAGATAGGTCAGCGCGCCGTATTTCTCCGCGAGGTCGCAGACGGCCGCGGTCGGTCCGAAATCGCCGTCCATCGAATAGACGGATTCGAAGGCGATGATCTTCGGCAACGCCGGATCGAGCGCCTGCAGCAACTCTTCGAGATGGGACAGATCATTGTGGCGGAAAATCCGTTTCTCGGCGCCGCTATGGCGGATACCTTCGATCATCGAGGCGTGATTGAGTTCGTCCGATAGCAGCACGACGCCCGGCAAAAGCTTCGACAGCGTCGCCAAGGTCGTGTCGTTGGACACATAGCCCGAGCTGAACAGCAGCGCCGCTTCCTTGTGGTGCAGGTCCGCCAGCTCGCGTTCGAGTTCGACATGATAATGCGTGGTGCCGGAGATGTTGCGCGTGCCGCCGGCGCCGGCGCCGCAATTGTCGATTGCTTCGTGCATGGCGGCCAGCACCTTGGGATTCTGGCCCATGCCGAGATAGTCGTTGCTGCACCAGACGGTAACCGCCCGCTTGGCGCCGTCCACATAGAGGTCGGCGGCCGGGAAGCTTCCACGCTTGCGCAGAAGATCGGCAAACACGCGGTAACGCCCTTCACGCTTCAGCCCGGTCAGAGCGTCCCGAAACCGAGTAAGATACTGAAATGTCATGATTTTCTCTTGTGTTCCTATAGGAAACCACAATCCCATTGTCCATTAAGTTTAGAACAATTCAACCCGATTGACCCTTGTCATACGAGAGGTCACATCATCGCACCAATGATACCGCTAACGAGCAGACGCCGCTAACCCGCGCCGGCGACAGCGGCATTAACCGCCATGGCGATCAGAACCGTGTTGAAAAAGAACGATACGATCGAATGGCCTATGACCGCCCGACGCATGGCGGTAGTACGTATTTGTACGTCGGCGACCTGTGCGGTCATACCGATGACGAACGAAAAATAGATGAAATCCCACAAATTCGGATTTTCCGTCGCCGGAAAGTCCAAGGCCTTCTGCGGTACTTCCGCCGCGGAAACAACATAGTACAGATTGGCGTAGTGAAAAGCCGCGATCGTGTGCAGCATGCACCATCCCAGCGGAGCGGCGGTCAGCACCACCAGCAGCGACAACGGATCGGGGCGGTGTCCCTGATTCAGCAAAATAAAAATGCCGACGACATTGAAGATCACCGCCGCGAGCGCGATCACCACGACGATCATGATGCCTTCGTCTTCCGTGTCGGCGCAGACTCTCTCGTCGGCCTTGGCCGAATTGAGGATCAGCCGCGCACTGGCGGCGAGATAAGCGGCGAAGAACGTGTCGCCGGCCGCCGCCGCCGCAAGGGAAAAATGCGCGAAGTTCATCGTCGCATAGACGGCCGCGCCGAACGCAGCGGCGGCGTAGAAACGCTTGTGGCGGCGCAGATGTCGGTAGATGCGTTGCAAGGGCGTGCGTCCGGCCGCGGGCTTCGCCGTGATTATCGCATGAGTCGCGGTACGGACGACTTAAAGCCGGAAGCGGACCTGATCGATCCAGAAACGCTCCAGCCGCTTGAGGCTGGCATTCAGCCCGTCCAGATCGGCGGAACTGACGTTGCCCACGGCGTCCAGCGAACCCAGATGGCGCTCGAACAATTCGCGCAGCATGTTGCGCACGAACTCGCCCTTGGGCGTCAGGCGCACCATCACCGAACGGCGGTCCACTTCCGAGCGTTCGTGGTGGATATAGCCGAGATCGACGAGCTTCTTCAGGTTATACGAGACGTTCGACCCGAGATAATGCCCGCGCGAGCGTAGTTCGCCTGCACTCAGTTCCTGATCGCCGACGTTGAACAGGAGCAGCGCCTGAACGCTGTTGATCTCGCGTTCCTCGCGCCGGTCGAGTTCGTCTTTGATCACGTCGAGAAGCTGACGATGCAGCCGCTCCACGAGATTAAGCGTCTCGAGATAAAATTTGCCGAGCGTGCGAACGCTTTCGAGCGCCGCAGATTCCTGCGGTCTTGCCAATGCCGTCATCGTCTTCCCCCCCTTTTTTAGGGGGCCCACCTGTTATTTGTCACCAGCCTAGGCGTCAGTCGTTAAGGGTGAGTAAAAACTGCGGAGAACACCGCGCAAAAGCTCGACAATTGCCGCGCATTCGGTGTGTCATTTTTGTAAGCGGCAAACAAATCGTTAAGCTGTTTCGTTACGACACCAATCGGCCTGGTTGCAATGGCCGTCACAAGGGCAATTCTTTCTCCCCCAAAGGCGCGAAATAGGAAGCGACGGCATCGTCCGTCACTGCGCCGAGCGAAGCCGGCCGCCATTTGGGAGCGCCGTCCTTGTCGACGATGGCAGCGCGCACGCCTTCGAAGAAATCGCACCCGGCGAGGATGCGGCTGGCGATACGGAACTCCATGCGCATGCAATCGTCGAAGATAAGCGTTTTGCCTTCGCGCACCTCGCGGAACGCGATCTTCAACGACGTCGGCGATTTCGTGCGGATCGCGGCGGCGGTCGACGCCGCCCACTCGTCCCCCTCCTCGTCCAGACCTTCGAGGATTTCCTCGACCGACGGCAGCCCGAAAAGATTGTCGATAGCGACGCGCTGTTCCGCCAGCGGCGCCTCGGGCGCCGGCCAAGTCTCGATCTCGGAAAGCAATTCGGCGGGGTTCTCGCCCTGCGCGAGACCGTCGATCAGGAGCGGCCATATTTCGGCGCGAACGAGATGCGTGGCAATGCCGGCATAAAGCGCATCCGCCGTCTTCAGCCGCGCGCCGGTCAACGCGAGATACATGCCGATCTCGCCGGGGCTGCGCGACAGGAAATAGCTGCCGCCGACGTCGGGGAAAAATCCTATGCCGGTTTCCGGCATGGCGGCCAGCGCCGTGTCGTCGACGACGCGAAAATTTCCGTGCGCCGACACGCCCAGCCCGCCGCCCATCGCGATGCCGTGCATCAGCGCCATATAAGGCTTTGGATAATGCTTGATCGCGGCGTTCAGGATATATTCGTCGCGCCAGAAATCGAGCGCGTAGGGCGTTCCCGCCCGTCCGGATTCGGCGATGGCGCGAATATCGCCGCCGGCGCAGAAGGCGCGCTCGCCCGCCCCGCGAATGACGACGCACGCGATCTCGGAATCGGCCGCCCAGGCGTCGAGCTGCGCCTTCATCGCCACGACCATGGCATGGGTGAGCGCGTTGAGCGCCCGCGGTCGGTTCAGGGTGATAAGGCCCGCCGCGCCGCGCGTTTCGAAAAGGATGTCGCTCATTTCCGTTATCCTGAGGTACCCACGCCCAGCGCGTCAATCGGGCGTTGCCGGAGCGTAAGCATGGCTTATAGTAGGCGCGAATTCGAAAGACCCTTGCGATGACAAAGACTTCCTCCTTCCCCGCCATCCGCATGCGCCGCTTGCGTCGCCACGCCTGGTCGCGCGCGCTGGTGGCCGAGAATACGCTTTCGTCCGCCGATTTCATCTGGCCGCTGTTCGTGATCGACGGCGAGAACAAACGCGTGCCCATCGCGTCCATGCCCGGTGTGGAGCGCCTCTCGATCGATCTTGCGGTCCAAGCGGCGGAGGAAGCCGCCAAGCTCGGCATTCCGGTGATCGCGCTTTTTCCCTATACCGATCCCGCACTGAAAACCGCCGACGGGCGCGAGGCGACCAACGCGAACAATTTGATCTGCCGCGCGGTGCGCGCCATCAAGAAAGCCGTGCCCGAGATCGGCGTGCTGTGCGACGTGGCGCTCGATCCCTACACCAGCCACGGTCACGACGGTTTGCTGATCGGCGACTACGTAACCAACGACGAGACGCTGGACGTGCTGGTGCGTCAGGCGCTGGTTCAGGTGGAAGCGGGCTGCGATATCATCGCGCCGTCGGACATGATGGACGGACGCGTCGGTGCGATCCGCGCCGCGCTGGAAAAGACCGGCCACAAGAACACGCTCATCATGGCCTATGCCGCGAAATACGCCTCGGCGTTTTACGGCCCGTTCCGCGATGCGGTGGGCTCGGCCAAGGCGCTCACCGGCGACAAGCGCACCTATCAGATGGACCCGGCGAACGGCGACGAAGCGCTGCGCGAAGTGGCGCTCGACATCGCCGAGGGCGCCGACATGGTGATGGTGAAGCCGGGGATGCCCTATCTCGACATCGTACGCCGGGTGAAGGACGAATTCGCCATGCCGACCTTCGTGTACCAAGTGTCGGGCGAATATTCGATGCTGATGGCCGCGATCGAACGCGGATTTTTGGATCGCGACCGGGCGATCCTTGAGGCGTTATTGGGCTTCAAACGCGCCGGAGCTAACGGAATACTCACTTACTTCGCGAGGGATGCAGCGAGGATGTTGAAGAGCGCTTGAGGCTGTAAGGGCGGCCATAGTGGCGGAGCACAAGGAAATCGGCGGTGGTTAGCGAAGAAAAGCAATACGAATTTGCGTGTTCCGCACAGATTGCAGCCAATGAAAGGCTGTCAGATGCGCTAAAAATATTTGTTCAAACGTTGACGGCAATTGTTGGTGGTTCTATTTGGCTGGCATTGACGCTGCGGCAACTTACTCCATCCGCAAAAATTTTCGGCGAACCCGCCGCCCTATCTTTCGGCATAATGGCCTTTGTATTGATATGTTTCCTCTACATCATTTGTATAGCGATTGTGGTGAGAAGTATGTTGGCCCTCAATAAGTACAAGAATATCGAATTGAAACTTTGTGCCACAAGAGATGATGGGGTTGAGCGCTCAGAAACTCACTATGCAACCCGAACGTATACTCAGTTGTGGGTCGAAACGTTTATTATAAGCGCCATGAGTTCTGTCGTGTACCTATTTTGGGCATTCAATCCTTTTTGGATTCTAAAATGAGGCCGCGTCCGAAAATTTTTTCTCGCCCAAATTAGGGCATTCTCCCCTTGAACCGTGTCGGTCGAATTACCATTTCTCCCATATCAACACATTTGCGCCCGGACGGCAGGCTGCGGTAACGTGGCCCTCCCTCCACTCGTCATGGCCGGGCTTGACCCGGCCACCCAGCCGGCGCGCGTCAGCGCGCCGAAAGATTCTTTGTTTCGTTGGATGGCCGCCTCAGGGGCGGCCATGACGAAGTAGGAGAGCGAAGGAACGCGAATGTGCGTTTTTGAAAAATCCCCAACCGATGGGCGGGAGGAGTCTGCCGAAAACACCACCAAAAAAATTCGATGCAACAATTCTGTTGTCGAAGCCGCGCGAATTCTGAAACTTTATTCCCGCTTCACCGAGAACAAGCTCCGCAACAGAATCTCCGCCCGCGAGGGCAGCACGTCGAGGCCGCTCCGCCGCTGGCCGAGGTCGATGACGTTCTCCAGGATCAGCATGGCAAGACCGTGAACCGAAGCCCATACCGCGAGCCCCAGCGCGGAATCGTGCAGGGCATGGCCGATTTCCTCGCCTACGGAATCGGCGGCCTGGCCGAGCGCCGGAAAAGCGTCGCGGTTGGGAAGCTGCGGCCCGAACATCAGCCGCGTCAGCGCCGGGCGACGCGCCACGAAGCGCATGTAAGCCGCGCCCAGATTGGCGATGCGGTCGGATTCCGCGCCGGGCGCGGCCGCCGCCGCGACGATCTCGGCGCGCAGCTCGGCAAAGCCTTCGATCGCCAGTTCCGCCAGCAGGGATTCGTGATTGGGAAAATGGCGGTACGGCGCGGCGTGGCTGACGCCCGCGCGGCGCGCCACCGCGCGCAGACTCAGCGCCGCCAGCGACTCTTCTTCCAGAATGCCGCGCGCGGCATCGAGCAATGCGTTCCTCAGATCGCCGTGATGATAAGAGCGTTTGGCGTCCATCATTGTTTGCCTTTGCGCTGCGCTTCGAGCCGCGCGAACAGGCTGGAGGTGTCCCAGCGCCTGCCGCCCATCGCTTCGACTTCGGCGTAATAGCTGTCGACCAGTTTGGTCACCGGCAGCGCCGCTCCGTTGCGCGCCGCTTCGTCGAAACAGATGCCCAAATCCTTGCGCATCCATTCGACGGCAAAGCCGTGATCGTAATGTCCCGCCAGCATCGTCTTGTGACGGTTGTCCATCTGCCAAGATTGCACCGCGCCTTTGGAAATGACGTCTACAACCGCCTGCGGATCGAGGCCGGCCGCGCGCGCGAAATTCAACCCTTCCGCAAGCCCTTCGATCATCCCGGCAAGACAGATCTGGTTGACCATCTTGGTGAGCTGGCCCGATCCTGCCGGCCCCAAGCGGCGGCATTGCTTCGCATAGGCGGCGATCACCGGCTCGGCCTTGACGTAATCGGCTTCCGCCCCGCCGCACATGACGGTGAGTTGGCCGTTCTTGGCGCCCTGTTCGCCGCCAGACACCGGGGCATCGACGAAGCCGAAGCCGCGTGCGTCCGCGGCTTCGCCGAGCTCGCGTGCGATGGTGGCCGACGCCGTGGTGTGGTCGACGAACACCGAACCTTTTTTCATCGCGGCGAAGGCCCCGCTTTTCCCCAGCGTGACGGCGCGCAAGTCCGCGTCGCGTCCGACGCAGGCCATGACGATGTCCGCTTCCGCGGCGGCCTCGGCCGGCGTAGCAGCAGAGCGGCCGCCATGCTCGCGCGTCCAGCGCTCCGCCTTGTCTTTGCCGCGGTTGTAGACCGTCACTTGATGTCCGGCGCGGACCAGATGGCCGGCCATCGGATAACCCATCACGCCCAGACCGATGAACGCCGTACGCATTATTCCGTTCCCTCCGCCGGCGGCTGCCCGTTCCCGTTTCCGCTCCCGCTGCTGGAATAGGCAGGACGATGCATCAGCCAAATGATCGGAAATGTTATCAGCCCGATATAGAACATGAACAGGAAATCGTTGGCATAGGCTCCGATCGCTGCGCGTATCTCGATGGCCCCGTTGAACGCGGCGCGCCCGCTCGGCAGTGACAGGTTGTAGAGCATCGACGGCGCATTGAGGCCGAGCGCACGATTGAACGGCGTGGCGTGAGCGGTCAGCTGGGAATGGATCGCCTGCATGCTGTTGCTCAGCAGGGTCGTGGTGACCGAGATGCCGATGGCGCTGCCGATGTTGCGCACCAGGTTCATCAGCGCGGTGCCGTCCGTCCGCAGCTTGCCGGGCATCGTGGCGAAGGCGACAAGCTGAAGCGGCGAGAACACCATGCCCATGCCGAAGCCTTGGATGATGGTCACGGACAGCAGATGGAGATCGTCGACGGAAGGCGTCCATAGCGACATCTGCCACAGCGACCAGGTCATCGCCGCGGTGCCGATGGACATCAGGATGCGCGGATCGACATGGTTCGACACTCTGCCGACCAAAACCATCGCCACGATAGTACCGACGCCGCGAGGTCCCAGCAAAAGGCCGCTCTCCGTCACCGTATGGCCGGACAGCGTCTGCAGATAGGGAGGCAGCAGGGCCGTGCTCGCGATCAGCACGGCGCCGACCACGAACATCACGATCTGCGCCGACAGGAAGTTCCGGTCGGCGAAGATGCCGCGCTGGAGGAAGGTGCTCTTGGCGGTCAGCAGATGCACGATAAAGAGATAGAACCCCAGGCCGGCCATCGTGCATTCGATGACGATTTCGGAAGCCGAGAACCAGTCCTTGGTCGTTCCGCGGTCCAGCATCAGCTGCAGCGCGCCCACACCCATCGCCATGGCGCCAAAGCCGAACCAGTCGAACCTGAGCAAAGGATTATGTTTGCTGTCCTTGAAAAAGAGCCAAAGGCCGGCGCTCGCAGCCACGCCGAACGGCACGTTGACGTAGAACACCCAGCGCCAGCTGTAGGTGTCGGTGAGATAGCCGCCGAGCGTCGGCCCCAGGATCGGCCCAAGCATGATGCCCATGCCGAAGATCGCCATGGCCTGGCCGCGCTTCTCGGGCGGATAGAGGTCGAGCATCACCGACTGCGACAATGGCGCCAGCGCCGCGCCGAATACGCCCTGCAACAGGCGGAAAACGATCATCGAGGTCAGGTTCTCCGCCATGCCGCACAGCATCGAGGCGACGGTGAACCCTATCATCGAGATGATAAGTACGTTCTTCTTGCCGAAGCGCGCGGCGACCCAGCCTACCGGCGCCGTCATGACCGCCGCCGCCACGATATAGGAGGTCAGAACCCAGGTGATCTGATCGCGCGACGCCGACATGTCGCCCATCATGTTCGGCAGGGCGACATTGGCGATGGTCGTGTCGAGCGCCTGCATCAGCACGCCCGCCATCGAGCACATCACTACGACGCGCAGCTCGAACTTGCTGTCGTAATGTTCGTGTCCGTAAGTCTCGACTGCGGCGGCCATGCGCGGGTTTGTGTTCTACTGTCCGAAAAGCAGGCGGTACCAGCGGCGGTGATGCGTATCGATGTTGACGACTACGCTCATGCCGTCGCGCAGCGGCGGATCGCCCGGCTTGATGTCGAGCTTTATGCGCACGGGAATGCGCTGAACGACCTTGACCCAATTGCTGCTGGCGTTCTCCGACGGCAAAGCGGAGAAGGCGGAATCGCTCGCCCTGCTCACCGCATCGACATGGCCGTGCCAGGTTTGACCCGGATAGGTGTCGACGGTCAGCGAGACGGGATCGCCGTTCGTGACGTGAGTCAGGTCGGTTTCCTTCATGTTGGCCTGGACCCAGATGTCGCTGGTGGAAACCAGCCCCACGGCGCTGGTTGTGGTGAAGGCCGACAGGGCCGAGATCACCAGCGTTCCGGGCTGCAGCGAATCCACTTCGGTGACGTCGCCCTCGAACGGCGCGCGCACGACGGTGTGGCTAAGCTGGCGCTGCGCCTCCTCGAGCGCGGCTTGCGCCTGCATATATTCGGGCGCTTGCTGCGGCGGCAGCAGAGGGTTGCCGTTCAGCTTGGCCAATTGCGTCTGCGCGTTCTGCTGGAGAGAAATCAGCGTCGCCTGCGCCGATTGCAGCGTGCCGCGGGCCTGATCGAGCGCTTCGGGCGCGATGGCGTTGGCCTTCGCCAGCGCCAGGTCGCGATTGTAGGTGACCTGGGCAAGGTTCACCTGCGCCCGTTGCGCGGCGGCTTGGCCGAGCAAGCCCTGGTACGTCGCCTTCATCGCCGTCACATCGAGCACGCTTTGTGCTAACGTCGCCTTGGTATTGTCCAGCGCGATCTGAAACGGCCTGGGGTCGAGACGGAACAGCACCTGTCCCTTTTTCACGTGCTGGCCCTCGACCACGTCTACGGTTTTGACCAGGCCGGAAACATCGGTCGTTACCATCAGTTTGGCGGCTTGCACATAGGCGTCGTCGGTCCCGGCATAGCGCCCGCCCGTCAGCCACAAAACCAGGGCGACCGCCGCTACCGCGGAGACACCGAAGATCATGGCGACACGGCGCAGCCGCGCCTTGTCGTCCCACAACTCGCCGAGCCAATTACGGGCGCGGCTGGTGCCGTTACGGACGACCCCCGTATAGGTTGACGCAATAAGCTGACTAGGCACGACGGACATGAACTTATTCTCCTGTTACGGTAGGCGCATTGTTGTGGGCGGCGTTTTCCGCCGTTAGCTTGTCCTTCATCTGGTGGACGACTTTGAGCGCCCCAGCCCATGCCGCAGGATCCACGCCCTCGGCGAGTTCGTTGAGGACACGTTCCCGGTAGCGCACAATCTCGGTCAGGACAGGCTCTGCGGCCGGCAGCAGATGCAGACGATGAATGCGGCGATCATTGGGATCGGCGCAGCGCTTGACGTAGCCATTGGCCTCCAGCCGGTCGATCAGCCGCGCCACGGTGATCGGCTCGACGTCGCAAATGATGGCCAGCTCGTTCTGCGACAGGCCTGGTTGATCTCGCAAATGCAGCAGAATAAGCCCTTGGGCGCGCGTCATGCCATAGGTGCGGGCATAGCGGTCGAAGCGCGTCCGCATAAGGCGGGCAACGTCGTGCAGGGCGGAAAGTAGATCGTGATCAAATAGTTGCGTCGACATCTTGATCTGGTTCGCGGTTCGTAAGCTCACATAATATATCTATACTTATAATAACATTCAAGATGATAACAGGCGTTATCATATACGGTTTATAACCATAATCCTGGCAAATGTAAGACGGCGGCCCAGCGACCTGCGGCCGCAAAGCAAAAAGCAGGAATGACCGGCTGGCCATCCCCGCTTTGCAGTACGGTTTGCCGTGGCTGTACCGCGGCGCAGTATTACATTCCCGAGCCCTGGATTTGCTTCCAGCTTGCTTCGATCGCCTGCACGGCGTTGTCCGGCAGAGGCACATAGTCGAGGCCGAGAGCCATGCTCCCGCCGTTGACATAGGCCCATTTGAAGAACTTCAGAACCTCGGCGGAAGCCTTGGGATCGACCGGGTGCTTGTACATCAGGATGTAGGTCGTCGCCGTGATCGGCCAAGAGACGACGCCGGGCTGATCGACCAGGATGACGTAGAAGCTCTGCTTACTCGCAGCGGTCCAATCCGCATTCGCCGCGGCGGCTCTGAACGTATCCGCCGTGGGCGCGATGGTCTTGCCGTCCTTGTTGATCATGCGCGTGAATTTGAGGTTTTTCTGCTTGGCATAGGCGTATTCGACATAGCCGATCGCACCGGAAAACTCGCCGACGTTGGCCGCGACGCCTTCATTGCCCTTGGCGCCGATGCCGAGCGGCCAGCTGACAGAGGTGCTCGCACCCACGCTGTCCCGCCAGTCCTTGCTGATGCGCGACAGATAGGTGGAGAAAATGAACGTCGTACCGGAACCGTCCGAACGATGGACGGCGGCAATCGCCTGATCGGGCAGTTTGAGGCCGGGATTGAGTTTGGCAATCCGCGGATCGTTCCATTTTGTGATCTGTCCGAGATAGATACTCGCAAGCGTCGGCCCGTCGAGAACAAGCTGACCAGGCGCAATGCCGGGAATGTTCACCACCGGCACGACACCGCCGACGACGGTCGGAAATTGGGCGAGGCCGATCGCCGCCAGGTCGGCCGGTTTGAGCGGCATGTCGGAGGCCCCGAAGGCCACCGTCTTCGCCCTGATCTGCGCGATGCCGCCGCCCGAACCGATGGATTGGTAGTTGAGGCTCACGCCGCTGACTTTTTGATACGCTCCGGCCCACTTGGCATAGATCGGGTACGGAAACGTGGCGCCTGCGCCGGAGATGCTGGCGGCCGACGCGCCGGACGCGACGACAGCTGCCGTTGCGACCGCGGCAATCGCGGCGGCGAGAGCTTTCAATCCTTTCATTTCGGCGAACCTCCAATCTGAAGCCGGCGTGCATTAGCACGAACGCCCGACGGGGACAAAATCCCGCCGGGCGCACGCAATACCATATCAACGCGACAGATCGCTTACGGCGAAGTGTGCAGCGTCGTCTTCCAAGAGGCTTCGATCTGTTTCACGACGGCGTCCGGGAAGGGAACGTAGTCGAGCTTCTCGGAGTCCTCTTGCCCATCCTTCAGGGCCCAATCGAGGAATTTGAGGACTTCCTGATTCCGCGCGACCGGATAATCGCTGCGCATCAGCATGTAGGTCGCCGCGGTGATCGGCCAGCTGCCGGCGCCGGGCTGGTTCGTGAGGATCAGGTAGAAATCCTGCACGTTGGAGAAGTCGGCGTTGGCCGCCGCTGTCTGGAACGCCTGCATGGTCGGCTTCACGCGCGCGCCGGCCGCATTGATCATGTCCATACTGGTCAGGTTGTTCTGCTTCGCGTAGGCGTATTCGACATAGCCGATCGACCCCACGGTCTGCTGAACGCTACCGGCGACGCCCGCATTGCCTTTTCCGCCAATGCCCGTCGGCCATTCGACGGCCGTATCGGAACCGACTTTGCTCTTCCATTCCGGGCTCACTTTGCCGAGATAGTTCGTGAAGTTGAACGTCGTGCCCGAACCGTCGGAACGATGGACCACGAGGATCGCCATGTTCGGCAGCGGAGCATGCGGGTTGAGCCGTTTAATCGCCGGATCGTTCCACTTGGTGATCTTGCCAAGATAGATGTCGGCGAGCGTCGGCCCATCGATCACAAGTTGTCCCGAGTTGATGCCAGGCAGATGAACGACCGGCACGATCGAAATGACGACTTGCGGGAACTGGACGATGTTGTTGCTGGCGAGGTCGTCATGCACCAGCGGCTTGTCGGAATTGGCGAAATCGACGGTCTTCGCCTTGATCTGCGCGATGCCGCCGCCGGAGCCGATCGCCTGATAGTTGATCTGATTGCCGGTCTTCTGCTGATAATGCTGCGCCCACACCGAGAGCACCGGATAGATCGCGGTGCCGCCGGCGCCGTTCAGATTGGCTGCCATCGCGCCCGTGGCGATGACGGCCGCCGACACCAGACCGGCGAACGCGCCGAGTCCTGTCTTCAAGGCCTTTTTCATTGTGTCCCTTTCTGAGTTTTCCCCCAAGTGGGGCTGAGATTCTCTGCTGCAATTCCGTTCGGCGTTTCGAGGGACCCGCCGTGCGTAAGCACGCGCGGGTCCCGCAAAACCGCTCAGGCATTACCAGCGCAGCTGGCCGAACAGACCGACTTCGTTGTAAGCGCCGTTGTTGCCAGCAGCGAACGCAGAACCGCCGATCGTGCCGTTCTGATCGCCGAAGTCACCATTCGAGCCGGCGTCGTGCTTATAGACCAGCGACAGATCGACGATCTTCGCCGGGCTATAGGAGATGCCGACATTGTAGTAGTCGTTGTGGAACGCCTTGAGCGCGGGCAAGGCGACGTCGGAGTACGGTTTCACATAGTCGTAACGGCCGAACACGCTCCATTGCGGATCGAACTGATACGAGGCGAACGGCGAATAGCCATAGCCGCTCGTTTTGGTCGTCGCCGACGACGTTCCGCCGCCATAGGCGTAGTTGTTCGCCACGAAATACTCGACGCCGACGCGGAAACCGTCGGCCGTGTAGCCGGCCAATGCGTCGAAGCGACTGGCCGTTTTCCGGACCACGCCATGCGCCGCGCCAAGCTTGCCGTCATACCCGCCGACGCCGAGTTGGAAGCCCTCGTAATTGAGGCTCACGCGGCCTTCGACGTCCACGCTCGCCGTGCGGTTGACGAGGCCGACGAAGCCCGGCTTCTTGTAGCCGTTGCCGTTGACGGCCGAGAATTGATAGGCGAGCAATCCGTCGGCGAACTTGCCGAGCACATGAACGCCCCAATCTGCGGAGGTGCCGAACTTCACGCGGTCGATCAGCGTGTTTTCGACATAACGATAGCCGTACACGTCTTCTGCGAACGGAACCCAGGGCAAGTCCGCCGAACCGACGCGCACGATGAACGCATCGTCGAGCTTGGCCTGCAGATAGGCCTTCTTGATATACAGCTGCGTCGCGCCCACGGTGCTGTCGTAGGTGAAATCGGTCGTCAAATTGGCCGAGAAGACATCGTCGAACGTATGATCGACGCCGAGGTAGAAACGCTTGATGTCAAAGCTGGTGCCGTTGCCGCTGCTCGCAACGTGGTTGTTTTTGTTGTCGACATTTGTGATGTCGTAATACATGCGCCCGCTGATCGAGGTGTTGTCCCACCAGCCGCTGATCGGCTTCCAAGCGGAAACCGCGTCATGGTCGGCGGACTCGCGGACTTCGGACGCCTGCAGCTCCGCTTCGAGAGCATCCACGCGTTGCGAAAGCTGGTCGACCTGCTCCTGTGTCGCCGTCGACGTCGAGCTGGAATTCGACATTCCGTCAGAGCTGCTTTTTCCTGCAAACCCGGCCTGTGCGGCCAAGACCAGTGTCACTGCGGCGACGCCGGCCATCAAAGCTGATTTCCCCTTCATTGAACCCTCTCTTAAATCGTTAAGGGAAAAGACCCGAGATCGAAGCCGCGTGGTGCATCGCCATAAATGGCTCCCCATCGGCCAGCGGTCCTTTTTGCCCGCGCGATGGATTCCAGTGGGCGGCGACAGCGATGTGACAACCGAGTGAAGTAAATGTGACACCGGCAGACGCCTGTGAATCCGTTGCCGGATAGAGACACTATGGTTAGCGCTATGGGCTCTCGCTGAAACTTAATGTCTTGACCACGGCAGGGCTGACGCTACCGTCTGCCGATGCTGAAACGCGCGGCAATGCTGGGTTTGTGGGCGTTCCTTGCGAGTCAATTCGCGAACGTCGCGGCGCGGGCCGAAGAAACCCCGGCGCGCGAACCTTCCGCCCTCTATGTCATCCGCTCTGATCATTGGTCGGATGCCGACGAACGCGGCTACCAACAATTCGTGCAAGCCATCGGCGAATCGGACTGCGACACGCTCGATTCTTGCCTGCACGGCGACGCCAATCCGTTCCGCGCCAGCGACCCGCCGGACGCCAAGTTCGCATCCGATTGCGCGCAGCTGCCTTACATCCTGCGCTTCTATTACGCTTGGAAGCGCGGCCTACCCTTTTCCTATGTCAGCGAGGTCGCCCCGCGCGGTACCGGGGGCGGCGACATCCGCACTTCGCGCCACGGCAACGTCGTGACCGCACGTACCGATGTGCCCGGCGGCGTGACGAGCGGCGCCAAGATCATCGAACGAATTCGCGCCGCCGTTTCGTCGGCGAGCTATCGCCTCCATCCGGATTCGGACGCGCCGTTGGAGCAGGATTTCTATTCGCCGGCACTCGATCCGAAATCGATCGTGCCGGGCACGGTGATCTACGACCCCGCCGGTCATCTGGCGATCGTCTATCGCGTCGATCCGGACGGACGCGTCCATTTCTTCGACGCCCATACCGATTACACGCTGACGCAGATGGTCTACGATTTGCGCTTCACGCGCGCGCGGCCCGCCGACGGTGCGGGTTTCAAGAACTGGCGCCCCATCCGGCTCGTCGGCGCCAAGCGGCTGGCCGACGGCACACTGACGGGCGGCCATATCGTCGCCGCGCCCAACAAGGACATCGCCGGCTTTTCCGACGAACAGTATTTCGGCAACGGCGCGCGGCCCGCCGACGAAGACTGGGCGAAAGGCGTCTTCTCGCTCAACGGCGAACGCCTCGACTATTACGACTACGTACGCGCCAAGCTCGCCGGCGGACAACTGATATTCGATCCCGTCAAGGAAGTCGGCGAGATGGCATCGTCCATCTGCTCGAACCTATACTATCGCGAGCAGGCCGTTGACCTCGCGCTGGCCGCCGGCATGGCGAAGAAGTCCGAACCAGAACGGTTGCCCCGCAACATTTACGGTGCCGAAGGCGATTGGGAGACTTATTCGACTCCGTCGCGCGACGCGCGCCTGAAAACGGCGTTCAAGGCGTTGCGCGACGAAGCCCAGCGGTTCATGGAAATGTACACGGCGGGCGATACGCGGCACTTGTCCTATTCGGGCGACGATCTCGCGGCGGACATGCTCGCCGCCTATGACCGCGCGACGAGGTTCTGCCGCATCGAGTACACGCGCAGCGACGCAAGTCGCGTTTCGTTCGGTTACGAGGAGGCGCGCCAGCGATTGTTCGCGATGTCGTTCGATCCTTACCAGTGCGCCGAGCGCCGCTGGGGCGCCGCCGGCGCGGAGCTTTCGACCTGTCCGGACGGACCGCGCAAACAGGACTGGTACGCGGCCGAACAGAATCTGCGCAACCAGACCGACCGCACTTACGACGCGCGCATGGACTTCACGCCCGAAGAGCTGAAGCTTCCCGGTCCCGGCAAGGGCGTGGCGCTTGCGCCCGACACGGACGTGCGGACCTATCTGGAAAGCGTACGCGGCATGGCGCGAAGCCGTCCGCTTCAGCCGGAGTCAGCCAGCGCGCCGTAGCGTCCGCGGAAGAACAGCAGCGGCGCGCCGGTCTTGTTCCAAGAAAAGTGCAGGACGCGGCCGACGATGATCGCGTGGTCGCCGCCGTCGTGAACCGCCTCGCGCGCGCATTCGAGAATTGCGAGCGCATTGGCGAGCCCGGGCGGGCCGTTTTCCGTGGGAACCAGCGACAGACCGTCGAGCTTGTGCTCGCCAGGCTTGGCCAGCCGCTCCGAAACCGTTTCGTGCGCGCTGCCCAGGATGCTGATGGTGAAATTCTTCACCGTGGTAAACGTTCGGTAACGGCTCGACTTGCGGTCCATGCACCACAGTACAAGCGGCGGCTCCAGCGATACCGAGGCGAAAGAATTGACGGTAATCCCCATCGGGGCCTTTCCCGAGCCCGCGGTCACCACGACGACCCCGGTGGGATAACAACCCAAGGCATAGCGAAAGGCACGGGTGTCGAAGCTCATGAACGTCTCGAAGAAAGGTTCGGTTAAGACGAAGCAGGCATTCTTGCGGCCAAGGTAGGCGAGGACCGGTGCGGCGAAAAGACCGTTCCGGCGCCTTTGGGCATGGTTGGGCAGGGAAGCAGGCCGTGGCTGGCGACAGTCCCATCATCATCAAACGCATTAAGAAGGGCGAACACCCCCACCATGGCGGCGCCTGGAAGGTCGCTTACGCCGACTTCGTGACCGCGATGATGGCGTTTTTCCTGCTGATGTGGCTCATCAACACGACGACTCCCGAGCAGAAGCGCGGCATCGCCGACTATTTCGCCCCGCAGAGCATCGCCCAGACCCTGAGCGGTTCCGGCGGCGTGCTCGGCGGCCGGGTGATGGGGCAAGAAGGCTCTCGCGCCGGGGGCGCCGTCGCCGTCATGCAGAAGAACAGCCCCTCCTCGCCCGCCAACCAATCGCATACCAGCGACAGTGCTGACCGTCATGGCGGCACAGCGCAAGGCCAGGGACAAGGCGCCGATTCCCAATCGCAGAGCAGCGAGGATTCCGACAGCACGACGGCATCCTCCCAGAACGGCGAGTTCGCCCATGCCGCCGAGGCAATCCATCAGTCGATCCAGGATAATCCCGACATCGCCGCCTTGTCGAAGCAAGTGATGGTCGACCAGACGCCGGAAGGGTTGCGCATCCAGCTCGTCGATCAGGACGGCCGTCCCATGTTCCAGCAGGGCACGGCCACGCCGATGCCCTATACGAGGCGGCTGTTGGAAGCGATCGCCAAGATCATAAACCGTCTGCCGAACCGGATTTCGATTAGCGGGCATACCGAAGCCGCGGCCTTTACCGGCCCGAACGGAATGACGAATTGGGAGCTTTCCGCGGACCGCGCCAACGCCGGCCGGTCGATTCTGACCGCTGCCGGGCTGGATTCCGACCGTATTTACGAAGTTGCCGGCAAGGCAGGCTCGGAACCGCTGCTGCCCGAGGACCCCGACGCCTCGGCCAATCGCCGGCTGAGCATCGTCCTGCTGCGCGAGGCGCCGCCCGCCCCTCTCGGCCATCAACTCTAATAATGGATTTTCCTCGCCGGAGACTGGCGTCACGGCCCCCTCCCTTGCCATAATTCCCACAGGGGCAAGGCGTCGCGAGTGGAACAGTGACTCAACAGCAGAATACACGCGTTCCGCAGTTCTTCCTGACGCCGGGCGGGCCATGCCCGTATCTGCCGGGACGCACGGAGCGCAAAGTCTTCGCCAGGCTGACCGGCAGTCTCGCCCAGCCTCTGAACGAAGCCTTGACCCATTCCGGTTTCCGCCGCAGCCAGACCATCGCCTACCGCCCGGCCTGCGAAGCCTGCTCGGCTTGCGTCTCGGTCAGGATCGTGGCGGAGACGTTCGAGCTTTCGCGCAATCAGAAACGCATCGTCCGGCGCAACGCGGACCTGATCCGCAACGTGGTTCCGGCCGAAGCCACGCGCGAGCAGTTTGCGCTTCTGCGCACCTATCTGGACTCGCGCCACGCCGGCGGCGGCATGTCCGACATGGGCCTGTTCGATTATGTGGCCATGGTCGAGGAGACGCCCGTCGACACGCACATCGTCGAATATCGCACGCCGGGCGTGGACGGCGAAGCTGGACAGCTCGTCGCCTGCGCGCTGACCGACGTGCTGCGCGACGGCGTGTCGATGGTCTACAGCTTCTATCATCCCGGCGAGGACACGCGCAGCCTGGGCACCTACATGATTCTGGATCACGTGCGCGCGGCGCAGATCCGCGCCGTGCCGCATGTCTATCTCGGTTACTGGGTGCGGGGCAGCGAGAAGATGGATTACAAGTCCCGCTTCCGCCCCATGGAAGCGCTGACCCGCGAAGGCTGGGAACGGCTTCCCGATTAGAGCGGGTTTGGTTTGAGTTTACGCATTCGTGGTCCTCATGCTTCGACAAGCTCAGCATGAAGGATCAGTCAATCCCCTCACCCTGAGCTTGTCGAAGGGTGGCGGCGATTCGACCTAATCCAAAACGACTCTAGTCGCTCGCCGACACACCGCGCAGCATGATCAACTCGTCGTACAACCGGTCGCCCACGCGGATGTAGCGCGGGATGCGCCCGACGATCCTAAAGCCATGCCGTTCGTAGAGCTTGACGGCGCGGACATTGTCCGCATTGACGGTGAGCTGGATCTGGTCGACCTCGCTGGTCGCGCGCTCGATGATCCTGCGCACCAGCGCGTCCGCGATGCCCGAGCCGCGCGCCTCGGCGCGCACATACATCGCGCTCAATTCCCCGGTATGGTCGATCTTCTTGGACTGAGGGCGCGTGAACGCGGCGACGGCGACCAGCGCTCCGTCTTGTCGCACGCCGAACCAAGTGCCCCGCGCCAGCGCTTCCGTCCATTGTTCGGTGGTGAGCGCCTTGACGAGATCGGGATCGGCGCAAAAGCAATCCGGATGCAACTCCAACGCTTCCAACCGCAGAGCGCGCAAAGCTTCCACGTCCCCGATGCCAAGCTGTTCGACCGCCGCCGCGGTCACGACGCTTCTTCCCCGCCGAAGCGCGCCTTCCATTCCGCCGTCTGCTCGTCGGCGATCTTGGCGAAGAGCACGTCGGGGACCTGTATCTTCTGTCCGGCATCGAGCTGATCTAGGAATTGCGCCATCGGCTCCGACGGCCAAGGGATGATTTCCGGCGCCGTCATGATCGCGTCGTGGACGATGCGCGCCGCCGACGGGATCACCGGCCATGCCAGATGGCCGAACAGATGCACCAAGTTCAAACCCATGCGCACGCCGGCCGCCGCCTTGGCGCGGTCGGTTTTGATATGAGTCCAGGGCGCGGCGCGCGTCAAATATTCGTTGCCGGCGACCCAGATGGCGCGCAGCTCGGCCAGCGCCTTGCGGAATTCGATCTGCTCCAAATGCTCGGAATACACTGCGACGCGGCGATCGAGTTCCGCGATCAGCGCCTGCTCTTCCGCGCCGTAATCGCCCTCGCCCGGAACCTGTCCGTCGAAACGCGCCGCACAGAACTTGGTCACCCGGTTGACGAAATTGCCGAGCACGTCTGCCAAATCCTTGTTCGCGACCGAGGCGAAATGTTCCCAGGTGAAGGAGGTATCCGCGCTTTCCGGCGCATTGGCCATCAGATACCAGCGCCAATAATCGGCCGGCAGCAGCCCCAGCGCCGTATCCATGAAGACGCCGCGCTTCTGCGAGGTGGAGAATTTCCCACCGTAATAGGTGAGCCAGTTGAATCCCTTGATGCGGTCCACCAGCTTCCAGTTCTCGCCCGAACCGAAGATTGTGACCGGGAACCCGACGGTGTGGAACGGTACATTGTCCTTGGCCATGAATTCGAAATAGGTCACCTCGCCCGGCGTTTGCGGCCGCCACCAGCGCTGCCATTCGGAATCCGGCAGGCCCTTCGCGTCGGTCAGTTCCTTTGTCGCGCCGATATATTCGATGGGCGCGTCGAACCAGACGTAAAATACCTTGCCCTTCAGCTGGCCGTCGCCGATGTCGTCTGGAACCGGCACGCCCCACTCCAGATCGCGCGTGATGCCGCGATCCTTAAGGCCCTCGTCCAGCCACTTGCGGGCGATGGACAGCACCAGATGGGGCCAGTCGTTCTCATGGCTGTCGATCCAGACGCGCAACTGGTCAACGAAGCCGGATTGCTTCAGGAAAAGATGCGCGCTGTCGCGGATTTCGATTTCGCTCGATCCCGAAACGGCGGAGCGCGGGTTGATGAGATCGGTCGGATCGAGCACCCGCGTGCAGTTCTCGCATTGGTCGCCGCGGGCGCGGTCGTAGCCGCAATAGGGACAGGTGCCGATCACATAGCGATCCGGCAGGAAACGATTTTCGGCATGCGAATAGACTTGCTTGGTGGTGCGCACCTCCAGGTGGCCTTGCTTCCACAGGACGCGAGCGAAATGCTGGGTCAGCTCGCGGTTCTGCGCGCTGGAGGAACGGCCGAAGAAGTCCCATGACAGGCCAAAACGCTCGGCGATGTCCTGCTGGATGGCATGCTGCTCCCGACAATAGGTTGCGACGTCTTGTCCGGCTTCGAGCGCCGCTAGCTCGGCCGGCGTGCCGTGTTCGTCTGTGGCGCAGATGAACAGCGTCTCGTCACCCTTGGCGCGGCGGAACCGGGCATAGACGTCGGCCGGCAGCATGGAGCCGACCAGATTGCCCAAGTGCTTGACTCCATTGATGTATGGCAAGGCGCTGGTGATTAAGAATCGTGTCATGATGGCCGACGGTTGCAGGATCAACGCTGGGCCTGGAGATTACAGGCGAAGACGACTCCGTCCAACAAATTCGGCCGGATCCTCGAAGCCTTTCCTGGAGGGAGCCATGACAAACACGCCGCAAAGGCGGTCGTTCTACCACGCCAATTTCCGGGGCAACCTGCTGGCGGGTCTGTTGACGATTGCGCCGCTGATCGCGGTATGGCTGGTGTTCGACTTCTTCCTCGACGCGCTGTCGCAGGCAGGCCATCCGCTGGCCGTCGGGCTGACGGACTTTCTCGACGACCATGTGCCGACGCTGGCCCCCATTCTGGCGAGCGCGGCGGTGCGCTGGCTGATCGCCGTGCTGGTCGCGCTGCTGGCGCTCTATTCCATAGGCGCCATCGCCTCGCGCGTGATCGGGCAGCGCGTCATCCTGCTGTTCGAAAGGATCATCACCCGCATTCCGATCGTCGAGACCATCTATACGGCCTCGAAGAAGCTGGTGGACGTGCTGCGCCAGAAACCGGACGAAGCGCAGCGCGTGGTGCTGGTCGGCTTCCCGCACCAAGGGCTGAAGACGCTCGCCTTCGTCATGCGCGTCTATCCGGATTCCAAGACCGGCGAGGAACTGGCCACGGTTTTCGTGCCCACCGCCCCCAATCCCACCACCGGCTATCTCGAAATCGTGCCCTTGGCGGAACTCATCCCGACCGACATTCCGATCGACCAGGCCATGGCGATGATCCTTTCCGGGGGCGCGATTTCGCCCGATAATATCTCGATTTCGCCGCGCAAGAGCGCCTAAGAGCCTGTCGAGTTGCGCGCCGCCATGCGTCGTAATATGCACATCGGTGAGCCGGCTTAGCTCAGTTGGTAGAGCACGTGATTTGTAATCACGGGGTCGAGGGTTCGAGTCCCCCAGCCGGCACCAGCGATTTCAACCACTTAGAAGAGAACGAAACGATACCCGATTTCTCGGGGCTCTGCGGGGACTCATAGAAGACATCACCACGAATATTACTTCGGAGAGCCGTGTCAATACTCACTATCGATAGACCGCCTCCTCCGCGAAGAGTGTGTTTAATTCGAACCGTGCCCTGCCGCGCAAACGTCACTCGCACAGTATTGCCCGTTTGACGAAGATACGATTCCGAAACTCGCCAGTAGCAAATCTATGCGCGGATTCCGTCCGTCTCCACAATTTACGGTGACTGCCTCCGGACAGCCTGCTGCAGTATCTCCCTAATCCATTCGTTCACGATCAAATCCACAACCATATGCACGCGATCTGTGGCACCGTTATTCGCAACGCGATGGGGATCGGAAAGCCGTAAGTACCAAGCGCTTCCCGGCTTCATGACCACGCGCGAACGGTTCAGTTCGAATTCAACGCCGGGATTCGTGGCGATAGGTATGTGGATGCGCACGGTGCCGCGTTCGACGCTGAGGTCGTGGTCCCTGTGCTCCTTGATCAGGGAACCCGGCGCAAGCCGCATAAGGCGGGCGCTCAGGACTTCGCACGCAAAGGTGCCGAGGACCTTCCGAAAATACGGACAGATGCCGAGCATCGGCGTGTCTTCAAATCTTTTCGCAGTTGGGTCAGAATAAATCATCATCACGGGATGGCGTGCTCCAACCGGGCTTCGCAGCGGGATCACGCTCCAATCACCGTCATAATTCTGCGTGACGAAGTGTGCGATCCAATCAACGGACGCAAGGTTCTCAAGATCTCGAAGCAGCAGCGCAGGGTCGAACTTGAACGGCAGCGGCAGACGGTCTGGAATTTCCATCGGGTTACACTATTGTGCGAAATTCGTCCGCGCAAGCAAACAGCCGTGACGAAAACAACGGGCAAACGATGGCGACAAACGCTGGTGCCGAACTGAGCGAACTCGACCGGTTCCGCGCGGCTGTCTTGAGCGACGTCGCATTGCAGGAAGCCCTGCATACGTACGACGACCAGGAAGGCTTCGTCGCGCGCGCCCTCGAGATTGCCGGCCAACACGGCATCAATCTGATCGCGCGCGATCTGGAGCCTGCGCTGCGGTACGATCCGCTTGGACTCGCACGCTGGACCGGCGGATCCATAACCGCCAGCTCGCCGCAAATAGGTTGGCTGCCGATACATATAACGTTGCTGCACGGGCAATCCTGTGTCGATTGGGCCTATTTCGGCCAACGCCAACTGACCGAACCATTCTTTGAAGACTCAATCCGGGGCGTTCTGCGAAAACCGATCAACCGGCTAGCGCGATATCGCACATTTCTAGGCGACCTACCGACATGGGCCGAGCAGCATCCGGGGCTGCAACCGAGTGGTTTCATCTTTCATATGTCCCGGTGCGGATCGACGTTGGTATCCCAGATGCTCGCGGCCGATCCGCGGAATATTGTGATCTCGGAAGCTAGTCCGATCGACGCGATTGCACGACTCGATCCGTCCGCCTTCGGCTTGGACGACAGCAAACACGCCGCGCTTCTGAAGGCAACGATCGGTGCGTTGGGCCAGCGGCGCGCTCATCACCAAACGCGCCACTTCATCAAATTGGACAGTTGGCACACGCTTTCCTTGCCCCTCTTCCGCCGCGCATTTCCCTCGGTGCCTTGGATCTTCTTGTACCGCGAGCCAAGCGAAGTCCTTGCCTCACAACTTCGACAACGCGGAATTCAGACGGTGCCCGAATACCTTTCGCCCATTATGTTCGGTTTGAAGCCGGAAGACAGTCTACCTCCTGATGTCTACTGCGCGCGGCTCTTGAACAGGATATGCGAAGCGGCCCTGCAGCCTCTCTCGGAAGGCGGCGGCTTGCCGGTCAATTACACCCAGCTTCCACAGGCGCTCTGGACGATGATCATGCCTCATTTTGATATCGAATGCAGTGACCGAGACCGCGAAATCATGCTTGAAAAAGCACGATACGACTTAAAGATGCCCACGATAGAATTTTCCACCGACGGCGACGACCGGCGGCAAACGATCATGGCGTCGGCACGACCCATAGCCGAACGGTATATCGGAGCGGCCTACCGCCGGCTTGAGGTCTTGCGACTTGGTAAACCAGCAAATAGAGAGATCACGACGGACGAGAGTGGCTCATGTGACGCGGATTCCGCAACTTCGTAATCCGCGCAACGCCCTTGACCGGATGTTCTGTTTGAAGCGAGCTTAGAATTGGCGAGATGACGTGTACGATGAGGTGTTGTTCCAACGATGCATTCCTTTGTCTGACTTAGCGCCAGCGATCGATCCGCGCGTGCTCCTGGGCGGATTTAAAAGCGACCTGTGGTTTCCAAATTACCGGCACGGGACCGCAGGCTCGTGGTCGGTGCAGACGATCGCCATGGCAGCAATCCGCGGCTATTGGGGCGACGTCTACAACGTTGCCGGAACCGTAGTCCTCACCGGACCGGGTATCGAGGGCAACGCTGCGTGGATGTCCATTACGCCGTCGGAGATCGAGAGCCAGGAGATCGGACTTGCGGCCGCGCACGGTCACACGGTCGTTTTGGGGCTCGGCATGGGCTGGCTGGCGGGCAACGTGGCGCTGAAGCCGGAAGTCGACCATGTCACCGTGGTCGAACGTGATGGCAACGTCCTCGCCTTGATGCGGCCACTCGGCGTGTTCGACCAGCTGCCGCTCGAAGCGCGCCACAAGCTCGAAATAGTGCAGGCCGATGCTCTCGAGTGGCGGCCTTCTGCATCCGTCGACACCCTGCAGGCCGATATTTGGGAAAAGTTCGTAGAGGGCGGTAAGCTGTCGGACGTACGCCGCATGCAGGAGAATATCGCTGCTCGCTCGGTCTATTTTTGGGGGCAGGAAATGGAGATCTGGCGGGCGGCATGCAAACGCGCGGGGCCGGGGCCGGCACCAACACTCGACTGGCCGCTCGTCCGCAGCATTGTTGCCGAGGACATCGGCTTGCCGCTTATTCTTCCGGAATGGCCCGACTATCCGCAAAAGGTCGCCAGTGCCGCGCGCTGGTGGTTCTCTTGAAGGCTGGAAAGAACCCGGCCTGCCTAAAAGCTTGATTTGCGATTCGTGACTGCAACGACATCCGGCACGACGAATAAGCGGCAAATAACTGCAGAGATCGTTCCTGTTGCGATAGGGGACGGACAGATCAGGGCTCGCCCCTTGGGGCCAAACAAGTTACTGACCATCAGACGAGTTGTGCGGCAGTACCGCTGACGTGTTTTCAACGCCGCCGCTAATTGGGCCGTGACGTTTTTCTCCGTGTTGTTCGAGATAGGCGGCCGCAGTGAGCGTTCGCGCCGCAGCAATCATCAAGGCAGATGCCTTGGGATTGTCGCCACTATCCATTTCCTTGCGCGCTTGATCGGGTGATGGGAACGCCGTGATCAACTTGCGCAGAAGGGCAAAATCGAACAGGCGGCGCATCTGTTCGTTTTCCTCATACGCGTCAAGCCGCGCCAAAAATTCATTCTTGCTTTCCGCAAGGTCGACCATGCGGCCCGGAAATGGCATATACTTCTTGTGGCGCAAACGCACCGGCGTGGGCAAGACATCGCTCATAGCGTCGCGAAAGGGCCGGCGGCGAAATCCGTCACGCAAAAAAAGTTTACTCGGCAACGACAGAGCAAATTCCACCACGCGACGGTCAAGCAGCGGGAACGCGAAAGCAAGACCATGGCGCGCACCGGTTTGTGCCCACACTTCGGCGCGTTCGACAATGTGGGGGCTCGTCATCAGTTGCCAACGGTTCTCGCGTCCGTCAGCCGTTATTCTGATTTGATTGTCGCCGGATGCGACAAGCTGGCGGCGCGCGTCCGCGGACAATGTTCGTAGAAACAAGTCCTTCAATCTCGATTGTCTGCCGACAATTCGCCTGGCAAGATATTTCACGAAATCAGGAGCCAAGTATGACGCGATTTCATCATAGAGTATCTGAGGTACGGACCGGCGCCATTCCCGCTTCAGTGCGGAAATTTCTCTCACGAGCGTGCGCCAGCGGCCGTGCAGAAAAAGCTCGGCAAAGGTCCCTCTGCCGTTGAAGGTTGCCCCCTCGTCACCACCCCAGCCCGACAGCACCAGCCCGACACCCTGCTCTGCGGCGCGCGCGCATACGACATTCTCGGGTTCGTCGATGCCTAGCCATGTCATCTTGTCGGCATCCATCGGCTCATCGGGGGCGGGCAGCACGACCGGCGGGTGAATCGGCGTCCAGTCGATGTCGGATTCCTGTTCGAGAACCGCCTTGACGAATTTGGTTTCGTCTTCAAGCGTTATGTCGTTGCGCTGCCGGTCGAGGAAAGAATAGGCGTGCAGCCTGCGCCCCTCTTCGCGAAGCCGCCGCGCTGCCAAGACCGCAATGGCCGAGGAATCGAGCCCGCCGCTGAGATGCGCGCCCACCTCGCATCCGTGCGGCAAGCGGCATTTCACGGCTTCGTCGACAAGCCGGCGCAGCTCGCACGCGGCTTCTTCAGGCGAGCATTTCCGTGTTCCAATCTCAGCGCGATCAAGTTGCCAATAGCGCGTCAAGGAAATTCCGCCGCTGGAGACCTCTAAAAAATGGGCCGGCGGCAGGCGCTTGATCCCGGCGACGAGGCTGTCGTCGGAGCGGTACGCATGCACGACACGACGTGCCAAGGCATCTTCGTCGATTTTCTTCGGCACGACAGCGCTGCCATAGAGGGCCTTGGGAAGAGACGCGAAGGCGAAGAGTTTACCCGGCCGATGACTATAGGCAAAAGGACGGATGCCGAACGTGTCGCGCGCGCAAGTAAGACGTTGCGCATTCTTGTCCCAGCTTGCAAACGCAAAATCACCAAGCACGCGGTTCAGACCGGAAGGCCCATATTGTTCCAACGCGGCCAGAAGCAATGCGTCCTCGTCCACAGCTGCGACGTTTCCCAAACTGCGCCTAAGCGCAACAGGCTCGTCAAGGCGCATATCGGCGGCCATGATCCAACCTGCCGTCTTGGGAAGGGCATGCTCTGGCGCACCGTGCGCGGAAAAATCAAGCACGGCGAGGCCTACCGGTCCATCACGCCAAAGGCTCAACGAGGGACGAAGGCGCGGCACGTCCATTTGTGCCGCCATGGCGCGCAACAAATCTTCGCTCGCGTTCGTACCATCCAGTCGCAGCATGCCGCAGATTAAACGCATGGGAGCTTACACATACTGGCTGATAAGCCGGGAGAAGGCCGTGTGGCCAAGCGGTCCATCGAGCATCTGATGGAAGATAGCACCCCAGCCCGAATTGGTTTCAAGAAGAATTGGTCCTTCCTTAGTCAGCGCAATGTCCCAGCCTAGAAACGGAAAACGGGGAAAGGCGAGTGTATGCGCGCGTCGCACGAGATCAATGCTCTCCTGCCAAAACACAAGTTGGATACCAAGGATCGGCGCTCCGGTATCTGGATGATTGACAACCGCCTCGCCGCTTGGCCACGCCGCCGTTCGAAGTCGACCGGTCCGAGGGTCGATGCCACAGAGGATTCCGGCAACCGATGACTCACGCGCGCCGTGCGGCAGAGCAATGAGCGACGTCACGAACTCCGCCTGACCGCTTTCGTTCAGACCCGTCACAATCCGCAGCGACGCCAGCGCGCCGTTGGTGACCGGGGCAACATCGGAATGGTTTTCGACGAAGGGCTGCAGGAGGCAATCCTGCTTGCGGAACTCGTCGGCGAGCTTGTCCGCCGCGACGCACCTGCCATGTGCGTTGCGATAGGCCTCTCCCTCCTTGGTCCATTTGGCGACACCGGCACCGCCTCTGAGGCGCAGCGACTTAATCCAAAGCACTGGCGCATCGGGAACGAACGGCGTCGCGGGGAAAACCTGCTCGCCACGATCGAATACGGCAAGAGTCGGCACATGCGGAAAGCCGTGCGTCGTGCAAATCTCGGCAAAGCGATCCTTGTCCTGTACGTCGCGATTATCGGCTCCCATTCGCGCATTCAGCGCTGCAAGACCCGGCAGATCGTTCCAATAGACGTACTCATGCATGTTCTTTCGGCGCTGCGCGTCGTTGAAGCGATAAAGTGCATATTCAAGCGGCGGAATGCTATGGCGCAGCGCGAGCCAGTACATGTCCATGAGAACGCGCGCGCCGTGCGGAGCCTGTCCGCGTTCGGCCATTCGAGCGCGCGTCTTCAACGCGGTCGAAAAAGCTCCAAACGGCCAAGCGACCATCATCGCGGCAAAGGCAAGCGTGCGTGCCAATTCGCTATGACCGGCAAACCGTCCGGTGCGCGCCGTGGCGCGAAAGCGAGCGACCGGCGTCGGATAGGGTCCGACCGAAAACGGAAATCCGTATTGGCCAAATCCAAGATACTTGCCGAAGCGACGACGGAAGGCGCTGAGACGCGGTGGCGTGGCTGCGGTGCGCTGTAGTCCGCTTGCGCTAGTCTTGCTTGAGTTTGCCACCGCAATCAGCCCTGCCGAAATCACGAAAGTTATCTTGTCCCTATTCACTCCTCTTTTCGAGAGTTCCGATACTCCGCCTTCGTTGCACCGCAGAAATGGCCATGCTTCTGCTCTAGGATATATTTCCTGCCGACATGTTTGATCCAACGGATGGAGAGTTCAAGAACGGTAAGCTATATTCTTGGCGAGGCACTCAAGAGGGCCAGAAACTGTGCTGAGCCCCCGCGCGATTGAGTTATGTGTCGTCGGCGCGGACCCAAGCGGCGAAGGGGGATGGCGATGATCGTTCGCAGACAAGCTGATTGGGTGGTTGCCAAGGTCGGCGATGAAGCCGTCATGATGAGCGTGCGCAGAGATAAGAATATCGGTCTGAACGAGGTCGGCGTGCAAATCTGGGAAGCCATCGAAACGCCGCGGTCCGTGGATGAAATCTGCCGTCTCCTGATGATGAGGTTCGATGTGACGCCCGAAATATGTCGTGTCGAGGTCGAGAGGTTTTTAGGCGAACTGAGGGACAACGGCGCCGTCGAGTTCGATTCTCGGCAGGTCGCATAGCAAATGACGAAACCACCGGAAGAACTTTTGGCCTTGCGGATCGGCGCGAACACTGTCGAGGATAACCTCAGGCGTGCGGTCGCATCCGGTGCGTTGATCGAAAACGACGATGGAACGCTTCGGCTCGCCAACGATCAGTCGAGGGGGGCCAACTGGGTGATCGTGAAAAACGGACCCAGGCTCGGATGCGATTTCCTTTTGGGCTTTTTGTTTCCCCATGCCTACGCCAAATCCGCCGTACCACATGGATGCCGCGCCTGCTACAAAGTCAAGGTCGTGCCTCGGACGTTGCGAGAACTTGTGGCGGCATGGGAAATCGGCAAACGCATCGAATGTCTATCCAAATGGGGAACCGATCTCGGTAACCCCTATTCTCAAAATATCTATGCGGGATATTTCTACACGGCCGGCCTGGACGCGGCACGCATGATATACAAAATTGCCCGGGACGCGATCGACAGCCATCCCAAGCTCGGCCCGGACATCGCCATGTCTATCAAGCGTGGATGTTCCGACTACGAGGCCCTGCTGGGACCGTCCGATCGCTATGAATTCTCGCCCGAAATGGCCGAGTTGGAAACCTACCTGAAGTCCAAGTTTCACTCCGAGCGTGGCGAACGTCCGCACAGGCTTCCACTTGCGCATTGGATAGATTTCGCATTCCGCATTGGCGACGACACTTATCTCGATTTCACCGACGGCAAACGCCTGCGCCCCCAAACAGTATCCTACGATCCTTGACATGGCGGACGAGGCTATACTTCATAGCCCAACCTCGCCATGACCGCGCCGTGGCATCGTGCAATGGCGTCGGCCTGCTCTGCGGTCAGCACTTCCCGCCAGCCTCCGACGCGTCCGGCACGAAAGAATGGCGCGGTGCGCGAATTGCGTTCCGCGAAGCCTTTTTCACGTTCCTGTCGCTGCAATTCGGCGAAGTCGGTATGGCGGATCGCGCGTTCGATTTCTTCGGGCGTCGCCGGCCGCCCGGCGAATTCAACCGCCGCTCGGAAATGAACGGCTGGCGCGGCGACGAGGTCTTCGTAGCGAACCAAATGCACAGGTACATCGGTCTGGTCTAGCCAGCTCGTCACATGCCTGTTCCAACTCTTGAGGATTTGCCGCAGCTGACGGGGCACGCCGTGGCCGCCGACGCATATCGCGCCTTCGGCCATGTTCATGAGCCTGATCGCATCGTTGACGGTCGAACTGCTGTGACAGGCATACGACACGGCCACATCGCGCGGATCGCGTACCAGATAGATCGCGGCACGAGCGATACCCCGTCCAAACAGCGGTTCGCCGGCAGGAGTTAGCCGATAGGCGTCATGCGCTTTCATCCAATATAGGTCGGCCGCCTCCGCACCAATCGTCTCGTAAACCCGCGGACGGAGACAGTCGATGTCGTCATGGGACAAAATATCGGAATCGAGCATCGTCACCGCTTCGAATTCTCGGCGGTCACTTGCAATGTTTCCCAGCTCGTTGAGATTGTTGATATCGGCCGGTCCGGAACCCGCCGCGGCGAGGTTGGCCAGAAAAATTCGGAACCAGGTGTTGCCGGACTTCGGATAGGAGGCGAGCCACACGATCCGTCGTCCGGTCGATCCCATCAGACGAGCGCCTCCCAATGCGCGCGCAGTAACGCGATGGTTTCGTCCATATGCTCGAAGCCGCGCGGACGGATAAGCTGGAATACTTTGGCATGGTTCAGCGTGGCGGCAGAGCGCGCGAGCATGTCCGGCTTTTGTCCAATTCTGGCGCGGAATTTTGGACGATAGGCCTGATAATCGAGCATCCGCATGGCATCGGGCAGAGCAAGGCTCTCGATACAAGCGTCGAGCGGCGGGCGCGCTTCGCGGAGCACATAGATCGCCGAAAGGCCGTGCGGTGTGGCATTCGAGCTGGAAGAATCGATGAAATACTTCTCGAAGGTTTCGCGCACGGGCGAGCCTTGCCGCGG
>CAVPYO010000017.1:0-55156 GCA_963710025.1 uncultured Alphaproteobacteria bacterium | reverse complement strand
TCGCCTTGCTTTTGTCGCGCTCCGACAGTAGCGAGAGCGCCATGACGGCAAAAGACCAGACATGGCAGATCAGGCCCGAACGCCCGCAAGACGCTCCTCAGGTGGAGGCGTTGAACGAGGCGAGCTTCGGCCCCGGCCGCTTCGCCAAGTCGGCATACCGGCTGCGCGAAGGCGTGGACCCGGTCGCGGGGCTGAGTTTCGTAGCTATAGAGGAAGAAGAGTTGCGCGGTTCCATCCGCTTCTGGCCGGTCGTCATCGGCATGGAGAAATCCTTGCTGCTCGGGCCTCTGGCGGTGCAGTCCGATCAGCGCGGCCGCGGCATCGGCATCGCGCTGATGAAACGGGGCATCGAGGAAGCGCGCGCCCAGGGCCACGCGAGCATCATCCTGGTCGGCGATGAGCCTTATTATGTGCGCGTGGGATTCGCGACGCTGCCGCCGGGGCGCATCCGCTTTCCGGGACCGGTCGATCAGGCGCGCATCCTCGGACAATCGCTGAAGCGCAACGTGCTGCTGACGCTGGCGGGCGAAGTACGCCGCGCCGATATCGCCCATCCGGTCTGCGCCGACGGGGCGGAAGTGGGGTAGCTTCCCTCACGCCATAAATCGAACACGAACTGCGGTGCCTCGCCTCTTCGATAGAGAGGGGGCAGTCATACGCTTCCGATTCTGTTTGCCCCGCTTCGAGCCATGCTGCTATGCGCAATTGTCGCACTCAGCCCCATATTCCCAATAAAACCTCGGTACAAGCAGACGCATTTTCCGGCGAAGTCACGTTCAATATGGTTAACAACTTGTTGAGAAGGCGCAGACTTAATCAAGGTGAATCAATCTGCCCGACCCAAGACAGTTCGATGTTTACGTGTTGTGATAGCACCGCCGCAATCTACAGCCGCCAATAGAGCGGGACGAGAGAAGGGAACGTCGTTTAGCGGAGAGGGGGGCATGTCGATGAGTGACCAAAAAGATGACGGAACGGCCGTTCCCGTCCCGCGCGTCCTAACGACGGCGCAGGAACATGAAGCAGCTCGCAAGAAGGCCAAACAGCGCCATAGAAGTCATTATCGCGATCAAGCAGTGGCCTGGGCTACGGTAATCGTCCTTGCGGCGTTGAGCTATCCACTCCAGCTTGTCTACCGGCATTCGTATTTCGGATCATGCGATATCGTCTCATCGCTGTCTGCAGCTTGCGCTATCCATCACGCAGGCCTTGTTCTTCCGTCCGTTGTACTTTTTGCGATATTAATCCGGAACGGTTTTTATCATCATTTCAGTAAGCAAGATTGGCAAGTGGCGATCGGTAACGCGCAACAGACCATCAACCCGCGTAACGTGACGAAAGGCTACACGGATCTGTTCAACCTCTATATGCGTACCAAGCGGCGCAGCTATCTCCTGGCTGGGTGGGGCATGCTCGCATTCGTTTATGTCATTGTCGGCACGATTGTGAACTGGGGTGAAGTCACACCTTCTCTTTATTGGGCCCAAGCCTGCGAGGCTGCGCTCGGCGTCGCGCTCTTCGTCTTTGGATACTATATGGGAAGCACGTATTTGCCGGGCGATGTCATCGTGCGCCATCAGTTGGCGCTGAGTATCTTTGCAATCTCCGATGTGACGAACGTCGATGACGCAAGATTGCACGCCGAGAGAGACGCGGAGCAGTTCGTCCGGGATAATCCGTGGTGGTTTTATCCGGGCTGATTCTGAGATTTGTGATCTCCTCCTGGCGCGCGCGGCCGCGATCTTGGCGGTGACGTGAAGCGTTCTCGCTTTGGATTGACACGGAATCACGGCGTCGATCCAAGCCGAAACCGCCCTACCGCCCCTCTTGCCGCCACGCCAGCATCAGGGTTCCGAGCAGAAGCAACAGCGCCGCCCAAGCGGGCAATAGCGGCGTTTGTTCGACGCTGGTCACCCGCGAGGCCTTGTTGGCGGCGATTCCGATCCAGTCGTCGCCCGCCATGCGATGGCCGCGTTCGATGCGCCGGATATCTGGCATGCCGTCGGCCAGCCAATGCACCGAACCGCCGCTTTGTTCCGCCACCGGCCTCAGGATCGCATCGCTGGCGCGCATGTCGGCGACTTCCTTCGGATTGAGCGGCCCCGCCGCCGCGACGGCGGAAAGCTTGCCGTCGGTGACGCGATAAAGGCCCAATTCGTCCGCTTTCGCTTGGCCGCGCCAGATGCCCGGTTCTGTTTTCGTAAGCGCGATGCTCGTTTGCTTGCCGGAAGGATCGGTCAGGATCACGGGCGCCGCCGCGGCGGCCATCGTGCGCCGCTCGATGACGATATCGCCGCCGGCAATCGCGGCGGTTAGTCTTTCCTCTTCGAGCTCCGGTTCCTTCATCAGCCAATGTGCCAGGCGGCGCAGCAATTCGGCTTCCGGTCCGCCGCCCTCGAAGCCGCGCGCCCACAGCCAGCCCTGATCCGACAGCAACTCCGCCACGCGGCCCTTGCCGATGCGGTCGAGCACCAGGAGCGGTTTGTCGTTCCCGCTCATCACGGTCGCGCCCGTGATCTTTTCCGCGCCGATCAGACGGAACCAGCGGCCCCAGCTCGGCGGCGTTTTGTCGGTGTTGGCGCCGGGCAGATCGCGCGTCACCGGATGGGCCAGGCCGTCCGGCGTGACGACCGGCTTGAAGGGGCGCGTGACGATCTCGCCGCCGGGCTGCGCGGGCAGCACCGCGGCCAGCGGCGTGCGGTAGATGCTCATCGGCCCGGCGAATTCCGGCCCGGCGGACACCAACAGCGCCCCGCCATTGTAGACATAGGCAGAGATGTTCTCGAAATAGGCCAGCGGTAGGATGCCGTGTTCGCTGTAGCGGTCGAAGATCACCAGATCGAAACCGTCGAGTTTTTCGGCGAACAGCTCCTGCGTCGGGAAGACGATCAGTGACAATTCCTTGAGCGGAGTCTCGTCCTGCTTCTCCGGCGGACGCAGAATCGTGAAATGCACCAGATCGACGGAGGGATCGCCCTTGAGCAGATTGCGCCACACCCGCTCGCCGGCGTTGGGTTCGCCGGAGATCAGCAGCACGCGCAAGCGGTCGCGCACGCCGTTGATCGCCACCACGGCGCGATTGTTCTGCAGCGTCAGTTCCTGCGGCCCCGGCTCGGCTTCGATCTCGACCACGCTCTCGCCTTCGTGGGCGATCGGCACGGAGATGGGCGTGTTGCGGCCCAAGAGAACGCTTAACGCGCCCGCGTCGCTGCCGTCGATGCGCAAGGCGACGCGCGTCGGCCCGCCCTTGCCGCCGCCCAGATCGTCGACGCGGACGACAATCTGCGCCGTCTGTCCGACGATGGCATAGCGCGCCGCATCCACCACGGTGAGCTTGCGGTCGCGCTCGCCGCGCCTGCCTACGATCAGCGCCTGCAGCGGCGCGCCGCCGCCGAGCTTCGCCGGGGCGTCGTGCACCTCGCCGTCGGTGACCAGGATGGCGCCGGCCACGCGCGACGGCGGCACGTCGGCCAAGAGCGCGTTCAAGGCTGTAAAGGCTTGCGTGCCGTTGTCCTCGCCGGAGGCATTGGTCGTGACGACGGCGACGCGCACGTCCAGATTTTTTTCGCCGGCAAGTTTTTTCTTGAGTTCGGCGACGGCCTTGTCGGCGTCGGCCCGGCGCGATCCGATGTCCATGCTCTGCGAATGGTCCACCACGATCGCGACGATGTCGGACAAAGGTTCGCGGCTCTGGCGGACGATCAGCGGATTGGCCACTGCCAGGATCAGCACCAGGAGCGCCAGCGCCCTGGTCCAAGCGCCGCGCGCGCGCGCAAAGAAAGCATAGCCGGTCAAAATAACGGCAACGGCGATCAGCGCCCAAAGCAGGCCGGGAGCGATGTGCGGGGCAAAGGCGATCCGGTCCATGCGCCTATTTCCCCAGCCGTTCGAGAATAGCCGGCACATGCACTTGGTCGGTCTTGTAATTGCCGGTCAGGGCGTACATGACGACATTGATGCCGAAGCGGATCGCCAGTTCGCGTTGGCGCTCGCCGCCGGGCGAAACGTCGACCAGCGGTCTGCCGCTGGCGTCCACCGCCCAAGCGGCGGCCCAATCGTTGGCGCCGATGATCACCGGCGAAACGCCGTCGCCGCCGCGCACCGGCCCTTCGTCGGGATTGCCCGGCGGCAAAGCCTGCACCCAAACGGGCGAGCCGTCCCAGCGGCCGGGGAAATCCGAGAGCAGATAAAAGGTCTTCGTCAGCACATGATCGGGCGGCAAGGCCTCCAGCGGCGGCAGGTCGAGTTTGCCGAGCAGCCGACGCAAGGTCTGCTGGCCGGGCGAGTTCGCACCGCGCACGGCGCCAAGCGTCAGATCGCGCGTGTCGATCAGGATGGTGCCGCCGCTGCGCATATAATCGGCGATCTTCGACAGCGCCGCCGGCGACAAATCCTTTTCGCGCGGGTCCATCGGCCAATAGAGCAGCGGGAAGAAACTGAGATCGTCCTTCTCGAGGTCGACGCCCATCGGCTCCTTCGGTTCGTAGGAGGTGCGCGCCGCCAGCGCATTGCCGAGCCCCACCAGTCCCGCTTTGCTCATCGCATCGACATCGGCAACGCCGGTGACGACGTAAGCGAGCCTGGTGTCGAGCGCCGCCTTCGAGTCGAAGGCATCGTCGGCGCGCGCCGGACCCGGATGCAGAAGCAGCAGCGCGCCCAATACGACGCCCGCGCCGCGCGAGAAACTCCCGAGCCGCGGGGCGTAACCGCGCAGGATCAGCGAGATCGCGAAATCGGCGAGCAGCATCAGCGCCGCGAGCGACAGCAGCAGCGACTGCAAGGCGACGGACGCACGCGAGGCGTAGACCGTAAGACGCGTGCCGAGCGCGCCGAACGGCAACAGCACGGTATCGTCGCGCGCCGCGTTCAACGCCCGCTCGGCGCCCACCGCACCGTAAAGACCGGGCGGATGCAGTCGCGACGGCTCGGTGGCGGCGATCTGCGAGCCGCGAAGCGGCTGGGCCTCGGCACCCGCCGTCGCCAGACGGCCGAAGCCGTCGAGCGTGAACGCGGCGGGAAGGCTGGCGTTCGCCGTCAGGTCGTTCGGATCGGTTCCCGCCGATAGCGACAGCAGCCGGCGCAGCATGTCGACGTAAAGACCGGACAGCGGCAGCGTCGACCAGCCGGGTCCGGCGGTGACATGAAACAGGACGATCCAACCCTTGCCGCGCCGCGCCGCGGTGACCATCGGCGTGCCGTCGGCGAGCCGCGCCCAGGAGTGCGACGCCAGTTCGACCGACGGTTCGGCCAGGATCTGGCGCGACACAGAGACGTCGCCGGGAATCGAAAGACCGTCGAACGGAGAGTCATCGGGAAACGGCGCCAGATGCTGCGGCGCCGCCCAAGCGAGCGCGCCGCCGAGGTAACGTCCGCCGCTGCGCAGCTCCACCGGAACCAGATCGTCGGTGCCGCTCGCCATGCGCTCGCCGGCAAAACGGACGAGCAGCCCGCCATTCTCCACGAATTGTTTCACCCGCTCGTGGTCGGCGCCGGCGATCTTGCCGATATCGGACAGGATCAGCACCGAGACGCCGCGCGAAAGCAATTCGGAGATCGTGCCTTTGCCGAAATCGGCGTAAGGCGACAAGGCGCGTTCCAGATAATAGGCTCCCGACAGCAGCGGTTCCTCGCTGCCCGGTGCGTTGGCGGAGACAAACCCGACGGCGCGCCGCTGCGCACCGCGATCGAACAGGTGCACGGCGCCCGCGCTGTCCTCGGCGGCGATGGCGATGCGGGCAGCCGCGTTGCGCATTTCCAAAGGCAGGGCGAGGCGCGCTTCGGTCTTGTTACTGCCGTCGTCGAAACGAAAGCCCGCACTGCCGAGAATCTGGCCTTGATCGCCGAACGCGGTGACCGCGCCTTGACGCACGCCGTCTGTGCCGGGGCGCAGCAACTGCGCCTCGAAGCCGTCCGCCGTGTTGACGACCGAGGTCACCGCCAGGGGGCTCTGCCGGTCGGCGAAAATCCGCAAATGACCGAGGCGAGACAGCGTCTCGGCGGTCGCGCGCGCATGGCCGTCGTCGATCCCGTCGGAGAGCCAGAGGATTTCCGGACGCGCCGTGAATTTTACTTTCGCGAGGGCCGCCAGCGCATCGCTGCGGTCGGCAAACCAAGGCTTCGGTGTCAGCGCGCGCGCGGCACGTCCGGCGCTGCCCGCATCCAGGAAATCGCTGTCCGGCTTGTCCGCCGTTGCGACAATGGAGATAGGCCGGCGCTGACGGGCGGCAAGCCGTACCGCCTCTTCCGCCAGGCCTTGGTGGGCGGTCCAATTCGGTGCAGCGGTCCAACCATTATCGACCAACAAGACGATGGGGCCAGAGCCCGCGATGTCAAGCGTGCGCCCGATCTGCGGGTCGGCCAGCGCCACGATCAGAGCTGCAGCTGCCGCGAGTCTCAGCAGCATCAGCCACCAAGGCGTGCCCGCCGGAGTCTGTTCCTCGTCGCGCAATCCCAGCAGCAGAGCGAGCGGCGGAAACACCACGCGCCGGGGCAAGGGCGGGATCACGCGCAGCAGGAACCAGATCGCCGGCAGCACGACGAGCGCCGGCAAAATCCACGGCGATCCGAAACTTATGTTTGCCAGCCAATCCATGTGCGGCTTTCGCTAGTTCCGAAGCCTCTTGCCGCCGCCCAGATCGGCATACAGCGTCACCAAAGCGGTCTGCGGCGAACGGTCGGTGCGGTGCATCAGATAATTCCAGCCGAGCTTGCGCGCCAGCAACGCCACCGCCTCGGCATGCGCCTTGAAACGGGCGCGGTATTCCGGCGCCACGCTTTCCGCCCGCCCCAGGATGCGGCTGTCCGTGCCCTTCACGGCTTCGAAGCGCATGCGCCCGGCATAAGGAAAATCCTCTTCCGCCGGATCGACGATGTGCACCAGTCGTCCGCCGGCATTGTGCCGCGTCAAGCGGCGGATCGCGGCTTCGATCTCGGCGAGCGGCGCCAGGAAATCGCCGAACCAGACGAACTGCGCATTGCGCGGTAGCGGCCGCTCGGGGGGAACCGCATCGTCGGCGGGCTCGCGCTCGGCCAGCGCATAGCCGATCCGCCGATAGGCCGCGCGCGAATTGGCGGGGGCTTCGCGTTCGCCGAACAAGGCGATGCGTTCGCCGCCGCGCACCAACAGCACGCCCAGCGCCAGCGCCAGAAGGCTGGCGCGGTCGATCTTGCTCTCGCCGCCGGAGGAAAAGCGCATGGTGGGCGAGCCGTCGCGCCATAGCCAGACCGACTGTGCCGCTTCCCATTCGCGCTCGCGCACATAGAGATGTTGGGATTTGGCCGATTGGCGCCAGTCGATGGCATTCGCCGAGTCGCCTTGGCGATAATGATGGAATTGCCAGAAGCTCTGGCCGATGCCGGCCTTGTGCCGCCCATGCATGCCAAGGCTGATTGCCGACGCCAGCCGCTCGGCGCGCACCATCAAAGGCGGCAGGCTGGCGCCCAGCGCCTCGGCGGCATCCTGCAGGGACGCGACGGGATTTAAGCGTTGCATCAAAGAAGCGTCTGGCAAAGCCGGTCGATGACGCCCATGACCGTGAGACCTTCCGCCCGCGCCGCGAAGCTGATCGCCATGCGATGACGCAGCACCGGACCGGCCAGCGCCATCACGTCGTCGGTCGAGGGCGATAGCCGTCCTTCGATCAGCGCGCGGGCGCGCGCCGCCAGCATAAACGCCTGACTGGCGCGAGGGCCTGGTCCCCAAGCGATGACATCGCGCAACTCCGGAGCGCCGTCCGCGTCCGGCCGCGCCGCGCGCACCAACCGCAAAATGGATTCGACCACCTTCTCGCCGACCGGCAGGCGCCGCACGATGGCTTGCGCCGCAATCAACGCCTCGGGACCGCAAACGCGCACCGGCGCGATCTCGTCGCCGAAGGTGGTGGACAGCAGCATGTGTTTCTCGGCCTCCTTATCGGGATAGCCGACGTCGATCTGCAGCAGGAAGCGGTCGAGCTGGGCTTCGGGCAGCGGATAGGTGCCTTCCTGCTCCAGCGGGTTCTGAGTCGCCAGCACATGGAACGGCACGGGCAGGTTGTAGCGGTCGCCGGCCACCGTCACCTGCCGCTCCTGCATCGATTGCAACAGCGCGGATTGCGTACGCGGGCTGGCGCGGTTGATCTCGTCGGCCATCAAAAGCTGGGTGAAGACGGGCCCCTTGAGGAAACGGAAGGCGCGGTGCCGGTCGTCGGTTTCCTCCAGCACTTCGGAGCCGATGATGTCGGCCGGCATCAGGTCGGGCGTGAACTGGATGCGCTTCCAGTCTAGCCCGAGCACCGTGCCCAGCGCCTCGACCAGCTTGGTCTTGGCCAACCCCGGCACGCCGATCAAGAGGCCGTGGCCGCCCGCCAGCAGGGTGATCAGCGTCTGGTCGATGACGTCCTTCTGCCCGAAGATGACGCAGCCGATGCCGTCGCGCACCTTGGCGAGGATTTCCGCCGCCTTTTCGGCATGTGCGACCGCCTGGCCTTTCAATTCCTCGCCGATTGTGTCGTTCATGAACGTTCCGTATCCAGGTTGCAGGCGGCTTCGTGCTCCGCCTAAGCTTCACGCCGAAAACGCGTTTTGCCGGAACGTACCGCGCTCCGGCAGGCGCAACAAGGATCAGCGGGGGTGTAGCGCCCGCTCTTGCAACTCGATGACGGGCGATTTTCCCTATGGTTTGGCGAGCCTCCAATGCGAGGCGGCGTTGCGCACACGGCTTCTGTCGCAGGCGCCGAGCTTACCGCTGGCGCCCACGCGCGGCGATTACGACCTGAATCCCTCGGCGCGCGCCTTTGCGCCGCGCAAGCTGGCGCCTTCGGCCGTGTTGCTTCCCATCGTTGCGCATGCCGAACCGACCATCCTGTTCACCAGGCGCAGCGAGCATCTGCCGCGCCATGCGGGCCAGGTGAGCTTTCCCGGCGGCGGGGTGCAGGACGGCGACGCCTCGCTGGTCGACACGGCCTTGCGCGAGTTGGCGGAAGAGACCGGCATCGCCGCGGATTTCGTGACGGTGATGGGCTTTCTCGATGTCTACGAGACCGGCACGGGCTACGCGATCCTGCCGGTGGTGGGACTGCTCAGTGAGGGCTTCGCGCTCAAGCCCGACGCGCGCGAAGTGTCGTATGTGTTCGAGGTGCCGCTGGCGTTCTTTCTCGATCCCGCCAACCGCCAGGAGCATGTGCTCGAATGGAAGGGCGGGATGCGGCGGGTTTACGCCTTCGAGGCCGAAACGCATTATATTTGGGGCGCCACCGCTTCGATTCTGGTGAATTTGGCACAAAGGCTTTCGGTCCCATGACGCGCCTCGATCCGCAGCCCTGGATGAGCGCGACCGCGACGCGCAAGTTGATGGCGGCACTCGGCGAAGCGCGCTTCGTCGGCGGCGCGATCCGCAACACGCTATTGGGAAAGCCCGTCGCCGACATCGACATCGCCACGCCGCTGACGCCGGACAAGGTCGGGACGCTGCTGGCCGCCGCCGGCATCGCTTTCGTGCCGACCGGGATCGAGCACGGCACCGTCACCGCTATCGTCGAGGGCAAGCCGTTCGAGGTCACCACCTTGCGCCGCGACGTGACGACCGACGGACGTCATGCGGTTGTCGCGTTCACGAATGATTGGAGCTTGGATGCGCAGCGCCGCGATTTCACCATGAACGCGCTCTACGCCGCGGCGGACGGCGAGATTTTCGATTTCGTCGGCGGCATCGCGGATCTGAAGGCCGGCCGGGTGCGCTTCGTCGGCGATGCGCCGACGCGCATTCGCGAGGATTATCTGCGCATCCTGCGCCTGTTCCGCTTCCATGCCTGGTACGGCAAAGGCGAGATCGATGTGGAGGCTCTGCGCGCGGCGGCGGTGGAAAAGGGCGGGCTCGCCGGGCTCTCCGGCGAACGCATCGCCAAGGAAATGCTGCGCCTCTTGGAAACGGAAAATCCCGCGCCCGTGCTGCGGCCGATGGCGGCGTCGGGAATTCTGGCACTGGTGCTGCCGGGCGAAGCGAACATCGCGCGCCTGGAAAGCTTGGCGAAGATCGACGCCACGAATTCCTTTGCGCCCGACGCGCTGCTGCGCCTGGCGGCACTGTTGGCGCATGACAAGACGCTCGCCTCTCAAGTCGCCGATCGCTGGAAGCTATCGAACGAGATGCGTAATCGGCTGGCCGATATCGCAGGCGCAAGCGAGGAGATCGTCTCCCATCTTTCCATCCGCGAGGCGCGCAAGCTGCTCTATCGGCTGGGCGCGCACCCGTTCAAGGATCGCGTGTTCCTGAAATGGGCCGAGGACGCCAAGGCGTCGAACGCCGATGCGTGGCGTGCGCTGCTGGCGACGGCCGACGCCTGGCAGCGTCCGTGCTTTGCGCTGACGGGGCGCGACGTGATGCTGGCGGGCGTGCCGGAAGGACCGCTGGTGGGGCAGGTTCTCGGCGAAGTCGAAAAATGGTGGATCGACAACGATTTCACCGACGACGAATTCTCGCTGGTCGAGCGGCTCAAGGCGGCGGTGCGGGCGGTGGGGCGCTGATGCCGTTCGAACTTCTCGAGTCCCTCTCAATTCCCGCCGATCCGGCGAAAGCGAACGAAGACTCTTTTGCCGCGGAGAAGAACGACGCCGTGGTATTCGACGGCGCCACCGGGCTCGGCGAGATGCTGCTGCCGGGGCCTTCCGACGCGGCCTGGATCGCGCATTTCGGCGCGCGCCGATTGTTGGCGCACCGGCGCGACGGCGACTCGCCGCAAGACGCGCTGCGCTACGCTCTCGCCGATGCCGAGAAGTCTTTCAAGGGTCTTTGCCGGCGTCCGCCCAAGGAGAAATATGAAATTCCATTCGCCTCGATGATGTTCGTGTCGGCGGAGGAAAGCGGCTTCGAGGCGTTGTGGTTCGGCGATTGCGCGGCGCTGGTTTTGCGCCCCGGCGAGAGCGTGGAGATCGTCGGCGAAGCGTTCGACAAGCGCGCGGCCGAAGCGCGGCGCGTCAAGCTGCTGGCGGAGGCGAAAGGGCTGGCTCCGGCGGGTGGCGTGACGCGCGCCGAGGTTCTGCCCCATCTGCGCGCCGCGCGGAACAAGGTGAATACGCGCGAGGGCGGTTGGCTGTTCTCGCCCGACAGCCGTGCCGCCGATCATGTCTCCTCCAAGCGCGTCGCCGCGCCGGCGGGCACGCTGGTTCTGCTGTCGACGGACGGATTCCTGGCGCTGGCCAGCGATTACGAGGCCACCGATGCGCAGGGCCTGGTGGAAGCGGCGCGGGAAAAGGGTCTGAAGGCGCTGAGCGAGGAATTGCGCGCCCTCGAAGAAGCCGATGCCGAAGGGCGCCGCTTTCCGCGTTTGAAGAAAAGCGACGACGCCACGGCGGTCTTGCTGCGGTTCGTGTGAATTCAGCCCGTGTGGACCATCAGCATGCATCCGGTCCAGATCATCCTGAGCGCGACGAAGAGCACGATGAAAATGCCGGCATAGCTGATCCACGGATAGCGGTTCAGCAGTTTGGCCACCAGGCTCGCCGCCAAGCCCATCAGGGCGACCGACAGCGAAAGACCGATCACCAACACCCAGATGTGATGCATCGCCGCGCCGGCGACGGCCAGCACATTGTCCAGCGACATGGAGATGTCGGCGGCGGCGATATGAAAGATGGCGCGCCGCATCGCCGCCAAATTCTTGCAAGGCGCGGGCGCGCATTCGGCCGCGCCACATTCGCTCAGCAGTTTGGCGGCCTGATGTTCCTTATGCGCCTGACGGATGTCGCGCCACAGCCGCCAGCACACCCACAGAAGCAGGATACCTCCCGCGATCATCAGCGGGATGTATTCGAGCAGCTGCACCGTGAACATCGCCAGGATCACGCGCAGGACGACGGCCGCCGCCAGTCCCAGGAAGATCACCTTGCGCCGGTCCACGGCATGCACATGCGCGGCCGACATGCCGATGACGACGGCATTATCCCCCGCCAGCACGAGATCGATCAGGATCACCTGAAGCAGTGCGAAGAACCCGCCGTGCGTAAAAATATCCAACGATACCTTTCCTCGCGTGTTGCCGGGCGTCAGGGCCAGCGCGCTTCCGGCGGCAGAGACATCAGGATGGCTTCGGCATAGCCGCCGGTCTTCAGACCGAACTGCGTGCCGCGGTCGTAGAGCAGATTGAATTCCACATAACGGCCGCGACGCACCAGCTGCTCGGCCCGGTCGGCGTCCGTCCAGCTTCGTCCCATGTGCCGTCTTACGATTTGGGGATAGATGCCCAGAAATGCGAGTCCTACTTCGCGGCTGAAGGCAAAATCCTTCTCCCAATCGCCCGAATCCAGCCCGTCGTAGAAAATGCCGCCCACGCCGCGCGCTTCTCCCCGGTGCGGCAGGAAAAAGTACTCGTCGCACCATTGCTTGAAGCGGGGATAATAAGCGGGGTCGAAGCCGTCGCAGGCGCGTTTCAGCGCCGCATGGAAATCGGCGGTATCGGCGTCGTCGGGCGTCGTCGGCGTCAAATCCGCGCCGCCGCCGAACCAGCTTTTGGCCGTGACGATGTGGCGGGTGTTCATATGCACGGCCGGCACATGCGGGTTTTGCGGATGGGCGACGAGCGAGATGCCGCTGGCCCAGAAGCGAGGGTCCTCATCTGCGCCTGGAATGGTCTTGGCGAATTCGGGCGCGAATTTGCCGTATACGGTCGAGACATTGACGCCGACCTTCTCGAAGACGCGCCCGCGCATCACGCTCATCACCCCGCCGCCGGTTTTAGTTCCGTTTTCGGGCGGGCGCGTCCAGGCCTTGCGCTCGAAGCGGCCGACCAGGCGGCCGCCGAACGCGCCTTCATCCTCGATGGTCTCGAAGGCCGCGCAGATGCGGTCGCGCAATTCCTCGAACCAGGCTTGGGCGCGGGCTTGGCGTTCGCTCATGGAAAACCCTTTGTCTGCCGCAGCGCTTCGCCCAGAACCATGGCCCCCGCCTGCGCCACGTTGAGCGAGCGCATGCCGGTCTTCAACGGAATACGCAAGCGCGCGTCGGCCCGCTCGTGCACGGCGGCGGGCACGCCTTCGCTCTCCCGCCCCAGCAGAACAACATCGTCCGCACGGAAGGCGAAATCCAGATAGGATTCGGCGCCCTTGGTGGTGAGCAGGACAAGCCTCAGCCCGCGGCGGACCTCAAGAAAAGCCGGCCAGGAGGCATGGCGCACGATCTCGGCCTGTTCCAGATAATCCATGCCGGCGCGGCGAAGCTTCTTGTCGCTGAAGAGAAATCCGCAGGGCTCGATGATGTCCACGCCCACCCCAAGACAGGCGCCCAGGCGGATTAGGGCTCCGCAATTTTGAGGAATATCAGGTAGATAGAGGGCAAGCCGCATGGATCAGGACCTTCTTGACGTGACACTACATATCCTATAGTACGTCCTAAATATGTCCTACAAATGGGTGGGGAGATGCTTGTTTATGAACCATTGGAACGCTTCTTAGCGCAAAAAGGCAGCGACGAGGTGCCGATGATGTTCGATGAGATCGAGCAGATCATCGGCAGGAAGCTTCCGCCGTCAGCATACAAGGAAGGCAACGCGTGGTGGTCCAATAACCGCTCGCGCCATTCGCAGGCTATCGCTTGGTTAAATGCCGGGTTCGAAGCGACCCAAGTGGACCGTAAGGCCAAGAAGCTCATTTTCAAACGTCAAGAGAGCAGACTTCATTTAATGAGCGGCATGGCGGAGGAAGCGCATGAATTCAAACTGCTTCAAAACGCAGGTGAAAAGAAGCAGAACCGTCACCCGGCTTTGGGGGCGATGAGGGGCACATTCACGATCGAGCCGGGATACGATCTCACTCGTCCGGTGTACAGCGACGAGGAATGGGCCGAGATCGAAAAGGAAATGTCTGAAGATTGGGATCAGATTGAGCAAGGAATGTCTGGCGGGAACAAATGAACGGACCGTTTCTGCTCGATACATGCACAGCCATGTATCTCATCGCGAATGAGCCGATGTCCGAGGCGGCCAATGCCGCGATGGATCGGTCGGTAGACGCCGGCATACCCCTTCGCGTATCCCCGATCACTGCATGGGAAGTCGGCCTGTTGGCCATGAGTGGCCGGTTCAAATCGTCGCTTTCGCCCCAGCGATGGTTTGAACGGCTTTGTGGCACTCCAGGCATACAGCTCTGCGATCTGACCGGAGATATCCTGTTGGGGGCGTCTTTTCTTCCGGGCAAAATCCACAAGGACCCCGCCGACCGCATCATCGCCGCCACGGCACGCGAATTCGGCTTCACCGTCATGACCCGCGACCGTGCTCTGCTCGCATACGCGGCCGAAGGCTATCTCAGCGCCGTCGAATGTTGATCGTTACGCTAGGGAAATATTCATGCGTTTTGACCGTTCAATGCCCGGTACGCCCAGACTTTTCTGCGTCATTCTGCCGCAAGACCCTCTATTAGCACCGTTCTATTTTAGCTCTTGCGACTTAAACGCGCCGCCTTTCGTCAAGACGGCGTAATGGCATCTGTTGTCTCATTCTTCTGCAATCGAAAAGGTGAATTTCGTGGCGACTGCGACCAAGCCGGAACCGACGCGGCGCGACTTTCTCTACGTCGCCACGGGCGCCGTCGGCGCCGTCGGCGCCGCTTTCGCAGCTTGGCCGTTCATCGATCAGATGAACCCGACCAGCGCGGTGCTGGCCATGGCGTCCATTGAAGCCGATATCTCTTCCGTCCAGCTCGGCCAGCAGGTCGTGTTCAAGTGGCGCGGCCATCCGCTGTTCGTCCGCCGCCGCACGCCCAAGGAAATCGCCGAGGCGCGGGCGGTGTCCTTGTCCGATCTGCCCGATCCCGTGGCGCGCAACGCCAATCTGCCGGACAACGCGCCGGCAACCGACGCCAATCGCGGATCGAAAGCCGAATGGCTGGTGCTGGTGGGCGTCTGTACGCATCTGGGCTGCACGCCCACGGTCAGTACGCCGCAAGCCCCGCAAGGCGATTACGGCGGCTGGCTCTGCCACTGCCACGGTTCGCAATACGACACCGCCGGGCGCATCCGCAAAGGCCCCGCGCCGCAGAACCTCGCGGTTCCGCCTTATTCATTCTTGTCCGACAACAAGATCAAAGTCGGGTAACGGAGCAAATAATGGCCGGTCATTCGACCTACGTTCCCGCTTTTGGTTTCACGCGCTGGCTCGACAAGCGTCTGCCGATTCTCAGGCTGACGCACGACACGATGACCACCTATCCGACGCCGCGGAATCTGAACATCTGGTACACCTTCGGCGGCATCCTCACCTTCTGCCTGGGCGTGCAGATCGTCACCGGCGTCGTGCTGGCGATGCATTACGTGCCCAACGCGGATCTCGCCTTCAATTCCGTCGAGAACATCATGCGCGACGTGAATTACGGCTGGCTGATCCGCTACATGCACGCCAACGGCGCCTCGATGTTCTTCCTCGCGGTCTACATCCACATGTTCCGCGGCCTCTATTACGGCTCCTACAAGGAGCCGCGCGAAGTCCTCTGGATTCTGGGCGTTCTGATCTATCTTTTGATGATGGCGACGGCCTTCTTCGGCTACGTGCTGCCGTGGGGCCAGATGTCGTTTTGGGGCGCCACCGTCATCACCAGCCTGTTCAGCGCTCTCGACCAGCTGATCCCGCACCTGGGCAGCGCTATTACCAGTTGGCTATGGGGCGGCTTCGCAGTCGGCGACGCCACGCTGAACCGCTTTTTCTCGCTGCACTATCTGCTGCCGTTCGCCATCGCCGGCGTGGTCGGGCTGCACATCTGGGCGCTGCACGTTCCGGGCAACAACAATCCGCTCGGGATCGACGTGAAGGGACCGCAGGACACCGTGCCGTTCCATCCCTATTACACGGTGAAGGACGCGTTCTATCTGTCGCTGTTCGTCATTCTATTCGCCGGGTTCGTGTTCTTCGCGCCGAACTTCTTCGGCAATCCGGATAATTATACGCCGGCCAATCCGCTGGTGACCCCAACCGACATCGTGCCGGAATGGTATCTGCTGCCGTTCTACGCGATGCTGCGCTCGGTTCCGCAGAAATTGATCGGCGTTCTGGTTCTGGTCGGCGCCTTGGTGACGCTCTTCTTCGTGCCTTGGCTGGACACCTCGAAAGTGCGTTCTTGCCGCTTTCGTCCGCTGATGAAGCAGCTCTTCTGGGTGCTCGCGCTGGATTGCGTGATGCTCGGCTATGTCGGCTCGCAAGGTGCGGACGCGGCGCTGAACCTCGGCGGCATGCAATTGCCGCTGGTATGGCTGGCGCGGCTGGGCACGGCCTATTACTACGGTTTTTTCTGGGTGCTGTTGCCCTTGATCGGCCGGATCGAGAAGACCAAAGCCCTGCCCGAAAGCATCGCCAAGTCCGTCCTTGGCGCCACGGGAGAACGCACATGAGACATGCTCTCCCGCTTCTGGCTCTTGCGCTCGGTCTTTCGATTTGCGGTTTGGCCTTTGCCGAGGACACCAGCGCGCCTCTTCCCGTCAAGCATGTGCAATGGTCGTTCGAGGGGCCGTTCGGCACTTACGACCGCGGCGCGTTGCAGCGCGGCTTTCAGGTCTACAAAGAGGTCTGTTCGGCCTGCCACAGCCTCAATCTCGTGGCGTTCCACGCTCTGGCGGCGCCCGGCGGCCCCGGCTTCACCGAAGCTCAGGCCAAGGCGATCGCGGCGGGCTACAAGATCCCGGCCGAGCCCAACGACAAGGGCGAGATTTTCGACGCCAACGGCAACCGCCTGACGCGGCCGGGCATTCTCGCCGACCATTTTCCGCCGCCGTTCCCCAACGAGGAAGCCGCGCGCGCGGCCAACGGCGGCGCGCTGCCGCCCGATCTGTCGCTGATCGTCAAGGCGCGCGAAGGCGGACCGGATTATGTCTATTCGATCCTGACCGGGTTCAGCCACAAACCGCCAACCGGCTTCAAGGTGCAGGACGGCAAGTATTACAATCCGTACTTCGCCGGCCGGAACATCTCCATGCCGCCGCCGCTCGCGGCCGGCTCGGTCAGCTTCGCCGACGGCACCAGGAGCAGCGTGGCGCAGGAAGCGCACGACGTCGTCACCTATCTATCCTGGGCCTCGGAGCCCACACTGGAAGAACGCCACCGCACCGGCTTCGAGGTGATGGCGTTCCTGGTGCTGCTGGCGGGGTTGTTGTTCCTCGCCTATCGCAAGGTGTGGAAAGACGAGCATTGATCAGAGAACAGGGATCAGGAATCGGGTATCAGAGTCGGCAATATTCTGATACCTGATGCCTGATACCTGATACCCTAATCCCCATGACTAGGACGGTTCTCGGCATCATCGGCGGCAGCGGCGTCTACGACGTCGCCGGCCTTGAGAATCCCCGTTGGGAGCGGGTGAAAAGCCCGTGGGGCGAGCCCTCGGATGCGTTTCTGTTCGGCACCTATGCCGGTGTCGATATGGTCTTTCTGCCGCGCCACGGCCGCGGCCACGTCCAGACGCCCACATCGATCGATTACCGCGCCAACATCGACGCCTTGAAACGGGCGGGCGTCAGCGACGTGATCTCGGTTTCGGCCTGCGGCTCGCTGAAAGAGGAACTGCCGCCGGGCGCCTTCGTGATCGTCGACCAGTTCATCGACCGCACTTTCGCGCGCGAGAAGAGTTTTTTCGGACCCGGCTTCGTGGCGCATGTGTCGATGGCCCATCCGGTCTGCCCACGATTGAGCGATGCGCTGGTCGAGGCGGCGGCCGCGGAAAGCATCAAACACGCCAAGGGCGGCACTTACATCTGCATGGAAGGCCCGCAATTCTCGACGCTGGCCGAATCCGAGCTGTATCGTTCCTGGGGCTGCTCGGTGATCGGCATGACGGCGATGCCCGAAGCCAAGCTGGCGCGCGAGGCGGAGCTGCCCTATGCCCTCGTCGCCATGGTCACCGATTACGATTGCTGGCATCCCGGCCACGATCATGTGACGGTGGACGCGGTGGTGAGGGTGCTGCATGCGAATTCCACGAATGCGCGCAAGCTCGTGTGCCGCGTGGCGGAAAAGCTGGGGCCGGAGCGCTCGGGTTCGCCGCTCGGCATCGAGCATGTGCTCGATACGGCATTGATGACCGCGCCCGACAAGCGCGATCCGCAGCTTGTCGCCAAGCTGGATGCCGTGGCTGGCAGAGTACTAGGACTTCACCCTTCGACAAGCTCAGGGTGAGGGATAAAATATTTCCCTCATGCTGAGCTGGTCGAAGCATGAGTGTGTCGAAGCATGAGAGCAACGCGAAAGAAAGATCAATGGACTTCGCAGCCGCCATCCGCACCATCCCGGACTACCCCAAGAAGGGGATTCAGTTCCGCGACGTCACCACCTTGTTCGGCAATCCGCGCGCCTTTCGCGCCGCGGTCGACGCCCTGGTGCAGCCTTACGCGGGCGTGCGCATCGACAAGGTCGCCGGCATCGAAGCGCGCGGCTTCATCCTGGGCGGCGCGGTGGCGCATCAGCTCTCCACCGGCTTCGTGCCCATCCGCAAGAAAGGCAAACTGCCCTTCACGGTGATCGGCGAGGAATACGATCTCGAATACGGCAAGGACCGCATTGAAATCCATACCGACGCGGTGAAGCCCGGCGACTATGTGGTGGTGGTGGACGATCTCATCGCCACCGGCGGCACGGCGTTCGCCGGCATCAAGCTGCTCGAGCGCGCCGGCGCGAAAGTGATCGGCTGCTGTTTCGTCATCGATCTTCCCGAACTCGGCGGCGCCGACAAGATCCGCGCCCTGGGCAAGGAAGTCACGACTTTGGTATCATTCGGAGGGCACTAAACTTCCTTCGACCCTCCCCTTGAGGGAGGGTCGAAAAATTCGAGCGGCGCGTAGCGACAGCGTACGCGCGAGAATTTTTCGGGGAGGGGTATTGTTGACGCATCACCCCTCCCCGAAATCATCGACTCGCTGACGCTCGCTGATGATTTCGACCCTCCCTCAAGGGGAGGGTAGAAGGGTACACATGAAACTCTATATGTCTCCGGCCTCGCCGTTCGCCCGCAAGGCGCGCATCATGATCCGCGAACTCGATCTGACGCGGCTGGTGGAGGAAATCCCGACCAATCCCGCGACCAGCGAGGAGCTGCGCAAGACCAATCCGCTGGGGAAAATTCCGGCGCTGGTGCTCGACGACGGTTCGACGCTGCTCGACTCCCGTGTGATCTGCGAATATCTGAACGAGCTGGGCGGCGGAAAATTCTTTCCCGGCATGACCATCTGGCGGGAAGTTTCCGGACGTTGGCGGGCGCTTACCCTGCAGGCGTTGGGCGACGGCATTGCCGACGCGGCGGTGGCGCGCGTCTACGAAGGGCGCCGTCCCGAGGAAGCGCAGAGCAAGGAGACGATCGCCAAATACACGGCCGTAATCGGCCGCGCGCTCGACGCGCTGGAGCGCGCGCGCTTCGCCGAGCCGCCGACCATCGGCGAGATCGCGGTGGCCTGCGCCATCGGTTATCTCGATTTCCGCGACGTGATGCCCGGTTGGCGCGACACGCGCCCGAAACTCGGCGACTGGTACGAAGCCTTCGCCAAATATCCCGCCATGATCGCGACCGCGCCGGCGAACCCGACGTGAAGATCGCGGGCCGTCCTTATCGCACCATCTGGCCGCGCGCCGACGAGGCGGTGGAAGTCATCGACCAGACGCGCCTGCCGCACGAATTCGCCACCGTCGTTCTGCGCTCGGCCGAGGATTGCGCGCAAGCGATCCGTACCATGATCGTGCGCGGCGCGCCGCTGATCGGCGCCACGGCGGCTTACGGCGTCGCGTTTGCGATGCGTGCCGAGCCTTCGAGTAAGGCTTTGGTGGCGGCGCTCGACATGCTGCAGGCGACGCGGCCCACGGCGGTCAATCTGCGCTGGGCGCTGAAGCGCATGGCGAATGTTCTGCAAAGCCAGTCGCACGGCGAGCGTTTCGCGCTGGCCTGGAAGGAAGCCGCGGCCATCTGCGACGAGGATGTGGAAGTTTGCCATTCCATCGGCGAGCACGGGCTGAAGCTGTTCCGCGCGGCAGCGGCGAAGAAGAACGGCGCGCCGCTTAACATCCTCACCCATTGCAACGCCGGCTGGCTGGCGTGCGTCGATTGGGGCACGGCGCTGGCGCCCATTTACATGGCGCATGACGAAGGCATTCCTGTTCATGTGTGGGTGGACGAAACGCGGCCGCGCAATCAAGGCGCTTCGCTGACGGCTTACGAGCTTGGCGCGCACGGCGTGCCGCACACCATCATCGTCGATAATGCCGGCGGGCATTATATGCGGGCGGGGCGCGTGGACCTTTGCATCGTCGGCGCCGATCGGGTGACGCGAAACGGCGACGTCGCCAACAAGATCGGCACCTATTTGAAGGCGCTGGCGGCGAAGGATAACGCCGTGCCGTTCTACGTGGCGCTGCCGTCGTCCACCATCGATTGGACGCTGGCTTCGGGCGCGGAGATTCCCATCGAGGAGCGCTCGCCCGACGAAGTGCTGAAGATGACCGGACGCTTGCCGTCCGGCGGCGTGGCGAAGGTGGAGATCGCTGCGCCGGGCTCGCCCGCCGCCAATCCCGGATTTGATGTCACGCCCGCGCGCCTCGTCACCGCCTTCATCACCGAACGCGGCGTGTGCGCCGCGAGCGAAGAGGGATTGCGCGGGCTGTTTCCCGCCTAGTTTCTGCCCCCGCTTGCGGGGGAAGTGCCGAGCGTAGCGAGGCGAAGGGGGCGAGCGCGGGAAGTGTCACCCGAAGCCCATAGGGCGAAGGGGGTGCCGCGATTGCACCCTGCACAAAAGCCCATAATACCAAGCGGCATAATCACTGACTCATTCCGTCATGGCCGCCCCTGAGGCGGCCATCCAGGAAGTCACGGATTTTCAAGAAGAATCTGGATGGCCGGGTCAAGCCCGGCCATGACGAAAAAAAGGCAAGAACAACGCCCGTTGGTATAACGCCTACGAACACCGAACCGCCCGCCGAACGACGGCTATCAATGGGTAAAGCGGACGTCTCTTTCTGGTCGGCAAGATCGCAAATGCGCCAGAAGTTACCGTCAGCACGAACACACGCCTCGCTCTTATTTATGTGTTCGGCGCGGATTGTTGTGCTCGTCGTATTCTTTGAAATAGCTCACGATTGCCCCTTTGAGCTTCCAATTCCCGTCATCATCGACATCGTCAATGCGCCAAGCTCCCTCTTCTTTTACGAACGAGTAGGTTACGACATGGTGGTTTGGGACAACGTCCTTCTCTCGAAAACTGACTCGCAAGTTCAGACCATCAGCTGTCGGCAATCGAGCGGTATGGAAGTCAAACAATTCTCCCCAATCTTGACCCACGATGATGCAATCAAAATCGATAGCGCAGATCTCTCCGGAGACCGATTTGCAGCGGTTTTCCTGATCAATAGCTTTCCGCAAAGCACTACTTGCAAAGGGTCGGATTACGTCCTCCGAGCTACCGGGCGGCATTTTCACGCCGGACATGTAGTCCGCATAAATCTTGCGGATGATGTCCTCCGGCGCCATTTCACTGGCCTGTTTCACCGTTGCAGTCGGCGCTTTATGCGAGGGTTCGGCGCGTGCGCCAGCCGCGATGCATACCGCGCACAGACCTAAACCAATGCCGAATATATAAGATTTGCTATGACGCATTTGCCCCCCGGTGCGCGAGGCGCTCACCGTAGCATAGGAACCCGAACACGTCAGTTCCGTGGCTATCGGGGAACGGCAAGTTATGGCGCTTTTGCGATCTGCTCTGAACGGGGAGTTTGTGGCGGGTGCGGACATTCCGCTAACGGGCATGTCCACTTCATAGTCAGGCCGTCAGACAGGCCGGTCAAAAAAGGAATTATTCATGCTGTCGCGACTGCTCCTCAGTCCGCCTCGCAAAACTTTCCGCTCCATTAAATCCTTGTTCCGCCTCTTGAAGTGCCGCAATCGTTTCCCATTTGTTCAAGAGTAATTCTTGAGGGAATTGCCTTCGCGCGGCGCTTGCCGCCTATCGTCCGTCGTGAGGCCATACAGGGCTAGGGTGCGAACTCACGCGCACCCGAACGCCGCACGCTTGCGTATGCGCCGCCCCAGGGCGGCCGATCGCTCTAGGCGCGCGGCGCGACACCCGAGGATCGAGCAAAGGTGCTTGGGGATTCCGCCTGAAGAACGGGTTCCACTCGCCGGCCGTAGCTCTTGAAGGCGGGTCCGCCGGGCGTACAAACAAAATCACGCGCCCATGCGAAATCCGCCTTCTGTGTATTATCTCCCCACAAGGGGGCGGCGATTGTCAGCGTTCGTTCTTGCGAAACAACTCCAGCGTCCGCTCGCGCGCCAGTTTGGCGGCGGCTTCGTCGTGGTGTGTGGGGCGTTCGGAGTTGAACCCGTGGCCGGCGTCATAGACGTACACCGCGACCTCGGGGTGCTTGGCGCGCAATTTTTCCACGCCGTCCATCGGAATGCTCGCGTCGGTCTTTCCGAAATGGCAGATCGTCGGCCATTTGGGCATCTCGTCCGCCATCTCCGGCGCCAGTTTGCCGTAATAGCTGGAGGCGGCGGCGAGACCCGTGCAGCGGCAGGCCGCGGCCCACACCACCGATCCGCCATAGCAATAGCCGACGATGAACACGGGGCCTTTGTTTTTCAGCGCGTCGACGCAGACCTGCACATCGGCCACCCGCTGGTCGAGCGGCGCGCCATAGGCCAGCGCCGCCGCCTTCGATAATTCTTCGGCCGAATAGCCGGAGATAAACCCGGGCGCCTCGCGGTCGAACAGCGACGGCGCCAGCACCTCGTAGCCTTCGGCGGCGTAGGAGTCCGAAACCGCCTTGATGTGGCCGGTGATGCCGAAGACTTCCTGAATCAGCACCAGCCCGCCGCGCCGCACGCCTTGCGGCAGGGCGCGATAGACGCCGATGGCTTTGCCGTCGGACATCGTCATGAAGATCATCTTGCCTGCCGCCATTTCTCTTCTCCTTGGCCGGCTGCCATTTTATCGGATGCGGCGGGCCAAGGCACGCGGGTTAGGCGGTGAATCTAAAGTGCATCACGTCGCCGTCCTGCACGACATATTCCTTGCCTTCCAGGCGGAATTTGCCTGCGTCGCGCGCGCCCGCTTCGCCGCCCGCCGCCACATAATCGTCGTAAGCGATGGTTTCCGCGCGGATGAAGCCGTGCTCGAAGTCGGTATGGATGACGCCCGCGGCCTGCGGCGCGCGCGATCCCTTGGTCACCGTCCAAGCCTTCGATTCCTTGGGTCCAGCGGTGAAAAAGGTGATGAGGCCGAGCAATTCGTAACCCGCACGGATCAATTTGTTCAAACCGGGTTCTTCGAGGCCGAGGCTGGCGAGGAACTCGGCGCGTTCGGCGGGCGCAAGCTGCGCCACTTCTTCCTCGATCCGCGCGGAGATGACGACCGCGCCGGCGCCTTCGCGTTTGGCCATTTCCTCGGCGCGCTTTGAAAATACGTTACCCGTCGCGGCGGAGGCTTCGTCGACATTGCAAACATAGAGCACCGGCTTCTGGGTCAAGAGGCCGAGCTGGCGATAAGGCTCGCGCTGTTCCGGCGTCAGCTCCGCCTGTCGCGCCGGCTTGCCCTCGCGCAACAGGTCCACGGCCTTCATCATCAGCGCCAATTGTTCCTTGGCTTCCTTCTCGCCGGACTTGGCTTTCTTCTCGATCGGGATGATGCGCTTCTCCAGGCTTTCCAGATCGGCCAGCATCAACTCGGTTTCCACCACGTCCGCGTCGCTGGCCGGATCGATGCGCCCTTCGACATGGGTGACGTCGCCGTCCTCGAAGCAGCGCAGCACATGAACGACGGCGTCCACTTCGCGGATGTTGGCGAGGAACTGATTGCCCAGCCCTTCGCCCTTGGAGGCGCCGCGCACCAGCCCCGCGATATCCACGAACGTAATACGGGTCGGGACGGTTTGGGCCGACTTGGCGATCTCGGTCAGCCTATCGAGCCGCGCGTCGGGCACCGCCACGTCGCCGACATTCGGCTCGATGGTGCAGAAGGGATAATTCGCCGCTTGCGCCGCGGCCGTTTGCGTCAGCGCGTTGAAGAGCGTCGATTTACCGACGTTCGGCAGGCCGACGATGCCGCATTTGAATCCCATCAGCTCTTGTCTTTCTCGATGTCCGGCTTCGGTTTCTTCACCGGCGGATGAAGGATCAGCGCCACTTTGCTCATGAAGCCGATCAGATCGTTCTGCGCAAGCAGCGGCGCGGCCTCGGCGACGGCCGACAGCATCGGCACCAGCCAATCCTCGTCGGCCTTGGAGAAATTCTGCAGCACATGGTCGTGGACGCGTTCCGGAACGCCGGGATGGCCCACGCCGATGCGCACGCGGTGGTAATCGGGGCCGATATTGGCCGTGATCGAACGCAGGCCGTTATGGCCCGCATCGCCGCCGCCGGTCTTGGCTTTCAGCTTGCCGGCTGCGAGATCGATCTCATCGTGGAACACCACCACCGCGGACGGCCGCAATTTCAGGAACCGCGCGGCCGGCCCCACCGAAAGGCCGCTCTCGTTCATGTAGGTCATGGGCTTCAGGAGATAGGTCTTGCGCCCGGCAAGTTTTCCTTCGGCGATAAGGCCTTGGTACTTGGCGCGCCACGGTCCGAAATCGTAGCTCTCATGGATGACGTCCGCGGTCATGAAGCCCGCATTGTGGCGATTGCGCGCATATTGCGCGCCGGGATTGCCCAGACCGGCGATGAGAAGCGGTGAGTCCGACATGCCGCGAGATTATCCGCGCAAGCGGCCTTGTGCCTACTTTTTCTCTTTCTCCGGAGCCTTGGCGGCGGCCGGAGCCTTGGCGCCAGCGGCGGGAGCCTTGGCGCCGGCGGCAGGCGCAGCAGCACCGGCAGCGGGTGCGGCAGCGCCGGCGGCGGGAGCCGCGCCGGGTGCGGCGCCTTCGGCGGGTGCAGCCTCTTCTTCGACCACCGGAGCGGCGGCGGCGGCGGCCGCAGCGGCGGCGGCGGCTTTCTGCTCTTCGATGACGTGGGTCGGCGCAACGATGGAGGCGACGGTGAAGTCGCGGTCGCTGATCACCGGCTTCACGCCCGCGGGCAGCTTGAAGGCCGAGATGTGCAGGGAATCGCGGATATCTACGCCGGACAGATCAGCCTCGATGAAATCGGGGATATTATCGGCCGGGCAGATCAGTTCCACCTCGTGGCGCACGATATTGAGCACGCCGCCGAGCTTGATGCCGGGGGAGTTTTCCCGGCCCTTGAAGCGGACCGGGATGGCGAGGCGCACCGTCGCGCCTTCCGTCAGCCGCATGAAGTCCACATGTATGGGGCGGTCGCTGACCGGATCGAGCTGCAAGGCGCGGGGGATCACACGCGTCTTTTTGCCGTCCAAGGTGAGCATGAATGGCGTGGTCAGGAACGAACCGTTCTCCACATGACGCGTCAGGGTCAGGGCATCCACGGAGACGTTCAGAGGCTCTTCCTTGCCGCCATAGACGATGGCGGGGATATGGCCTTTGCGGCGGGTTTGGTAGGCCGGGCCCTTGCCCGTGCCGGGACGCCGCTCGACGCTGAGTTCCTGGAGTTGACGCATGTGATTAAGTCCTTGGTTTTCCAGCCCTTCGTCCAGGCCGGACGGCCGCCAGGGCCGCAAAGGGCAGGCTTGTAGCGGATGGGCGCGGTCAAGGCAACCAGGGCCTTTTTCGGCGTTTCAGCGCACGCGGTCGTCCAGCACGTCCTCGATGTAGACCTTCTGAAGCAGCACCGAGAGGACTACCGCCAGCGGCGTCGCCAGCACCGCGCCCCAGATGCCGAACAGCGGAGCGAATACCAGGATCGCCAGCAGGTTCACCACCGGCGGCAGCGACACCGTCCAGCGCTGCAGCAGCGGCTGACTGATATTGCCTTCGATCGTCAGCACGATCAGGTAGACGATGGCGGCATAGATCGCCAGGCTCGGCCTGACGCTGAGCGCCAGCAGCAATCCCGGAATGGTCGCAATGAGCGGGCCGATATAGGGCACGAACACGGCCACGCCCGACAGCACGGCCAGCGCGAAGGGCAGCGGCACGCCGATCAGCCACATGCCGATGCCGGTCATCACGCCGAGCAGCAGCATGTCGAGCGTCATACCGATCAGCCATTTGCGCAACGATTCGCTTATCGCATCAAGGATTTGGCGCGCCCGCAAGCGGCGGCGCGGCGGCATTAGCCTGAGCACGCCCGCAATGTAGGTGGGCGGATCGGCCGCAAAGTAGATGCCGACGAAAATCACCAGAATGACCTCGCCGATGCCGCCCAGGATGCCGCCGGCCAAGGGCAGGGCGCCGAGCAGCCGTACCGTCGCTTCGGACGAGTTCTCCATCGCACGCAGCACTTCCTGCCCGATGGACGATCCGTTGAGCCAGGCGCGCGCGGATTCCACCGCGCCCGGGGTCTGGTCGACAAGGGCCGAGAACTGCTGGCTGGCCAGCGTGCCGAACACGGCGAAAAAGGCGAAGGCGACGATGCCGAGCGCGACCGTGGTGATCAGCAGCGAGAGGCGGTCGGGAATGCGCAGGTAGCGCCTGAGCGGCTCGGAAAGGTTGCGCAGGGCCACCGCCACCAGAATGCCGCCGAAAATCAAGATCAGAACCAGCGATACGCGCCACAAAGCCACCAGCAGCACGACGATCAGGACCGCGATCAGCACCCGGCGCACGTATAGAGCTTCCGCAGATTGCGGATGGGGAATGTGGCCGCGCGGGGCGTCGTAATCCTCGAAGTGGGGCATGGCGGAACTCGCGAATCTAGCGCGAGGATACACGGTTTTCGGCCGGGGCGTGCGTACTTCGAGCGCGGCCGCGTCCGAACGGTCTTGGCCTCAATCGAACAGGCTCGACACGCTTTCTTCGTTGTTGATGCGGCGCAGGGCCTCGCCGATCAGCGGCGCGATGGAGATGCGCCGGATGTTGGGGCATTTGCGCACATCGTTGGTCGCCTCGATCGAATCCGTCACCACCATCGACTTCAGCACCGAGGATTGGATGCGCGCCACCGCGCCGCCCGACAGCACGCCGTGCGAGGCATAGGCGCAGACGTCCTTGGCCCCAGCTTTCATCAGGGCCTCGGCCGCGTTGCAGATGGTGCCGCCGGAATCGACGATGTCGTCGACCAGGATGCAGGAACGCCCTTGCACCGCGCCGATGATGTTCATCACTTCCGACTCGCCGGCGCGCTCGCGGCGCTTGTCGACGATGGCGAGTTCCGTGCCCATTCGCTTGGCCAATGCGCGCGCGCGCACCACGCCGCCCACGTCGGGAGAGACCACCATCAGATGATTGCCGGTCATGGCGTCCTTGATGTCCTTCACGATCACCGGCATGGCGTAGAGATTGTCCGTCGGGATGTCGAAGAAGCCCTGGATCTGGCCGGCGTGAAGATCGACCGTCAGCACGCGGTTGGCGCCCGCCTGGGTGATCAGATTGGCCACCAGCTTGGCCGAAATCGGGGTGCGCGGACCGACTTTGCGGTCCTGCCGCGCATAGCCGAAATAGGGGATCACCGCCGTGATGCGCCGCGCGCTCGCCCGCCGCAACGCGTCGATGATGACGAGCAGCTCCATCAGATTGTCGTTGGCGGGGAAACTGGTGGACTGGATGACGAACATGTCCTCGCCGCGGACGTTCTCCTGGATCTCGACGAAGATTTCCATATCGGCGAAGCGCCTGACCACGGCCTTGGTCATGGGCAGCTTCAGATACTGACCGATGGCGGCCGCCATGGCGGGATTGGAATTGCCCGCGATCAGCTTCATGCCCCGGGTTGATTTTGTCTCTCCCATGGCCCGCGCTCACCCCGTTCTTGTGACGATTTGATGACCGGCTTTTAGCAAGGGGAGGGGGGTGGGTAAACCTTCTTCTTACTTCGTCAACATGATCGCGGAAACTTCACGCCCGTAATCCTTTTTGTTCCCGTGAGTCGCGCGGCGGAAACTGTAGAAATCGCCCGCGCGCCCGTAGGTGCAGGCCGAAAGCTTCTCGATATTTGTGACACCCGTGTCTTCCAGTCGCAGGACGACATAGGCTTCGAGATCGAAGCGGAAATAGCCCTCGCGGCCGCTGGAAACGAAGAATCGTGCATTGGCGGAATCGGCACGGGTGAAATTGGCGCGGAATTCGCCGTCCACTTCGTAATTCGCCTGGGAGATGCAGGGTCCGACGGCGGCGGCAATACGCCCGCGCACGGCGCCCAGCGTTTCCATCGCCGCAACCGTGTTTCCGACCACGCCGTCGAGCGCGCCTTTCCAGCCTGCATGCGCCGCGCCGATCACACTGGCTTCGACGTCCGCCATCAGCACCGGCGCGCAATCGGCGGTCAGCGTGCCGAGCGCAATCCCCGGCAAGGCCGTCGCCAGGCCATCAGCCTGCGGGCTCTCGCCGATCTCCCAAGGTTGCGTGACGATGACGGCCTTGGCGCTGTGGATTTGGTAAAGCGTGACCAGACGCGCCTCGGCGCCCAACGCCTGCATCGCGCAGCGGCGGTTCTCGATCACCTTGGCGCGGTCGTCGCCCGAGCCCGGCCCGCAATTGAGCGAGGCGTAGATACCGTCCGAGACGCCGCCCAGCCGGCCGAAAAAGCCGTGGACGACGCGCGGCAGGGAAAGATTCCTGGCGTGCAGAATGAGCATTCTTCAGCGATAGCACATCCGGCGCAGCGCCTCAGCAAAATCCCGGCGGGGGCGGCGCGGTTTTCGGGGCCAGCGCCAGCGCTTTGAACAGCGCTCCCATCTCTTTCGGGTTGACCAGCCGGTCGACGGCGGCGGCGATGGCGCGCGCCTCTTTGGGATTGGCAAGCATCAACCGCTCGGCGCGTGATCCGATCCCCAGATCGGCCAGGAAATTGCATTGACTGAGGGGGCCGTAGGCCGCCGCTCCGCCGGCCCGCGCCGCTTGCGCCAAGGCCATAAAATCCACATGCGCCGACAGGTCGCTTTCGCCCGGTTCGGCCAGCACCTCGGCGAATTTGTGACCGGCGACCGCCTGCAGCGTTTCGCCGAAGCCCGGTGCGTCGTAGCCGTAATCCACGATCAGGGCGCCGCCGCCTTGCGCGGCAACGACGCGCGCGATTTCTTCGGTCAGCGCGAGCGAAGCGGGCGAGAATTCAAAAACGCCGCCGATGGGTGCTTCCGCGCGGGTTGGCGGGATCAGCGTAGGATTGGCCGCCATAGGCGATAGCGCAAAGGCAAGGACGCTATCCGCGACCGTCACCATTCGCTCGCACCAGCCGCGCTCCGTCTTCACGAACTGCCGCAGCGGCAGGCAATCGAAGAACTCGTTGGCAAGCAGGAACAAAGGCCGGTCGGCCAGCGAATCGTCGAAGCGTTCGCACCAAGAGATATCCGCTGCGAAGGTCTTCAGTTTTTCCTTCTGCATCGCCCGCAGGACGGGGCTTGTTTCCACCAGCACGATTTCCCCGTCGTCCAGGAACTGCGGCGCGGCGGCTCCGATGGCGCGCAAAGCATCCGCCATCAGCGTGCCGCGGCCGGGGCCGAGTTCCACCAGACGCGGGCGGTCGGGCCGTCCTTGATCGTGCCAAGCCTGCACCACCCATAATCCGCAAAGCTCGCCGAACGCTTGGCTGATCTCCGGCGCGGTGACGAAGTCGCGTCCGATGGGGTCGCGCGCGCCATAGGCGCCGCCGGCGGGATCGTGCAGGCAGAGCGTCATGAACTGGGCAATCGAGAGCGGGCCTTCCACCGCGATGAGCTTGGCGATCCGTTCCGCCAGCGCGTTCATGCGCGTGCCGGTTTCTTGAGCGCGAGCCAGAAGAAGAAGGCCGCCGCCGCCCACATCGGCAGGCTCAGCGCCATGCCCATGGAGAACCAGCCATAGATCATCGATTCGGAATCGCGGAAGAACTCGACGAAGAATCGCGCCGCTCCATAACCGGTGAAGAAAATGGCGGTGACCAGACCGGGACGCTCGTGCAACCGGAAGCGCCGGATGCAAATTTGCAGGATCAGAAACAACAGCAGGCCTTCCAACGCCGCCTCATAGAGCTGGCTGGGATGGCGGGGATGATCGCCGGCGCGCGGGAACACCATCGCCCAAGGCACATCCGTCTTCTTGCCCCACAACTCGCCATTGATGAAATTGGCGATGCGGCCGAAGAACAAGCCGATGGGCGTAGCCGCTGCGATCAGGTCGCCGACTTTGAGAAGGTCCAGCTTGCGCTTGCGGCAGAACAGATAGAGGGCCGCCACCACGCCGATCAGTCCGCCGTGGAACGACATGCCTTGCAGCATGGGCACCCAGCCGTGCCATTCGGCGATCAGCCGCAGCGGATTGGTCAGATAGCCCATCGGCAGATCGCCGCAGTCCCGCCCCGTCCAGATGCCGCAGAAGAATGTGCCGTAGAACAGGTCGTAGCCCAGCCGTCCGCCGACAATGACGCCTAGCGTGATCCAGACGAACAGATCGCCGATGTCGTCGGCGGTCGCCGGCGGTTTTCCCTTGAAGGGGGGATTTTTCCACAGGCTCGTTTGTCGCAGCATTCTAAGGAGCAGCCACCAGCCGAGCAGCAGGCCACTTATGTAGGAGAGGGCATACCAGCGAATCGCGATGGGCCCCAGATGTACCAGGACCGGATCGATTTGAGGGTAGGGCAGGATCGCCGCGAGCATCGGGTAAAGACGCTCTGCTTCGGCCGGTCCTGTCAAGAAAAATGGCGAATAGGGAGTAGCGAGTAGCGAATAGGGGAATGGTAAACAGCCTCTATTCGCTACTCGCCATTCGCTATTCGCTTGTCATATAAGGGCGGTAACAAGGAAACCCGCCCATGCAGACCGATAATCCGTTCCTCGACGGGCTGGCGAAAGTGTTCACCGACGCCGCCGGAGCCGCGCAAAGCGTGCGCGCCGAGATTGACACCTTCGTGAAGCAGCGCCTGGAGAAGCTGGTCGCCGACATGGATTTCGTGCCCCGCGAGGAGTTCGAGGCGGTGAAGGCGATGGCCGCCAAGGCCCGCAGCGAAAACGAAAAACTGGCGGCGCGCATCGCCGCACTGGAGCGGCGTGCGCTTGCGTCGCGCCGCCCGCTCAAGCGGCCGCCCAAACGGCGCACCGTTTAAGAGTACCTGAAATCTGTGAGTTGCTTTTTGTGTCCAAAGGGCAAGACGTCGAGACTCTTGTCACCCCGCAAAATCTTGTGTCAGGTTGACCCTCAACTGCTTCGTTTTGCGTCGCACCCCAGTTCCAGGAGTGAGGGATGAGTGTAATCCACCAGGACGAGACCGTTAGCCGCCCCCATCCGCTCGATATGCTGGAGCATACGGTGGAGGAGAATGGCTGGGCGTTCGAGCGTTCGGGCCGCGACGAGTTGAACCTGTCGGTCGCCGGGCGCTGGTCGGATCATCATTTCAGCTTCTCCTGGCGCGACGATCTGCAGTCGCTGCATCTGTCCAGCGCCTTCGATATGCGTGTGAAGGGCGAAACGCGGCTCGCCGACGTGGCGGCGCTGCTCATGTTCGTGAACGCGCGGCTGTGGATCGGCCATTTCGACCTCTGGCCGGAGGACGGCACCATCGTCTTCCGCCACGCGATGATTTTCCCGGATGCCCACGCCAGCGCCTCGCAATGCGAAGCGCTGCTCAACCTCGCGCTGGAAGCCTGCGAGCATTATTATCCGGCGTTCCAGTTCGTCCTGTGGGGCGGCAAATCGGCCGAAGAGGCCGTCGCCGCTGCCATCCTGGAGTGCGCGGGGCAGGCGTGAGCGCGCGCCCGCCGCTTCTGTTGATTGGCGCCGGCCGGATGGGCTCGGCGCTGATAAAGGGTTGGCTGAAGCGCGGCCTCGGCCCGATCATGGCCGTCGAGCCGAAACCGTCGCCCGCCCTGCGAAAGCTGAAAGGCCTGAAATTCGTCTCCACCATCGAAGCGGTCCCACCGCAGCGCTGGCGGGCCTGCGTCGTAGCGCTGAAACCGCAAATCCTGAAAACCGAAGCCGCACGACTGAAACCCGTCGCGGCATCCGGCGTGCCGATGATTTCCATCGCGGCGGGCACCAGCGTCGAATTCCTCAACAAGGCTTGGGGCTGGCGGGCGCGCATCGTCCGCGCCATGCCGAATACGCCCGGCGCCATCGGCCGCGGGATCAGCGCGCTCTATGGGGCGTCCAAGGCGACCGCGAAGGACAAAAAACTGGCGGAGAGTCTCCTGGCGGCGCTTGGCCAGACCGTGTGGGTGAAAAGCGAAACGCTGATCGATGCAGCGACGGCGGTTTCGGGTTCCGGCCCGGCGTATGTTTTCGCATTGGCGGAGGCGCTGGCCGCGGCGGGCGAAGCGGCCGGCCTGCCGCGCGCCGCGGCCGAACGGCTGGCGCGGGCGACGGTAACGGGCGCCGGCGCTTTGCTCGATGCCGACAAGCGCGCCGCCGCCGATCTGCGCCGCGACGTCACCAGCCCGGGCGGCACCACCGAAGCCGCGCTCAAGATTTTATTGGCGGACAATGGTTTACAGGCCCTGATGCGGCGCGCAGTCGCCGCCGCGAAGGCGCGCGCGGAAGAGCTTGCAAGCTAAACCGGCAACCTGATCGTCGCGCGCAGGCCGCCGTCCGGGCTTTGCGTCAGCAGCAGTTCGCCGCCATGGGCGCGCGCGATATCGCGGGCGATGCTGAGTCCGAGCCCCACCCCACCGGTCTGCAGATTGCGGCCCTCATCCAGGCGATGGAAAGGAAGCAGCGCCTCCTCGCGCTTGTCGGGAGCGATGCCGGGCCCGTCATCGTCGACATGAACTTCGGCAACCCGCGCTCCAAGCTCGAGCGACACGCGCACCCGTCTGCCGTGCTTGAATGCATTGTCGATCAGATTGGTGACGCAGCGGCGCAGCGCATTGGTTTTCACCGCGAGCAATACGCCGCTCGGCATTTCGAGCATGAGACGCTCTTCAGCGCCGCTGCGCGCGCGGGCGGCGGCGACGGCGGCGTCGCGCACCAGATCGCCCAGATCGGCGAGCTGGGCTTTCTCGCCGCCTTCGCCGCGCGCGAAATCCAGATATTCGTCGAGCATACGCTCCATCTCGGCGATGTCCTCGGTCAGCGCCTCGGTTTCGGGGCTGGGCTGCATCATGGCGAGCTGCAAGCGGATGCGCGTGAGCGGCGTTTTCAGATCGTGGCTGACGCCGGCCAGCATCTCGGTGCGCTGCTGCACATGGCGCTCGATGCGCTCGCGCATGGTGAGGAAAGCCTGGGCGGCGCGGCGGACTTCCGTGGCGCCGTAAGGCTTGAAGTCCGGCACGGCGCGGCCCTTGCCGAAGGCATCGGCGGCCCGCGCCAGCCTCTCGATCGGCCTGACCTGGTTGCGCAGGAACAGGATCGCCACGGCGAGAAGGAGCAGCGAGGAACTCACCATCCACAGGATGAAGATATCGGGGGCCGAGACCGTCACGCGGTCGCGCGGCACTATCATGTTCAGGACGCCGTCGTGCACTTCCACACTGATGTGGAAGACCGTTGGCCGGCTGCTGACCTTGAAATGACGTGTCTCGCCGATCTGTTGGCTGATGGTTTCGTCGAGAGCCTGGTCGATGGTGCTCTTGTGGTGGACGTGTCTGGGCGGAGCGATGTCGGCGCCGCGCACGAAGGTCAATTCGTAGCGCAATTGACGCGCGGCCAGCGCCCGTATCTCGGTGCGCTCCTTGTCGGGATAATTGTCCTCCAGCGCGATGAGGAAGGCGGCGTCGGCGGCGACGTCGCGCGCCATGCGCCGCGTCGTGGTGTCGAGATCGCGTTCGAAGAAGACGTAGGACACGATCGCCTGCAACAGAAACATCGGCGCGATGATGATGATGAGCGAACGGCCGAACAAGCCGCGCGGCATCACGCGCTTGAGCAGGCGGCCCGGACGCAGCCGTGACAGAACGGCCATGATTTTTTTAAACAACGTGGTCTGGGACAAGGACGTAACCCACGCCGCGGACGGTTTGCAGATAAAGCGGAAGCTTCGGGTCCTCCTCGATTTTGCGCCTCAGCCGTGTCACCTGCACGTCGATCGAGCGCTCCAGCGACACGCCTAGGCGCGCGCACAGATCGGAGCGCGAAAAGGAGCGCCCGGCATTGGCGGCGAAAAGCTGCAGCAGAGCGCTTTCCGAACTGGTCAGGTGCACCGGCTTGCCTTTGCGCCGCAGCTGGCCGCGCTCGGGATCGTAGACGCAGTCGCCCATACGCACCTCGGCGATGGCCTTCTCGGCCGGCGGAGCGGCGCGGCGCAACAGCGCGCTGAGGCGAAGCAACAGCTCGCGCGGTTCGAACGGCTTGGGCAGATAATCGTCTGCGCCGTTTTCCAAACCCTTGATGCGGTCCTCGGCCTCGCCTTTGGCGGTCAGCATCAGGATCGGCACGGACGAGCTCGCGCGTACCGATTTCGTCAGCTCGAAACCGGATTCACCGGGCATCATCACGTCGAGGATGAGAAGATCGAAGGCCATGCTTTTCATCAGCGCGCGGGCGTCGGCCGCGTTCGCCGCCGCGCTGACGCGAAAGCCGTTGGAGGACAGATAGCGCTGCAGCAGCGCGCGCAGCCGTTCGTCGTCGTCGACGACCAGAAGATGGGGATCCTGCAGGGCTGTTGTGTTCATTCCCTGCCCTTTGCGCGGCCGTCGGCGCCGCTGAAGCCCAGCAGCACCTTGCGGAAGCCGTTCACCGCATCCTGGCCCGCGGCTTTGAACGCGCCGGCGAGCAGCGGACGCTGCGCGTCCCAGATCGCGTCGACCAGCGCGGCGCCCGATTTGGTCAGCTGCAAACGGCGGGTGCGTCGATCCTGCATACCGGGTTTGCGTTCGACGTAGCCGCTTTTCAGCAGATCGTTGAGCACGCGGTTCAGGCTTTGTTTGGTCACTTTCAGGAAGCCGAGCAATTCGGCGACGGAAAGCCCCGGATTGCGCGCAATGAAATGCAACGCACGGGCGTGCGCGCGTCCCAATCTTGCTTCGGCAAGCGGATCGCTGCCTTGCGCCGAAATATCGCGAGCGGCGATGAACAGCAAATCCAAGCCTTGCTTTAGCGCCTCGTCGCTGAGGTATAATGTTCTGGTATCGGGCGATGTCCCGCCGAATTTTACGTCAGACATGCTGACACAAATAAGCCGCCTGCCCTGGCAAGGCAAGGGGGCTGGAGGATGACGCAATGGCCGATGTGATCCCGTTTGACGACCGCGACGGTTCGCTCTGGTACGACGGCAAGCTGGTGCCCTGGCGCGAGGCCAAGACCCACGTGCTGACCCACGGGCTGCACTACGCTTCCTGCGTGTTCGAGGGCGAGCGGCTTTATTCCGGGCGCATCTACAAGCTCAAGGAGCACACCCACCGGCTGTTCGAAAGCGCGCGCATTCTCGGGATGAAAATTCCGTACACGGAAGAAGAGATCAACGAGGCCTGCATGGATGCGGCGAACGCCCAGGGCTTCGAAGACGGCTATGTGCGCCCCGTCGTCTTCCGCGGCAGCGAGATGATGGCGGTCTCCGCCCAGACGACCAAGATCCACGTCGCCATCGCGGCGTGGCCGTGGCCGTCCTATTTCGATCCGGCCGCCAAACTGAAAGGCATTCGCCTCGATATTTCCGAGTGGAAGCGCCCGGCGCCCGACACCGCGCCGTCCAAGGCCAAGGCCGCCGGCCTCTACATGATCTGCACCATGTCCAAACACGCCGCCGAAGCCAAAGGCTATGCCGATGCGCTGATGCTCGATTACCGCGGCTATATCGCGGAAGGGACCGGCGCCAACATTATCTTCGTCAAGAACGGCACGCTGCACACGCCGATCCCCGATTGCTTCCTCGACGGGATCACGCGCCGCTCGGTGCTGGCTTTGGCGCGGACGCGGCAGATTCCGGTGGTCGAACGGCATATCGAGCCGAAGGATCTGGCGGACTTCACTGAAGCTTTCCTCGTCGGCACGGCCGCCGAAGTGACGCCGGTTTCCGAGGTCGGGCCGTATCGCTTCAAGCCGGGCGAAATCAGCGAAACCCTGATGCACGACTATGCCGAGGAAGTCCGCCGGCCAGTGTCGGCGGTGAAGCTGGACTAGTTATTTCCAGCGCTCCGCCGCCTTGTCGTCCGAGGCTTTGGCTTCGATCCAGGCCGTCGCGCCGCCGCGTTTTTCCTGTTTCCAGAACGTCGCTTTGGTCTTGACGTGGTCCATCAGGAATTCGCAAGCGGCAAATGCATCGCCGCGATGGGCCGCCGCTACGGCGACGAGCACGATGGGCTCGCCAGGCTTCAATTCGCCGACGCGATGGATGACCCTGACGCCGAGCAACGGCCAGCGGCGCCCGGCCTCTTCGGCTTGCCGGGCGATCTCGCGTTCGGTCATGCCGGGATAATGCTCCAGGACAAGCGCGGTCAGCCCGTCCCCGGCGCGCACATACCCGGTGAAAGTGGCGAGCGCGCCGACGCCGTCCCGCGACAGGGCTTCCACCTCGCGCGCGAGGTCGAACGGGGCGGGCTGGATGGCGATATGAATTTTCATCCGCCCGTCACCGGAGGAAAGAAGGCGACCTCGTCGCCGTCGCTAATGGGCGCATCGAAGCCGACATGCACCTGGTTCGCTGCCGCGCGCAACCGCGCCAGATCGCCGAAAGCGTCCGCATAACCGGGCCCCCGTGCGCGCAGATGCTCGGCGAGGTCGCGCACCGTGGAAACATCGGCCAGGAGCGCCAGAGTCTCCTCGCTCTTGCCGACCTTCTGCCTCACCCACGCGAAGTAGAGCAATTTCACGCCGGCGTCTCGCCTTGGGAGTGAGGACTGGCATGCGCCAAGCCGGCGCGAAGATAGGCGTAGCCAGACGCCACCGTCAGACCGGCCGCCACCCATAGCGCCACATAGGCGAAGGCGAGCGCGCCCGGCACCACCTTGTCGGCCATCGGACCCAGGATCATGGCGCCGATGGCAAACATTTGGATCGCGGTCTTGATCTTGGCGAAGAAGCTGACGGGCACGCTGACGTGGGCGCCGGCTAAAAATTCGCGCAGACCCGAGACCAGTATCTCGCGCGACAGGATCACCAGCGCGGGCACCAGCCGCCAACCGTCGAAGCTGCTTTTCGCCACCAGCATCATCAGCGCCACGCCGACCAGGATTTTGTCGGCGATGGGATCGAGCATGCGGCCGAAATCGCTGCCGGCGTTCAGCTTGCGCGCCGCCAATCCGTCGAGCGCGTCGCTGACTCCAGCGATGCAGAAAATGGCGAAAGCGATCAGCCGCGCCGTCTCGCCGGGCAGCCAGAAGGCGACGGCGAACACCGGCACCAAGGCGATGCGCAGGATGGTCAGGATGTTGGGCAGGCGGAGCATGGGCCCACCTTACTCTCGTCAGCCGCCGGGATGGAAGAAGTCGTAAATTTTCTTGGCAAGTGTGCCCGAGACGCCCGCCACGCTTTCGATATCGGACAGGCCGGCCCCGGCCACCGCCCGCGCCGAGCCGAAATGCTGCAAAAGCGCGCGCTTGCGGGAGGCGCCGACGCCCGCGATCTCGTCCAAGGGATTGGCGCCGATCGCCTTGGAGCGCTTTTTCCGGTGGCTGCCGATGGCGAATCGGTGGGATTCGTCGCGTAACCTTTGCAGGTAATAAAGGACGGGGCTCTTTTGATCGAGCCGGAAGGGCGGTTTGCCCGGCTGGTGGAAATGCTCATAGCCCGCGTCGCGCTCGACGCCCTTGGAGATGGCGGCCAGCGCCACGTCCTCCACCCCCAGATCGGCGAAAACCTGAACGGCCACCGCAAGCTGACCCGGTCCGCCGTCGATCAGCGCCAGGTCGGGACGTTTCGCCTTGACGTCCTCGTCTTCCTTCATCAGGCGCGAAAAGCGCCGCGTCAGCACTTCGCGCATCATGGCGTAATCGTCGCCGGGCGCGAGGTCCGCCGTCTTGATGTTGAATTTGCGGTATTCGCCTTTTTCGAAGCCGTCGGGGCCGGCCACGATCATGCCGCCCACCGCGTGGCCGCCCTGGATGTGCGAGTTGTCGTAGACCTCGATGCGCTTGGGCGGGGAATCGAGCCCGAAGGTCTCCGCCACGCCGTCGAGCAGTTCGCGCTGGGCCGCGTTCTCCGCCACGCGCCGACCGAGCTGTTCGCGCGCGTTGTTCAGTGCCATGTCCACCAGCTCGCGCTTCTCGCCGCGTTCGGGCACAAAAATCCGCACCTTGCGTTCGGCGCGCAGCGACAGCGCCTCGGCGAGCAATTCGCGATTGGGAATTTTCTCGGAGAGCAGGATCAAGCCGGGCGCGGGGCGTTCGTCGTAGAACTGGCCGATGAAGGCTTCCAGCACTTCGCCGGTGGAAAACTCGCCGCCGTGGCGCGGGAAATAGGGACGGTTGCCCCAGTTCTGTCCGGCGCGGAAGAAGAACACCTGCACGCAGGTCTCGCCGCCTTGGTCGAACGCCGCGAAGAGATCGGCTTCGGCGAAAGTGGAGGGGTTGATGCCTTGCGTCGATTGCACCTGATGCATGGCGCGTACGCGGTCGCGCAGCCTCGCGGCGCGTTCGAAGTCGAGCGCCGCCGACGCCTTCTCCATGTCCTTGACAAGCGTGGCCTGAACGGCGCGGCTTTTGCCGGCGAGGAAACGTTCCGCTTCGCCCACCAGTTCGCCGTAAGCCGCTTCGTCGATGCGCCCCACGCACGGCGCCGCGCAGCGTTTGATCTGGAACAACAAACAAGGGCGCGTGCGCGCCTCGAACACCGAATCCGAACAGGAGCGCAGCAGGAAGGCACGCTGCAGCGTGTTGAGGGTGCGGTTGACCGCGCCGGTATTGGCGAACGGCCCGAAATAAATGCCTTTCGCCGTTTTGGCGCCGCGGTGCTTCAGCAATTGCGGAAAGCGATGATCCTGGCGCACCAGAATATTGGGGAAGGATTTGTCGTCTCGGAAGGAAACATTGTAGCGCGGCTTCAGCCGCTTGATGAGATTGGATTCCAGCAGCAGCGCTTCGGTTTCCGAGGCCGTGGTGACGAACAGCATCTCGGCCGTCTCCAGGATCATGCGGGCGATGCGCTCGGTGTGCCCGCCGGACTTGGCATAGGACGCTACGCGTTTCCTCAGGCTCTTGGCCTTGCCGACATAGAGCACGTCGCCCTTGACGCCGAGCATGCGATAGACGCCCGGCGCGTCGGGCAGAGTCTTCACATAGGCCGCGATGCGCGCGATGCCGGTGAGGGGGACGGCGTCCTGTTCCATACGGGAAATATAGTACAATCTAAGGTCTATTGCGTTCGATCTCCACGCCGGCGGAGCCGGCGCCGGGCAGGGCGTGCAGCTTTTCCACCCGCACGCGGGCGGATTTCACGCGTGTGTCCTCGAAGCAGACGGCGGCGATGCGTTCGGCCATCGTCTCGGCGAGGTTGATGTGCCCCTTGCCGACCAGACCGCGGATTTTCTTGGTGATCGCCTCGTAATCGACCACCTTGTCGAGCCGGTCCTCGATCGCCGCCGCGTCTTCCACCGCCAGGTCCACATTGATGCGTACCGGCTGCATCTTGCCTTTCTCGTGGCCGTGGATGCCGATCTGCGCCAGCAGCTCCAGATCGCGGATGAAGACATGGCGGATCGACTGCGCCGCATCGGCGATGTGGAGCGGCTGTACCTTGTGCGGTGTACTCATTCTATTCCTTCACGCCGACGTCCGGCGTCTGCCAGATCAGATGCTGCCCGCCGTCCACCGCAAGCATCTGGCCGGTGACGGCGGAGGCTTCCAAGAGATAACGCACCGCGTCGCACACGTCCTGAGGCTCGGCGCCGCGCCCGAGCACGGTAGCCTCGCGCTGACGGGCGAAATCGGCCTGCGATTGGCGCGCATTGATGATGGTGGGGCCTGGCGCGACCGCGTTCACCCGCACGCGCGGCGCCAGCGCCTGGGCCAGCGTCGTCGTCAGCCATTTCAGGCCGGCCTTGGACAGGCTGTAGGACAGGAACTGCGGCGTCGGCTTCAAGACGCGCTGGTCGATCAGATTGACGATGGCGCCATGCCCGTCGCGCGGCACCTGGCGGGCGAAGGCCTGCGCCAGCACGAAGGGCGCGCGCAGGTTGGTTTCCATGTGCTTGTCCCAGCTCTCGCGGGTGACGCTGTACCAATCGTCGTTCTCGAACAGGGACGCGCTGTTGACCAGACCGCTGAGCGGACCGAGTTCCGCCACCGCGCGCTGGGTCAGCGATGCCGCCTCGCTTTCGCGGCCGAGGTCGGCTTTGAGCAGCGCCACCTTCACGCCGGACGTCGCCGCGTCGGCCGCCGTGGCGCGCGCTTCCTTTTCCGAGGAGTGGTAGTGAAGCGCGATCGACCAGCCGTGCCGCGCCAGATCGAGCGCGATGGCGCGCCCCAGCCTTTTGGCGGCTCCCGTGACGAGGACGGTTTTGACGGCGGCGGTCATGGCGGGAGTGTAGCCGTTTGCACGCTCTTTTGCCTCCCCCCTTGAGGGGGAGGCGGAAAAATCTGCGAAGCGGATTTTTCGGTGGGGGGTGACGTCGACATAACCCCTCCCCGAAACGCTTAGCGTTTCGACCCTCCCTCAAGGGGAGGGTGAAGATTCAACCTAGAAACCCCACCAGCCGCTTTACGTCCGCCAGGATCGGCGCGGCGATGGCCCCGGCGCGCTCGGCACCGTCCTTGAGGATGCGGTCGATTTCCGCCGGATCGGCGAGCAGGCGGCGCATTTCCACCGCGATAGGCGTCAGCTTGGCGACCGCCAGCTCCGCCAGCGCGTTCTTGAAGCCGGAGAATTGCTGGCCCGCGAAACGCCCGATCACCTGCGCACGCGGCTGGTCGGCCAGCGCGGCATAGATGTTGAACAGGTTCTCGGCCTCGGGCCGGCCCTCAAGTCCCTTTTCGGAATCGGGCAGTGGCAGCGGATCGGTCTTCGCCTTCTTGAATTTTTGGGCGATGGCGTCGGCATCGTCGGTCAGGTTGATGCGCGAATAATCGCTCTCTTCGGATTTCGACATTTTCTTGGCGCCGTCGCGCAGGCTCATCACCCGCGTGCCGGGCCCCACGATCACCGGCTCGGGCAGCGGGAAAAAATCGGGCGCGCCGAAATCATTGTTGAATTTCTGCGCGACGTCGCGCGACAGCTCCAGATGCTGCTTCTGATCCTCGCCCACCGGCACATGCGTCGCCTTGTAGACCAGGATGTCGGCGGCCATCAGCGTCGGATAGGTATAAAGCCCGACCGAAGAGCGCTCCTTATGCTTGCCGGATTTCTCCTTGAATTGGGTCATGCGGTCGAGCCAGCCCAGCCGTGCCACGCAATTGAAGATCCAGGCCAGTTCGGCGTGCGCCGGCACGCGCGACTGGTTGAACAGGATCGAGCGCGCGGGATCGACGCCCGCGGCGATGTAAGCCGCCGCAACCTCGCGCGTGGCCGCACCCAGTTCGTCCGCATGACCGTAGCCCACGTCCTGGGTGATGGCGTGCATGTCGACGACGCAATAGATGCACGGCATCCGGTCCTGCAGCTTCACCCAGTTTTTGAGCGCGCCCAGGTAATTGCCCAGATGCAGCGTGTTGGTCGGCTGCATACCGGAGAAAACGAGTTGCTTGTGCGTCGGCGCGTCGGTCATGGAAAGTCTCTCAAAGGGTGGGGTTTATGCCTCCTTCGTAGCGGTGCATCAAGCCCGGCTATGGTGAGGAAATTTAGGAGGCCGATTCCGTTTCCGCGTTCTCGCCCTCCAGCGCCTTTAGCAGCCGCATCTCGATGGACCTCAGCCTCTGGGGATGGGTGACTTTGTGGCCGTAGCCGTCGCGCACATAGAAGACGTCGACCACACGCTCGCCATAGGTGGCGATCATCGCCGAGGAGATCGACAGGCCGGATTCGAACAGCGCGGTGGTCACGTCGTAGAGGAAGCCGACGCGGTCGGGCCCGCGCACTTCGATCACGGTGGCGGTGGTGGATGCCTCGTTGTCGAAATTCACCCGCGCGGCCACCTTGAAGGCGCTGTGGCGGGCTTTCGGCGGACGCTTGGCGATCAGCCGGCGCGGCACGATCTCGCCGGCCAGGGTTTTCTCGATCGTCTGGCGCAGGCGCGCGATGCGGGCCGCGTCGCCGAACGGTCCGCCTTCCGCGTCCTGCACCGAGAACACGTCGAGCGCGAAACCGTCCGTGGTGGTGAAGATTTTCGCATCCACAATCGATCCGGCCGACACCGCGATGGCGCCGGCGATCTGCGCGAACAGGCCCGGGTGGTCCGGCGTGTAGACGGTAATCTCGCTGACGGCGCGAAAATCGTTGCTCACGGCGGCGACCGTCAACAGTTCGCCCTTGGCGTCGGCTTCGGCGGTCAGCCGGGCGTGGCGTTCGTGCGTTTCGGAATCGAGGGCGAGCCAATAGGCGTCGTAATGGCGCGACAAAACCCGCTCGCGCGCTTCTTCCGGCAGATCGGCGATGCGCTCGGCCAGCGCCGCCTTCGCTTCCTCGACGCGCGCGCCGCGCGCCCGTATCGTGTCGCCGCCCGTCATCACGGTCTCGGCCTCGAGATAAAGCTCGCGCAGGAGCTGGCCCTTCCAGCCGTTCCAAACGCCGGGCCCCACCGCGCGGATGTCGCACACCGTCAGCACCAGCAGCAGCCGCAGCATCTCGGGCGACTGCACGATCGCGACGAAATCGCGCACCGTCTTGGAATCGGCGATGTCGCGGCGCTGAGCGGTGTCGCTCATGATCAAATGGTTTTTCACCAGCCAGGCGACCGAGCCGGTATCTTCCGCCGACAGACCGAACCGCGGACACAGGCTTTCGGCGATGGCCGCGCCGACGTCGGAATGATCGCCCGGCAGGCCCTTGGCGATGTCGTGCAGCAGCATCGCGCAGTAAAGCACCTCGCGCGGCTTGACGCGCTTGATCAGATCGCTGGCGAGGGGATGCTCTTCCTCGAATTCGCCGCGTTCGATCGACGCCACGTTTCCCACGGCGCGGATCAGGTGCTCGTCGACCGTGTAATGGTGGTACATGTTGAACTGCATCAGGGCGACGACGCGGCCGAACTCCGGCACGAATTTTCCGAAGACGCCCGCCTCGTTCATCAGCCTGAGCGCCCGCTCCGGATCGCTGCGCGAGGATAGGATTTCCAGAAACAGTTTGTTGGCCGCGGGATTGGCGCGCAGCCCGTCGTCGATGAGATCGAGCGAGCGGGTCATGGTGCGCAGCGCATCGGGGTGGATGTCGATGTTCTTGACGTCGGCGATGTGGAAGATGCGAATGAAATTGACCGGATCGCTCTTGAAGGCGCTCGGTCGCACGTTCAGCCGGCCCGTATCCACGAAGAAATCGTCGTTCTTGCCGCGCAGCTTGAGGAAGCCGGGCAGGATGTTCGCCAAAGAAGCGCGGCGCTTCTTGTTCTGCACTTCCAGCGCGGCGCAGAAGATGCGCGTCAGGTCTCCCACGTCCTTGGCGACTAGGAAGTAGGCGCGCATGAAATTCTCCACCGCGTGGCGCGGCGAGTCGTCGGTGAAGCCGAGCTGGGCGGCGAGTTCGGGCTGCGCGTCGAACGACAGGCGCTCTTCGGCGCGACCGGCGAGATAATGCAGGTGCACGCGCACGTCCCACAGGAAGGCTTCCGCCTTCTGGAAGGTCTTGTATTCGTCCTTGGTGAAGACGTTGTGTTGGACGAGGTCCGCCGCGTCGTAGACGCGATAGAGATATTTGCCGATCCAGTAGAGCGTCTGCAGGTCCCGCAGCCCGCCCTTGCCTTCCTTGATGTTGGGCTCGACCAGGTAGCGGCTTTCGCCTTGATGGTGATGGCGCTCGTCGCGCTCGGCCAGCTTGGCCTCGACGAAATCCTGGCCCGAGCCGGTGGCGATGTCCGACCAGAATTTCTTGCGCAGCTCGTCGTAGAGTTTCTCGTCGCCCGCCAGATAACGCGCTTCCAGAAGGGCGGTGCGGATGGTGATGTCCTGCTTGGCCAGCCGCACGCATTCGGGCAGCGAGCGCGTGGCGTGCCCGACCTTCAGCCCCAGGTCCCACAGCATGTAGAGCATAAACTCGATGACGCTTTCGCCCCAGGCCGTCTGCTTGGAGGGGCGCACGAACAACAGATCGACGTCGGAGCCGGGGGCCAGCTCGCCGCGGCCGTATCCGCCCGTCGCCACGACGGTGATGTGTTCGGATGCGGTGGGATTTTTGGCTGGATAGAAACGCTTGACGGCGAAGTCGTAGAGTACCTGGATGGCGGCGTCCTGGATCTGCGACAGCGCGCGCGCCGCCGCCTGCCCGGGCAGATTCTCGGCCAGTACCTGCCGCCTCACGCGCTCGCGCGCGTTCAGAAACTCGTTCTTGATGAGGGCCAGCGCCTCTTTGCGCAGTTCGCCGCGATCGTTCTTGCGGCCGGCAAGCGCCTTCAATTCGCGGCGCAACGACTTTGCGTCGAACGGCATTATGCGAGCCGATCCCTCCTGCCCCAAAGCACGTCACTCCCGATGTCGACCGCATAGAAATCTGGCCTGCCGACAAACGCAAGTTGCTCTCTATTTAGGCAGGGTCTGCGCCCGCGCCCAGACGAGATAGTCCGCGTTGCCGCCTTCGATGGGCAGAGTCAGAAAGCAGGGCAGCGTATAGGGATGCAGAGGACGGGCGGCGGCGATCGCTTCTTCCACCAGGGCACGGCGGGTCTTGATGAAGGCGGCCACTTCGGGGCCGGTTTCCAGGTTGCCCTGCCATTCATAGACGCTGGTCATGGGCGCGCTGATGTTCACGCAGGCCGCCAGCTTGGCGTTCACCAGCGCCTCTGCGACGCGCTTGGCCGACGCCTCGTCGGGAAAGGTAGAATAGAGGAATACAAATTCGCAATCGCTCATGGCCGACAGTATAGCGCCGTCTCGCCGGCGAGGAACGCATGGTAAACGCGACCGGCCTGGTAAGCACTTAAATCCGACATATTTCCGCACCACTTTTATCTGCAAGGGTTGGGGCGGTGCGCCGCAGCGTCCTTCTTTGGTTAATGGCCCGAACGTAATTCGCCCGCGTTGCAAATATGGGTACAGTGTCAATCTGTCAGGCGTCTGGGGGCTGCCTTGAACGATTTTCCCGCTAACCGCGATACGTCGTCCGATCTGGAAATGTCCGAACGGCTCGGTCTGTCTTCCGCACCCCGCAAGAAGCGGCGGTGGCGCAAATGGTATTGGATCGGCGGCGCCGTGGTGGTGCTCGCCGCGATCGGCTGGTGGTTTTCCGGCGGCCATCCGAAACTGACCTATGTGACCCAGCCGGTCACCAGGGCCACGTTGAACATGACGGTGAGCGCCACCGGAACGCTCGCTCCGCGCGTCAAGGTGACGGTGGGCGCGGAAGTTTCGGGCCGCATCGATGCACTTTACGTCGATTACAACGATCACGTGACGAAGGGCCAGAAGATCGCCCAGATCAACACGGAAGCGTTCGAAGACCAGTTGGGCCAAGCCCGCGCGACGCTGGCGCAAACGCAGGCGACGCTGATCCAGAGCGAGGCCACTTTCAAACGCTATGAGCATTTGCTCAAGATCGATGCCCTGTCGCAACAGGATTACGATACCGCCAAGGGCGATTATGCGCGCGCCCAGGCGGGCGTGGACCAAGCCGCCGCCCAGGTGCAGGCCGACGAAACCCAACTGACCAAGGCGACCATCTATGCGCCGATCGACGGCGTGGTGCTCGAACGCAAGGTCTCGGTCGGCCAGACCGTGGTGGCCGCGATGTCCACGCCGGAGCTTTTCACGCTGGCCAGCGATCTGACGCAGATGGAGCTGGACGTGAACATCGACGAAGCCGATGTCGGCGACGTGCGCGAAAGCCAAGCCGCGAGCTTTACCGTCGATGCCTATCCCAACAAAACGTTCGAGGCCAAGCTGATCTCCGTTCACGACGCATCCGAAACGGTGCAGAACGTCGTCACCTACAAGGGCGTGCTGCTGGTCCGCAATCCCGGCCTTCTGCTCAAGCCCGGCATGACGGCGACGGCGGAGATTCTGACCGGCACGATCAAGAACGCGCTGCTGGTGCCCAATGCGGCGCTGCGCTTCATACCCGCGGATTATATCGTCAAAGCGGCGCCGCCGGCCAAAATCGGCATCGGCATGGGCCGCGTCTGGACCGAGGCCGGCAAGGGGATGCTCAAGCCTCACGATCTCAAGCTCGGCGGCACCAATGGACTCTTCACGGCGGTGCTGTCCGGCGACGTCAAGCCGGGCGAAAAGGTCGTGACCGACAGCAAGACTGCGGGCGCGCCATGAGCGCTCCGCTGATCGAGCTTCACAAGGTCATGAAGCTCTACGGCGAAGGCGAAGCGCAAGTCGCCGCCTTGGCGGGAATCGACCTCATGATCCGCGAACACGAATTCGTGGCCGTGATGGGTCCGTCTGGTTCCGGCAAGTCGACGGCGATGAACATTCTGGGCTGCCTCGATACGCCGACCTACGGCCATTATCTCTTCCGCGGCGTCGATGTCGGCGCCTTGTCGAAGGACCAACGCGCGCTGCTCAGGCGCTATTACATCGGCTTCGTGTTCCAGGGCTACAATCTCCTGCGCCGCACCACGGCGATCGAGAATCTCGAACTGCCGCTGATCTATCGCGGCATGCGCCGCTCGCAGCGCCACAAGCGGTCGAAGGCCGCGCTCGAACAGGTCGGCTTGGGAAATCGCGGCAGGCACACGCCCTCGGAACTTTCCGGCGGCCAGCAGCAGCGCGTGGCGATCGCCCGCGCCCTGGTGAGCGAGCCTTCGGTGGTTTTCGCCGACGAACCGACCGGCAACCTCGACAGCACGATGAGCCATGAAATCATGGAGCTGTTGAAATCGCTCAACCGGCAGCGCGGCATCACCATCGTTCTGGTGACGCACGAAGAGGAAATCGCCGCCTATGCCAAGCGCCGGGTGCGTTTCCACGACGGGCGCATCGTTTCGGACACCGGGACGGGCGCATGATCGGAAACGCATTCCTGCTGGCGCTGCGCGAAATCCGCAGCAATCTGCTGCGCTCCATGCTGACCACGCTCGGCATCATCATCGGGGTGGGCGCGGTGATCATGATGGTGACGCTGGGCAACGGCGTCACCGAGAGCGTGACGTCATCCTTTGCCTCGCTTGGCCGCAATCTGCTGGTCATCATGCCCGGCCAGCGTTCGATGCGCACCGTGGCGGCGTTTCAGATACCAGACGCCGACGCGATCAGGCGTGACGTCAGCGGGCTGGCCGAGACGGTGCCGGAACTGCACACTTCGGCCGCCGCCATTCTGGGCAACCGCAACCACATGACCCAGATCGACGGCACGACCGACGATTTCTTCAAGGCACGCGAGTGGAATATCGTTTCCGGACGGAACTTCAGCCTGTCCGAAGATATCAACGGCAAATCCGTCTGCGTGATCGGCGAAACCGTGCACACGGATTTGTTCGGAACGCAGGATCCGGTCGGTCAACGCATACGGCTTGGAAAGGTCACCTGCGAGGTGGTCGGCCTTCTCGAGTCCAAAGGGCAGTCGTCCGCCCTGATGGGGGACCAAGACGATATCGTGGTCATGCCGATCCGCGCGGTGCAGCGCCTTTTCACCGGCAACAACGACATCACCCTGGTCCTGGTGGCGACGCAAAACGCGTCCGTAACCGAGCAGGCGACAAAAGACATCACGCTTCTGCTGCACAAAAGGCGGCACCTCGGAGCGAACGAGCAGGACGATTTTCAGATCACCGACCTAAAGCAAATCAGCAATATGGTGGCGAACACCACCGGGACACTGACCGCCTTCCTGTCCGCCGTCGCCGCGGTCAGCCTGCTGGTCGGCGGCATCGGCATCATGAACGTGATGCTGGTTTCGGTGACCGAGCGCACCCGCGAAATCGGCATCCGCATGGCCATCGGCGCGCGCGCCCACGATGTGCTGCTGCAATTCCTGATCGAAGCGGCGGTGATCAGCGTGCTGGGCGGCATCGTCGGGACCGTCATTGGAATTTCGGGAGCGGCGGGTGTTGCGGCGTTGCTGAAACTGCCGTTCATTTTTCAGCCCGGAATCGTGGTGATCGCGGTGCTGTTCTCGGCCGGCGTCGGCGTCGCTTTCGGCTTTTTCCCGGCGCGGCGCGCGGCGCGTCTCGATCCGATCGAGGCCCTGCGCCACGAATAGAAGACCGCCTGCAAAAAGCAAACGGCGCGGGATTGCTCCCGCGCCGTCCGTTTACGCAAATCTTCCGCTCAGACGAGCTTCAGATTGACGGCCTTTGGGCCGCGCTTGTCGGCTTCGACGTCGAAGCTGACGCGCTGGCCTTCGTTGAGGCCGCGGAGCCCCGCGGCCTGCACGGCGGTCATATGGACGAACACGTCCTTGCCGCCGCCTTCCGGCGCGATGAATCCGAAACCCTTCGTCGTGTTGAAGAACTTAACTTGACCGATCGTCATTACGGCTTTCTCCTGAAAGCATTAAAATCCACGTCGAACACCATGTTCGATGCGGTTGTCGAAGTCGCGCCATTGTTTTTCAGGGAAAGCGTCGTCGTCGTCACTCCAGGCCTTCACTCCCACGGGGAGCGGTCGCATGGGCGCGCTTGAAACTTGTCTCTGTGGCTTTGCGCGGCCTCAACTTGCGCCCATATAGTCGGTCGTTTCCGCGAAGGCAAGCGGGCTCTCACCAGTGTTCCAACAGCGGAATATGCCCCTGTTGCGCCGCAACGCGGGCCAGCCACGCACGGACTGCGGGATACCCGCCGAGATCGAAACCGCCGTCCGCGGCGCTATGCGTGTAGCCATAGAGCGCGATGTCGGCGACGGAATAGGCCTTCCCCGCGAACCAATCGTGCGTCTTAAGATGGATTTCCATCACACCGAGCGCCGCGTTGCCCTTGGCGTGCCATTCGGGCACCAGGTAACGCTTCTTTTCCAGCTCCTCAGGTTTGGCAAAGGCGAGCCAATAGCGCGCCACCGCGATGTAAGGCTCGTGGCTGTACTGTTCGAAGAACATCCATTGCAGCATCTGCGCGCGATCCCACGCAGCGTCGGGCTGCAGCTTGGTGCTTTCGCTGAGATAGAAAAGGATCGCGCCGGATTCGGGTAACAGCCGCCCGTCCTCGAATTCCAGAACCGGCACTTTTCCGTTGGGATTGAGCTTGAGGAACGGCGGCTTGCGCGTCGTGCCGTTGTGCAGCGGATAATCCTTCAGCGCGATGGGAACGCCCAGCTGGCGCGCGGCAAGCCGCACCTTGTAGCAATTTCCTGACATCTGCATCTGGTGAAGAATCGGCATGACGTTCCCTCGGCGAGTGAGCCGTCACTATGAATGGTCGGCGCGCGTTTTACATATGCTTGCGACGCGAAGCACCCTTGCGCGCGTTTGGCCCCTCCGTGCGGATGATGGTCCCGCAGGCGATGCGGGCGCCGGAATTGCCGTCGGGCTGGGTTGTGTAATCGTCGCCCTTGGCGCGCACGATGATCGAGGCGCCGGCGGGGCGGAAGATCGACTTCTTGCCGTTGCCCAGCGAAAACGCGTTGGTGATCATCGAGGCGTGCAGCGTTCCGTCCGCCGCTGCGAACTGATTGGGCAGGTCGCCGGGGCGCGGCCCGCCCTTGACGAGGAAGCCGTGCAGCTTGGGCGGATCGAAGGTTAAATCCGGGCCCGCCGAGGTGAAGAGTTTTTTCGGATCGCACGACGCGGTGGTGTGGACCATGACCGCGTGCGCGCCGGGCTGAAGTCCGCGCAGCTCGATCTCGATCAGAACGCCGTGCGAGGTCGCCTGGAAATTCGCTTTGCCGATCTCCTTGCCGTCCAGTCCGATCAGCTTGGCAATGGCGTGCGCTTTGGACGCGGCGCCGGCGGGCGCGGCCAGCCCCGCCGCCAGAAGGAATACGGCGAGCATGCGCATGATGTTCTTCATAGGACCCCCAAAGTTTAGTGTATCGAATCCGCGCCGCTGGACGGCGGCTGTGCGGTAGACGTAACATATTGAAAATAATGCATCATTTCTTGAGCCTGGAGCGCTTGGTTGTAAGCTCCGCGGCGTCAACCTTAACTCTTAAGGTTGACTCTTTGCACGTTTAGAGCCGGAATCTTGGCTATAAGAAGTTGTGGATGTTGGGGGCGTGGGATGACGGCTAGAGCTTTGGCTCGAATGCGCGCGCGCGTCGGCGGGGTCTGTCTTGGCATGGCTGCGGTCATGGCCCTGGCGGGCTGTACGGAAACGGTCGACGAAGGCGCCACCGATTACCGCAAGGCGACGATCAACAACCAGTCCGCGCAAGGCGCGCCGACCGACATCTCCAAGAAATACGCGCTCTCCAATACCACCGAGTACGCCGGCAACGGCGCCATCCCGATCACCGCGGGCCGGCGCTATTACGTCTCGCTGCTGCAGGCGTTCGTCGGACCGGAGGCGCGGGTGGGCGGCGCCAACTGGTTCCAGGAGCACGAACAGGTGGCCTTGGTGCTGCGCGTGCACGACAGCAACGACCGCGCCCATCCCGGCAGGCTGGTGTTCTTCACCGACGATCTGAAGCTGGGCGGACAGTTCCTCAATTTCTCCAACCTGCTGACCATCGGGCCGACGGCCTATCAGGGCGGCGTCGTCACCATCGACGTGGACGAGGTGCATCTGCGCGGCACCACCAACCACATCAAGGAAATGCTGCAGGAATTGGCGCAGGAGCCCGATTGCCCGCTGGGCGCGCATCCCGCTTCGAGCGGCCACGACGAATGCGACGACGAGCCGACGCCCGACGCCGGCGGCCCGTCCGATACGGCGCAATCGGCGCTCGTCGGCCCGGCGCCCGGCAAGCGGCGTACCTGGGAAGCGCGCGAGCGCGATCTGTTCAACCTCATCGACACCGACGGCTACTCGACGCGTTACACGCTGACGCTGCTGCCCTCTGGCGGCGTGGAAGGACTGCCCTATCCGCGCTTCGAGGCGGGCAACTACGTGCTGATGCGCCACGACAAGCGCGACAACGCGTTCGAATGGGGCCGCCTGCAGCTCGACAACAACACCGGCCGCCTGGTCTACGCCGCGACGCACAGCGACGAGGGCGGCCAGCTCGCCTCGCGCGATCCGCACAACGACACGGACCTGAACTACCAGAGCCGCAAGGACCGTTTCGATTCGAGCGGCAAGAAGGATCTGTGGCAGGAACAGGCGGGCGATTACCGCGAGCAATCCTATGTGACGCTGCAGGTCAACGCGCTCGACGATCCCGCGCCGCCCGCGGTCGTCAATCCGCCGCGCACCCGCTCGCTCACCCAGGAGCAGACGATCCGCGGCCAGCACAAGGCCGCGATGAAGAATAGCGGCCAGACCGCGCAATAGCCCTTCATTCGTCATGCGGAGGAATTCAGCATGAAGAAGTTCATTTTGGCCGCCGCGGCCGCATCGGCGCTCATCGGCGCCGGCGGCGCCTCCGCCACCGATACGCGCACCCTCGCCGATTTTCTCTTGCTCTGCGACAACAGCCCGCGCGGCTGTCACGCAAATCTCGAGGACTATCTACAGGCCGCCAAGGATCAAGGCTTCGTCTGCCTGCCGCAGGACCTGTCGCTGGATGACGCCGTGCGCGCGGAACTCAGCTGGCTGCAGAAGCAAGGCGCCGCCGACGACAAGCTCAACCAAGGCAGCGCCGAAGACGCGCAATGGACCGCCATCAACGCCCTGTGGCCGTGCAAGAAGGAGCAGCCGCAGGAACAGCCGCCGACGCCGCCGCAATAACGGCCTGAGCGGCGCGAGGGACGGTCGTTCAACATCTAGCGCGCCGATCAGTTGCCTCCACCAATATTTGTTTTCGACTTCTTCGTGGGGGCCCCGCTGCTGCCCAATTGAACCTCATGGAGTGAGGGGTCCTCCCCCGGTTATCCGGTATGGCCAATGGCGCGACAGCCGCGCTCGCGATCTCTCCGCCGCGCAAGCGACGAAGGCGGGCCGAACTGCGCATCATACGGCCGGATCGCACGAGCGGGATAAGTTGTAATGTTCGCCGCTAACGCCTTGAATCGGCGCGGCGTCTTATGGCGCGCCGATGGGGATAACGAAAAGAGGAACGCAATGCAGACCAACCTGGAAATCGGCGAAGAGGAAGCGGGGCTTGCCGTCGATCTGATCGTGGGCGAGTTGAAGCGCCGCAAAAAGGCGGCGGTGATTGCGGTGGGCGACCGCCACGGCGAACTGATCGCCTTGTGGCGCATGAACGGCGCGGCTCTTTCCTGCATGACGATCGCCACCAACAAGGTCTTCACCGCCGCGCGCGAGCGAAAGCCGAGCGGCGATGTCGGGCGCTCCAGTCGCGACGGCGGCTGGGACATCGCCTATCTCGGGGACCGGCGCTATGTGGGATGGGACGGCGGCGTGCCGGTGGTGATCGGCGGCCAGGTTGTCGGCGCCGTCGCGGTCAGCGGCCTCAGCGGCGAAGAAGACGCCGAACTCGCCGGCATGGCGGTGAAGAAGATTGCGGAGAGTGCGGCGTAGAGGCGGACATAGAACGACGGCAACCGCTCTTTCTTTTCTGCCCCCGCACTTGCGGGGGAAGTGGCCGGCGTAGCCGGCCGAAGGGGGCATCACACCGGGTCCCTCAGCGAGATCGACAATTCCTTATTGCGTCGCAAGCGTGACAGGGATCCAGTCCTGTGATTCATTGTCCGTTGATTGATTCGTGGCATAGGCAGACATGATGGACCAGGTAGGCAACGATCTTCTTGGTTCCGTGCAGGGAAAGCAATTTGCCACTATTCTCGCCGATCCTCCGTGGCAGTTCGCCAACCGTACCGGAAAAATGGCACCCGAACATAAGCGCCTCAGTCGCTACGAAACGATGACCGTGGAAAAAATCTGCGCGTTGCCGGTCCCCGATGTCGCGAACGCTCGCGCGCACCTATATCTGTGGGTACCGAACGCACTAATGCCCGAAGGTCTGCGAGTGCTGCAAGCTTGGGGCTTCACTTACAAGACCAATTTGATTTGGCATAAGGTGCGCAAAGATGGCGGTCCCGACGGGCGCGGCGTCGGCTTCTACTTTCGCAACGTGACAGAAATGATTTTGTTCGGGGTGCGCGGCAAGAACATCCGCACATTGGCGCCAGGTCGCAGTCAGGTGAACTTTATGGCGACGCGCAAACAGGAACATTCGCGCAAACCCGACGAACAATACGCGATAATCGAATCTTGTTCTGAAGGCCCATACTTGGAATTATTCGCACGTGGCCGCCGCGACGGTTGGAAATCTTGGGGCGCGCAGGCTGACGATGGCTATCGGCCGAGTTGGAAGACGTATGCTCATAACTCTGTAACTTCTCTGAATCTCTAACCAACAAGTATAATATCATCCGGTAGTGAGTCGTTGCTGAGTTTTGAGATCATACTTGCAGAGTTTCAACTTTGTACGTTGGCTCAGGCCAGCTTAATCAAAGCAAGCTTTGCTCGGAGCGCCAATGGTTGAGGTATCCGAAGCCGCCGAATTACTTTCACCGCTGATTATTGATGCGGACGAACTCAAAAGAATGGCGCGTTTGAGGCGCGATGAGAATGAGTTTGTTTCAATCAATGCGTCAGAAGAAAGCGACTATTTCGCCAAGGGGTGGGTCCTCCAAACGCCCGGTACTAACCGCGTTCGACTTCGGCGTCTGAAGTCACACCATATGATGCTCGAGGATCGAGTCTGGAGCCTTCTATACCGTCTAGGCTATCTCGTTATGAGTGCGAGAAAATTTAAGATTGCTTACTCACGACAGGACAAGACTCTCGGCCGGAAGGAAGTCGATGTTTTTGCGAAAGATGATGAAACGTGCTTCCTTGTTGAATGTAAGTCTCGCGAACAAAGGGGTAATCGGTCGCTCCAAAAGGATATCCATGAAACGCAATTGCTACAGAAACCGTTAGCTGATTCGATAAGGCGGTATTTCGGAAAATCGTACAAACCCAAAATTGTTTGGGTATATGCGACGTCCAATATCATATGGAGCCAAGGTGATTTGGAGCGAGCAGCTGATGCACACGTCCGAGTAATAACTGAAAACGATTTGCAGTACTTTGAAACCTTTGCGGGTCATCTCGGAACAGCTGGGCGTTATCAATTTTTAGCCGAATTCTTGCAGGGACAGGAAATCCCCAACCTCTCGGATATTAAAGTTCCGGCCGTTAAAGGACGGTTCGGGCCATACGCATTTTATAGTTTCGCAATTACGCCCCGCCATCTGCTCAAGATCGCTTTCGTAAATCATCAGGCGCTGAACCATCCGGATGGCCGTCCGGCGTATCAGAGGATGATAAATAAGAACCGGATCAAAAAAATCGGACAGTTTATAACCAAAGGCGGTTTCTTCCCGACTAACTTGCTAATCAACTTAATGGAGAAGTGCCGCTTCGATCTATTGCCAAATTCGGAAACGGTAGAAGGTGCGCTTAAGTTTGGTTGGCTCTACTTACCGAACAAATATAAGTCAGCATGGATAGTCGACGGCCAACATCGCTTGTACGGCTTCACAAATTTGGACGATAAGTTTCTCGATGACACGCTCTTTGTTCTTGCGTTTGAAAGGATGGATACGAAAACCGAAGCCGATCTATTCATAACAATAAACCACGAACAAAAAAGTGTTCCCCCAAGTCTCCTGATCTCACTGCAGGCTGATTTGAAGCTTGACTCAGACGACCCCAAGGAAGCATTGAGCGCTTTGGCATCTGCGCTCGCAAAAGCGCTTTCGCTCGATGCCACTAGTCCGTTCTTCAGGCGCTTTTCCACACCCGGATTACCGCCGGACGACGCACAAAACTTAACTATTCCAGAATTTGTCAAAGGGCTTACGCGTTCTGCATTGCTCGGGCGAGTGATTGCAAAGGGGCACGTGGTGCCCGGCTTCTTGGCTCATTCAACGGACCGCAAGACAATTGATCGAGCAAGAAAGGTCATCAATGCCTATTTTCGTGCAATAATGGACGCGAATTTGGATCGCTGGATTTCTGGCCGTACTGCATATATCTGTGTGAATCCGGGGATAAGAGCTCACCTACTCCTTATTCAAGAAATCTTGAAATACTTAGAAACCGCAGAGAGTTTTGACGCGCGCTTAGAAGCCGAAGATAAAATTTCAGCGCGGCTTATTGCGTTCATTGAGCCTATCACCCGTTTCATCAAGAGCGCTGGCGATAGTCAAATTCAATCAAATTTTTCCAAGAAATTTGGTGAGGGTGGGGTGGTGTCGTATTTCTATAACCTCTGCGAACTTTTGCTCGTGAAGCACAAGAATTTTGGATCAAAGGATTTTCACGATTTTCGCGCCCGTCAATCGGACGCGCGCAACGATCAACTGCAGCGAGT
>CAVPYO010000016.1:0-221738 GCA_963710025.1 uncultured Alphaproteobacteria bacterium | reverse complement strand
TATATGTCCTCTACTTCGTTCAGTTACGCATCTGTAGTTCGCCCGCGCCCACCGTCACATGGTCGCGCTCGTACATCGAGCCCATGATGTCGCCGATCTGCTTCTTGATGCTGGCCGGCGTGATGCCGTGCGCCTGGTTGTAGGCGTGCTGCTTCTCGCGGCGGCGCGTGGTTTCCGCCATCGCGCGCTCCATCGAGCCGGTGATATGATCCGCATACAGAATGACGTTGCTGTCCACGTTGCGCGCGGCGCGCCCGATGGTTTGGATTAGGCTGGTCTCGCTGCGCAGAAAGCCTTCCTTGTCGGCGTCGAGGATCGCCACCAGCGCGCATTCGGGAATGTCCAGCCCCTCGCGCAGCAGGTTGATGCCGATCAGCACGTCGAAGGCGCCGAGCCTGAGATCGCGGATGATCTCGATGCGCTCCAGCGTTTCGACATCGCTGTGCATATAGCGCACGCGGATGCCCTGCTCGTGCATGTATTCGGTAAGGTCTTCCGCCATCTTCTTGGTCAGCGTGGTGACCAGCGCGCGATAGCCGCGCTTGGCGATCAAGCGGCATTCGGCGATCAGATCGTCCACCTGGCTTTCTACCGGGCGCACCTCCACCGGCGGATCGATCAGCCCGGTCGGGCGGATCACCTGCTCGGCGAAGATGCCGCCGGTGCGCTCCATCTCCCATTTACCCGGCGTCGCCGAAACATAAACCGTGGCGGGGCGCATCGCGTCCCATTCCTCGAATTTCAGCGGGCGGTTGTCGAGGCACGACGGCAGGCGGAAGCCGTATTCCTGCAGCGTGAATTTGCGCCGGTAGTCGCCTTTGTACATGGCGCCGAGCTGCGGCACGCTGACGTGACTTTCGTCGACGAACACCAGCGCCTGGTCGGGCAGATATTCGAACAGGGTGGGCGGCGGCTCGCCCGGCTTGCGCCCGGTCAGCCAGCGCGAATAGTTCTCGATGCCGGCGCAGGAGCCCGTCGCCTCGATCATCTCCATGTCGAACTGCGTGCGCTGTTCCAGGCGCTGCGCTTCGAGCAGCTTGCCTTCGGCGCGGAACTGGTCGAGCCGCAGGCGAAGCTCCTCCTTGATGCCCTTGATCGCCTGGGCCAGCGTGGGGCGCGGCGTCACGTAATGCGAATTGGCGTAGACCTTGATGCTGTCGAGCGTGCCCGCGGATTTGCCGGTCAGCGGATCGAACTCGCCGATGCTGTCCACGTCGTCGCCGAACAATTGGATGCGCCAGGCGCGGTCTTCGTAATGCGCCGGGAAGATGTCGATGGTGTCGCCGCGCACGCGAAAGGCGCCGCGCGCGAAGGCGTCGTCGTTGCGCCGGTATTGCAGGGCGGAAAGCTGGCGCATCAGCTCCATGCGGTCGAGCTTGGCGCCGCGCGCGATGGTCACCGCGGTGCCCGAATAGGTCTCGACCGCGCCGATGCCGTAGATGCACGACACGCTGGCCACGATGATGACGTCGTCGCGCTCCAGAATCGCCCGCGTCGCCGAATGGCGCATGCGGTCGATCTCCTCGTTCACCGAGGAATCCTTTTCGATGTAGGTGTCGGTGCGCGGGATATAGGCTTCCGGCTGGTAGTAATCGTAATAGGAAACAAAATACTCCACCGCATTGTCGGGGAAGAAATTCTTCATCTCGGCATAAAGCTGCGCCGCCAAGGTTTTGTTCGGCGCCAGGATCAGCGCCGGGCGCTGCACGATGTCGATCACCTTGGCCATGGTGAAGGTCTTGCCCGAGCCGGTGACGCCGAGGAGGACCTGATCGCGCTCGTTCGAATTGGCGCCGCGCACGAGTTCCGCAATGGCGGTGGGCTGGTCGCCCGCCGGTTCGTACTCGCTGACCAGCTTGAAGGCCTTGCCGCCTTCGGATTTCTCCGGCCGCGCCGGGCGATGCGGCACGAAGCCGGCGATCTCCGCGCCGGTCATCAGGCCAAACCCTTTCGCGGGAGCCTCCTCAAAACCCTGTCCGCTCCCGCGCGGAATCATGCCGTTGTTGTGCGCCATCGCTTCAATATAGATGCTGCGGACGCTTTTTGCAGCGAAAAAGCGGCCGGCTGCCGACATCACGCTGTCAGCAGCCGCGCTGCTTAGTCATCTATTTTCCGACCTCACCAAAGAGGTTATAGGGATCGGTCGGCGAAAAGCTGAGCGAGACCATGAATGTCTTGTCGTTGAGCGATGTCACGGTGCCGCTCGAGGAGCCATAAGATGCATTCACCCAGATGCCGTTATTTGGCGACTGGGGTGAATCGCTGGCGAAGAACGCGCCCTGAAGGAGCCCGTTCCATACCCCGCTCAGTTTTACCGAGCCGGACACCTGCCAACGAAACCCCGACTTGGAGAAGGCCGATTGGGCCGCCGCAGTTGCGGAGGTATCGTTGTAGCCCGCTTCGGCGGCGAACTTGGTACCCGCCGTGTAACGTTCCAGACCAAGCCATGCATCGATGACGTTTGCCTGGATGGACGGCGTGGCGGTATTGCCCGTGGATACCGTCTCGCTCCAGCTCGCCCGCAGCGAACCGCCCAACATGACGCTTTGCGCACTCGGATCGGCGTCGGCCGCTCCGGTGATTGTCGGATTGAAGACGCCGAGCGGCAGCTTCCCGGCGATCCACAATGCGCCGCTGGCACTTTTAAACCCTTCCGCCTTGCCAGGCGTTCCGCTCCACACGACGCCGCCGCCGATATCCAGATCGGCGCCGAGACGCGCGGCGGCGTTCGCTTTGGTCGTGCAGGTTCCGAGTGCAGATAGGATGTTGTGTTTCGTCGCGGCCGTCTTCGATTCCGTCTTGAGATCATTTTGAATTCCGAGTTCGACATTTTTCAGTGCTGTGACGATGTCCTTGATCTTATCTTCCGGCGACTCCGCTTTGTTCAGGACCGCCTGCAGGTCACCGTTTGTATCGTGCGATTTGCAGATTCCATCCGCTTTGAGGCAGTCGGTCACAGCTGCAAGCGCAGCCGTAAAGCTCGGTGGCGTGGTGACGTGGGGCAGCGATAGCTCGGCGGATGCTTTTTCGACCGGCGCTCCGACAGTCTTGGAGAAATCAATGTAATTCCTAGCGAGGGCTGCATAGTCGTTTGTGTAAAGGACGGCGTCTGGGCTGTTTTGAACACCAGCAACACAGTCTTTCCAGACCGATGTCTTGCCGTCCGTCGTCGTCGCGGTCACCGGATCGCTGTCCTTCAGCAGCGATATGCTCGCGCCGAACGCCAAACGCGAGTTCTTTGCTTTGGCGGTGACGCCGCCCCCGTCATCACCCAGAAACAGCGCCCCTTCCAGGCGCGAGCGATAGGCAAGCTGCAGCCATGGGCTATCCATATAGGTCTGGTAGTCCACGGGGTTCGCGTTCAAAATCCATTCCGGCGAAAAATCGACTCCGAAAGATTGCGAATCCTTGGCTCCGCCCCAACTTGCCGGCAGCGATAGCACGAACGGCTTCAAGCTGGCGGACGGCGAGGACTTGTCCGTCGACGTTCCGATCAGTGTCAGCGCGGGCGACGTTGGAATACCAAAATCATACGAAAAGAGATTCTTGTCTTTTGCCGTTTGCGTAAACACGGTTACGACCGGTGTTGCGGCGGATGCCGCGGGATCGCCAACGGGCGCAGCCTGTGCGAACGCGGCTTGGAAACCAATAGCTAGAAAAATCGACGCGCAGGCTGCCCCGCGCAATGTCGGCTGTGTCATTGATTCCCTCCCAGATTAATTGAAATAGATGTAGAGCGCGTCGGAAAACATCACGCCGCTTATAGTTGTCGAGTCCAACCAGTTTGGATTGGTCGCCGCATGGGCGGAGTCTGGATTCTGGTTGGGCAGGGGCGTTGCACCTTGGGCTGCGGCAACCGAAACGTCCGCGCTTCCGCCGGCGAAGGCCGGAAACGTATCCAGCATGAGCGCCACAATCGTACCTTTGGGCTGGCTCGGTACTGCAAAGCTGTAAGTGCTGACGGCGGCGGGCGATGAACTGGGAGGTGCCGCAGGCATATTCTGGTTCAGTCTGAATCTTGCCGCCGCTCTGGGATCGCCGTTGCCAACGACACTGGCTGTGAGCGCAACGGCGGTGCCGGAAGTCGCAATAAAGAGCATGTCAATCTCCCCCTAGATTTAAGCAGCACTGATATTTGCGAGATTCTATTGAGACATCCACTGTGTGCGTTTGTTGGGGACGTCACACTCACCTTTGCGAGTGAATTTTCTTCACGACAAATTCTAGGAAATACAACGAGGTGGATTGAATGGAACAACAAGACCAATTTCTGTATTCAAAAGAAGGTTGTGGACAAATACCGTGCAACTTCCGCACGAACGATTCTATCGCGAAAATGTTCTTTGCAGGCAGTGCTTGGCGAAGCATCAACTCGTTGAGCGCCCCGCGTCGTGGCGCGACTTGTTGAAGAGCAGAATTTTTTGGGCCGCGTGAGGCACGAAGCCGGCGATCTCCGCGCCGGTCATCAGGCCAAACCCTTTCGCGGGAGCCTCCTCAAAACCCTGTCCGCTCCCGCGCGGAATCATGCCGTTGTTGTGCGCCATGGGGGTAATATAGTGCGGGTTCCTTGTTTGTGCAGCCCTCGAGGTCCCAGTGATAGAAGCTTCCTGCCATTGCGGCGCAGTCCGCCTCGAGATCGAGACGCCGCCCGAGACGGTGACGGACTGCAACTGCTCCATCTGCCGGCGCACTGGCGTGCTCTGGGCCTATTATTCGCCGACTCTGGTGCGCATCGTTTCCTCCGGGCGCGGGACCGATATCTATATGTGGGACGACAAATCCATCGAATTCCATCGTTGCGGCCATTGCGGCTGCGTCACCCATTGGGCGCCCGTGGACAAGAGCGTGGATCGCATGGGCGTCAATGCGCGGCTGATGGCGCCGGATGTGCTCGCCGCCGCGCGTGTGCGCCATCTCGACGGCGCAAACACCAGGAATTATCTCGACGAGTGACACGGTCAGCCGATCCGGCTTGCTCGCGCCGCTTCGAACGGGTGATCGATCAGCGATTCCATCCGTTCCACGAACCGCGCCGTATCGGGCAGCTCGGCATGAATGTCGAACGCCGCCTCGTCCTGCCAGCGCGAGAAGATAAAGAAGAGGCGCGGGTCGCGTTTCGCGCGATAGGCGTCAATCGCAAGACAGCCCGGCTCCGGGCGCACCTTGGGCACCTGCTCGGCAAGCGCCGCCTCGACCTGCGCCTCCATGCCGTCTTTGGCATGGAAGCGCGCGAAGAGAGCGAGCTCCATGTGCTCTCCATTTCGACGGTGCGTTACGCCGCTTGCCGCGCCGTCTGCGGATAATATTGCTGCATCAGCCGGCCGGTATAGGACAGCAGCGCGGGATAGAGACACGCCGCATCGTGCAGCGGTCCGGCGAAATACGGCGTCAGCACCGACACCGCGAAGGCGAACGCGGTGGCGTCGGCGCCGCACGGTTCGGGCCCCATCAAATACGGCTTGTCGCCGATCAGCGCGGCCAGCGAGCCGAGCGAGCGCGCGCCGAGGTCGGCGATCTCCGTGGGCGAATGGCGGCCCAGGCCTTGGGCATAGAGCGCGGCCTTCACCCGCTCGCGCGTATCCTGGCGCGCCCGTTCGCGCATGCCCTCGGGCATCCGATCGAAGAAGGTCGCGGGACCCTTGGCGAAATTCGCATCGTCCATCCAGCGTTCCTGGACCATCGCCCAATAAAGATGATCCTCCAGCATGCGCTCCACCGCCCAGGCCCGCGCGCGCTGTTCGACCGTGAGCCCGACGTCGAAATCGATGCCGTAGGTCTTCTCGAGATGATCGCGGATGAAGGTGGAATCGCCGATCACGACGCCGCCGTCCTCGATATAGGGAATCTTGCCCTTGGGGCCGTTCTGCGGCACCCCGCCCTCGCCGTATGCGTAGGGCAGGCCGGACATTTTGAGCTGCAGGTCGGTCTTGATGGCAAAGGGGCTGGCGGCGGGAAGCCCAAAGGCCGGGCCGAAACCGTAGAGCGTAATCATCGATTGCTTTCTCCGTAGGTGCGGATCGGTCATACTGCCATCCTACTGACAACATGCTGTCAGCAGTGTTGGGCCAGAGTGTTTTCATGAGACGCGCAGACAGGCTGTTCCGCATCATCCAGATCTTGCGGCGCAAGAAGCGGCCGATCACGGCCGAGGAGATCGCCGAGGAATTGGAAACCTCGGTGCGCACCATCTATCGCGACATCGCGCAGCTGATGGCCGACCGCGTGCCGATCCGCGGCGAGGCGGGCATCGGCTACGTGCTGGACGGCGGTTTCGACATGCCGCCCCTGATGCTGACGCCCGACGAGATCGAAGCGGCGATGCTGGGCGCGCAATGGGTGAGCGGGCGCGGCGACGCGGCGCTCCAGCGCGCGGCCTTGGACCTGATGGCCAAGATCGGGCAGGCGATCCCAGAACATCTACGCCCGCTGGTGATGGAACCGGCCTTGAGCGCGCCGCCGCGCATGACAGGCGTCGCCGACACCATCGACATGGCTCGTCTGCGCAGCGCCATCCGCGTGCAGGGAAAGGTCGGGCTTTTCTATCGCGACGAGGCGGGCGCGCAGACCGAGCGCGTGATCTGGCCGATCGCGGTCGCCTATTTCGACGCGGTGCGGGTCATCGTGGCGTGGTGCGAACTGCGCAAGGGGTTTCGCCATTTCCGCACCGACCGCATCGCCAAATACGAATTTCTGGAGGCGCGCTACGCCACGCCGCGCGCTCGGTTGCGCGCGCAATGGAGAAAGGAGATGCAGCGCGAGCAATGCGAAGAGGGACGGCCGGCTCAAAAATAACGCCGCCGCGTTATCCGTACGTCACGCGAAAACACGCCGCAGCATTCGTGACGCGGTGGAAATGCCGCTCTTATGCGCAGTTGCACAAATATAGAGCACGATCCGAAATTGTGCGCGCAATCGAATTGTGTTTTGCTGGGAAATAAATGCGTGGGGGTTTTCAAGATGCAGACCATCGACGTCAAGCACGACGGTATGGGAAAATTTCGCCGCCTCGTCGGTTTCGGCGTCGTCGAACAAAAGGCCGCCGCTCAAAAACAGCTTTGGGACAAACAGTGGCAACGGCGTCAGGCGCTGGAGCGTAAATCTTTCGCCGGCTCGAACGCCTCCACGCTGCAGGCCCTGAAAAAAATCCAGGCCGAGGAGCAGAGCGAGGACGCCGCGCGCGAAATCCTGTCGCTGACCTCGATTCTCTTGAACACGCTGCGGGCGCGTCCGTCCGTCGATTGGAAATCGTTTTACGACCGCAGCGAATTCTCCGAGCCGCCTCCCGCCGCGCCGGCGTCCCTGCAGATGAGCCGCGAACCGCGCAAGGCGGATTACAGGCCTGAACCGCCGCGCTCGCTCGCCGAGCTGATCGCAGTGCGCCGTCGCCGCGAAAAAAGGGCGGCGGCGGCGGCGGCCTTCAAGAACGCGCATGACGAATGGAAATTCGCGATGCGCTGGAAATCGCGCGAACTCGACGCGGCGACGGAAAAATACCGTATCGCCCTGGCCGGTTGGGACACCCGCAAATCCGCTTTTCACGCCGCCCAGGCTCAGGCCAAGACGCGGCTGGATTCCCTGCACCTGCGTTACGCCGACAAGGAGGCGGACGCCGTCATCGCCTATTCCAATTTGGTTCTGCTCTCCGCCGATCGCCCCGACGGCTTTCCCCAGCACTGGCAGATCGCGTTTTCTTCCGGCGTCATGACGGTCGATTACGAATTGCCCTCCACCGATCAGATGCCGAGCGTGAAGGCGGTGAAATACGCCCCCGCGCGCGACGCCTTCGAAACCGTGGAGTTGCCGGCCGGCGAGCGCGATCAGCTCTACGCCGAGGCGATGTACCAGAGCTGTCTGGCGGTGCTGCATCTGCTGTTCGCGGCGGACGGGGCGGACGCGATCAAGTCGATCGCCTTCAACGGCTGGGTGAACTTCATCGACCGGGCGAACGGCCGGCCGGGCCGCGCCTGCATCATGTCGGTGCAGACGACGAAGCAGGCGTTCGGCCGGATCGATCTGTCCGGCGTCGATCCGCAGGCGTGCTTCAAATCGTTGAACGGCGTCGCCAGCGCCAAGCTCGCCGCCATGTCGGCGGTCGCCCGCAGCGGCTGACGCGGCGGCGCATTCCGCCGGCGTTTGTGCGGGGCGCGTTGCCGCGCTTGCGGTTTCTTCCTTCTTTCCTTATTGTAAGGACGAAAGGAGCCCTTCCATGAACGCGGTGTTCGGCAAGATCACCTCCAAGGCGCAGACCACCCTGCCCAAGGAAGTGCGCGAGGCGCTGGGCGTGAAGCCGGGCGACATGCTGGTCTATCGCATCGCCAAGGGAAAGGTGACGCTGGCGCGCGCCGAGCCGCTCGACCGCGCCTATCTGGGGGCGGTGGAGTCGACCCTGTCCGAATGGGCGAGCCCGCAAGACGCCGCCGCTTATGACAAGCTGTGATGCCCTTCACCCTGAGCCCTGAGCTTGCCGAAGGGTCGAAGGATGAAGGGCCATGACGATCTGCGAGGCCGGCGACGTCGCCATCGTGCCGTTTCCGTTCACCGACATGGCCGTTGCCAAACCGCGCCCGGCACTGGCGCTGTCGGCTGAGAAGGCCAACGGCGAATCCGGCAACACGATTTTCGCCATGATCACCACGGCGGCCAAGAGCCATTGGCCCACCGACGTGCCGCTCGCCGATGCCGAGGCGGCGGGCCTTACCGCTGCATCGCTGGTGCGCCTCAAACTTTTCACGCTCGACAATCGGATGGTGGCGCGCAAGATCGGCGCGCTGTCCCCGCGCGACCGAACGGCCGTGCGCAAGATGCTGAGAGCGGTGGTAGGGGTTTAGTTTCGGCGCAGCACATAACCATGCCGTTGTTGTGCGCCATGGCTCCAATATAAGCGGTGCCCGTTCGAATTATTTCTACGATTTCGTCATGGCCGCCCTTGAGGCGGCCATCCAGTCGGCGTGCGTCCGTGCGTCGAAAAACTTTCTTGTTTCGCTGGATGGCCGGGTCAAGCCCGGCCATGACGGACAAAGGGGATCATTCCACACCGTTGCCTCGTGCGCGAGGACGGGATAGCGCTCGCGCATCATACGGTCACAACAAAGGATGACACAGCGGAACTGTCACAATTTGGCCCGGTTATGCTGCAAGTTTGCGGATTGCAGCCCGCAAATCTGCTTCATGAACGACGACCTCGCCTACCTGTTCGATCAGAATGGCCTTCCTCTGCCCGCCGATTTCGGCTTCGTAGGCTGACCGAATGGCTGTGTCCACGTCCCATGCGGGGCCTAGCCGACCCGTTGTGAGGCGAACGTAGAAGGCAGGGATCGACTCTGACATGTACCTCTCCTGTTTTGGGATGTTGGCTCAAGAAAATACTACCGACAGAACGAGTGGCCTATAGCTACGACGGCACCATCACTCCGCCGCGTAGCGCACATCAATCGTGGAAAGTTCTTTGGATATTTCCCGCTTCTTGGCTCTGAGGTCGTAATCGGTTTGCAGGCCGAGGAAGAATCCCTCCGATATGCCGAAATAGCGCGCCAATCTCAGGCCGGTATCGGCGGTCACGGCGCGCTGTCCCAGCACGATCTCGTTGATGCGGCAGGCGGCACGCGGATGGCCCGGGCAAGCGCGTTATGGCTGAGGCCCATCGGCCCCAGGAACTCCTCGCCAGGATTTCGCCCGGATGGGTCGGCGGCCGCGCGCGCTTAAGAGCCATGTGTAACCTACAGCGTTACACTCGCGGCGTGCCAAGCGATGGGTTACGCAAGACGAAGCGGGCGCTCGTAGACGAGGTTCTCGCCGTCCCACACCTTGATGCGCTTCAGTCCTTTTTTCTTCATGGCGTGGGCGAGGACTTTGGCCTGCATGTCGTTGGCGCACTCGGCCGCGACTTTCGCATCCAGCGTTCCGTCATCGTTGAGATAGCAGATTTCGTAGCTCGGCATGCGTCGTCTCCTTGACTAGGCGATGCCCCCGGCTCGTCGCAACCTTGTGCCACGCGGATTTGAAAGTCGAATGACAAATCCTTAGGAATCTTCGCGAATTCCGGCTTTCGCGACGCTTTGTTGACATTTGCGCGGGGCTTCCCACATCTTGACGGTACGATCCGGGGAGGGATGAACCATGACGGACGCCAATGCCGGCCGCGCCGCGCCCGACGCCGATTCCATGCGCATGCTGGCGATCATCGCTTACGGGCTTTTCCTGGTCGGCTGGCCGACCTTGCATCTGGCGACCATCGCCGCCGTCATCATCGCCTATGTGCAGCGCGGCGAGGCGCGGGGAACGATCTGGCAATCCCATTTCGACAACGTGATTCACACGTTCTGGATTGCGCTCGTCGTGGGCGTGGTCGCCATTCCGCTCTGCTTCGTCGTCGTCGGCTTTTTTATCCTGGGATTTTTGATCGTCTGGTTCCTCTACCGCACGATCAGGGGCCTGGTGCGCGCGATCGAATCCAAGCCGTATTAGACGCGCTGCCGCTTGACGATGAAGGCGATCAGCATCATCGCCAGCGCGGCCGCGAACCCGACCGGCGGGATGATGTAGACCAGCCACGGCGCGACGGCGGCCGCAGCGAAACTGTCGCCCATCGCTACGCCCCAGAAGGCGCAGCTGCCGCCGCCTTCGTTGACGTTGCAGCCGGGATAGACCGCGCTCGCCACCACCAGAACCGGCAGCAGCAGCGCCGCCGTCGGTCCGGCGAACACGCCGACGAAGGCGCGTCCGGGACTTCGCGCCAGGATCGCCGCCAGCGCCACGGCTCCCGACAGCAAAATCAGCGGCACGGCGTTCAGGCCCAAGATCCAGGCGTCGTCGAGCGCGTATTTGAAAAGGATTCCGAGCGACGGCAGCTTGGCGCAAACCGCGGCGCCGAAGACGCAGCCTTCATAATGGCCGACGCCGAGGATCGCCCAGCCCGCCAGCGCCGGCGCTACGAAGGCCAGAAGGCCCAACAGCCATGCCGCCTTGGCCAGACGGTAACGGTTGTTCCGCGACGTCGCCATGGCGGCGCTACTCTTCTCCGATCCGGCGCATATGCGCGGTCTCGTGCAGGGAAGGCTTACGGACGCGCGGGCGGGCGAAGAACCAGCCCAGCAGCCCCAGCATCAAGGTCAAAGCAAAGGAGAACGGCGTGAGAGCGTAGAGGATGTCGGGTACGCTGGCGGCGGTGTGGAAGCTCATTCCCATCTGCGCTCCCCACAGCGTGCAATCGCCGATTCCGTCATTGTTGACGGAGCAATCGCCGTAGCGCGACGAGACCACCGCGAGCATCGGCAGCACCAGCGCCAGGATCGGCAACAGCAGAAGACTCAGCGTGCCCAGCAGCGGGCGATGCGCGGTGAAGGCGGCCAGCGTGGCCGCGATCGAAACCGCGATCAGGAAAAACGTGTTGGTGGAAATGCCCCAGGCGAGCGTCAGCGCGTCGCGCAGGCCGCCGCCCAGCATCATGCCGTGGCACAACTCCGGTCCCGGCTGGCATTGCACCGCGTAGGCGGCGCCGCGCACGATCCAAACCAGCAGCGACGGGCCGAGCAACAAGCTCACGCAGACGCCCCAGATCGTGAGCGCCGTGCGCTTGTTCGGCGTGATGTTTTCGGTGCCCTCCATGCGCATATATTAGGCGCGCTGGCGCGCCGATGGGCGAAAATGATTAAAGCATGATTAACGCTACGGCACGTTAGGCACGGCGCCAAGCGCCGTTAACGCCGGTCATGGATATCTCCCGAATCCCCTGCGGCAACTCGCCATGACGGCCGCACCCGTGCTAGTTGTTCGGCCGATCTGGACTTGGCGCATGCGCAAGCTGTTCCTTCTCGCGGCCGGGTGGCTGCTGGTGGTCGTGGGCCTCGTGCTGACGCCGGCGCCGGTGCCGATCCCGCTGATCGGCGTCGTGCCGCTGCTGGTGGGCTGCGCGATCCTGTCGGCGAATTCCAAGACCTTCCGCCGCGCGCTGCAACGCTTGCGCCGGCGCTTCGGCTTCTTGTCGCGCTGGCTCGAGGACGTGCGCCATCGCATGCCGCGCCAGGTGAAGACGATGATCCGCCGCACCAACCCGCACGCGCTGTTTCGCCTCGCGCGCATGCGCCGGCGCCATCATCACCACGGATGACGATCGCCTTCGGCCACCGCCCGCATCGCGTTGGTGCATCCGGTCGAGCTTGAGAAGGAAGGGCGGGTGAAGGGTTAGTGGTACTACAGTTTTTGGCTTTAGTTTTTGCCACTGGCGGTCATACCACGGATTTTGGTCCAATACTCTTCACGAACGTCCTCATCGATTTCGACGGGCTGGGAGCTTTGAGGGTATAGGCGGTCTTGGCCGTCTTTTCGTGGCCCCGAAATCCAATAATGATCGCCAGTCTCGACATCAAAATGGTTCCACTTGTAGCCGCGCTTGGACTTTTGGAATTTTTGCCCTCGATACTCGACAGTACGACCTGTTTTTGAGAACGTAACGCGACCAATGCGAGCCGGACCGTTCAGAGTTTCAGCCTTACGCTCGATATACATGATCCTAGATTTTTCGGCGCTCATTGGCAGTTTCCCAATCTTCTAACGCTTTCACCTTATCAGCATATTCCGTACCTTTGTCGTAGGTGCGTTATTCTCTAATATGACCGGTCATGGAGCAAGCGTCCGCCATTGTTCTTCGTCCCGCCCGCGTGTGGAGCAACGGCGACGGCCATGAAGGCTGGGCCGTGCGCGTGCGCGGCGAACGCATCGACGCGGTGGGGCCTGCCGTCGCGCGCGACGGAGCCGAAACGGTCGAGCTTCCCGGCGCCACGCTGCTGCCCGGATTGACGGACCTGCATTCCCATCTCTTCCTGCATCCCTATAGCGAAACCGATTGGGACGATCAGGTGCTGAAAGAGGCCGAGGCCTATCGCACCATCCGCGCCGTGCGCCATGCCGAGGCGACGCTGCGCGCCGGGTTCACGTGCCTGCGCGATCTGGGAACGGAAGGCGCGGGGTACGCCGACGTCTCGCTCAAGCGCGCCATCGCGGAAGGGCTGCTCGCCGGCCCGCGCCTGTTGGTGGCGACGCGCGCCATCGTCGCCACCGGTTCCTACGGTCCGGCGCGCGCCGCCTACCGCCCCGATTGCTGTTTCCCGCAAGGCGCCGAGGAGGCCAGCGGCAGCGACGAAGTGGTGCGCGCGGTGCGCCGTCAGGCCAGCCATGGCGCGGATTGGATCAAACTCTATGCCGATTACCGCGCCGGCCCCGGCGGCAGCACGGTCGCGACCTTTTCGGAAGACGAGTTGAAAGCCGCGGTCGATGCCGCCCATTCGCTCGGCCGGCCGGTGTCTTCGCACGCGACCTGCGACGAAGGCATGCGGCGCTCGGTCAACGCCGGCGTCGACAGCATCGAACACGGCTATGGCGGCGCGCGCGCGACCTTCGCGCTGATGGCGAAGAAAGCCATCGCATACCTGCCGACGCTGACCGCGGCGGAAGCGCTCTGCGAAGTTCGCGGCGGCGACGCGCACGAACGGCTGAACGAGGCGTTCGCCGCCTTCGCCCTGGCGCGCGCCGAAGGCGTCATCATCGGCTGCGGCAGCGATGTCGGCGTCTTCGCGCACGGCGACAATCTGCGCGAGCTGGTCTGGATGGTGCGCTTGGGGCTTAGCGCGAACGAGGCGCTCATGGCGGCGACGTCCGTCAACGCCAAGATCCTGGGCAAGCAGAACGAGCTTGGCGAAATCCGCGAAGGCTTCCTCGCCGATCTCGTCGCGGTGGACGGCGATCCGGCCGCCGACATCGCGGCGCTGAAGAATGTGCGGCTGGTGATGAAGGGCGGAAAGCGCGTCGCACTGTAATCACGCCGCTTCTTGCGGGTGATCGCGGCATCGAGCCGGCGGAACGCGACGCTGCGGGTTTGAACACTGCAGCGTCCATGTCCCGCCCGGCGCCAAAGCCAGCCACAGGTTTGACGGGAGGTCCGGCAAAGCTGTTCTTCTTCAGAAAGGAAGGACTTGTGCGTGCAAGCGCACATAGTCGAGGGATGCGTCCTTTTTGAATACGACGTAGGCGGCATAACCACCGGCATAGTTCGGGCTACCCGTTAGATCAGGGCCGCCTCCACTGCGGCCCGACGGATCCATGGAGCCGAAGCCCAAACTGCCCAAAGCCGCAGAGTCCAGATCGCCAAAGGCCATATTGGTGTCGTTCGTCGGCCAGAACGGGTTGCCCGGAAGGACGACATCGCCGTGCACAAAGTCCTTGATGTCTCGCGACTTTAAGCGCCAGCCGCCGCCATCGATGTGATCGAGTCTGTCGGGCGCGAACGCCAATGTCATGAGCAACAACTTCATCGCCGCGCGTGCATACTGCACTGCCTCACCTTGCGCCTGTTCGGAGTAGTGGGACCGGCCCGCTCCAAGCGTCAACCAATAGGTCTTGCCCTCCCACAGGGTGAGGAAGGCTTCCTTGCTGCAAGGCACGCGCACGCCGTCTCCGAAGTCGAGCACGGGTGGATGGCCGGGGATCACGGTGGCCTTTGGCGTGTCCGGTGGGGCTTGGCTCACAGGCGTTGCTTGCGACGATTGCGACGCTCTACAAACACGCGTCAGCGACGCGGCAGCAAGCGTTCCAACCACTGAGAAAACGACTGTCCGTCTGTTGAACATCGATGTCCTCCCATTTTGCACCTGACATGCCCGCCGGAATTCATGCGATCTATGCATGATACCAGAAACGGGCCGCTCGCATGAGACCGAATTCCGTTACGTCCGTATCATCGCGCTCAAATACAGGCGCCTCGACCGGCGGAGAATGACGCCAAACGGCCGAGCGCTACAATTTCATCTTGTCGAGGAACGGGCGGATGAGTTCCGCATTGCGGCCTCTGTCGGTCGCACCCGTGCGGCTCTTGGCGCGGATGTCGATGCGCACGCCGCTCGGGCCCGCCGGCCGGATGCGGATCACGATGTCGGAGACAACGCCGAACCAGAAGCTGGCGTCCGTCGCTTCGATGCGTCCGCTCTTGAAATCGTACGACGCCACCTGCCAGCCGAAGGCGTTCACCGTATTGAGCGCGCGCCAGAACATCTTGGCGTAGAATTCCTTCTCGGTGTAATTCATTTTCAGCCGCTCGACCGGCCTGATGTCGAGATAGGCGTATTTCTGCGCCAGCGCCGTGGTGACGCGCTCGCCGTCGTACAGCACCGGGTTCGGCCCGTCATAGGAAGGCGGGTTGGGCGCGCCCTTGCGCCATGCGAGCAGCGTCTGGAACTGGGGCGCGTTGCCGATGTCGGTGGAGATGTCGTGGATCGGCGGCAGCGAAGTGGCCAGCCACAGATTGTCGGCCGGAATGCCGACCAGCAGCGCCGATCCGATCAGCGCGACGCCTCCAAAACGCCAGCCCAGACTGTCGTTCGCCGCCAGCGCGCGCCAGATCCAGACGATGGAGCAGCCGAGCGCGACAACGCCGACGGCCGCCCCCGGAACCAGGATCCTCACGCCTCGCGCATAATCCCAGAAACCCAGCCGCGCGCCGAAGCAAGCCGTCAGCGCAACGGCAAGTCCCAGCAAGAAGGCGCCGAACGCGACCTTCGCGAGAATGGGCTGATAGCGCATGGTCCCCCGTTCTTACCCCGTTTGTTCGGCGCCGGGCAGGCGATAACCCGCAAAGCGCTCGCGCAGAGCCGTCTTCTGGATCTTGCCCGTCGCGCTGTGGGGGATGTCGTCCACGAACAGCACCTCGTCGGGCATCCACCATTTGGCGACCTTGCCCGAAAGATATTCCAGTATAACCTTTTTCGTCACCGTCTGCCCCGGTTTCGCAACCACGACAAGCAGCGGCCGTTCGCCCCATTGGGGATGGCCGACCGCGATCACCGCCGCTTCGGCGACCGCCGGATGGCCGAGCGTCAGATTCTCGATCTCGATCGAGGAAATCCACTCGCCGCCGGATTTGATGACGTCCTTGGCGCGGTCGGTGATGGTCATGGTGCCGTCGGCGTCGAGCGTCGCCACGTCGCCGGTGTCGAACCAGCCGTCGGCGCCGAAGGCGTTCGCGCCCTCGCCGCGGAAATAGCCCTTGACCACCGCCGGCCCGCGCACTTTCAGCCGGCCGACGGCCACCCCGTCGCGCGGCAGCTCGCGTCCGCCGCCGTCGACGATCTTCATCTCCACGCCGAAGGGCGGATGGCCCTGGCGCACTTTGTAATCGAGTTTCTTCTCATGCGGCAGATCGGCCGTCTTGGCCGTCGGCGTACCCAGCGTGCCAAGCGGACTCATCTCGGTCATGCCCCAGGAATGGACCACCTCGATGCCGTACTTGGTCTCGAAGGTCTCGATCATCGAGCGCGGGCAGGGCGCGCCGCCGATCAACACTCTCTTCAAATAGGGCAGCGTCTTTCCCGATTCTTGCAGATAGTGCAGCACGCCTTGCCACACCGTCGGCACCGCCGCGGTCATCGTCACCTTTTCGTCGGTGAAAAGCTCGCACAGCGAAGCGCCGTCCAGCTTGGCGCCCGGCATGACGAGCTTGGCGCCGGTCATCGGCGCGGCGAAGGCAATTCCCCAGGCGTTGGCGTGGAACATCGGCACCACCGGCAGGATCGCATCGCGGCCGGAAAAGCCCAGCGTGTCGGTGCCGCAGGCGATCATGGCGAGCAAGGTGTTGGAGCGGTGGCTGTAGAGCGCGCCTTTGGGATTGCCCGTCGTGCCCGAGGTGTAGCAAAGCCCGCAAGCGGTATGCTCGTCGAAATTCCGCCAGGCGAACGCGCCGCTGCTCCCGGCGATGAAATCCTCGTAGGCGATCAGATTGGGAATCTTCGCGTCCGGCAGATGCGCGCGGTCGGTCAGCGCCACGTAGAGTTCCACCTTCTTCAGCGCCGGGGCGATCTTGGCGACGATGTCCGCGAAGCTGATGTCGAAGAACAGGGCGCGGTCTTCGGCGTGGTTTGCGATCCAGGCGATCTGGTCGGGGAACAGCCGGGGGTTCAGCGTGTGATAGATCGCCCCGATGCCGGCGATCCCGTACCAGGTCTCCAGGTGGCGCGCCGTGTTCCAGGCCAGCGTGGCGACGCGGTCGCCGAGCCTGATCCCGTGCGCCTCCAACGCTTCGGCCGTCTTTCGGGCGCGCAGCGCCACCTGGCGGTAATTGCTGCGCTCGATCGGCCCTTCCACCGAGCGCGTCACCACCTCGCGGTCGCCATAGTACAGCGCGGCGTGGTCGATGATCTTGTGGACCAGCAACGGCCAGTCCTGCATCAGGCCCAGCATTTGCGTTTTCCCCGCCTTCTCACGCGGACATCATAGGAACGGGCGGCCGGCAAGGGCAATGCAAACGCACCCGCCGCGGGGGCTATAGTGACATTATTATTATTCTTGACTTGCCGGCGAAAGGGCGGGAGCGTTTTGTCGTTCGCGACTTCTCCGACCGCGGCCAGACAAGCGGCCGTCCGTAAGGACGCAAAGAGGAGCCGGCGGCAGCCCCCAACTTGTCCAAGGAGCATCATATGGCCTCGCCTTTCAGCCTTTCGCCCCTGCCCTGGGAAGACAACGCCCTCGAGCCCGTCATCAGCGCCCGCACCCTCTCGTTCCACTATCACAAGCATCACAAAGCCTATGTGACGGCGCTGAACGGGCTGGTGGAAGGCACGCCCTACGCGGCGATGAAGCTGGAAGAGATCGTCCACAAGACGGCCGGCGACCCCGCGGCCAAGAAGATCTTCAACAACGCCGGCCAGGTGTGGAACCACGATTTCTATTGGCGCAGCCTGTCGCCCAAAGCGGCCGCGCCGCAGGGCAATCTGGCCCGCGCCATCGAACGCGATTTCGGCTCCGTCGCGAAACTGATCGAGGCGCTCGCCGACGCCGGCAAGACGCAGTTCGGATCGGGCTGGGCCTGGCTGGTCTCGGCCGACGGCAAGCTTTCGGTCGTGAACACGCCGAACGCCGAAAGCCCGATGGCCAAAGGCGTCAACTGCCTGCTTACCGTCGATGTCTGGGAGCACGCCTATTACCTCGATTATCAGAACGAACGGCCGCGCTATCTGGAGACCGTGCTGGCGAAATTGCTGAATTGGAGCTTCGCCGCCGAGAACCTCTCCAAGGAAAAACACCCGGTTCGCAGCGCCGTGGAATAACCCAGGATCGGGATGGGAGAAGAGGTGCGGCGCCCTTTTCTCCCTACCGGCTATGGTGACTTTTTTGCACGGTCGCTGGCCGTTTTTTGGTACGAAACCGGCCGAAATCCTTGAAATTTCTCGGATTTTTTATAATTAGAAGAGTTATTAAAAATGTCTTGACGTTGACGCTTACGTCAACATAAAATGTGACACTGAGATTTTGTCAGGAGTTCGGACTTCAGGTCCTAGAACCGGCATAACCGGCAAACCGTGGTCCGCGCAAACAATGCAGGGAACCATGAGCCGCATTTACACGATCCGTCAGCTCACCAAGGAATTTTCCGTTACCGCGCGCACTTTGCGCTTCTATGAGGACGAAGGCCTGATCGCGCCCGAACGGCGCGGCCAGACGCGCATCTATTCGGTTCGCGACCGTGCCCGGATCACCCTGATCCTGCGCGGTCGGCGCTTGGGTTTTTCGCTGGCCGAGATCCGCGAATATCTCGACCTCTACGACAAGAACCTCAGCGTCAAGCAGCTTCTGCATGCGCGCCGCAAGTTCGAAGAGCGCATCTCGGTCTTCGAACGCCAGAAGGTCGACATCGATACCTCGATCACCGAACTCAAGCGCAGCATCAGCGAGGTCGACGACCGTTTGGCGGACCACGCAAGGCACGACGCGAAGCTGGCGCCGCAGCAGGCCATCGCGGCCGAGTAAGCCGATGTGATAATCTCCCCGCGCAAGCGGGGAGATTTCCATGCCGAAGTCGATTTGCGCTTTCGTCGCGGCTGCGCTGCTGATTGTCGCCGCACCGTCCTTTGCCGACGACAGTTCGGCGGCCCTCGGCGCGGGCGGCATCGTGTTGGTCAAGAACACGCCGGTCCGCATGGCGGCGGAAGACCTCTATGTCGGCCCCAAAGCGGTGCGCATCCGCTTTACGTTCGTCAACGACACGGACAAGGACGTCGAGACCATCGTCGCCTTCCCGCTGCCCGATATCGACACGGCCGAATTCTGGGGCAGCGGTATCGGAACGGTCACCGACAATCCGGTGAACTTCGTCGGCTTCAAGGCCGTGGTCGACGGCAAGCCGGTTCCGTTCAAGGTGGAGCAGCGCGCCATCCTCAAAGGCAAGGACGTGACGGCCCTCATTGCGTCCACGGGAGCGCCGATCGATCCCGTGGCCGGCGAAGGCTACCGCAAGCTCGACAAGCTCTCGTCCGACAAGCGCAAGCGCCTCTTGGATGCCGGCGTCGCCGAGGGCGATGCCGAGGAGTTCGTGCCGCAATGGCTGGTACGCACGAAGTTCTATTGGACGCAGACCTTCCCCGCACACAAGACCGTCGTCATCGAACATTCCTACCAACCTGTGACGGGGCAGTCTTTCTTCGGCAGGGACGACACCAAGAGCAAAAGCCTGACCAACAATATGGACTACTGCTTCGACGACGCGACGAAAGCGAAGATTGCCGCGATGTCCGACGCACGCCTCAAGGCGCAAGTCGATAACGGCGGCTATCTCAACGCCTATTGGACCGATTACATTTTGAAGACGGCGAACAATTGGAACGGACCCATCGAGCGCTTCCATCTGACGCTCGACAAGCTCAAGCCGGAAAACCTGCTGTCGCTGTGCTGGGACGGGGAGCTGAAAAAGACCGGGCCGACGACGTTTGAGTCGACACTCATCAACTTCGCGCCAACGCGCGACATTCACCTGTTGGTGCTTGAATAAGCGTCAGCGCCCGAGCAGCCAGCTCCAGACGCGGTGCAGCCAGCCCACATGGGCCGTGCGGGTCGCGCCGACGGCTTCCATGACATGCCCGCTGTAAACCAGATGTCCCAGCATCGTTGTTGCGCCCCGTTGGTCTTCATAATTTGTACGGATTATACATATAATTCGGCGTGCGACAATCCGTCCACGGAGGATTCCGCGTAAAGGTTAACGAAGCATTAAGGTTCCGCGATGCTTTCGCGACGGCGCGTCAGAGCGCGCCGATCACGGCCCGATCGCGCCAGGAGCGCAGCAGCCCGCGAGAACAAGCGGTCGACGACATCTGGCTGGTCTGCATCCGCGTCAAGGGTTCGACCAGTCTGCTCGCGAACGATCCGGCGGCGCGGCGGGACTGTTCCACCGCCAGCGCGCGGCACGGGTCGACGCTGCCATAGGCGATATAGAGCCCGGCCAAGCCGCCCACCGCCACAAACAGCAGTATCATAATCAAGCCGCGGATCATCCCCGTCTCCTTTAGTTGCTATGCCCGCCCGGTTCGTTGTCGGGTATCGGGCCGCTGGAAGGACTGTGCGTGGTGTAGGTGCGGCAAGCGGAGAAGCCGCTGGCCCAGCCGGCGCGATAATTCTTGTCGCTTGCGTAAGAGCTTTCGTCGCGCACCTGCTCGTGACGGTAGCTGGTGTCCTGATTGGTGGCCGAGGCGCAGCCGTCGCTGTAGCCGGCCTTGAACCCCGGCGTATTCCTGCCGGCGCGCTGGGCGGCGCTGGGAAAGAAGATGCCGCAGCCGGCAAGCGACAGCGCGGCGAAGAGGGTGATCGCGATCCGAACGGTTTTCATCATGGCCCGGACGTTAGCATTTCGCGCCCGCGCGCAACAGACGGTCACAGATAAAACAGCCAAAGATAAAGCTGGGCGACGGCGATGCTGGCCAGCATCATCGGAAACGCCAAGAGCGTGAATTTGACGAAGCGGAACGGCACGCCGTTCTTCTCGGCCATGCCGGCCATCGCAAGATTGGCGCTGGCGCCCACCAGTGTGCCGTTGCCGCCCAAACAGGCGCCCAAGGCCAGCGCCCACCACACCGGCCTGATCGCTTCGGGGCCGCCGAGCGAGACGCCCAGCGTTTTGACCATCGGGATCATGGTGGCGACGAACGGGATATTGTCCAGGATGGCGGAGAGGATCGCCGACACCCACAGCACCGCGCCCGTCGTGACGGCGAGATTGCCGCCGGTGGCGCGCGACAATTCGCGGGCGGCGAGGTCGAGCAGGCCGGCGCGCTCCACCCCGCCCACCACCACGAACAGGCCGACGAAGAAGAACAGCGTCACCCATTCGACCTCGCCCAGCGCCTTGGCGACGTTGTCGCCGTGCAGATGGATCGGCTGGCGCAAATTCTCCAGCAGCATCAGCACGGCGGCGCCGGTGAGCGCGATGGTCGCCGCTTCGAGCCGGACGGCGAACACGAAGGCCGCCAGCGTGGCGCCGATCACGCACAGCGAGCAGATCAAGAGATAGCGGTCGGCGATGGCCGACTTGGCGTCGAGCGCCATGACGCGGGCGCGATCCTCAGGTGCGGACTTCAGCTTGATGCCCCAGATCAGGTGACAGATGAGAAGCTGCATCGCCATGACGACGGCGACGACGGGGCCGACCCCCAGCAGGAAGTCGTCGAAGCCGAGCCCGGTCGCGGAACCGATCAGGATGTTGGGCGGATCGCCGATCAGCGTCGCCGTGCCGCCGATATTGCTGGCCAACACTTCGGCGAACAGGAAAGGATAGACCGCGACGCGCAGTTCCCTGCAGACGATGAAGCTGACCGGCGCGATCAGCAGTACGGTGGTGACGTTGTTCAACAAGGCCGACACCAGCGCGGTGATCAGCGCCAGCGCCGCCAGGATGCCGGCCGGAGACGCCTTGACGAGCTGGGCGGCCGCGATCGCGCAATAGCCGAACAATCCGCTCTTCTTGGCGATGGCGACGATGATCATCATGCCGGCGAGCAGGCCCAGCGTGTTGAAGTCGATGAAGCCGACCGCCTGACGCTGACTGAGGATGCCGAGCAGGATCGCCAGGCCGGCGCCCAACAGAGCGGCGACGGCGCGGTTCACTCTTTCGCTGAAGACCAGCGCATAGGTGAGGACCAGGATCGCGCCGGCGGCGATGAAGACGAACGAATGCATATCGGGCATGGCGGATAGCGAATAGCGAATGGCGAGTAGCGAATAGAACAGAAACCTTCCCTATTCGCTATTCCCTATTCGCTCCCGGGCGCAGGTCTTAACCGAGGTTTAACGGCGCCTGCGCCATGATGGACGCGGGTGACGGTGCGGTTATGGAACGGGCGGATCTCAAGAAACTGCAGGTGCTGGTCGTGGGCGGCAAGCCGCACGCGGTCACGGTTCTGCGCACCGCATTCGGCATCATCGGCCTCAACAAAGTGAACGCGATCGCCGACAGCGATGCGGCGATCCGGTTTCTGCGCGACGAGGCGGTGGATGCCGTCTTCTGCGACGAAACCGCGGGCGCCATCGAAGGCGTGCCGTTTCCCTTGGCCGCGCGCCGCGCCGAGGGCGTTCTCAATCGCATGCTGCCGATCTTTCTGATCTGCAGTTCGCCGGTGCGCCGTCAGGTCGAGAGCGCGCGCGACGACGGCGTGACCGACGTGCTGGTGCGTCCGGTCAGCGCGGCCACGATCATTCGCAAGCTGCGCATCGCCACGCTGGCGCCGAGGCCGTTCATCCTGGCGGACGATTTCTTCGGTCCCGACCGGCGCGGACGCGGGCGTCGTCCCTTCGCCGGGTTGGAACGGCGCAAGCGCGCGCCCAAGAAGCTGAGCGTGTCGCCGGACGAAACGGCTGCTTTTCTATCGGCGGTACGTCCGGCATCGGCTTGTGTCGCTACGGTAGAATAAGAAAGACTAAAATCCCACAACTTGTGCGCGCCAGCAGGGAGGGGCGGGCAAGCGTCAATTTGGCTTATCCACGCCCGAATCGCGACATTTCGGCAAAGCTAACATGCGGTTGCGTAAAGATAATTCGCGCCGGCATACTATTTCAGGTTGCTCCTTATCCAACTTTCGAAAAATCATAGGATAATTGTCTCCATAGGCCGCGCAGCGTGCCGGCCGTCGCAGGAAGGGGGCTTTCCATGATGAAATCGGCCGCAGTCCAGGTCATAGAACAGCAGGCCCGCCAGCCCGTGTGGCTGGCGCGCGAGCAGACCTGGTTGGTGCAATCGACGGTCGCGCATATCACCGGCGTGGCGCTGAAGGATTTGTGCGCCAAGACGCGCTGCAGTCCGAAGGCCGCCTTGGCGCGCCAGATCGCGATGTATCTCTGTCATATCGTCTTCAAGATGAGCCCGGCCGAAGTCGCCAGAATCTTCGGACGCGATCCCTCCACCGTGAAGTACGCCTTGGGCCGCATCGAGGAATTGCGCGAGGAGCCGGAGCTCGACCGCACGCTCGACTGGCTCGAAGCCATGCTGCGCCGCGCGGGGAGGAACGTATGAGCGCGCCGACGACAAGCGAACTTGCGCGCGAGGCCCGCAAGATCCTGCGCAAACTGCTCGGCGGAGCGCATCTGCGGCGGGGCGAGGACGGCCGGTTCGCCGTCGTCTTGCGGGCGAACGGGGCACAGCACGCCAAGACCAAGGTCGATGCCGCGCTGGCCGCAGCCATGCGCGCCAAGGGCTGGCTGGCGGCCGAGGGCGAGGACGGCGCCCGCCTCGTCCTCACCCCGGCGGGCGAAGGCTGGTATCTGCGCGCGCTCGCCGGCTGCGATCCGTTCGCCGCCCAGCATCAATTGCGCCGTACGCAGACGATATGGGACGAGCAAGGGCGCGAACGGCGCGTCGTCGTCAACGCGGCGGAATCCCCGCTTCTGTGGATGCGCCAGCGCGGGCTGGTCAGCGAGCTGCAGTGCCAGGCCGGCGAACGGCTGCGGCGCGATTTCACGCTCGCCCAGCTCGCTCCCAGGCTCGGCGTGGATTGGAGCGCGCCGGCCGTCTTCGGCCGCCGCGCGCAGAAGCCCGAGTTGCTGTCCGACACGGTGCTCGCCGCCAAGCAGCGATTTTCCGCGGCCATGCGGGCGGCGGGGCCGGGGCTGGCGGACATCCTGTTCGACGTCTGCTGTCATTTGAGCGGCTTGGAACAGAGCGAACGCACGCGCGGCTGGCCCAGGGCCTCGGCCAAGGTGGTTCTGAAGATCGCGCTCGATCGGCTGGCGCACCATTACGGCATGATCTTCGCGCCGCGGCCCGCGCGCGTGCGGTCATGGACGATGGACGAGGGGGCGATGGAGGAAGAGGCGCTTGGCGACGATGCCCCCACCCCGCGCTTCTCGCAGGGTGAGGGCGGCCAGAACGGTTGAAACTCTAGTAGTTCTTGATAAGTGCGACGAGGTCGCTGCCGATGTTCCTCCTCCTATCGGACCTCGCCTGTTCGCTTTGCTTAAGCTCGGCCTTGACGCGGTCGAGATTGATCAAGATCGTGTTGCGGAGATCGCCGGCCAGGGCCAGCCCGCCGGCGCACGCCTCCTGACGCTTTCCGCAGATCTGTGCCGCCGCCGGCAAATTGGCGTCCGCCCATTCGCTCATCTTGGGGGACAAAATGCCTCCGGCGCCCGGCCTGCCGAGTCCCACATCGGGTTCGTGCGGGATAAACACCGCAACGAAAGCGATTGAGAGTATGGCTCGGAAAATCATCGGACGGCCTTTCTCGCTAGCACGCGAGGACTTTAGGCTCCGTCCTTTGCCGTTGGCTGAAAGGATTCGGTAAAGTTCGATACGATGCAGTAAATACGGGGCTTTTCCGACATTAGGAACAACGCGGCTTTGCCGTTTTCACTTCGTCTCGATTTAAGAAAACGACAAATTGGGCGTTTTGTTTAGACGCCGTTGATTCAAATTCGAGACAAGTGCGAAACAGCGGCCAAAACCCTCGTTTGTCATCGCCCGCACAAGCTGGGCCATGGCAAGGGATGGGGTGTCGAAGCTTTGGGTTACTCCGCCGCCGGCAGTTCGATCGTGGCGCTGAAGCCTTGACCCGCGGCGCTTTCGATCTTGAGCGCGCCGCCGTGCAGATCGCAGAACGCCTTGACCAGCGTCAGCCCGAGACCGGCGCCGGCGGAATGATCGGTGGTCGCGCGCCCGCCTTGCTCGAAGGGCAAGAGGATGCGCTCCAGGTCTTCCCGCGCCACGCCCGGGCCGTTGTCGCGGACGCACATCTCGATCGCGGGCCCGTTCCTAGCCGCGCAAAGGCGCACGACGCCGCCGTCCTGCGTGAAGTTCACCGCGTTCTCGATCAGATGATGGGCCATCGCGGTAAGCGCGGTCTCGTCGGCGCACACGAAGAGCCCGGCGGGGCAGTCGTCCGCGTCGAGGACCAAGTTCTTCTTGCGCGCCTTCGTTTCGAAGGCGTCCTTGGCGAGCCAGAGCAGCGATCCGGCGTCGACGTTCGTGCGGCGCAGCTCATAGCGCCCGGCGGAGATTTTGGTGAGGTCCAGGATCTGGTTGATCAGGCGCAGCAGGTTCTTGCCGCCCTGATGGATCAGGCCGGCATATTCCTTCACCTGTTCGGGGCCGACGCGGTCGGCCATGGTATCGAGCAGATCGGAGAATCCGATGATGGCGTTGAGCGGCGTCTTGAGCTCGTGGCTCATGGTGCGCAACAGCGTGGTCTTGGTGGTGTCGGCCTCGGCCGCGGCCCGGTCGAGCTTTTGCGCCAGGTCGGCGAGATAGCTCGCCTGGCGGTCGGATTCGGCCTGCGATACGGCCAGCGCGCGGCGCGTCTTGTCGAGGGTGTGCGTCTGTTCGGTAAACGTCTTCTCGATGCGGCGATGCTCGGTGACGTCGCTGAGCACGACGACGCGTCCGCCGTCGTCGGTGGCGCGGTCGCGTATCAGATACGCGGCGCCCGACGTCATCTCTACCGTCATCGCGCCGGCCGGCACGCCGTGGATTTCGAGGCGGCGCTCGATCCAGGCGTCCGCGCCGTCGGCGGCGGCGACCAGACCGCGCTTCGCCTGTCCGTTCACCAGCTCGCGGAAGCTTTGTCCGATCAGGTCTTCCGGCGCGCGTGCGCCGTGCAGCTCGGCATATTCGCCGTTGCACAGCACGAGCCTGTCCTTGCTGTCGAAGAAGGCGAAGGCGTCGGCCGACAGCGCGATGGCGTTCTGCAGCCGCCCCAGCACGTGGCGCGCGGCCGTGACGTCGGTCCACAGCGCGATCCAGCCGCCGCTCGCCGTGCGGCGCGCCTTGATCTCGACGATGCGTCCGTCGGCGAGCGCGACGTCGCGCGGATGATAATCGCCGTCCAGCAATTGCGAGCGGCGTTTGGCGACGAACCCGTCGGCATCGCACAGCAGGAGACGGTCGTCGATCTCGCCGCCGGCGATTTCCAGCCGGATCAATTCCTCGTAGGTCAAGCCGATCAACTCGGCGTGCGGCGGCAGGGAGCGGAACAGATAGTTGAAATGCTCGTTGACGAAGACAAGCCGCTCGGCCGCATCGAAGACGGTAATGGCGATGCGCAGGCAATGCAGCGCGTCCAGGACGGACGGCTCGGCCGCCGCGTCCAGGCTTTCGCGTTCCTGCGTCGGCCGTTGCGCCAGATTCAAGGAAAAACACCCGCCGTCTTGCGAATGCGACTTTGCCTAAAGCGAGTTGCAAAAGCGTTAGACGGTGGCCCGGCGCGCCCGAATCGCGTCACCATCGTTACCAAAGCGTAAACGGGGAGGGCCACAAAGCTTGTGAATTTACGAACAAAATCGCGGCGCGTTCAACGTTCGTTAAGCAGCGGACCGCCAGGATGCGCCCGCGCGAGACCCTGGGGCGATTGCGGTTAATGGATATTCACAGGAAAACGGCGACGCCTCGGGAAGCGGCTGGAATCGCGCAGCGCCGGCTGTTCGTGGCCGTGCAGGCGTCCAAGGCTGCACTCGGCGCCGCGCTTTCGGTTGCATTCGTCATCCTGGTCGGGCGTCCCGACGCCGCCGAAGCCATCGCGCTGGCGGGTCTAGTGGCACCCGCTCTGCTGGCTCTGCTGGCCTACACCTCCATTCCGCTTGAGTTCCTCGAGCAGGCGGCGCTGGCGATCTTCGCCGCTTTGATCGGTTATCTGGCCGCGCTCACCGGCGGCGTGGTTTCGCCGCTGGTGGTGTGGTTCGCGCTGGTGCCCGCCGAAGCGGCGCTGGCGGGCGGACGTCCCGCCGTGCTGCGCGCGGCGATCGCGGCGAGCGTGGCGCTTCTGGCCGTGGCCGGCATCGAAGCGGCCGGCGCCTTGCCGATCTCGCGTCTGCCGGTGCCCGCCTGGGAGCTGTATGCCGTGTCGGTGTTCGCCGCGGTGATCCAGGCCGCGCTGATTGCCGCCGCCGCGCAGGATCGCCAGCGCGCCGCCGACAAGGCCGCCGCCGAAGGCGCCGCCATGTATCGGTTCCTCGCCGACAACGCGATGGACCTGATCACACGGCACAGCGCCGACGGACGCATCCGTTTTGCCAGTCCCGCCGCGCGCGCGCTGTTCGGCCGGGCGCCCGAGGAATTGCTCGGTCTGGCGCCGTCGGCGCTGGTGCATCCCGACGATCTGAAGGCGATGCAGGCGGCCTTCATGGAGGCGAGCTATTTCGCGCGGCCGGCCTCGGCGGAAGTGCGCTTGAAGCGCACCGACGGCTCCCATGTATGGGCGGAAATCCGCTGCCGCCCCGTGCCCAAACCGAACGGCGAAGCCTCCGACATCGTCGCCATCACCCGCGACATCACCGAACGCAAGGCTTACGAGCGCCAGCTGATCGAGGCGCGCGATCTTTCCGAACAGGCCAGCCGCGCCAAATCGCGCTTCCTCGCCAACATGAGCCACGAGCTGCGCACGCCGCTCAATGCCATCATCGGTTTTTCCGAAGTGATGACGCACGAGATGTTCGGCGCGCTGGGCGGGCCGCGCTATCTCGAATATTCGCGGCTGATCCACGAATCGGGCAACCACTTGCTGGAGCTGATCAACGGCATTCTCGACATGTCGAAGATCGAGGCGGGCAAGTTCGAGCTTTCCGAGGAAGTGTTCGATCTGGCCGACGTGGCGGAGTCCTCGGTGCGCTTCGTCAAGCTGCCGGCGGAGCGGGCCGGCGTGGCGATCAGGATCGCGATCGCGCCGAACGCCAAGCTGATCTTCGCCGACAAGCGGGCGGTCAAGCAGATTCTCGTCAATCTGTTGTCGAACGGCGTGAAGTTCACCCCGCGCGGCGGCGACATCCGCATTCGCGCCGCTCTGGATTCGCGCGGCATTGAGATCGCGGTGGCCGATTCCGGCGTCGGCATCTCCAAGAAGGACCTCGACCGTCTGGGCAAGCCGTTCGAGCAGGTCGAAGGCGAGCACGTGCGCGCCAAGGAAGGCACCGGGCTGGGCCTGTCGCTGGTCAAGGCGCTGACGGCGATGCATGGCGGCGAAGCGGTGCTGGAATCCAGGCTCGGCGAAGGCACGGTGGTGCGCGTGCGCCTGCCTTACGCCGCCGTCGACGACAAGGGCGAGCGCCTGGCGCCGGACCGGCAAGCGAATATCCTGCCGTTCCGCGGCGCGGCGGCATAGAAGAAGCGAATAGCGAATAGGGAAACTTTTTCTATTCGCCATTCGCTATTCGCTATTCGCCTTTGCGTGCTACACAGCCCCCATGACCTCACGCCTCAAAGCCGGCATTTTCGTTCGCGCCTTGATCCGCCGCGCGGAAGTGGCGGGCGCGCAGGCCTATGTCGTGAAGAAGGGCTCGGAGGAAGCCGGCGCGGTGTTCCTCAAGATCTCGCAGCTCGACGGCACCTGCACCATTCTCAATCAGGTGCGCCCGGGCGACGGCGAACTGGCGTGGGCGAAGCCGCTGGGCGGGCCTTGCGACGAGGCGCGCGCCGCGGCCTATTTCGCCAAGCAGATGAAATTCGATCGCGATCTTTGGATCGTGGAGATCGAGGACCGCGAAGGCCGGGCGTTCGTGGACGAGAAGATCGTTTAGACAAGAAGCGAATAGCGAATAGGGAGTGGCGAATAGAAAGGGATTCTGCTACTCGCTAATCGCCACTCGCTATTCGCCAACCCATGCCGCACACACTCGCCCACGAAGCCGCACGCCGGCGCACCTTTGCCATCATCAGTCACCCTGATGCCGGCAAAACCACGCTGACCGAGCACCTGCTCCTTCTCGGCGGGGCGATCCACGAGGCCGGCCGCGTCAAGGCGCGCGGCGAGGCGCGGCGCGCGCGCTCCGACTGGATGAAGATCGAGCAGGAGCGCGGCATCTCGGTGACCAGCGCGGTGATGACCTTCGAATATGACGGGGCGATCTTCAATCTGCTCGACACGCCGGGCCACGAGGATTTCTCGGAAGACACCTACCGCACGCTGACCGCCGCCGACAGCGCGGTGATGGTGATCGACGCGGCCAAGGGCATCGAAAGCCAGACCCGCAAGCTGTTCGAGGTCTGCCGGCTGCGCGACATCCCGATCATGACCTTCGTCAACAAGATGGACCGCGAGGCGCGCGACGCTTTCGAGCTGCTCGACGAAATCTCCGACCAGCTGCAGCTTGACGTGGCGCCGATGGCGTGGCCGGCCGGGCACGGGCTGAACTTCAAGGGGGTCTACGATCTTTATACGGACGAATTCCAGCCGTTCGGCGATTCGCCCGCGCCGCTGCCGGACGACGTGCGCGCCAAGCTCGAAGACGATGTGGAACTCGTGCGCGCCGGACTGTCGCGCTTCGACGCGGCCTCTTATCGCGAGGGCCATCTGTCGCCGGTATTTTTCGGTTCGGCGCTGAAGAATTTCGCGGTCAAGGATCTGCTGACGGCCTTGGCCCGGCACGCGCCTCCGCCGCGCACGCAAGCCGCCAAGGACCGCGAGGTCAAACCCTCGGACAGCGAAGTCTCCGGTTTCGTCTTCAAGGTCCAGGCCAACATGGACCCCAACCATCGCGACCGCGTGGCGTTCGTGAGATTGGCGTCGGGCCGCTTTCGCCGCAACATGAAGCTGATCCAGTCGGGCACCGGCAAGACGATCGGCGTGCACAATCCGATCCTGTTCTTCGCCCAGACCCGCGAGACGGTGGACGAGGCCTATCCGGGCGACATCATCGGCATTCCCAACCACGGCGTGCTGCGCGTCGGCGACACGCTGTCGGAATCGGGCACCGTCGTCTTCACCGGCATCCCCAATTTCGCGCCGGAGATTCTGCGCCGCGTGCGGCTGGGCGATCCGATGAAGCAGAAACATCTGGCGCGCGCCCTCACCAGCCTCGCCGAAGAAGGCGTGACGCAGGTCTTCAAGCCCGCCATCGGGTCCTATTGGATCGTCGGCGTGGTCGGCCCCTTGCAGCTCGATGTTTTGAAATCGCGGCTGCGCGACGAATACGGGCTGGACGCCGAGCTGGAAGCCTCGCCCTACGACGCCGCGCGCTGGATCGGCGCCGCGCCCGCGGAGCTGGAGAAGTTCGTGGAGTCGAACCGCGGCGGCATGGCGGCCGACCGCGACGGCGCGCCGGTGTTCCTCGCCAAGAGCAATTGGGAACTGGGCTACGTCGCCGAGAAATTCCCCAAGGTGAAATTCGCCAAAACGCGCGAACGCAGCGACGTGCAAAGCACGACGTGATTTTCTCCCCCCGTAAACGGGGGAAGGAAAGGTAACTACTCCGCCGCTTCTGTTTGGCTGTGTTCGAGTGGCGCGTGGTGAATCCGCCAGAACCGCGTCAGCCGTTCGGCGGCGCGCTGGGGCACCGTGTCGTAAACGTCAAGCCGCGCCAGCGGATCGCCGTGCTGCGCGCCTTCGAGAAGCGTCAGCGCCGAAAACGCCGCGCGGTCCAGATGCGCGCCCTTGCATAGGACCGCCAGCGCCTCCGCCGTTGCGTCGGCCAGGATTGCCTCGGCGGTCGAGGGCGCGATCCGCAGCGCCGCGCCGAGCCGCCCGGCGAAGTCGCGAGCCTTGGCATCGCGCGCGTCGGCGAGAAGCGAGGCCTCATCCGGCGCCGCGGCGTCGCCCGGCTCGCCGGCTTCGTCGCCGGCCATCTCGTTGCGCATCAGGATTTCGCGGCGCACGCGCGCGGGTGCCGAGAGATAGAATTCGTTGACCAGCTCGAGCGGCAACTCGCCGTGGCCGCCCAGTCGCGCGGCCAGCTTGGCGCGCGTGGTCTCGTCGGTTTCGCGCAGCGTCTTTTCCAGCAGCGCCACCACCGGCGCACGCATCGCCTCGGGCCAATCGGGCGGCCAGCCGAGCAAGAGATCGGCCAGCTCGCCGACCAGCGCAGCGCGCTGCGCCGGGCCTTCCCCCGCCAGCTCCAACAGATGGCACAGACGATCTTTCGCCGTCGGCATCGCTTGCTCCCTTGCGGGACAACAATACGCAGCGGGCGTTAAGGTTTCGTTTGTTATGTGTGAAAAGCGAGGTGCGAATGGCGAATGGAAGCGGTTATTTCTATTCGCTATTCGCTACTCCCTACTCGCTATTCGCTTTTTTCATTCCCCGATCTGCACCCAAGTATCCGGGAAATAGCCGTTGAAGTTGGAGCGGGCGGCGACCGTATAGGCTCCCATGGCGTCGAAGACGATGAAATCGCCCGGCCCGATCCCTTCGGGCAGCGTCCGCGGGCGGGGCAGCACGTCGAGCGTATCGCAGGTCGGCCCGTAGACGCGGAACGGCCTGGTATCGCCCGGCAGCGGCAGGGCGCGGTTCTTGGCGTCTACCGTGAACACGCGCACCGGATAATCCACGTTGAAGCCGGGCATGGTCAACTCGTCGAAGCTGCCATAGATGCCGTCGTTGATGTAGAGCCGGTCGCCCTTGCGCAGCACCACCTGCGTGATCAGCGACATTCCCTCGGAGACCAGCGCGCGTCCCGGCTCGCAGAGGATCGGCAGATTATCGCGCTCCAGCGTCGCCAGGGATTCGTGGATGGTGTCGAAATACCAGTGATAGGGCGGCAGGTCGTAATTGGCGTCCGGGCCGGGAAACCCGCCGCCGATGTCCAGCGCCGCGATTTCGACGCCCGCCATGGTGACCGTGCGCCGCGTCAGCTCGACGGCCTGCGCGTAGGAAAAAGGCGACAGGCATTGCGAACCGACATGGAAAGTGAGGCAGGGCGCCGCGCCCAGCTCGGCCACGCGCTTCAAAAGCCGCGCCGCATCGTCGGGCCGCATCCCGAATTTGCTCGACAGCTCCAGCAGCGCGCCGCCGAATTGGGTAGAGAGCCGCACGAAGATGCGCAGCTTCTTCGGCTGTTTGGTTTCGGCGATCAGCTTGTCGAGTTCGTAATCGCAATCCACGACATAATCGGTGACGCCGTATTTCTCGAACGCCGCCTTGGCGTGGCCGCTCAGGCGCACCGGCGCCATGAAGTGGCAAAGCGCGTCGGGGAAACGGCTCTTCACCAGCTCGATCTCGCCCAGCGAGGCGGTGTCGAAATGGCGGATGCCCGCGGCATAAATCTGATCGAGCGCATAGGGATGCGGATTGGCCTTGACGGCATAGAGCGCGTCGCCGGGAAAGGCGTCGAGGAAGCGCTTGGCCGCGATGCGGAACTTCTCCGGAAACAAACAATAGACCGGATCGACGGGCTTCAGCGCGCCGATGGCTTTCTCGATCGTGGCAAAATGCGGAATGTCGATACGCGATGGCGCGTTCATCGGCTGGGCCTCAGAATGGCGCGTGCTTCTTGAGGCATCGGAGGCGGGGGGTCAAGGTGCCGAGCCGTCAATGCGCCTCGCGGGCTCCGCACCAGAGCACGGAACCCGCGAGTGACATTCCCGCCAAGGGGGGCGTCGGCGGGAAAAGCGAAACGCCTATTGCTCCGATGGGGGCGGAGGAGGCACGTCGCCGTCGTGATCGCCGTCACGGCCGCCGCGGTGCATGTCGAAGCCGCGCTCATGCATCCCGCGCATATGTTCCATCATTTCGGCGCGCGCCGCATGATCGAAGATGTGCGTCTGTTCCTGGTTCAGCGAGCCGGCAAGAGATTCGAGAGCCGGCATCTGGGCCTGCAAGTCGGCGAGCCGGGTCTTCATCCGCTGCACTTTTAGCTTCGCTACCTCGACCACCGAAGCGTTCCTGTCGGGCATTTTCGCGGTCGCGCATTCGTCGGCACGCGCCTTGACGCTCGACAGCACGACGGCTTTCCAGCGATCGAATGCCGGCTTCTGCGCGCCGGTCAGCGCCAGTTTGGTTTCGAGATAGGCGAGCTTACCGACGGCGCGCGCGTAGAAATCGGAGCACATCTGCGCATGATGCTTCGCCATGTCTTCCTTGTTCATATGCCAGGGACCGTGTCCCGTTTGCCCAGCGGCTGGCGCGGGCGGGGCCGGCGGCGCGTCCTGCGCCATGGCCGCCGACGCGCACAGCGCCAGCGACGCGAAGAAGGGAACAATGATCCTGTACTTCATGGGGGTAACCTCACGGGGTTGAATTGACCCAATTATAACGGGCCGCCCCGCGCAATCCGTCTGAATTGGGCGTAATTGTTGTCGCGATTTGTCGAAGGCGTGCGCCGCGAGCGGCTTTTCCGCCATTTCGGTAAGGATTCGGACGGGCGCTTCTACGAACCGGCGCGCAATTCGCGGATCGTTTTCTTTCCGTCGGCGCTCGGCTGATAGACGAAGCGCATCTCGCCGAGCGCGCGCCGGAACGCTTCCGGCGTGATCTTTTCCGAGACCTCGAAACCGTCGAAGCCGACGCGGTGCATGAAGGCAAGCTGGTCGGTGAGAAAATCGCCGGCGGCGCGGATTTCGCCGCGAAAGCCGAGCTTGGTGCGCAGCATCCGCGCCCAGGAAAACGCGCGCCCGTCGCGGAACTTGGCAAACTCCAGCACGATCAGCGACAGGCGGGCCGCGTCTTCGCCCAGCGCGGCCGGGGATTCCTCGGACTTCAGCCGCACGCCGAGCGGCGCGTTGCGCGCCAGCAAAGTTTCGCGCTCGGCCAGGAATCGCGCCAGCGAAACGATCGCCGGCCCGTCGGGCAGCGGCGCGCCGTCGGCGACGTCGGCGAAAAGGTTCTCGGCAAGCGCGCCGTGCTTAATGAGCGGCATGGAGCTGCTCCCGATAGGTCATGTTCCTGAACGGCTCCATGCCGACGCGCCGGTAGGTGTCGAGGAAGCGCTCGTTGCCGACGCGCAGCTTCAGATAGGTTTCGATCACGCGTTCCACCGCATCGACGATTTCGTGCGCCCCGAAGCCCGGTCCCATGATCTCGCCGATGCTCGCGTCTTCCGCGGCCGAGCCGCCGAGCTGGAGCTGGTAGAATTCCACGCCTTTCTTGTCGACGCCCAGGATGCCGATGTGTCCGGCGTGATGATGGCCGCAGGCGTTGATGCAGCCGGAAATCTTGATTTTCAATTCGCCGATCTCGTGCTGGCGGCTGAGGTCGGAGAAGCGCTTGGCGATGGCCTGGGCGACGGGAATGGAACGCGCATTCGCCAGATCGCAATAATCGAGGCCTGGGCAGGCGATGATATCGGTGACCAAGCCGGCGTTCGGCGTGGCGAGGCCGAGCTCCTTCAGCCGCGCGAAAATCGCCGGCAGGTCTTTCTTGCGCACATGCGGCAGCACCAGATTCTGTTCGTGGCTGACGCGGATTTCCGCTTGCCCGAATTCGTCCATCAGATCGGCCAGGGCATCGAGCTGCTGGTGGCTGGCGTCGCCCGGCACGCCGCCGATGGGTTTCAGCGAAATCGTGGCGATGGCGTAGCCCGGCGCGCGGTGCCGGTGCAGGTTGGTCTTCGCCCAGTCGGCGAAATCCTTGTCGGCGGATTCGGGCAAGACATCATCCAGCTTCTCGAAGGCGGGCGGCGCGAAATAGGCCGCGATGCGCTTCAACTCCTCGTCCGGCACGGTCAGCGTTCCCGCCGCTTTGATCTCGGAAAATTCGCGCGCCACCAAGCGGCGCATCTCTGCTTCGCCCAGCGTGTGCGCCAGGATCTTGATGCGCGATTTGTAGAGATTGTCGCGCCGCCCCTGCTCGTTATAGACGCGCAGCACGCTTTCCAGGAACGCCAGCAGGTCCGGCTTGGCGACGAAATCGCCCACCACATAGCCGAGATAGGGCGTGCGCCCCATGCCGCCGCCGACCAGCACGCGATATCCGGTTTCGCCCGCCTTGTTCTTCACGATCTGAACCGCCACGTCGTGGAATTTGAGCGCCGCGCGGTCGTGTGCCGCGCCGCTCACGGCGATCTTGAATTTGCGCGGCAGGAAGGTGAATTCCGGATGCAGGCTCGACCATTGGCGGACGATCTCGGCCGTCGGGCGCGGGTCTTCGATCTCGTCGGCGGCGGCGCCGGCGAAATGGTCGGCGGTGACGTTGCGGATGCAATTGCCGCTGGTCTGGATCGCGTGCATTTCCACCGTGGCGAGTTCCGCCAGGATGTCGGGCACGTCCTTCAGCTTGGGCCAGTTGAACTGGAGGTTCTGCCGCGTGGTGAAATGGCCGTAGCCCTTGTCGTATTTGCGCGCGATGTGGGCGAGCATGCGCAATTGCCTGGCCGACAGCGTGCCGTAGGGCACCGCGATGCGCAGCATGTAGGCGTGAAGCTGGAGATAAAGCCCGTTCATCAGGCGCAGCGGCTTGAACTGGTCTTCGTTCAGTTCGCCGGAAAGCCTCCGCGCCACCTGGTAACGGAACTGCTCCACGCGCTCACGCACGAAGGCGGCATCGAATTCGTCATATCGATACATCGTCGTCTCCACCTCCCCCTTGCGGGGAGGTCGCCGCGTCGAAGCCCGCAGGGCGAAGACGGGCGGGTGGGGGGCTGAAGCCGGTCGCTTGCTTTCCAAGATCGCTGCGCACCGTAGGCCCGGCGGCGCGGACGATCTCGCGCTCTTTCACCGGCAGGACGCCGTCCTTCTCCTCACGCACCTCGAAGAGATACGGGTTCACGACCACATTGCCGGCGACGAATTCGCGCGCCGCCGCGAGCGCCGCTTCGGCCTCGGCTTCGGCGGAAAAGATATCGGCCTCACCAAACGCCTCCACCCAGCCGCCCGCGCGCCAATAGACGACGTCGCCGTCGCGCAGCCGGTTTGCGGTGAGCATCTGAAGGGCAGGGCCTGCCATGGACGGAAAATCACATTTCTTATCGTGGAAATCAAGACTTCACATGTCACACTTGTATAAATGTGTGATTAACACTCCAACATATGTTGAATTGACAGATTTGGCTCTAGCTCTGCTTTTTCAAGGCGCTCTCGTGCCATTTGTGCAGCAGGGCGTATTCCAGCGCCGACAAGGCCGCGAAGATCGCGATGCCCAGCGCGGCGAGCAGCGCCAGACAGGCGAACATCTTGGCGATCTCAAGTCGGTTGCCCGCCTCGATGATGCGCCAGGCAAGCCCCGTCGCCGTGCCCGATCCGGCGACGAACTCCGCCACCACCGCGCCGATCAGCGCCAGTCCGCCGGCGATCTTCATCGCGCCGAGCAGATAGGGCAGCGCACTGGGCAATTGCAGCCGCCAAAGGATTTGCCGGCGCTTGGCGCCGTAGAGATGGAACAGGTCGATCAGATTGTGGTCGGCGGATTTGAGCCCCAGCGTCGTGTTCGACAGGATCGGGAAGAACGCCACCAGGAAAGCGATCAGGATCAGCGCCAGCTCGATGCGGTCGTAGCCCACCCAGATCAGGATCAAGGGCGCGATCGCCACCACCGGCGTCACCTGCAGCACCACCGCGTAAGGATAAAGCGCGTTTTCCACCGTGCGGCTCTGGCCGAACAGGATCGCCAGTCCGACGCCGCCGATCAGCGCCAGCACGAAGGCCGCGAAGGTCACCGACAGCGTCGCCCACAGCGCCGCCATCAGGCTCGGGAAATTTTCGACGAACGCGCTCCAGATGTCGCTCGGCGCGGGTAGAAGATAAACCGGAACCTGCAGCGTACGCACTGCGAGCTGCCAGGCGGCCAGCACCGCAAGGCCGAGCGCGAAGGGAAGAAGGTATTTGAAGGCTGCGCTCATCCCGCTTTCTCCTTCAACGCCGTCGAAATTTTTCTCGCCGCCTCGGCGAATTCGGGCGTCAAGCGCCAGCTTTCGTCGCGCCCGGGCGGCGGATCCAGCGCGATCTCGGCGATCACGCGCCCCGGCCGCGCGCGCATCACCGCGACACGGCTGGAGAGATAGGCGCTTTCGTAGACGGAGTGCGTGACGAAGACGATGGTCATCGCATCTTCGCGCCACAGCGCCAAGAGATCGTCGTTGAGCGCCTGGCGCGCCGGCTCGTCGAGCGCCGCGAACGGCTCGTCCATCAAGAGCAGCGTGGGCTTGGCCGCGATGGCGCGGGCGATGGAGACGCGCATTTTCATGCCGCCGGAAAGCTCGCGCGGCATGGCGCGTTCGAACCCCGCAAGACCCACGCGGACCAGCGCCTCGGCCGCGCGCGCTTCGGCCTCGGAGCGCGCGACGCCTTCGAGGTCGAGCGCCAGGCGCGCATTGGCCAGCGCGTTCGCCCACGGCATCAGCGTCGGTTCCTGGAACACGAAAGCGGTTTCGGGTTTGCCGTTCGCGAAGCTCACCGTGCCGCCGTCCGGCGCGAGCAAACCGGCGATCAGCCTGAGCGCGGTGGATTTCCCGCAGCCCGACGGCCCCACCAGCGACAGGAACTCGCCCTCGGCGACGTCGAGATCCAGATTGTCGAGCGCCACAGTTCCCGAAGCGAAAGATTTCGCCACGGCGGTGAGTGAAAGAATATTTGCTCCAACCATCAAGTGTCATGGCCCGCGACTGCGGGCCACCCAGGTGGAGCAATGCTCAGCCTATCAGTGTCGCGTACAAATCGTTCCACTCGACGTTATCCTTCTGAATGAGATTCATCTTCCATTCGCGCTTGTATTTCTTCAAGCGCTTTTCGCGTTGGATAGCATCATGGATGCCTGCGAAGGTCTCATAGTAAACCAGCATCTTCACGCCGTACTTCTTCGTGAATCCGGGAACAACGCCTTCCCGGTGCTCCCAGACGCGCCACGTATCCCTCGGACCAATGCCAAGCGGTCCCGGAGAGCAGAAAAGTCTCTTCCCCGAAGTGCGCTGTACGTTTTACCGACACCATCCATGCTCACTCTTATGAAATGGATGGCGCTTGATATCTTGTGGTGAACACGGCGCTCAATGTCTCAGTGTCACGCGCTGTACGAAACCCAGAATTGTCATAGTACTCAACGAACTGCCAAAACGCGGGACCGCCGGGAAGTTGATTTGTGTCGGGAGGTCCATATTTTTTGACGAGCTTTTGTGTCAACGCGAGACCAATGTTGACGTCCGGCTCAAAGCGACTCAGCGTTTGACTAGAATCGATACGAAATAGATGGCCGAGAGGCGTAAATCCAAAATCGTAACTCGTTCCATCTCGCTCTGCCTTGAATTGCCCGCTGCCTAGCGGCCTTAATCCGGCGTCGAAGAATTCGGAGACTTGCTGGACGGTCATATCAAGCCGGATGCCGTTGATATCATGTGCGAGCAAGCACGCCGGGCGCTGGCAAAAGACTGCAGCGTCTACTGAGCCTATGCCGTTGAGTAGAATAACAAGAGCCAGAAACACGGTTGGCTTAGCGATTCGCGGAATGGACATTCGAATGCCCCACATCGTTTAGGTCTAACGTTCCGCATATCAGATCAGACAGTCGTAAATTAATTGTAGCACTATTGTCCGTGGTTTAATTAGCTACAAATTGATCGTTTGCGTCCATGAAGGCGCAAATTGTTGTAGCCAGAAACCTCAGGAGGCTGAGGGTCTTAAAGGGTCTGTCGCAGGAGGCCCTTGCGGTTGATGCCGGTATCGACCGAACCTATGTCAGCCGCTTGGAAAGAGGGCTGGAAAATCCCACCGTGGCCGTGCTGGAACGGCTCTCAAAAGCTTTGGACGCAGAAATCGTGGATTTCTTTGATTCGGCTCGGGTAGCACGTGGCCCAGTCAAACCGCTTCCGAGCGGGAGGCGGAGAGGCACCTGAATTTTTGGAGAAATTTATTTATTGCGGTTTTGAGTCGATAAGCTGATAGACGCGCTGGCGTTGAGCCCTGGTATATTTCGAATCCAGCCAATTATAATGTTACGGTTAAAAGTACGAGTAGACTAGCTGCCAACATCGGTCGCAATATCTTCCGATGATGAGATAATCAGAAAATGCGGCTTCTGAGTTCCTTAGCGGTGGGTTTTCTGGGCGTGATTTTATTCACGCCGACACAGGCTTCGCATCCAGCCCACAAAATCACACCTGATGCTATCAATGTGATCCGTGCCGTGTTCAAAACTCCGGATGATGCGCTCGACCTCGCCAAGGCAAAACTCACCTTCGATAAGATCGTCGATCCCGCAATAGATGTGGACGCCACGCTACGGCTGATCGACCAGATGGCGCAGACCGTTGGGGCGATGGCAGGGCCGAACGCATCGGAAATACAAAGGCTCGCTGCCGTCCGCAGGTTCATCTATGTGGATGGCGATTGGAACGGGCATAGGCCGTTCCAGTATGATCTTGACGACCCTCTCGGCACCAAGATCACAGACAAACTGCTTCCCAATTACGTCGCCAGCAGGCGCGGTAACTGCATCAGCATGCCGATCCTGTTCATCATTCTAGCGGATCGGCAGGGTCTAAATGTGACCGCATCGATGGCACCTCTCCATGTTTTCGCGAGGTTCACCAACGGCACTACCGGCAAAACGTACAACCTGGAAACCACTAGCGGCGGCCTTCCCGAGCCCGATGCATGGTATCGCGAAAAGTTGCCGATGAGCGATGAAGCCGTCAAGAACGGCGTCTATATGAAGACCCTGACGAAAAAAGAAACCGTCGCGGTGATGGCGGAGGTCTTGCTTGAATATTTCATAAAGGAAAAGCGATATCGTGAGACAATTGATACCGCTGACATCATGCTCAAATACTATCCGAACTTTGTAAGTGCTATGTTGCTCAAAGGGACCGCCTACGCCGGTCTGATTGACACAGAGTTCAGGCAGAAATACCCGACAGAAAACGATATCCCATCAGCTTTGCATATGACCTATCAGTCATACGTTGATGAAAATCAGCACGCATTCGAAAAAGCCGAGGCTCTAGGCTGGCGCGAGACTGATGGCGAACTTGCGGGCGCACAACAGACTGACCGCTAAAATGTCGGCTGCAATTCATTCTCGCGCCGCAAAAATATTTTGACTCTGGTATCTGCGTTAACTATCCTAGGTTGAGGCTGATAACGCGGGGGATGCGATGAGCCGCTGCAATTCCATCATTCTTGCAATACTTCTTTCGTGCGCCGCATTGGCCGTTTTCAGTCCGGCACAAGCGAGATTCCTTCAGACCGATCCCGTCGGCTATGCAGGCGACATCGACTGGTACACCTACGCCCAAAATGATCCGACTGATAAGACCGATCCGACTGGGAAAGACACAATCTATTGCAACGCTACGGGTTGCTGGGTTGTGCGAGACAACAGCGGCCAGACGAAAATCTATCAATGGCACGACCGCCACGATCAGAATGGAAAGGAGACGGGCTATTGGGAAAGCAAAGGCACTAACAATAGATTTAATGATTCTGATGGTCATTTGGATGTATCGGCGCTTCAGACTGCGCTTCAAGCGGCTATGTCGGTTGGCCCTGGCGCACCCGGCAATCGCAATGGAGCCTCACAAAATGGCGAAAACCGCCAGGACCTTAAGCCTCTCCACTCCGAAGAAGCGATGAGAGGAAACCTCTCATCGCGGAACTTTTGGTCAAATAAATCAAATCAGGAAATCATTGACTCACTCCGCCCAGGACAACGCGATTCATTAAAGGTCAAACCTGATGGAACCATAATGGACGGAAATACGCGGATTCAAATCCTTCGTGAGCGAGGAGTCGATGTTAACTCACTTCCAAGGGAACCGTATAACGGCCAACCACCAGGAGACTAATGACTGACCAAGACGACCTTGCCCGCCGCATACTTTCTCTCCCCCAAGAAAAGAAAGTGTGGTTTCTGTCGCGCGTGATCTTGGAACTGACGTTTCAGGCGAGGTCCAGCTATTCCGACAACCGCACCGATGGAGCTTCGATAATGAGGAGCGTCGAAGCCATTCATCGAATATGCGGTTACTCGCTCTTGCTCTTAGAGAATAAGCCGCTGGAATCGGAGGCGCTATTAGCCGAAATGGTTACCACGCTCGTGCATAATGACAAAAGAATGCAAAAAGCGCTCGAAGAAATTTAGCGTGACCAGCTCACGGAAGATGACGTGCAATGAGTTAAGACTGCATGTTGACGCATGAGCCTGACTTAAAGATCGGGCCACATTTTTCGTTGTGGGTGTATGGTCGAGAGTTTCCGAGCTCCCAGGACTATTGGGACGGTATCGGAGAGCTAACACCGGTCTAGCTGTCGAGATGAAGGCAAACCAAACGAAGTTCTTGGTCCGAGGGTGTAAAGTTTGCGGGCTTGCTCTTTACCCCCCCCGCAGTCGCGGGCCATGACGGTCATATTTTAACTCCTCGAACTATTCGAAATATTGCGGCGCGCCGCGCATGAAGCGGAGGTCGTAGGCTTTGCGGTAATCCAGGTTCTTGGGATAGAGGCCCTCGGCGCTCATGGCCGCGAAGAACTGCTTCCAGCGCAAATCCGTCATCGCGCCGATGCCGAACGGGTTGGCGTCGCCGGACTCGACGAGACCGTACGCTTTCATCTTGGCGATCGCCTGGGCGATGACGGCGTCGCTCATGTCGGGATTGTCGCGCTTGATGAGCGCATTGGCGGGCCTGGGATCGCCGCCCAGATATTGGCGCCAGCCGTCGCGCGTGGCGTCGTAGAACGCCTGCACCGCGGCGGGATTCTTGTCGATCCAGCGCTGCGGCGCCAGCACCAGATTGGCGTAGCTCGAATAACCGTTGTCGGCGAGCAGGAAAACCTGCGGCTTGAAATGCGCCGTGCTCTCCACCGTATAGGGTTCGCTGGTGAGATAGCCTTCCTGGATCGCGTTCGGGTCGACCAGGAAAGGCTGCAGGTTGAAGGTGTATTTGCGGATTTGCGAATCGTCGAAGCCGTATTTCGCTTTCAGCCAGGGCCAGATGGTCACCGTCGCCGCGTCGCCCAGCATGATCGGCTTGCCCTTCAGGTCGGCGAGGCGGCGCACGTCGCTCCGCGGATGGGTCATCAGGATCGCCGGGTCCTTCTGAAACAGGGCCATCACGGCGCGCACCGGCACGCCTTGGCGCAGCATGTTGAGCGGCACGAAGCTGTTCGAGCCGATGCCGAAATCGGCGGCGCCGCCGGCGATCAGCTCAGGCACGTTCACGCTCGGCCCGCCTTCGCGGATGCGCACGTCGAGGCCGCGCTGCTTGTAAAGGCCGAGCGCCAGCGCCTCGTAGAATCCGCCATGCTCGGCCTGCGCCTTCCAGTCGGTGACGAAGACGATACGGGTCAACGGCGCGGCGTGGGCCGAGGCCGCAAGTGCAAACGCCAGAACGGCGAGAAGCAGTCGAGATTTCATGATCGTTCCCCGTCGCCCCTTTGTCGCGGGGCTTCACAGAAGCAACCATACCATAAATCCACCCTGCCCTTGAGGGAGGGTGGAGAATTTGGGATGAGCTTAAAGAGTGAACTTGAAGGACACACGCCTTAATTCCCGCCGCCGGTATCGTCGTCCTGGGCGGGCGGAGCCTGGTTCGGCGCCGGCTTCTTTTCTTCGCCCGAGCCGAACAGCCAGTCCCAGAAGCCCTTGCGCTGTTCGCCGGTCTGCTGCGGTTGCTGCTGCTGCGATTCTCCGGGCGTGGCGTGGGCTTCGTCGTCCGTCGTCACGGGCAGGCCGGAATCCATCAGCGTTTCGTCGACCGGAACGCCCGGCGGCGAACGGGCGAGCGGCGTGGCCGGCAGGCCTTTTTCCGCCGCCGTCATCACGTCGCGCCAGATTTCGGCGGGCAGGCTGCCGCCCGTCACCCCGTGCATCGGCGAGGAATTGTCGTTGCCCACCCACACGCCGGCGACGTAATCGGTGGTGAAGCCGACGAACCAGGCGTCGTGATAGTCCTGGGTGGTGCCGGTTTTGCCGGCGGCTTCGTGAGTCCACAAGGCGGCGCCGCGGCCGGTTCCTTCGGTCATCACGTCGTACATCATGGCGGTGAGATCGCGGTCGACATGCTCGGCGATGGCGCGCGGTTCATCGGGCGCCTTGCGCTTGTAGAGGACCCGGCCGTCCGGGCCGTCGACTTGCGTCACCATATAAGGCGTCACCTTGATCCCGCCCGAGGCGATGGCGCCATAGGCGCTGGTCAGTTCGAGCGGCGTCACTTCGCTGGTGCCAAGCGCGAGAGACGCGTTGGCGACGAGCGGCGAGGTGATGCCGCAACGCCGCGCCGCGTCGATCACGGCGTCCAGCCCGACTTCCTGCGCGAGATTGGCGGTGATGGTGTTGACGGAATGGGCCAGCGCGTCGGCCAAGGTCAGTTGGCCGTAGGCGCGTCCGCCGAAATTGGTCGGCGTCCAGCCGTTGATGTCGACGGGTTCGTCGTTGCGCACGTCCCAGGGCGAGAGGCCCGCTTCCAGCGCCGCCATGTAGACGAAGGGTTTGAAGGCCGAGCCGGGCTGACGATGCGCCTGCGTGGCGCGGTTGAACGGGCTTTCCGTATAGTCCACGCCGCCGATCATGGCCGAGATGGCGCCGTCGAGCTTCATCACCACGACGGCGGCTTCGCCGGCGTGCGCCTTCTTGCCCTGCTTGCCGAGGATGACCTTGATCGCGGCTTCGCGCGCGGCTTCCTGCAGCCTGGGCTCCAGCGTCGTGTGCACCGTCAGATCGCCGGAAAGCTTCTGCCCGCTGGCCAGCGCCAGCTTCTGGGCTTCGTCCGCGGCCGTATCCAGGAAGAAGTTGCGCGCTTCCGTGGCGGTGCGGTCGGCGACGATCGCCGGATGGGCGCTCGCGTCGTCGGCCTGCGCTTGGCTGATCGCGCCGGTCTCCACCATCGCGTTCAGCACGATGTCGGCGCGCTCTTGGGCGGCGGCGAGGTCGCGCCGCGGCGAGAACACCGACGGCGCGCGGGTCAGCGTCGCCAGCATGGCGGCTTCGGAGAGCGTCAGGTTCCTGGCCGACTTGCCGAAATAGATATGCGCCGCGCCGTCCACGCCATAGGCGCCCGAGCCGAGATAAAGCCGGTTCAGATAGAGTTCCAAAATTTGTTTCTTGCTGAGCGAATTCTCCAGCGTCACCGCGTCCATCATGTCGGTCAGCTTGCGCGAGACCCGGCGTTCGGAATTGGTGAACAGGATCTTGGCGGTCTGCTGGGTGATGGTGGACCCGCCGGCCACCCAATGCCGGGCGCGGATGTCCTCCAGCAGCGCGCGCAGCAGGCCGCGCGGATCGATGCCGTGATGCGAATAGAAGCGGCGGTCTTCCATGGCGATGAAGGCGGCCGGCAGAGTGGCAGGCATCTGCTCCAGGGTCAGCCGCTCGCCGACCAGCGCGCCGCGGCGGCCGGCGACCTCGCCCTTGGCGTCCAGGAAGGTGTAAGCGACGGGGCGGTTCAGCGCGTAGAGGTCTTGGCTGAGATCGAGCGTCGGCGCGAACAGCCCCAGCACGTAAGGCAGCAGGTATAAGGCGACCACCGGCACGGCGACGATGCCGCCGGCCCAGGCGCCGATCTTCAGCAGCGGGCGGCGGTGGTCGATGATCCAGCCGCCCAGGGCGTCGGCCCCGCGGCCCAGCATTTCCAAGAATTCCCGGACGATTTTTCCCATCGCACCGCTTCGTGACCGAAATCTAGGGCGGATTCAAGACAGGGCGCGTTAACGATGGGAAAGGTGGGCGGAATAGGCAGCGCCGCGCGGCAGGAGCGCCCGCCCGCCGCCGGCGCCCGTTCACTTTGCGGCATTGCTGCCATCCACACAGCAGCAAAGCTGGGGTCGTCTTGGCCCGCCCTTCGGTAATTGAGACAAGCACTATCCCGGGCTGTGTCAAGGCGCCCTCATAAAGTGCGTCCGCAGCAGTCTACAAGAGCTTGACCGAAACAATCTTCGATTGCATGCAATGAAATTCATAGGCAGAGTTTAGAGAGACCTGGGGGTTCTATTATGACCACTCTGCAGAAAGATGGCGCTCACAGCGCTTGGCGATACATGTTCGTCCCGCGCTTATTCATGCTCGGCGTCTTTGGCGTGTTCTGCCTCCTCTTGTCAATCGCGCTCGAACAAGGCCTCGTAATCCACGAAATGCAGCACCCAAATCTGCAGTCTCAGATTCGAGTAGTGCTGTGGTATCAAAATCCATGGACCTATGTAGCTCTCTTTCGCGAACTTGGAATTGCGGCGTTTATTGCACTTGTTGTCAGCGCGTTGATCGATCGGACGGCTCGCGTTGAACAACAAGCAAGAGCAGATGCGGCAATGGAATTGGCTCTTGGTCGTGTCGCTCGCAACATGTTCGAAGCCGCATTTAGTCTCCGTACTCCTACGACAATCGTACAACATGTGATTGATACGATCCTAACGGCTCCAGTTGTTCGAATCGACCATCACGTAACGCTCAAAATCGGATTTATCCCAAACGAACAGGCAAAACGTCTCAAGCTGACAGCATCGGGCTATCGCCTCCTCACTGTAACGTCTAGATCGGAATATCAGAATGTGACGCCCGCACCAGTCGAATGGCGATTCGGTATCGAGATGTCAGTCGATAGAGCGGCACCGGAGCTGTCGCGGGTGAACTTCGTGCATGTTTCAGAGAATGCCTTGTCGGTGGAGGATATTGATGCGGGGTTCTTACCAGTCAGCACTGAGTTTGAGAAGACTTACAACTGGACCCAGACTATCGAGCCGGGAGATACGCTTTCCGTGGTTATTTGCTATCAAAAGCTGAAACATGCCTCGGACAATGAAGTACTGCGATCATCGGTAGCTACAGAAACGGCTAGGTATACCATCGATGTTGAATGTGATGATTTGTACTGGAGCATAGCTTCTGGATTTTCTGGGGAGCTTGTCTTGCAGTCGGGAGAAAAAACGAAAGACAAATACCGCAGAATTGGCCGTTCCAATTTTGTCGCCACGGCTCCGGTACTGAATAATCAGGGCATTGTATTTTGGTGGGGTGATCTGAGTAGCCCGATGGCGCTGCCTGAAATAGCAGCCACAAAAACTCAAACGACAAGCTGATCAGGTAGCCCCTCATTGTCCGCCCGCAAACTTACCGTTGTGATGGTATCGCCGTGATTGCGGACGTTCGCTTGAACGGGCGTCGCGCGCGCCGTAAACGCGAGTGAGACTGAATTGATTTTCCCGCCGCGCCGCGTCGGCAGCCGCCATGGCTTTGATCCCGCAGGCAATTTTTCTTCCGGCCGCCGTCTAAAAAATATTTTCGCTCCCCCCTTGAACCGACAAGTGAGCTGCTGCCGGTTCGGTTGACACCCACTTAAGCTAATCCAGCCTTCTCCTCGAAGTCCATCGGGCTCACATACCCTATCGTCGAGTGGCGCCGTCTCGGATTGTAGAAGCATTCGATGTAGTCGAACACGTCAGCCCTTGCTTCGTTCCGCGTCCGGTATGTTTTGCGCGCCGTGCGTTCGGTTTTCAGCGAAGAGAAGAAGCTCTCCATTGCCGCATTGTCCCAGCAATTGCCTGAGCGGCTCATCGAGCAGGTAACGCCGTGGTCGGCCATCAACCGCTGGAACTGTTCACTGGTGTATTGGCTACCACGATCCGAGTGATGGAGAAGCGCATCGGGCTTGCCTCGCCGCCAAATCGCCATCAGCAGCGCATCGGTGACGAACTGCGCCGTCATCGTGGCGCTCATCGACCAGCCGACCACCCGCCGGGAGAACAGATCGATGACCGCTGCCACATAAAGCCAACCTTCCCCCGTCCAGATGTACGTAAAATCAGCGATCCATTTGCGGTTTGGGGCTGGGGCTTCGAAGGCCCGGTCCAGCACGTTGGGAGCGACGGCGCTCGCCTGCCGTTGACCCGGATCGGATGGCAGGCGACGTCGCCGCGGACGCGCTTTGAGCGCCTGCAGCCGCATCAGTCGTTCGACCCGATGCAGCCCGCAAGACACGCCGTCCTCGATCATGTCATGCCACACGCGCCTGGCGCCGTAGGTCCGGTCGCTCGCAATGAAGCTCGCCCGCACCTTGGCTCCCAGCTCTTCGTCGCTGTGGCTGCGCCGACTTCGCGGTCGCGTGAGCCATGCATAGAAGCCGCCACGCGAGACACCGAGCGCCCCGCACAACCATTCCACCGGCCAGATTCCTCGGTGCTTCGCGATGAAGGTGAACATCATGTGCTCTCCTTCGCGAAGTAGGCCGCGGCTTTTTTTAGGATGTCCCGTTCGGCTTTGAGCTTCGTCACTTCGCGCTTGAGCCGCGCGATCTCTGCCTGTTCGGGCTTCTGCTGCCCATGGCCGGGAAAGGCCTGCTGCGGATCGACCGCAAAATCCTTGACCCAATTGCGCAGCACTGTCTGGTGAACACCCAAATCCTTGGACGCCTGCGCGTATGCCACGCCGCGCTCCTTGATCAGCTTCACCGCCTCAAGCTTGAACTCTCGCGTAAACTTCCGTCGTTCCATGGTCTGCCTCCGGTTTCCATAAAAACACCAAACTCGGTGTCTTCAAAACCGGCAGCAGCTCAAAGGTCGAATTACCATCTCGGCTATATCCCAATAAATCCATCCGATGCCTCTCACCCCGAACCTCCCCGTCGGCGTCGAGCCGACGTTCGACGAAATGCGGGCGGGCGCACCCGAGGTCGTCGATGAGGACTGGAAGGACGACCTCGTGATCCGGCTGCTCCGCGAGCTAAAACGCCAGCTCATTCAATTGGAAAACACCAAGCCGACGACCGAAATCGACCAAGCGAACATCCGCATCGTCAATGTGCGCGCGCTCGCCTCGATGGAGCGCACGCTCGACCGGCTCATTCGGCAAGACGAACAGCGCGCCCTAAAACGCGAAACCAAGGTGGCGACCCAGAATGACGATGCCTATGCGGAGCTGGAACGCCGAATCGATCATCTCGTTGCCGCCGCGGACGCGCAAAATAGTCCTGCAGGGCCTGAAGAATGACGCCGAATTTCTCATCAAGACATGGCGTTTCTGGGCGCGCGACGAGCAATTGCCGCCCGAGGGCGACTGGCGCATCTGGCTGTTTCTCGGCGGGCGCGGCGCGGGCAAAACGCGCGCCGGCTCCGAATGGATCGCCGACGGCGTGCGCCACGGCAAGATGCGCCGCATCGGCCTGGTCGGCGCCACGTTTGCGGATGCGCGCAGCGTGATGATCGAAGGAGAATCCGGTTTGCTGAGCGTGTCGCCAGGCGCTGCGTTCGAGCCGTCGAACCGGCGCGTACTGTGGCCGACGGGCGCGGTTGCGACCGTCGTATCCGCGGAGGAACCCGATTACGTGCGCGGCCACCAGTTCGACGCGGTGTGGGCCGACGAGTTCTGCAAATGGGCGGAGCCCCAGGCGGCGCTCGACATGGTGCTGCTGGCGCTGCGCCTGGGCAAGGACCCGCGCATGGCGATCACCACCACGCCGCGCAACATCCCGACGCTGCGCAATCTCTTGGCGGCGCCCGACGTGGCGAGGACGCATTCGGCGACGGCCGCCAACGCGGCCAATCTGGCGGCGACGTTTCTTGCCGGCCTGGAATTGCGTTTCGGCGGCACGCGGCTCGGCCGCCAGGAACTCGACGCCGAGCTGATCGAGGACAACGACGCCGCGCTGTGGCGTCGCGACTGGATCGAACGCGCCCGCGTGCGCCAAACGCCGCAATTGGCGCGCGTCGTGGTGGCGGTCGATCCGCCGGCCTCCGTCGCGGGCGACGAATGCGGCATCGTGGTCGCGGGCCTGGGCGAGGACGGCGCGGCTTACGTGATCGCCGATTGCTCGGCGGGCGGTTTGACGGCCGCCGGCTGGGCCAAGCGCGTCGCCGACGCCTATGAGGATTTCGAGGCCGACAGCATCGTGGCCGAAGCCAATCAGGGCGGCGACATGGTAAAACAGGTGCTGCTCGACGCCTTGCCGAATGTGGCGGTCAAGCTGGTGCACGCCACGCGCGACAAGCGCACCCGCGCCACGCCCGCCGCCGCGCTTTACGAACAAGGCCGCGTGCATCACGTGGGCAGCTTCCCGGACCTCGAAGACCAGATGTGCAACTACGACGGCGAGGGCAAAAGCCCCGACCGGATGGACGCGCTGGTTTGGGCGCTGACCGATCTCTTCCCGTCGAAGCGCGCCAAGGTGAAGGTGAGAACGCTGTGAACGCCCGCTCGATGTCTTTCTCCCTCCGTTCACGGGGGGAGTGCCCGGCGTAGCTCTTGCGAAGCCGGGCGAGGGAGGCGCGCACCGAGTTCGCCCCCTCCGCTTCGCTAACGCTCAGCACCTCCCCCGTAAACGGGGGAGGAAAGTTGCTAACATTGGAGGACTAAATGTGTACCGTTAAGCAAGACGCAAAGACAAAAATTGACCAGTTAATCGGATCAGTGAATCGTCTCGCGTACCTTCTTGAGCGACTGCTCGATCAACAGGACGCTCTTAGTCGCTTAAGCGAGAAAGTTCAGCATGGAACTGGACGCCCGGTGCTTGAGCAGCAGTCCCCGTAACATTTGCCGAATCTCCGGTGCTTGTGCCAGCCAACTTGATGTCCACGTTGTCCACGCCGAACACATTTCCCATTCCCGGCATCCTTGTGTGCGTCTTTGCAGCGACCGATGCAGTGAATTGGTTGCCGGCTTGTTCGTAAGTGCCCACATAGTACACGGATGAGTCACCGCCACGAACATGGCCGCCACTCAGCACGATGACACCAGCGCCCTCTCCAATTCGTGTCTTGAAGTGAACTTTATAGAGTCCGTCACGCATTTGGGTCTCCTTTGGCTGCGTTTCCATTCCGTTCAGGACACGCGATTCGTGCAGAATCATCAAGTATGAATCTCCAGTTGTCATATTTGAATGATTGCTGTTCGTAACAAAGAAAGTTCTGTGAACATGCTCAACCGTTTATTCCGCCGCGCACCCGAAACCAAAGCCGCGCCGCCGCTGATCGCGCTGTCGCTGATCGGCGCGCCGCGCTGGGGCGCGCGCGATTTCGTAACGCTGGCCCGCGAAGCGGTGATCGGCAACGCCATCGCCTATCGCTGCGTGCGCATGATCGCGGAGGGCGCGGCCAGCGTGCCGTGGCTGCTCTACGAGGGCGCCGAGGAGATCGAATCCCACCCGCTGCTCGCGCTGCTTGCCGGTCCCAATCCGCAGGACGAAGGCACCGCCTTGTTCGAACGCTGGTACGCCTATCTGCAATGCGCGGGCGATTCCTATCTCGAAGCGGTGAGCGCGGGCGGCGCGGTGCGCGAGCTGTACGTGCTGCGTCCCGACCGCGTCAGCGTGGTGGCCGACGCGCGCGGCTGGCCCATCGGCTACGATTACAAGCTCGGCGACCGCATCACCCATATCGCGCGCGATCTGACCACCGGCTTCCTGCCGGTGCTGCATGCCGCTCTGTTCAACCCGCTCGACGATCATTACGGCCTGTCGCCGATCCAGGCGGCGGCCAACGCGGTGGAGGTCCACAATGCGGGCGCGGCCTGGACCAAATCGCTGCTCGACAACGCGGCGCGGCCGTCGGGCGCACTTATATATAAGGGGCCGGAGGGCGCGCCCTCGTTGAGCGACGATCAATTCCAGCGCCTCAAGCGCGAGCTGGAAGACGCCTATCAGGGCGCTTCCAATGCCGGCCGGCCGATGGTGCTGGAAGGCGGGCTCGACTGGCGCTCCATGAGCTACACGCCGTCCGACATGGATTTCTCCAACCTGCGCAACGCAGCGGCGCGTGAGATCGCGCTGGCCTTCGGCATTCCGCCGATGCTGCTGGGCATTCCCGGCGACAACACCTTCTCGAATTACCGCGAGGCGAACTTGTCGTTCTGGCGCCAGACCGTGCTGCCGCTGGTGGCGCGCACCGCCAAGGCGCTGACGCGCTGGCTGGCGCCGCGCTTCGGCGAGAACCTGCGCATCGGCTACGACGCGGACGCGGTGGACGCGCTGGCCATCGAACGCGAAAGCGTCTGGGACCGGCTGTCGAACGCGAATTTCTTGACGTTGAACGAACGCCGCCAAGCCGCGGGATACTCCCCCGTCGAAGGCGGGGATGTGATGCCGTGAATCTGATTTTCGCTCCCCCCTTGAGGGGGAGCCAAATTCGCAAAGCGAATTTGGTGGGGGGTCGCCGAGCGTCAGCGAGGCGCGCCTTCGGCCCGACCCCTCCCCGAAATTTGCCCTGCAAATTTCGACCCTCCCTCAAGGGGAGGGTGGATATTGGGTTGCGCTCGGCCGGGAATGACAATCTTTGTTTGGCTCTAGAAACGCAGTAGAATTCTTCCCCTCGGGGGAAACATCATGAAAAAACTCGCACTCCTCTTCGCCGCCGCGCTTTGTACGACGGCGGCCGCCGCGCAAACATCGGCAAAGCCCTATGTGCCGTCTTATGGATTCGATCATCTGGTGCCGATCCCGTCGGCGTTCGATTCAGCCTATTGGGACGATGATTATCCGAGGATTGTCGGGACTGTGTTCAAAGATGCTTTCGGAAAAGACGTTCGTGCACGGGTCTACGAGTTGGTAGCGGGTCCGGGCGGCTTCTTTGTGAACATGATATTCCTCAAGGAGCGAGATATGGAATATCGCATCGTCTATCTTCATGCCGCCGTTCCACTGTGGATGTACCCGGCGCGCATTCAGCAGAGCACAAAAAGATTGGGACTCAAGTTACCACAACCCGCGGACTACCACGACGTGAAACCGGATCGCTGCGAGATTGGCATTCCCGCATCTCTGGGCGTGCGCATCGTGGATGTTTGGAAGAAGGTCCTAATGGAGACTCGTTATGAGTCGAAGCGTGCGCGCGGTATGGACGGTGCGGATTATATTTTCTCGATGGAGACGCAATACGACGATTTCCAAAGCTCGCGCACGCTTGCGGGAACAACCTGGAGTCCCGACGAACAATCCAAGCCGGGGCGCTTGACGGAAATCGCCGACACGATGCAGTTGCTGTGTCAGCACGACCCTGAAGCGTCGTTGAAAAAACTCGACACCGAGGTTCAACAACTGGCAAAACGCTTCAACTGAGCCCCCCATGACCCTTGCCGAAACCATCCAGCCGGTGCTGGACAAGCGCCTGCCGGCCGCCCTCGTGGCGGCCTTTTTGTTGCAGACGGCGGGCGCGCTGTTCTGGGCCGGTTCGGCGGCGGAGCGTATCTCGACGCTGGAGCGCACGCTCGCCGCCGACCAGTCGGCCATCGCGCGCGTCGCCGTGCTGGAAGACCAGATCGCCACCATCAAGCAGACGCTCGACCGCATCGAAAATAAGTTGGATCGAAAACAACAATAGCGAATAGCGAATAGGGAGTAGCGAATAGGGATGGCGGCAGGCAGTGGGGAATTTCCCTACTCGCTATTCGCCATTCGCTATTCGCTTTTTTCACCCATGACCGCCATCCACACCGTGAGGCGGCGCCTCGCACGCCTCGCCGCGCCCGCGCGTCTCGCCGAGCTCAACGACGACGAGTTCGAAGGCTATGCCTCGCTGTTCGGCGTGCCCGACGGCGCGGGCGACGTGGTCGCCCCCGGCGCGTTTCGCGCCAGTCTCAGCCGGCGTCCGCCCGACAAGGTGCGCATGCTCTATCAGCATTTCACGCACGAGCCGCTGGGCGTGTGGGAAACCATCCGCGAGGATTCGCGCGGGCTTTACGTCAAGGGCCGCCTGGTGCTCGACGTTCGGCGCGCCCGCGAGGTGCGTGCGCTGATCCGCGAGGGCGCGCTCAACGGCCTCAGCATCGGTTTTCGCACCGTGCGCGCGACGCGCCAAGCGGGCCACCGCGTGCTCAACGAAATCGAGCTTTGGGAAATTTCGGTCGTGACCTTCCCGTTGCTCGCGGGATCGAAGGTCACGGCCATCGGCGGTGCATCCGTTGCCGCTCACATCAGAGAAGTAAGTAGGCGAATAGGGAGTAGCGAATAGCGAGTAGTTCCCTATTCGCTACTCGCCATTCGCTATTCGCCTCTTGGACAGGAGACACTGAAAATGGAACTGGAATCAAAGGCCGTTGTCTCGGCCGATATCAAAGACTCTTTCGACGAATTCCTGCGCGCCTTCGAGGCGTTCAAGGGCGCCAACGACGAACGCCTGGGTCAGCTCGAAGCGCATTCGGCCGACGCGGTCACCGAGGAGAAGGTCGAGCGCATCAATCGCGCGCTGGACGAACAGAAACGCGCGCTCGACGAGCTGACGCTGGCCGCCGCCCGGCCGGTTCTCGCCGGCGAGCGCAAAGCCGCGCCCGCCGCGCGAGAGAAGAAAGCCGCGTTCGAGCGCTACATCCGCAAGGGCGACGCCGGCGGCCTCGACGCGCTGGAGCTGAAGGCGATGTCCGCCGGCTCCCTCGCGGACGGCGGCTACACCGTGCCGCTGGAGATCGAGCAGACCATCGACCGCGTGCTGGCGAAGGTCTCGCCGATGCGCGCCATCGCTTCCGTCCGCCAGATCGGCTCCAACGTCTATCGCAAGCCGATCGCCACGGCGGGCGCCGCCACCGGCTGGGTCGCCGAAACCGACGCGCGGCCGCAGACCAATGCGCCGACGCTGGCGGCCATCGATTTTCCGACGATGGAGCTTTACGCCATGCCGGCGGCGACGCAGGCGCTGCTCGACGACAGCCAGGTCGATCTCGAAACCTGGCTGGCGGGCGAAGTGCAGACCGTATTCGCCGAACAAGAAGGCGCGGCCTTCGTCAGCGGCAACGGCACGACGCAGCCCAAAGGCTTCCTCGGCGAGACCGCGGTCGCCGACGCGTCGTGGACGTGGGGCAAGCTCGGCTACATCGCCAGCGGCGCGGCGGGCGCTTTCGCCACGTCCGACCCGACGGACGCGCTGGTCTCTCTCGCCTACGCGCCCAAGCAGGGCTATCGCGCCAACGGTTCGTGGGTGATGAACCGGGGCACCGAAGCGGCGATCCGCAAGTTCAAGGATGCGAACGACAATTACATCTGGCAGCCGGGCGCGAGCGCCGGCCAGCCGCCGACGCTGCTCGGCTATCCGGTGGCGGAAGCCGAGGACATGCCCGACATCGCCGCAAATTCGTTCTCCATCGCCTTCGGCGATTTCGCGCGCGGTTATCTGATCGTCGACCGCGTCGGGGTGCGCGTGCTGCGCGATCCCTATTCGGCCAAGCCCTACGTGCTGTTCTACACCACCAAGCGCGTCGGCGGCGGGGTGCAGAACTACGAAGCGATCAAGCTGATGAAGTTCGCGTCCGCATAAACCAAACAAAAAAATGTCATGGCCGGGCTTGACCCGGCCACCCAGCGCCCGCGCGTCCGCGCGGGCAAATGACTCTGGATGGCCGGGTCGCGCTTCGCCTGCAAGTGCAGGCTCGCTGCCCGGCCATGACGAGGTTCTAAGGAATGTCCCTCACTCTCATCACTCCCCCCGCCGCCGAGCCCGTCTCGCTCGCCGAGGCGAAAGCGCATCTCAAGGTGGACACTACCGACGACGATGCGCCGATCGCCTCGCTGATAACGGCGGCGCGCGTCCGCGCCGAATGGTACAGCGGCCGCGCTTTGGTCACGCAAAGCTGGACGCTGTGGCTCGACGCTTGGCCCGAGAACGGCTTGGTCGAAATTCCGCTGCCGCCTTTGCAGAGCGTGACGCAAGTCGCCACCTACGCCCTCGACGACACGATGAGCGTTCTCGATCCGTCGCTCTATCAGGTGGACGCCGCCTCCGCGCCCGCCCGATTGGCGCTGAAGGGAATATTCGCGCCGCCGCTGGCGAATTTGCGCGCCGTCAATGCGGTGCAGATCGCCTTCACCGCCGGTTATGGCGGCGCGGACGCCGTGCCGCAGCCGCTCAAGGAGGCGATCCTGCAGATCGTCGCCGATCTTTACGCCCATCGCGGCGACGAGGCGGACATCGTGTCGTCCGCGGCCGAGGCGCTGCTAGCGCCGTATAGGATTTTCCGGCTGTGATCGGCGATCTCGATCAGCGTGCGACGCTACAAACGCGTGTCCTGACGCCCGACGGCGGCGGCGGCTATGACGAGAGCTGGGAGGCCTTCGGCACGGCTTGGGTGAAGGTCGCGATCCTCGGTGCGAGCGACACCTTCGGTCCCGACGCTCTGGAATCGCGCGTACGCCATCGTATCGTGCTGCGGCGGCGCACCGATCTAGCGGCGGGCCAGCGCGTGCTCGTCGGCGCACGCATCTTCAAGGTCCATGCTTTGCTCGACGAAGGTCCGCCGGCCAAAACCGTAACTTTGTTGTGCGAGGAATTGCCATGAACTGTGCAAGCTGGGCGCTGCAGCAGGCGGTTTTCGCCGCGCTGACGGTGAGCGACGCCGTCAAATCGGTCGCGGGCGATCCGCCGCGCGTGTTCGACGCCGTGCCGCGCCAGGCCGTCTTTCCCTATATCGTCGTCGGCGAAGACGGCGAAACCAACTGGGACACCGCGACGGAGCAGGGCAGCGAGCACAGCCTCGCGATCCATGTCTGGTCGCGCTCGGGCGGGCACCAGGAGATCAAGCTCGCGGCCGAAGCGGTGCGCGAATGCCTGGACGGTACCTCGCTCACGCTCGACGGCCATACGCTGATCGACCTGCGTTATCTCTCGGCGGAATTCGCGCGCGAAAACGACGGCGAAACCTTCCGCGCCGCGCTGAAATTCCGCGCCGTGACGGAACCGCAATAAACCGCGAATAGCGAGTAGCGAATAGCGAGTAGGGGCATCTTCCCTATTCGCTACTCGCCATTCGCCTTTTTTTGGAGAACCCACCATGACCGCCCAAAAGGGCAAGGACCTGCTGATCAAGATCGGCGACGGGGCGAGCCCCGAAAATTTCACCGCCGTCGCGGGGCTGCGCGCCACCACGCTCGCCTTCAACGCGCAGAACGTCGACGTCACCAATTCGGATTCCGTCGACATGTGGCGCGAGCTGTTGGCCGGCGCGGGCGTGAAATCGGCGACGATCTCGGGCTCCGGCGTGTTCAAGGACGCGGCGTCGGACGCCTCGCTGCGCGCCGCCTTCTTCAATCAGACGCTGTGCGACTGGCAGATCGTGATTCCGAGCTTCGGCACCGTCGCCGGACCGTTCAAGCTGACCTCGCTGCAATATGACGGTCCTTACGACGGCGAGTTGAAGCTTTCGCTGTCGCTGGCGAGCGCGGGAGCGCTGACGTTCACGGCGATGTAAGTGGCGAATAGCGAGTAGCGAATGGCGAATAGTGGTTCTTCCCTATTCGCTACTCCCTATTCGCTATTCGCCTATAAGGAGTTTCCGCGCATGCCCAACAAAATTCGCGGCGAGGCCGAGCTGATCGCGGGCGGGAAAAGTTTCCGCCTGCTGCTGACGCTGGGCGCGCTCGCCGAAATCGAGGACGGACTGGGGCTCGACGATCTGGCCGGGATCGCCGCCCGCTTGAAACAGGCACGCGCCTCCGATCTCGCCGTCGTCGCGGCGGCGCTGATGCGCGGCGGCGGCCACGATGTCTCGCCCGCCGACGTGCTGCACCTACCCTGCGATCTGGGCGCGCTGGTGGCAGCGGTGGCGCAAGCCTTCGACCGCGCCGGGCTGCCGCGCGAAGGTTTGCCGCGCTCCGGCGAACAGGGCGAGGCAAGCCGCCCTTTTCCTGGGACGCCTGGCTCGCGCTCGGATTAGGCGCGTTGGGCCTCAAGCCGAAAACTTTCTGGAGCATGTCGCTGGCCGAATGGCGCGCGCTGCTGGCGGGAAAAACCGCGCGCCGCGCCGCGCCGCTCGGCCGCCGCGAATTCGAAGATCTGATGCAACGCTATCCGGATTGAACCATGTCCGACCCAGGCACAACCGATCTCGGCGCGAATGTCAGCGCCAGCCTCGCCACCGCCGGCAAAGCGCTGTCCGATTTCGTGGGCGGGCCCGTCGCCAACGCCACGCAATCCATCGACAATGCCGTGACGCGCTCGTTCCGCTCGGTGGAGAACACCATCGCGAGCGCCGTGCTGTCCGGCAAAACCTCCGTCAGCCAGATGGTCGATTCCATCCTGGCCGATTTCGACCGCGTCTCGACCAGCCAGTTCATCGTCAAGCCCGTGGAAAGCGTGGTCGCCTCGCTGATCGGCTCGCTCTTGCCGATTTCCGGCGCGCGGGCGAGCGGCGGGCCGGTCGACGCGGGCGGCGCCTATCTGGTCGGCGAGCAGGGACCGGAATTGTTCGTGCCGTCGTCGAGCGGCGCCATCGCGTCGAACGCGGCCCCCGCGCGGCCCGCGATCACGCTCAACGTGCAGGCGCGCGACGCGCAAAGCTTCCTCAAATCCGAAACCCAGATCGCCGCGATGATGTCGCGGGCCTTGGCGCGCGGTCAAAGAAACATGTAAGGGGCGAATAGCGAATGGCGAATAGCGAGTAGGGAATCCCTATTCGCTATTCGCTACTCCCTATTCGCGTTTCAACGATGACCTTTCACGAAATCCGTTTCCCCACCGCCATCGCTTTTCATTCGACGGGCGGGCCCGAGCGCAAGACGGAAATCGTCACGCTCGGCTCCGGCTTCGAGGAGCGCAACGGCGTGTGGGCCAATTCGCGCCGCCGCTACGATGTGGGATCGGGCGTCAAAACGCTCGACGATCTGCACGCCGTCATCGCCTTCTTCGAGGCGCGCATGGGCCGGCTCTATGCCTTCCGCTTCAAGGATTTCGCCGATTTCAAATCCTGCGCCCCGAACGCGAGCGTCGCGCCGACCGACCAGGCCGTCGCCATCGGCGACGGCGCCGCGAAATCCTTCCAGCTGGTCAAAACCTATTTGTCCGGTCCGTCAAGCTGGACGCGCGTCGTGAAGAAGCCCGTAGCCGGCACGGTGCGCGTGGCGCTGGCGGGCGTCGAACTGACCGGCGGCTGGAGCGTGGATGCGACCACCGGGCTTGTCGCCTTCGCGGCCGCGCCGCCGAACGGCGCCGCGATCTCGGCCGGGTTCGAATTCGACGTTCCCGTGCGTTTCGACACGGATTCGTTGTCGGTCAATCTGGCGGACTTCCAGGCGGGCGAAGTGCCCAGCCTGCCGCTGGTCGAGGTGCTGCTGTGAAAAAGAAATTTGCCTCCCCCCTTGAGGGGGAGGCGGAAAAATTCGCGAAGCGGATTTTTCGGTGGGGGGTGATGTCAACAATACCCCTCCCCGAAACGCTTCGCGTTTCGACCCTCCCTCAAGGGGAGGGTGGAGAATAGGTATGAAAACTCTCCCTCCCGGCCTGCAGGATCATCTCGATTCCGGCGCCACCACGCTGTGCTGGTGCTGGAAGATCGTGCGCCGCGACGGCGCCGCGCTCGGGTTCGGCGATCACGATGCGCCCGTGACGTTCGACGGTCTCGCCTATCAGGCGGTCTGCGGCTTCACCGCCAGCGAAGTGCAGTCGACGCTCGGCTTGGCGGTCGACAATCTCACGGTGATGGGCGCGCTATCGTCCGCGACGCTGAACGAGGACGATCTTGCCGCCGGCCTTTACGACAACGCCGCCATCGAAATCTGGCGGGTGAACTGGTCGTCGCCCGATCAGCGCGTACTGATGCGCAAAGGCAGCCTCGGCGAGGTCAAGCGCGGCAAGACGGGATTTACGGTGGAAGTGCGCGGGCTGGCGCACATTCTGGGTCAGCCGGTCGGCCGCGCCTACGGCTATAGCTGCGACGCCGATCTGGGCGACGTACGCTGCAAGCTCGCCTTGGCGAATTACACCGCGGCGGGAACCGTCGTGCGCGTGCTCGACGACCGCCGCTTCGTCGTGTCGGGCCTTAGCGCGTTTGCCGGCGGCTGGTTCGCGGACGGAAAGCTCGCCTTCACCGGCGGCGCCAATGCCGGCCGCGCCATGGAGGTCAAACGCCACGCCGTGTCGGGCGCCAGCGTCACTATCGAGCTGTGGCAGGCGATGAGCAAAGCCGTCGCCGCCGGCGACGCCTTCGTCATCAGTGCCGGCTGCGACAAGCAATTCGTCACCTGCAAATCGCGCTACGCCAATCAAGAGAATTTTCGCGGCTTCCCGTACATGCCGGGCAACGATCTGGTGGTGTCTTACCCGGCCTCCTCGACGCCGCTCGACGGAGGCAGCAGATATGGCAACTGAGAATTTGCCTCCCCCTTGCGGGGAGGTCGGCGAACGGAGTGAGCCGGCTGGGGGGCGGTGCACGTCGCAAGCCGACATCGTTCAAGTCGCCCGGTCCTGGATCGGCACGCCCTATGTGCATCAAGCGAGCGTGAAAGGCGCAGGCTGCGACTGCCTCGGGCTGTTGCGCGGCGTGTGGCGCGAACTGGGTGGCGAAGAGGCGGAAACTCCGCCGCCTTATTCGCCCGACTGGGCGGAAGCGCAGGCCAAGGAAACCTTGCGCGACGCGCTGGCGCGCCATCTGCAGCAAATCGACATTAAGGATATCGCGCCGGGCGACGTGGCGCTGTTCCGCATGGCCGCGCGCGGACCGGCGAAGCATTGCGCCATCGTGGCGGAAAAAAACGATGCGCTCAGCCTCATTCATGCGCGCCAGAACAAGCGCGTCAGCGAGGAAGCATTCTCGGCGCCGTGGCGCAGGAAGCTCGCTTACGCGTTTCGGATTTGAATAATGAAAGTCCAGGCGCCGGCTTGTGAATTCGAGGAGGTTCCCGCTATGATGGAAAGGGGATGTCCGCCGTCAGAGCGGGCGGTCGAGCGGGGCAAGAGATGAACGCGAATGTTCGGCTCATTCTCATGGGCCTGGTGGCGGTCGCCGCCGTTTCGGGCACGATCTATCTCTATTCGACCACCTGGACGGTTTCGCAGAACATGGCGCAATGCCGGCAAGGCATGAGTCCGGCCATAATCGCCCCCTGTACCGCCGTCATCGCGTCGGGAAAAGCCGACGAAGACGATCTCTCCGAAGCCCATTACAATCGCGGTATGGAATACGACAGGCGGAAGCAATACGCGCTCGCGCTCGAGGATTTCAGCGCGGCGCTACGCCTCAAACCGGATACGCCGACCTATCTGCGCGCGCGCGGCGTGGTTTACACCGACGCCGGCCAATACGCGCTCGCCGTCAAGGATTTCGATAAGCTGATTGCTAAGCTGCCCGGCGCCGATGCCTATAACGACCGCTGCTGGGCGCGCGCGGTGTGGGGGCAACAACTGGACGCCGCGCTCGCCGATTGCAACGCGTCGCTGAAGCTCGACAACACCGACCCCGCCGCTCAGGATTCGCGCGCGCTGGTCTATTTCCGCCTGGGCAAAAACGATCTGGCGATCGGCGACGCGTCCGGCGCGATCGCGTTTGCGCCGGGAAAACTCCCGTCGTCGCTTTACGTGCGCGGCCTCGCCCGGTTGCGCGAAGGTAATCTCAAGGACGGCAAGGCCGACGTCGCGGCGGCGGAAAAGCTCGATCCGGATATCGCGTCGCGCTATGCGAAGTGGGGCGTGAAGCCCGCCGACGGGTCCGCGCCATGAAAGCCGGACGCGTCCTTCTCGTCGTTCTGTCGCTGATCACGCTCGCCGCGCTCGGCACACTGGCGTATGGCGTTTATACGCATTTCGCGGTCGCCCCCGTCAGCGACGTCACGCAATGCGAGCGGGCCTCGGGTCAAGCGCGCATCGCGGCCTGCACCGCGGTCATCGAGGCGCAGCAGCGAAACGGCGACGCGACGTTCCGGGCCGCTATCAACCGCGGCAACGCCTATAGCGAGCTGGGCCGGTACCGGCGCGCGTTCGACGACTACAACGCGGCGCTGTTGTGGAACCCGGACAGTTCCGTCGCCCGCAACAATCGCGGCTACGCCCTTTACAGGCTGGGCCAGTACCAGCGCGCCCTCGACGACTACAACGAAGCGCTGCGCCTGGAGTCCAACGACGTCACGGCGCTGCTCAACCGCGCAAGAGTGACCTGCGCCCTCGATCAATGCGCGCTCGCAATCAAGGATTTCGACGCCGCGCTGCGCTTGCGGCCGAACGATGCGAACGCCTTTTACGGCCGCGGCCACGCCAATTACGCGCTCGGCCGCTACGACCTTGCGGTCCGCGATTACGACGCGGCGCTCCGCTTGGCGCCGAAGGCGCTGCAGATCCTGGCCAGCCGCGGCGCGGCCTACAGCGAGATCGGCCAGCCTCGGCTCGCCATTGCCGATCTCGATCGGGCGATCGAGGACGAGCCGAGCGGTTATAATTTCAACGACCGCTGCTGGGCGCGCGCCATCTGGGGGCAACAGCTCGATCTGGCGCTGGCCGACTGCAACGAGGCCTTGCGCCTGAAGCCGGGCCAGCCGGCCTTTCTGGATTCGCGCGCGCTGGTTTACTTCCGCATGGGAAAATACGCGGCCGCGATCGCCGATACGCACGCGGCGCTGGGCGAGCGGCCGGACCTGGCGGGCTCGCTTTACGTGCTCGGCCTTGCGCGCTTGCGCACGGGCGACGACAGGAACGCCGACGCCGACATCGAAGCGGCGAAGAAACTCGATCCGAAGATCGCAGAAACCTATGCGGGTTACGGCGTGACGCCGTAAGCGCGTTCGGCAGGCGGAGGGAAACGATGGCGATGAGGAAAATTTTGCTGGCGGCCGGCGCACTGGCCGTTTCCTTGCTCGGCGCGCCGCCGGCATCCGCCGACGAAGCTGCCGATCAGGCCAAGATGTGCGATGGGACGACCGGCGGCATCGCCATCGACGCGTGCACCTGGGTGATTCAGAACGGCAAACTCGCCGGCGCCGACCTGGCCGCGATCTACGCGGAACGCGGCGCGGCCTATCAGGATATGGGCCGATACGACGCGGCCATACAGGACTTTACTCAGGCCATCGCGCTGAGGCCGGACGACGCGCAAGCCATCGTCGGTCGCGCCCTCGCTTACCAAAGCACGCAGCAATACGACAAAGCGCTGCAGGATTTCGACCAGGCGATCAAGCTGACGCCCGATGACGCCTTTGCCCTGAACAACCGCGGCATAACCTATTACTCCATGGGCCAGTATTCCCGCGCGATCGAAGACTATGATCGGGTGATTGCGCTTAAGCCGGACAAATCCGGCGACATGCTTTCTTACGCCCTCTTCAATCGCGGCCTCGCTTACGGCAATATGGGGCAATACGACCGTGCGATACAGGATTTCACCGAACATCTTCGTTTGAACCCGCAGGACGGCGGCGCCCTGTTCAACCTCGGCCTCGCCAATGCGAAGGCCAAGCAATATCAAAGCGCCGACGACGCATTCGATCGTCTGGCAAACCTGGATCCCGTGTTGGCCGCGACGGTCTCCTTCGGCCGGGATGCGCAGGGCAATCCGTATCAGGAGGTTCTCAGCCTCGATACGTTGAAAAACCTGAAGCCCGATTCTCCCGAGGCGCTTCTCTATCTCGGGACGATCTATATCGCGCGCGGGATTTACGATCAGGCGCTTGCGGAACTCAACCAGGCCATCAAGCTGAGACCGGATTATGCCGATGCCTACGCCTATCGCGGCACCGCCTATCGCCGCTCGGGCGACGCCGAACGCGCCATCGCGGATTTTGCCACGACGCTGCGCTACAAGCCCGACGAAACCCGGGCCTTGTTCGAGCAGGCGTTTACGCTCAGAGGCCTGAACCGGAATGCCGACGCCATCGCGGATTACGACCGGATCATCGCCCTGCAACCGGACAATGCGTCCACCTTCGACCAGCGCGGCACGGCATACGCCGAGCTTGGTCAACTGACCCGCGCGATTGAGGATTTCGACCGGGCTATCGCGCTCCAGCCGGATAACGCCGACGCGTTCTGCCATCGCGGAATCGCGTACAGGTCGCTCGGCCAAATTGCCAAGGCGATTGCCGATTTCGACCAGGCCATCAAGCTGCGCCCGGAATTCTCCTATGCGTTCTACAATCGCGGTGGTGCCTACGCGATGCTCGGTCAGAATGACCGTGGCCTCGCGGATATCGATCAGTCGATCAAACAGGAGCCGAACTATGCCTACGCCTTTGTGACTCGTGGCAGCATTTACCGGCAGCAGGGTAAATTCGATCTCGCGCTTGCGGATTTCGACCAAGCGATCAAGTTGAGGCCAGGCTTTGCAGAGGCGTTTCTCTATCGCGGCGAGGTCTACGATGATCTGGATCAACTCCTGAGCGCAATTGAGGATTTCAACCGGGCTATCGCGCTCGTGCCTGATTTCACCGAAGCTTATTTCGGTCGCGGAAACAGCTACGCGCGGTTGGGTCAGTACGCTAAAGCCCTCCAGGACATGAACCAGATCATCAAGCTGAAACCGGACGAATCAGACTCCTGGAACGACCGCTGCTGGATGAATGCCACCTGGGGGCAACAGCTCGACGCCGCGCTTGCAGATTGCAACAAGGCCATCCAGCTTCGCGCCAATTTCGCGCCGTATTTGGACTCGCGCGGGTTTGTGTATTTTCGCATGGGCCGCTTCGCCGACGCGTTGAAGGATTTCGACGTGGCGCTGGCCATCGCTCCGAAACAAGCGCCGTCGCTCTACTGCCGCGGCCTGACGAAGTTGCGCATGGGCGATACGGCGGGCGGCAATGCCGACATCGAAGCGGCGAAGAAACTCAATCCGAAAATCGCGGATACCTATGCGCGCTATGGCGTGAAGCCGTAGCGGCATGAATTAAGGACATAACTCAAATTCACCTCCCCCTTGCGGGGGCCGGTAGCGACAGCGTGCCGGCGGCGAACCGAAGGTGAGCCGGGTGGGGGTAATTGCATCCGCAGCCCCCCACCCGATCCGTCTTCGCTTCGCTATGCCGGATCGACCTCCCCGCAGGGGGGGAGGTGAAGGATTTCATCACATGGCCTCTCTGGTTCTCGGCGTCGTCGGGTCGGCGCTCGGCCCGTCGCTGTTCGGCGGCGGCGTCTCGTTTTTGGGCGCGACCGTCACCGGCGCGCAGATCGGCGGCGCGCTGGGCGCGCTCGCCGGCACCGAGATCGACGCGGCGCTGATGCCCGCCGTCAAGCGCAACGGCCCGCGGCTGACCGACATCAACGTGCAAGCCTCCACCGAAGGCGCGCCGATCCCGCGCGTCTACGGACGCATTCGCGTGGCGGGCCAGCTTCTGTGGGCCAGCCGCTTCAAGGAAACCACCACGACCACGACGACGGGCGGCGGCAAGGGCGCGGCCTCGCCCGCCGTGAAGGAGACCGATTATCTTTATTCCATCTCTTTCGCGGTGGGTCTTTGCGCCGGCGTCGTCACCAAGATCGGCCGGGTTTGGGCGGACGGCAACCTGATCGATCTGTCGGGCTACACCACGCGTTTCTATCCCGGCGACGAGGCGCAATTGGCCGATCCGCTGATTGAGGAGATCGAAGGCGCGGGCAACACGCCGGCCTATCGCGGGCTTGCCGTCGTCGTGTTCGAGGACATGCCGCTGGCCGATTTCGGCAACCGCATTCCGCAATTGCAGTTCGAGGTGATCCGCGCGATTTCGTCGGACAATCCCTCGGCGCTGGAGAATCTTCTTCGCGGCGTGGCGCTGATCCCCGGCGCGGGCGAGTTCGTCTATGCCACCGAGATCGTCAGCGAGGACGACGGCGAGGGAACCACCGCGCCGCAGAACGCGCACAACGCCTCGGGCGAAACCGACCTGAAAGCGTCGCTCGACGAACTGCAGGGTCTGGCGCCGGCGCTCGGTGCGGTGTCGCTGGTGGTGGGCTGGTTCGGTGACGATTTGCGCGCGGGATCGATCCAGATCAAGCCAGGCGTGGAGACCGTGTCCAAATCGACCTATCCCGAAAGCTGGAACGTCGACGGCGTGACGCGCGCGAACGCTCATCTGCTCAGCCAGATCGACGGGCGGCCCGCTTACGGCGGCACGCCGTCGGATCAGAGCGTGGTGGAGGCCATCGCCGAATTGAAATCGCGCGGCTGGCGGGTGCTGTTCAATCCGTTCCTGTTCATGGACGTGCCGGCCGGCAACGCGCTGCAAAATCCATACACGGACAATGCGGCGGGCACGGGACAGCCGGCCTATCCCTGGCGCGGCCGCGTCACGGTCAGTCCCGCATCGGGTTTTCTGGGCAGCGTGGACAAGACCGCCACGGCGGCGACGCAAGTCTCCGCGTTTTTCGGGTCCGCCACGTCGGCGAATTTTTCGGTCGACGGAACCCAAGTGTCGTGGACCGGCGGAAGCGATTGGGGCTACCGGCGCATGGTGCTGCATTACGCCAAGCTGTGCGCCGCGGCGGGCGGCGTGGACGCCTTCCTGATTGGCTCGGAATTGCGCGGCCTAACGCGGACGAGGAGCGACGCCACGACCTATCCCGCCGTCGCCGCGCTCAAGACGCTGGCCGCCGACGTGCGCGCGATTTTGGGACCGGGCACGAAGATCGGCTACGCCGCCGACTGGTCGGAGTGGGGCAACCATCAGACCGGCGATGTGCCAGGATCGTTGATCTTCAATCTCGATCCCTTGTGGTCCGACGCCAATATCGATTTTATCGGCATCGACAATTACATGCCGCTCGCCGATTGGCGCGACGGCACCCTTCACCGCGATTACGACGCGGCGAACGGCCCGACCGATATTCACGATCCCGCTTACCTCGCCGCCAACATCAAGGGCGGGGAGGATTACGACTGGTATTATGCCAGCGCTGCCGACCGCGACGCGCAAAGCCGCACGCCGATCGGCGATGGCCTTGGCAAGCCCTGGGTGTGGCGCGCCAAGGATTTGTGGGCTTGGTGGTCGAATGCGCATTACGACCGCCCCAGCGGCAGCGAAAGCTCCGGCCCGACATCGTGGGTGGCGCAATCGAAACCGATCTGGTTCACCGAGCTGGGCTGTCCCGCCGTGGACAAGGGCGCCAACCAGCCCAATGTTTTTATCGATCCCAAATCGAGCGAAAGCGCCTTGCCTTATTATTCGAACGGCGCGCGCGACGACCTGATCCAACGCCGTTTCCTGGAAGCGCATCTGAATTTCTGGAATGAGTCCGCGAACAATCCGTCCTCGAATGTCTATTCCGGGCGTATGCTCGACACGGCCAATCTCTACGCCTGGTGCTGGGACGCGCGCCCGTTTCCCTTTTTTCCCGCGCGCAGCGACGTATGGGGCGACGCCGCCGATTACCGCACCGGCCATTGGCTGAACGGTCGGCTGGGCGCGGTGCAATTGTCCGATCTCGCCGCTGCGCTCTGCGCCGACGCCGCGTTCGCCGACTACGACGTTTCGAATCTTTCCGGTCTCGTCACCGGCTTCGCCGTCACCGACACGATGAGCGTGCGCGATGCCATGGCGCCGTTGTCGGTGGCGTATTTCTTCGACGGGGCGGAAAGCGAAGGCCTGGTCAAATTCGTCATGCGCGGACGGCCCACCGCCTCCCCGTTCGGCGAGGACGACATCGTGCCGCCGGACGGCGACGCCTCATTCGGCTTCAGCTTCGACCGCGCCCAGGAAACCGATCTGCCGCTGGCCTCGCGTGTCCTCTATCTCGACGCCGACGCCGATTACCGCCAGGCGGTGGCCGAGGCGCGCCGGCTGACGGCGCTGTGCGACCGGGTGGCGACCTCGTCGCTGCCTTTGGTGCTCGACCAGGGTCAAGCCATCGGCATCGGTCAGATTTTGTTGATGGACGCCTGGACGATGCGCGAAAGCGCGACGTTCTCGCTGGCGCCGTCCCAGATCGCGCTCGATCCCACCGACGAGGTGCTGCTCGACGCCGGCGGACGCACGCGGCGGCTGCGCCTCACCGGCATCGACGATGCGGGCGCGCGCGCCATCAGTGCGGTGGCGACCGATCCTTCGATTTACGAAGCCATCGTCGGACCGGTGCGCGGCACCACGACGATGCAAAGCGTGCGCCAGACGGGCCGCGCGCTCGCCGTCTTCCTCGATCTGCCGCTGCTGACGGACAGTCAGAATCCGAACGCGCCGCTGGTCGCCGCGTATGCCGATCCCTGGCCGGGCGCGGTGCAGATCCTGAAAAGCCCGACGGATTCGAATTATGCGCTCGATACCTCCGTCACGCAGCCCGCCTCGCTCGGTGCGACCATCGCCGATTTCTATTCCGGGCCGCTGTGGCGCTGGGATTTGGTCAACACGCTGTGCGTGACGCTTCTCGACGGCGCGCTGGCCTCGGCAGACGACGCCTCGGTCTTCGCCGGCGCCAATGCGCTGGCAGTGCAGAACGCGGACGGCGATTGGGAAATCGTCCAGTTCGCCAACGCGACGCTCACCGCGCCCGGCCAATGGACGCTGACGCGGCTGCTGCGCGGTCAGCGCGGCAGCGAAGGCGCGATGCGCAGTCCGGTCGCGGCGGGCGCGCGCGTGGTGGTGCTGAACGAAGCGCTGGCGCAATTGAGCCTGACGCAAGCGCAGGCGCGCCTGCCGTTCGATTATCTGTGGGGACCGCGCGGCAAACCGATTAGCGATCCCGCTTACCAGGGCGCGACGCTGACGTTCGACGCCGTCGGCCTGATCCCGCCGGCGCCTTGCCATGTGAGCTTCGCCTGGTCGTCGGGCGATCTGGTCATTTCCTGGCTGCGCCGCGACCGCGCGCCCGCCGCCGCGAACCTGCTCCAGGCCGCAACGCCGATGAGCGAAGCCTGCGAATCCTACGATCTCGAAATCATGAGCGGCTCGTCGGTCGTGCGGACCTTTTCTTCCGTTCCCCAGCATTCGCAGACCTACACGGCGGCGCAGCAGGCGGCGGATTTCTCCGCGGGCTTGCCGAACCCGCTGACGGTCAACGTCTACCAGAATTCTTCCGTCGTCGGTCACGGATGGCGCAAGACCGAGCAACTCTGGACGAGGTGATAAATGACTGACTCGGCAACTCCACGTCTGCAAATTCCGGAACTCGTCTCGATGCAGGAGGCGAACGTCGCCACCTGGAACGGGGCGCTGGTCCAGCTCGATGCCTTCGTCGATCTTTTTCTGCTCGGCCAGTTCACCAATACGCCGCCTTCCTCGCCGAGCGACGGCGACGCCTATCTGATCGGCGGCTCGCCGACGGGCGTGTGGAGCGGTTATTCCTACAAGATCGCGAGCTGCATCGACGGAGCTTGGCGCTTCTATACGCCGTTCAACGGGCTCAGGGCCTATGTGGCGACGACGGGCGCGTTCGTTGTTTACGTCAACGGCGTCTGGACCGATTGGAATTCGCTGATTTCGGCGAATGAGGCCTCCATCGCCTCGGCGGCCACCTGCGATCTCGGCGCGGCGGGCTCGCTGTTCGTGGCCGTCACCGGCACGACAACGGTCACCGGCTTCGGCACCTCCGCCAACAGACTGCGCTTCGTGCGCTTCGCTGGCGCGTTGACGCTGACACATAACGCGACCTCGCTGATCCTGCTCGGCGGCGCCAGCCGCACCACGGCGGCGGGCGATCTCGGCATCTTTGCATCGGACGCAAGCGGCAATTGGAGAGAGCGCGCCTATTTGCGCGCCGCCGCCGATCCCGGAGATTACGCGACCAAGAGCGGCACGGAAACCTTCGCCAACAAGACGCTCACCGCGCCGAAAATTTCCACCATCTCGAACACCGGCACACTGACGCTTCCGACCTCGACCGACACGCTGGTCGGACGCGCCACGACCGATACGCTGACCAACAAGACATTGACCAGCCCAGCAATCACCACGCCGACGATTACCGGCGTTACCGACGGCTCCTCCGCCGCCGCGGGCAAAGTGGGAGAATACGTTGTTTCCACAATCGCCTCCGGCAGCGCGGTTTCTCTCACCACGGCAACCACTGCAAACGTAACGAGCATCGCCCTGACGGCAGGCGATTGGGATGTCACCGGGCTTGTCGAGTTTATCGCCGCCAGCGCCACGGTGGCCGCGAATGCGCCGATCTATGCCGGGCTGGGATCGACCAGCGCAACGCTGACCGACACGCAATACAGTTTGATGCGGGCCGGCGCCATGACCACGACCTCCTATTCGCCGTGGAATTCCATCGACGCGCCGATCGTTCGGCTTTCGCTGACCGCAACGACGACGATCTATCTGCAGGCGCAAGCCACCTTCACCGCCGGAACCATGACGGCTTACGGAACGATCCGCGCCCGGCGCGTGCGCTAAGCGGGAGACGAGCCATGAAACTTTTCGATCTGGTCGAGCCGCTCACCGAGCTGGCGCGGCCGTTCACGATCTATTTGAGCGGCTTGGCGGTCGCTATCGGCGTGTTCGTGCCGTGTGTATCGCAAGACAAATTGTGGGTCGCGGCGGCGGTGGCCGGAAGCGTCAGCATCGCGCGCAGCATCGACAAGCATGTGACGGCGAAGCCGCCGAAAGCGGAGGGCGCATGATGTTGGCGATCTTGGCGGCCGCATTGAGCGCGGCCAAGAGCGCGGGTTTATGGGCCGCGTCGTTCTTTTCCAGGCCGCCCGGCAGCTATATCGGCGCGGCGTTGGCGGTGCTGGCGGCGATCTGGATCGCCCATCATGCCGGCTATGACGCCGGACGGACCGACTGCGAGTCGGCGCATGCGGCCAAGGTCGCGCAAGCGGTCCAGGCGCAGCGTCAGGCCGCGGCGGCGGTTGTCGCCCGCTCCGACATTCTCACAACCCAAAATGCCAAGACCGATCAAAAAGCTATGGAGGTCATCCGCGATGTCACGATCGAGGCCCAGGCCAAGCCCGATGCCGAAGACGAGTGCATTCCTGCTGCTCTTGCTGACCGGGTGCGCGACATCCCCTGACTATGTCGCGCCGCAGCTTCCGGCGGCGGGCGATGGGCTCGCGGCCTGCACCGCCGTGGCCGTGCCGGAGATTCCCGGCGCGCGCGGAACGCCGCTCGGCAAGGCCGAGGCGGCGGAGGCGCTGGCCGCGCAGCGCGCCAGCGCGCTGTCCAAGGATCGCTGCGCAAAGGCGTGGGCGGAATTCTATTCCGACTTGAGCAAATCCATCGGCGGCGAGGCGCCGAAGAACGGGCGCTGACCGTCATGGCCCATTTCGAATTCTTCGAGATTTCGCCGCAGGCGGCGGCCGAGCGGACGCGTCTGCGCGCCGGGATTGCGGCGCATTCTCTGTGGCTGGCGGGCGCGAAACTTGCGCTCCTGGCGGTCAAGACGAATTTCAATCCCGCTCAGCCGCGCGACCCGGCGGGCTGCCCCACCGGCGGGCGATGGTGCGGCTCAAACGGAATTGGGCTTGTCAATCTTGCGCAACATGAAGGAAGGCCGGCTGGCATCGGTGTAGCGCACGCAATTCGGGACCATGTCGGGAAAAGCGACAACTATCTCATTAATGTAATCAAAGCCAACCAATGGGATTTTGGAGCCTTTCAAACATGGAGAAGCGCCGAAGGTTCATTTGCTTCCCTGGAGTCCGCCAACAAACTTGTGAGCGCCACAATCTCGCAAAACATCGATCTTGTTAAACAGGTACAGGATGGAGAAGTTAGGGGCGCTCAGTTCGATGGTGCTTTTGGTACCCCAACTGGAAAAGAGGCATTTGCCACCTCCGCACGATCTACGGTGAGAATCAGGCCAACGTATCAAGTGAAAGTCATAATAATCCACTCGCCAAACATGCCACAGAAGTTTCTCGTGTATACCGCGTTCCCACACAACTAACAGAGCAAACGTCGAAGAACTGGAGATGCCGATGGCTCGCATCGACAAAAATAAATTCCCGCTGTTCCATCGCCTATTAGGCGCTTTTTATCCCGGCATCCCACTTTCTCCTCGCCCGGAAGAGTCCTGGTCATCGTTTCTGATCGATTTCTTTCGCGATGATGAGCTTGTGGACTTGTATGCCGAATTGCAGAAGATCTCCTCGATGAACATGACGGACAGAGAATGGGAGAGTTTTTGGTTTCAAAGCCCTGCCACGACGTTTCCCAAGACTGCCGAGTTCAGCCATCTGGTCCTTGAAATTTTGATGAAGACAATTCTCAAGCGAAGAGGCGCTTCTTGATCGTGTGGTGGTATGGGAACTAAGCGTCAGAGCCGAGCGGAAGGGAAAGACATGAAGGCGTTCAAGATCATGGGCATCGTCGTCGTAGGCCTTTGGATGGCTTGGGTGTCGATGGAGATCATCGAAATCAAATCCATAGCGCTGGAAACCTGTGGCATCGCCTTGGTCGGCGGAGAGAATAACCAAGGCGAACTGCACGTTCCTGTGGAATGCCCAAATCTCTACAACAACGAAATAACGCGAGGAAAATCGAAATAGGCAGCGGCGGGGAGCACGGCGAGCCTCTGTGCCCGGCGGCCGCGCGTCCTCCGGGCGAATTGACTATGCTGCAAGCCGACGCGCTTGTGCGTTTGGCGTTTGATCATAGCGTCAGGCATTTCAAGCGTCGCGGAACCTATGATCTCGATTCTTCCCTCAGGACTTCGATGAGCGTTATTGGCGTGTCGAAACCGTCTCACGGCAAATCCGCTCTGCGTTTTGAAATAAAATCCGGTGAATCCCATGCGCACCATTGAACTCGACGCCTCCGGCTGGACGAAGCCCCTCGACGCCTGTAACACACTTCTTGCTTCTGTCGGAGCACCGCCGGGATATGGCCGCAACATAAATGCTTTGCTCGAAGCAATGTTCTGGAATCACGCCTACAGTAAGTCGAATCCAGCGGCTGCCGTCGATCATCTTTATGCGGTCAGTCCGCCTTATACGATCGATATCAAGAACGCGGGAATGGCACCACAGGATGTGCGCGCCGAACTGGAACTGATTAGACAATGTCTGCTCGATGCCCGCGAGGAATTTCGGCGAATGTCGGGCCGGAACGTTCAGGTGCAATTCGAAATCGGCTGAAGGGGGTGGCGCCGTGCGCCCGGCAATTTCGATTTTTATCTCGGGCGCCTTTGCCGTCGCGGCGTATTGCGCGCCCGCGCATGAGGTAACCTACGATCAGGCTCACGCACTGGTGAGCCTGGCCTTCGAACATCAAGTCCGTCACATCAAGCATAGGGGTACCTTTTTTCTGTATCGCGATCCCGCCAATCGCCCGAATTTCGACGAACGCTTTTATGATTTCGACGTAGACGGCAATGGGTGGGCTCCGCCGGGCGTGGAGGAAGAGGGCATTCTGGGCCGCTTCGCGGTGAACAAGCTCACCGGCGAGGTGTGGGATAATTATGCCGAATGCTGGATCGTTCGCTTCACCGCGCTGAAGGCAAACAACTTCTTCGGCCTGCATGGCGGCGCGAATGCCCCGTTCGCGGATGACGATTGGTACACCAAAGATGGCGTCCCCATGTCCCACTTTCCGTCATACTTGGACTCTGCTAAATCTTTCGCGGCTCGGTACGGAAAATACGTCGCGGGGATTAGCGATCCGACGGCCTTTGCGCAGGCTCTCGTCAAAGCAGGATTCAACTCCGGCAAGGCGCCCGGCGGCGATCCGAAGTTCGTGGAAAAAACGGTTGGAACCATTGCTTCGGTGGCGAGGAGGATGAAATGACTGCGGCCTCCGCGGCTCTCACCGGCGCGCTCCTGCTCAGTGCGTATCATCAGATCTCCGTAGATATAGAAACTTCCGACATGGTGGACGTCGCACGTATGATCGCCCACGATGAAGGCTTCGACGTCGGCAACCATCACGTCTACACCTTCGAAATTGGCCCCAGCCCGGACACGATGGTCCTCGGCTATACGGCCATCGGGTTCTACATAAACGGCAGTATTGCCAATACGATCATCGTCAGCAAAACGACCGGACAGGCCATGGATATGAACGGCTGCGAGATTTTCGATTATCCGGACCTGAAGCCGTTCCAGGACGAGATCGTGCGCATCACCAAGGCAAAAAGGAAAACTCCGCAGCAGATGGCGAAGGACGCAGAGTGCGAAAACCCCCAAGTCCTGACCAAGCCCATCGCGATTACGAAGCTAAAATAATCACTCCGACTCTGCTGATCGGCACGCGCCATAACGCCGAAAGCCCGCGCCGGCTTTCGCCGACACGGGCTCTCGCTTGATCGTCGTGCGGTCCTACGGGGAGGGGCTAACCGCGAACCGCGCGACTCAAGAACGCAAAACCTCAGAAGCGGATCTCGCCGACGAAGCCGCCGGTGTAGGGGTTCACCTCGACGAACACGATATGGCCCCATCGGTCGTACGACCGCACGACATAGTGGCCTTGGAACCAATACGGGTCGCCGACGAAGCGGTTGTAGTGATGATGGCGCAGCTCGACGAACACCCGGTCGCGGTCGACATAGCTGTGACCGCGGAACTCGGGCCGCCAATAGCGGTCGTGGCCGCCGCGGTCGTCGCGACGGTCGCCGTCGTGACGGTCGTCGTGGCGATCGCTGTCGTGATGTCCCGGCCCGCCGTGATCGTACGGGTCCGCCAAGGCCAGGCCGGTGCCGGTGGCGCTCAAAACCGCCGCCGCAGCGGCCGTCAGAAGAAGCTTCTTGAAGTTCATTGTCGTCTCCTTGTCGGGCTGCTGGCCCTGGTTGCGGAAGGCGGTTAACCGAATCTTCGCCGTTCCGATGCGTGCGAATTTAGGATGACCCTCCTGAACGGGCACTGGACAACACGTTCATGACGGGTTCATGTGGGCCGAGGTAGAAAATGTCATGCGCGCGCGCGTCGTTTCCAGCCTTTTTCTTTTGTTTGTGCTCGCCGCCCCGGCCTTTGCCGCAGGCCGGCGGGACGAGGGCAGGCCGTCGCTCGACCGTGTCCTGCCGGAAATCCGCCGCCATACGCCCGGCACTTTTTACGACGCCGAAGGACCCTTCATCGGTCAGGACGGCCAGGCGCGCTACCGCATCAAATGGATGACGCCCGACGGGCGGATCGTCTGGTTCGACGCCGACGCGCGCACCGGGCGCGTGCTCGGTTCCGCGCCGTACGGCGGGTATCGCTACGACAACAATCCCAATCGTTTCGGCAATTGGCCGGGTTACGATCGCGGGCAGGACAACCGCGGCGGCCGCGCCGGCCGCGAGGGGAATGGCGGCAACTGGCAGCGCGGCGGTTCCGGCCATGGCAATTCCGGCCGCGGCCGCGGCAACAGAAACTGAGAAAACGATGCGCATCCTGCTTGTCGAAGACGATGCCGATCTGCAGAGGCTGCTGAAGAAAGCGCTCGGCGACGCCGGTTATGTCGTCGACAGCGCCGTGGACGGGGAAGAAGGCCATTTCCTCGGCGACACCGAACCCTACGACGCGGTGATCCTCGATCTCGGCCTGCCCAAGCTGGACGGCGTGCGCGTGCTGCAGCAATGGCGCAAGGCCGGCAAGACCATGCCGGTGCTGATCCTCACCGCGCGCGACCGCTGGAGCGACAAGGTCGCCGGGTTCGACGCCGGGGCAGACGATTATCTCGCCAAGCCGTTCTACACCGAGGAACTGCTCGCCCGGGTGCGCGCGCTGTTGCGCCGCGCCGCCGGCTTCGCCACCTCCGAAATCGAGATCGGGCCGCTGCACATCGACACCCGCGCCAGCCGCGTCACCCTCGACGGCAATCCGGTGAAGCTGACCAGCCTGGAATACCGGCTGCTGGCCTATCTTGCCCACCACAAGGGGCGGGTTGTCTCGCGCACCGAACTGGTGGAGCATCTTTACGATCAGGATTTCGACCGCGACTCGAATACCATCGAAGTCTTCGTCGGCCGGCTGCGCAAGAAGCTGGACGCCGATATCATCCAAACGGTGCGTGGCCTTGGCTATTGCCTCGACGATCCGGCGTCTCCTCGCAAGGTTTGACTCGCTCGCCGCGCGCCTGATCCTGGCCGCCGCGGTATGGGCGACGATCGTTCTGGCGGCGGGCGGCTATCTCTTGTCGGACGCATTCAGCTCCGCGGTGAGCGACAATTTCGATACCGCGCTGCAGGTCGATTTCGACGGCATGATCGCCGCCGCCGAGCCCGACGCCAACGGCGACGTCGCGCTGCAGGAGCATTACCTCAACCGCCGTTTCAACCGGGCCTATTCCGGCCTCTACTGGCAGATCGTACCCGAGCAGAAGAACGCCACGGTGCTGACGTCCCATTCGCTGCTCGACGCCAACATCCATATCCGCGATACCGTCAATATCGGCGGCTTCATCTGGGGCACGGCCGACGGTCCCGAGAATCAGCGCCTGCGCGTGCTGGCGCGGCGCGTCTCGTTTCCCATCCCCGCCACCGCGAGGCCCGACGACTACCGCGCCTACACCTTCATGGTTGCCGGCGATCTTTCCTCCGTCGACCACGAGATCGCGGACTTCGAGGGCACGCTGATCTGGTCGTTCGTCGCCCTATTCCTGGGACTGATCCTGGCGATTTTCATCCAGGTTCGCGTCGGCCTGATGCCTTTGCGGCGCATGGGCGAAGCCTTGGCGCGCATCAGAAGCGGCGCGGCGCGCCGCCTGGAAGGAAATTTCCCCGCCGAGATCGCGCCGCTGGCCGCCGAGCTCAACAGCCTGATCGAGCATTCCGCCGAAGTGGTGGGCCGCGCCCGCACCCACGTCTCCAACCTGGCGCATTTCCTGAAGACGCCCTTGACCGTTCTTGCCAGCGAGGCCGAGGCCGATCCCGGCCCGCTCGCCGAGGGGGTGAAGCGTCAGGTCGACGTCATGCGCCGTCAGGTCGATCATTATCTCACCCGCGCACGCGCCGCCGGGGCGCTCGACGTGCTCGGCAATCGTGCGCCGGTCGCCCCGGTGCTCGACGATCTGGCGCGCGTTCTGGAACGCATCCATGAAGCGCGCGGAATCGAAATCGAGGTCGACTGCCCGGCGTCCCTCGCTTTCCGCGGCGATCGCCAGGATCTGGAAGAGATGGCCGGCAATCTGATGGACAATGCCTGCAAATGGGCCGGCTCGCGCGTCGTCGCGAAGGCGCGAGGCGCGGGCGCGCGTCTTGTGCTGTGCGTCGAGGACGACGGGCCGGGCCTGGCGCCCGCCGACCGCCCCCGGGTGCTGGAGCGCGGCGAGCGGCTGGACGAAAGCGTGCCCGGCTCCGGGCTGGGACTGTCGATCGTGCGCGATATTTCCAAGCTTTACGGCGGCGGACTGGAACTGGAGCAAAGCCCGCTGGGCGGGCTGAAAGCGGTCCTCGAATTGCCGGCGATCGGTTGACGGCTCGGTGCTAGACGAACGGCGACCAGATTATTCGCCGCACTTGGGTGGCGGCAATTCGTGAGGCGTGCCCCATGACAGAAGCCACCGTCGCACTGCCTCGTGCGAGATGATTTGGCCCGCCGCAACCTGCGCTTCGGCGGCAGCCAGCGCACGGGCTTCGGCCGCGTCGTCGGCAGGCTCGAAAACGGAGGCTTCGGGAGCGGGTTTACTCATGGGACTAACTTGGCACATTTGTCGTAGGGCCGATATCTGTGCCCGACGGGAGTAGTGGTACAGTTTGAAAATGGCCGCTCTTGACTATCGCCGGCTGCCACGCCCACGTTTGATGGTCAAATCGTGGGACGAGTCGGTAGTGGTACAGTTTGAAATCTGACGGATTTTGAGCCTTCCTCCCATCCGTGGCATACTCTCACCATGACAGCCAAGCGCCTCAAACGCCCCCGCGATCCCGTACAGCTAGGCAAGCTTGTGGGCGATATTCTGACCGGACAGGTCGAAGACAGCCAAGCATCAGTACTATCCGATGACTCAGATTTTACCCGCAAGGGCGGTTTGAAAGGTGGTGCAGCACGCGCCGCCAAGCTCGCCCCTCAGCGCCGCACGGAAATTGCAAAAAAGGCCGCAAAGGCGCGATGGGGCAATAACAAGAAAAAATCCATTAAATAAGATTGTCTCTACGGCCCGACATAAAAATATAGGGCTGTAATGGTGCGTCAACAAACTGATACTGAAACCGGTTTTTCTTGCCGCTTTTTCGCAAAACTGGGCCGCGATCTGTCTCACAGAAGCGAGCGAGATGGCGCGAGAAGCTGGCGATCTCGACACGCCGCCCGAGGATTTTTATGAGTTCATCGCGAATATCGGCGGCGGCAAACATGCCCTGGTCATCCGTTTTCGCGGTCGCACAGGCGAGCAGGACTTCCTTATAAATATTTTCTTTCGCGCTGTATACCGCGCGATTGTATGCGGTGATGATTGATTCCTGCGCGCGCCTAACGGATTCTGAAATGGCCGCTGTATAATCGACGGCTTCAACAACGCGCCGACCACTCCGAAGCGCCGACAGAGCTGCCTCGCGGCCCGCAAGATGCGCATATCCGGGAAGTCCGCGTGAAAGATCAATAAGGTTACCGATCATTTCTTGGCTGGCGGTAATCCCGATGCGTGGATATCGGTCGGTGATGATCTCGCTGAGTTCCGGTTTTGACATTCTTTGTATTGGAATCTGGCGGCAGCATCTTTCGATGGATGGATGCGCGCCGAACAATTCTCTGATCGAAAAACCGACGCCAACAACGACAATCGTTATGTTCTGCGGATAATCAGAGAAGTGCTTGACCGTATCGGCGATGGCAGTCTTTGTTGCCGAGTTTGTGATACGGTCGAACTCGTCGAATACAAAGACATATTGAAGATTTTTTGGCAGTGACTCTAAGATTTTGATTACCATGAAGTCGCGCGTTTCGGACCTCAAATAGTCGGAAACAAGCATGTTGTCGTAACTGAAATCGAAAAGAATTTTTGACCACAGTGTGAAGAACGTATCGTCCGGGCGGCAATTTTCTTTGATGATCTTGATATTGGTGACAGCTGGAGGGATGCGGGCAGTGATCGTGTTGGCAAGTGAGGATTTTCCAACCCCCCGTTCGCCATACAAGATTGCATGCGCTCCGCGTTCGTAGACCACACTGAGAAGGTCGTTGACCTGGGTGAGGCGCCCTGAGAACAGGCGCTCTTCGTCAATCGGGCTTGACGGATTGAACAGTCGTTGGGCCGCAGCTTCTGCTAGGCCCCATTCCCTGTCGGTCCATACTTTGCGCTCCTCTAGCGTCGTGAAGAGGTCTGGCGTGTCGCTCACGTGGTCACCATCGCTAACTTTTGAGGTTACTTGGTATACTTAGCCAGCTAGTTAGTCAACCTAGATGGTAAGATGGTATAGTATCGCTTGACAGTCAAGCATAAAAGTGACAGTTTGAGCGTATGAACAAGCTGCCCCCCGAGAAACGCGCCCAAGCCCTGCAAATGATGGCAGAGGGCATTTCCCTCCGCGCCATGACGCGCCTAACCGGGATCAGCCGCACGACCCTGATTAAGCTCCTAGAGGACGCTGGGCAGGCGTTTTCCGAGTATCAGGACAAGACGCTGGTGAACCTGTCTTGCAAGCGCGTCCAGGTCGATGAGGCGTGGGCGTTTTGCTACGCCAAGCAAAAGAACGTCCCCACCGCGAAAGCCGCCCCCGAAGGCGCGGGCGACATTTGGACGTGGGTTGGGATCGACGCCGACACGAAGCTGGTAGCGTCCTGGTACGTCGGCGGGCGCGATAGCGAAGCGGCGATGATGTTCATGGACGATCTGGCCCCGCGCCTCGCTTCCCGCGTCCAACTCACCAGCGATGGACACAAGCCCTATCTGGAAGCAGTTGAAGGTGCGTTTGGTGGCGATATCGACTATGCGATGCTGGTGAAGATTTACGGCGCGGCCCCCGAAGGACAGCGCCGCTATAGCCCGGCACAGTGCCAAGGTGCCGTCAAACATCGCGTAGAAGGCAACCCGGACCCCAAGTACGTTTCAACGTCGTTTGTTGAGCGCCAGAATTTGAATATCAGGATGGGCAATCGCCGCATGACGCGGTTGACGAATGCCTTTTCCAAGAAGGCAGAGAACCACGCGCACATGATGGCGATCTATTTCATGCACTACAATTTCGTGCGCATCCATCAGACCTTGAAGGTCACACCAGCGATGGCCGCTGGCGTCACGTCGAAGCTTTGGGAAATGTCTGATATGGTGAAAGTGTTAGAGGATTGGGAAGCGGCGAGCGCGTAAGAATTTGAGAGGGCAAGTGGCAATAGATATTTTTGATTTCTGGAGCCAAATAGGTCGCGCAGAAAAGATACACCCCGCTGATCGGGCAGTCTTCGACCGCGTCCAGCACGGATTCGATCATACATCGTTGCCGGGTTGTTTCATGGGGCCGCTCAGAACCGCGCCTGTTGTTTTGCTGTTCTTGTCTCCCGGAAAAAGCGACGGCGACACTGTGACGGAGGCTTTACTCGATTGGCACGTTCGCACGCGATTGGGGAATGCCCCGCTGGTATCGCGGGAAGAACACGCTCCTGCATTTGAATGGTGGGTCTCCCGGACAAAGTGCTTCGGTTCGGCGGACGAATTGCGCGACAAAGTAGCGGTGATGAACATTGGTGCTTATCACTCTGAGGCGTTCAATGACCGTGCGATGCTTTCGGCGTTACCCTCTAGCCGTGCGTCACTGGATTGGGCGCAAGGCGTTCTCTTTCCAGAGGCCATAGCTGGAAAGCGCGTGGTGATTTGCCTAAGGTCTGCGGAACACTGGGGTTTGAAACGCGGCGGCAAATACGGGGAATCCCTGTTCGCGCCGGAGGTGACGCGCGGCGGCCATATGACTAATGGTCCGATGCGGGATGAAATTATTGTGGCCGTCAAAAAAGCCCTAAAATTCAACTAGCCGTCAAACTGTACCACTACCGACGAGTCCAGATACCACGCCGCTCAGCCCTCCCCAAAGACCCCAGCCAGCGGGCTCAGGCCATACTGGACTTGGCGACTGGTGCGACAAATCCACCCCCAAAGCCAGTATTCTCAGTGGCTCAAGAGTTTGCCCGGCAGGGTAGTCTCAAGGGGGGCGCGCACGAGCAGTTGCACTCGACAAGGAGACTCGCTCTAGTATTGGCCGAGAGGCGGCGGAAGCCCGCTGGGGGCAGAAGCATGGACACGATTAAGTGCAACGGCGCTATCGAAATGATCTTGCGCCAGGGCAACCTCGAATTGGGGAAGGCTTTCGATTCCGAGGTGATCTTCCTTAAGGCTCCCATGCGACCGCCCATCGATGATGCGGTCAAAGACGAAATTGAAGAACTGAAGCGCACAAAAAAGCCCAAATCGAAGCTTACCTGCCTAGTGGAAACATCCGGCGGCTACATCGAGACGGTGGAACGTATTGTAAGTATCTTTCGGAACCATTTTGGCGTCGTGGAGTACGTAGTTCCAAATTATGCTTACTCAGCCGGGACAGTACTTGTTCTGTCCGGCGATGAACTTTACATGGACTACTATTCAATCCTTGGCCCCATTGATCCTCAAATTGGTACGGATGACGGCAACCAGAATGTCCCTGGGATGGGCTATTTAGCTAAATTTCAGGAGTTGTTGATCCAAATAAATGACCCAAATAAAGCCCCGGAAGAAACCCGCGCGCAGCTTGCCTATCTCATAAAGCGCTTCGATCCAGCAAAACTCTTTACAATTGAACAGGCGATAGAACATTCAAAATCGCTACTTCGAGACTGGCTTCCGAAATACAAGTTTAAGTCCTGGCTCATAAAGGAGACCAGTCAAACGCCAGTCACAGATGTAGATCGCAGGGAACGGGCTGATAAAATTGCTGAAGTTTTGGGGGATGCAAAAAGGTGGCATTCGCATGGGCGTGGCGTTGGCATCAAAGAGTTGACGAGCGAGGCTATAAAACTTAAGGTTGTAAATTACGGTGACAATGCAACACTAAACGGAAACATTTCCCAGTATTATGGGTTGTTTATCGATTATCTCGGTAAGAACGGTTATAAGGGTGCGCTGCACTCCCGCCGCGGTATCAGGAGGCTTGCATGAACAAATTCATCGATGTGGTCGAGGCCATGAAAAAGAGGGCCGCAAGTCAGGAAATCCTTGATAAGATTCTTCCTGAGATCGACAAGCTCGATGTGGTTCCACATGATGATATGCTGGAGCCTGGCTTAGAACTTCCGTACTCGAGCGATCCTCGTCCGATTGAAAGATCGTGGGTTACAAACTGACACTTTGTGCCTGACAGACAAGCATAAAGGGTCCATTCAAGAGAGCATGAATAGGCTCTCTTCCGAAGAGCGCGTACGCATCCTCCGCCTGCTCTGCGAAGACAATTCGATCCGGGCGACCGTTCGCCTCATTGGCGCAAGTAAGAACACAATCGCAAAACTGTTGGACACGGCAAGCCAATAGATTGATTTTCCAAAGCGAATCCCGGCAATGGCCCGTTAAGAATAAGTCGCTATTCTTGCCGACGGGTAGTGTGCTTGGGCCGTTTCCGCAGTCGGAACATACGATGCTGACGCCTGACAAGGCCGGATTGCTGCAGTCTTTCCTCGGCAGTTTGCCGGGGAACATTGCAACGCGTCTGGCCAAGGCCGTGGAAGTCGACCGGCTGACCGAATCCGATTTGCTGCCCCACGATCTGATCCTGGAAGGCCTGCGCCCGGCCCTGCGCGGCAGCGAGCGGCTCGACCGCACGCCCACGCCGCTGCGTCTGTTTTGCCGTCCGTTCGAGGACCTTTTGTTCAACGGCGCGCGCAAGGACAAGCAGAAGGGACGCATCGCGCGCTCGAGCGTGGCCCCGGTGTGGTACTGGCTCAGCCAGACGGTGATCCCCGTCGAGAGCAAATCCTATCGCGATCAGGTCAAGACTTTGGTGCTCGCCTACAAGCTGGAAGAAGCTCTGGAGTGCGCCAGCAAATTCTGGCCGGTCGCCGGAGAGGCGCTGCGCGCGGCGATCGCGGACAACCCCAAACATGCTCACGCGGTGCTCAACGGCGATCTGGTTCTCGGCGACGCCGAAGACATATCGCTGATGCTGTGCGCCGGTCCGGCGATGGTCGAAATCCAGCAATTGCTGCCCAAGCCCGCGCCCGCGCTGACGGACGAACTTCTGTGGAGCCTGCGCCGCATCTACGATCGCGTGACCGAAGGCACGGTCGACGCCGCGCCCTATGTGCCCGCCGTGGCGATGGCGCGCCTGGCAAAGCCCTGGGAAGCCTTGAAGCTGGCGCTGCTGATCACGCATCAGACCCAGGACACGCTGATCTCCTCGACCGACATGGGACTGGTCGGCGACATTCTGTTTTGCCGGCTGGAAGAAGCGCGCATGGCCATCCATGCCGCCCGCCATCCCAATTTCGACGTCCCCGCGCTGATCGAGAATCTGACGGGCTTCACCGACATCTCCAGCGCCATCGTCAAGGAAGTCGAAATCCTGCGCCGCGGCAAATGGGGCCAGCGTCTGCTCAAGGATCGCGCCGCGGTGGGTGCCGTCATGGACGGCTTCATGGAGCGCGCGCCCAAGGAAATCGCCGCCGCTCTGCCGTCGCAGAAGAGCGGCTTCACGGGCGGCTCGCGGATGTCCGATTTCTCCAGGCCGGCGAATCCCGAGCGGGTCGAGCGCGCGCTGCGCTACGCCATGCTGATGGCCGGCTGCCGACGGCTCGCCGCCGCCGCGTCGTTCGGCGCCAAGCTGCAGGACGCGATGGACGAGGCGACGCAGACGCTGCGCGGCTACAACGAAGACGTGGTCAAGGAATTGCGCACCGCCGAGGGCGAACGCCGCAAGATCGTCGAGTGCCAGTTCGAACTCGCCGCCGAACTCACCGCGCTTTTGTTCAGCCCCGAAGAGGCGGAGTTTCTGCGCCGCCGCGGCAAGGCCGCGGTCTCGCCGCAAGCGGCGGCGTAAGAGCGAAATCTCGCTTGAACTTATTTGTCATCATGGCCCGCACCCTTCGACACGCCAAGCCGCCCTCATCCTGAGCTTGTCGAAGGAGTGGGCGACTTGGCTGCTCAGGATGCGGGCCACCCAGGCGACACACACTTGGTATTGCCGGTTACACCGGAATTATGGAGCGGTCTTTCAGCAAAGAGAATGTCCCCGACTGGATGGCCCGCTTTTGCGGGCCATGACATCGGAGGATTTGAAGTGCTCGGCTCGTTCCTCCCAGTATCATTGCGGCGCTGAATTGGCCAGAATATACCGGGGGGGCGTTGGAGATTTGCATGACGCCCCATGCTGCGTTCGAGTACCTGAACAGGATTGCGGGCATCGCGCCTTTGGGCGCGCCGACCTTCGAGGGGGCGGAGGTCGTACCGAGCCCGTTGCGCGTCGCTACCGCGGCGGCAGCTTCGCTGGGTCTCGGCGCCGTCACGGCCGGCGAGATCTGGCGCTTTCGCGGCGGCGAGAAGCAGTCCGTCGCCATCGATCTGAAAGCCGCCGCCGCGTCGCTGGTGTCGTATTCGCTGTTGAGCCGCAACGGCGAGCCGCTGCCGCGCGCCGGCGAGGCCAACCCCGCCACCGGCTTTTATCAATGCTCCGACGGACGCTGGATTCATCTGCATGGGGGCTTTGCGCATCTGGCGACGCGCACGCTCGATCTGCTGAACGCGAACAACGACGCGCAGTCGATCCTGGAGAGCGTCTCCAAATGGAGCGGCTTGGCGCTGGAGGACACGCTGGCCTTCATGCAGCTTTGCGGTGCAGTGGTGCGCAGCGAAGAAGAATGGCGCACCAGCGTGCAAGGCCGGGTCACCGGGGCGCCCATTACGCTGAAGAAGATCGGCGAGGCGCCGCCGCTACGCCTGTCGGACAGCCGCATGCCGCTGGACGGCGTTCGCGTGCTCGATCTGACGCGGGTGCTGGCGGGTCCGGCTTGTTCGCGCCTTCTGGCGTCATACGGCGCCGACGTGCTGACGGTCCGCGCCGAGCGCCTGCCGACCATCGAGCTTTACGATCTGGATACGGGCGCGGGCAAGCGTACGGCGTTTCTCGATCTGGCCAAGCCGGCGGACGCGGAAACTTTGCGCCGGCTGGTGCGCGGCGCGCACCTCTTCGTGGATTCCTACCGGCCCGGTGCGCTTTCCAGGCTCGGTTTTTCGCCGGCGGCGCTGGCCCATATCGCGCCGGGCATCACCTATGTCGCGGTCTCGGCCTATGGCTCGGACGGCCCCTGGGCGGGACGGCGCGGCTGGGAGCAATTGGCGCAGGCGGCGAGCGGGCTTGCCGTCGAGCAGGGTGCCTTCATGGCCGCGCGCCGCAAGAGCCGGCGCGAATCCCTGCCCGAGCTGATCCCCGCCGCTGTGCTTGATTATACAACCGGCCATCTGGCCGCGGCCGGAGCGATGGCGGCGCTGCTCAGGCGCATCCGCGAAGGCGGCAGCTGGCTGGTGCAGGTGTCGCTGGCCTCCACGGCGATGTGGCTGCAGTCGCTGGGCAAGATCGACGCAGCTTCGGTGCCGGAAAGCTGGGAACCGCGCGAAGGACTCGACCCGTATCTGGTATCGTGCGACACGAAGGCGGGGCGACTCGAACTGCTGGGGCCTGTCGTCCGAATGTCGAAGACGCCGCCTCTGATGGGGGCGCCGCCGGATACTGCGGATGCACCCCGCTGGGCATCCGCGCACGAGGGTGCCAATGCCGCCGAAGTCCAATCCGCTTAAGCTCAATCCGCTGCAACTGCGTACGCTGACCCTGCTGCAGGGCTTGGCGACTCTTCCCGATTCCGCCACGCGCGCCGCCAACGGCGAGGTCACCATCGTCCGCTTTCCGCAGGCGCATGGCGACCATTTCCATCTCGGCGATGCCGTCGTCGCCGCCAAGGACGCGACCGGGCTGTACAACGAAGCGGTGTGGCACGCGCTCGCCCGCAAGGGCCTGGCGCGCTCCGACTGGCCGCATCGCATCACCTTGACGGTCGCGGGGCTGGGCTACGACACCGCGCTGGCAAGCGAGGTCTTCCACCGGTCGGAGCATTAGCGGCAGAGATATCATTTATTGGTTTGTCATGGCCCGCGAATGCGGGCCATCCAGGTGACGTCTGCACGGTTTCTCGGGTTTCACTCAGATTTCAGTTTGGTCTTTCCACAGCGAGTCCAGCCTCAACTGGGTGGCCCGCATTCGCGGGCCATGACACCGAGGTTTCGTAGATCACTTTGATGACGACGGCTCTACTCCGCCCTCTTCAACACGACGAAAACCTTGAACAGCTTGGCGGCGTCCCGCGTCGCCATGAAAGCGTCGAGCGCCGCGGCATCGGCGGTGATCTTCACATCGCCGTAATCGCCGGGTTCGACGGTGCCGGCGATCTTGCCCGCCTGGATCGCCGCTTTCACTTTGTCTTCGTCGAGCAGGTAGAGCGTCAACGTGTGATGTTTGCCGAATTTGTAGAGCACCGGCACGGAGCCGCCGTTCAAGCCGTTGTCTGACGCATTGTCAGCGTCGACACCCTTGTTGATATCGCTGAACTTGAGAACATCGATGAATTTGTTGTCGCCGAGCTTTGCAGTGCGCAGTTCGTAAAGATCGATCTCTTTGTCGCATTTGTTGTTAGAGCATCCCACCTCGACAGCGATGATGGCTGGAGTGTCTTGTGGTTTTGCCGGTACGAAATGGAAATAGACCGTGCTCTTGTCTTTCTGGTCGTTCCCAGGTTGGTCTTCGCTGCGCCCGATCCAGGTGCCAATGAGCGCTTCGTCGGCACCCAGCCCCGCCGTCGTGCCGACGGGAGTCGTGCTGGTCACCGGCAGGCAGCCCGCAAGCAGCAGCGTGCAGGCGATCGCCAAAGCGGCGCGATGAAGTCTCATGGCGGTTCCCCCGTAATAATACCTAGCGACGCGCCGGCGCTGGACGCGAAGATTGGGCCCATTATAGTCCCGCCGGGGGATAAGGGTCGAACCGATGAATGCAAGAAAACGCCGCCGGCTGGCTTTCGTGCTGGCCCTTCTCGCCGGAGGCGCCGGCGCGGCGGTGCTGATGGTCGCGGCGCTCAAGGACAATGTTCTCTATTTCTATAGTCCGAGCGACGTCTTCGCCAAGCATGTCGCGCCGGGCGTGGCGTTCCGCATCGGCGGGCTGGTGGAAAAACACAGCGTCCGCAAGGCCCAGGGCACGCAAATCCACTTCATCGTCACCGACGGGCACGCGCAGGTGCCGGTCGAGTTCAACGGCGTGCTGCCGGCTCTGTTCCGCGAGGGTCAGGGCGTGGTGGCGATGGGCAGCCTGTCGCCGTCGGGCACGTTCGAGGCCGACCAGGTGCTCGCAAAGCACGACGAGAAATACATGCCGCCCGAAGTGGTCGATGCGCTCAAGCGCAGCGGCCATTGGAAGGAAGGCAAGCTTTGACTCTCCGGGCGGCGGTCGCTTCCAGCGCTTAAAGTGAGATTTAGCCTGACGGCCGTTTTGCGCGCTTTGCCTCGGTTTTCGAGGGCTCGAAGGCGTCGGTCGGCGGAACATGCCAAATTATTCATGTTTCGGAGAGAATTGGGCAATGATGGTGGCGTATTGGACACTTGCGAGTTCTTGGGGACGCTCCCAGCGATTGGAGATGGTGCGTAATGAAAAGACAGCAAATTACGGATTTTCTGAAGCGGAATAGCCGGTTCGTGGCCGCCGGGTCCGCCGCGGCCCTGATTCTGGTGAGTTTTGGCGCCTATGCGCTGCTGCCCTCTAGATCGTCGCAAGACGACACCACGGAGCAGGTCCGTTACGTCTCGGCTCCCCAGCCTGATCCGGGCAGCGCCGGGGCCCCGCCGCCGCGCATGGTCGAGGGCGGCATGCCGTTCAGCTTCGCCGATCTGGTGGAGCGCGTCAGTCCCGCCGTCGTCAGCGTCACGGCCGAGGCCATGCAGACCGTCGATAACGATGCGGGTCTGCCGGACAATCTGCCCGAACAGTTCCGCGATTTGTTCAAGCAGTTCAACCAGGGCCGTCCTCAGGTGCAAAAGGCGATGTCGATGGGCTCCGGCTTCATTATCGACAAGTCTGGCCTGATCGTGAGCAACAATCACGTCATCGACGGCGCCAAGAAGATCACGGTGAAACTGCCCGACGGGCGCAGCTTCGACGCCAAAGTGGTCGGCGCCGATCCGGCCACCGACGTCGCGCTGCTCAAAATCCATTCCGACCAGCCGCTGCCGACGGTGGAATTCGGCAACGATCGCCAGTTGCGCGTCGGCGATTGGGTGATCGCGGTCGGCAATCCGTTCGGACTGTCGAATACCGTGACCGCGGGCATCGTCTCCTCGATCGGCCGCGACCTGAGCTTAAGCGGCACCAACCAGCCCTACACCGATTTCATCCAGATCGACGCGCCGATCAACCGCGGCAATTCCGGCGGTCCGACCTTCGACCTGCGCGGCCAGGTGGTCGGCATGAATTCGATGATTTTCTCGCCCTCCGGCGGCAGCGTCGGGATCGGCTTTGCCATTCCCGCCTCGACCGTCCGCGATATCGTGGCGCAGCTTCAGGCCCATGGCCATGTGGCGCGCGGTTGGCTCGGAGTGCAGATCCAGAGCGTGACGCCGGAAGTGGCCGCTTCGCTCGGTCTCTCCGATCCGAAAGGCGCCATCGTCGCCAACGTCGTGCCCGACGGGCCGGCCGCCAAAGCGGGAGTCCGCCAGGGCGACGTGATAACCGCTATCGACGGCAAGAAAGTCGAGGATTCGCAGGATCTGACCCGCCGCGTGGCTGGCCTTGCCGCCGGCAAGTCGGCTGCCCTCAGCGTCAGCCGCGACGGCTCCAACAGGACAATCGAAGTCACGATCGGCCAGAGGAAAGACGAGCAAGTGGCGTCCGCGGACCAGTCGGCGCCGCCGGGCGGGCCCGCAGCCACCGGTTCGGCGATGGGGCTGGGATTGGCGACCGTGACGCCGGACCTGCGCCATACCTACAATCTCGACGACGACGCCCAGGGCGTATTCGTCACCAAGGTCGATCCCGAGAGCGACGCGGCCGACAAGGGCCTGCAGCCGGGCGACGTCCTGGTCGCGGTCAACAACAGGTCCGTGCGCACCCCCCAGGATGTCGAGAAGAGCGTCGCTGCGGCGCATACTGCCGGCCGCAAAACCGTGCTCTTATTGGTGTCCAGTAACGGTACAAATCATTACGTGGCAGTGGACATCGGTAAGACCTGAGTTTGTTGCGTACCGGGCGTGCGCTTCGCAGCCGCGAAGCGGCGTCCGGCCCGCGCCGGCGGCGGCGGCCAATCCCCCCGTTGCTGCCGTCGGCGCGGACCCCATCACCGACAAGCGGAGGCAGGCATGCGCATCCTCGTCGTTGAAGACGATCTCGAAGCGCAACGCTATCTTGTCAACGGTCTCAAGGAGGCTGGCCACGTCGTCGACGACGCGGCCGACGGCGACACCGGCCTGACGCTCGCCCTGTCGCGGCCTTACGATTGCGCCATCATCGACCGCATGCTGCCGAAAATGGACGGCCTCAACATCGTGGCCGAGATGCGCGAGCACGGCAACAACATGCCGATCCTTTTCCTCAGCGCCCTGTCCGAGGTCGACGACCGGGTGAAGGGGCTGAAGGCGGGCGGCGACGATTACCTCACCAAGCCCTACGCCTTCGTCGAACTGTTGGCGCGCATCGACGCCTTGATGCGCCGGCGTTCGCCCGCTGCGGTGAAGACCAAGCTTTCGGTCGGCGATCTGGAGCTCGACCTTCTGACCCGCATCGCCACGCGCGCCAGCCAGACGATCGATCTGCAGCCGCGCGAATTCCGTCTGCTCGAATATCTGATGCGCCACGCGGGGCAGGTCGTCACCCGCACCATGCTGCTGGAAAGCGTTTGGGAATATCATTTCGATCCGCAGACCAACGTGATCGACGTGCATATCTCGCGGCTGCGCGCGAAGATCGACAAGGGCTTCTCCGCGGCGCTGCTGCACACCGTCCGCGGCGCGGGCTACATGATCCGTGCGCGGTAACTTTCTTCGCCACTGGGCGCCGGGCGTCCTGCGCACCCAGGCGTTCCGTATCGTTTTGATTTACGTCTTCGTCTTCGCCATATCGGCGACGGTGCTGGTCGGCTTCACCTATTGGAACACCGAGCGTTCGCTGGACGCCCAGACCGACCAGATCATCGAGGCGGAGATCACCGGTCTCAACGAACAATATCAGCGCCTGGGCCTCAGGGGCCTGGCCGACGTCGTCGTCAGCCGTTCGATCCACGGCGGCCAGGGGCTGTACATGCTGGCGGACAGTGCCGGTCGTCCGCTCGCCGGCAATCTCGACGAATGGCCGCAATCGGTCACCCGCGCCAACGAATTCGTCGAATTCGAATACGCCCGCCGCGTACAGGGCGAGCAGGTGATGCTGCGCGCCCGCGGCATGGCTTTTGTGCTGGTGGGCGGCTTCGAACTTTTGGTCGCCCGCGACGTCGACGAACGCAACATGACCAAGCGGCTTTTCACCACGACGCTGCCCTGGAGTGTGGGTCTGATGCTACTCTTCGGCCTGATCGGCGGGGCGCTGATGAGCCGCCGCGTGCTGGCGCGCCTGGAGTTGATCAACCGCACCAGCGCCGAAATCGTGGCCGGCAATTTCTCGCGCCGCGTGCCGCTGACCGACGCGCACGACGAATTCGATACGCTGGCGGAAAACCTCAACCGGATGTTCGAACGCATCGAGCGATTGATGAAAGGCATGCGCGAGGTGGCCGATTCCGTCGCCCACGATTTGCGCACGCCGCTGAACCGTTTGCGCAACCGCTTGGAAGAGGCGCAGCGTCGGCTCGATCCGCAAAGCCCGCACGCCGCCGACATCGAAGCGGCCATCGCCGAGACCGACGGGTTGATCGCCACCTTCAACGCGCTGCTCTTGATCGCCGAAGCCGATTCCGGCGCGGCGCGCGGCGCGATGGCCCAGATCGATCTTTCCGCGGTGATACTGGACGTGGCCGAACTGTACGCCCCGCTGGCCGAGGAGAAGAACATCGCCTTGAGCGTCATGCCGACGGGCGTGCTGACGATCGAAGGCAATCGCAGCCTGATCAGCCAAGCGCTCGCCAATTTGATCGACAATGCGATCAAGTACACGCCGGCCGAGGGCCGCATCGCGATCTTCGCCGTCGAAACGCCCAGCGGCATCGATCTGACGGTGGCCGACAGCGGGCCGGGCATCGACACGGCGGACCGCGCCCGCGTCGTCGAGCGCTTCGTGCGTCTGGAAGCCAGCCGCAATTCGCCGGGCACGGGGCTCGGCCTCAGCCTGGTCGCGGCGGTCGCGCGATTGCACCGGGCGCGCCTGACGCTGGACGACAACAACCCCGGCCTGAAGGCGACGATTTCGTTCCCGCGCACGCCGCAGCGTTCGTCGAAAAAGGGCGCGAATAGCGAGTAGCGAATGGCGAATAGAAAGTTTTCATTCCCTACTCCCTATTCGCTACTCGCTATTCGCTATTCGCCCTAATATGCCGCTATGACCCCCTTCGCGTTCTCGCTTGCCGCCCTGCCCAAGCCGTTCGACCGCGCCCGCGCCGAGCGCACCTTCGAGCGTCTGGCGGAGGAGGGCTATCGCCCCGAAGGTCTTGCACGCGCCTTGCTGGAATCCACGTTCGGCAACAGCGCGTATCTCTGCCGGTTGGCGCTGCGCGAACATCGGATGCTGGCGCGCCTGTTCGCCGAAGGTCCGCGCGCGCTGCTGCGCGAAGCCATCGCGGACGCCTTGGCCGCGGCTGCGGCCCGAAACGAAGCCGAAATCATGGCCGCACTGCGCCGGGCCAAGCGCCGCGCCGCGCTCTATGTGGCGCTGGCCGATATCGCCGGGGCCTGGACGCTCGAAGACGTCACCGCCGCGCTCACCGATTTCGCCGACGCCTGCGTCAGGAGCGCGCTGCGTTTTGCTTTGACGGAAGCGGCGCGCGACACGCCGCTGACGGGGCGGGACGGCGCGGCGCTGGAGTCCTCCACCGGCCTGGTGGTTCTCGCCATGGGCAAGTACGGCGCTTTCGAGCTCAATTATTCGAGCGACATCGACATCGTCGTCTTCTACGACGCGGAAACATTCCCCTTCCGCAAACGCGGCGATGCGCGCGGCGCCGCCGTCGACATCGTCAAGAAGCTGGTCAAGCTGATCGCGGAGGTCAACGCCGAGGGTTACGTCTTCCGCATCGATCTGCGCCTGCGCCCCGACGCGGGCGCCACCCAGATCGCGATCTCCACGGAAGCGGCCGAAGCCTATTACGAAGAGATGGGGCAGAACTGGGAGCGCGCGGCGCTGATCAAGGCGCGCGCCTGTGCCGGCGACGCCGCCGCCGGGGCGCGCTTTCTCGCCGCCATCGAACCCTTCATCTGGCGGCGCAATCTCGATTTCGCCGCCATCGAGGACATCCATTCCATCAAGCGGCAGATCCACGCCCATGTCGGTCATGGCGATATCGCGGTCGCCGGCCACAATATCAAGCTCGGGCGCGGCGGCATCCGCGAGATCGAGTTTTTCGCGCAGACCCAGCAGCTGATCCTGGGCGGGCGCGAGCCGTCGCTGCGCGAACGCGGCACCGTCGCCGCCTTGGAGGCGCTTCGCGCGCAGGGTCATGTCGGCGACGCCGCCGCGAGTGAACTTGCCGCGGCCTATCGCTTCCTGCGCACGCTCGAACATCGCCTGCAGATGATGGAAGACGAGCAGACCCACACCGTTCCCAAAACCCCGCAAGGCGTCGCGCACACGGCCTGCTTCATGGGCTTTACCGACGCGGCGACATTCGCGCTGGCGCTGCTCGACCAACTCGAAACCGTCCAGGGCCATTACGCAAGGCTGTTCGAATGCGAAGCGCCGCTTGCCTCGGCGGGCGGCAATCTGGTTTTCACCGGCGTGGAAGACGATCCCGAAACGCTGAAAACGCTGGAGCGCATGGGCTTTCGCGATGCCGCCCATGTTTCGGGGGCCATCCGCGGCTGGCATCACGGCCGCATCCGCGCCACGCGCAGCGCGCGCGCCCGCGAACTGCTGACCAAGCTGGTGCCGGCGTTGCTCGCGGCCTTGGCGTCGACCGCCGATCCCGCTGCCGCCTTCGCTCAGTTCGACCGCTTCCTCACCAATCTGCCGGCGGGGGTACAGCTTTTCTCGCTGCTGCTCGCCCATTCGGAACTGCTGCGCCTGATCGCGGAGATCATGGGCTCTGCGCCGCGCCTGGCCGCCCATCTCGCCCGTTCGCCCGCGACGCTCGACGCGCTGCTCGATCGCGATTTTCTGAGCACGTTGCCGACGCGCGCGGCGCTCGACGGCGCCCTGCGAAACCAGCTTAAGCGCGCCGGCGGTTACGAACCGCTGCTCGATGCCGCGCGGCGCTTCGCCAAGGAACAAAACTTCCGCGTCGGCGTGCAGGTGATCGAAGGCACGGCCAAGGCCGATGCCGCCGGCCCCGCGTTCGCCGCCATCGCCGAATGCGTTATCGTCAATCTTCTGCCGTATGTCGTCGACGCGCTCGGCGAAGACGCGGGAAGCGTGCACGGCGGCCAATTCGCGGTGATCGCCATGGGCAAGCTCGGCGGCCGCGAAATGACGGCGGGCAGCGATCTCGATCTCGTCTTCGTCTACGACGCGCCGGCAAACGTCGAGCAGACCGACGGCAAGAAGCCGATGCCCGTCAGTCTCTATTACGCGCGGCTGGCCCAGCGGCTGATTGCGGCGCTGACGGTGCCGACGGCGGAAGGCGGCCTTTACGAAGTCGACATGCAGCTGCGCCCGACCGGCAACAAAGGCCCGGTGGCGGTGAGTCTGGAATCCTTCACGCATTATCACGAGGCCGAATCCTGGACCTGGGAACGCATGGCGCTGACGCGCGCGCGCGTGATCGCCGGTCCGCCGGCGCTGGCCGTCAAGCTCGACGCCGTCGTCGCCGCCACGCTGTGCCGGCGGACGGAATGGACCAAACTGTTCGGCGACGCTCGAGAAATGCGCGAAAAAGTGGCGGCGGCGTATCCGGGGAAAAATCCCTGGGACCTGAAATACGCGCCCGGCGGACTGATGGACATCGAGTTCGCCGCCCAGATTCTGCAATTGCGCTACGCCCACGAGAACCCATCGGTGCTGTCCACCAACACGATCAGGGCGCTCAACTATCTGGCCGAAGCGGGCGTGCTCGGCGAGACCGACGCCGACGCGCTGATCGCCGCGGCCAACCTGGAACACGCGCTGATCCAGGCGCTGCGCATCGCGCTCGACGGACCGCTCGAGGCCGAAACCGCCACGCCGGGGCTCAAGGCGCTGCTGGCGCGGGCGGGCGAAGTGGTGGATTTCGCCGTTCTGCAAAAGCTGCTGGCCGACCTGCAGGCCCGCTCGCGGCTGATCTTCGAACGGGTCATGGAAGGGTAGGCAAGAAAGGTCGGTGAAGAAGGGTCGGTGTGGAAGGGTCGGTGTAGAAGGCAGGCATGGAAGGGGCGACAGGCCGAGAATTGCCGCCCGCGTCTCTTCGCCGGGCGCCGCAATTGACCACGGGGGCAGAACCAGCTTGAATCTAGCTCGGGGCTGGGCGATAACCCGCCCCCAACTTGGAACGCGGGCGTAGCTCAGGGGTAGAGCATAACCTTGCCAAGGTTAGGGTCGGGCGTTCGATTCGCCTCGCCCGCTCCAAGTTTCTCAGAGATATCAATACGTTGCCAAATCGGCGTCGCGCAATAAAATGGCGCGGCACGGTTTAGGTAACAAGTAGATAACAACGCGACGAAACTACGCCCTCCACGCCAAGCCGCTGGTCAACAGGCAAGTGCGGTAACGGTGCTGGCGCGGGTTTTGATCACGAAACCTTGACACGGAGAACGGTCAGTGAATGCGGCTGAAAACTTCTGGTGAAGGGATTCCCGGTCACCGTGATTGCCGATTCCACCGGTTGGACCTGATTTGGCCGACTAAAGGAATTTTTCTTCGTTAGGTTCGAGCCCGCCAGGACGATCTCCGTCGCATTCGGTTGGAATTTGCCGGCCAAGAGAATTTGCGCGTCTACAGGCGCGTCGCCCGGATTGACGACCTTCAGGATGATCTCGCCGTTTTGATGGTCGCGCGTAGCACCGGCAAAGATCGGTTGCGACTGCTCGACGCCGGACACTTCCGTCGGCACCGTTTCGTCGCCGCGATGGAGGCAGAACAGCTGCTGGACATAGTAGTTCGGCGTCCTCACCACCTTGAGATTGTCCACCCAGATCAGGTCCGGCGTCCACTGCCAAGCTTCCGCATGCGAGAACAACGGCGCGTAGGATGCCATGTGCACCACATCGGCGTTGCGTTCCATCCCGATCATGAACGCGGCCTCGGACAAGGCGCATTCGAGGTTGTTGACGTTCTCGACGCTCACCATCTTGTCGCTCTGGGCGGCGTATTCGCCGAAGAACACCTTCGGGCCGTTTCGGTCATAGCCGTCGTAGCGATGTGTGTTCTCAAAGAACCAGGACGGTCTGGCGTAACAATGTTCGTCGACGATGTCGGCTTTCAATTCGCGGAACTTCGGCCACAGGTAATGGAAACGCTCGTCATCCGGAAGCGGCCCGCAGGACGCGATAAGCCGGATTTGCGGATGCTTCGCCTTTATCGCCTTGATGAACCGCTCCAGCCGCTCGATGTATTGCGGCCCCCACTGTTCGTTGCCGATACCGAGCATTTTCATGGCGAACGGTTCGGGGTGGCCCAGCGCAGCGCGTTTGGCGCCCCATTGCGTCGTCGCCGGAGCATTGGCGAATTCGATCAGGTCAAGTGCGTCCTGGATGAACGGCCCCAACTCATCGAGCTGCACCAGTTCTCCGGAGTTGAACTGACAGGCCATGCCGCAGTTCAAAATCGGTAGCGGCTCCGCACCGATGTCTTCGGACAACTGAAAATACTCGAAGAACCCCAGCCCGAACGTCTGGAAATAATCCGGTGTCGGACGGTGCAGAAATTCGTAATTCCAGCGATTGACAAGGAGCGGGCGCTCCTCGATCGGCCCGATGGTCTTCTTCCATTGGTAGCGCTTGTCCAATTCGCTGCCTTCGACGATGCAGCCGCCGGGAAAGCGCAGGAAGCCCGGACGCAAGTCAGCCAGCGCCTGCACCATGTCGGCACGCAAGCCGCCGGGACGCTTTTTCCACGTGTTTTCAGGAAACAGCGAGACGAAATCGATGTCCAACGCACCGGGCCCGTCCAAAAGCAGAGTGAGTTTTGCCTTGGCGTCGGTGGTGGACGGACGCAGCACCGCCGTGCGCTTTTCCCAGACGGCGGAGAGCGCTTCCAGCCGCACCGAGGACAGCAAAGCGCCATCGCCGGAGTAGAGTTCGACGCGCAAAGCTGGCGTGCCGGAGATGTTCCGGATTTGAACGGAGAATTGATAGGTTTCGCCGCCCCTCACGCCGATGCCGCGAAAACCCTCGTTGGCAACGCCGAACACATCGGTGCCTGCGGATTCGATGCGCAGGTAATGCGGGTTGGCGCCGTTAAAGGGATCCTCGCTGCGGATGGAGATTTGTCCGCGCGCCTTGCTCGGCGACAGCTTGTGCCACCCCATCAGCGGATCGGGAAATTCAAAACCGCGATTCTTGACGAGTTCGGCGTAAAGCCCCCCGTCCGCCCCGAAATTGATGTCCTCGAAGAATATCCCCCACATCGCGGGGTTGATCTTTACGCCTCGCCTGTTGGCCTGAACTTCGATGGTTGTCATGGGGTCTCTTGGGTTACCTTCGCGCGGATTTTTTCGTTGTAATATTTGTCGGTGACGAAATAGCCGTACATCAACAGCCCCATGCCGAGGTGAAACACGCCCGGAATGACGGTCAACATCAAGGCGATGCCGTTCAGCGTGAAGGCGCTTTGCACGACGTCGGGCTGATAGTGGTAGTAGGTCAGCAACACCCCGACGATCCCGGCTCCCAGGCTCATACCCATTTTCTGGCAGAACGAGATACCACCGAAGGCCAGACCGGCCACGCGCTTGCCATTCTTGACCTGACCGTAGTCCACCGCCTCGGAAATCGCCGACCAGAACACCGGACCTTGCAGATCCACGATGAGGTTGATCAGGAAGTACATGACGAAGGCCAGCATGATATCGTTGGGCTTCACCGTCAGATACATCGCGATGCTAAGTACGAATGTAATCAGCTGCGACCAGCGGAAGACCTGTACCTTGCAAAAGAACTTGGTGAGCCAGGTGGAAACGACCATCGCAAGAATGTTGCCGACGATACCGACGGTAATGAAGGCGGCTAGAAATTCAGCGATGCCGCTGGGGTGATACGTGTAGTGGCCGATAGTGATGGCAAACGTCTTAAGAGCGGCGGCCCCATTGAGGTAATATTTGGCGTAATACAAGCCGACGGAACCACGGACGATATAGCCGATTGTCCCGATTACGCAGGACCCGGCCAGAATGAGCCACTGGCTGTTGTGAAAAAGCAAGCCGAGCTGCTCACCCAGGGGTTTCGGCTCGGTTTTGTGTACGACGCGCTCTTTGGTAGTAAAGAAGCAGAAGAAGAAAAGCAGCGTCGCCAAAACAGCCATGATGGCCATCGAAACCTGGTATCCGTGGGCAAGGTGTTCCTGCCCCCAGCGGGCGGCGAAGACCGGGACGAAGGTATTGACCGCCAGCGAGGCGCCCTTGGCGAAGAACAACCGGTAGCCGTTGGCGGAAAGACGCTGTTGCGGATCGGCCGTCAGCACGCCTGGCAAAGAGATGTATGGGATGGTGACGCAGGTGAATACGATCATCATCAACGTGTAGGTCACGTAGGCCCAGATCAGCTTGCCCATATAAGGCAGGTCCGGCGTGGTGAACACCAGCATGATCGAAAGTCCGAACGGAACCGCAAAAATGAACAGATAGGGACGATACCGTCCCCAGCGCGTGGTGCGGCTGTCCGTGTAGAGGCCCATGGTGACGTCGGCAAAGGCGTCGATCAGGCGGGGCAACAGGCCCAACAGCGCGATGTCGGCGACGTTCAGCTTGTAAACGTCGGTGTAGAAGAAGGTGATGATGATCGCCAGCGCCGACCAGACGATATTCACGGCAGCGTCGCCGCTACCGAAGCCGATTTTTTCGAGAACCGTCAGTTTGGAAGTTTTCATAAAAGTTTTCATAATAGGTCGGCCAGATGCTGGTTGAGGGAAACCGGGGCCGGAGAGCCCCCCGAAACGCTTCGCTTCTTCAATCAAGAAGCAGTTATCTTTGCTCGACTCCGATCACTTTACCAGGATACCGCGATAGTCATCGAGAGCCTTGTCGTCCACGGTAGGCCACTGCGTCGCATCCCATGTGATTTTTGCGACTTTCAATCTGTGAAAATTATTGTCGGCCGCTTCGTACGCATGAAAAACGACGTAGTCATTTCCGTCAAAAGTGTACACGCCGTTCCCGCCCCAACCGGCCCACTTCTTGTTTTCCGCTATCAGCGGACTGCCGCCGCCCTTGGCCATGTCGATGCCCTGCCTGTCGAGATAGGGCCCGGTAATATCCTTCGATCTGCCGACCTCGATCCGGTATGTGCTGTTCTTGCCCCGGCAGCACAACCCCGTGGAGACGAACAGAAAATAATAGTCGCCCTTCTTGAACAGGAAAGGCCCTTCGATCTGAGCAGGCCCGGCCGACTTGTCATCCTCCAGCACAGAGCGTTCGCGCTTGGCGATGGAATGCCATTCTTCCGGTTCGGCAATCCCGGTCCAGCTCGCGTTCAGCTTGACAAGCTTTATGCCGGACCAGAAGGAACCGAATGTCATCCAGGGCGTGCCGCTTCCATCGACAATGACATTGGAGTCGATGGCATTCCATAAGTCGCGGCCCGCAACCGAGCGAACGACGATCCCGCGGTCCTCCCAGCTGTAGTCGGCGGAAGCCGGATCGAGCGTCTTGTTGACGGTCACGCCGATGGCGGAATCGTTTTTGCCGAACCCCGACACGGAATAGTAGAGGTAATATTGGCCGTCGTGATAGATGACATCAGGGGCCCAGATATGACCGCTGAAGTTGCTCGCTACGCTGCGCGCCCAAGACGGCTCGGTGGGAAAGATGCGTCCTCGTAGCACCCATTTTTTTCTGTCTTTGGAACTGTAGAAGGTCACTCCCGGCCCGGTGCTGTAAAGGTAGTAGGTGTTGCCCTCTTTGGCCATGGCGGGGTCATGGATGTCCACCTGGGTCACGGGTTTCGCAGCCACGTTTCCTCCGGCGATTGTGCAGGCAACCGCAGCGGATAGAAGGATGCGAAGTAATCGGACCATATTTAGTTCACCCTTGGCTTGAAGCTGTGATCGCGGCCGCCCGCGCAATCTCGCGGAGTTAGCCTCGATGGCAAACTGTAGTTATTGACCTTCGCAGGCGTAGTCTCCAGGCTCAACCGAATTCCGGCGACGACGACGTTTCCATCGATTGTTCAGATTGGGCGTTCGCTACGCCTGGCACGGTGAACCGATCCCTCTGCATATGCACAGCAATTCAGAACGCGCTTCCATTGCAGTCAGCAATCCCATTACCGGCACCGGCCAGCGAAGACGCCGCACCCCTTAAAATCTCCCCCTCGGCACCGGGGTTTTGTCAGACAATTTATTTTAGGAATTTTCCCAGACGAATGCAAGACAGCGTTCCATGCACTTGGCGCGTAGCGTAACGCGCAGGAGTTGCTGGGGGCGGCTGTCGGCGGGGCAGGCGCGCGTCGCTTTCCGGTTTGGCCGCTTCATTTTGTCTCGACCAACCGCGGATTATCGGGAAGCGTACCGGCAACCCGAAGGCGTCAACAGACCGGCGTTCCTAACCTTCGCGTGGAAACGCCTACGGGGAAAATAAACCTGACACGGGATCAGCGATCCGGGCCTGCGCCATCCTTAGTAAGATTAAGCTTGCGGATGACGGTCGCCGGGTTGCCGACAGCCAGGCAATCCGCAGGGATGTCCCGCACCAAGACCGCACCCGCACCGATGACGCTGCGATCGCCAATGGTAACGCCGGGGCAAATGGTGGTGTGTCCGCCGATCCAGCAATCCTCGCCGATCACCACCGGGCGGCAATCTTCCCACTCCCTCCGTTCCGCGATGTCGAGCGGATGCCGGGCGGTGTAAATGTGCACGCCGGGAGCAATCAGCGTGCGGGCGCCGATCGTCACCGTGCCGCCGTCCAAAATGACAGCGCCGAAATTGATGAAGACCTTCTCGGCGGCATGAATATGGACGCCATAATCGCAGTAGAACGGCGGTTCGAGATACAAGTCCTTCGCCGAATTCGGACACAGTTCGTTGATGACGCTCTGAAAAGAGTCGGTATGATATTCGGTTACGTTGAGCCGATGCAGGAGCGTCTTGACCTTCTTGCGGACGGCAATCATCTCCGGACCGTGTGCATCGTAATGCTCGCCGGCGACCATTTTCTCTTCTTCGGTCTTCATACGTTGGTTCTTTCGTTCAACAAAATGCAGTTAAGAGCTGCAACACTCGGTGCGTTCACCTTCGACAGCTACGCACGCATAGGTGGGTTTGTCAGCTCCGAATCCCCAATCAAGACAAGCATAACCTTGGGTTGACGTGGATGCGACTACCTCAATTGCCACACAGGTATTCCCCAAATTTGGGACCAACGCGCCTCGAAACGGAGAATGTTCAAAGTTAGACTGACGGCACCACGACGGCATGCTTCGGTCCGTATAAGGTTGGCTGGTATAATCGTAAGCGTTCCGGCTGGTGTAGATATACGGAGCCGTCACGGAGGTTCAATCATTCCTGGCAAATTATGGTCCAAGGAGGCGACATGAAGGTCCTTTTCATCGGGGGCACCGGAATCATCAGCACGGCTTCGACGAGGTTGGCGGCGGAACGAGGTATTGAACTGACGCTCTTGCGGCGGGGACAACGCACAGCCGATCTTCCGAAGAATGTCCGCACGATAACGGCGAATGTCGCCGACGAGGCGCAAGTATTGCAGGCGCTCGGCAGTCAATCGTTCGATGCGGTCGTGGACTGGGTTGCATTCACGCCTGCCGATGTAGAACGGGACATCCGCTTGTTTCGGGACCGCACGAGGCAGTTTATTTTCATTAGCTCGGCGAGCGCCTATCAAAAACCGGTCGGGCACTATCTGATTACGGAATCGACGCCGCTGGCCAATCCCTATTGGCAGTATTCACGCGATAAGATCGCATGCGAAGAACGGTTGATGAAGGCGTATCGCGAAGAGGGATTTCCGATCACGATTGTGCGTCCTTCCCTGACCTATGGCGATACGCAGATTGTGTTGGCGGTGAACAGTTGGCAGAAGTCGTACACGGCGGTGGACCGGATGCGGCGGGGCAAAAAGGTCATTGTGCCGGGAGACGGGTCCTCGCTATGGGTGATCACTCACAACAGCGATTTTGCCTTTGGCCTGGTAGGCTTGTTGGGACATCAGCAAGCCTTAGGCCACGCGTTCCACATCACGAGCGACGAAGTGATGACCTGGGATCAGTTTTACCGGATCGCGGCCGAGGCCGCCGGAGTGGAAGCGCAGATCGTTCACATTCCATCGGACTTCATCGGCACATGCTTTCCGGATGAAATCGGCGGCTTGACCGGCGATAAATCCCTCAGCGTGGTTTTCGATAACAGCAAAATCAAGCGCTTCGTCCCAGGCTACTACGCCAAGGTTCCGTTTGCACAAGGGATTCGAAGAACGATCGAGTGGTTTGATGCGGACCCGCGGCGAAAGGCAATCGATGAAGCCGCGAATGCGTCCTGGGACAAGCTCATCGACGCCTATGAGAGCGGATGTGGAGAAGCATTGCGAAAGTTTCGGTCATAATGTCCAACCGCTCGCTGCAAGATCGTACCCAGCATGCTAACGGCTACCGCGCTAAATCCGCCGTATCACCCTCAAGACGAGCAGCAGCACGACGGCGCCGATCGTCGCGCTGACAACGACCGGAACTAGGCCGACACCGAGATTGACTCCCAGTTTTGGCAACAGCCAACCGCCGAAGAACGCCCCGACGATGCCGACGATGATATCGCCAATCAGGCCGAACCCACCGCCCTTGACGATCAGACCGGCCAACAAACCCGCGACCAATCCGACCAAGAGCCAAATGAAAATCGGTTCTACGGGCATGTTAATTCTCCCAGGGTTGCGCGCCTCGCGATGATCGCGAAGGCGCTAGGCAATGCAGGCGGCGCGGGGGCGGACTATTTGATCTGCTTGGTCCACTGATCGATTTCGTGTTCCGCCTGCTCCCTGGCGTGACCGTAGCGCGCTTGAAGAAGGCCGATCAGTTCGGTTCGCTTGCCGTTGATGACTTCGACATCGTCGTCGGTCAGCTTGCCCCACTGCGTCCTAATCTTGCCCTTATGCTGTTTCCAATTACCTTCGACTTGATCCCAGTTCATGATTCAATCCTATGTTCTGGCCAGCGTTCTGGTTTTGGCCATGCCAATGCGAGGCGAGTTTCGGTTCGTCGCTGAGGCCGTCAGGGCCCGCAGCTGCCGTTTTCCCAGGCATCGATCGCGTTCGACCGCATCTGAGCGTGCTGCAAGGAAGGATCCACGGTGTCCCCGCAGTCGCCGGTGACCGGCGAAATTTGTTGTATGGCCGTCGCGCCGGGAAACGCCCAGCGGGCCGGCCACGTCGACAGAGGAATATCTCCTTCTTGCCAATCGGCGCGTGCGGGCGCGCGGCTTGCGGCGAATGTCTGTCCCAAATTGGTGGCGTCGCTGCGAAGAATTCCTTTGCCGGTGAGCGCGGCGGCCAATGCGCCGAAACCGCCGGCGATGACCGCGCATTCGACGGCGCCCACAATCAGGGTGCCGAGGGTTCCGAACGTGAGAACGTCCGTGGTGAGTGGAATCGCTACGAATACCGCGCCGAGAATGAAGCCGAAGATTCCTCCCGATAGGATCCCGCGCATGCCCCAGGACCTGATGCAAGCGCCTACATCGTGCACCACGATGTCGTTTTTTTCGGTAAGGCGGCTAGAGGCGGAAATCGCGTCCACTTTGAACACTCCTCCAGAGCTTCTTTTTGGCGGGGCAAGTACCACGCCGACGTGGAGCTCAGGCGGCTATTCTTAGGCTCGTTGGTGCAGCGCGGTAGGCTCGGAATATACGCATGGAGTCTGGGGAAATGCCCGGCCGTCATTGCCGTTTTGGCACCCCCCCAAAGCCCGGGGTTGACGCGACGGGCGCCCTAAAGCCCGAATCGGTCCCTGCCGGCTCGATATGAGTAGATTCCGAGCCTCCCGTGCCGATCCGCAGTTCATTATGGTGAAGATGTTGGCCCGTAGCCAAATTATTTGGGTGATCGAAGCGTAAGCAACGGCCGCACCGTTGAGTACGCGAGACCGGGCCACAAAAGCCGCCGCCCCTCACCAGCCCCCCATAGGGTCGGCGGCTTTTCCCCTTCTTCCGATTGGAGATCCTTGCAAATCGAAGGCGCGCTAAGGCGTCGGCGTTGTGAGAAGCGTTTGCGCTCGTTCGAGATCGTCACGCTCGCCCTTCACCTCCACAACCAATTCCTCCAGCAATTTCACTTCCTCGACCGTTTCCTGGCGTAATTCGTGCACCTCTTCGATCGTCTTATTTTCAATGCCGATGAATTTGTTCTTGGCAGGCTCGAGCGCGCGGATGAGCTCGTCGAGTTTGGCCTGGACGGCCGCGCCGTCGCGGTTCTGCGTGCTTTGGATCAGGAACACCATCAGGAAGGTGACGATCGTTATGGCGGTGCTGATGAGAGTCTGCCACGCATCGGCAAGATGAAAGACGGTCGACGCAATTACCCAGGTCGCAATAAGGGCGCAGGAGAGTATGAATGTGAGCGGATGTCCCGTCACACGGGCGACGCCGCCGGCGATCAACGCGAATCGGCGCGACAGAAAATTGGGAGCGGGTTGCGCTTCTTCGCTCACGCCGCTCGCCGGCCGATGATGATGAGTCCAACGCCCGCAAGCAACACCACGATGCCGGCGATCGTTGGGATCGAGACGCGATGGTCTTCCTGGGTGGTGACGTGGATTGGACCGGCGTCCAGCACTGGCTTGGTGTCGGTATAGTCGAAATGGCCGAGCAGCAAGCCGCCGACACCCAAGAAAACAAGGACGAGGCCCAGAATTGCAAGATTGCGCATGGAATCTCCGTTGTGTCGCGGCATTTGGCGTTATGCCTCGATGAGGACCTTGAGCGCCTTTGTCTTAGCGGCATGCCCGAAGGTCTCGTAGGCTTCCAGGATATGGTCGAGTTTGAAACGGTGCGTAATCAGCAGCTTGGCGTCGACTTTGCCCGATTGCAGAACGTTCAGCAGCATCGGCGTGCTGACGGTATCGACCAGCCGCGTGGTGATGGAGATATTGCGGTCCCACAAATTCTCCAGATGCAGATCGACTTTTGTCCCGTGCACGCCGATGTTGGCGATAGTGCCGCCGGGCGCGACGAGTTGTTCGCATAGCTCGAACGTCGGCGGAATTCCCACCGCCTCGATGGCGGTATCGACGCCGCGCCCGCCGGTCATCTTCTTGACGGTTTCGACGGCCTTGCCGTCCGCGCTATTGACGCCCGCCGTGGCGCCGAAGCGTTTGGCGATCGCCAGGCGATTGTCGTCGAGATCGATCATGATGATCTGAGCCGGAGAGTAGAACTGAGCGGTCAGCAGGGCGGCGAGTCCGATCGGGCCCGCGCCGACAATCGCCACGGTACAGCCCGGCTGAACCTTGCCGTTGAGCACGCCGCATTCGAAACCGGTCGGGAGAATGTCGCTGAGCATCACCAGCGCTTCTTCGTCCGCGCCGGCGGGAATGGGATAAAGGCTGTTTTCCGCAAAGGGAATGCGAACGAACTCGGCCTGCGTGCCGTCGATCTTGTTGCCGAGGATCCATCCGCCATTCACGCAGTGCGAGTACATGAGCTTGCGGCAATATTCGCATTTGCCGCAGGCGGTGATGCAGGAGATCAGCACATGGTCTCCCGCCTTGAAGGACGTAACGGCCGCCCCGACCTTGTCGATGATGCCGACGCCCTCGTGGCCCAGGATGCGGCCGGGCTTGCAGGTCGGAACGTCGCCTTTGAGGATGTGCAGATCGGTGCCGCAAATCGTCGTCTTGCTGATTTTGACGATCGCGTCGGTCGGCGCCGTGATGTCGGGTTTCGGACGGTCTTCCAATTCTTTCTTGCCCGGCCCCTGATAGACGAGTGCTTTCATGGCTTGCATCCTGTTCTGCGAAGTGAACGCGAGACGGCATCGTCGGGCGAGCCGTGGTCAGTCGGCGTTTAGGTCGGCTGGTTGGTGGTCTGGAGTTTAGCCGTCGGCAAAGCGGGCGCGGCAGGCTCGGAAACTACTCAGATCCGTGCGCGAGACGGCGTTCACGACAAAACCCCGGGATTGCTCCCGGGGTTTTGTATTTTCACGCGAAACCTTTAATAGAAAACGCCGTAGTCGACTTGCACGATATCGCCGCTCTCTTCGTCGATGAGCAGCGCATCGTCTCCGACGCGCACCCAGATAAGACCCGGCGGCGGATCGAACAGGCCGAAGGCCAGGTAATCTGTGAGCCAGTAGTCGCGGATGAAATACCCGCGCGGCAGACGATCGCCGTAGCTCCAATGGCGCGACTGATAGCCTTGCGGCGCGTTATAGCTGCCATTGTGGAAATGGTGCGACGCTTGCACGTTCAGCCGCAGCGAATTGACGCTGACATGGCTTCTCGTGCTGTTGCCGGACCTTCCCGAATTGGTGTTGGACGAGGCGCCGGCCGAGAAGGAATGCGTGGCCGTCGTGCTGCGCACGTTGGCGCCGCTGGTCACCGTATGGGACCCGCCTGTCGCGGCGCCGGTCGAGAAGGAATGCGCGGCCGTCGTGCTGCGCACGTGGGCGCCGCTGGTTACCGTGTGCGATCCGCCCGTCATGCCGCCGCCCTGCATGCTTTGGTGCGCGCCGCCGGATGCCGCATGAGACGCGGTGGCGTGCGTGGCGGCTTGGTGGTTGTCGCCTTGATGATCGTCTTTCGGCGCTGCCGCCGCCGGCACGGCCATGAACAGCCCGAGCGCGGTGGCGCAAATAAACAAGTTTTTCATAGGAGTCTCCTCCGGCAGCGTTGGATAGAATCTAGTTTCCCTTCTGCCAGTGCTTAACCATAACCGACAACGGCTGGGCGGCGCAGACTCGGAATCTACTCATACGGCGCGCAGAACGAGACCCCGCGCGCCGCTTCATTTTTTGGACGGCTAGAACCGGAATGAAAGGGCGACCGCGCCGAACTTACTTACTCTTGGTTGTGTCGAGTATTCGCGGCTGCGGATGACGTAGGTATAGGAAAGCCGCATGGCTTTGAAGGTGATCGCCGCGCCGAGATCGTAATCGTAGACGAGATCCAACTTTTTCACGCTGCGGCTAGCCTCAAAGGTATTGCCGTCGAGAAACAGATTGCGCGCGATCGCGCGGCCGTCGACTCCGGCGAAAACGTATGCGCTAAAGCCTCCGGTCGGCTCGAAGAAGTTCGAACCGGGCATGCTGGGATCGATCCGCATCGGGCCGTAATCGTTCGGCAAGTTGAAGCCTAGGCGCGCCATGGCGCCGGCATTGGCAAAGTCATAGATATTGCCGATCGCCGCGCCGTAATGTGGCTCGGCGTCGAAGATCAGGCCCAGAATGGATTTGGGTGGAATGAGCTTGATGCTGCGCTCGTATTGAATGATGAGCCCAGGCTCGTTGTGCAATTGATAGTGCCAGCCTTTCGACTTTGGGTCGCCGATAATCCCATGCACCCAATTTTGAGTTTCTCCGGCAAGAGCCATCGGCCCGACCACGCCGAACGTGAACTGCAGTTGGTCCAGATGTGTGCCGCTGTCGCCGACAAGGCCGAACGTACCAAACAGAAATCCGGCATAGGGCCGATCCGTCGGCGACGGGTTCGTCAGGGTCTTGTTTAATGGCGTGAACATGGTCTGGCCGAGCGCATAGCGCGTGCGCACATCGCCTTTCCCCGTCGCCGTGAAGAAGGGCAGCCAGTGCGCAACGTCGATCAACCAGTCGGGCGTATCCTGCGGGGCCGTCGTGTAGTTGAGTTCGACGCCATTGGTATAATTGTGATCGGCGTTGCCGAACCAGTCGTTCTCGAAAAGTATGCCGAACGTGCCTTTTTCGGGTTCGGGCCCGCTCGCGGCTTGCGACGGCATAACAACAACATTCAATGCCGCGGCAAACGCGATGGAAACAACGAAAATTGGTTTCATGCTGCACCCCCTATTAGCGAAGATGAAGCGTTGGAGACGCCGCATCATCCTCTAACGTGACAATCCGCATCCCCTGCTTTGTTGTGGCCCGCCGCTGAATGAAGTTTCGGCGGCGGGCCAATCAACCCATCACGACGAGTATGGCGGCCGCCATCCCGAATGGGTGGGGCCGCCAATGCTCATCGTGTCTTCGGTTCAGTGCTTGATTCTGGAAATTTTCGTTCCTTCGAGGCTGATGCCGGCCATCAGACCCTGTTGGTCGAAGATGATGGCGTACGCGTCATCCTTCATTGTCGACGTGGAGAAATTCTTGGCCTTGCCTTCGTCCAGGATCACGACCGTCGGCCCTACGCCGATTTCCCATCCATCCGAACGGTGGATATAGCGCAGTGCCCTGTCGTTCATCAGAAACACGACGTATCCGTACGATTGGGCGCCCGCCTGAAAGCCCCAGGATGCGGTAACGGAATTGTAGTAGCCGTCGATTTTCGAACCCTGCTGCAGCTCGCCTTCGCCATACGCCCCGCCGAAAATCAGGCCGGCCTTGACGATGTTGGGGAAAATAAGAATGGCCTTGGCGTGCTTCGCAAGCTCTTGTGCAAAGGGGTGGGTTCTGTAAAGCAGCTGCAGCGCCTGATCGGAGTCCCTATTGAGATCCGCCTCGGATGCCGCATACGCACAGCCGACCATGCCAAGCGGCACGATGGCTGCTGTGGCGAGCGCAGTCGCCAGAAAAACACTTCGAAGGTTCATCATCTTAGCGTTCCTGTTGTGAGAGTTATGCAAGTCCCCATCACGAGGGTCGCTTGCTTCTAAACTGGGGAAAGACCTTGCGGCACGCACCTACGAGGAACGGACAGAGTCCGCGTTCGATTCCGCCGATGCCCCGACTTTAGCCGACGGCAGCTCCCCCGCGCAGGCTCGGAATCTACTCATGGAGCACGCGGGTTCACTTTGGAACGATGTGAGACTCGACGAACCAAAGCTGCTGGTCGATGCCGCGCGAGATTTCGGTGAACAGGTCGGCCGTGTTCGCGTCGCCGAAGGCTGCCGCCAGGTCGATGGCCTCTCGCACGGATTGGCCGAACGCGGCCAGCGTTCCGGAAACGGCAAAGGCGTGTTCCTGCTCGTCGGCAATGCCGAGCGGATAGGGAATGAGGAATGAGCGCTCCGCCGCAACCTGAACGGTGCCGTATGCGGTGCCGCCCAGTCCGCGTGCGCGCTCGGCAAGCAGGTCGGAATAATTCTCGACTTCCGCCGAGACCTTGTCGAACAGTTCGTGGATCGCGATGAAATTTGGCCCGTGCACATTCCAATGCGCCTGTTTCAACTGGGCATGCAGATCGATCGCCGCCGCCAGATGCTTGTTCAGCAATTCGACGGACTGGGCCCGGATATTCTCGGACAGCGTATTGTGTGTCGGCTGCATGTTCTGATCTCCAATTCCGGCAAAAGGCGGGAGCAACCTCTGAATGGGCGGTGCGCCGGGATCGGGATACGGCGCGCTCGCGGAATAAGCGGTGCGATCGAAAACTCGTTACGTGCGATCATAAAGATGGGAGATCGCCAGGTGCAGACTCGGAAACTACTCAGACACGCGCCCGTTTCGGGACCTACCATTCGACGATTCCGGGTCTGGTGTAGAGATCGCCCCACAGCTTGTGAAGAAATTTCAAATCATCGGGCAGCGGTTCGCTCATCGCGTACGTCTTGGAGAACTTGAGCCCGCGCGCGGGAAATTCCAGCCACACGATCTTCGCCCAATAGACAACGCAATATTTGACGACGATCAGATACAGATCGGACGGCAAGAACTGACGCCTGGCGAGCATGACCTTGGCTCCGCCTTCGGAGATGTCGCGGATCATGCAGTCGAGCGTGAATTTACCGTCGGGCAGCGACGTGTCCTCGCTATACACAAGTTTGCCTTTCAGACATGTTCGCTTCCGCGGCGGTCTAGATAGATACCCGTCCGCAGGACGCCGATCGCAAGACGGCAGGTTCATCCTGATCGACCCCGTACTAGGCATGGGCGGCGCTCCATTGTGCATTCTGCGAAACAAGCCGTTGTTTCGCATCGTAGGCGACGGACTGGCGGAATTTCGCCGAAATGTCTGCGGCCGGCAGCGGTTCCGAAAGGATGTAGCCCTGAACCTCGTCGCAGCCGTAAATGCGCAGGAAGTCCAACTGCTCCCGTGTCTCGACGCCTTCGGCGATCACTTTCAGCCGCAAGCTGTGCGCCATGTTGATGATCGCGATGGCGATGGCCGCGTCGTCCGCATTGGTCATGACGTCACGGATGAAGCCGATATCGATCTTGAGGGCGTCGACCTGAAAGCGTTTCAGATAGGCGAGGTTGGAGTAACCGGTCCCGAAATCGTCGATGGAGATCGAGATTCCCAAATCCTTCAGTTTGCGCAGGGTAACGCTCGTGGATTCGCCATACGCCATGAGCGTGCTTTCCGTGATCTCGAATTCCAGCAGCGTAGGATCGATGCCGTATTCGCGCACCGCATCGGCGACTTGGGGAACGAAGCGCTCTTCATGCAATTGCCTCGGCGACACATTCACCGCAATTCGGACTTGGCCGAGCCCCGACCGCTGCCATTCGCGGATCTGGCGGCACGCCATGTCGATGACCCATGCGCCGACCGGCACGATCAAGCCCAGTTCCTCGAGAGCCGGTATGAAGAACCCCGGCAAAACGAGACCGTGTCCCGGGCGGTTCCAGCGCAGCAGCGCCTCGGCGCTCGTCAATTGTCCGCTATCGATGTGCAGCTTCGGCTGGTAGTGCAAAATGAATTCGTCACGCTCTTGCGCAAGTCGCAGCGCGGCTTCGATGTCCGCCTTCTCCACGGCGCGCGCGTTCATTTCCGCCGTATAGCAGCAGAAGCCGTTTCTGCCCGCCGCCTTGGCCTCGTACATGGCGGCATCGGCATAGCGAATGAGCGCTTCGAGATCGGGCGTGTCGGTCGGATAGGTTGCGATGCCGATGCTCGCCGTTACCGAGATGTTCTTATCATCCAGCACAAGCGGGCTTTGCAGCGAAGTTCGTATCCTGCCGGCGACGTCGATGGCGCCTTTGGAATTTACGGGCGTCAGGACGATCACGGCAAACTCGTCGCCGCCGAGGCGGCCGACTATATCCCCGGGGCGAACACAGGTGGCCAATCTCGCCGCGAACTTGCGCAGCACTGCATCGCCGACCGTATGTCCGAGCGTGTCGTTCACGTTCTTGAAGTAATCGATGTCGAGAAGCAGCACCGAGATGGCGAGTTGGGTTTCTTCGGCGCGCGCAAGAGTGTTCCGCAACGATTCGTACAAAAACGTGCGATTGGGAAGACCGGTGAGCGCATCGTGACGCGCAAGATGCACAAGCTGCCGCTGCACGTCTTTGCGATGGGTGATATCTTCGATAATATCGGCGACCCATTGACCCTTTCCCGACGGATTGGGAATCGGGAACATCCGCGCGTGAACCCAGCGCACGCTTTGATCGGGGCGCACGATCCTAAACTCGCTGCTGGCTTGCCCGCCTGGCGCCCTACGTCGTTCGTGGGTAACCCATTTGAAGTCGTCGGGATGAATGATCCGATAGGCTTTCTCGATCGGGTCCCCCGGGGCGGCGTATCCGCCGCTCAACTTCTGCCAGGCCAGGTTCACATATTGTATCGTCTGTTGCTCTTCGTCTCGTATCGATAATGCCTCGGGAATGTTGTCCGCGAGTTCACGGAACATTTCCTCGCTTCTGCGCAGTTCGGCCGTTCGCTCCAGCACGGTTTCTTCCAGAAGTCTGTTGTGGGCCTTGCACTCCTCGTGCAGCAGCCGCGTTTCCACCATATTGTAAATGCGGGTCAATACTTCCGCATTGTCGAAGGGCTTGCTGATGAAATCCTTGGCTCCGGCTTTTAGCGCAAGTACTTTTTGGCTCGGTTGCGCCGTGATGACGAGCACCGATAGGTGGTCGTCCGTTTCGAGTTTTTTCAAAGCTTCGATGACCTGGAACCCGTCCATCCCAGGCATCAGCAGATCGAGCAGAATCAGGTCGTATCGGTTCTCAAGATGAAGCGCGCTGACCGCGGCCGGGTCCATGGTCGAGGTAACGCAGCGATAGCCGGCGCTCTGCAGCATCATCTCGAGAAGTTGAACGTTGGCCAACTTATCGTCGACGATCAAGATCTTGCTGGCGAAAATTTTGGCTTGATCGATCATCGTTTTATGCCGCTCTCGGAGCGGAAGGCAGTTTGGCGTCCGCCAGAGCCAGGTCCAATGTGTTCATCAGCTCATCGACTTTGATCGGTTTGGTGAGATAGCGGAAGAACCCCGCCTCCATGCCTCTTTCGATGTCGCGAGGGTTGGCGTTGGCGCTCAGCGCGATGACCGGAATATGCGCGGTGGTGCTGTGCTTGCGAAGGATAGACAGCGCACTGACGCCGCTGATGTCCGGCAGATTGATATCCATGATGATCGCATCCGGCAGATGGGCCCGCGCAAGCGAAACGCCGAGATTGCCGTTTCCTGCCGTCAGAAGGCACAAATCCGGGCGGCGCGTGAAGAGCATCTCGACCAGCTTCAAATTGGCCGGGTTATCCTCCACGTAAAGCACCGTTCGCGAAGGGGCTTCGTTTTCGACCTGAATTTGCAGGGACGGTTCGTGATCGTCTTTCGCCGTGGCGACCGGCGGCTGGTCGCAAACGACCAGCTCGATCCAGAATACGGTTCCCACGCCGGCTGTACTGTCGACGCCGATTTTGCCGTTCATCACTTCGACCAGACTCTTGGTCACCACCAGACCGATGCCGGTTCCTTGCTCGATGCCTTTTTCCTGCCCCAGGCGATTGAAGGGTTGAAAGAGCTGGGCCAGTTTATCCGGCGTCAGCCCCAAGCCTGTGTCGGTGATGTCCAATCGAACGAATCCCGGCGGGTTTGAAACACATTCCACGACGATCGATCCGCCCTGGCGGTTGTATTTGATGGCGTTGGAAAGAAGGTTGACGAGGATTTGCCGCAAGCGGATTTTGTCGACCAATACGAAGCAAGGCGCGTCGAAGTCAGGAAACGTCATTGCGATGCCGCGCTTTTGCGCCAGCGGTTCCATCATGGCCCGGCAGTCGGATAGGGCGTCGGCAAGCGACACCGGTTCCGTGGACAGCGACACTTTTCCGGATTCGATCAGCGAGAGGTCCAGGATTTCGTTGATCAGATCGAGCAGAAACCAACCCGCCTGGAGAATCTGCTCGATGCTCACCTTTTGGGTTGGCGTCGGCGCCGGGGTATCGGACTGCATGAATTGCGCGAACCCGAGGATGGCGTTGAGCGGCGTGCGCAGCTCGTGGCTCATGCTCGAGAGAAATTCCGACTTGGCTTTATTGGCCGATTCGGCCAAGACTTTGGCCTCGTTCAGTTCCGCTTCGACGCGCCGGCGCTCGGTCATGTCCCGCGCCAGCTTTGCATAGCCGCGCAACACACCGGTCGAATCGCGGATCGCGGTCATGACGACGTTCGCCCAGAACGTGGAGCCATCCTTGCGGACACGCCAGCCATCGTCTTCGAACCGGCCCGTGGACGCGGCCTCCCGCAGCGCTCGCTCGGGTTCGTGGGCGGCGATGTCTTCCCGGGTAAAGAAACGGGACATGGGCTGGCCGATGATTTCTTTCGCGTCGTAGCCTTTGATGCGCTGCGCGCCCGCGTTCCAGCTTTTCACACGACCTTCTTCGTCGAGCATGATGATGGCGCAGTCCGTGACGCTCTCGACCATCAGCTGAAAGCTTTCTTCCGCCCACAGCCGTTTGTCCTCAGCGTCCTTGCGCAGGGTGTTGTCGGTTCCAATCAGCAGATAGCCGATGATGGTTTCCTGCGCGTCGCGCAGCGCCGTAACGGACACTACTGCCGGAAACCGGCTGCCATCCTTGCGAATATAAGTCAGCTCGTAGATGTCCTCGATCCCGCGCGCGGCCTTGAAGATCAGCGCTTCGAAGCCGGGTGTGATCGGGGTTCCGAGCTCGAGGCTCAATGCTTCGGCACGCGCAACCACTTCATTCGGATCGGAAATATCGGCCGGCGTGATTTTGTTCATCACCTCCGCTGCCGAGTAGCCTAGCATGCACTCGGCGCCGACGTTGAAAATCTGGATGACGCCCTTCGCGTCAGTGGCGATACTCGAGAAATTGGCGCTATTGAAAATCGCGCGCTGCAGAGCTCCCGCGTTGAGCAGCGCCTCCTCCGCCAACTTGCGCGCCGTGTTGTCGGTGGCGATAAGCAGATATCCGATGATCGGGCCATGATCGGTGCGCAAGGCGGTGACCGAAACGATGGCGGGGAACCGGCTTCCGTCCTTGCGGAAGTAGGTCAGTTCGTAGATGTCCTCGATTCCGCGCGCGGCCTTGAAGACCAACGCCTCGAAGCCCGGTGCGATCGGGGTTGCTTGATCCTTGCTCAGCGCGCTGGCGCGTGCACTCAACTCTTGCGGATCCGAGATATCGGCCGGCGTGATCTTGTCGACGACATCGGCCGCCGCGTAGCCCAGCATGAGTTCCGCGCCGGCGTTGAAGAGTTGGACGATGCCATGCTCGTCGGTGGCAATGACCGAAAAATTGGCGCTGTTGAGAATGGCCTGCTGCAAAGCTCCGGATTTTACGATGAGTTCGTCGACGCGGACTTTGGCAAGGCGAACCTGGCCGGCATCGCATACGGCAGCGACGGGAGCGACTGTCTTGGAACGCACGATTCCCTCGATCTCAAGCTAATGTCGCCCGGCAGCGTCGCGATCCGGTGTCGCCTTCACCGACCCTCGCCAACGTCGGTAGCCGTGCCGTCCGTTTGCATGTCGCGTTGCAGGATCTGGGTGTTAAAAAGAGTTGATGCGTCGACCAGGCGGCCGGAGCCGTCAGACATCGTTTTGGGAGGGGTGGGGCGCATGGGAATGCTCAAGGCAAGTCCCGCGAGATTTCCCGCGATGACAAGAAGCGTCGGTCCGTTCACGGCATCGTGCGAGACCGCGGAAAAATGGAGGTCGCGGGCCGCGCGGGCGAGCCGTTCGCGAAGGTCGAGCCATCCTCGATCCCGCGGCGAGAGCGGTAGTGCGAATTCAGACATAAAGTCCCACCATTACCTGTCTCCCACCGGATACGACACCGCGGCACAACGCGGCCTTTTCCTTCAACGGTCTGTAGAACGGGGGCCGGCGCGCCGACGCTGCTGCGTTCTGTTCATCTGCAATCCCGCCAAGCCGGAGAGGTCGATTTCACGCTGCCAGGTGAGGTATTCCTCAATCGACAGCGCATAGCGCTTGCGGGCTTCGTCGAGACTGATAAATCCGCCGCGCACCGCGGCTACGACTTCCGCCTTCCTATGAGGCACCCATCGCCTGGGCTCGGGCAGAGAGAAGGACGTCCCGGTCTTCTCTGTACGGCTTGCATCGAGGTTTTCATTGGAACCGGCACAGCGGTCGATGCTCGCATCGGCCTTTTCTGTATTCTCGGCTCCCAATCCTTGTTGGTTAGTTTGCATGGGCCACTCCACGGATCGGAGTGGATTGTACGTATTTAGATAAAGCTTCACAGGTTCGGAAAGTACTCAGGCAATTGACTAATTTCCATTTATCAATACGAAGAGCAAACGTTGTTCGTTGGTGGGTTTCATAGGACTCGGCTGTATTTTATCACCTGTAGTTTGTTTACTTACCGAGTTTTAACCACGTATTGATTTATATTCATCGATTGGTTGCTGCGATGATTTTCGCGTCCGCAATCTAGACAAAACAAGCAGTAGAAGCGCGGCCGACGTCAACCAAACCCGCGCCGCGCCGGAGCGGCCGTTTCGAGATAATCTTCGCGAACCGGGACCCTCCGCGAAGCCGCCGATTTTGGCCGATCCGGCAGGTGGAGCTGGCGACAGCCAGCGACGGCGCGCGGCGCGATGCGGGACATCGGGCAAGCGCGGCGACAAACCGGGCGGGCAAAATCGGCGCGTCCCGAAGGGTTTCGGCAAAAATCGCCGGCTAGTTCGTCGAAAGCCTCGGCCGTACTCCCCGGTACGACCTTCGGCTTTCTCCTGCTATCCGGCCGATTTTTGCTCGAAACGCGGCTCACGCGGATTATTCAAACAGTCTCTAAGATCGATGTTCTTGCCCGTGGCTGCGGCGAACGGCTTGTGATAACATCGAGTCACGCTTTCGATTTGGAAGCAACCATTTGAGAACAATCGCATAATGCCAGGAAGGCGCCCGCATAAGGCCAAGGCGGTTCGACCGCGATTGAACCGGCACACGATACCGGCACGCCCCAGTCCGCGCGGTCCTGAGGACTTTCCGGTCGTCGGAATAGGCGCCTCGGCGGGCGGGCTCGAAGCCTGCCGAAAGCTCATGGACGCGCTGCCGCCCGGCAACGGCATGGCTTTCATCCTGGTTCAGCATCTCGATCCGACCCACGAAAGCTTGATGGTGGACCTGCTGACGAGCCACACGTCGATGACCGTGCGCCAGGCAACCGATGGAATGCCGATCGAGCGCGACCATCTCTATATCATTCCGCCCGGAACCTATCTCTCGGTCGGCAACGGCGCCCTGCATCTCTCCGAACCCCAGGCGCCCCACGGTGCGCGTCTACCTTTCGATTTCTTGCTGCATTCGCTGGCGGAGGACTGCGGTCCGCGCGCCATCTGCGTGATCCTTTCGGGGACGGGCGCCGACGGCAGCCTTGGGCTGAAAGCCGTGAAGGAAAAATGCGGGCTCGTCATCGCGCAAGAACCCACCGAGGCCGGCTATGACGGCATGCCTCAGAGCGCGATCATGACGGGCGAAGTGGACCTCGTCCTCCCGATCGCGAAGATCCCGGAGGCGCTCGTCAAATACGACCGGCGGATGGCCCTTACCCGCGCCCATAACGGGTCGGCACCGCAGGACAAAGCGCAGGATTGGCTGCCGGAGATCGTTGAGATTTTGCGCACGAGGACCGCCCACGATTTCTCGCTTTACAAGCATGGCACGCTGCAGCGCCGGATCGAGCGGCGCATGGCGATGGCGGCGATCGAAACCGACGACATGAATCGCTATCTCGACGTTCTGCGGAGCGACACAGGCGAGCTCGACCTTCTTGCCAAGGACTTGCTCATCAATGTCACCAGCTTCTTCCGCGATACGCAGGTGTTCGACCTGTTGGCGGAAAAGATCGTTCCCGACCTGGTCCGCAACCACAGTCCGGACCAACCGCTTCGCATCTGGATTGCCGGGTGCAGCACGGGCGAGGAAACCTATTCCCTCGCCATGCTCTTCCGCGAGGAAATCGCGGCGGCGAAACGCAATATCAGGCTGCAGGTCTTCGCCTCCGATATCGATCCGGACGCGGTAGCCAGCGCCCGAGACGGCCTCTATCCGGAAACGATCGAGGCGGACGTGTCGGCGGAACGGCTCGCCCGCTTCTTTGCGAAGGAAGATCACAGTTACAGGGTATTGCCCGAGCTGCGCGCGGCCGTGGTCTTCACGGTGCAGGATGTGCTGGCCGATCCGCCGTTCTCGCGCCTCGACCTGGTTTCATGCCGGAATCTTCTGATCTATTTGCGCCCCGAGGCGCAAGCGAAGGTCATCTCGCTTTTCCATTTCGCGCTACGCGAAGGCGGCATCCTCCTTCTCGGCAGCTCGGAGACGGCCGGCAATGTCGACGGCCGCTTCGAAATGGTCTCCAAACCGGAGCGGGTCTATCGGCACATCGGCCGCAGCCGGCCGGGAGAACTCGGTTTTTCGATGATCGTAGGCGAGGGCCTGCGAGTCCCCATGCGGCCGGGACAAAGCCAAGCGCCCTCGCGCCAAGCCGCTCACGCCGATCTTTGTCGACGTCTGGTGATGGAGACCTATGCGCCGGCAGCGGTCCTGATCAACCGCAAGTTCGAGTGTCTCTATTCTCTGGGACCGACAGACCGCTATCTGCGCGTGGCGCCGGGGCACCCCACGCACGATTTGCTCGCCATGACGCGCCAGGACATGCGCATCAAGCTGCAGTCGGCAATTCAACAAGCCAGCCAAGAGAACGCGCGCGTTGTCGTTGCCGGCGGCCAGACGAACTACAACGACAACAAGGTTTCGTTCAGCATCGACGTACAGCCGGTTCTGAGCGAGGGCGAGGAGCTGCTGTTCATATGTTTCGTCGACGAGCCGAAGCAAGAGCGTAAGCAGGGCAGCGCGCCTAAACCCATAGATATTTCGCGGGTCGCCGAACTCGAGCAGGAACTCGAAGCCACGAGAGCGGAGCTGCAGGGCGCCATCCGCAATCTTGAGATTTCGAACGACGAGCAGGCGGCGATCAACGAAGAAGCATTGTCCGTCAACGAGGAATTCCAATCGACGAACGAGGAGCTGTTGACGTCGAAGGAGGAATTGCAGTCGCTCAACGAGGAGCTTACCGCCCTCAACAATCAGCTCCAGGAAACCCTCGATCTGCAGCGTACGACCTCCAACGATCTGCAAAACATCCTGTACAGCACCGACGTTGCGACGCTTTTCCTCGACACCAAGCTCAATATCCGCTTCTTCACGCCGGCCACCAAGTCGCTCTTCAACGTCATTCCCAGCGACGTCGGGCGGCCGCTCGCGGACCTCAGCTCGCTGGCCGCCGATGGCGCTCTCTTAACCGATGCCCGGACGGTGCTGCAGACCCTTGCGCCGATCGAGCGGGAGATCGAAGCGCAGAGCGGCGTCTGGTTTATCCGCCGGATCATGCCCTACCGCACCCAGGACAACGGGATCGAGGGCGTCGTCATCACTTTCGCCGACATCACCGAGCGCAGGCGCGTGGCGGACGCGCTGGAGGTGGCCAAGCGGCAAGCGGAACTGGCGACCGTCGCAAAATCGCGCTTTCTCGCCGCCGCCAGCCACGATCTGCGCCAGCCGCTCCAAACGCTCGCCTTGCTTCAAGGGCTGCTGTCGAAGGCCGTCGAAGGGGAGAAAGCGCAGAAACTGGTCGGACGGCTCGACGAGACGTTGGGCGCCATAAGGGGCATGCTGAACGCGCTGCTCGACATAAACCAGATCGAGGCCGGCGTCGTCCGCGCCGAGAAGGTCGATTTCCCGATCAACGATCTGCTCAGCCGGCTGAAGAACGAATTCGTCTATCACGCCCAAGCGCAAGGGATCGCCTTGCGCGTGGTCCCGTGCGGCCTTTCGATACACAGCGATCCGCGTCTGCTCGAGCAGATGATCCGCAACTTGCTTTCGAACGCATTGAAATACACCAAGCGCGGCAAGGTGCTGCTCGGCTGCCGCCGGCGCGAAGGAGCGCTGAGCATCGAAATCTTGGACACCGGAGTCGGCATCCCCGGCGAGGAACTTCAAGCGATCTTCGAGGAATACCATCAGCTCGACAATGCCGTGCGCGAACAGGGCCGCGGCTTCGGTCTCGGTCTCTCCATCGTGCAACGCTTGGGGAATTTGCTGGGTCATCGCATCCGCGTCCGCTCCGCCCCGGGAAAGGGCTCGGCCTTCGCCGTCGAGGTCCTGCTGCCGTCGAGCAAGCCGGCAATTCGGCTTCAGCAAGATCGGCGCGGCGCGGATGCCGGGACGGCTGAAGACCTTCACCGCACGGGCGAGATCTTGGTCGTCGAGGACGATCCCCAAGTGCGCGAACTTCTCGGACTTCTACTCACGGAGAAGGGCCATCGCGCGGCAACGGCGCCTGACGGCGTCGCGGCGCTGGAATTGGTCGAGCAAGGGGCGGTCCAACCCGACCTCATCCTCGCGGACTACAATCTGCCGAAGGGTTTGAACGGGCTCCAGCTCACCGCGAAGGTGCGGGAAAAACTTCATCGCCCAGTCCCGGTCATCATTCTGACCGGCGACATCTCGACCGATACCTTGCGCGAAATTGCCCATGAGGATTGTATCCAACTCAACAAGCCGGTGAAGTTGGAGGAGCTGAGGCAAGTCATCCAACGTCTGCTCGCGGCATCGCCGCCGGCGGCGCCCGCGCGCGCTCGGCAGCCCGCCGAAGCGATCGTCCGTTCGGGGCCGCCCGTCATCTTCGTCGTCGACGACGACAGCCACATCCGCGAGGGAATTCGCCACGTGTTCGAGGCGGAGGGCCGCGCCGTCGAGGATTATGCGACGTGCGAAGCGTTCCTCGAGGCCTATCGTCCGGGCCGCGAAGCGTGCCTCTTGATCGACGCCTACCTTCCCGGAATGAACGGGCTCGAATTGCTGCAGCGGCTCCATGACGAGGGCCAGCAGCTGCCGGCCATCATGATCACCGGCAACAGCGACGTGCCGATGGCGGTTCAGGCCATGAAGGCGGGCGCTTCGGATTTCCTTGAGAAGCCGATCGGCCGCAAGGAACTGCTCGCCAGCGTCGATCGCGCGCTCGAACAGTCGAGGGATGCGACCAAGCTGTCCGCCTGGCGAGAGGCTGCGGCGGATCACATGGCGCGTCTGTCTCCGCGCCAGCGTCAGATCATGGAATTGGTCCTCGCCGGCCACCCCAGCAAGAACATCGCCGCGGATCTTGGCATCAGCCAGCGCACGGTCGAGAACCATCGCGCGTCGATCATGAAGAAGACCGGCTCGAAATCCCTTCCGGCGTTGGCCCGGTTGGCGCTTGCCGCCGCCCGGAGCGATGCCGACGAGCCGCTCATTCGACCTGAATCTTCGGCATTGGCCGCGCGGCGTACGGCCAATAAGTAATTTCCGAGAGAAATCGCGCGGACATTGGGCGCGATTTCGCGACGGTATGGCTACAATCCGCTAACCATCCATATCGCGATAACGTGGCGCGATTGCTCATTCCGATTTTTCCCGCGCGGCTCACGCGGATTATTCAAACAGTCTCTGAGTAGTTTCCGAGGCTGACGCCGCCGCGTCGTTGTGGGCTATTCTGCAACCGATCCGGCATTCTGAGCCGCGTATTACCCACGAGGATACCATTATGAAATACTCAATGCCATTCGTTCTGCTGATTGCGACGCTCGGCCTCGGCGCATGCACCGGCCCGGCGGGACCGCAGGGAAACACCGGCAATACGGGATATACCGGCGCGACGGGCGCGACGGGCAATACGGGAAACACCGGCGCGACGGGCGCGACGGGCGACACTGGAGCCGTTGGGACGACGGGCGCTACCGGAGACACCGGGGCGACGGGTGCCAAAGGCTCCAAAGGCAATACCGGTTCGGGTAACGGTGCCACTGTTGTTGTGGTGCCGCCCACGAAGTAATCCGGGGCTCGGCTGAAGCGGAGGCGGGGAGGACCCTGCCTTCGCGTTCGTGCGCACATTGAGCCAAGCGACCAAGCGCGCCGGCCCTTCTTAAGGAGTGCAAGCTATGCTCGGCACTATTCTGCTTGTCGTTCTGGTGCTGTTTTTGATCGGCGCGTTGCCGAGATGGCGGCACAGCGCGGACTGGGGCTACTACCCGAGCGGCGGACTTGGCGTCGTCCTCGTCATCGTCCTCATCTTGGTGCTCATGGGACGGATTTAGCCCGGACCATCGCGCGAACATGACATCGCGAACCCGCCGGGCCTGGGGTAATTGCCATGTGCAAGAGAACGACGATATTCGCCTTTATCCTGCTCGTGCTCTCGGGCGTCGTTCTGCTCCTGGGCGCTTGCGACAGCGCGGCGTGATCCGGCGAGGATATCTCCAAGACGGGCCGCGCCAGCGCGAATCGTATTCTTCAATGACATGGAAAGGCTGCGTAATATTCATTGCCGCAATTATTTGAACGGCAGCCATAGAGATTTCGGTAATATTACAGAATTCTGGATTGTAATCTGTCAATTCGATCTTATCTATAAAGGGGCGGCAAATATAAGCCGCCCACATGTCCTCTTCTTTAGGACCATATAACCACACCGAACCGTTGCCCTGCCGCGCGCCTGCGTGGTCCGCGGCAGCATGGAAGGAATTACATATGCGTATGTTCTTGAAAGGCACCGTGATTGCGCTGGCGCTTGCCGGCACAGCACTCGTGACCGTCGGTACGGCAAGCGCCGCGGGCATTTTTCTCGGCTCAGGCCCCAACAGGGGCGGCGCCGTCATCTCGATCGGATTCGGCGACGTCGCTTTCGGTTATCGCGACGGTTATTGGGACAATGACCATCGTTGGCATCGTTGGAGCAACGATCGCGATTACCGGAACTATCGCAACCATCACGGCAGCAATTACCACGACTGGAATCACGATCGCGACAGCAACGGCGGTTGGCTGCGGAACTAAGTCCGCTCGGTTGCGGGATCCGCCCGGAAGCCTTTACGGGCTCGTGCGCGCCGCTGCGCATGACGGGCGCTTCGAACGACATACCGGCGCGGGCCCTCACGTTCCTGGCGCAACCAGCGCCGCGTAAGCGTGATTTGGGCAAATGAGACGCTGGGGTGAGCGCGGCGGTGGAACGGCGAGGCGTATCTTTCGCAGGGTTCATCGCCGCCGCCCATTCTCGCGAATGGGCCTCCATTCCTGCATCGCCAAACTCTCGATTGAAGCAAACGCGAGCCGCGATGCGTGCCTTGCGCAGCCACGGGAAATACCGCGAGGAGCAAACCATGCAAGTCACCATCTATCACAATCCGGACTGCGGAACGTCGCGCAACGCTCTCGCCGCCATCCGCGCCGCCGGCCACGAACCGCGCATCATCGAATATTTGAAAACGCCTCCGACGCGCGAGGAGCTGAAGAACCTGATCGCACGCATGAATCTGGCCGTTCGGGATGTCGTCAGAAAGAAAGAGCCCTTATTCCGCGAACTTCGTCTTGACGAGCGGGACGTCGGCGAAGCCGAGCTTCTCGACGCGATGATCGAGAACCCGATCCACATCAATCGGCCGATCGTGGTTACGCAGCAGGCCGTGCGGCTCTGTCGCCCGAGCGCGCTGGTGAAGGAATTGCTCGCCGACCGAGCGCTCCAATCGTAACGGGCCATGCGGCGCTCAAGCGGTGCCGCTTTACTTTTCCGGCACGCGGGAGAATTACTGGCGCCCAAGAAATCCTGCGCTCGATCTCGGGCCGGGACGTCGGCCGACGCCGATAGTCGGGGATGGGTGAGGATCGATGGTCGAACTTGACAGGCGCGCGTTTCTTGCCGCCGGTTTTGCCGTCATGGGATCGGCCGCGTTCGGCGGACCGGCCGCCAAGGCGCGCTTGACGCTGAACCCGGGCGAGACGCTGAACGAAATTCCGCCGGACTATAACGGCTTCAGCATCGAGACCGCCCAGCTCTCCGACCCCGCCTTTTACGATTCCGGCAATACCAGCCTTGTTGCCCTTCATCGACGGCTGAGCCGGAACGCCGTGCTGCGGATCGGCGGCAATTCGAGCGAATTCTGCTGGTGGAAGGTCGGCCCGGAGGCGCAGCCGCCGCAGATCAAAGCACCGGGCCAGGGCCGCGCCGACAACTTCATGCCGCAGCGCTTCACGCCCATCACGCCCGAGGCGATAGACAATCTGCGCGCTTTCCTCGACGCCTGCGGCTGGAACTGCATCTATGGGCTGAACCTCGGAACCGGCTCGCCCGAGCGCGACGCCGAAGAAGCTGCGTATGTCGCCAAGGCGCTTGGCGAGAAGCTGCTCTACTTCCAGATCGGCAATGAGCCCGATCTCTACAAAACCACCAACAATCTGCTGCGTCCCGCAGGATGGGATTTTCCGGACTATCTGAACGAATGGACCGCGATCGCCGATGCGGTGTCGGCGCGCGTGCCGGGCGCCAGGTTCGGCGGTCCCGATGGATCGGCGGACTGGGTGGTTCGTTTCGCACACGAGGCCCCGAAACGCATCGGCGCGCCGTTGGCCAGTCTCAGCGCGCATTACTATGCCGAAGGCCCGCCCGATTCGCCCAATGCCACCATCGACAATTTGCTCAAGCCCGATCCGCGCATCGCCGAGAGCATGAACGCGATCGCGCCGGCGACGCGCGAACTGGGGTTTCCCTTCCGCATGACCGAGGGCAACAGCTGCTACCGCGGCGGCAAGCCCGGCATGAGCAACGCGCTCGCCTCGGCCTTGTGGGGCGGGAATTATATGCTCGACATGGCGGCGCGCGGCTGCAAGGGCATCAACTTCCACGGCGGGCTCGGCAAGCAGATCGCCGCCGGGCTCGGCGACAAGCTGCCGGGTGCGAAGAGCGCGGCCGACATGGAAGTGGCGCGGCTGGGCACGTTCTACTCGCCCTTCGCCGGCAACCGCGCAGAGGGCTTTTCGGCCCGTCCGCTGTTCTATGGCATGATGCTGGTCGAACAATTCGCCGGCACGACGCTCGTCGCCAACGCGTTCGACGCCTTGGGAGCGAATGCGACGGCGTATACCGCCAAAGCCGGCGACGGTTGGCGGATCGCGCTGTTCAACAAGGACGCATCGCGCGACCTCGATGTGCGGATCGATCTTGCCGGACTCAAAGCGCGCCGGGCGAAGGCATGGCGGCTGACCGGGCCCGCGTTGGATGCGACGAAGGGGATCGAGCTTGCCGGAGCCGAGGTCGCGCACGGCAGCGCGGCATGGCATCCGCAAAGAACCGAAACGGTCCATGTCCGGCATGCTTCGCTCGCCGTCGGGCTGCCGCGCGCCAGCGCTCTTCTTCTGTTCGTGGAGAGCTGAGGCTTTGCCGACGCCGCGATGATCGCCGCCATATGCGCGGCCGCGGGAGCGGGCCGTTTTGATCTTTTGGGACGCGCCCCCTATTCTTCGCCACCGGAAATCTCTGTCTCTGCTCCGGAAGAAGCCCCCATGACGCTCGTCCCCCTGTTGGAGAGGAATTGATGGCCGCGAACAAAGCGATGCGCTTGGGGCCGTTCGTGAAGGTCGCGCGCCCCGAAATGATCGAGGCGATCGCGCTCGCCGGCTTCGATCTGGCGGTGGTGGACATGGAGCATGTCGCCCTCGCCCAGAACGACCTCTATCCTCTGGTGTTGGCCGCCGAGCGGCGCAACCTACAGCTGATCGTGCGCATCCCGGTTCGCGAAGAGCCTTATTTCAAATGGTGCCTCGATCTGGGCATCCGCCACATCCAGGTGCCGTTCGTGGAAACGGCCGAGGACGTCGCCGCGTGCATCCGGAATTCCTATTTCGCTCCGCAAGGCATGCGCGGGCTGTGCCGCTTCGTCCGCTCCGCAGATTACTCCGCCAAGCCGCGCGAAAAATATCTGGCCGAAGCCAACGAAAAGACGCAGCTGATCCTGCAGGTGGAAGGTCAGCGCGGCGTCGCCAATCTGCCGGAAATCCTCGATGCCGCGCCGAAGGGCAGCACGTTCTTCATCGGGCCTTACGATCTCTCCCAGTCGCTGGGCAAGCCCGGCCGGATTTGGGATCCCGAAGTGGTCGGCCAGATCGAATCCATCGTCGCGAAATGCGCGGCCAAGAACGTCGGCGTCGGCATTTTCACCGACACGCCCGAGGGCATTGCCTTTTGGGCGGAACGCGGCGTCACGCTGATCGAATATGCGACCGATTTGAATATCTTCATGACCGGCGCCGCCTGGCTGCGCAAGCAAGCCAAGCTGAGCGAATAGGCGGGTCCGCCGGCGCTTAACCATCTTCGATAAAGGTTGCGCGACGCACCGTCATCTTGAAAGGTTTGCAAAGGCCTGTCTTATCCCATGCGTATCCGGCTGGCGAAACGATGATTGCCTGGTTCCAAGCACTGAAGCCTTACGAACGCCATCTTTCGGCGGCGGCGATGGCCGGCGGCTTCGCTTTCGACGACGTCTCCTACGGGCGGGTGGATCATCCGATTACGCAGACGCTGCTGCTCGTCTATCTGCTGGTGGCCGCCGGCTCGATCGTGCTGCTGCATTATCTGCAGGCGCATGTCGAATGGGAGGGCTTCGCCGCCAAGTTGCGCGGCTTTCTGCCGGCGGTGACGCAGTTCGCGTTCGGCACTTTGTGGAGCGCGTTTCTGGTGTTCTATGCCAGAAGCGGCGTGTTGGCCTCGTCCTGGCCGTTTTTCCTGATCCTGGCGGGCATCTTCATCGGCAACGAGGTCTTCCGCGCCTATCATTCGCGGTTGATCTTCACCTCCGTGCTGTTGTTCTTCGCGCTGTTGTCCTACGCGATCTTCATGGTGCCGGTGTTCACGCACACCATCGGCACGTTGACTTTCCTGCTCAGCGGAGTGGCGGCGGTGCTCGTCTTCCTGCTGTTCCTGCGGCTGCTGAACCATTTGAGCGCGGCGCGGCTGGGCGAAGTGCGCTGGCAGATGCTGCTCGGCGCCGCCTCGGTGTTCGCCGCGGTCAATGCGCTTTATTTCCTCAACGTGCTGCCGCCGCTGCCGCTGGCGATGCAGCAGGCCGGCGTCTTTCATTCGATCAAGCGGATGGGCCCGGTCTATTACGCGATGACCGAGAGCCAATCCTGGACCACCTATCTCGGCGTTCCGCCGGTGATGCATGTGGAAGACGGCGACCCGGTCTTTGTTTTCAGCGCCGTGTTCGCGCCGATCAAGCTGTCGACGACGGTCGTCAATCGCTGGCAGCATTACGACGACGTGAAGGGGCGATGGGTCACGGTGCAGTCGGTGCCCTATGCCATCACCGGCGGGCGCGGCAACGGCTTTCGCGGCTACACCAAGAAAACCAGTCCCAAGGCGGGACTGTGGCGCGTCGACGTCGATACGATCGACGGGCGGCTGATCGGACGCACCGAATTTCGGGTGGTGAACGGCCCCGTCAACTCTTCCAACGTGACCACGATTATGAACTGAGCCGTCTTGCATCCTGGAGCGAACACCACATATCGCTCTTGAGAAGCTCGATTGCAGAGGTTCCCGTGACGTCAACAATCCCCACACGCCGCGATTTCCTGGCGCTTTCTTCAATCGCCCCGATTTTGTTGTGGACTTTGCCGGCGCGCGCGGGCGCGCCTCAAGCAATCGTGATCACAATTTTTTCCGCATCGGGAAAGAACCTGGGAGCAGTACGCATGGAAAAGATCGTCAAATCCGACGCCGAATGGCAGAAGTTGCTGACGCCTGAACAATACGAGGTCGCGCGCCGCGCCGGCACAGAGCAGGCCTTCACCGGCGCCACTTGGAACAATCACGCCGACGGGCTTTACCGCTGCGTCTGTTGCGGCACCGCGCTGTTCGATTCGAAAACGAAATTCGAGTCCGGCACCGGCTGGCCCAGCTTTTGGCAGCCGATCGCCAAGACCAATATCGCGGAGAAGAGCGACAGCAGCCTGTTCATGGACCGCATCGCGGTTTCCTGCGCGCGCTGCGATGCGCATCTGGGGCATGTCTTCGACGACGGACCGAAGCCCACCGGCCTGCGCTATTGCATGAACTCGGCGTCGCTCAACTTCGTGCCGCGCGCACCGGCTTAAGGTAAAACCCATGACCAAACTTGCAGTTTTTTTCGCCGCCGCGTGGTTCGTTGCGAGCGTCGGCGCGGCGTTTGCCGATGAAACCGCCGGCGCCTTGCCCGCGCCCGCGATCGACGACGCGCGAACCGGCGCGACCGAGACCGCGGTCCTGGCGGGCGGTTGCTTCTGGGGCATGCAAGGCGTCTTCCAGCATGTGAAGGGCGTCAAGCAAGTGTTGGCCGGCTATTCGGGCGGCGATGCGTCCGCGGCGCATTACGAGATGGTCGGCACGGGCGAAACGGGAAATGCGGAATCCGTCCAGATCGTCTTCGATCCGCGGATCGTTTCCTATGGCCAGATCCTACGCATCTATTTTTCGGTGATGGATCCGACCACGCTGAACTATCAAGGCCCCGACGAGGGCACCCAGTACCGCTCCGAGATCTTCGCCGCCGATCCCGGCCAGCAGCGAATCGCCAAGGCCTACATCGCGCAATTGGAGAGGGCGCATGCTTTCCGGGCGCCCATCGTCACCCAGCTCGGCGCATTGAAGGGATTTTATCGGGCGGAGGGCTATCATCAGGATTACCTGATCCTCCACCCCAGCGATCCTTATATCGTGTTCAACGATCTGCCGAAGATCGAAACGCTGAAGCGGCTTTATCCGCAGTTCTACGCCGACAAGCCGGTCACGGTGGCGCGCAAATAGGCGCTGGCGCGATCTACACAGTTGAGATCGTGCCGTCCTCACGCTTCGACAAGCTCATGCTTCGACAAGCTCAGCATGAGGGCCGAGCTGTTTCCTTCACCCTGAGCTTGTCGAAGGGTGAGAGGGAAAGATTCAATCAGGCTCTTACTCGTACCAACTCTGCCCGTTGCGCTCGATGAGCGCGAAGGCGCCGGACGGTCCCCAGGTGCCTGCGGTGTAGGGCGCGGGTTTCATGTCGCGGTCTTTCCAGCCTTCGATAATGGCGTCGATCCATTTCCAGGCCTCTTCCACCTCGTCGCGGCGCACGAACAGGATGCTGTTGCCTTCCAGCGCTTCCAGGAACAGCCGCTCGTAAGCGATGCGGCGGCGCTGGCGCTTGAAGGCGTCGCTCAGGCTTAAATCCAGCGGCAAGGTCTTCAGCCGCATGCCGCCACGATCCAGGCTGGGCGTTTTGTTCATCAGCTGCAGCGAGATTTCCTCTTCCGGCTGCAGGCGGATGGTCAGCCGGTTGGCGATCAGGTCGTGGTGCGGGAAGATGGAATGGGGCACTTGGCGGAACTGCACGACGATCTGGGTGTTGCGCACCGGCATGCGCTTGCCCGTGCGCAGATAGAACGGCACGCCCGCCCAGCGCCAATTGTCGATATGGGCGGCGAGGGCCACGAAGGTCTCGGTGTTGCTGGCGGCGCCGCCGTTTTCCTCGCAATAGCCGGGCACCGTGGTTTCGCCGGAAAATCCCTTGCGGTACTGGCCGCGCACCGTCTGACGTTCCACCTCGCCGCTGCCGATGCGCCGCAACGACCGCAGCACCTTCACCTTTTCGTCGCGCACCGAGTCGGGATCGAGGCTCGCCGGTGGCTCCATCGCCACCAGGCAGACCAGCTGCAATAGATGGTTCTGCACGATGTCGCGCAGCGCGCCGTAGGAATCGTAATAGGACCAGCGCCGTTCCACGCCGAGCGTTTCGGCGACCGTGATCTGCACATGCTCGATGGCATTCTTGTTCCACAAGGGCTCGAACAAGGCGTTGGCGAAGCGCAGGGCGATCAGGTTCTGCACCGGCTCCTTGCCGAGATAATGATCGACCCGAAAGATGCGGTCTTCGCTGAAGGCCTCGGCGAGCGCGCACTCGATCTTGCGGCAGGAAGCCAGGTCGTGGCCGATCGGCTTTTCGACGGCAATGCGCGCTTTCTCGTGGGCGAGTCCCACTTCCTTCAGATTGTGGGCGATGACCCCGAAAAAATCGGGCGAAGTGGAAAGGTAGAAGAGACATTCGTCCGCGCCCAGCATCTTGGCCAGGGGCTCATAGTCCTTCGCGGTATTCAGATTGCCCTTGCAGTAGCGCAAACGGGCGGCGAACCGCGTCCAGGCGTCCTCGGAGAATGCCTTGGCCGCCTGTTCCACGACTGCGCTGCGCGTGTGGGCGGCGAAGTCGGCTTCGCTGAGTTCGGTGTGCGAAAATCCGCCGACGACGAGGTCGTCCGGCAAATGTCCTTCGGAATCCAGGAAATAGAGCGAGGGATAGAGCATTTTCTGCGCCAGATCGCCCGTCGCGCCGAAGATCACAACCGCCTTTTTGTCCGCCATCCTTCTGTCCCGTAGACCGTGCACGCCGGCGGGATGCCGGGATGCTGCGCTAGCCTACGCGAAACCGCGCCAAAAGTGATAGAGGCTGGTCTCACGCCCTGTTTGCTTTTTGCGATAGGATGGCCGCCTTCGCGGGGGGGTGACTATGCCGCAATATCAGTCTTTCGTCCTTTTCGGGCGATCGCACGAGATCGTACTGGCGCTCACCGTGGCCGTGCCGGTTGTGCTGTCGATCCTGGTTCGCGCGACGGCAAGCCGCGCGCTGACGCGCTTGATCTGCTGGATCTTTGCCGCCGCCATCCTCGGCGCCTGGGCCTTTTGGTACATGATCGCCAGCAGCTACGGCTGGCTGGATCTCGGCAATGCCTTGCCGATGGATTTGTGCAGTTGGGCTTGCATCGCCACGGTGGTCACGCTGCTTTATCCCAACCGGAAGAGCTACGAACTCGCCTATTTTTGGGCCTTGGCGGGAACGGTGCAGGGCCTTTTGACGCCGGGCATTCCTTTCGATTTTCCCGAGCCCCGCTTCATCGAGTTCTCGGTCTTCCACGGCGGCATCATCGCCTCGGTGTTGTTCCTGACCTTTGGGATGAAGATGCGTCCCACGCCCGCTTCGATCCCGCGCGTCATCGGCTGGACATTGCTCTATGCGCTGCTGGCGGGCGTCGTCGATTGGGCGCTCGGCGTGAATTACGGCTTCCTGCGGGCCAAGCCCCCGCATGCGAGCCTGTACGATCTGATGCCGGCTTGGCCTTATTACCTTCCGGTGGTCGTGGTTCTGGGATTGCTGTCGACGCTGATCTGTTACGCGCCGTTCTTTGTGGCCGACCGCCTGAAGGCGATGCGGAAATGAAAAAGGCCGGAAGCGGGACTCCCGGCTTGGTCGGATACCTCTCGGCTCCGGCGCTCAGAAGATGCCGAAGACCACCGCCCCCAGAAACAAGAACACCAAAGCGACGGTCATGAACTGTAACTGTCGCGCCAAGGGCTCCTCCTTGATCCAAGGACGGCGGGAAGTCTTGGGCGAGGTTCACGTGGCGTCAAGCCTGCGACAGTCGCTGGAGAGTTTTATCATTATTTTGCAATTGGTTATGATATAACTGGATTCCTGGATTCGCAGGTTTGCGGCGCAAGTTTGTTGCGCCGCTGACACCTATTCACCACGCAATTTCCTTTCCCTGATAGTCGAGATAGCGCCCCGAGGTCCGCGCGCTCAGCTCGGCGATGCGCGTGCGCAGCCCGAACACGCTTTGCTGCGGCGTGATCGTCGCGCCCGCTCCGCCCATGTCGGTCTTGACCCAGCCCGGATGAAGGATGGCGACCAGGATGCCGTCGCCGGCCCAGTCGTGCGCCAGCCCGCGCATGATGCTGTTCACGGCCGCCTTCGAGGCACGATAGGCGAGCGAGTCTCCGCCGTGTTCGGCGATCGAGCCCATTCTGCTGGTCAGGACGACGAGTTTTTTGTCATGCCCGGCGAGCAGATTGTCCTTCAGTGCCTGGCTGACGATCAGCGGACCGATGCTATTGATGCGGAAAGTGTCGGAAAATCCTTCATAATCGCGGTCGGAAGCGCCCTGCTTTTCGGGGCCGAAGACGCCGGCGTTGTTGATCAGGATGTCGATGGCTTCGCCGCCCAGCGCCTGCGCCAGCTTGGCCGCGGATTGGGCATCGCCGACATCGAGCTCCATCACGCGCACGTCCAGCGCGCCCAGTTCCTTGGCCTCCGCCGGCGTGCGGCAGCAGGCAATCACGCGCATGCCGTCGGCGGCATATTGGCGGACGAATTCCAGGCCGATGCCGCGGTTGGCGCCCGTCACCAAAATCGTTGTCATCTTTCGTCTCCGTAAGTTGTATTTCCGCCAAGTTTGCAGTTTAGCTTCCCGCCATGTCCATCTGGGGAAAAATCGGCGGTGCGGCAGCCGGCATGTTGGTCGCCGGACCCATCGGTGCGGCCGTCGGCGTGCTGGCGGGCCATTTCCTGATCGACCGCGACTCGGCGGCCGGCGACGGCGATCCCGGCATTGCCTTCACCATCGCGATGATCGCGCTCTCCGCCAAGATGGCCAAGGCGGACGGCGTGGTCACCGACGAGGAGATCGAGGCTTTCGACCGCATTTTCCGCGTGCCGCCCGAGGAGCGCGCCAGCGTCCGCCGCTTCTTCGACTTGGCGCGGCAGGACACCGCCGGCTTCGAGGCTTATGCGGGCCAGATCGCGCGACTTTACGCCGGCAAGCCGGCGGTGCTGGAAGATATTCTCGACGGCTTGTTCGAGATCGCCAAGGCGGACGGCGTGCTGCATCCGGGCGAGGACGCTTTCCTGGAGCGCGTCGCCGACATCTTCGGTTTTGCGCCGGGCGAATATCGCCGCATCCGCGCCTCGCATTTTCCGCCGGATGCCACCGATCCCTATGTCGTTCTGGGTGTGGACTACGGCGCCAGCGACGAGGAAATCAAGCGCACCTACCGTTTGCTGGTGCGCGAGAACCATCCCGACAGTCTGCTCGCGCGCGGCGTGCCCGAGGAGTTCGTCAAGCTCGCCAACGACAAGCTCGCCGCCATCAACGGAGCGTACGAGAACATCCTGGCCGAGCGCGCCAACTGAGCTTTGCACCTCCCGGAAAAGAAGAAACGCCTGCCATCGACGCTGGCGACCGCGCGCGCGGTCTTTGTGCCCGGAAATAGGTGGCCTCAGAAGACGGCTTGACATTTGATGATATTATGATGATATATCCATCATCAGGTCGCCAAAGCGGCCGCCTAGGAGGATATTTATGAGTAAACTAGACATAGGTGTCGGCGAGGAATTTCCCGTCGATGAAGAGAAAATGCACGAAGAGGCGGGTGCTGCGCCCGGCGAAGACGCCGAGCCGCGCCACTTCGGCCGCGGTCATCGTTTCGGCGGACAGCACGGCGAGCGCCGCGAGGCCCTGCGCGCTTGGCGCAACCAGATGCGCAGCGAATGGAAAGAGCGCAAGCGCGCGATGCACGAACAGTTTCACCGTGAATTCCCGCATGGCGAATTTCGGGAACATGCACACCATCGTACGGTCGGCACGCTTGCCGTCGTGGGGCTGGCGCTGATCGGTTTGGCCGCGTTGGTCGGCCGTCACCACTCGGAATGAGGAACGCGACCATGCACGGACATCACAGACGGTTTCGCGGCATGACGGTGGAAGCCATGCGCGCCGCCGCCGCGGCCATGGAGGCCGCCGGCGAGAACGGCGGCGAGAATGGTGGGCGCAGCACCACGCGGGTGCAGCTCGAAATGCCGCCTCAGGCGATGGAACGCCTGCAAAAACTGAAGGACCGCACCGAAGCGGCATCCTATGCCGAAGTCATCCGCAACGCCTTGCGCCTGTTCGAGGCGCTGGCCGAGGAATACGAGAAGGGTTCCGAATTCTCGCTCAAGCGCGCAGACGGCGAAACCGTCGCCTATAAGATATTCGTATGATGCCGTTCCGCTCCGTCCAATGCCTTTCGCCCAATCACGATGCGCGCCCCATCGGCGTTGCCATCGACATGCTGGTGCTGCACTACACGGGCATGAAGACGGCGGACGAGGCGCTGGGGCGGCTTTGCGATCCGTCCGCGAAAGTTTCGGCCCATTACACCATCGACACCAAGGGCTGCGTCTACGCCCATGTGCAGGAGGAGCGCCGCGCCTGGCACGCCGGCGTTTCGCATTGGGCGGGCAGGAATGCCGTCAACGCCTGCTCCATCGGCATCGAGCTGGTCAATCCGGGCCACGAGTTCGGCTATGTTCCGTTCACGGACGACCAGATCGTTTCCCTGATCGACCTGGCGCACGGCATTCTTTCGCGCCATGCCATTCCGCCCGCGCGCGTGCTCGCCCATTCCGACGTGGCGCCGGCGCGCAAGACCGATCCCGGCGAGCTGTTCCCCTGGCGGCGTCTCGCCGAAAACGGCATCGGGGTGTGGCCGAAGATAAAAAACCCACCTCCTCCTTGTGGGGGTCGGCAGCGTCAGCGTACCGACGGTCCGGTAAAGCCAGATCGGGTGGGGGGCAAGAACACAGATTTTGCCAAAAACCTCGCCCGCTTCGGCTATGGCGTGCCTCCGCAGGTGGACGTTCCGCTCGAGGCCGTCGTCGCCGCATTCCAGCGCCATTTCCGCCCGTCATGCATCGACGGCGTGGCAGATGACGAATGCAGCGCGGTTCTCGCCGGGCTGCTCGCCCTGTAGGGTTTTCCGAACAGGGAGAGCGGAATGAAAACCATCGGCTTGATCGGCGGCATGACGTGGGAATCCACAGAGATTTATTACCGCTTGATCAATCGCGCGGTGCAGCAACGCCTTGGCGGCCTGCATTCGGCCAAGATCGCCATGATCTCGTTCGATTTCGCGGAACCGGAGAAATACGCGCGAACCTCCAATTGGGATGCGCTGGCGGCGCTGCTCGCTGATGCCGGTCTGAAACTCAAAGGCGCCGGGGCAGAAATGCTCGTGATCTGCGCCAACACCGCGCATCGCGTGGCCGAGCGCGTCGAACAGGTCACGGCGCTTCCGCTGGTGCACGTCTGCGATTGCACGGCGAAGAGGATCAAGGCGGACGGCCTTAAGCGCGTCGTTCTGCTCGGCACCGCCTACACGATGCAGGAGGATTTCTTCAAGGACCGCATGCGCGCCAATGGCCTCGACGTCTTCGTGCCGGACGAAGCCGACCGCGACATCGTCCATCGCGCGATTCACGAGGTCTGGGTCGGCGGCAAATCCGAACCGGCCTCCCGCCAAGCCGTTCGCGAGGTGATCGCGCGGCAGGTGGCCCAAGGCGCGCAAGGCGTCATCCTCGGCTGCACGGAGCTGCCCCATGTGGTGAAGGTCGAAGACAGTGCCGTTCCGCTGTTCGACACGACGGAACTCCACGCGCTTGCGGCAGTGGAAATGGCACTCGTGTAAGACCGCTCAATTCGCGCGGTCAATGGTAGCAATTGTGTACACTTTCTTTTTCACGCACGCGCAGAAGAGTCTCTTGGTCTTCCCCCTGTTCAGGTTTTTGCCAGTGAATCGTGCCGACGAGTTTCGCTCGGGAAACAGTTCCATTGAAGGTGAAATCGTAATCCCCATTTTTCATGCTGAACGAAATCGCGCCTGTTGCTTTGTTGATGTGCGCAGCCGCAGGAATGGGCGGATCGAAAGAACCGCCTTCGGCTTGTTGAAATAACACAACATCTGCGTCGAATGTGCGCATCAAAATTATGCGCAATCCCAGGACATCATCCGTCATTGTGTCCTGGCAAACATCCGAATATACGCGAACGCTTAGTGGGACGATGTTCGGGATGGTTCGCGCCGAAGCGGTTACTGCGGATACAGTAAGCCCGAGAAATAATGGGATAACAGTAGCTTTCCGACCCATGAACTTCCTCCCCACTTATTAGGCGCTTGGGAACAGTTGAAAGCAGGAGTATATGCGCTATGTTCTTCCTGCGTCAGATGGCCGGATGGCCGCGGGGCTTCGCAAGAAGCGTCGAGGAAAGTCCGGGCTCCACGGAAACACGGTGACGGATAACATCCGCCGGGGGCAACCCCAGGGAAAGCGCCACAGAAATGACACCGCCTACCGGCCTAAAGCCGCGGCAAGGTTGAAATGGTGCGGTAAGAGCGCACCGCGTCCTTGGCAACAAGGGTGGCACGGCAAGCCCCACCGGGAGCAAGACCAAATAGGGACGGCACGTAATCCGTTTCCGGATAGCCGTCCGGGTAGGTCGCGAGAAGCGGCAGGCAACTGCCGTTCCAGAGGAATGGCCATCTATCGCGGGCAACCGCGTGGACAGAACCCGGCTTACAGGCCATCTGACGTTCAATTAAACCATGTCATGGCCCGGCAGCGTCAGCGCGACCCGGCCACCCAGAGTTGGGGAGAAATCCCACAACCCATTCAATCGTGCTCCAATTGCGGTTATCTGTTCCGCAAGCACGAGATTGATGGATCGTCGCGATGGCCCATTTCGCAAGCTCCAAATTCTGGCAAGCCTATGCAAAGCTGCCCGCACCGGCGCGGCAACTCGCGGATAAAAATTTCGCACTGCTGAAGCAGAATCCGCAACACCCATCACTACATTTCAAGAAAGTCGGAAGATTTTGGAGCGTTCGCGTCGGTCTGCATTATCGTGCAATCGCAACCCAAGTGGGAGGTGATTTCCGTTGGCATTGGATCGGGCCGCACGACGAATATGACGATCGTGTTTAGCTTTTACAGTTCGCGATAGCGCCCGGCGCGAAAATCCTCTTCGGATTCTTCGACCAGCTTGTCGAGCTTGCCACTTTTGGCATCTGCCTCGATCTGGCGATCCCATGCATCCGCGGCAAATTCCTCGAACCAAGTGCGAAACTTGGCGAGTTTGTCGGGCGGCAGTGCTGCCACGGCTTTTTCGAGTTCATCCACGGACATAGGGCGATTATAGCACGGGCCGGTTGCTCACCAATACCCCTTCATCAATTCCCCCGCCCATTCCGGCTCGCGCACCTCACCACGCGGCAGGAACCCACGCATCACCGGCTTGATGTCGAGGACGGGCGTGCCGTCGATGGCGTCGAGGCCGCGCACGCGCAGGGTCAAACCATCGACGCCCAGCAGCGAGCATACCGTCACGCCAATGCGGTTGGGGCGGTCCTTGCCGCGCTGGGCGAAGATGCCGACCAAAGGCCAGCCAGCGCGCCCGCGCGGATGGCGTGCGCCGGTTTCGATCTTTTGCGGCGCGGCCCGGTCGAAGTGGAACACCACTTCCACATGCGAGAATTCGCCGAGGCCCGCCGTCGCGTCCGGCCCGAATTGCGCCGGATCGAGCTCGATCCGCGCCTCGACCGCATCCCACCCGTCGTCCGTCGGCGGGGTCCGCCCGCCGCACACCGTGCCGATTGGCCGGGCGGTAATCTCCTTGCTCATCGTTCCTCCGAACATAATAAGAACAAAACGAGACCATTGTTAAGGGTTTATTTACCGCGCTTAGCGTATCCTTTCTATGTTTATTGTTTGTTCTTGGAGTCTCTACCCCTAAACTCGCACCATCCACCTGTAGACTCACAAGCCCTTCAAATTCCTAGACTTTTCGTTTGACTCCCTACTCCAGCCCATGCTATCCCACGGCGTCCCAGGAAATATAAGGGCGCGGCAATCCGCATGAAGGCGCGGCACGGCCCAAGTCTCCCGGGACGCATGGGGCGGGAGTTAGGTCATTGCAGGTCCAGCCGTTCATTTCGACGGTCACGGGCACGCTCGATACCAAGGGGCGGGTGTGCGTTCCCGCGCCTTTTCGCCAGATTCTCGCCGCCCAGAATACGCCCGGTCTCTACGTCTGTCCGTCGTTCTCCGAGGCGACCCTCGAAGGCTTCGGCGAGGAAGTGTTGCAGGCATTCCATCGCCAGCAGGCGGAAGCCGACCCGTTCTTCACGCCGGATTTCAACGCCAAGGTTTTCGCCGTTCTGTCGATGACGCAGCTTCTGCCGCTGGACGAGAACGGCCGCGTTCGTCTGCCCGATGAGCTGATCGCGCATGCCGGTCTGAAAGATCGCGCGGTATTCGTCGGCATGGGCACGAAGTTCCAGATCTGGGAACCGGAGCGCTTCGAAGCGATGCGCGCGGCGCGTCTCAAAGAGGCGCTTGCGGCTCTCAACGCGGGCGGAGGCGCATGATGGGCCACCTTCCCGTGATGCTCGCCGAAGTGCTGGAAGCGCTGAAACCGCGCGACGGCGCGCATTATATCGACGGCACATTCGGCGGCGGCGGTTACGCGCGCGCCATTCTCGAGGCTTGCGATTGCCGCGTGCTCGGCATCGACCGCGATCCCGAGGCGATCGCGCGCGGTGAAAAGCTCGTGGCGCTCTATCCCGGCCGGCTGACTCTGGTGCATGGCGAATTTTCGCAGATGGACCGCCTGCTGGCGGATAGCGGCGAGAGCGGCACCAACGGCGTGGTGCTCGATCTGGGCGTTTCCTCTTTCCAATTCGACGAGCCGGCGCGTGGCTTCTCGTTCCGCGCCGACGGTCCGCTCGACATGCGCATGAGCTTGAGCGGCGAAACCGCCGCCGACGTCGTGAACAGCGAAGACGAAAAAACCCTGGCCGACATCATCGCGCGCTACGGCGAAGAACATCAGGCGCGGCGCATCGCGCGCGCCATCGTTGCCGCGCGGCCGCTGACGCGCACCGCCGAACTGGCTGAACTTGTCTCGCGCACGCTCGGCCCCGCCGCGGCGCGTCAGCCGATCCATCCCGCCACGCGCACCTTCCAGGCTTTGCGCATCCATGTGAACGACGAGTTGGGCGAACTGTCGCGCGCCCTCGAAGCGGCGACGCGCGCGCTGAAGCCGCAAGGCCGTCTTGCCGTGGTCTCGTTCCATTCGCTCGAAGACCGCATCGTCAAGCGGTTTCTCGCGGAGCACAGCGCCGCGGCGCCGCGCGCCTCGCGCCACGCCCCGCAGGCATCGCGCGCTGCCGCGCCTCTTTACAGGCTTCTCGGATCGCGCCCGCAAGCGCCGGGCGACGCCGAGATCGCAAACAATCCCCGTGCCCGTTCCGCCAAGCTGCGGGCGGGGGAACGCCTGGCGGCTTAGGAGAATGTCATGTTGATCCGAGTCCTCAACTTCTTCTGCGTCGCGGCGATGGGCCTGACGATTCTGGCGCTCTACCACGTCTCCGAACAGACCCGCGTCGCGCGCGTCCAGCTCGGCCAGGTCGAACATCGTATCGCCGACGAGCGCACCAAGATGAGCGTGCTGCAGACCGAGTGGGTCCGGGTGGCGAATCCAGAGCGCATTCAGCAGCTCGCCGAATCTTCGTTGAACATGAGCGATACGGCGACGCTGCAGCTTTCCTCGCTCGAATTGCTGCCGCGCCGCGGCGACGCCGCCGCGCCGCTCGGCGATGCGCGGATGCACGAGGCGAACGCGCAAATGCCGGCGCCCGCACAGGCGCAGCTCGTCAAGATCGACGCGCGCACCGGAATGTAGGGCCTACATGAACGCAACGCCCACCGTCTTCCAGCGACGCATCGTCATCGGGGCGGCGATCTGCATGTTCGCGTTTGCGCTGGTGGGCGTGCGCTTGATCGATGTGACTTTGTTCATCCCCAGCGCGACGGTAGGCAAGCACAGCGACGCCGGCGAAGCCATGCGCGGCGATCTCGTCGACCGCAACGGCGAACTGGTGGCGCGCGATCTGCCGACCGACGATCTCTACGCGCGTCCGCACCTGTTCGCGGACCCGCGCCTTGCCGCGCACGAGTTGGCGGTTGCCACCGGTGCCGACGAAAAGCGTCTGGTGCAGACCTTCGCCGGCAAGCACGCCTATGTGCTGGTCGACCGCCAGCTTCCGCCGGAGGTACGCGCCAAGGTAAAGCGTCTGGGCCTGCCCGGCCTGGAATACGAGCCCGACAGCAAACGCTATTACCCCGACGGGCGCATGGCGGCGCAGGTCGTCGGCGTGACCGATCCCGACGGCAATGGCGTTTCGGGCCTGGAACTCGGCCTCAATCCCGCGCTGCGCGGCGTGCGGTCCGGCGACCCAGTGCAAACCTCGCTCGACATGCGCGTGCAGTTCATCCTGGCCCATGAGGCCGCGGCCACCATGGAGGAATTCAAGGCGCACGCCGTCGGCGGGCTGGTGATGAACGTGCGTACCGGGGAAATCCTCGCGCTGGTGTCGCTACCGGATTTCGATCCCAATGCGCGCGATTTCGGCGAAGACGATTCCACGCGCAACATCATGGCGCAGAACGTTTACGAGCTGGGCTCGGTGTTCAAGATTTTTTCGTTCGCGCTGGCGCTCGAGAACCGCACGATCTCGAATCTCGACGAACAACTTCCGATCGGAAACGGCTTTAAGGTCGGCAAATACACGATCCACGAAGCCGAACGCATGCCCGCCACGCTGGCCGTTCGCGATGTGCTGGCGCAATCCTCCAACATCGGCACGGCGCAGATCGCCTTGCGCTCGGGTCCGCAGCGCCAGCGCGCGTTCCTGACCGGGATGGGGCTACTCGCGCCGATCAAGAGCGAGCTTCCCGAGACCGCCCGTCCGCTTTACCCCTCGAACTGGGGTATCGTCGAGACGGCCACCATCGGTTTCGGTCATGGGATATCGGTCAGCCCGCTGGCCTTCGCGGCGGCGGCGGCGGCCGTCGTCAACGGGGGGCGGCGGGTGGAACCCACCTTCCTCAAGCATCCCGCTGACGCCCGCGGCGAACAGCTCATCTCGCCCGCCACCAGCGCGACCATGCGCGAACTCTTGCGCTATGTGGTCACCAACGGCACCGGCAAGAAGGCGGACGTGCCCGGCTACGACGTCGGCGGCAAGACGGGATCGGCGGAAAAGTCCGGCCCGCATGGTTACCAGGCCCACAAGCTGATTACCTCATTTTGCGGGGTGTTTCCGATCGACGATCCGCGCTATCTGGTCTTCGTCCTGCTGGACGAACCGCGCGGCACGAAAGCGACGTCGGGTTTCGCGCTCGCCGGCTACACGGCGGCGCCCTTGGCGGGACAGGTCATCTCGCGGATTGCACCTTTGTTGAGCGTACCGATGAAGCCCGTCACGCTTGCCAAAGAGAATTCATAATGGGACCACATTCGGGCGCGAATATCGCGGTGGGTAAAGTGGGCAAAAGCCCCATGGCGGCGGTTAAAGACTTCACCGGGCTTGCGAGCGACAGCCGCGAGGTGAAGCCGGGTTATCTGTTTGCGGCGCTGCCGGGAACCAAGGCGAACGGCGCCGAGTACGTGAAGGACGCGGTGAGGCGCGGCGCCGTCGCCGTACTCGGCCGGCCCGAAGTCGCGCCCAACGCCACGACGCTCGGCGTGCGTTTCATCGCCGACGAAAATCCGCGCAAGGCTCTCGCGCGCATCGCCGCTCAGTTCTTCGCCATCCAACCCGAAACCGTCGCCGCCGTGACCGGCACCAACGGCAAGACTTCGGTCACCGTTTTCCTGCGCGAGATTTGGACGGCGCTGGGCAAGCGCGCGGCCAGCATGGGCACCATCGGCGTGCTGACGCCCACCGGCGAGACGAAGCTCAACCACACGACGCCGGGTCCGATCGAGCTGCACCGCATCCTCGCCGAGTTGAAACGCGACGGCATCGATGGCCTGGCGGTGGAAGCCTCCAGCCACGGACTCGACCAATACCGTCTGGACGGCGTCGATATCGCGGCGGTCGGCTTCACCAATATCACCCGCGACCATATGGATTATCACCCGACCTTCGAGGCTTATCTCGCCTGCAAGCTGCGGCTGTTCACCGAGTTGGCGCGCGACGGCGCCGCGGCGGTGGTCAATGCCGACACCGAACATGCCGAAGATTTCATTGTGGCCGCGAGGGCGCGCTCGCTTCGGCTTCTGACCGTCGGCGAGAAGGGTGAAAATCTGAAATTGCTGTCGCGCACGCCGCTCGGCGACGGCCAGTCGCTGAAGATCGCGGTTGACGGGGGCACATATGCCGTGACGCTGCCCCTCGCCGGCGCCTTTCAGGCCTCGAATGCGCTGGTTGCGGCCGGCTTCGCTATTGGGCTGGGCGAGAAACCGGACGCGGTGTTCGTGGCGCTTGCCGGTCTCAAAGGCGCTCCTGGCCGCTTGGAAAAAGTCGCTTATGCGAAAAGCGGCGCGCCCGTCTATGTCGACTACGCCCACACGCCCGATGCGCTGGAAAACGTGCTGAGCGCGCTGCGACCGCATACCAAGGGAAATCTCGTCGTCGTCTTCGGCTGCGGCGGCGACCGCGACAAGGGCAAGCGTCCGCTGATGGGCGCCATGGCGGCGAAGTTCGCCGACCGCGTCATCGTCACCGACGACAATCCGCGCAGCGAAGAGGCCGCCGCGATCCGCAAGGAAGCGCTGGCCGGCTGTCCTGGCGCGTGGGAAATCGGCGACCGCGCCGAGGCGATCCGCGCCGCCATCGCGGCGCTGGGCGAAGGCGACGTTCTGATTGTCGCCGGCAAGGGCCATGAAAGCGGCCAGATCGTGGGCAGCATCGTCCATCCGTTTTCCGATCGCGACGAAGCGATCAAGGCGGCGCTTGCGCTGGGCGGCCGTCCTGGGGAGCGCCAAGCATGAGCGTGCTGTGGACATCGGCGGAAGCCGAAAGCGCAACCTTGGGCAAGGCATCCGAGTCGTTCGCCGTCAGCGGGGTCTCCATCGACACGCGTACCCTGAAGGAAGGCGATCTCTACGTCGCGATCAAGGGCGAACGGCGCGACGGTCACGATTTCCTGCGCGCCGCGTTCAAAGCTAAGGCCGCCGCCGCGCTTGTTTCGGGCCGGCCCGAAGGCGCCGGCGGTCCTTTGCTTGTCGTCGCCAACACCCAGCGCGCGCTGGAGGATCTGGCGTGCGCGGCGCGCGCCCGCAGCAGCGCGAAAATCGTCGCGATCACCGGCAGCGCCGGCAAGACCACGACCAAGGAAATGCTCCGGCTCGCCTTAGGCGCCTTGGGACAGACGCACGCGTCGAGCGGCTCTCTCAACAACCAATGGGGGGTGCCGCTCAGCCTCGCCTCGCTGCCGCGCGAGGCCGCATACGGCGTCTTCGAGATCGGCATGAATCATTTCGGCGAAATCCGTCCGCTGGTCTCGTTCGCGCGTCCGCATGTGGCGCTGGTTACCACCGTCGCCGCCGCCCACCTGGAATTCTTCGGCACCTGCGAGGCCATCGCCGACGCCAAGTCCGAGATTTTCGAAGGCATCGTACCGGGCGGCGCCGCCCTGATCCCGTTCGACAATCCCTATGCCGAGCGGCTGATCGCGCGCGCCAAGCAGTGCCAAGTAGGGCGTATTCTCGGCTTCGGCGGCAAGGTGGGCAGCGATGCGCGGCTTCTGTCCTATGACGAAAGTGCCGACGAGGGGCGCATCAAGGCGGACATCCTCGGCCAACCGGTCGAATTCCGCATCGGCGCGCCGGGAGTGCACATCGCCGTCAACGCGCTGGGCGCGCTGCTTTGCGTCGCCGCCGCCGACGGCGACGTGCTGAATGCGGCGGCCGCGCTCAAGGAATTTTCCGCGCTCAAGGGACGCGGCGCGCGTTTCGCCGCCGGCGGGATCGAGGTGATCGACGAAAGCTACAACGCCAATCCCGCTTCGATGGTGGCGGCGCTGGCGCTGCTGGGCAAGACATTCGGCCGGCGCATCGCCGTGCTGGGCGACATGCTGGAGATGGGTCCCGACGCCCCCGCGCATCATGCGGGCCTGCTTGACGCCATCGAAGCGGAGCATGTCGATCTGGTCTTTCTCTGCGGGCCGCTGATGAAAGCCTTGTGGGACGTTCTGCCGGGCACGCAGCGCGCCGCCTATGCGCCGGACTCCGCCGAACTCGTCGCCTCCGTGATGCCCGCGTTGCGCGCGGGCGATACGGTGCTCGTCAAAGGCTCCAACGGCAGCCGCATGTCCGTGATCATCGACGCGCTGAAAGCGCGCGCGCCTTAGGGGGAAATATGTTCCATTTTCTCTTCTATCTCCCTCATGCGGACCAGTACGCGGTGCTGCGCCTGTTCAAGTACCTCACCTTCCGTTCGGGCGGCGCGGTGCTGACGGCGCTTTTCGTCGCTTTCATGATGGGCCCGCCGCTGATCCGCTGGCTGAAGCTCAAGCAGGGCAAGGGGCAGCCCATCCGCAGCGACGGCCCGCAGCGCCATATCGTCGAAAAGCAGGGCACGCCGACCATGGGCGGCCTGCTCATCCTCATCCCCGTGACGGTGGCGACGCTGTTGTGGGCCGATCTTTCGAATCCGTATGTCTGGATCGTGCTGCTGGTGACGGTGAGCTATGGCCTGCTCGGCTTTGCCGACGATTATCTGAAAGTCTCCAAGCGTTCGTCCGCCGGCATCAGCGGGCGGGTTCGTCTGTTGATCGAGTTCGGTGTGGCGTTCCTGGCGGTCTGGCTGATCATGCAGGTCGAAGATCCGCACTTGCGGGGCGTTCTGGCGGTGCCGTTCTTCAAGTCGGTGCTGCTGCAACTGGGCCTCGCCTTCGTTTTGGTCGGCGGATTCGTCATCGCCGGCGCGGCGAATGCGGTGAATTTCACCGACGGGCTCGACGGGCTGGCGATCATGCCGGTGATGATCGCGGCCGGCGCCTTCGTGCTGATCGCCTATCTGGTCGGCAACGAGAAGTTCTCGAACTATCTGCAGCTCGATTATATCCGCAACACCGGCGAGCTGGCCGTGTTCCTGGCGGCGCTGATCGGCGCCGGTCTCGGTTTTCTCTGGTACAACGCTCCGCCCGCGATGGTGTTCATGGGCGACACCGGTTCGCTGCCGCTGGGCGGCGCGCTCGGCGCGGTCGCGGTTGCCGTCAAACACGAGATCGTGCTCGCCGTCGTCGGCGGGCTGTTCGTGTTCGAAACAGTCTCGGTGATCGTGCAGGTGATTTCGTACAAGCTGACGGGCAAGCGCGTCTTCCGCATGGCGCCGATCCATCATCATTACGAGCAGCTGGGCTGGAAGGAACCGACCATCGTCATCCGCTTTTGGATCATCGCGGTGGTGCTGGCGCTGGTCGGCCTTGCCACGCTGAAGCTGAGATGAGGCTGACGTGATAGCGGTCCGTTCCTTTGCAAACAAGCAGGTTGGCATCTTTGGGCTGGCGCGCTCGGGGCTAGCCGCACTGCGCGCGTTGAAAGCGGGCGGCGCCGAGGTCTTCGCCTGGGACGACAAGGACGATCTGCGCCAAGCCGCCGCCGTCGAAGGCGCCGCCATTGTGCCTTGGCGCGATTGGCCGTGGGACAAGATCGCCGCGCTGGTCTTGAGCCCCGGCGTGCCGCTTACCCATCCCAGGCCCCACGACATCGTGGTCAAGGCGAAGGAGGCTGGCATCGAGATCGTCGGCGACATCGAACTGTTCGCGCGTGAAATCGGTCCCGGAGCGGCGAACCGCGCGCCGGTGATCGCCGTCACCGGCACCAACGGCAAATCGACAACCACGGTGCTGATCGGCCATATCCTGACTTCTTGCGGTTTCGATGCGCAGGCTGGCGGCAATATCGGTAAGCCAGCGCTCAAACTCGGACTGCCCGGCCCGAAAACGGTCTATGTGCTGGAAATCTCGTCTTACCAGATCGATCTGTCGCCGGGCTTCAAGCCCGATGTGGCGATCTTGTCGAACGTCACGCCGGACCACATCGACCGCCACGGCTCGATGGAAAACTATGTCGCGGTGAAAACCAGACTTCTCAAGCAGACGGCAAACCCGGGACTCAACGTCGTCGGTGTGGACGATCCCTACGGCGCGGCAATATTCACCAAGCTGACCTCCAATGGCGGACCGCCTTGCGTGCCGGTGTCGGTCGGCAAGGTTCTCGGCCGTGGCATCTTCGTGCTGGATGGCGTGCTGTACGATGCACAAGGCGAGCGTGCGGAAAAGATCATGGATCTGAAGACCGCCCAGCATCTGCCGGGCGCGCACAATTGGCAGAACGCGGCGTTGGCCTATGCGGCGATCAAACCTTACGTCAAAGATGTGCGCGCCATCGCCGCCGCGATCGCGGATTTTCCGGGACTCGCTCATCGCATCGAGAATGTAGGCCGCATCGGCAAGGTGCGCTTCGTCAACGATTCCAAAGCCACCAATGCCGACGCCGCCGAGCGCGCGCTGGTCTGCTTCACGGACATTTTCTGGATCGCCGGCGGCAAGCCGAAGGAAGGCGGCATCGCGCCGCTGGCGCCGCATTTCTCCCGCATCCGCAAGGCTTATCTGATCGGCGAGGCGGCGGACGAATTCGCGGCCACGCTCGAAGGCAAGGTCGCGACCGAAATTTCCGGCACGCTGGAAAACGCGCTGACCTCCGCCGCGGCCGATGCCGCGCGCTCCGAGGCCTCCGCCCCCGTGGTTCTGCTGTCGCCGGCCTGCGCTTCGTTCGATCAATTCCGCGACTTCGAGCAGCGCGGCGACGTATTCCGCGACCTGGTCGCCAAGCTGGCCGCGCCGGCGGTTCGGGAGGCGTCATGACTCTCAGCCGCGCCGACCGCAGCGGATTTTCGGAATGGTGGTGGACGGTGGACCGTCTGGCGCTCGTCGCCATGCTCGGGTTGATCGCCATCGGCTTGATGCTGGCCTTCGCCGCCAGTCCGGCCGCCAGCGGCGGGCCGCTGACCGAAGGCGATTTTCGCTACGCCGCCAAGCAGATCGCATTCGCTCTCGTCGCGGCGGGCATTTTGGGCGGCGCGTCGATGTTGACGCCAGCACAGGTCAGGCTCGCCGCGGTGCTGGTGTTCGTGCTGGCGCTGATCGGCTCGGCCGTCGCGGCGTTCGCGGGAACCCAAATCATGGGCGCGCGGCGCTGGCTCGATCTGGGCTGGATGACCCTGCAGCCGTCGGAATTCCTCAAGCCCGGCTTCGCCGTGCTCGCCGCCGCGATCCTTGCCGACCGTATGCCGATGCGCCTTTCCAAGCCCGTCATCACCTTTATCTTGCTGCTGCCGGCGATTGTCGCGCTGCTGTTGCAACCCGACGTCGGCCAAACCTTCCTGCTGCTGGCGTTGTGGGCGGCGATGCTGTTCTTTTCCGGCTTGGCGCTGAAATGGATCTGGGCGATCGGCGGCAGTTCGGCCGGGTTGGGCGGTGTGGCCTATCTCTTCTTTCCCCATGTGCACCACCGCGTGGCGCAATTCCTCAATCCCGAACAGCCCGGCTATCAGGCGGGCCTGTCGCTCAGGGCCTTCGCGCATGGCGGCCTGCTCGGTGTCGGTCCCGGCGCCGGCACGATCAAATACCGTCTGCCCGACGCCCACTCCGATTTCATCTTCGCGGTCGCCGGCGAGGAATTCGGACTGGCCTTATGCGCCGTCATCGCGATTTTGTTCTGCGTGCTGGCCGTCAGGCTGCTGCTGCGGTCCGCGGCGGCGCGCGATCCGTTCACGCAGCTCGCGGGCGCCGGATTGGCGATCGTCTTCGCCTTGCAGGCCTTCATCAACATGGGCGTCGCCGTCAGCCTGCTGCCGGCGAAAGGTATGACGCTGCCCTTTATCTCTTATGGCGGCTCGTCGCTGTTCGCGGTGGCGCTGACCATGGGTTTCGCGCTGGCGCTCATCCGCCATCGTCCGCAGATTGCCTCGCGCGAACAGCCGCTGTTCGGTTTTCTGAAGGGAGCGCGCGCATGACGACGATCGTGCTCTCGGCGGGCGGCACGGGCGGCCATTTGTTTCCGGCGCAGGCGCTGGCGGGCGAGTTGGTGCGTCGCGGCAAAGAGATCGTGGTGATGACGGATTCGCGCGGCCATAGCTATGCCGATGCCTTTCCCAGCGCGCGCATCGAGATCGTGCCCTCGGCGGCGTTTTCCGACCGCTCGCTGCTGGGCCTCGTCAGCGCCCCGTTCGAGATATTCGCCGGCATCGTCATGTCGCTGGTGAAGCTGGCGCGCATCCGTCCCAAGGCCGTGATCGGTTTCGGAGGCTATCCCAGCGTGCCGGTGATGGTGGCGGCTTGTCTGTCGCGGCTGCCGACCGCCATCCTGGCGCCCGACGCCGTGCTCGGCCGCGCCAACCGGCTGGTTGCCAATTTCGTGCACGCGATCGCGGCCAATTTTCCGCTGGTGCGCTTCGCGCCGAGGGACATGTCGAAGGTCGTCTATACCGGCAATCCTTTGCGTCCCGAGGTGATCGCCTTGGCCGGCGCGCCGTACGACACGCCCAAAGCCGGCGACCCGCTGCGCCTGCTTGTTTTCGGCGGTAGCCAGGGCGCGCGCGTCTTCCGCGAGCGTGTGCCGCCCGCGATCGAGCTGTTGCCCGCGGCGGTCAGATCGCGACTCGCTATCGTCCAGCAATGCCGGCCCGAAGATGTGGACGCCGTGCGCGCCGTCTATGCCAAGATGGGCGTCAACGCGGTGCTGGCGCCGTTCTTCCGGGACTTGCCCGAGCGCATGGCCTGGGCCCATCTCGTCATCGCGCGCTCCGGCGCGGGCACGGTCAGCGAGCTTGCCGCCATCGGTCGTCCCGCGATCCTGGTGCCTTTGCCCCATGCGCTCGACGACAACCAGACGCCGAATGCGGATGCTCTGGCCAATGTCGGCGGCGGCTGGCGCGTGGCGCAGAAAGACCTTACGCCGCAAAAGCTCGCCGGCATGATCGAGACCGCATTCGCCGATCCCGCGGCGCTTGCAAAGTGCGCGGCAGCGGCACTCGCCCTGGCCAAACCGGACGCCACGCTGCGTCTCGCCGACTTGGTGGAAAAACTGGAGGCGCAGGCATGATGAAGCCAGGCCAGACGCGCGTTCCTCTCGACATCGGGGCGATCCATTTCATCGGCATCGGCGGCATCGGCATGAGCGGCATCGCCGAGATCATGCACAATCTGGGCTACAAGGTTCAGGGTTCGGACGCGGCCGACAACGCCAACGTCAAGCGCCTGCGCGCCATGGGCATTCCCGTCGTCGTCGGCCACTCGGGCGACAATCTCAAGGACGCCCACGTCGTCGTCTATTCCTCGGCAGTCAAGCCCGGCAATCTGGAGTTCGACGCGGCGCGCATGAAAGGCCTGCCGCTGGTGCGCCGCGCCGAAATGCTGGCCGAGATCATGCGGCTGAAGTCCTGCATCGCGGTGGCCGGCACCAACGGCAAGACCACCACGACGACCATGGTCGCGGCGCTGCTCGACGCGGGCGGGCTCGATCCCACGGTCGTCAACGGCGGCATCATCAACGCCTACGGCACCAACGCGCGGCTGGGCGCGGGCGAATGGGTGGTTGTGGAGGCCGACGAAAGCGACGGCACCTTCCTGCGCTTGCCGGCCACGGTCGCCGTCGTCACCAATGCCGATCCCGACCATCTCGATTATTACGGTACCTTCGACCGGATGCGCGACGCCTTCCAGCGTTTCATCGAGAACATTCCCTTTTACGGCTTCGCGGTGCTTTGCATCGATCATCCCGAAGTCCAGGCGATGGTCGGACGCGTCGTTGACCGCCGGCTAGTGACCTACGGCCTCTCGCCGCAGGCCGACGTGCGGGCGATCAACGTCGGCTTCTCCGAAGGCGCCTCGCATTTCGACGTGGTGTTCACCGATCGGCTCAAGGGCGTCGAAACGCGCCTCGAAAATCTCCGCCTGCCGATGCCGGGCGAGCACAATGTGCAGAATTCCCTGGCCGCGCTCGCGGTGGCGCGCGAACTGGGCGTACCCGAGGAAACCATCCGCCGCGCGCTGGGCAGCTTTCGCGGCGTCAATCGGCGCTTCACCAAGGTCGGCGAATGGAACGGCGCCGCGATCATCGACGATTACGCGCATAACCCGTTCAAGATCGCCGCGGCCTTGAAGGCCGCGCGCCAAGCCTATGGCGGACCCATCGTAGCCGTGGTCCAGCCGCACCGCTTCACGCGCTTGCGCGACACCTTCGAGCAGTTCGCCAAATGCCTCAACGATGCCGACGTGGCCGTCATCGCTCCGGTTTATCCCGCCGGCGAGCAGCCCATCGAAGGATTCAATCGCGACAGTTTTGCCGAAGCCTTGCGCGCACACGGTCATCGCAATGTCCAGACCATCGACGGCGAAGCCGATCTCGCCGCCCTGGTCGCGCCGCACGCCAAGCCGGGCGGCGCCATCGTCTGCCTGGGCGCGGGCTCGATCACGGGATGGGCGGCGCGGTTGCAGGCGGCGCTCGAAAAATTGGGAGGACGATGATGAACCGTCCTTGCGACGCTCTTCCTCCCGTGCGCGGCAGCTACACCCATGGCGCGCCGCTGAAAGACCTTGTCTGGTTCCGCGCCGGCGGCTCTGCGGAAGTGCTGTTCCGCCCCGCCGACGCGGACGATCTGGCCACGTTCCTGGCTGCGAAATCGCCGGACACGCGCGTCGGCGTGATCGGCGTCGGCTCCAATCTCTTGGTGCGCGACGGCGGCATCCAAGGCGTGGTGATCCGCTTGCCGGCCGTGTTCGGCAAGGTCTCGGTCGATGGCGCGCGGCTTCGCGCCGGCGCCGCCGCGCTCGATTCCGCCGTGGCCCGCGCGGCGGCGGACGGCGGCATCGCGGGACTGGAATTCCTGCGCGGCATACCCGGCACCATCGGCGGCGCGCTGAAGATGAACGCCGGCTGTTACGGCCGCGAAATCAAGGACATCTTCGTCGAGGCGACGGCCATCGACGGAAACGGAAACAAGCACGTCCTCGAAGCCGCGGATATGGGCTTCGTCTATCGCAAATCGTCCGTGCCGGAGGATTTCATTTTCGTCGAAGCGGTTTTCGAAGGCACCAAGGATGATCCCGCCGCCATACGCGCCCGCATGGACGCGCTGTTGGCGCAGCGCGAATCCGCCCAGCCGGTGAAATCGCGCACCGGCGGCTCGACCTTCAAGAATCCGCCCGGTCACAATGCCTGGCAACTGATCGAAGAGGCGGGCTGCCGGGGCCTCAAGCACGGCGCCGCCCAGGTCTCCGAAAAACATTGCAACTTCCTCATCAATACCGGCGAGGCGACCGCCACAGACATCGAGGCGCTGGGCGAAGAGGTTCGCGCGCGGGTGAAGGCCAAATTCGGCATCGAGCTGGAATGGGAAATCAAGCGGGTGGGCGTGCCATGACGATCAAGCGCGTAGCGGTTCTGCTCGGCGGACGTTCGGCGGAGCGTGAAGTCAGCCTGACCTCGGGCAAGGGCTGCGCCAAGGCGCTGCGCGACGAAGGCTTCGACGCGGTCGAAATCGATCCGCAGACTTCCGATCTAGCCGCCCAGATTAACGATGCCAAGCCGGACGTCGTGTTCAACGCACTGCACGGGCGCTGGGGCGAGGACGGCTGCGTGCAGGGCCTGCTCGAACTGCTGGCCATCCCCTACACCCATTCGGGCGTGCTGGCCTCCGCACTCGCCATGCATAAGCAGCGGGCGAAAGACGTGTTCCGCGCCGCCGGCCTGCCGCTGGTCAAATCCATCGTCGCCGACCGGCGCGCCGCCGCCGCCGGCCATCTGATGGAGCCGCCTTATGTGGTGAAGCCGGTGAACGAGGGCTCCTCCGTCGGCGTCTTCATCATCCGCAAGGGCGACAACCGGCCGCCCGCCGCGCTGGGCAGTGATACCTGGACTCTCAGCGACGAGATGATGGTCGAGGAATTCGTGCCGGGCCGCGAACTCACCGTCGCGGTGATGGGAACGCGCGCGCTCGCCGTCACCGAAATCACCACCGGTTTGGAATTCTACGATTACGAAGCGAAATACGCGGCCGGCGGTTCGGTGCATACCCTGCCGGCGAAAATCCCAGCCGCCGTCGCCGAAGAGGCGATGCGGCTGGCCGAACGGGCGCATGCGGCGCTCGGCTGCCGCGGCGTCTCGCGCACCGACTTCCGCTACGACGATACGCAGGGCAAGCATCGCTTGGTCGTGCTGGAGGTCAACACCCAGCCCGGCATGACGCCGACCTCGCTGGTTCCCGAACAAGCCGCCCTGAACGGCATGAACTACCGCGCGCTGTGCCGCTGGATCGTGGAGGACGCTTCGTGCGATCGGTGAGACAGACGCACAAACCCCGCGACGGACGCGGCAAGCAGGGCCGCTCGCCGGCGCGCGGCGTCGGCCGCGGCGCGGCGCAGCCCCCTGTGTTCGGCCGCCGCAAGAAGCCGCCCAACAATCCGATCTCGCGCCTGTTCGGACGCCTGCGCGCGTTCCTGATTTTCCGCCGCCCGATGCTGGTCATGACGCTCGGCATCATCGCCTTGACCGCGCTTGCCGCTCTGTTCGCCAGCGGCGTGATCGGACGCAGCGTCCATCGCGCGGGCGCGACCGCCGATGCGATCGTCGCCGATGCGGGATTCGGTATTTCCAAACTGCATCTGAGCGGCAATGTCCGCACGGCGCCGGTCACGATCCTGGCCGCTTTGGACTTTCAGCCGGGCCAATCGATTTTCACGACCGATCTGCCGGGCGCGCGCGCCAGGCTGCTCAGGCTTCCCTGGGTGGCCAAGGCCGAAGTCAAGCGGCGCTATCCCGACGATATCGGCGTGCGGATCGTGGAGAAGCAGCCCTTCGCGCGCTGGCAATCGTCCAAGGGGCTTTATGTGGTGGAGCGCTCCGGCGGCCTCATCACCGACAAGGACCTCGAACCGTTCGGGAAACTGCCTCTGCTGGTCGGCGACGGCGCGCCGCAGGCGGCGGCACGGTTCATCGATGCGGTCGGCCAGCATCGTGCGATCGTGGCGCGCGTTCAGGCCTATCAGTACCAGTCCGGCCGGCGCTGGAACCTTCTGCTCGACGACGGCGTGATCGTGAAGCTGCCGGAAACCGGCTGGGATAAGCAGCTCGACGTGTTGGAATATCTCATCGTCGACAAGGGCATTCTGGAACGCGACTTGAGGGAAATCGATCTCAGATCCCCGGCGCAATACTTCTTCGTCACCAAGTCCGGCGAGCAGAAGGACAAGAAAACGGTAGGCGGGAGTGCGATCTGATGGGTGAGACGGTGCGGCTCAAGACCGGCGGCGAGATACCGGCCTATCGAACGGGGTTGGTGGCGGCCCTCGACATCGGCTCGTCGAAGGTGATCTGCCTGATCGCGCGCGCCGAACCGGGCGCGCTGCGCGTGTTGGGCGCGGCCTTGCGCGAGAGCCAGGGCCTGCGCGCCGGCATGGTGACCGGCATGGCGCTGGCCGAGGAATCGATCCGCGACTGCGTGGCGGCGGCGGAAAACACCGCCGACGCGCGTATCCAGAACGTTCTGATCTCGGTCAATTGCGGCAGTCCGATGAGCGTGACCTCGCGCGCCACCATGGCGTTGGACGGCGCCTTGGTGTCGGACGTCCATCTGCGCGAGCTGCTCGCCGAAGGGCGGTCCAAATGTGTGGCCGAGGGCTGCGAGATCATCCAGAGCGCGCCCACCAGCTACGTGGTCGACGAGGCGCGCGGCGTGCGCGATCCTTCGGGCATGTTCTGCCAGCGCATCGGGGTTTCGATGCACGCGGTGGCGGTCAAGCCGTCGCCGCTGGCGAATTTGAAGCTGGCCGTGGAACGCTGCCATCTGAACGTCGCCAGCTCGCTGTTCGCGCCGTTCGCCAGCGGGCTTGCGGTCCTCAGCGACGACGAGAAGCAGCTCGGCGCCACCGTGATCGATATGGGCGGCGGCGTCACCTCGATCGCCGTCTTCCTCGAAGGCCATCTGGTCCATGCCGACGTGGTGCCGGTCGGAGGCCAGCAGGTCACCGCCGATCTCGCCCGCATGCTGGCGGCGCCGCTGTCGGCGGCGGAACGGACCAAGGTTCTCTACGGCGCGGCCTTGGGCGACCTCGAGGTCGGCGCCGACGTCATCGCCGTGCCGCAGATGGGCGAGGACGGCGAGGAAAACGATCTGCGCGTGCCGCGTTCCATGCTGACGCGCATCATCCAGGCGCGGCTGGAAGAGATTTTCGCCGATGTGCAGACGCGCCTGCGCGCCTCGGGCTACGACGTCGCGGCCGGCCGCAGGGTCGTGCTGACCGGCGGAGCCTGCCAACTGGCGGGCGTGCGCGAGCTGGTCAGCCGTGTGCTCAACAAACAGGTGCGGATCGGCCGGCCGCAAAGTTTCGCCGGCCTGCCGACGTCGTCGGCGGGTCCCGATTATGCGACGGCCATCGGCCTTTTGATGGCCGGGGCGACCATGCCGCCGGACGTTCTCAATCCGGAACTTGCGTCTTTGCCGGCGGAAACAGGCTCGAAAGGGTGGCTATCCCGGTTGACCGGTGGGCTGCTCGGATGATTCAACAAAGAAGAAAGTGATTCGTTTGGGTGATGGAATGGCGATGAAAACGCTCGAAGCCAAGGAGAACAGATATGGCGATCAAGTTTAAGGCACCCGAAACGACCGAGTTGCGTCCACGGATCACGGTTCTGGGCGTCGGCGGCGCGGGCGGCAATGCGGTCAACAACATGATCGCGTCCAAGCTCGAGGGGGTGGATTTCGTGGTGGCGAACACCGACGCGCAAGCGCTGTCCCAATCCAAGGCGGAACATCGCATCCAGCTCGGCGCGCACATCACCGAAGGCCTGGGCGCGGGTGCGCAGCCCGACGTCGGCCGCGCGGGCGCCGAGGAGACGCTCGACGAGATCCTGGAGCACCTTTCCGGCGCGCATATGGTGTTCATCACCGCGGGCATGGGCGGCGGCACCGGCACCGGAGCGGCCCCCGTCATCGCGCGCGCCGTGCGCGAGCAGGGCATCCTCACCGTCGGCGTCGTGACCAAGCCGTTCGCCTTCGAAGGCGACAAGCGCATGCGCATCGCCGAGAAGGGCATTCTCGAGCTTCAGCAATACGTCCATACGCTGATCGTCATTCCGAACCAGAACCTGTTCCGCGTCGCCAACGACCGCACCACCTTCGCCCAGGCCTTCGCCATGGCCGACGACGTGCTGCATGCCGGCGTGCGCGGCGTGACCGACCTGATCGTCATGCCGGGCCTGATCAACCTCGATTTCGCCGACATCAAGTCGGTGATCTCCGAGATGGGCAAGGCGATGATGGGCACCGGCGAGGCCGAGGGCGAAGACCGCGCCCAGAAGGCCGCCGACATGGCCATCTCCAATCCGCTGCTCGACGACGTTTCGATGAAGGGCGCGCGCGGCGTGCTCATCAACATCACCGGCGGGCCGGATTTGATGCTGTTCGAGGTCGAAGCGGCCGCCAACCGGGTACGCGCCGAGGTAGATCCCGACGCCAACATTATTTTCGGCAATACGATCCTCGACAATATGGAAGGGCGCATCCGCGTCTCGGTGGTCGCCACCGGCATCGACGCGGTCGAGATGCGCATGCCCAAGAATGTCGAGCCGCTGCGCCCGCACCTCAAGCCGCTGGCGCGCCTGCCTGAGGCGAAGCCGGAATCGCGCGGGACGGCCATGGCCTCTTCCATGACGGCCAATCCCGTTCACCGCCAGGTCGAAGCGCTGGCCGACGAACTGGGCGCCGTGCAGACGTCCACCGAGGCGATGATCCTGGGCGGCGCAGATGCGCCGCAGGTGATACGGATCGACGAAGACGACGTTCCGCCCATGCCGGCCTCCATCCGGGCACCCTCGGCGCAACAACCGATGCGCGCCGAACCCGAACCGAAACGCCGCAGTTGGTTCCTCGGCCGCAAGCCCAAGGAAGAGCCGCGCATGGAGCCCGTTGCGTCGCCGCGGCCTGTGGCGCAGCGCGCCACTTCGCAGGTCATGAACCGCGCGGCCGCGCCGGCCGATCCGTCGCGTGCGGCAGGGCCGAAACCCGACGATCTGTTCCCCGATCATAAGCGCGACGAGCAGTTCGAAATCCCGGCATTTCTGCGCAGGCAGCAGAACTGACACGATATGCCCTCTCCTTTTGGAGAGGACAGGGTTAGGGTGAGGAGGAGGTTTTGTGCTAACGGAAGGCGCATGACCTCCGCCCGCCATACCATCGCCCGCGAAGTCGCCGCCGAAGGCATCGCCCTTCACGCCGGCACACAGGTGCGCATGATGCTGGCGCCCGCGAATGCCGGCGCCGGCATTATCTTCCGCAGGAGCGATCTGGACGGCGCCGAAATCCCGGCACGATACGACGCGGTCGCCGAAACCAATCTTGGGACAATGCTGGCGACCGCGCGCGCCAAGGTCGGCGTGGTCGAGCACCTGATGGCCGCCGTCGCGGGCGCCGAGGTCGACGATCTTCTGATCATCCTGGATGGGCCAGAACCGCCGATCCTGGACGGCGATGCGCTCGCCTATCTGGACCTGATCGATAAAGCCGGCGTCAAAAAGCAGACCGCGCCCCGCTCCGCGATCAAGGTACTGAAGCGCGTGGAGGTGGCGCACCAGGACGCAAGCGCCGCGCTCGCTCCGGCCGATGCCTTGGTTTTCGATTTCGAGATCGCCTTCCCCTCCGCCGCCATCGGGCGGCAGCGCTTCTCGTTCCCGTTCTCGCCGGAAGGCTTCCGCCGCGAGATCGCGCCCGCCCGCACCTTCGGCTTCCTGCACGAACTTGAGATGCTCAAGAAGATAGACCGCGGCCACGGCGCGTCGCTCGAAAACACCCTAGCCATCGACGGCGACAAGGTCGTCAACGCCTCGCTGATGCGCTTTCCCGACGAATTCGTCCGCCACAAGATCCTGGACGCGATCGGCGACATGGCTCTGGCGGGGGCGCCGCTGGTCGCCCGCTTCGAGGGCGTGCGCTCCGGCCATGCCCTTAACAATGCCCTGCTCAGGGCGCTGTTCGCCGACCCGGCCAATTACCGGTTGATTTCTTTTTCGTAACAAGGTGTTGGGGGTTCGGCATCGGTTCTTTACGATGCCGCCGCACCCCCCTGGACCTGGCTTCCGCCCAAGTGGCATAAGAGGTTGGGCTGTCTCGGAAAAGCGGCCAACCCTCAAGACGGAAACGCTCCATGATGCTTTCGAAGGGTTTTGCGCGCGGATTTATCGTTGTGTTCGCCGTAGTAAGCGCGCTGTCGCTCTCGGGCTGCAGCTGGCTCAACAGCCTCGGCGGGAGTTCCGACAAGCCGAAGGACGCCGATTATCAGGAACGCCCGATCGACCAGATCTATTCGGACGCCTGGAAAAAGGTCCGGGGCGGGGATTGGGAGGAAGCAGGCAAGCAATTCGCGGAAGTCGAGCGCCAGCATCCCTATTCGGTCTGGGCGCGCCGCGCCTCGCTGATGAGCGCCTTCTGCTATTATGAAGGCAATAAATACACCGACGCGATCTCGACCGCCGACCAGTACATTTCCCTGCATCCCGGCAGCAAGGAGGTCGCCTACGCCTTTTACCTCAAGGCGATTTCGCTCTACGAGCAGATCGTCGATGTCGGGCGTGACCAGACCAACACCGAGGCCGCCCTGGTCGCCCTGCAGGACGTCGTCCAGCGCTTCCCCGATTCCGAGTACGCCCGCGACGCCACGCTGAAGATCGACCTGACGCTGGATCACCTGGCGGGCAAGCAGATGGAAGTCGGCCGTTATTACCTGTTCCAGCGCGATTATATCGGCGCCATCAACCGCTTCCGCGTGGTGGTCGAGCAGTACCAGCGCACCTCCCAGATCGCCGAGGCTTTGGAGCGGCTGACCGAGGCTTATTACGCCCTCGGCCTCGACAAGGAGGCGCAGACCGCCGCCGCCGTTCTGGGCGCGAATTATCCTGGCAGTCCGTGGTATGAAGACGCCTATAATCTTCTGAAGGGTCGCAATCTGAAGCCTGAGGAAGACAAGGGCTCATGGATCAGCAAGGCTTTCGACAAGGTTCTCTGAGGCGGCGATGCTCGCGGCGCTGACCGTACGCGACATCGTACTGATCGAGACGGCGGCGCTGGAATTCGCCGCCGGCCTCAACGTGCTGACCGGCGAAACGGGCGCCGGCAAATCCATTCTTCTCGATGCGCTGGGCTTGGCCGCCGGCGGACGCGGCGGCGGACGCGCCAGCGTGCGTCCCGGCGCGGCCCAGGGTTCGGCGACCGCCGTCTTCGAACCGCCGGCCAAGCATCCCGCGCGCGGCCTGCTGGCCGACCAGTCCATCCCCGTCGACGGCGAGATCGTCCTGCGCCGCACGCTGGCCGCCGACGGACGCACCCGCGCCTTTCTCAACGACGAGCCGGTCGGCGTGACGCTGCTGAAGGACATCGGCGCATCGCTGCTGGAGGTGCACGGCCAGACCGACGATCGCGGGCTGTTCGATGCGGCCACGCACCGCGCCTTGCTCGACGCCTTCGGTTCGCATGAAGCATTGGCACAGGAAGTTGCCGCGCGCTACGCCGCGTTCGAAGACGGGCGCGTCCAGCTCGAAAGCCTGCGCCGGGCGCAGGCCAACGCGTCCGCCGATGCCGATTATGTGAAACAGGCGGCCGACGAATTGTCCGCGCTCGACGCCCAGGAAGGCGAGGAAACCTCGCTCGCCGCCGAACGCGCCCTTCTGATGAACGCCTCGCGGATCGTCGAGGACGTGTCGGCGGCGTCCGAGCTGCTGTCGGGCGAGCGCGGGGCCGAAGCCTCGCTGGCCCTGGCGCTGAAGCGGCTGTCGCGGATGAAAGAGGAGGGGCGCAAGGCGGCTTTAGCCGCCGAGACGGCCCTCGAACAGGCTTTTGCGCTCGCCGAGGAAGCGCGCCGCGAACTCGACGCGCTGCTATCTCGCCTGGAGGTCGATTCCGGAGAATTGGAGCGCAAGGAGGAGCGGCTTTTCGCCATTCGCGCCGCCGCGCGCAAATACGCCACCCAGCCCGACCGCTTGCCGCTTGTGCTGGCCGATTTCCGGGCGCGGTTGGAAGCGCTCGATCTGGGCGGGGGAAAGTTGAAAGAGGCCGAAACGGCGGTCGCCGCGGCGCGCGCGGCTTATCTCGATGCGGGCAAGCGTTTGTCGGCGGCACGCGCTGTCGCCGCGCGAAAGCTGGAGGCAGCGGTGGCGGGAGAACTCCGGCCGCTCAAACTCGGCCATGCGAAATTCCGTGTGGCGTTGACGCCGCTCGATGATGCACAGCACGGCGCGCAAGGCTTGGAGCGCGTGACGTTCGAGGTTGCTACCTTGGAAGGCGCGCCGTTCGGATCGCTGACGAAAATCGCTTCGGGCGGTGAGCTGGCGCGGTTCTCCCTCGCCATCAAGGTTTCGTTGGCGCAAAGCGGCCCGCCGGCCGCGCTGGTGTTCGACGAAGTGGATCGCGGCGTCGGCGGCGCGGTGGCCGATGCGGTGGGCGTGCGCCTGCAGCGCTTGGCGCAATCGACGCAGGTCTTGCTCGTCACCCATTCGCCGCAAGTCGCCGCCCGCGCCGAGCGTCATTTCCGCATCAGCCGCAAGGGCGACAAGATGGAAGTGGAACTGCTGGGCGACGAAGCGCGGCTGGAGGAAGTCGCGCGCATGCTGTCGGGCGCCGCCGTCACCGACGAAGCGCGCGCCGCCGCCCGCCGCCTGATCGAGGAAGCGCAAACTCCGCCGAAGAAGGTTCGCAAACGGGCATGACGGCGCTCGCTGACAAACCCGCCGACAAACTTTCCCCCTCCGAAGCGGAGAAGGAACTTGAACGCTTGGCGCGCGAGATCGCCGAGCATGACCGGGCCTATTACCGCGAGGATGCGCCCACGCTGCTCGATTTCGAATATGACGAATTGCGCAAACGCAACGCGGAGATCGAAGCGCGCTTTCCGGACCTCGTCCGCCCCGACAGCCCGAGCCATCGCGTCGGAGCCAAGCCGTCGGAGAAATTCGGCAAGGTCGTTCACCGCGTAGCGATGCTCTCGCTCGATAATGCGTTTAAGGACCAGGATGTCGCCGATTTTGCCGCCCGCGTGCGCCGCTTCCTGGGGTTGAAGGAGGACGACGATCTCGTCTTCACCGCCGAGCCCAAGATCGACGGGCTGTCCGCCTCGCTGCGTTACGAGAACGGCGTTTTCGTACTGGGGGCGACGCGCGGCGACGGCGCGGAGGGCGAGGACATCACCGCGAACCTGCGTACGCTGAAGGACATTCCGCTGCGCCTGCACGGCAAGCCGCCGGAAGTTCTGGAAGTGCGCGGCGAGGTCTACATGACCCATAAGGATTTCGCGGCGCTGAACAAACGCCAGGAGGCGGAAGGCGAGAAAGTCTTCGCCAATCCGCGCAATTCGGCGGCCGGTTCCGTGCGCCAGCTCGATCCTTCGATCACCGCCGCGCGGCCGCTGCATTTCTTCGCTTATGCCTGGGGCGAGGCGAGCGCACTGCCCGCCAAGACGCAATGGGACATGCTGCAGGCGTTCAAATCCTACGGGTTTCAGGTCAACCCGCTGGTCCGTCGCTGCAAGACCACCGATGAACTGCTGAAATTCTATCGCGACATCGAATCCAGCCGCGCCAACCTCGGCTACGACATCGACGGCGTTGTCTATAAAGTCGATGACCTCGGCCTTCAGGAACGGCTGGGCTTCGTTTCGCGCAGCCCGCGCTGGGCCATCGCCCACAAATTCCCCGCCGAGCAGGCCGAAACGATCCTCGAAGGCATCGACATCCAGGTCGGGCGCACCGGCAAGCTGGCGCCGGTGGCGCGGCTGAGGCCCGTCAGCGTCGGCGGCGTGGTGGTGTCGAACGCCACGTTGCACAACGAGGATGAAATCGCCCGCAAGGACGTTCGCATCGGCGACACGGTGGTGGTGCAGCGCGCCGGCGATGTGATTCCGCAAATCGTGCGTGTCATCCTGGAAAAGCGTCCGCGCGGCGCGAAGCCTTATGAGTTTCCGAAGAAATGCCCTGCTTGCGGCAGCCATGCCGTGCGCGAAGTCGATGAGAAAACCGGCAAGGAAGACGTCGACCGGCGCTGCACCGGCGGGCTGATCTGCCCGGCCCAGGCCGTTGAGCGCCTCAAATATTTCGTCTCGCGCGACGCTTTCGATATCGAAGGAATGGGCGAGACCTACATTGAGCTGTTCTATAGGGAAGGGCTGCTGAAAGAGCCTGCGGACATATTCGCACTGAAGGATAGACTGAAAGAGATCAAGGCCATCATATTGAAGGAGCGAAAGCGGCAGTCCCGCGCCAGAGAGAAAAAAGCCGGCAAGAAAATCAAGAAAGCCGTCAAAGACGAAGACCGCACGTTCAAGGAGGTGGACAACCTACTTGCCGCTATCGAGGAGCGCCGCTCGCTAAGCCTGGATCGCTTCATTAATGCGCTAGGTATCAGGCATGTCGGCGAGACAAACGCAAAATTGCTGGCACGAAATTTTCGAACAATTAAGGCGTTTGTTGAGGCGATGGAGAGCAACCACGCCATCACCGACCTTCTTGCCATCAAAGGCGTAGGAAACATTGTTGGTGAGGCGATCAAGGATTTCTTCGACGAGCCGCATAATTGCTTAGCGCTGGAAAACCTCAGACGCGAAGTAAAGGTAACAGAAGTCACGATGCCGTTAGCGTCGGACTCTCCTGTCGCAGGCAAGACGGTCGTGTTTACCGGAAAACTAGAAAAAATGACCCGCGACGAGGCCGAGGCGCGCGCGGAAGCGCTTGGTGCCAAAGTGGCGAGTTCAGTGTCGAAGAAGACCGATCTCGTCGTTGCCGGCCCGGGTGCCGGCTCGAAACTCTCCGAGGCGCAGAAATTCGGCGTCGAAGTTATCGACGAGGACGCATGGTTGTTTCTGATTGCGTCTGCCGGTCAGTAACTAAGTACTTCTTCGGCATAAGCCCGCATTTCGTCGCGCTTCAATTGCGGATTGGGGCGGCCCCACGCCCAACGGGACCACATGCGAAGTCTTTCTTTGAAATCGGGACTATCAGCCAGTGCATAGACGAGGTCGCGGAGCTGTTCATCTGTCTCGTCCTCTGGCGTGCGTTGCGCCAGCATAGTTGCATACTCGTAGCCCGCAAGTAGCATCCGGATGGTACGGGCTGATTGGCCGACGACTTCGATACCGAAACGCGACAGGGCGGCGATAACGCATTCCGGCGGTGGGAGACATTCACCGTTCGCTGGCGTGCGGTCAACGAGATCGGCCCAAATCACCTGCTGTGGAGGAGACACCTGATTTGACGGCAGAGGTAGTGGCGAGGGTAGAGGAAGGGAATTCTTTACGCCGTGTATCCAGCAATACAAGTTGGCCGTGAGGAAGGTATCCTCAAAGGCGTTGTGACAGTCTGAAGTGCGTCGCAGACCGATAGATGAAAGGCAATCATCTAGCTTAGCACTACAGCCAGGCGAGCAATCTCGAAACGCTTGCATCGTGCAGAAAGCGTCAGTCTGAATCGGCTGATTGCCAGCCTTCTCAAATTCATGGTTCAACATCCGAATGTCGAACCCAATGTTATGCCCCACGATTAACCCAGCGCGATCGAACAGTTTGCGCAGATCTGAGGCGTGTTTCTCGAATGGGGGCTGAAAGCGAAGCCACCAATCCTGTAACCCATGCGCTTTCGTCGCCTCGGGATGGCACTTTTTGCCAGGGTTGAACACAAGATAAAAATGCTCGGGTAGCACCTCAAGGCCATCACACCATAAGCCCGCGATGGAGATGACACGGTCGTACGAAAATAGCCCCGTGGTTTCGACGTCGAACACGAGTGTTCGCGTACCCATGATTTACCCCCGAGCCACAGCCCGGTAGCATGATTACGAGCGTGCACGCTAAAATTGAAGGTGGCCTGACGCCACAGGCAGTGCGGTCAAGGTTATAGACTTATCACACCCACTGCACCGCGCTCTCCGGCATCTCCACCGCAACGACTTCATAGTTCTCCAGATTTGGCATGAAGGCGTCGGCGAGTTCGTTCTTCCACGCCGAGCCGCCGTAGAACTGGCTCGACATTTTCTCGCGCGCGGCCTCGTCCGGGAACCCGCGCATCCAGAAGATCGTCGTCTCGTCCTCGACGGAAGCGCAGGGCCCCCAACATTTCACGCCGATCCGCCTCAGTTCCGCAAAGGTCTTGCCGCGCAGAATTTCGAGAATCTTAGGCCGCGCACCGCGCTTGGTCTTATATGTCCGCATTTCGACAATCATTTCGCGTCTCCCTAAATCGCCCGCGTCGCCGTTTCCAGCCATGTCCGCGTTTCGTCGTCCAGCAGCGCCGTCAGCGTTTCGCGCACCCGCGCGTGATAGGTGTTGAGCCAGTCCCGTTCGTCCGCGGTCAGCAGCGAAGCCTCCACCAGATTAAGATCGATCGGCGACAGCGTGATGGTCTCGAAGTCCATCATCTTGCGGTCGCCGCCCGCGGCAAGGGGAAGCTCGCGCACCACGATCAGGTTCTCGATGCGGATGCCGTATTCGCCCGCCTTATAATAGCCCGGCTCGTTGGACACGATCATGCCCGGCTTCAATGCTTGCGCCACCGGCCGCTTGGAGATGTTCTGCGGTCCTTCGTGCACCGAAAGATAGCTGCCCACGCCGTGGCCGGTGCCGTGATCGTAATCCAGGCCGACGTCCCACAGCGACCGCCGCGCGAAGGAATCCAGCGCCGCGCCGGTCGTGCCTTCGGGAAACTTCACGGTCGCCAGCGCGATATGGCCCTTCAGCACGCGGGTGAAGCGGTTCTTCATCTCCGCCGTCGGCGTTCCCACGATCACGGTGCGCGTCACGTCGGTCGTGCCGTCGGGATATTGCCCGCCGGAATCGATCAGATAGATCTCGCCCGGATGGATGGCGCGGTTGGACGAACGCGTCACATGGTAATGCGGACTGGCGGCATGCTCCGCCGCCGCCGAAATGGAATCGAAAGACAGGTCGCTGAGCGCGTCGTCCGCCTTGCGGAATTCCTCCAGCTTCTCGGAGGCGCCGATTTCGTCCAGCTTGCCCTTGGGCGCCTCGCGCGCGAACCAGCACAGAAAGCGCGACAGCGCCGAGCCGTCGCGGATATGCGCCTTGCGCATGCCCTCGATCTCGATGGAATTCTTGCAGGCCTTCGGCAATTGGCAGGGATCGGGCAGGCGCGCGATTTTCGCACCGGCCTTGCCGAGCCGCTCGAAGATCGCGGAAGCCGCGGTGGCGGGATCAACCAGCACCGTCTTGCCCTTGAGCGTATCGAGCGTCGGTGCGAAATCGCGCGGGCCGCGCAGTCGCACGCAATTGCCCAGATGCCGCTCCAGGTCCGGCGAGCTTTTGCGCTCGTCCAGGAACAGGTCGGTCGAGCCGTCCGCATGCAGGATCGCGAACGACAGCGCGAACGGCGTATGGGGCACGTCGGCGCCGCGGATGTTGAGCAGCCAGCAGATCGAATCCGGCATGGTGAGCACCACCGCGTCGGCGCCCTTTTTCTTCGCCTCCTCGGCGATGCGCATGCGCTTGGCTTCGGCGTTCTCGCCGGCCAGCGCGAGGCCGTGCGGCGCCGCCTTGGCAATGGGCGCGCCCGGCTGGTCGCTCCACACCGCATCGATGGGATTGGTCGCGCAGGCCACGAGTTCCGCGCCCGCCTTGGCCGCCGCCGCTTGCAAGCCTTCCACCGCGGCCGCGGTGTGCAGCCACGGGTCGTAGCCGAGCTTGGCGCCGCTAGCGACATTGGCCTCGATCCACGCCGCCGGTCCCTCGGCCACCAGATCGCGCGGCTCGAACAGGCTCACATCGGTCTGCGCGCGAACCTGAAGCGTGTAGCGCCCGTCGACGAAGATCGCGGCCTTGTCGGCCAGCACCACGGCCGCGCCCGCCGAGCCGGTGAAGGCGGTCAGCCAGGCCAGCCGCTCCGCGCGCCCCGGCACATATTCGCCCTGATGCTCGTCGGCGCGCGGCACGAGGAAACCGTCGAGGCCGCGCTTCTTGAGTTCGCCCCTGAGGGCCGCAAGACGCGGGGCGCAAGCCGCCGCGTCGCTCTGGTCGTCGTAGCTTTGAAAGATTTTGTCCATGCGTGGGAGGTTAGCGCCCGCAGTCATGCTTCGACAAGCTCAGCATGAGGGATAAATAATTCCCCTCACCCTGAGCTTGTCGAAGGGTGAGGCCGCTCCAGCACTAGCGCCGACCAGGAGCCGTCGCGGCGGACGGCGCGCAAGATCAGGCCGTGCGGGCGGTAGTAGCCGACAACAAGATTCTCCTGCCAGCGCAGCAGTCCCGACAGCACCAGCATTCCGCCCGGCCCCAGCGCGCGGGCGATGGCGGGGGCGAGTCGCGTCAGCGGTCCGGCCAGGATGTTCGCCACGATCAGGTCGAAGGGCGCAGTGCGCGCGAGGGCCGGGTGGGTCAGCCCGTCGGCCATCAGTGCGCGGACCAGCGGCGCTTCGCCGTTGATGGCCGCATTCTCGCGCGTGACCGCGATGGCTTCGGGATCGATGTCGGACGCCAGCACGCGCCGCCGCCACAGCTTGGCCGCACCGATGGCGAGGAGGCCGGTGCCGCAGCCCAGGTCCAGCGCGCGCGCGAACCGCCGCCGCTTCGCCAGATCGCTCAGCACCGCCAAACACAGCGCTGTCGTTTCGTGATGGCCGGTGCCGAACGCCATGCCCGCTTCGATGCGCATGGGGATCACGCCGGGCGGAACCTTGCCCTTGTCGTGTGCGCCATAGACGAAGAAGCGCCCCGCGCGCACCGGCGGCAAACCTTCTTGGCTGAGCTTGATCCAATCGGTATCGGGCAAAAGGATAACGCGGACCTCATGTCCCGCGAGCTTGGAGAGTAGATCGCCGTCGGGCATCTGCGCGTAGAGCGCCTCCACCTCCGCCTCGTCGTCAAATGGCTCCTCCGCCGTCATCACCGCTTGCGCGCCGGTCAGCTCAAACGATGCCGCAACATCGGCGGCTTCCGCCTTCGTAAGGAAGACCGATGCTTTCCAGAGGGGAGGTTGGTTCATTTGATCGCCAAACTAAACTAACTTGTCATGGCCCGCCTAGTGCGGGCCACCCAGGTGACACATCACCAATGCCGAAGACCTATTACGTTTATATCCTCGCCAGCAAGCGCAATGGCACGCTTTATATCGGCGTCACTAACGATCTTGCCCGGCGCGTCTGGGAACACCGTGAAGGTCTGATTCCCGGCTTCACCAAGAAATACGCCGTCAAAATGCTGGTCTATTACGAAAGTTTCGATGACATCAACGCCGCAATCCACCGCGAAACGCGCCTCAAGAAATATAAGCGCGAATGGAAGATAAACCTGATCCAGCAGAACAATGTCGAGTGGCGGGATTTGACGGAAACGCTCTGAAAACTCCGTTTGTCATGGCCCGCCTAGTGCGGGCCACCCAGGTGATAACAGGTTATTTTTTTGTAGTCAGAACAAACAATACGGCGCTAGCAAGCACAATAAAGTCTATTGCTTTCTGAGTAGATAGTTCGGGTTCCGGTGCATGAACTGCCAAGTTTCGTAGTGTAATCAGCCCATGTAGCGATTGCGCGGTCTTCTCGTCGAGAACTTTTTTCTGCGTCAAAAAATGAATCAGCTTTGAGAACGGCGCATTCTCATTCTCAATGCCATGTGCCACTGCCAATTTCTTGAGTGATGTTTCCACCTGGAGCCACGCCTCGATAATGGCGGCTCGCGGAGACCGTTCCGCTAAACTGGTAAGTTTGTCATCTGCAGCTGACGGTAACTGATCTATTCGATTTGAAGGTTCGATGTTTTCCGCAATTTTTCCTGCTTGGTTTCCAAAAGCAAATTCAAAATCACGGAACCGAAAAGACAGCAGTCGCTCCGCAATATTTCCTAGAATATGCCTGAAAGCTATCAATATGGCGACGACGACCAGGGGCCAAACTAATGCGCTGGTCATGTCCACAACAAATGTTTTCCAATCCATTGTACCTTGTGCCCTTCATCACCTGGGTGGCCCGCAGTCGCGGGCCATGACACGTTGGGTTAAGCGCGGGTCACGAACTGGTCGATCACCTTCTTCTCGCCCGCTTTGTCGAAATCGACCGTCAACTTGTTGCCTTCCACGGCTTTGATCTGCCCATAGCCGAATTTCTGGTGGAATACGCGTTCGCCGCGCGCGTAATGCGTCGCCGAGGGATCGCTGGTCTGCACCGTGAACGCCTGCGCCTCGATCAGCGGCGGACGCGCGCGCACGCCGCCTTGCGCCTTGTTCGCCTGGGCACGCCGCCAGCCGGGGCTGTCGTAGGTTGACGCGAATTCCTTGCCCGCCGCGTTGTCGCGGAAGCCGACATTGCCGCCATAGAAGCCTTCGTCCACCGTGGTTTCCACATGCTCCTCGGGAAGCTCGGTGATGAACCGAGAGGGCAGCGCGCTCTGCCAGCTGCCGTGCACCCGCCGGTTCGCCGCGAAGGAAATGAAAATCCGCTGCTTGGCGCGCGTCAGCCCGACATAAGCCAGCCGCCGCTCCTCTTCCAATCCTGCCAGCCCGTTTTCGTCCATGGTGCGCTGGCTCGGAAACAGCCCTTCCTCCCAGCCCGGCAGGAACACGGTGTCGAATTCCAGCCCCTTGGCCGCGTGCAGCGTCATCAGGTTCAGCCGGTCGCCGGTTTCGTTCTGCTCGATCTCCATCACCAGCGAAACATGTTCCAGAAACGCCGCCAGGGATTCGAACTGCTCCATCGAGCGCACGAGTTCCTTTAGGTTGTCGAGCCTTCCCGGCGCGTCCGCCGATTTGTCGGCTTTGAGCATGTCGGTGTAGCCCGACTCGTCCAGGATCATTTCGGCCAGTTCGGTGTGCGGCAGAACCCGCGCCGTGTCGGCCCAGCGCGAGAAATTTCCCGCCAATTCGCCCAGCGCCTTCTTCGCCTTGGGCGGTAATTCGTCGGTCTCCACGATCTCGCGGGCCGCCGCCAACAGCGGAACCTGCCGCACGCGCGCGAACAGGTGCAGCGATTGTACGGAAGCATCGCCGATGCCGCGCTTGGGCTTGTTGACGATGCGCTCGAAGGCGAGATCGTCGTCACCTTGCGCGACCAGGCGCAGATAAGCCATCGCGTCGCGGATTTCCGCGCGCTCGTAGAACCGCGGCCCACCGATCACGCGATAGGGCAGGCCGAGCGCGATAAAGCGGTCTTCGAATTCGCGCATCTGGAACGAGGCGCGCACCAAAATCGCCATATGGGCGAAGAGATGGCCCTCGCGGTGCAGCGCTTCGGCGTCCGTCGCCACGCCGCGCGCTTCTTCCTCGGCGTCCCACACGCCTTGCACTTTGATTTTTTCGCCCGCGTCGCCTTCGGTCCACAGCGTCTTGCCGAGGCGGCCCTTGTTCGCCGCGATCAGGCCTGAGGCCGCGCCCAGGATCGCGGGCGTGGAACGGTAATTGCGCTCCAGGCGGATCACCTTGGCGCCGGGAAAATCGCGCTCGAAGCGCAGAATGTTTTCCACCTCCGCGCCGCGCCAGCCATAGATGGACTGGTCGTCGTCGCCCACCACGCAGACGTTTCCGCCGCCGCCCGCCAGCAGCTTCAGCCAAAGATATTGAACGACATTGGTGTCCTGATATTCGTCGACCAGAATATAGCGGAAGCGTTCGCGATAATCGGCCAGGATGTCCGGGTGGCCGCGCAGCACGCTCAGCGTGTCAAGCAACAGATCGCCGAAATCGGCGGCGTTCAGCGCTTTCAGCCGCGCCTGATAATCGGCATAGAGTTTGCGGCCTTTCCCAAACGCGTAGCCGTGCGCCTCGCCGTCCGGAACTTCTTCCGGCCGCAGCCCGCGATTCTTCCAGCCGTCGATCATCGAGGCCAGCGCGCGCGCCGGCCAGCGTTTCTCGTCGATGTTCTCCGCTTCGATCAATTGCTTCATCAGGCGAATCTGGTCGTCGGCGTCGAGGATCGTGAAATTGGATTTCAGCCCCGCCAGTTCCGCGTGACGGCGCAGCATCCGCGCCCCGATGGAATGGAAGGTGCCGAGCCACTGCATTCCCTCGACCACGCCGCCGATCAGCGCGCCGATGCGCTCCTTCATCTCACGCGCGGCCTTGTTGGTGAAGGTGACGGCCAAGATCTGCCCCGGCCAGGCGCGCCGTGTCGCCAGGATGTGCGCTAGGCGCGTCGTCAGCACGCGTGTCTTGCCGGTGCCTGCGCCGGCCAGCACCAGCACCGCGCCCTCGGTCGCCTCCACCGCTTCGCGCTGCTCTTTGTTGAGGCCGGAAAGATAGGCCGGTTCGCGCGCAGGCGCGGGCGGTTGTTCGCCGAACGCCGCATCCAACGGGTCGTGATAGCGCCCGCTCATGGAAAAACACGCGAGTCGTGGAACATGAGGCTATTGTAGGGACCTCAGTCGCCCTTATCCAGCTTGTGCGCGTCGACCTCGCGGGTCTCGATTTCCGCCCGTGCCTTCGCCAGCTTGTGCTTGCTCTTCGACACGCCGTGCTCGGCGCGGTTGGCCTCGGCGACCACATCCTTGGCGTGACGCGCCTTGGCCTTGCGCGCCCGGCGCAGATTGACGATCTCAGCCATTGTCTTTGGCCTGGGCGCGGGCATAGGCAGGTCTCGCCGTCAGCCGCTCGACATAAGGCTTGAAGCGCTCCGGACCTGGCAGCAGCGGACTTCGCATGAACAGCGCAAACGTGCTGCCGAACAGAACGTCCGCGGCCGAGAACTTCTCGCCCAGCAGATACGGCCCTTCGGACAATGTCTTGGCGATGGTGTCGGCCGCTTCTTCGGCCTTGACCCATCCCGCCGTTCCGCGCGGCACCTCCATGTTCAGGGCCTTCGAGACGAAGGCCGGTTCCATCACGTCGCCGTAATAGGCCAGCCAGGTGAGATACGCGCCACGTTTTGGATCGCCGACCTTGGGGCCGATGCCGTTTTTGGGAAACACGTCGGTCAGATACAACGCGATGGCCGGAGATTCGAACACGATCGCGCCGTCATCGGACAGCGCGGGCACTTTGCCGTGAGGATGCGGGTTGGCCGGATCGAGCGCGCCCGTTCCGTCGCGCCGGCGGATATCGACCAGCTTGATCTCGTAAGGCGCGTCCAGTTCCTCCAGCAGCCAGATGAATCTCGACGAGCGCGTCTTGGGGCAATGATAGAGCGTCAGCATGGGGCCTCCGGATTGATCCGCAAAGCTAGCTTTGGTGCGAAACCGCCGCAAGCGCATACAGGCGCAAAGCGCTCGCCAGCGGACGCATCCCGCGCTTGCGGTCGATTTCCGCTACGACAGCCGCGAGGCTTTTGCCCGCCCGATTCGCCTCGCCATCGATCACCGCCCAGAATTCTTCTTCCAGCGCGACACTGGTGCGATGGCCGGAGAGGGAGAAGGAGCGCTTTTTCAGCATTACTTCGGATGGATCATGTCTTCCGGCCGGACCAGCGCATCGAATTCTTCCGCGCTGACGAGCCCGGATTTCACCGCTTCTTCCTTCAGCGTGGTGCCGTTCTTGTGCGCGGTCTTGGCGATCTTCGCCGCCGCGTCATAGCCGATCTTGGGCGCCAGGGCCGTCACCAGCATCAGCGAGCGTTCCAGCCCCGCCCTGATGTTGTCCAGGCGCGGCTCGATGCCGACGATGCAATTGTCGGTGAAGCTCACTGCCGCGTCCGCCATCAGCCGCACGCTTTGCAAGAAATTATAGGCCATCACCGGATTGTAGACGTTGAGTTCGAAATGGCCCTGGCTGTCCGCAAAGGTCAGTGCCGCATTGTTGCCGAAGATCTGCACGCAGACCTGGGTCAGCGCCTCGCACTGGGTGGGGTTGACCTTGCCCGGCATGATAGAGGAGCCGGGCTCGTTCTCCGGCAGCGCCAGCTCGCCCAGCCCCGAACGCGGTCCCGATCCCAGAAAGCGGATGTCGTTGGCGATCTTGAACAGCGACGCGGCCACGGTGTTGATCGCGCCGTGGGAGAACACCATCGCGTCGTGCGCGGCCAGCGCCTCGAACTTGTTGGGTGCGGAAATGAAGGGCAGACCGGTGATCGCCGCGATCCTGTCGGCCACCGCTTCGGCGAACCCGACCGGCGCATTGAGCCCCGTGCCGACCGCCGTTCCGCCTTGCGCCAATTGCATCAGCCCCGGCAGCGTCAGCTCGATACGCTCGATGCCGTTCTCAACCTGCTGCATGTAGCCGGAAAATTCCTGGCCCAACGTCAAGGGCGTGGCATCCTGCGTATGGGTGCGGCCGATCTTGACGATGGATTTCCAGGCCTGCGCCTTGTCATTCAACGCGTTTCGCAATTTCTGCAGCGCCGGGAGCAGGCGATGAACGATCTCTTCCGCCGAGGCGATATGCATCGCAGTGGGAAACGTGTCGTTCGACGACTGGCTCAGATTGACGTGGTCGTTGGGATGGACCGGCGTCTTCGATCCCATCTCCCCGCCCAGCATCTCGATGGCGCGGTTGGCGATCACTTCGTTGGCGTTCATGTTCGACTGGGTACCCGAGCCCGTCTGCCACACCGCCAGCGGGAAATGATCGTTCAGCTTGCCTTCGATCACCTCCTGCGCCGCCGCCGCGATAGCTTTGCCGAGTTTCGCATCGAGCCGGCCAAAATCCATGTTCACCTCGGTCGCGGCGCGCTTGACGATGCCCAGCGCGCGCACGATGGAGGCGGGCTGCTTCTCCCAGCCGATCTTGAAATTCTCCAGCGATCGCTGCGTTTGGGCGCCCCAAGTGCGGTCGGCGGGAACTTCGATGGGTCCGAACGTGTCGGTTTCGGTGCGGGTCTTGCTCATGGGGGCAGTATATATGGCGTTCTGAAAAATGATGACAGTGTCGTTCAGGAGCATGCTTCGACCCGCCTACGCTAAAGCTCCGGCGGGCGAGCGATCAACCATTGGTCCGCCGTAGCCAAGCGAAGGCGGACAAGCTCAGCATGAAGGATACCCTTCACCCTGAGCTTGTCGAAGGGTGTCTCTATTTCTTCCGGAACGAGTCCAGGCTGACCACCTCGCCCGGCACGGCGGGCTTTTCCTCTGCCTCATCCGCCGGCGCAGCCTCTTCGGGCTCGGCCAGATTCTGCTCGGGGGCGGAGGGCGGCGGCGACACCTGAGTCGGCCCGGCCGCCTTGGCTTCGCCTTCCATACCCTTGAACTGCAGCCCGAACTGCACGCCCGGATCGAAGAACGAAGTCAGCGCCGCGAAGGGGATGATCAAGGTCGCCGGCAGCTTCCTGAAGGTGAGCGCCACCTCGAACTGTTCCTCCTTGACCTTCAAGCCCCAGAATTGATGTTGGAGGATGATGGTCATTTCGTCGGGATATTGCTCGCGCAGGAAGTCCGGTATCTCCACGCCCGGGAAATGCGTCTTGAAGGTGAGATAAAAGTGGTGCGAACCGATCAGGCCCTGCTTCTCGATTCGGCGCAGGGCGTCGCGGACGACGCCGCGCAACGCCGCGTCCGTCAGAGCTTGGTAGCCGATGTAATCCTTCGCCATGCGCCCATCCGAAACTACGCGCGGAAGACTAATCCGGCGACGCGACGAGTCAATGCGGGCCGCCCGCCGCGACGATTTGGTTGTGGTCGGACAACCCCTTGAGCCCAAACGGCGCAAAGAGTACGTCGGTTGCGACGATGACGGATTTTCGCAAAAAGGGCGTACGAGTCGTGAGCGACCGCGAGACTTCGGGCGCCGCCACGCCGCCCGACGAACCCCCGGCCGAGGAGGAGCTGGGCGATCTGGCCACGCCGTCTTCGGCGCTCGCGCTTCTCGTCGTTTTCCGCCACCGCAACTACCGGCTTTTCTTCTCCGGCCAGCTCATCTCGCTGATGGGCACCTGGATGCAGACTGTGGCGCAAGCCTGGCTGGTCTACAGCCTGACCCATTCGCCGTTCCTGCTCGGCCTGACCTCGTTCGCGGCGCAGGTGACGGTGTTCTTCATCGCGCCCTTCGGGGGAATGGTGGCCGACCGGGTGGACCGGCGAAAAATGCTGCTGGTCACCCAGAGTCTCGCGATGATTCAGGCAGCCCTCCTGGCCGGACTGACGCTGGCCGGAATCGTGCAGGTGTGGGAGATCATCGCGCTCGCCTTCGGCCTTGGCCTGATCAACGCTTTCGATGTGCCGACGCGCCAAGCCATGATTCTCGACATGGTGGGGCCCGGGGATCTGCGCCACGCCATCGCGCTCAATTCTATGATGTTCAACTTGGCGCGGGTGATCGGGCCATCGTTGGCGGGCGCGGTGATTGCGGTAGTGGGCGAGGGCGCCTGCTTCGCGCTGAACACAGTGTCTTTCGCCGCGGTGCTGTGGAGCCTCATCCTGATGCGCCTGCCTGTCAGGCTGCTGCGCGCCCACACCACGGCCTTGCGCGAAATCGCCGAAGGCTACCGCTTTTCGCTGGCTTCGCCCCAAATCCGCACCTCCCTGATGCTGGTCGCGGTGTCGTCCTGTTTCGGCGCCGCCTATCTGTCGCTGATGCCCGCCTTCGCGCACGACCATCTGCACGGCGGCGCCGGGAGCTATGGCACGCTGATGGCCGGCGTGGGCTTCGGCGCACTGATCGGCGCCTACGCTCTTTCGCGCATCCACGAGCGTTGGCTGACGCTGGCGCCGGTCGCCGCCGCGCTCTGTTTCGGCGTCGGGCTGATCGCGTTTTCGCATTCCCATATGATGTGGCTGAGCGTATTGCTGCTGCTGCCGACAGGGGCCAGCCTGATGCTACTCGGCGGCACCACCAACACGATCATCCAGATCCTGGCGGGCGAACGCTTTCGCGGCCGCGTGATCTCGCACTACACGCAGAGCTTCATGGGCATGATGCCCTGGGGCTCGTTGCTCTTGGGCTGGATGGCGACGCGCTTCGGCGTCACCGAGGCGGTGACCTTCGGCGGGTTTGTGGTGATTGCCTCCGCCGCGCTCGCCTGGTTCACGCGCCGCGGCCAGCAGTGGCGCTTCAACAAAGCGCCAGTAGCGGAATGACAATCTGAATGAAGTGGGGGGTTTCTGTTGCCCGGCACCCCCCGAGCCGCGCTTGTCTAACTAGAAGTTAGGCAGCGAGGGCCATTTGATTATCGTTGGCACCTGTACGAGTAGCCCGATAACGGCGGATACCATACCGAGCGAAAGAACCGCCTTTACACGTCCGTCGATCCTATTTCGCCCCCATGTTCCCGCTTCTAGAGGGAGAATGGTGGAGGCGCCGGGTACCGCCCCCGGGTCCGGGCCGCTTATTACGCAGTCGTTTATCGCCATAGTCCGAGCAAGCTCGAACCCGCTCAATATAGGGATTGCGGGTAAACAATTGAAGCCCGCGCCGTCCGGCAGGATTTCCCCAGGAAACTGGGCTGTTCGCGCGAGTCCTTATTGGAAGTCTATTGGAAGCGCTCTAGATTTACCCGCATTGGTTGCTGCGTATTCCGTGGAACACATAGAAGGGAGAAGCAAACTATGCCCAATTGGCCAGGCGACGCCGCCGTATTCCCGTTTTGCATGCCGATCATCAAGCAATTCGAAGGCTTCAATCAAAATCCCTATTTGGACTCGGTGAAAAAACCGACAATCGGCTATGGCACGATCGAATATCCCGACGGCAAAGCCGTGACGATGAACGATCCGGCCGTCACCGCGGAGCAGGCTGAAGGGTTTCTGAGTTTCGAGATGAGCAAGAAAAGCGCGGCCATCGCGCCGCTTCTTCAGCAGCCCGCGACGCTGCACCAAGCCGCGGCGATGCTTTCGCTGACCTACAATATCGGCGTCGGAGCATTCCAAGGTTCGACGGTCCTGCGGGATTTCAACGCCGGCAACATTCCCGGCGCCGCCGACGCATTCCTGATGTGGGACAAGGGGACCGAGGACGGGCAGAAAGTGGTGATCCCGGGTTTGCACAATCGCCGCGTTCAAGAGCGCACGATCTTCCTGACCGCGGACGCTTGATTGCTATTTCGTCGTGGCCGGGCTTGACCCGGCCATCCAGCGAAATAGAGACTATTCCGGCGAGCGCGCCCACACCGTTGCTGCTCGCCGCACCGAAGAGGCGAGCGCGGCCCGCAGAAGACGCCGACCAAGCAGCAAGTGACGCTCCGGCTCGACCGCGACGTGTTGGAACGCTTCCGCGCCACCGGCGAAGGCTGGCAAAGCCGAATCAACGAGGCGTTACGCAAGGCGCGGGTAGGATAAGCCGAACTGGCACGATAGAGTGCGGACGGAATCAACGATAACGCGATAGCGAATGCGCCAATATCTCGATCTGATGGACCGCGTGCTCAAGACCGGCGTGGAGAAGCACGACCGCACCGGCACGGGCACGCTGTCGGTGTTCGGCCATCAGATGCGCTTCGACCTGGCCGAAGGCTTTCCGCTCGTCACCACCAAGAAGCTGTTCACCAAGGCCATCGTCTACGAACTTCTCTGGTTCCTGCGCGGCGACACCAATGTGCGCTGGCTGCAGGAGCACGGCGTCGGTATCTGGGACGAATGGGCGGACTCAACCGGCGAGCTTGGCCCGGTTTACGGCAAGCAGTGGCGCTCCTGGCCCGCGGCCGACGGCGCAACCATCGACCAGATCTCGAACGTCGTCGCCGACATCAAGGCCAATCCGGATTCGCGCCGGCTGATCGTCACCGCCTGGAACCCGGCCGACGTGCCGGAAAGCTCGCTGCCGCCTTGCCACTGCCTGTTCCAGTTCTACGTCGCGAACGGGCGCTTGTCGTGCCAGCTTTATCAGCGCTCGGCCGACATTTTCCTCGGCGTGCCGTTCAACATCGCTTCCTATGCGCTGCTCACGCATATGGTCGGTCAGCAGGTCGGTCTCCAGCCGGGCGATTTTATTTGGACGGGGGGCGACTGTCATCTTTACCTAGACCACCTGCCTCAGGCGCGTTTGCAAATAACCCGCCTGCCATTGCCGTTGCCCGAGCTCACGATTTTACGACAACCGCCGGATATTTTTGCCTATCGCTTCGAGGATTTCGAGTTCGTCGGATACCAAGCGCATCCGCATATTTCCGGGAAGGTATCGAAATGAGAAGGAGGTTACCGCGGATATTTATTGCATCGTCGAGTGAGCGTTTGAATGTTGCGTATACTATTCAGGAACTGCTCGAATTCGATGGAGAAGTGACGGTATGGACAGAGGGTACATTTAAGCCGAGCAGCTACACGCTCGATGACCTCTTGAATGCGGTCAAATCTCATCAGTTTGGGATTTTCGTTTTCGTTCCGGACGATCGAATCACGATACGCGAAAGGAATATCCCGGCGGTTCGCGACAACTTGATTTTCGAGTTTGGTTTGTTTGCCGGCACTCACGGGAGGCAACGCTGCTTTTTCGTTCTTTCCCGCGGAACGGAGGCCACACACCTTCCGACGGACCTCACCGGATTGACGCCACTGTCATACGCGACTGATCGAACCGACGACAATTTGTTGGCGGCGCTTGGGCCTGCATGCAATCAAATCCGTCGAGTCATTGCCGAGTCGCCTCCGCCTATCGTTTCAACATCGGCTGATGCCGTCCACTACGACCTGCCGGTGGCCCAAGATTACATAGACGCATGGGAAATCCCCGAGTTGGACGAAGGACGGGCGATCATTCGTCAATCGTCGCTCGATCCATACGACCCTGAGGCGACTGAGGCTTTGGCGGTTTTGAGACAACTGTTCGCTTTGCTGGAGAGCCTGGCGAATGCGGTGCTTTCGGGGCGAGTTGATGAAGGTGTGCTGCGCGCAAAGTTCACGCAGCCGGTACGCATATTATGGCCATACATCTGCACGTCGTTGGCCCCGCCGAATCATGTCGAAGAATGGTGGGTTCCCTTGCCAAACCTCGCAAAGTTGTACGCGCGCTGGGCTCCGGAAACCACGGATGGCAATTCTTGATGCCGGATCAATCGAACATCCGCCCCGCTCGCCCCGGCGACGAGGACGCCATCTACCGGCTGCTCCACGGCCTGGCCGAATACGAGAAGCTGCTTTGGCGCTTCTTCGTCACGCGCGAGGATGTCGTGCGCGATTATCTGTGCGACAACCCGCTGATCCATGCCGAGCTTATTTTCGATGGCGAAACGCCCGCGGGCGGCGCCACTTGGTTCTGGACCTATGCCGGATTCGCCGCCAAGCGCGGGCTTTATATCGAGGACCTGTTCGTCTTCCCCGAGTTCCGCCGCCGTGGCTACGGCAAGACGCTGCTGGCGCACTTGGCCAAGTTCGCCGCGCAGTCGGGCGCGGTCCGCGTCGATTGGAACGTGCTCGATTGGAATAAGCCTGCGATCGAGTTTTACGAAAGCCTCGGCGCGAAACCGCAAGAAGGCGCCCCTTACTATCGCCTGGAAGGCGAAGCGATGAAGAAGCTGGCGGAATGATCTCGCTTATCCTCGCCCGCGCGGACAATGGCGTGATCGGCGCCAAGGGCGGCTTGCCCTGGCGCCTGCCGGACGATCTTCGCCGCTTCAAATCGCTGACCATAGGCAAGCCCTGCATCATGGGCCGCAAGACCTGGGAGAGCCTGCCGCGAAAGCCGCTGCCCGGCCGCACCAATATCGTGGTGACGCGCGAGGGCGCCTTTGCCGCCGAGGGCGCTTTCGTCGTCCATTCCTTCGAGGAGGCGTTGGCGCAGGCGCAAAAAGAAAATCCCGAGGAGATCATGGTCATCGGCGGTGCGGAGGTTTTTGCCGCCGCCCTGTCGCGAGTGACACGCATTCATCTGACCGAAATCCATGCCGAGCCACAGGGCGACGTGCGGTTCCCCGCCTTCTCGCCGCGGCAATGGCGGGAAACCGCGCGGGAGGATCGTGCCCTGCCGGACGGACTTGCCCACAGCTATGTGACGCTCGACCGCAAGCTGCCGTAGCGGAAGCTTATGGGCGGCGGCCTCGAAACATGTTTAGAATGTTTAATAACTAGCAGGCAGGGAGGACCTCATGCGTTCTGTTTTTGTAGCAGTATCGCTTCTCGCATTAACGGCGGCGGCTTATGCCGGCGACGACGACATCATGAGCACGCGCTATGGCAACACGACCCTCGTCCACGAGACGTTGGGGACGTCGCACATTTACTACAAGCAGGACCATACGTTCACGGGCGGGAACTGGATCCTGGACGTCAGCGGTAAATGGGACATCACGGACACCAAGGACGGAAAGCAGATTTGCCTGCATTACGACAAAACCCCGCCGATGCATCCCAATCCCGAATGCGACTTGGTCGCCTTTCACAAGATCGGCGACAAGTGGACGCTGGGCGGCCGCAACTTCGAGCTGGTCCAGGGCATCCAGAAATAGCTGCTGAAGGGGCTCTGCGCGCGGCTTCTGTCGCGCGCAGGCGCTCTAAGGCGCCGCCAACTCGAATTCGATGGCGATGCGCTGGGCGTTGCCGTCGTAGCGGCGCTCGCCGCGCGGCTGCCAGGCCGGATGCAGGATGATCATGCCCGATTGCGGGCGGATGAACTCCGTCTGTCCGGCAGTCAGGCCGTTCGGCACACGGAATCCGAGCTGTGGGGCGATCATCGCCGGCAGCACGCCGCGCGGATCGCCGAGTTCGCATTCCCCGCCGAGCGCCTCGTCGTCGGATTTCTGGTAGCCGTCGTCGACGTAATAGACGCCCGACCAGAAGGCGCCCGGGCGCGCATTGCGTTCCTGATACTCGCCTTTCTGGCGGATCGTCGCCGCGGCGGTGATCTTCCAGTCCAGCGTCACGCGCCCGCCGGAGCGCGTAGCCGTCAAGCTGTCGGCCAGATCGCGCAGCACACGGAACAGGGTCTGTGCCTGACCGCCGCCCCAGCTTTCGAAATCGGCGGCGGAGCGCCAGCCTTCGCCGTGATTGTTGCCGCCGAGGTTCGGCGCCTTCTCCAGGATGAGGGGGCGCAGTTCCGCATTGGCTTCCTGCGCCACGGGATGGAAGTGGACGCACACCGGCGTCGCGAACATGCTGCGGATTTGGGGTTTGGTGGCTGCCATGACCTGTTGAATGCGGGTTTCGGTTTATTCCATCACGAATTTCGGCGCGGGCCGCTGCGGGATCTCGATTTTCGCCGCCACGTCCTTGGCGATCAATAGAAAAGCTTTAGCTTCGAGGCTGTCCGGGACGGCTGCGACGATAGGCGTCCCGGCGTCGGATGTCTCGCGAATCGAGGGTACCAGCGGAATTTCGCCCAAAAACGGCGTGCCGAGCGCCCGCGCCGTCTCGCGCGCGCCGCCATGGCCGAAGATGTGGCTTTCATGTCCGCACTGGGGACAAACGAAGGTGCTCATGTTTTCGACGATGCCCAGCACCGGCACCTGGGTCTTGCGGAACATCGCCAGCGCCTTGCGGGCGTCGATCAGCGCAAGGTCCTGCGGGGTGGAAACGATCACCGCGCCTTTCAGCGGCACACGCTGGGCGATAGTGAGCTGCGCGTCGCCGGTTCCGGGCGGCATGTCGATCACCAGGATGTCCAGCGGCGCCCACGCCACGTCGTTCATCATCTGCGTCAGGGCGCTTTGCACCATCGGGCCGCGCCAGATCATCGGCGTGTCTTCTTCGACCAGGAAGCCGATCGACATGGCCTTGAGACCGAGCTTGACGATCGGCGCGAGCTTGTCGCCTTCCATCTCGGGTTTTTCCGTGATGCCCAGCAGGCGCGGTACGCTCGGTCCGTAAATGTCGGCGTCGAGCAGCCCGACCTTGAAGCCGAGCGCCTGCAGGCCCAGCGCCAGGTTCACCGCCACCGTCGATTTGCCGACACCGCCTTTGCCGCTGGCCACCGCAATGATGGCGCCCACGCCTGGAATGCCCGCTTGCGGGACCGGGCCGTGCCGATGGTCGCGATGGGCATGCGGCGAGCGGGGGGCTTCGGTGTCCTGGTGGGCGGTGAGCACAGCGGTCACCGACAGCACGCCGGGCAGGGCGTGGACCGCGTCCTCGCAGGCCTTGCGCAACGGCTCGGCCTCGGCCCCGCGCGAAGGCGCGACTTCCAGGGCGAAACCGACATGGCCGCTCTTCAGCACCAAGCCCTGGACCATGTCCTCCTGCACGACGCTGCGCCCGCTTTGCGGGTCGATGACGCCGTCGAGCGCCTTCAGCACATCGTTTCGTGTCGCCTGCGGCATCGTTTGCGCCTCGAGAAGGATGCTCATATAACCGCGCCGACACGGAAAACAAGAAACCCAGGCAAGATAAGCGAATGCCTTGGAACAATCCTAACGGGGGCAATGGCCCTGGCGGTCAATCTCCCAAAGGACCCTGGGGGCAGGGATCCTCCGGCGGCGGCATGCGGCCTCCCGATCTGGAGGAGCTTCTGCGCCGGGTGCAGGACAGCCTGAAGCGGTATCTGCCGGTCGGCGGCTTGGGCCGGGGCGGCTGGGCGGTGGCCGGCTTGGCGGTTCTGGGCCTGTGGCTGCTAAGCGGCTTCTATATCGTCAGCCCTTCCGAGCAGGGCGTGGTTCTGCGCTTCGGCCAGTTCGTCGGCCACACCGCGCCGGGCGTCAATTATCATATGCCTTGGCCGATCGAGACCGCCTACACACCCGAGGTCACGCGTCAGCAGCAGGTCAATATCGGCTACAGGGTCAGCTCGGAGAGCGGAAACCAGTCCCAGAACGAAGACGTTCCCGATGAAAGCCTGATGCTCACCGGCGACGAGAACATCGTCGACATGCAATTCACGGTCTTTTGGCAGATCAAGGACGCCAACGCCTATCTGTTCAACGTCGAGAATCCCGATCAGGCCGTCAAGGCGGTTGCCGAAAGCGCGATGCGCGAAGTGGTCGGCCAGGAGCACATGGATTTGATCCTGACCTCCGACCGCGAGCAGATTCAAGTCAAGGTCAAGCGGCTGATGCAGAAGGCGCTCGATTCCTACAACGCCGGCATCTGGGTGACCGACGTGACGATGCAGAAGGCCGAGCCGCCCGACGAAGTGCGCGACGCCTATCTCGACGTACAGAGGGCGCTGGCCGATCAGGACAAGAAGCGCAACGAAGGCGAGGCCTACGCCAACCGGATCATTCCCCAGGCGCGCGGCCAAGCCGCCCAGATCGTGCAGGACGCCGAAGCCTATCGCCAGCAGGTCATCGCCGAGGCCGAAGGCAGCGCCAAGCGCTTCCTCTCGGTCTATCAGGAATACAAGAAAGCGCCCGAGGTCACCCGCCGGCGCATCTATCTGGAGACGATGAGCCAGGTGCTGGCGCCGATGAACAAGGTGATCGTCGACGACGCCGCCAAGGGCGTGGTGCCTTATTTCCAGCTGCCGGCGCTGCAGAGGACCTTGCCGACGCAATCGCGTGCGGCGCAACCCGCACAAAGCTCGAGCCAGGGGCAAGGCCAGGGCCAGGGCCAGGGGGCAGGCGGCGATCAGTCCGCGGCGCCCGTGCCCGACCAGGGGAGCGGCCAATGAACCGCACATTCGGCATTGTTGGAGCCGTTTTCACCCTGTTTGTGCTGGGCGTGATGTTCTCTTGCGTCTACACGATCTACCAGACGCAACAGGCGCTGATCGTCCAATTCGGCCAGCCCAAAGCGATCGTTCGCGATCCCGGGCTGCATTTCAAACTGCCCTGGCAGCAGGTCAATTACTTCGACCGGCGACTGCTCAATCTCGACGCCAAAAGCGAAGAAGTGATCGCCCAGGACAAAAAGCGCATCCAGGTCGACGCCTTCGCGCGCTGGCGTATCGTCGATCCGCTGCTGTTCTACCAGACGCAGAACACGCAGGACCAAGCGATCGCGCGGCTGACGCCGATCCTGTCCTCCAACATCCGCCGCGTTCTGGGCTCGCAGAATTTCGCCGCCATGTTATCGGCGCGGCGTTCCGAGCTGATGCACGAGATTCGCGACAACATGAACCAGGACGTGAAGGAGTTCGGCATCGTCATCGCCGACGTGCGCATCAGCAAGGCCGATCTGCCTCCGGAAAACAGCCGCGCGATCTATCAGCGCATGCAGAAGGAACGCCAACGCGAAGCGGCCGAGTTCCGCGCCGAGGGCGACGAGACCGCGCAGCGCATCCGCGCCCGCGCCGAGCGCGAAGTGACGGTGATCACCGCCGAGGCGACGCGCGAATCCTCGATCCTGCGCGGCGAGGGCGACGCGGAAAAGACCAAGACCCTGGGCGAGGCCTACAGCCAGGACCCGGATTTCTTCGCCTTCTACCGCTCCATGCAGGCCTATCAGGACACTTTCGCCGACGGCAACACCACGGTGGTGCTCTCGCCCTCGAGCGATTTCTTCAAATACTTCGGCAACGGCCCGGGCGGCTCCGCCCATACCGCCAAGCGGAAATAACGCTGAGTAGTTTCCGAGCCTATTTCGCCTGATCATCGCCTTGTATTGTCGCCTTGGCTTTTTCCTCGCCACGGCCACGCCGGTATTTGCGCGCAACGAAGACGATCGTCTGGCCGCCGCTAACGGGAAAGGCGCAATCCGTCGCGCTTTTCTTTTTCGACTTAGTCAACCCAAACGAATGGAGACCGCCAATGGCCGAACGCAAGAAAAGGAATGGCTCGAAGAATATCGACACACGGCTCGGCGCGCTGCGCTCGGAACTCGATGCGTTGCAAGGAGACATGAAGGGCCTTGCCGGCGGCGTCGGCGATGTTGCGGACGATCGCGTCCACCTCGCCATACGCAACGCGGAAAACGTCGCAGAGCGCGCGCTGCGTCTGGCGGAGGAATTGGCCGCGCATATGGCCGACGATGTGGAGACTTGGACCAACGACAATCTCGATTCCGTGCGTGAGTCGGTTCGGGCCCAGCCGCTTTCGGCGATCGCCCTGTCGATGGGCTTGGGTGCGCTTTTCGGCGCGATCTTCACGCGCCGCTAGGCGGCGGCTGCCGAGTGCCGCAAGGCGGTTCCGGGCGCCGCGCTTTTCGGCATGGCCGAAGTCCTTTTCGGACGAAAAAATGGTCCCCGCCAAGATCGTGCGGCCGGCGCCTATCCCACCAATTTTTCGTGCTGTGACAGGCGCTTGCCCAGTCTTATCCGGCTCCACCAGAACGGCCGTATAATGCGCGACTGGACGCAGAGCGGATGGAAGAAAAGGAGAGAGCCGCGCGGGTCGAGCCCGGAGGGGGTACCCCCCCCCGAGAAAGTCGAAAACAACCTCAAGGCAGAAATGTAATGAAATGAGAGAGTTAGCAAAAAACCGACCAATACTGCGGCGCAAGAACCGGGGCGGCGCGCCCAAGAGCAACCGCAACGCCCTGAAAACCGGCCGCCATGTGGCGCAGCTGCGCGCGCTCAGGGCCAAGGCTCACTTAATCGAACTGCATGCCCGCAAAGCCATCGCGCTCGCGCTCGGCGGAATTGTCTCACGCGAAATATAACTCGTCCGCCCTCTTTGCATCGCAATCAAACCGCATATGCTGCGTGAAACTCCCTTCTTGCTTCGGAAAACTCCGTCGATGGGCATGCGATCGTTTGGTTTGGTGGCCGTTTTATGCGGTTCTTTGGCGTTCGCGGCGGCGCCGGCCGAGGCGCGCGGCACGCCGGATTCCTTCGCCGATCTGGCCGCCCAGCTCTTGCCCACGGTCGTCAACATCGCCACGACGCAGACGCTCAAAGCCAACCAGAAATCGCCGCTGCCGGATGTGCCGCCCGGTTCGCCGCTGGAAGACCTGTTCAAGAATTTCCTCGGGCCCGGCCGCAACATCCCGCGCCATGTCACTTCGCTCGGAACCGGCTTCATCGTCGATCCGAGCGGACTGATCGTCACCAACAACCACGTCGTCGACAACGCCGAGCAGATCTCGGTGACGCTGAACGACGGCACCACGCTGACGGCCAAGCTGGTCGGGCGCGACGAAAAAACGGATTTGGCGCTGTTGAAGGTCTCCGCGCGCAAGCCGCTGCCGGCGGCGCATTTCGGCGACTCCGACAAGGCGCGCATCGGCGATTGGGTGATCGCCATCGGCAATCCGTTCGGACTGGGCTCGACGGTCACCGCCGGCATTGTCTCGGCGCGCAACCGCGACATCGAAGAGGGGCCCTACGACGATTTCATCCAGACCGACGCGCCGATCAACAAAGGCAATTCCGGCGGTCCGCTGTTCGACATGGACGGCGATGTGGTGGGCGTGAACTCCGAGATACTTTCGCCGACGGGCGGCTCGGTCGGAATCGGCTTTGCGATCCCGTCCAATCTGGTGCGCCAGGTGGTCGGCCAGCTTCGCCAATACGGTTCCGTGCGCCGCGGCTGGGTCGGCATCCGCATTCAGCCGGTGACGCAGGACATCGCCGAAGGCATGGGTTTACCCTCCGCCGCCGGCGCGCTGGTGGCCGACGTGACCGCGAACGGTCCCGCCGCCAAGGCCGGCATCAGGAACGGCGACGTCATCACCGCCTTCGACGGCAAGAAGGTTCCCGATCCGCGCAGTCTGTCGCGCATCGCGGCCGACACGCAGATCGGCAAGACGGTGAGCGTCGATCTGCTGCGCAAGGGAAAAAAGGTCACCGTGCGGCTGACCGTGGTGCGGCTCAGCGAAGCCGGCGCCAAACCTCTGCCGGCCGCTCCGTCCAAGCCGAAAACCAAGCTGTCCCAGCTCGGCCTATCGCTGTCGCCGCTCGACAGCGACGCGCGCGCCGAATTCAAACTGCCCGGCGGCGTGCAAGGCGTCGTCGTTACCGACGTGATTCCAGACAGCCCGGCGGCCGATAGGAACTTTCAGGCCGGCGACGTCATCGTCTCGGTGCAGAACCAGCCCGTGCGCACGCCGGCCGATTTCCAGCAACGCGTCGACGCCGACGTCAAGGCGGGCAAGAGGGTCGAAATCCTGCTGGTCAACCGCGGCGGCGCGCTGACCTTCGTGGCGCTTAGGCTGGGTTAGGACCGCACGATCTCTTCGTCGCGATAGCCTTGCAGATAGAGCAGCGCCGTCAGATCGTTGTGCGCGATGCTGGCGCCAGCCGCCGCCGCGACCACGGGCTTGGCGTGATAGGCCACCCCCAGTCCCGCGCGCCGGATCATCGCCAGATCGTTCGCGCCGTCGCCCACCGCCAGCGCGTCGGAAAACCCGATGCCGAGCTTCGCCACGGCGTTTTCCAGCGCGGCCAGCTTGGCTTCGCGTCCGAGAATCGGCCCGAGCACGTCTCCGGTCAGCGCCTTACCGTCGTCGAGCAGGACATTGGACTGATGATCGTCGAAGCCTGCCGCCTCGGCCACGCGCGAAGTGAAGAACGTGAAGCCGCCGGAAACCAGCAGCGTACGCGCGCCGTTGGCCTTCATCGTCGCGACCAGTTCCTTGGCGCCGGGGTTGAGGCGGATGCGTTCGCGCCAGACGCGTTCCAGCGCCTCGAGCGGCAAGCCTTTCAGCAAGCCGACGCGCTCGCGCAAGGCGCCGGCGAATTCGATCTCGCCGCGCATGGCGCGCTCGGTGATCGCCGAGACCTTCGGCTTCAGCCCGGCCATGTCGGCCAGTTCGTCGAGGCATTCGCAGTTGATGATGGTCGAATCCATGTCGGCGATGAGCAGCCTCTTGCGGCGGTTCTCGGTCGCCACCACATTGATGTCAGCGGCGGTGCTTCCGGCAACGTTGCGGGCAAGCGCCAATGCTTCCTGCGGATTACCTTCGATGGGGATATCGTAGGCGTATAGTTCCGACAGGCATTTTGCGGGTGTATTTAGGAAGGCCCCGATTTCCGCGACCACAACCCCGGCATCTTCTGAGATAACGTTCAGTACATGGGAGAATTGCGCATCCACGACCAAATTCCCTTCGACGCGGTGCTTATTGCAGGGCCTACCGCCAGCGGCAAGTCGGCCGCCGCGCTGGCGCTGGCCGAGGCGTGCCACGGCGTCGTCGTCAATGCCGACTCCATGCAGGTGTACCGCGAGGTCCGCATTCTTTCCGCCCGCCCGTCCGACGCGGACATGGCGCGCGTCCCGCATCTGCTGTACGGCCATGCCGGGGCATCCGAGCGCTATTCGGTCGGCCGCTATCAGATCGACGCCGCCGCGGCCTTGGTCCGCGCGCAAGGCCGCGTGCCCATCTTCGTCGGCGGCACCGGGCTTTACTTCACCGCGCTGACGGACGGTCTCGCCGACATCCCCGCGGTTCCCGCCGCCATCCGCCAGGAGGCGCTGGGCAGGCTCGCGGCGCTGGGCGTCGCCGGCCTGCATGCGGAACTGGCGCGGCGCGATCCCGAAACGGCGGCGCAACTGCGCCCGTCCGATCCGCAGCGCGTTTTGCGGGCTTATGAGGTGTTCGAAGCGACGGGCCGTCCGCTGGCAAGCTGGCAGCGCGAAGCAAGCGTGCCGGTGTTGAAGGGCCTCCGTTTGGCCAAGTTCGTCCTCGATCTGCCGCGGCCCTTGCTGCGCGAGCGGATCGAAACGCGGTTCCGGGCCATGCTGGCGGCCGACGCCCGCGCCGAAGCGGCCGCCTTGAAAGGCCTCGATCCCACGCTCCCGGCGGCAAAAATCCTCGGCCTGCGCCAGCTTTGGGCGCTGAACGACGGCATCATGGGCGAGGCCGACGCGGTGGCAGCCACCGTCACCGCGACCCGGCAATTCGCCAAGCGGCAGAGCACCTGGTTCCGCCACCGGATGGCCGACTGGCATTGGGTCGAGGCTGACGAATCTGGCAACTTTATTTCCAACATGCGACAAATTTCCACATAAAATTGCTTGACGACGAATTTGCCTCCCCGTAATTTGCCCACCGTTAAGCGAGGTCATGCTTTGAATAACGTGCTCGTACTTATTGGCAGGCCGCCATCCGGACGGGGTTGACCCGTTCCCCGGAAATGGCGGTCTGGTGCGAAAAAGGGGCGGCGACGCCCCTTTCGCTTTTCTGGCTCACACTGAAGGACGTCCCTGATGGACAAGGATGAAGCGACCACCCCGCAAAGTGCCCAGACCGTCGAGATGACCGGCGCGGAGATGGTTGTGCGCGCGCTGAAGGATCAGGGCGTCACGCATATTTTCGGGTATCCCGGCGGCGCGGTATTGCCGATTTACGACGCGCTGTTCGCGGCCAACGGCATCGTCCACGTCCTGGTGCGCCATGAGCAAGGCGCGACGCACGCCGCCGAAGGCTATGCGCGCTCCACCGGCAAGCCGGGCGTGGTGCTGGTGACTTCCGGCCCCGGCGCGACCAACGCGGTGACCGGCATCACCGATGCGCTGATGGATTCCATTCCGCTGATCGTGCTGACCGGCCAGGTCGCCACCCATCTGATCGGCAACGACGCGTTCCAGGAAGCCGATACGGTCGGTATCACGCGGCCCTGCACCAAGCACAATTGGCTGGTGAAGGACATCAACGATCTCGCCCGCGTGCTGCACGAGGCGTTCCAGATCGCGACGACCGGCCGTCCCGGTCCCGTGGTAGTCGACATCCCCAAGGACATCCAGTTCAAGAAAGGTCCCTATGTCGGCCCCGCCAGGATCGCCCATCGCACCTACCGGCCGCGGACGGAACCGGACGCGGGCGCCATCGAGGAAGCGGTCGCGCTGATGGCGGAAGCCAAGCGGCCGGTGTTCTACACCGGCGGCGGCATCATCAATGCCGGGCCGGCGGCCAGCGCCAGCCTGCGCGAGCTGGTCGAACTGACCGGCTTTCCGATCACCTCCACCTTGATGGGGCTTGGCGCTTATCCCGCCTCGGGGCCGAACTGGCTCGGCATGCTGGGCATGCACGGCACTTACGAAGCCAACAACGCGATGCACGATTGCGACCTGATGATCTGTCTGGGTGCGCGCTTCGACGATCGGGTAACCGGGCGCGTCGACGCCTTCTCGCCGGGCTCGAAGAAGATCCATCTCGACATCGACGCCTCGCAAATCAACAAGAACGTCCGTATCGACCTGCCCATCGTCGCCGATGCCGGCAAGGCCATCGCCGCGATGGTGCGCGTCTGGAAAGCGCGCAAATACAAGGCGAACAAGACCGCCTTGAAGGAATGGTGGGAGCAGATCGAGCGCTGGCGCGCCAAGCGATGCCTCGACTACAAACCCTCGTCCAAGCTGATCAAACCGCAATACGCCATCGACCGGCTGTTCGAACTGACGAAAGGCCGCGACCTCTACATCACCACCGAGGTCGGCCAGCACCAGATGTGGGCGGCCCAGCGCTTCAAGTTCGAGGAGCCGAACCGCTGGATGACCTCCGGCGGACTGGGCACCATGGGTTACGGCCTGCCCGCCGCCATCGGCGTGCAGCTCGCCCATCCCGGCAGCTTGGTCATCGACATCGCGGGCGAGGCCAGCGTGCAGATGACGATGCAGGAGATGGCCACGGCGGCGCAATACAATCTGCCGGTGAAGATCTTCATCCTCAACAATCGCTACATGGGCATGGTGCGCCAGTGGCAGCAATTGCTGCACGGGTCGCGTTATTCGCATTCCTATTCGGAAACGTTGCCCGATTTCGTCAAGTTGGCCGAAGCCTTCGGCGCCGTCGGCTTCTCGGCCGAAACGCCGGACGAACTCGACGCCAAGATCGTGGAGATGATCGCGGTGCCCAAGCCCGTATTGTTCGACTGCCGCGTCGATCAGATGGAAAACTGCTATCCGATGATCCCGTCCGGCGCGCCGCACAACGAGATGATCCTGTCGGACGCCCAAGAGGAGTCCACCGAAGTCAGCGAAGCGGGAAAGATGCTCGTTTAAACCTTGTCATGGCCGGGCAGCGAGCGTAGCGGTTCGTAGCAACCGCGTGCGAACCGACCCGGCCACCCAACTTCTGTAGGCTGTCCATGCAACAGAATACTCGAATCGAACGTCACACCATCGCCGTGCTCGTGGACAACGAGGCCGGCGTGCTGGCACGCGTCGTGGGCCTGTTCTCCGGCCGCGGCTACAACATCGAAAGCCTGACCGTGGCCGAGGTCGATCCCACCGCGCACACCTCGCGCATCACCATCGTCACTTCAGGTACGCCCGAGGTGCTGGAGCAGATCCGCGCCCAGCTTGCCCGCATCGTGCCGGTCCATCACGTGGTGGACTGGACCATCGACAAGCCGGGCATCGAGCGGGAAATGGCGCTGGTGAAGGTCGCCGGCACCGGCGAGAGGCGAGTGGAGGCGCTGCGCATGGCCGACGCTTTCCGCGCCCGGCCGGTAGACACCACCCACACCAGCTTCATTTTCGAGATCACCGGCGCGCCGGGCAAGCTCGATTCCTTCATCGACCTGATGCGCCCGCTGGGCTTGGTGGAAGTCTCGCGCACCGGCGTCGCCGCCATCTCTCGCGGCCCGGAGGCGATGTAACCGAGGTGATGTAACAATGCTCCCGCTCCCCCGCTGTCATGGCCCGCGAATGCGGGCCACCCAGTTGACGCTTCCCCGGTTTCGACAATTCCCTCAGTTCGCCATGGCCGGGCTTGACCCGGCCATCCAGTCGATGTGTATCACTCGCACCAATGTGTCCTACGCCCAACTGGGTGGCCCGCATTCGCGGGCCATGACAAGTAAATGCAATGTCGCTGCCATCCATCGTTGCGCTGAGTAATGTAATGTAAGGAGACTGGCATGGATATTCTCTCCATTATTGCTTCAGGCGCCGTTGGTGTCGTAATCGCATTGATAGTTCAACTCTGGTGGGAAAGCCGGACAACCTTACGGCAGATGAAGCTTGATTGTCTTCGCCGCATTGCCGGAAATCGCTCTGGACCTCCGACAAAAGAGTTTGCCGCAGCACTGAACGAAGTTTTTGTTACTTTCAACAAATCTCCTGACGTTGTCGAGAAAATGAAAACTTTTCTGCGGGCCGCTAATACGAGAACCACAACTGATGATCATCTGTTGGAGGTAATCAAAAGCATGATGGACGACTTAGGGCTGAAATACAAAAATATCAGCGACAGCGACATGCTAACAAAGATCAACGGAAATTAGCCCCTACTGAGGTGTAAACCATGCGCGTCTATTACGATCGGGATGCCGATCTGAAATTCATCACCAACAAGAAAGTCGCCGTCATCGGCTTCGGCTCGCAGGGCCACGCCCATGCGCTGAACATGCGCGATAGCGGCGTGAAGGAGGTCGTCATCGCCGCGCGTCCCGGCAAGTCGGCGCAAAAGGCCGAGGTCGCCGGCTTCAAGGTGATGTCCGCCGCCGAGGCCGCCAAATGGGCCGACGCCATGATGATGGCGACGCCCGACGAGTTGCAGGCCGACATCTACAAGAACGATCTCGCCGCCAACATGAAACAAGGCGCGGCGCTGTTCTTCGCCCACGGCTTCAACGTGCATTTCCGCCTGATCGAGCCGCGCGCCGACCTCGACATTTTGATGGTCGCGCCCAAGGGCCCCGGCCACACGGTGCGCAGCGAATATCAGCGCGGCGGCGGCGTGCCCTGCCTGATCGCGGTGCATCAGGACGCCAGCGGCAACGCGCACGATCTGGGCCTGGCCTACACCTCCGCCATCGGCGGCGGGCGCGCCGGCATCATCGAAACCACCTTCCGCGAGGAATGCGAGACCGATTTGTTCGGCGAGCAGAACGTCTTGTGCGGCGGCTTGGTGGAACTCATCCGCGCCGGCTTCGAGACGCTGGTGGAAGCGGGCTACGCGCCCGAGATGGCCTATTTCGAATGCTGCCACGAGGTGAAGCTGATCGTCGATCTTATCTACGAAGGCGGCATCGCCAACATGAACTATTCGATCTCCAACACGGCGGAATACGGCGAATACGTCAGCGGCCCGCGCATCGTCACGGCCGAGACCAAGGCCGAGATGAAGCGCGTGCTCGCCGACATCCAATCGGGCCGCTTCGCGCGCGATTGGGTGCTGGAGAACAAGGCCGGCCAGCCCTCGTTCAAGGCGATGCGCGCGCGCGCCGCCGCGCACCCGATCGAGGAAGTCGGCGCCAAGCTGCGCGCTATGATGCCGTGGATCGCCAAGAACAAGCTGGTGGATCAATCGAAGAATTGACGGGCGCCGCTGCCGCCCTCATGCTTCGACGTGCTCGGCATGAGGGCTCACCCTCACCCTGAGCTTGTCGAAGAGTGAGGGGTCGCTCATGCGCCGCATACTGATTTTCGTTGCCATTGCATGCCTTTCCGCTCCTGCGGCCGCCGGCGATTTGCCGACCGCCGCCGCGCTGCGCGACCGGGCGCTGGCCGATTCCACCGCCTGGAACCTTTTGGAATCGCTGACCACCGAAATCGGTCCGCGCATGGTCGGCAGCCCCGCGGCGCAGCATGCGCGCGATTGGGCGCTGGCCAAATTGAAAGCGCTCGGTTTTGCTAATGTCCACGCCGAAGCGTTTGCCAAGCCGTCCTGGGCGCGCGGCGAGGAATTGGCCGAGGTGCTCGCGCCATTCCCGCAGAAGCTGGCCGTGATCGGGTTGGGCGGTTCGGTGCCCACGCCGCCGCAGGGCATCGACGCGCCGATCGTGGTGCTCAAGAATTACGACGCCGTGCTCGCGGCGCGCCCCGGCGCGTTCAAGGGCAAGATCGTCGTCGTCAACCAGCCCATGACGCGCACGCAAGACGGCTCCGGTTACGGCGCGGCGGTTGTTGCCCGTTACGGCGCGTCGGAGGCCGCCAAGCGCGGGGCGGTGGCCTATCTGGTGCGCTCGATCTCCACGAGCGATACGCGTGAGCCGCATACGGGCTCCGGTGGTTTCGGGCCGGATGCGCCCAAGATTCCGGCGGCCGCGCTCGGCGTGCCCGACGCGGATTTGCTGGAGCATATGGCGGCGCGCGGGCCGGTGCGCGTGCGTCTGAAGCTCGCCTCTTTCGTCCGGCCGAACTCGATGGCGTGGAACGTGTCGGGGGAAATCGTCGGCAGCGTGAAGCCGCGCGACGTGATCGTCGTCGGCGGCCATCTGGATAGCTGGGACCCCGGCACCGGCGCCATCGACGACGGCGCGGGGGTCGCCATAACGACCGCAGCAGCGAAAATGATAGGCCAGCTTCCGCGTCATCCGCGCCGCACGATCCGCGTGGTATTGTGGGGTTCGGAGGAAACCGGCGGTTCCGGCGATGCGTATCTCGCGGCGCACAAGGGCGAGTTGGCAAGGATCGTCGTGGCGGCGGAAAGCGATCTGGGCTCGGATCGCATCTATAGGCTGAAGCTTCCGCCCAGCGGACCAGACCAACGGGGGCTGAAACCGCTGGCGGCGGCGCTGGCGCCGCTGAAGGTGTTCGTCTCGCCGGATCCGGCCATGCATGCCGGCTCGGACGTCGAGGGTTTGCAGAAGGCGGGCGTTCCGGTGTTTTCCCTGGATCAGGACGCCACCCGCTATTTCGACATCCATCATTCGGCCGACGATACGATGGCGGTTGTGGACCGCGAGCAGCTTAACCAAAACGTGGCGGCTTGGGCGGCGCTGCTCTATCTCATCGCCGACAGCGATGTGAATTTCCGCGCGAAGATGGGAAAATGATTTTCTTCGATAGCGGTGCGCGCTGCTGTCGCACCCCCTTGAACCGACAAGGTCGAATGACCATATCGATTAAATCCAGATATTTGCATCTAGGACGAAGCGAGGAATCCTACGTCGGATTCTCCAGGCTGAAGGTCTCACTTTCCTTGTCGTAGGAGAATAGCTCGGCAAAACGCGCCCAACTGATGACCGCGCGTAGCGTCTCTGCGGCGGCCTCTTCGGTCATATGGTCTTCGAGTTCGTCGATGAAACGCCGCCGGGGCGCGGTGTGCTGGGCGCGCTCGTCGAGCACGCGGCGGATGTGGGCGGCCAGGGGCACGCAACTCATCAGCGCACGCGAGAAAATTTCCTTGCGCTCGTTGGTTTCGGCGTCGGCGAAGCGCTTTCCCATATGGGTGAGCTTGATATCGCCGCCTTCCACGTCGCCCAGCTTGAGCAGCTGCAGCGCCTCGGTGACCGGAAACAATTCGTCGACTTCGAGCTGCAGGTCCGAGGCGATGTCGGGCAGGTCCGCCTTGCCGTTATAGGGCGCCGCCGCAACGGTTTCGATCAGGCCGGCGACCAGGCCGGAGGAGACGTGCGTCAAGGTCATATCGAGCCCGGTGCCCGCTTGGCGTTCCTGGCGATAGGCTTGGCGATCGACGCGCCGCGCCGTCATTTCGACATAGATGCGATCGACATAATCCTCGAAGGCGGGAGAGGTGCGCTCGCGCGGGCGCGGGATGCCGACGGTGATTTCGGTCACCACGCGGCCCGGGCTGGTCGAGAACAGAAGCACGCGGTCGCACATCTGCACCGCTTCCTCGATATTGTGAGTGACCAGGATCACGCCTTTGATCGGCAGTTTCTTTTCCGACCACAATTCGAGGAAATCGGTGCGCAGGTTTTCCGCCGTCAGCACGTCGAGCGCCGAGAAAGGCTCGTCCATCAAAAGGATGTTGGGATGAACCACCAGGGCGCGGGCGAAGCCGACGCGCTGGCGCATGCCGCCGGACAGCTCGCGCGGATAGGCGCTCTCGTAGCCGTCCAGGCCGATCAGGTCGATGGCTTCCAGCGCCCGGGTGCGGATTTCCTTCTCGGGAACGTGCAGCGCTTCCAGCCCGAGCTGCACGTTCTCCAGCACCGTGAGCCAGGGGAACAGAGCGAAACTCTGGAACACCATGGCGATGCCGCTGGCCGGCCCGTCGATGGACTGGCCCAGATAGGTGAGCGTGCCGCTTTGCGGTTTGGACAGGCCCGCGATCAGCCGCAGCAATGTGGACTTGCCCGAACCGGAGCGGCCGAGCAGGCCCACGATTTCGCCTTCGCGCAAGGTAAGGTCCACGCCGTCGAGCACCAGCAGCTCGTCGCCGCCCGATTTGGGAAAGGACCGGCGCACGTCATGGACGTCGAGAAGAGTCGCAGCTCCCATGAGTGTCTCCTATCCCAGCCGATACTTGCGTTCGGCATACCAGTAGAGCGGCCGCCAGAACAGTCTGTTCACGACGACGACGAAGAAGCTCATCACCGCGATCCCGAGCACGATCTTGCGGAAATCGCCCGCCGTAGAGGCATCCGCGATGTACGAGCCCAAGCCGTAGGCGCGCAGGGTCTTGTGGCCCCATTCGACGATTTCCGCGACAATGGCCGCGTTCCACGATCCGCCCGACGCGGTGATCGCGCCCGTGACGTAGTACGGGAACACCGCGGGCAGCGCCACTTTTCGCCACCACAGCCAGCCCTTGATCTGGAGATTGTCGCTGGCGTCGCGCAGCTCGCGCGGCAGCGCCGAAGCCCCGGCGATGACGTTGAACAGGATGTACCATTGCGTGCCCAGCACCATCAGCGGCGACAGCCAGATGTCGGGGTTCAGGCTCCAACTGACGATCAGGGAGACGACGACGGGGAACAGCAGGTTCGCCGGAAACGCGGCGAGGAATTGCGCCAACGGCTGGACGACCCGCGTCAGGTGCGGGCGCAGTCCGACATAGATGCCGATGGGCGTCCAAATGGCGCTCGCCAGCGCGATCAGCACGATCACGCGCGCCATCGTGGCAAAGCCGCGCAAACATACGTTGAAAAGCTCTCCGCTGCCGAGCGGGATGCCGGCGAATTCGATCACCCGCCACAGCACATACAGCGCCAATCCAAGCACGCAGGCGTACCACACTGCATCGGAGACTTTCGAAGGAACGATGTTCGCGCCGTTCGTGCCCCGGCCCCGCATCGGCGGGGTCAGACGGTAGGTCCAGTGCATCAGCGCGTCGAACGGCGCGCCGATAGCGTCCATCAGTTTCGACCGGCGGAACATGACCAAGGCCCAGGATTCGGCCCCTTCATCGTTGTCGTTGGTGTCGGCGTCGATGCGGAAACGGTCGGCCCAGGCGACCAGCGGGCGGAACATAAGCTGGTCGTAGATCAGGATGACGAACAGCATCGCGACGATGGCCCACAAGATCGCGCTCATGTTTTTGGCGGCGATGGCGGTGGCGATGTAGGATCCGATCCCCGGCAGGGCGATGGACGTGTTGCCGACGGTGAACGCCTCGGCGGCCACCACGAAGAACCAGGCGCCGGACATCGACATCATCATGTTCCAGATGAGCTGCGGCATCCCGAAAGGGACCTCGATCCGCCAGAAGCGTGCCCAGGCATTGAGGCCGAACAGCCGCCCCGCTTCCTCCAGCTCGGTCGGTACGGTGCGCAGCGATTGGTAGAAGCTGAAGGCCATGTTCCAGGCCTGGCTGGTGAAAATGAGGAAAATCGCCGCGAATTCCGCGCCCAGAATCCGCCCGGGCGCCAGCGATAGGAAGAACACCAAGGTCACCGACAGAAAAGCCAGGATGGGCACCGACTGTAGGAAGTCCAGGAGCGGTATCAGCAGCGTGGCGGCGCGCGCGCTTTTGGCCGCCCAGGTTGCATAGCTGAAGGTGAAAAGCAGCGAAAAACCCAACGCGATCAGCATGCGCAGGCCCGTCCGCAATGCGTATCCCGGCAGGGCCGAGGGATCGAGCGAGATCGGCTGCTGGTGCAGGTTCGAAAGCGGTTGAATCATGGCGCGGCTGGCGTCCGCGAACAGCACGATGAAGCCGAGCACCAGCATGGCCGCTAGCAGGTCCCAGGGGCTGGGTAGCAGGCGACGAGCCTCGACCGAGACGGGCGGCAGGATCCTCATATCCGGCATGCCTCGAAGCTAGTGATCTGGTATGTGCGGGCGATCCGCGCGGACGGCACGGTTCGGCTGCACACAACCACGCCTCGCCGCCGCAGGCAAAGCGAAAAATGGCGCCGTCATGTTTTTTTCTTCACCATCGCCATTGCGTTCGCACGCAAGGCACGGCGACGAGGAACGCTGCGCTCGCGGCGCGACCGATCCTCGACCTTGGGCCGGGTTGGCCGCGACCGGTTTGAGCCGCGATTGATTTTCCCCGGCAGGCCTTCCAGCCCTCTGAATGCGAGAGGGTCGCAATCTACCTTTTCGGTTATATGGGGAAAAGTTCAATCTCTTGAAATACATAACCGATATGGCGGAGCGGCGGAGCGGCGCGCGCGTCCGGCCTGTCTAACGGCGGCGCCGGTGAGGCCGAGCTTTGCTGCCGCTGGGGCGTTCCTGTACCGCTTTGAAACCTTGCCGGATTCGATGGGCGCCGCGCGTCATCCACTGCGTTGGGGAAAGGGTTGGGCGCTATTGCACGCTATAGCGCATTCAGCGTAAAACGCCGTGCATGGATCGGAAAATAACGCCTTTACGGGCGTTTAAGGGCGATTCGAGTAGATTTGGCGAGCTGAAAACTCGGCGGGCGGAACGGCGATCCGGCGATGACGAAAGGCGCGATGCAGCATGACGCGATGAGCGGATTCTCCGCTCGTAGCTGCACGCGCATCGCGCTCACGCCCCGTCCTTCCCTCGGTTTGTCGCAAGACGGGCTTCTCCTCCTTAGCAGCCCCTAGGCGCCGGCTGGCGCGCGAAACGTTCTCGCGCCGGGTGTTTAGGGGATCGCAGGCGAAAGGAGAGATCGAAGCCGCGAAGCGCGGCGAACGGAAGGAACGTGTGGCCATGAGCACGAATAAAGTGAAATCGGAACGAGTTATCATCTTCGACACGACGTTGCGCGACGGCGAGCAATCGCCCGGCGCCGCGATGACGCTTGAGGAAAAAATCGAAGTCGCGGAATTTCTCGATGCCATGGGCGTCGATGTCATCGAGGCGGGATTTCCCATTTCCTCGCCCGGCGATTTCGAAGCGGTGACGGAAATCTCCAAACGGGCGAAGAACGCGTCCATCTGCGGTCTGGCGCGCGCCGGCTTCAAGGACATCGACCGCGCCGGCGAAGCGGTGAAGACCGCCAAGCGTCCGCGCATTCACACCTTCATCTCGACCAGTCCGGTCCATATGAAGCACAAGCTCCAGATGGGCCCGAATGCTGTGCTCGACGCGGTGGGCGCCTCGGTGGCGCGCGCGCGCAACCTGACCGACGATGTGGAGTGGAGCGCGGAGGACGCCACGCGCACCGAGCGAGACTTCCTGTGCCGTTGCGTGGAGTTGGCGATCCGTTCCGGCGCCACCACGGTCAACATTCCCGATACGGTCGGCTATGCGACGCCGCAGGAATATTTCGAGCTGGTCAAGATGCTGCGCGACAGCGTGCCCAATGCCGACAAGGTGATCTTCTCCACCCATTGTCACAACGATCTGGGCCTAGCGGTCGCCAATTCGCTGGCGGGCGTGCTCGCCGGCGCGCGCCAGATCGAGTGCACGATCAACGGCATCGGCGAGCGGGCGGGCAATGCGGCGCTGGAAGAGATCGTGATGGCGCTGAAGGTGCGCCAGGACCGCATGCCCTTCGCCACCGGCGTCAACACGCAAATGCTGGCACGGGCCTCCAAACTGGTCTCCAACGTCACCAATTTCCCGGTGCAGTACAACAAGGCGATCGTCGGCAAGAACGCCTTCAGCCACGAATCGGGCATCCATCAGGACGGCATGCTGAAGAACGTGGAGACCTACGAGATCATGCGCCCGGAGGACGTGGGCGTGAAGGAGACCTCGCTGGTGCTGGGCAAGCTCTCCGGCCGTCACGCCTTCCGCGACAAGCTGATGAACTTGGGCTACGAACTCGCCGACGCCGCCTTCGAGGATGCTTTTAGGCGTTTCAAGGCGCTCGCCGACAAGAAGAAGACCATGTTCGACGAAGACATCGTTGCGCTGGTGGACGACGAGATCGTCCGCGGCCAGGACCCGATCACCGTCAAGGCGCTTCGCGTCGAGGCGGGAATGGGCATCGCGCCCAGCGCCGATCTGACGCTTGGCATCAACGGCGAGGAGAAACGCATCAAGACCACGGGCGATGGCTCCGTCGATGCGATCTTCAACGCCATCAACGAACTTTATCCGCATACCGCCAGTCTGCAGCTTTACCAGGTCCACGCGGTGACCGAAGGAACGGATGCGCAGGCGACGGTGAGCGTCAGACTCGAGGAAAACGGACGGACGGTTACCGGCAGGGGGGCGGACACCGATACGCTGGTGGCCTCCGCCTTTGCTTATGTTAACGCACTCAACAAGCTCTTGGTGAAACGCAATAAGCAGGCGCCCGAAGCTCTAAACGTTGCACGATGAAACAAAACGGCCCCCGGAGACACCCTTCGGGGCCGCTTTTGCGGGAACGGCAATTGCACGGCATGGCGCTAGGCTAGAAAAGGAATGGTAGGTTAAGCATGTTCGGCAGTCTTCTCGGCGCGCTGTCGAGCGATATGGCGATTGATCTTGGGACCGCGAATACCCTCGTTTACGTCAAGGGCCGCGGGATCGTCCTGAATGAACCATCGGTCGTCGCCACGATCAATCGAGGGGGTAAGAAACAGGTTCGCGCGGTCGGCAACGACGCCAAAATGATGCTGGGCAGGACGCCCGGCAACATCGAGGCGATCAGGCCGATGCGCGACGGCGTCATCGCGGATTTCGAGGTGGCGGAGGAAATGATCAAGCATTTCATCCGCAAGGTGCACAACCGCCGTTCCTTCGCCAATCCGATGATCATCGTCTGCGTGCCGTCCGGTTCGACGGCGGTGGAGCGGCGCGCCATTCAGGAATCGGCGCTCTCCGCCGGCGCGCGGCGCGTGTTCCTGATCGAGGAGCCGATGGCGGCGGCGATCGGCGCGGGGTTGCCGGTCAGCGAGCCGACCGGCTCGATGGTCGTCGATATCGGCGGCGGCACCACCGAAGTGGCCGTGCTGTCGCTCGGCGGCATCGTCTATTCGCGCTCGGTGCGCGTCGGCGGCGATAAGATGGACGAGGCGATCATCGCTTATATCCGCCGCCATCAGAATCTGCTGATCGGCGAGGCGAGTTCGGAGCGCATCAAGAAAGAAATCGGCTCCGCGGCGCCGCCGGTCGACGGCAACGGCGTGACACTGGAAATCAAGGGCCGCGATCTACTCAACGGCGTGCCGAAGGAAATCACCATCACGCAGCGCCACATCGCCGAGGCTTTGGCCGAGCCGGTGGGCGCGATCGTCGAGGCGGTGAAGGTCGCACTCGAAGCAACGCCGCCGGAACTAGCCGCTGATATCGTGGACAAGGGCATCGTGCTGACGGGCGGCGGTTCGCTGCTCGCCAACCTCGATCAGGTATTGCGCGAGGAAACGGGGCTGCCGGTATCCATCGCCGACGATCCTTTGTCGTGCGTAGCGCTCGGCACCGGGCGGGTGCTGGAGAATACGAAAGGCATGCGGCACGTGCTGACGACCGCTTTCTAGGTCTGAACGGGGGTCCGAGCGACGCGGGCTGGGTAGAGTATGGGAAACGGGACCTGGAGAATCGCGCGACAGCGCGGTGGCGCGCACCTCCCGCTGATCATCGTCGCCGCGCTCGCGGTGGCGCTCATCCTGATCGGCAAGGCGCAGTCTTCGCTGTTCGACCGGGCTCGCGCTCATGTCATGGACTGGATGAAGCCGGTGCTGACGGCCACCCGCGAGCCCATGGTCGGATTCGACCGCTGGGTGGGCTCGATCGGCGAGATCTTCGCCGTCTATCAGGAAAACCTGAAGCTCAAGGAAGAAAACGCGCGCTTGCGCCAGTGGCACAATACGGCGATTTCCCTGAACGAGCGGCTGAAGCGTTATCAGCTTCTGTTGCACGCTGTGCCCGATCCTGCGCTGTCTTCGGTAGTGGCGCGCGTGATCGGCCGCGCCAACCATCCCTTCCTGCAGACCCTGATCCTCGACGCCGGAAAGACAAACGGCGTCAAGCCTGGTCAAGCAGTGGTCGACTCGCGCGGCATGATCGGCCGCATCTTTCTCACGGGCGAGCGTACCTCCTGGGTCATCCTACTCACCGATTTGAACAGCCGCATTCCCGTCACCATCGAGCCGGGCAATGCGCAGGCGATCATGGCGGGAGACAATTCGCCCGCTCCGACGATCGGAACCTTGTCGCAAGGCACTCAGCTCAAGGCCGGCGACCAGGTGGTCAGTTCGGGCGACGGCGACATCTTGCCGGAGGGCCTGCCGATCGGGGTCATCGTCGCCGACGGAAGCGGCTATCGGGTGGTGCTGTTTGCCGACCAGTCCGCGACTCAGGATGTGGAAATCCTCGATTTCAAACTGCCTCCGGAACAGCCGCCGGCGCCGTCGCCGAACGATCTGCCGGTGACCGCGGCGGGACTTCCGCCGGCCACTCCGCCGCCGCAACAGCCGGCCGTCGTTTCTGCGACCGCCGCGCCGGCGCCGGCTAAGAAAACCGTCAAACCGGTGCAAGTTCCAAAGACTCAGGGAGCTGCCCCAGCCGCGCAGGATGGCGACCAGGACAATGACGTCCCCGACGTCGGCAATGAGTGAGGCCGGCGATGGATCGCGCGAGTAGCATGATGGGCGGAAAGTTCCTCGCAAGCATCATCCCCGTATTGTGCGGCGTGATCGGGGTGTTCGCCGCCAATCTGCCGATTTCGTTTCTGGGCGCGTGGGTGCCGTCGCCTTTGTACGCTCTGATGCCGGTCTATTTCTGGTGTCTGGTACGGCCCGACCTGATGTCGCCGGCCTTGGCGTTCCTGATCGGCGTGCTGCACGACATCTTGTCGGGCGGTCCGCCCGGCGTTTGGGCCGCGTCCTTCGTTGCCACCTACGCCGTCATCGATAAGCAGCGCGACGCCTTCGCCGGCCTGTCGGGCTGGGGCGCCTTGCTGGGCTTCGCCACGGCGGCGCTGATCGCCTGCGCCACCGACTATGCCATTTTCGACATATACCACTGGCGCGTGCTGCCGTTGACGCCTTACGCCATGGAATTCGCGGTGACGGCGCTGTTCTATGCGCCGGTCGCCGTCGTGCTCGGTGCGATTCACCGCCATCTGGTCGGACCTTTGCGGAGCGATTTCTGATGCCGCTGTTCGACCGCAAGGACAAGAGCCGTTACGCGAGTTTTACGCGGCGTACGCTGATGCTGAGCGGCGGTATGACCGGAGTTTTCGCGCTGCTCGCCGGACGGCTGTACCAGCTGCAGATCACCAACGGCGGTCAGTACATGACCGAGGCCGAGGATAACCGCGTCAATCAACGTCTGATCGCGCCGCCCCGAGGCCGCATCATCGACCGTTTCGGCGTCGAACTTGCGACCAATCGCCGGAATTATCGCGTTGTGCTCGTTGCCGAGCAGGCCAGCGACGGCGTCGAAGCCGCGTTGGATGCGATCGGCAAGGTCATCGAGCTGCCGCCGCACCAGAAAGAAAAGGTGCTGCACGATATTGCGCAGAACAAGAAATTCGTGCCGGTGCCCGTCGCCGAAAATCTCAGCTGGGACGAGTTCGCACGGATCAATCTCCATCTTCCCTATCTGCCCGGCGTGCAGCCGGATGTCGGCGAAACGCGATCCTATCCCTTCGGCGAGGAACTCTCGCATGTACTGGGCTATGTCGCTTCGGTGAGCCCGGAGGACGAGAAGGACGACGACGATCCGCTTCTCGGCTTGCCCGGGTTCCGCGTCGGCAAGCGCGGCATCGAGAAAGAATACGACGTGCAGATGCGCGGCAGCGCGGGCGCCAGCCGCGTCGAAGTGAACGCCTACGGCCGGATCATCCGCGAATTGAGCAGCGAAGCCGGCGTGCCGGGAAACGACGTCTATCTCACTATCGACCGCGAGTTGCAGAATTTCGTGGAGCAGAAGCTGGGGGGCGAAAGCGCGGCCTGCGTGGTAATGGATATCGCCAACGGCGACGTGTTGGCGCTAACCTCGACCCCCGGTTACGACCCCAACCTCTTCAATGTCGGCATCACCAACGAGCAATGGCATGGGCTGATCAGCGACGATCACAAACCCCTGCTCAACAAGGCGGTGGGGGGCTCCTATCCGCCGGGTTCGACCTTCAAGCCGGCGATGGCGCTGGCGGCGATGGACAATGGGCTCGCGGATCTGCAGGTCAACTGCACCGGCACGATGACGCTCGGCGATCATGATTTCCATTGTTGGAGTTGGAAGACGGGCGGCCATGGCCACGTCGATCTGCATCGCGGCATCCAGGTGTCGTGCGACATCTTTTTTTACGAAGTCGCCCGCAGGCTTGGCATCGATAAGATGGAACAGGCGGCGCGCGCGCTCGGGATGGGCGCGCCCACCGGCATCGAACTGCCCGGCGAACTCGGTGGTTTCATTCCAAGCCGCGCCTGGAAACTCGCGAAGATCGGCATTCCCTGGCAGCAAGGCGATACGCTCAGTGCCGGCATCGGCCAGGGCTATGTGACGACGACGCCGATCCAGCTCTGCACGCTTGCTGCGCGGCTGGCGAGCGGCAAGGCGCTCATTCCGCGCATTACCCACGAGGTCGGCGGCACGCTGGAGCCCCGGCCGTTTCCCGCCGCGCTGCCGTTCTCGCCAGACGCCTTCGCCGCCGTGCGTTCGGGCATGAACGCCGTCATGAACGATCCGGGCGGCACGGCTTATGCCTTCCGCATCACCCAACCGGGTTTCGAGATGGCCGGCAAGACGGGCTCGGCGCAGGTGCGCGTCATCACCCGCGCCGAACGCGAGAGCGGCGTGAAGACGAACGCAAGTCTGCCGTGGAATCTGCGAGATCACGGTCTTTTTATCGCTTTCGCTCCGGTCGGCAATCCGCGATACGCCTGCGCAGTCATCGTCGAACATGGCACCGACGGCCATCCGCAGGTGCAGGCGGCGCGCGATATCCTGCTGTTCGCGCAGCAACGCGATCCGGCGAAGATGCCAGTGGCCTATCCGGTTCATGCCGCCGATGCGCGGCCCGCGGCCAAGGGGATGGGAACATGACGTTGCGCCCCTACGCCGCGGCGCGGCGCACGCTCTCCTTCGTGGACAAGCTCTACGAGATCAATTGGGGGCTGGTGCTGCTCGTCACGATCATCGCCTGCATCGGGTTCGCGATGCTCTATTCGGTGGCGGGCGGTTCGTTGTCGCCCTGGGCGGACAAGCAGATGATCCGCTTCGTCATCGGCTTCGCGCTGATGATCGCCGTGGCGTGCGTCGACATTCGTTTCTGGATGAGTTTCGCTTACCCCGCCTATGCGGTTTCGCTTCTGCTGCTGATCGCCGTGGAGGTGGCCGGGCATGCCGGATTGGGCGCGCAGCGCTGGATCACGCTCGGCCCGCTGGAGCTGCAGCCGTCCGAACCGATGAAGATTGCCCTGGTGCTGGCGCTGGCGCGCTATCTGCACGGCTTGAGCGTGGAAGATATTTCCAGGCCGCTGCGTTTGGCGATTCCCCTTGTCATGATCGCGATGCCGGCCGTGCTGGTGGCGATGCAGCCCAATCTCGGAACCACGATGATCCTGGTGGCGGACGGCGCGGCGTTGCTGTTCCTGGCGGGCCTTTCCTGGTGGTGGATCGCGCCGACGCTCTCGGCGGTCGCCGCCGCCATTCCCCTGGCCTGGAAGTTCGTGCTGCACGATTACCAGAAGGCCCGCGTGCTGACGTTCCTGAACCCGGAATCCGACGCGCTGGGCGCGGGCTGGAACATCACCCAGGCCAAGATCGCCATCGGTTCGGGTGGCGCCGCCGGCAAGGGCTTCCTGCAAGGCACGCAAAGCCGGCTCAACTTCCTGCCCGAGAAGCAGACCGACTTCATCATCACGAATTTCGGCGAAGAGTTCGGCTTCGTCGGCTGCATCGCGCTGCTGATACTCTTTGGGGTGGTGATCGGCTATGGCGTGCAGATCGCAATGAGCGCGCGCAGCCAGTTCGCCCGCCTGCTGGCGATGGGAATTATCCTCAACTTTTTCTTCTACATCATGATCAACTCGGCGATGGTGATGGGCCTGATCCCGGTGGTCGGCATCCCCATGCCGTTGATCTCCTACGGCGGCACGGCAATGCTGACGGTGATGTTCGCCTTCGGCCTTCTGCTCAGCGTGCATGTGCACCGCCAGGTCGAAATCCCGCGCCACTCCGCCGGAATCATCTAGACTAAGCCGTCCGCTTCACCGGCGGATCGGGCGAGGGCGGTTCGGGATTCGTGGCGCATGGACATGCCGGAAACCCTCTGCTATAGGCCCGCCTCCCTGACCGGGTGATTAGCTCAGGTGGTAGAGCAGCTGACTCTTAATCAGCGGGTCGCAGGTTCGAGTCCTGCATCACCCACCAATACTTCCAAAGACTTAGACCGTTCGGCAGAAGCCTCAAAAATTCCGGGGCTCTGCCGGGGCTCCGAGCTCTCCAGAAAAATATTTTTTGCTTGAAGCCGAGGCTTTAGCCCAGAGATCGACTGGAGCCGTCCAAAGCGTGCGAGAGTGCGCGAGCGCTGTCTAGGGATGTGGTGCGCCGTCGAAGCCCCGTACCCAAAGAATCCGGCTGTCCTTCATTTCCGGTCTACGGTCGTCTTGCGGGAAACGGAGAAGCCAGACGACTCTGTCGGACTCGATCAGGAGAAAAGCTCATACTGAAGGAGCGGGCGCCTCACTCTGGATTTCGTCGGCGCGATTGCAGATGTGCAGTTGAGCTTCCATTTTGGCGGAAAGAACAGCGGCTCCAATTCCGAGCTAGGTGTGTAACGGGCTTTGATCCGGGACCTGTTGCTAGCCAATTCCGGTGCCGCTTCGCGGCAGTACTTGTCTAGCTCGCAAAATAGACCTTGGCAGTCGATCGCGTGCAGCGGGCGTCCAAACAAGCCATTGAATGGCAACCCCAGCCGCTTAAACTCGTCCTCTTGGTGCTCGGCCATCCAAAGAATTGCTTCCGATGGAGAGAAGTCACCGAGATCGGTGAATGCCTTCTTCAGCCCCCTCAATGCTCCTGGCCCCGCTTGCGTATAGTCGTTTTCGCTAAAGCCAAGCAGATCAGAGTAATTGAGATCGATTGCCGTTTGATATGCCATAAACGGGCCCATAAGAGGGAACGCTTGCAGCACACTCACGACTTGTTCGAGCGAATTCGCACCCTGGACGGCATCGGCCAGCGACCGCTCAAAGAACATATGCCGGAACAGCGCCACGTGGTTTCGGTGCTTCTCGTCAAAACCGAAAGCTTTGTTTGCGCATAAGATGAACGCACCGGTATAAAGCCCTCCATTGCGCCTTTTCGTGGTGTCCAGTGCGCTTTCAAACGCACCCGACTCCAAGTCAGAAAGTGTGGGAGAACCTCCCAATACTTCCCGTACTCCCTCCCAAGTTTCGATATTGCTGAATGTCCGGAAGGCGATGATCTGAAAGATTCGATCCGCCGCCGTGCCCGCATCATCAGCGTAAGCAACATCGCGGATCATATATTGCGAAACACGATCCGCAGCTCGGTACACATTGCAGAATTTGAAGGTCTGCAAAATGGGATCGTCTGTCCAAGGGCGAGCGAATCCCGCTATTCGCCGTTCAAATATAGCCTGCCGCCGCGACGCAAACTGCCAGTAGAACTCGTAGATGCCGGGCCGCGGTGTAGGCTCTTTGCGATGGCTATATACTGGCATTGTCCGAGCCACCTTCATCGTTGTCTAAAGAATACACCTGTATCGTGGAGATTGAAGTAGCGCCGGTCAGCGAGCAGCCGCTTTGCAGCAATGCGTTCTCCTAGCGTAAACAGGAACCGATTCCGACCAGTGAAATGATCAAACACAATCGCGCCACCAGGCACAACTCGATCTTGGATCACGTCTAGTACTGCCACGGCTGGCGTGTAATTGTCTGTATCGACAAATGCGAGGACGATGTCTTCGTTCCCGATTCGGTTTACTGTTTCGACAATATCCCCAACAATAATTTCGACATTTCTGCCTTCGAAATTGCGCCGCACCCCTATTTCGTCGAGGCAAACGCAATCCGGATGTGCGTACATATCGAGCGGGCTCCGTCGCGGCGGGAACCCTTCATAGGTGTCGAATCCAACGACGCGCCAGGGCTTTCCTAAACGTTCAATGAATCGGGACATAAGCATGGTCGTACCGCCTTTGAACATGCCGAACTCGGCCACGATCCCTTCCAGATTGAGACGAGCGGCATTGGCGAGGCATTGATAGATATGGATCAGTGAATTCGGATAGCCGTTGGCGAAGGATGGGATGAGAGCCTTGGCCGCTTCTTCTAAATAGACCGGTTCACGAAATTGGAAATGACCAAAACCACCGATTAGAACCCGTGTTCGCGCGCTCAGATGCGGCACGGCAAGATCGAGAAGCGCTTCCTTGTCTTCGTCGGAGGCTATGATCACAACAGCTGGTGCGATGTCGCGAAGATCGTCAATGGCCTTATGCAAAGGCGCGGAAGTTGAGTTATCCGTCACACAGTCAGCCGAAAAGATGCCAGCGAAACGGTCTCGGAATCCTGCCTGAATAGCAAACTGCAGCAAGTCGACCGCGCAGGCAGTTGCTCCAACTATCGCAAACTTGTCATCGGGTTTCATACGGACTAGCTCGACCTTGAATAGGTTGAGCAATGCTTCGAGGTCTTCCTGCTTCATCTCATGCCTCTTCACTACGTCCAATACCGATTTCGGCGCGCACGAACTGTTCAACCTCGGCGGGATGCTGTCGAGATACTTGGGTAATCACCGTTTCGGCAGACTGGCACAGCTGTTCAGCGAATGAGAGCTTTTCCTCGGGAGTGCCGTCAGCCTCAACGCAAGCGCACAGTTGTTCAAACACTCGGACCATTTCGACGATTTTAGCCTTGAGGTCTGCCGGAGCGGCGCTTCCACACTCGCTCGCGTCTACAAGTGCGTCAAAATTCGCATCGTAATCGCTGAATGGAGTAGGCGCTGGTTGCTTGACGGCACGCTCAATGAGCGATGAATGCTTCTCCGCAAGGAACAGCCGATATTTTGTGGCGTAAACGAAGAGATCAACCACCGTGTCAAGCACGGGTTCATCAGAGAGTGTTTCTCCTCTGCTGGCAAAGACGTCCAACCTATCCACTTTCCGTGCGATGTTGGGCAAAATGCTTATGCGTTCACCACGTCTCTTCCAAGCGGCGCCATACGCCTTGTTCTTTCGGGCGTGCAGGTGCTTGATTGCATTCTTCAGACGAACTGCTGCGAACGCTGTCTCCCCGCCCTGCAATGCCCGAAAATAGGCTGCGATACGGGGTTGAGGAATATCGACGAGCATTTCCGGCCTTTTCCGACCGTACAGTTCGTAAGCTGCCGCCGCGAAATCATCTTCAGGGAGATCATGAAGTTCATCCCGGAGCCGATCATCGCTCCAAGACCCGTTCCGCAACCCCCATTTGAGTCGGATCAATCGCAGAGTGCTCTGGAAGAATGGATCGTCCAGCTTCTTGATGGTGGTCAGACTCGGGTCTGCCGCGGTTCGCAGCTCTTTCTCTGCCTTGAACCATAGTTTTAGCGCACGATGGAACTCGCCCCACGGCGTCTGAAAGGACGGGATTGGAACGCCGAAATCGTAAGCTGTGAACCCAGGATAGGCCTTCACAACATCGTCTGCGAGCTTGAAGTCAGTTTCGTAGACGTGAAAGGACGATGCAAAGAATGTGAGCGTGCCTACTCGAAGACCCAGCCAATGGGCCATCATACTGAGCAGAACGCTCCATTCAAAAGCATTGATACCTGAAAAGCCGCGGATTGCATCGTTACTGCGGATCGCTACGTTTAAGTGAAGCAAACCATCGCGGTTCAGCCAACTCAGCCAGTTATTGCACGGGATGTCTTTACTATCGCCGAAGTCTTGTGCGGGATCGTACAGGCCCATCACTGCGCGACGGGACGTGGGGTCTTGCGATAGCAGTGCACGTACCTCTGCGATCTGGTCAACACCACCCCAGTCCCACAGCCTGGGTGACCATCTTCGCAGACGGGGCCCATAACCGCCGCGCCACACACGGCCATCATCCGAGTACTTGGACGCGGAAGAAAGATAGTTCGAAAACCAGGCTATATCCGCCCGACCAGCGAGGACCCACATCGTTTCCGCAGTCAGCGTATTGATTTGGCTTTCTCTCCCAGGCAGGAAGAGACAACGCTCGAACGGCTTTTGCAGCGTAGTTACTACGTTGCGAATTTCTTTTGTAGGCGAACCGCGAACGCCTACGAGAGCGCCCTCTGACATCGCCGACCGAAGATTGGCGACGGTAGCAAAGCTAATGTTCTCATGAACGCTGCGCTCCATAGCCGCCCCGCAGAGTCGTCTCGATGCAATTTAGGCGCGCAATCAGGAGGGGCCGCAAGCGGAGGCTGGACCGCATCAGGTAAATCGGCTAGAACACGACGTGAACAAACGAGTCTATCGAAATGGCTGCCGAGAAACCTAAAGTATATGTCGTACCAATTCCAAGTCGCAATACTGAAATCGCCGCTCTTAAGAAGATGATCGGAGAGATCGGGTGCGAGATTGTTGGCGCCAAAGAGCCGATCGAGAATTACGAAGGTTGCGTGTCCAAGGCAGACGTCATCGTGGTTCTCATCTGTAAAGAGGCGGCCAAGAACCCAATTGTCGGCAAGATCATTGAACTTGCAGTCAAGCTTGGCAAACGCGTTGTCGGCGTATGGGCAGAAGACGCATCCGAGGAAGATCTGCCTGAAGGGCTCCGCCGGCACGGTGAAGCGTCGGTGACCTTTAAGACGACACCACTCAAGCAATGCATCCTTGGGGAGAAGCCGGAATGGCAAAATCCCGACGGATCACCGCAGGGCAAGAAGAAGACGCCGCGGCATCACTGCTAGAAACCCATGCGTCTCTTTTCGTACATCGTCCGCTGGGACCACGGCTTTGCGCCAAACCCGTTCTACGGTGTGTGCACTCTTGCAACGTGTAAACCGAAGATAAGAACAGTAGCGAAGGTCGGGGACTATGTGCTCGGAACTGGGTCCAAGCCTCGCGGGCTCGCAGGGGCTGTCGTCTACTTCATGCGCGTCGACGAAGTTTTGACCTTTGATACGTATTGGCGGGACCCACGCTTCGCCAGAAAAATTCCCGTCATGAACGGGAGCCTCCAGCAACGGTTTGGAGACAATATTTATCATCGCGAAGTTCCAAATGGTGAGTGGATACAGTCAGATTCTCGGCACAGCCGGGAGGACGGTGGCGCGAATCTCAAAAACCTTACCGCGGACACTGGACTAACGGATCGCGTGCTCGTTTCGCATCAATATACCTACTGGGGTGCTGAGGGTCCTAAAGTGCCAGCCAGTCTCAAGTCGTTTGTCCATGACCGTTCTCACCACCGCAGCTGGTATTCGGAAGACGAGATCGGTCAATTCTTAGAATGGGCACAAAAGAAGAACGCTACCGGTTATTCAGGGGACCCTGTCGAGTGGCAATACGAACACCGGTGGCGCTGATCAATCCCGCTACTTAGTCCCACAGCCTTGCGTGGCACACGCCGGATTCCTTCTGAGCGCGAACAGTGCTTAATTCGATGTCAAGCTTGGGCTTGATTCGAGGTTTGGCACTATGCGGGTTGTCTTTAGTCGAAAGGGTTTTGACAGCGCCGCGGGCGGATGCCCCAGCCCAATAATCGAGGGCAAGCCAACTACTATCCCCATTCCGACCGTAATGCCCACTCCCATGCGCTATCAGGACTTGAAGGGAGAATACGGAAGGCTGGTAGAAGACCTGACCAACAGGCGGATTAAGCGAACCACCAGGTGCCACGTTGATCCGGACATCAATCAGAACGTGCTCGGCCGCCTTCCTGGTTGGCGCGGAGCATTTGGTCAGACTGGCGCCGCGCAATCACACCTGAACAATCAAGGTGTAGTTCAGGGTGACCTGTTCCTTTTTTGGGGATTGTTTCAGTGCGCAGCTAAGGGTCGTCGATGGAAATTCAACGGACCAAAGCAGCATCGCATATTTGGTTGGCTGCAAATTGGTCAAATATTCCATGTGGGTGCTGATGGACGCTCCGTACTCCGACATCACACCTGGCTTCGAGATCACCCGCACACCAGTAACGGATGGAGTCACCTGAATACGATCTATGTTGCTGCGGACCAACTGACACTTAACGGAAGGAAAACTGGAGTTCCAGGATGGGGCATGTTCTCGAAAGGGTTTCGTCTCTCCGAAGAAAATTCCCTCGTCAGCAACTGGCAAGTGCCAAATTGGCTAAATCCTGCACGCGGCGGCGTAGGGATGAGCTACCACCCACTTGATCGATGGTCAGGGAAAGGAACGGTAAGGTCCGCCGCGAGGGGACAGGAATTCGTGGCAGATACCACCGGACGCAGGGATGCACTTGAATGGCTTGAAGTGCTCTTTCATGAAAGCCAGCCTGATCTGTGACTTGTTCAACGAGCGTATGGAGTTGGTCCACACCAGAGACAGTCTTCACTCGCCACATATCGTATTTGCGCTAAACGGCCTGCTTGGCGTGCCGTCGATCATGAGCTTCAAATAGATGGAGCGGTTCGGGAGATTTAGGAGATCGGGAACATCGAAGGTCGGCTGGAATTCGTCGGCCAGGATTGTCGCGTCTTCTGGGCCGACACGGAACGAAATGATTGTGGCTGCATTGCCGAGCACGGCATGCCGGATATCGGGCTCAAGCTGGTGCACGTACTGGTGCGCGAGGACGAGGCCAACGCCGTATTTCCGCAACTCGCTCATCATGTTGGCGAGCATGAGCGTCGTGAAGTTGTGGAATTCGTCCAGGTACACGAAGAAGGGACGGCGCATATCAGGCGAAGACCCTGCTCGGCTGAAGGCCGCCAAGCCGAGCGTTGAGACAATCAGACTCCCGAGCACCAGCGAACTCTCTTCGCCGAGCCGCCCCTTGGAGACGTTCACGAGTAGAACCAAACCGTCATCCATGATCTGGCGGAAGTGGAGATCGATTTCCGGTTCGACCAGAATGCGGCGAAGCGTCGGGTCCGATAGTAGCGCACCGAGCTTGTTCTGAATTGGAGCACAAACCTCCGCTCGAAGCCGCGATGGATAGTTCTCGAATTCTGCCTTCCAAAACTGCTTTACGACCGGATTACGAACGGCTTCGACGACCTCCTTCCGGAAATCGTCATCCGTGAACATGGCGAGGATATCAGGCAGGGTCGAGCCGTCCCGCTCTAGCAGAGCGTAAAGGGCGTTACGCAGCACGTGCTCCATTCGCACGCCCCATGCGTCCGGCCATATCTTCTTGAGGGTTTCGAGTGTGCCAGATACGGCAAGCGGTATCTTGTCCTCCCGCACGCGGCGGAGCGGGTTATATCCGTATGGCTGCTGCGGGTCGCAGGCATTGAGGTAGACAACGCGTGCAGGGTCCTGCTTTTTCATACGTTCCGCCAACGGTTCGACAAGATCGCCATGCGGGTCCACCAATGCAAACCCACGACCAGCCTCAAAGTCCTGCCACGCAAGCGTCCCAAGTAGCGTAGATTTGCCGACGCCCGTCTTGCCGATCAAGTACATGTGCGAGAGTCGGTCTTCCTGCTTGATGCCAAACGGCACCCGTGTATTGCGACTGTTCGTCCGGGCGAAATACGAGGTGCGTTCGTCGGGCTTTTGCATTCCCCGTATGGTGCCAAACAGTCACGCTTCTGCGAAGAAGGCACTTCCTGACACCCTGGCAGGCCTTTGCTTGGCGGTCCGGCCTTATCTGAGCACGGGCTTATTAAGGCCGCCCGTGCTCGATGGCCGACCGCCAGCAGGTGACATCAGGACGTTAGGGACGTTGTATTGGGCTCCTGTGTTGTCGGCTCTGTTGCTCGCCGCGGGCTGCGCCTTATCTTCGGTATTTTCTTTCGCATGAAGGTACTTATTTCCTCATTGGAAGTGCCTGCCAAAATAGCCAGCAATTTCCTAGATCGCGTTCGAGACTCGTCCCGACATGGCGCACCAGTTTTTGAAACGCGCCAATTTACGATCTCTTGGAACGGAGATTTCAGCGTAATTGCTGGCTTATTTGTCCGTCCCTCCAAGTTCGAGGTGACTTCGAGGACCATGTCGCGCTTTTCAGCGTCAATTCCGTTTCTATAGCGTAGGTACGCCGTTTCTGCGAGTTCGAGGTTTTTCAGGATGATGTCGCTGAAAGACGGCTCACGGCCGACATTATCCCGTTCATCAAGGAGACCGCGACGCTCGCAAAGCAGTTCGGCCTTTTTGGTCTCGTAGGCGTCTTTGTCGATTGCGCCGTCAATCAACACATCGGTCAATCGGGACAGTCGGTCCTCACATTTGGCGATCTGAAGATCGAGAGCCGAGGCACGTTCTTTAGAGGCCTCAACATCAATCCCGCGGATGTCGTCCACAATGTCCCTAACGTCCTGAACGTCACCTGGTTCAAGCCGCAACTGGCCGAGTATGTCGGTAAAGGCGTCCTCGACGGCCTGCTCACTGAGGCAGACAGGTCCGCAACCTGGCTTATGGCAGCGGTAGTAGACATACCGGCCCTTGTGCCGTTCGCCGATCAAATGCGCGCCGCAGCCGCCGCAGCGGATCATCCGCCGGAAGCGGAAATCGTTCTTGTATCCCGAGGCCAGCGGTCGGTTGCCACGCAGCACAGCCTGGGTTCGGTCGAACAGCGCCTTGGAAATCAGCGGCTGATGCACGCCTTGGAAGTTCTGGCCGCTGCGCTTGATATGGATCAGGCCGATGTAGAACGGGTTATTCAGGATGCCCGTAAAGGTGTTCATCGAGACAGTGCAGCCGCCACGGCCCCGGAGGCCTCGCCGGTGCATTTCGGAACGAAGCTGGTCGAAGTTGTACTCCCCCGAGGCGTAAAGCTCGAAAGCCTGCTTCACCAGAGGTCCTTGGATGGGGTCTATTTCCTTCGGCTTGCCCTTGCCCATATTGCGGTAGCCGATGGGCGCTTCGAATGGATAGAGCCCCTGCTTGAGGCGTCCATTTATTCCCTTGACCACCTCCTGACGCAGGTTGCGGATAAAATCCGCTGCCACTACGGCCTGGATATCGGCCGAGAGCCGCCCGCCACGGGAATGCAGGTCCAGGCTTTCATGGGCAAAGTGCACTTCGACACCCCGGTCGATCAGGTCGCCCAGATCGGCCCAGTCCCGCAGGTTACGGGCGCTGCGGTCGATCTTGTGGATGATAACACCGCTTGCCGTACCGGCCACGAGGCCTTGCAGCATCTCGCGGAACTTCGGTCGGCCACCTTTGGCGGCGGTCTCCCGCTCTTCGAACCATTCGGCGATGGTGAGACCGTTGTTTGCCGCAAATCGGGCGATGGCCTCGCGCTGTTCTTGAAGCGAGGAGCCTTGAACACCCTGCTTTTGTGTCGAAACACGGACGTAGGCGTAGACGGTTTTCATAACGTGGAATTGGTAGACTCCGACTCTACCTCGCCGCCGCCATTCGCGCGAATGGCCTGTTCGGCCTCTTCTGTCGCTTCCCGTATGGCGATCCGCAGCAGCACGGCCACAAAACCGTATAGATTGGTCCGGGCGGCCTCACGCTCTTCCGATGTGGCGTCCGGCATGTAACGGTCGAGAATGACATCGCCGGGATGGCGTTTGGGGGAGGACTTGGGCATGCGCTCAGAGTCGCGCAAATCCTGCCTTCCGCATAGAAGGTATTGTTTGACGGTTCGTCAAATTGTCCCTGCTATTCAGAACGGGGCCGACACCGCATCATCTGGGAATGGATAATCCAACACCCAACAAGACCGATGGCACCCCGACCATCGCCGCCATTGCGAACGACACCATCATCGAACTGGTGTTCGACCCTGACCATCGCAAAACCGGATTGGCCGTCTCGCGCTTTGGCGGACTATGGAATGTCGAACAATCTGTCCGCATCCATACTGGCGAGACGCTTGTGCCGTATTCGCCCAAGAACAACCTGATCGCTTCGGGGTGCGTCCTGTTCCCGTCCGTGCCGGAACACTACGGCGACAAGACAGAACTCGTTGCCGACATCGCGGCGTTCCTGCATCGCTATGTGGACCTCTCGCCGCTGTTCGAACAGATCGCGGCTCACTATATCCTCTTGTCCTGGGTGCACGATGCCTTCAACGAACTACCATATTTACGGCTTCGGGGAGACTACGGCACCGGTAAGACCCGTGGGCTCCTCGCCATCGGCTCCCTCTGTTACCGCCCAATCTTCGCCAGCGGCGCGTCCACCGTGTCGCCGATCTTCCACACCCTCGACCGATTCGGCGGCACGCTGATCCTCGACGAGGCGGACTTCCGCTTCAGCGATGCGGCGAGCGACTTGGTCAAAATTCTCAACAACGGCAACATGAAGGGCTTGCCGGTTCTCCGGACTATTCAGAACCGGAACAAGGAGTTCAATCCGCGTGCCTTCAAGGTTTACGGCCCGAAGATCATCGCCATGCGCGGTGGTTATGATGACCCCGCTCTCGAAAGCCGTTTCATCACCGAAGACACTGACGCCCGGCAGATGCGGGCTGATATCCCCATATCGCTGCCGACTGCATTCGCAGAAGAAGCTCGCAAGCTCCGCAACCGCCTTCTCCACTACCGCTTCTGCCATTTGTTTGAGACCAAGCTGAACCCGGACATGGCATTGACCGGCGTTGAGCCACGCGTAAATCAGATCGCACTACCGCTTCTGAGCTTGGTGGATGACCCGGACGTTCGAACCGAAATCGGCGACCTGTTGAAGCGCAATCAATCCGAACGGCGTGAGCAGCGGCAATCGACGACCGAAGCCCGCGTCGTCGCCGTACTCACCGCGCACATGACGATAGACGGCGGGTTTCCAGTCTCGATTGGCGCGCTCACGGCCGCTTTCAACACCGATTACGCCACCGAATACGGCAAGCCGGTTTCCGACCGCTGGATCGGCCATATCCTGCGCAAGGTGTTGCGAATATCCGCACACCGGTCGAACGGCATTTTTGTCGTTCCCGCTTCCGAAATCCCCAAGATCAAAGCACTGTCGGCACGATACAGTGGAGAGAGCCCGCGCCCGACGTGATGATCTTTACCAACCATGACCACCAAAACACCGCGTATATGAAGCCTCAAAACAACATTGACATGGTGTCAAGAAGTCCCTCCGTTACGGGACTTCTTTTGTTTGAGAGCATCGGGAACGGTCCTTGCGGACCATTAACTTCCCGAACTATGTCGCATCGACTACCAAGTTATCTACACACGCTGCGCAAGCAATGGGGTTTGTCGCAACCCGATCTTGCCGCTCTTCTGGGCCTCTCAGGCAGCGCACTAAGTCGCTTCGAAAACCGTTCTCGCCGACCGACGGCAGAGCTCCTTGTCGGCGCGGAAGTGCTCTTCGGTCACGGAGCAAAAGAGGTCTTCCCCGGTTTCTATCGTGCGGTCGAGCACGCCATTGTTGAGCGCGCCAGTGGCGAGTTGATCCAGCTGGGATCGGCAGCTGATTTCGAGCGCGAGTCAGAAACGCCGGTTCCTGACGGAGATTGTCGAGCGTTCGAGTTCAACCAACCCTTGGCCTATGACCCGCCCGCACGATTCCGGTCTAGTTCTAGCCGTTCGCCCCACCGCAAGAGGTTTCGGCTGGGTGTTGTTCGAAGGACCGCTTGCACCTGCCGATTGGGGACTCGTTAGCGCCCGAGGCGATACGAGCGCTCGTGCCATGCGCCGCTTCGAAAAGCTGCTCAACCAGTATCAACCGGCCACCGTTGTTCTGGAGAAACCTAGCGACGAACGCAAAGGCGTTTCAAATCGTGTCCGCGTACTGGCAGAGACCATGTGTGGCTTCGCCGAGAACCGAGACATTGACGTTCCGATCTATACGCGGCCGGAAGTGTCCATGGTTGTGACCGGAGATGAAGAATCGACCCGGCACGCCGTGGCGCAAGCTGTGGCAGCGCAACTGCCGATCCTGCGCCATCGCATGCCGCCGAAGCGCAAACCGTGGCTGCCCGAAGACGACCGCCAGTCGCTCTATGACGCCGCGGCGCTCGGCATCACCCACTACACGCTTACCCATCATTCCTGATCTTTCACTCATGCGTCTCCCACGCATCCGGGAGCATCGGAATGGTCCGGTGTTCCCGCCATGCACGGGAGAACAATATGCACGGTACTGTACATTCGGAAAAACGACCGGACGTATTCCAGTCCATCACCGCGAAGATCGTTGCAGCCATTGAGGCCGGGGCTAGTGCGGCAGCCATGCCCTGGCACGGGGGCATCCTGCCGCCCACGTTCCCTATGAATGCCGCGACGGACAAAGCCTATCGCGGCGTGAACGTCATCGCCCTCTGGGTGGACGCAATGGCCAAGCGGTACGTCTCTGGGTACTGGGCCAGCTATAAGCAGTGGCAGACCCTCGGGGCGCAGGTGCGCAAGGGCGAGCGCGGCTCGGTCATCGTCTTCTACAAGCAGCTCGATCAGCAGGCGCTCGATCTTCAAAGGGAAGATACGGGCGACGGCGAGAAGATCGGCCAGCGCTTCGTCGCGCGGGCATCATATGTGTTCAACTCGGAACAAGTGGACGGCTGGCAGCTGCCAATCCCAAAACTCAAGTCTCAAGTGGAAATCAACCAGGAAGTTGCGGCGTTCATCGAATCCGTCGCCGCGAATGTCCGGCACGGCGCACCCACGGCCCGCTATCGGCGGGACAAGGACTGCATCGAAATGCCGAATCCTGAACTGTTCATCGGAAGCAGCACAAGTTCACCAACCGAGGCGTACCACGCCGTCCTGCTTCACGAGCTTACGCATTGGTCCGGCGCGGAACACCGGCTCAACCGAGAGTTCGGCAAGCGCTTCGGCGACTGTGCCTACGCCTTCGAAGAACTCGTCGCCGAGTTGGGCGCAGCGTTCATGTGCTCTGCCTTCCGCATCACGAACGAACCCCGGCCGGATCACGCCGCGTATGTATCGTCCTGGCTGGACATCTTGCACCGCGACACCAAGGCCATCTTCACGGCCGGTAGCAGGGCGCAAGAGGCAGTCCAGTTCCTCATGGACCTTGCAACGGCCAAGGCGGAGTCTTGAACTCCTTCCTGTTTCTTCCAGCCCCGGCTCTATGCCGGGGCTTCCCTCGTCGGCGATTCCTGCGGCTAATCAGAACGCGGTAGCCACGCTGCCCAGTTTGTAGCAATTCGCAGGTCTGGCCTACATTTGAGAACCCGCTAACCATCGGGAGCCAAACTGGGCTATACAGAGTTGAGGGATTCCGGAAGAGCCGTGGGGGGAAACGTGAGCCAGGTCGGATGTATGGAGGCTGACGTACCGGACAAGAACCAAAACGCCAACATTCTCGACGAACGCGTCACCAGTATCGCAGCGTCGGCTGCCTCCAAAAAACTACGAGCCACGCTGCAACGCCTTCGCCTAAATCAGACAAAAGTCAGCGACGTACCGGTTCACTGGGCGCTGCTTGACGACCGTGTTCAATCGGGATTGGCAGGCGCTCGCGCGGTAATTGGCATCCCTACGTGGGGATGCTCATACGCTAGAACAAATTGGGCCGGGTGCTCCGTTTGCGGCCATTGTGCAAGTACCCTGTGGAGTCCTGCCTTTGACCAGCGGGAGATGATCGATGACTTCTTGAAATCGATGTCGGCACTGGACGGGGCAAGGCCCCAGCACGTGTGCCTCTACACCTCCGGTTCCTTCTTCGACGACAAGGAACTACCAGTTGAGACCCGTCACCACATTCTTGCCGCGGTTCAGTCACGCAAATGGATCAGTTCAATTTCGTTGGAGAGCCTTCCGCAGTTCGTGTCAGAGTCAACGCTCAGCGAAATACGCGGCATACTCCCTCGAACGCGAATATCTCTTGGCCTCGGGATTGACAGCACCAACGAGTTCATCCGCGCGATCTGCTTTCAGAGACACATTAGGTTGTCGGCCTACGAAGCCGCGCTCAATTTATGTGCGCGGCACAACATCGAGAGCGTTGCGTACATTGTTCACAAGCCGCCATTCTTGACGGATGAAGAATCGGTCGGAGATACGGCGAACTCTCTACGGAATGCGTTCGGAATGGGATTCGCGAGAGTTTCGATAGAACCGACTGCCATACAGGCCGGGACGTTGCAGTCGGAGCTACAGCGGCACGGTCTCTATACTCCACCGACGGTTTGGACATTGGCGTCGTCGCTCATCGAGTTCGGAGACGCACTTTCAGAGTTTTCCGACAGAATTGTGTTTGGTGGGCAGGTGTTCACGCCGTTACCATTTAGTAGCCTGCATGGGTGCCCAAAGTGCATTTCCGCGGCTGGCGCGCTTCTTCCAAACCTGCCGAAGGCAGTCTTTGCGACAATTCCACTAATTCAAGATACGGCATGTGCTTGTTCGCCTTCAATCATAAAGGCATCTCCTTTGAATCAAGACACGCTTGCTAAACGGATGTGCAAGACCTTGGATCAATTGGAGGATCGGACAGCATCATAGGGCAGTGCTCGTTGTACAATAGGGGGACAACATGGCGGGCTATTCAAATCCAATAAGCATCGGTACCGCACTCATCGCACTGGCGATTATGATCGCGATTGGCCTCCGAGGCTCAAGAAAGTTTACCGAGGAAGAGTACCTTATCGGCGGACGAAAAATCGGAGCCTGGCTATTGGCAGGCACGATGGCGGCGGGCGTTATTGGCGGCGGCGTGCTTCTGGTCTTTTTCGAATATGTCTTCCGCTACGGCCTTTCAGCATTCTGGATCATTGGCGGTCTGGTTGTCGGCTTGGTTTGTCTGAACTGGATAGCAGTTCGCTACAAGCCGCTTGCGGACAAGCAAGGGTTCTACACTCTTCCTGACCTATATCGCTTTTTCTGGGGTCCGACTTCTGGCGTGCTCGCCACGGCAATCATATTTGCGTGGACGTGCGGCTTTATAATCATGCAGTTGATCTCGGCTGGTACCGTCCTTCACGCGATGACTGGCTGGAATTATAACTGGGGCGTAGTCATCGCGGCCGCTACGGTCGGCAGCTATCTTTTGGCATCGGGCTACAAAGCCGTCGTTGCGACCGATGTTGCTCAGTACTGCGCTCTGCTCGTCGTTTTGGTGCTGTTTGCGTTCTTCGCCCTTCCCGCTGTTGGGGTGAGTGGTCTGCACTCGGCGGTATCAGGAGCATCCCTCAACATTGGAGACGCCATCGGCTTCTTCCTACTCGGCGCGCTTAACATCATCGTCTCCGCCGATCTGTGGCAACGTGTGTATTCGGCGAAATCCGCTTCCACGGCTCGGTGGTCGATGTATTTGGCCGCCCTTCTAGTTCTACTAGCTGGGTTGTTGCTGTTCGTACCGGGTTTTTATGCACGCATTCACTTGGCGACAGCGGTTCCTAATGAGGCCGCCATCGATAGCATGAACCTGCTCTTTCCTGCTCCGTTACTCGGATTAGGTCTTGTTGGCGTGCTTTCAACGATAATTTCTGCCCTCGACACGATGGTATTCGTGCTGTCCATCTCAGTTGCCCACGATATCGGTGTGCGCCAGCTGGGGGCAGCGCCAAGTGGGCGCCGGAGGAATATGCGAGTAATCATGTTCTGTACGCTCGCGGGCGGAGCAGTCCTGGCAATTCTCGACGACCAACTCCTCACAACGGGCCTCGCTCTTTCGAGCTTGGGTTTGATCTTGGCTCCTTCCATTTTGATGCAATTGACGAAGTGGAAGCCGCCGGCGCGCGCGGTGGTGTTTGGTATGTTGCTCGGAATTGTTTGTACTGTCGCGCTTATTGTAACGGGTAACCTGACGCCCGAATATGCGGTGGGGACGTTGGTAGCCGCGATGGCGGGAACCGCCCTAGGTTACGTAGGAAAGCGCAACGCTGCGTGAGCGGCAATCTGATTATCTTTCTTAGGCCGTGGTACTGGCTTCCGACGATAGCGGCAGCTGTTGGAGGACTGGTTTACTCCCATAGCGGTCCACTCACGCTTTGCAGACTGGCCCTTGTGCTTTTGGCTTCTGGCCCTGGTTTGAGCGCATTCGCCGAGACTATCAACGAGGTCTGCGACGTCCAGCTAGACCGGGCCACGCCTGCAGCATTTTTCCATAAGCTTAGATTATCGGGCGGCTCCGGACTTATTGCTTCGGGCGCGATACCAGTTTCTGTTGCTTGGACTGTGGTTTTCACTACGGCGCTTGTCGGCCTTGGCGCAGCTGCATTGCTAACCATCCAAACGCTCGTCGTGTTCTTATTCGGTCTGTGTTTAGCCGCGATCTATTCCCTTAGCCCGATAAGACTGAAGAAGCGCCCCTTTCTTGGAATGCTCGCTCAGATACTGGGCTATGGGCCGGTCGCCGTGTTGATTGGCTACCTGCCAGCGCATGTTGATATGGCTGTTGTCGAGAGGGCAGCGCTCATTGGTGTATGGATCGGCGGAGCGGGAATGACGGCCGACCTGCTGGATTGCGACGCGGATTCAGCAGCCGGGGTGCAAACGGTTCCCGTCTACTTGGGGCGGCACCGAGCAAGCCTCCTGATTGTCGTCATGGGAGCGGGCGCACTCGTCGGGCTTTCAGTTCTGCAATGGGACGCAAGGTTGCCGAGTGTCACAGCGGCTCTTTGGATAACGTTCGCTGCGTGGGCTGTCAGCGTATGGCGCTTTAGGCGCGGCCCCTTACCCGCCTGGACTCACGCTTTTACCTTGGCGATGGAGGTTGGAGTCCCTCTGTACGCACTACTGTAGATTGTCCCTGGGTTTGATGTTAGTGTCCTTACGTAGGGGAATATATTTTTCAGGTTGCAGATTTGCAGTGAGACGTGGGGCAGTTCGCATCTCGGCAGTGCGGCCGCTGTGCGTAACGGGGGGGGATACGAGGTGTGGTCGTTTTGGAACGGCTTCATTGCCATACCGGCCTTATCCTACGAGTGCGCTTGGTACGGCTACCGGCGGATGAGACGACATGAGTTTCATCCATCAGAATACGTCCGCGAAATTTGGCTCGAGCGGAAGATTCCGCAAATCCTCGCCTATGTGCTCGGCCAGCTTGCATATGTCTCACTGCCAGGGCTCTTCGTCCTGCTAGAGGCAAGCTTTCACTTCCGATGCGAATGGGCCGAGAAGATTGCGCTTTTGTGTTGTCCAGGTCTCTTTACCGTTCTCACGGTTCTCACCCTGTTTGTTCCGGTAGGGATGCGCGGACGCTACAAATTCCGATGGCTTCGACGAAACGTTCCCACTGGTTATGAGCGGATGTTCTTGGGGCAAATGCCCCCAGCATCCTTGTTTGCCGCGAAGGGGGACGGCCTGAACGCATGCCTATGGGAGGCTGGATTATATTTGCTGCTAATAATGTTGGGAGCCGCAGCAACGCAATTCTGCGTGTTTGAGATAAACAACTGTCAGTTTGCCTTTTACGGGAAATTCAATCAGCTATACAATTGCTTGCCCCATAATCCAGTTGCTTACGGCTCGCCCAGTCCTTTCACATTTCTGTATTTCTCCGTAACGACGATCTTCACAGTTGGGTACGGAGACATCGCGGCTGCGCACTGGTTACCCCAGCTAATTGTAATTTGTGAGGTGTTTCTCGGGTGGATGTATCTTGGCGCTTTTTTCCCTGCGCTAGTCGCCATAACTGCGGAACATCGGGACCCGGACATAACGGCGGCAGACGGAGGCTATCAACGCACCCTAGTGCAAACGAGCATTCATTACGGCGCCCGATGGCTTTCCGATAGGCAGCAGCCCACTGGTGGGTGGAACCTTCCCATTACGCCGGACGCGCTCGCCACCGCAGCCGCGTTTGCATTCATCACTATGCAGCGTGGATCACGCTGGCACCAAGCTTTGCGTGCCACCTTATCGCGCCAAACCAAAACGCTTGCGTTACCAGAAGACCTTGTCGGCCTCTCCGCGCAACGAATCGCGCATGATTCAATGTCGCCCGCCGACCTGGAAGCGGCGCTTTCGAGAATTGCAGCAACAACAGACCCCGAACATCATTGCACTATGATCGTCTCGATCTTAGGGCTCTTGGCCGGCGTCACCTCGGTCGGTCCGGTGCGCCAACATTTTCCAAGTGATCCTGAGCAGTGGAGAGAGGCCTACGGGCCGCACTGGAACTGTTACGCCTTAGTTGCACGTATTGCCCTCGGCCAGAGCGATCTCGCTACGCGGTCAAAAAGGTGGGCATCGTCCTCCACGTCGAGACGATGCATCGATGAACTTCACAATCTGAGGGGTCATGATGGAAGTTGGTACAATGATACGCTACTGACCAGCCTTATTGGAATGCTATTCTGTCGGCTGGGCATACATCGCAAAGATCGCTCGCGTGCTGCTCGCTGGATTCGCCTGAAGGCCCGTTCCGCCCAGGGGGGCCTGCCCATTTTTGATACTCCGCGCGTGTGGGACACGGCCTGGATTATAGCGGCGCTGCTGACGTTGATCGGCGAATCGAAGATCACGCGCGATGGAATACAATGGATCATCAACGCCCGGTGCGAACACAAAAAGTGTCCTGATAAGATCGGTGAAACCCGGCTTTGGTCTTGGTCCGACACATCGGAGTTGGCGTGCCACGATACGACCTCTCTTGTGTGCGATGTATTGCGGCAGGCCGTTATTAGAGACGTGGCGGTGGATTCGGTCGCCAAAGCGGTGGAATTGGAACTTGATCGCGCTTCCCATGGCCACCGGTGGTCAACGTTCGACAAGGGTCCGCGGCAGATTCATCAGTGCCCGGTTATTTCTGCGCGGTGCACGCGGATCAATCATGCGCGCCACGGGAACTTTCAAGATACCGCGGAATCTATACTTACGGACGTTCTGACAAAAAACTGGACATCGTGTTGGCATACTGACCCTGCCATCAGCGATGGCCTAACCCTGTACTATTTGGCGCAGGTCGTTTGGCCCACGTCGCAGAACATGGCGGCAATGGTTCGTCGTCTCTGCGACAACCCGATAACGTCGGTTGAAGGCGCTTCTGCGATGGTGCTCGGCTTGCTTGAATCTACAAACAGTATGGCAACGCAAAGCGACCTCACGGACACGGCTCTCGCAAAGACGCGAGAACTGACGGACTACATCGTGTCCCGCACTCAGAATCACTTTTGGTCCGGCGATCAGGTCGGCGTTTTTGGCTTCGGGCGTCGGTATGCGGACAGCGCCTTCGCAACGTCGCTTGCTTTGTTGGCGTTGGCGCGCACCCTGCCGGCCTAGGTTAACTCTAGCCGTCAATCGGTTGCTTCCGCGATGATAAGGTTGATTGCAGGGTTGGCTGTACCTCGCGTAGCTCGTGATGGAGGAGCAAAAGCGTGTTTCCAAATATCCGCGGCGGTCTCCATCGCTAATTGCCGAAGTTCCCCGTCACCCAACTGAATTCACTCTGCAAGTCGCGGCTCGGACAGTTCCTTATCCCCAGGTTACCGCAAGCACGCCCATTGAAACCGCGATTTCCAATCCAGGGACAATACGCATTTCACAGCCCGGCTCAGCTAGCACGACTTCATATCAAACGAACGGTTCGCCCGCCGCCCATGCCACATCGAGCACCTCCTTGCGGAAATCTGGCACTTCAACCGCGCCAGCGTCACAGCCCGGCATCGGAGCATCCCTCGCTGATCACCCAGTTTTGACGGGGTCAGCAATTGGAAGCATCCTGCTCGTCGCCTTTGTCATTGTTCTGATCTTGCTCTGATATCTTCAGAGCGCGCGGCGTATACTTTCACCCGAGTCGGGGCTGACTTATTTTGGGGGGTGTCGTGGCCAAACTTCTTAGGAAACCCGCGGCTCTGGGTTCGACGGAACCAGTTACGTCATTGAGCGACTTTCTCAGCAAAGTCGATACGCTCAAAACGAAGCAGGAAGATGCGGGCAATAAGGCCGATTTTCTCTTCCGCGGGCAAGGTTGCGACATGCACCTTCTGCCTCATATTGCTCGGCCAAACATTACGCACGGTGAAGAGACATTCGAAAAGCTCGTTCTTGAAGAGTTCAAGCGAACAAGCGTGCCCTACGTTCAAATCCTTCCTTCCTCGGACTGGGACTGGTTGGCGCTCGCACAGCATCACGGATTGCCGACCCGATTACTGGACTGGACATACAGCGCCCTCACCGCTCTCTGGTTCGCAGTAGAACGAGACTGCGTCCAGCCAGAAAAAGGGGTGGTTTGGTTATTTCAGACCCAGGCGGACGACTTCATCGAACCCTCGATCGAAAGCTCGCCGTTCACCATCAATAGAACGCGTATACTTCGGCCGCGGGTCATTGCTGAACGCATCAATGCGCAACTTGGCGTTTTTACTTGTCATCTGAGGCAATCAGACGGCTCGTTCGTTCCCCTCGAAAGAAACAAGAATTACCGCGAACGTTTGCTGAAGTTCACTATCGCTCCCGGGCTATTCGACTCGATACGAGCACAGCTCTTTGCGTGCGGAGTAAATCGAGCAACGCTCTTTCCAGGTCTCGACGGTTTGGCAGCACATCTTAAGTCTCGTTATCTAACGCGCCGGCGAAATGCGCTCTAATATGCAGTCGGCTAGCTAGTGGATGAAATCTGACATTTGAATCCCTTGTGGGATTCCCTTGAGCCATTGCGCGTGCGAGTCTTGGGGATGCGCGCTGGAATAGCCGTCACCGTCTCGCCCGCCATTCGCCGCCGTCTGCAGGCTCTGGCGAGAAACCGCAACAGCCCCCAGAAGCATGTCTGGCGGGCGAAGATTGTTCTTCTGTCCGCCGATGGCGTCGGCACCAACGAGATCATGCGGCAGACCGGGACGTCGAAAACCTGCGTCTGGCGCTGGCAGGAACGCTTCATGGCGGAAGGCTTCGACGGGCTTTTGCGCGACAAGACGCGGCCCTCGCGCGTCGCACCGTTGGAGGCGGAAGTGGCCGAGCGCGTCGTGGCGCTGACCCAGACTGATCCGCCCGCCGAGACCACGCATTGGACCGCCCCGATGATGGCGAAAGAGACCGGCATCAGCATCAGCTCGGTCCAGCGCATCTGGCGTTCGCATGGGTTGCAGCCGCACCGGGTACGTCAGTTCAAGCTCTCCACCGATCCCAAGTTCGTCCAGAAATTGCGCGATGTCGTTGGCCTTTATGTCGATCCGCCCGCTCACGCCATTGTCCTGTCCTTTGACGAAAAGACCCAAATCCAGGCGCTCGACCGCACCCAGCCGGGCCTTCCGATGAAGAAGGGGCGCGCCGGAACGATGACCCACGACTACAAGCGGCACGGGACCACCACGCTGTTCGCCGCGCTCAATGTGCTCGACGGCACTGTCATCGGTCGCAACATGCAGCGCCACCGCCATCAGGAGTTCATCCGCTTCCTCAATGCCATCGAAGCTGAGGTTCCAGCCGGAAAAGTCGTTCACGTGATCCTCGACAATTACGCTGCGCACAAACATCCGAACGTGCAGGCCTGGCTCAAGCGGCACTTGCGCTTCGTCTTCCACTTCACGCCGACATCGTGTTCGTGGCTAAACGCCGTGGAGGGGTACTTCGCCAAGTTATCCAACCGGCGTCTGAAACGCGGCGTCTTCCGATCCGTCGCCGACCTGCAGGCGGCCATCAACCGCTTCGTGGACGAGACAAACCAAACGCCAAAACCCTTCACATGGACAGCAGACCCAGACAAAATCATCGCCGCCGTCAAACGCGGGCATCAAGTGTTAGATTCTGTCCACTAGAGCAGACTCCCGTTAATCCAAGTCGTATCCGGCGTGAGCGAAGAAGTTCGCGCATTCGTCGGGTTGGAACGTCTTGAGGGCGCAGGCGACTGCGGCGTAGAGCGCCTCCTGGGTGTGGGCAGCGGCCTTGCGTACATGAGCCTTGAGCTTGGAGAAGCCGTTCTCGATCGGATTGAAGTCGGGGCTGTAGGGCGGCAGATAGAGCAACGTTGCACCGGTCGCTTTGATGGCTTCGCGCACGCCTGCGACTTTGTGGGCCGGCAGATTGTCCATGACGACGATGTCTCCCGGCCGCAGATTGGGCCCCAGCATCAACTCGCACCAAGCCAGGAAGGCCTCGCCGTCCATGGGGCCGTCGAGCAACATGGGGGCGCACATACCCGAGAGGGTCAGGCCGCCGACGAAGGTCGTGGTCATCCAATGTCCGTG
>CAVPYO010000015.1:0-11813 GCA_963710025.1 uncultured Alphaproteobacteria bacterium | reverse complement strand
CGATTGGGGCAAGCTCACGCCGCCGCAAATCCTCTTCCACGGCCAACCCAACGACGAAAGCAAGCCTTCCATGTTGTGGGATGGCGAGTGGGAAGTCACCTATGTCACGTTCCGCGACATGGGCGCAGCCTTTATCGTCGCGTTGTTGGGAATCTATGTCCTCGTGGTCGCGCAGTTTGGAAGCTTCAAGCTGCCGCTCGTCATCCTGACGCCGATCCCCCTGACGCTGATCGGCATTGTGTTGGGCCATTGGCTGTTCGGTGCGCCGTTCACCGCCACCTCTATGATCGGGTTCATCGCGCTGGCGGGCATCATCGTGCGTAATTCGATCCTGCTGGTGGATTTTATCCGCCACGGCAAAGGCGAAAGCGGCAAGCCCTTGCGTCAGGTGCTGCTCGACGCCGGGGCGACGCGATTTAGGCCTATCCTGCTCACGGCCTTGGCGGCCATGATCGGCGCCGCGACTATTCTCACTGACCCGATCTTCCAGGGGCTGGCGATTTCGCTGCTTTTCGGGCTGGCGTCTTCGACGCTGCTGACGGTGCTGGTGATCCCGGCAATCTACGTCTGGCTGCGCGACCCCGACAGCCCTCCGCCGGCGCCGATGAATTGGTGGCGTTACATCGTTTCGCTGACTGACCGGATGCAAGGTCTCTATGGACGGTTCACGCAGAAATGACGGCAGCGCGGATGCTTAGTTGGACTATCCATGAAAAATGATAGCTATCTGAAAGCGCTCAAGACGAATGCCAACGAAGCGGCAAATTTCGTTCGGTTGCTTTCCAATAACAAGCGCCTGCTGATCCTTTACGAACTCATGTCTTACCGCGAGATGTCGGTTGGACCACTCGCGGATGTCGTTGGAATTAGCCGGTCAGCAATGTCTCAGCACCTCGCAAAATTCCGCGCGGAAGGCCTCGTCAAGACACGCCGGAAATCCCAATCAATCTTCTATCGGCTTTCGCAGGATGTGCGCGTCAGGCATACAACTTCCCTGCTCAAACAACTGTTCTGCAGATGACAACGGTCCAGATCATCCTGTCTTTGCTGTCCGGCGGTATCGTTGGCCTTTCATTGGGTCTTGTCGGTGGGGGCGGCTCCATTCTTGCCGTGCCGCTGATGGTCTATCTCGTCGGCACATCCTCACCGCATGTTGCGATAGGCACGAGCGCCGTCGCGGTTGCTGCAAACGCCCTCATGAACCTCCTCGGGCACGCTCGCGAACGCAATGTGAAATGGCCCTGCGCAACGGTGTTCGCCGTCGCGGGTATTGCCGGTGCTGCTCTCGGCGCGGAGGCTGGCAAAGCGGTGGACGGTACGAAACTGCTGGCGGCCTTTGGTGTGCTGATGATCGTCATCGCGGCTTTGATGCTGCGCCCTAGGCGCGGTGGCGACGATCCAGCTGTTCGGCTCGACATGATCTCCGGTCCGCGTCTTCTGCCACCGCTGGCGGGAACCGGCTTCGGAGTCGGAGCATTGTCGGGCTTCTTTGGGATTGGCGGCGGGTTTCTGATCGTGCCGGGACTGGTGACCGCGACCTCTATGCCGCTTCTCAACGCCATCGGCTCCTCTCTGGTTTCGGTCGCAGCCTTCGGTGCCACAACCGCAGTAAGCTATGCGTTGTCCGGCTTGGTCGATTGGCAGTTGGCGCTCCTTTTCATCGTTGGCGGAGCATTTGGTGGCTTTGTCGGCATACGCCTTGCGCGCAAGCTGTCAGCGAAGCGGCGCGCCCTCACTCTTATCTTCAGCGCAGTGGTCGCCATTGTTGGTATCTATGTTCTGCTAAAGGGCATCTCAGGATATCTTTAGACCCTCATGTTATGGTTGCATTGCCATCGTATTGCGGCGACGTGTGGCAGCTATATAAAAAGTGTACCCGCCGTTCGCTACTGCTCGCGGCCTATGGACCGGGTACCTTACGCCCGCGCCCAAACGGCAACGAGGATGCCCTCCGGGGCCCTGACGAAGGAAGACTGGGCGCGATTCTGCAGTCAGGCGACAGCGAGGCGCCGGAACAGCGTGACCTTCACGGCATCGAGCACGAAAGCGAGGACGATTGCTGCGCCGAAGACACCGGCCACGATGATGGCCGGCAGAGGCGTCATCAGGATGCCCTGGATCGCGAGCGTGCCGAAAAGCGTGATGTCGACGATCGACGATGCGATGAGCCATCGCCCTGGCGGGGAACTCCACAGGTGGCGGCGCTCGCGCGAGACATAGAAAATCGCTTGACCACTGAATACCAGCGTCACGACCGTCAGCGTCCGCAGCGCCTCGGTGTCCAGGCCAAGGACGAAGCGGCCGGTTGCGAGGATGGCAATGCAGAACACGAGATCGAAGACACCCATGACGATGCCGGCGATGGTGAGGTTGCCGATCCGCCAAACATTTGGGGTTGGCGACGGCCGCACATTGTCCGTCGCCGATGACATTGAGAGGAAATCGCCGGCCACCATCATCATTACCATCAGCAAGGGAGTCAGGATGGCGCCTCCTGTGATAACCAATCCGCACATCAGGACAAGCACCTGGACGACCTTGTGGACGATGGACCGCAATGTGTAAGTCAGAATTCGCTGGAAGGTCGCGCGCCCTTCTTGCACAGTGGCGACGATGCCACCAAGGCCAGGCTCGGTCAGCACGATGCCGGCCGCCGACTTCGCCACATCGGTCGCGGTAGAGACCGCGATGCCCATCTGGGCCTGGCGTAGCGCCGGCGCGTCGTTGGCGCCGTCGCCACACATGCCGACTACATGGCCGTCACGCTGCAACGCCTTTACAAGCGCGTACTTGTCCTCGGGCAACACGCCGGCGAAGACGGCAAAGTCCTCGGCAAGGATGTCGTGGGGCAGCGGCACGGTCGCGTAGATCGGTCCGGTGATGCCGACCGCGTCCGCAACGACCCTCGCCGTCACCGGCGCATCGCCTGTCACCATCACCGTGCGCACGCCGAGGGCATGCAATTGGGCGATGAGCGCCGCCGAGTCCTCGCGCGGCGGATCGCTCAGCGCAATCATCCCGGCGATGCGCAGCGGCTCGGCCGGCCCCGCCGCGACGATGAGAACACGAAAGCCTTTGGCCTGTAGTTCTTCGACCATCGCTGCGGCAGGAGGGGACGGCTCGGCAATTGCCTCGACCGCTGCGAAGGCCCCCTTGACGATCCGCATCTTGTGGCCCTCGGCGTCGGTCGCCGAGGCCTCCGACATCTTCCGCGCTGGATCAAAAGGCGTGAAGGTGACGAGCTTCCAATCCGGCGCTTTCGCCGCGTGAGAAGCGGCGCGGATGGCGGCGTCCAAGGGGTCGGCTCCGCCGTCGGAACTCGCCAACGCCGCCATCGTCAGGACTTGCGCCTCGTCGAACCCCGGCAGCGCGCGGCAGGCGGTGACCGCGAGTTCGTTGCGTGTCAGCGTTCCTGTCTTGTCGGCACAGAGGACATCCATCCCGGCCGCTTCGTCGAGCGCCGAGAGACGCGTTGGCAATACGCCGCGCCGCGCGACCGCCCGTGCCCCGACCGTAGCCGCGAGGGTGAACATCGACGGTAGCGCCACGGGAATCGAAGCAAGAACGGCAACCAGCACCAACGGCGCAATCTGCGCAAACGGCATGGCCAAGTACACAGCATAGGTCGTCAACAGGATGGTCATGCCGCCATTGAACAAAGCGAGGTTGCGCACCACACGAAAAATCGCCTTCTGCTCGGTGCTTTCGACATGGGCGGTGCGGATGAGTTCGGCGCTGCGCCCGAATTTCGTGCGCGCGCCCGTCGCGACGATTTCGGCCACCGCCTCGCCCCGCCGGATAAGCGCGCCGCATAGGTTCGAAACCGGGTCCGGCCTCGATCGGCACGGATTCGCCGGTGAGCATTGATTGGTCGATGAGGACCGATCCGTCAATCAGCCGAACATCGGCGGGAACCACGGCGCCTAGCGAAAGCTTGACCACGTCGCCCTGAACCAGCTGGGCAGCCGATAGCATTTTCCAGACACCGTCACGCCGCGCCGATGCGGTCAGGGGTAGGCGGGATTTCAGGGCGTCGAGCGTCGCTTGGGCGCGGCCCTCCTGGAAGAATCCCAAAGCCACATTAAACACCAAGAGAACCGCCACGGCCGCCGCTTCAAAATATTCGCCGAGCGCCAATTGCAGCAGGATCGCCGCCTCAGACATCCACGGAACCGGTGCCCACAACTTTCTTAAGGCTCGATTGATCGGATTCTGGACAACATCCTGAATGGCATTCGTTCCGGTGGATGCAAGGCGGCGCCGAGCCTCGTCACTCGTCAATCCGATTGCGGGATTGGGAGTCGCGTCACTCATCCCTTTGCGCTCGGCAAAGGCAAAAACAACAAGCGCGCCAAATTTCGGTCATGGTCCTCTCAGCACTAACCAAAGCAGAATCAAATAGGCGTTGCGCCAGATGAAATTCTGAGGTGTGTACCACTTTTGTGTACCACCAACGACGCTAACACTGTAAAGGTGTTGAGCTATTTGGAAATCACGCACTCGCCCTAGAACGTCCTATAGGCTATGCCACCATGCCTGAATTTCGCGCAGCGCTTGCATATTGTCCGACCATCCAAACATTGAGCGTCGCAGGCGCTGGATGGCTAAGAAGTGCCACGCTCAATGTTTGGATGGTCGGACAATATGCAAGCCCTGCGCGATTCAGCATGGTGCGCATAGCCTATAGGACGTTCTGGGCGAGTGCGTGATTTCCAAATAGCTCAACACCTTTAGCATGTTAGCGTCGTTGGTGGTACACAAAAGTGGTACACACCTCAGAATTTCATCTAGCGCGACGCCTATTTGGATTCTGCTTTGGTTAGTGCTGAGAGGACCATGACCGAAATTTGGCGCGCTTCCTGCTTTTGCCTTTGCCGAGCGCAAAGGGATGAGTGACGCGGCTCCCAATCCCGCAATCGGATTGACGAGTGACGAGGCTCGGCGCCGCCTTGCATCCACCGGAACGAATGCCATTCAGGATGTTGTCCAGAATCCGATCAATCGAGCCTTAAGAAAGTTGTGGGCACCGGTTCCGTGGATGCTTGAGGCGGCGATCCTGCTGCAATTGGCGCTCGGCGAATATTTTGAAGCGGCGGCCGTCGCGGTTCTCTTGGTGTTTAATGTGGCTTTGGGATTCTTCCAGGAGGGCCGCGCCCAAGCGACGCTCGACGCCCTGAAATCCCGCCTACCCCTGACCGCATCGGCGCGGCGTGACGGTGTCTGGAAAATGCTATCGGCTGCCCAGCTGGTTCAGGGCGACGTGGTCAAGCTTTCGCTAGGCGCCGTGGTTCCCGCCGATGTTCGGCTGATTGACGGATCGGTCCTCATCGACCAATCGATGCTCACCGGCGAATCCGTGCCGATCGAGGCCGGACCCGGTTTCGAGACCTATGCCGGCGCGCTTATCCGGCGGGGCGAGGCGGTGGCCGAAATCGTCGCGACGGGCGCGCGCACGAAATTCGGGCGCAGCGCCGAACTCATCCGCACCGCCCATGTCGAAAGCACCGAGCAGAAGGCGATTTTTCGTGTGGTGCGCAACCTCGCTTTGTTCAATGGCGGCATGACCATCCTGTTGACGACCTATGCTGTGTACTTGGCCATGCCGTTTGCGCAGATTGCGCCGTTGGTGCTGGTTGCCGTTCTTGCTTCGATTCCCGTGGCGCTACCGTCGATGTTCACCCTCGCGGCTACGGTCGGGGCACGGGCGGTCGCGCGGCGCGGCGTATTGCCAACGCGTCTCTCGGCGCTCGACGAAGCGGCCGGGATGGATGTCCTCTGTGCCGACAAGACAGGAACGCTGACACGCAACGAACTCGCGGTCACCGCCTGCCGCGCGCTGCCGGGGTTCGACGAGGCGCAAGTCCTGACGATGGCGGCGTTGGCGAGTTCCGACGGCGGAGCCGACCCCTTGGACGCCGCCATCCGCGCCGCTTCTCACGCGGCGAAAGCGCCGGATTGGAAGCTCGTCACCTTCACGCCTTTTGATCCAGCGCGGAAGATGTCGGAGGCCTCGGCGACCGACGCCGAGGGCCACAAGATGCGGATCGTCAAGGGGGCCTTCGCAGCGGTCGAGGCAATTGCCGAGCCGTCCCCTCCTGCCGCAGCGATGGTCGAAGAACTACAGGCCAAAGGCTTTCGTGTTCTCATCGTCGCGGCGGGGCCGGCCGAGCCGCTGCGCATCGCCGGGATGATTGCGCTGAGCGATCCGCCGCGCGAGGACTCGGCGGCGCTCATCGCCCAATTGCATGCCCTCGGCGTGCGCACGGTGATGGTGACAGGCGATGCGCCGGTGACGGCGAGGGTCGTTGCGGACGCGGTCGGCATCACCGGACCGATCTACGCGACCGTGCCGCTGCCCCACGACATCCTTGCCGAGGACTTTGCCGTCTTCGCCGGCGTGTTGCCCGAGGACAAGTACGCGCTTGTAAAGGCGTTGCAGCGTGACGGCCATGTAGTCGGCATGTGTGGCGACGGCGCCAACGACGCGCCGGCGCTACGCCAGGCCCAGATGGGCATCGCGGTCTCTACCGCGACCGATGTGGCGAAGTCGGCGGCCGGCATCGTGCTGACCGAGCCTGGCCTTGGTGGCATCGTCGCCACTGTGCAAGAAGGGCGCGCGACCTTCCAGCGAATTCTGACTTACACATTGCGGTCCATCGTCCACAAGGTCGTCCAGGTGCTTGTCCTGATGTGCGGATTGGTTATCACAGGAGGCGCCATCCTGACTCCCTTGCTGATGGTAATGATGATGGTGGCCGGCGATTTCCTCTCAATGTCATCGGCGACGGACAATGTGCGGCCGTCGCCAACCCCAAATGTTTGGCGGATCGGCAACCTCACCATCGCCGGCATCGTCATGGGTGTCTTCGATCTCGTGTTCTGCATTGCCATCCTCGCAACCGGCCGCTTCGTCCTTGGCCTGGACACCGAGGCGCTGCGGACGCTGACGGTCGTGACGCTGGTATTCAGTGGTCAAGCGATTTTCTATGTCTCGCGCGAGCGCCGCCACCTGTGGAGTTCCCCGCCAGGGCGATGGCTCATCGCATCGTCGATCGTCGACATCACGCTTTTCGGCACGCTCGCGATCCAGGGCATCCTGATGACGCCTCTGCCGGCCATCATCGTGGCCGGTGTCTTCGGCGCAGCAATCGTCCTCGCTTTCGTGCTCGATGCCGTGAAGGTCACGCTGTTCCGGCGCCTCGCTGTCGCCTGACTGCAGAATCGCGCCCAGTCTTCCTTCGTCAGGGCCCCGGAGGGCATCCTCGTTGCCGTTTGGGCGCGGGCGTAAGGTACCCGGTCCATAGGCCGCGAGCAGTAGCGAACGGCGGGTACACTTTTTATATAGCTGCCACACGTCGCCGCAATACGATGGCAATGCAACCATAACATGAGGGTCTAAAGATATCCTGAGATGCCCTTTAGCAGAACATAGATACCAACAATGGCGACCACTGCGCTGAAGATAAGAGTGAGGGCGCGCCGCTTCGCTGACAGCTTGCGCGCAAGGCGTATGCCGACAAAGCCACCAAATGCTCCGCCAACGATGAAAAGGAGCGCCAACTGCCAATCGACCAAGCCGGACAACGCATAGCTTACTGCGGTTGTGGCACCGAAGGCTGCGACCGAAACCAGAGAGGAGCCGATGGCGTTGAGAAGCGGCATAGAGGTCGCGGTCACCAGTCCCGGCACGATCAGAAACCCGCCGCCAATCCCAAAGAAGCCCGACAATGCTCCGACTCCGAAGCCGGTTCCCGCCAGCGGTGGCAGAAGACGCGGACCGGAGATCATGTCGAGCCGAACAGCTGGATCGTCGCCACCGCGCCTAGGGCGCAGCATCAAAGCCGCGATGACGATCATCAGCACACCAAAGGCCGCCAGCAGTTTCGTACCGTCCACCGCTTTGCCAGCCTCCGCGCCGAGAGCAGCACCGGCAATACCCGCGACGGCGAACACCGTTGCGCAGGGCCATTTCACATTGCGTTCGCGAGCGTGCCCGAGGAGGTTCATGAGGGCGTTTGCAGCAACCGCGACGGCGCTCGTGCCTATCGCAACATGCGGTGAGGATGTGCCGACGAGATAGACCATCAGCGGCACGGCAAGAATGGAGCCGCCCCCACCGACAAGACCCAATGAAAGGCCAACGATACCGCCGGACAGCAAAGACAGGATGATCTGGACCGTTGTCATCTGCAGAACAGTTGTTTGAGCAGGGAAGTTGTATGCCTGACGCGCACATCCTGCGAAAGCCGATAGAAGATTGATTGGGATTTCCGGCGTGTCTTGACGAGGCCTTCCGCGCGGAATTTTGCGAGGTGCTGAGACATTGCTGACCGGCTAATTCCAACGACATCCGCGAGTGGTCCAACCGACATCTCGCGGTAAGACATGAGTTCGTAAAGGATCAGCAGGCGCTTGTTATTGGAAAGCAACCGAACGAAATTTGCCGCTTCGTTGGCATTCGTCTTGAGCGCTTTCAGATAGCTATCATTTTTCATGGATAGTCCAACTAAGCATCCGCGCTGCCGTCATTTCTGCGTGAACCGTCCATAGAGACCTTGCATCCGGTCAGTCAGCGGAACGATGTAACGCCACCAATTCATCGGCGCCGGCGGAGGGCTGTCGGGGTCGCGCAGCCAGACATAGATTGCCGGGATCACCAGCACCGTCAGCAGCGTCGAAGACGCCAGCCCGAAAAGCAGCGAAATCGCCAGCCCCTGGAAGATCGGGTCAGTGAGAATAGTCGCGGCGCCGATCATGGCCGCCAAGGCCGTGAGCAGGATAGGCCTAAATCGCGTCGCCCCGGCGTCGAGCAGCACCTGACGCAAAGGCTTGCCGCTTTCGCCTTTGCCGTGGCGGATGAAATCCACCAGCAGGATCGAATTGCGCACGATGATGCCGGCTAGGGCGATGAATCCGATCATCGACGTGGCGGTGAATGGCGCTCCGAACAGCCAGTGTCCCAATACGATTCCGATCAGCGTCAGGGGGATCGGCGTCAGGATGACGAGCGGCAGCTTGAAGCTTCCGAACTGCGCGACCACGAGGACATAGATTCCCAACAACGCGACGATAAAGGCTGCGCCCATGTCGCGGAAGGTGACGTAGGTGACTTCCCACTCGCCATCCCACAATATGGAAGGCTTGCTTTCGTCGCTGGGTTGGCCGTGGAAGAGAATTTGCGGTGGCGTGAGATTGCCCCAATCATGCGCCCTGATGAGCTTATCCACGGCAAACATGCCGTAGATCGGGGCTTCGTATTCTCCTGCGAGTTCGCCAGTGACCATATCGGCGTAGTGCATGTCGCGGCGGAAGATCACAGGCGATCCCGCCTCGCGCGTGACGCTGACGATATCGCCAAGTTCGACGACGGCCTTGTTCCCGGGCTGCGCATTGGCTGGCACCGGCGTTGAAGCCAGTTTCTGCGACCATGTGAGGTCGTTTTTTGGCATTCGCACGACGATTTCGATGGGGTTGCGGTCTTCGCCTCGATGCGAATACCCAACCGGCACGCCGCCAAGCAACGCGCTCAACGTGTCGTAAACGTCGCTTTGCTCGACGCCGAAATACTCCAGCTTGTCCTGGTCGATGGTGATGCGCAGGCGTGGCCGCGGCTTGCCGTAGGAGTCGTCGACATCGACGATGTAGGGTACCGATTTGAACAGCTTTTTGACCTGTTCCGCTTCGGCGCGGCGCGTCTTGGTATCGGGGCCGTAGATTTCGGCAAGCAGAGTGGAGAGTACTGGTGGTCCGGGCGGCACTTCCACAACTTTCACGACCGTGCCATTTGGCAATGCTAACGCGGCGAGTTTGCGGCGCAGATCGAGCGCGATGGCGTGGCTTTCACGGTCACGGTCTCCCTTGTCGGCTAGGTTGACCTGAAGTTCGCCCAACTCTGGGCTTTCTCGCAGGTAGTAATGCCGCACAGGGCCGTTGAAGTTAAATGGCGCGGGCGTGCCGGCATAGGCTTGAATCGAACGCACTTCCGGCAAACTCTCGGTAACGGCTGCCGCTTCCAACAGTACGCGCGAGGTGTCTTCCACCGTCGCGCCTTCCGGTAAATCGACCAGGACCTCCAGTTCCGACTTGTTGTCGAACGGCAGCAGCTTCACCGTCACGTTCTTGGTGACGAATAGCATACAGACCAGAACCGTACCTAAGGCGACATAGGCCAGAAAGCGTTTGGCGTTCTTCTTCGAACTGATAATAGGCGTAGCCAAACGCCGGTAGAATTTTCCGATGGCTCCTTCGGTGTGGTGCTCGCCCGGTGGCGGCCCCTTTCCTTTACCCGCGAGTTTGAGCAGCGCCCAAGGCGCAACTACCATTGCAACGAAGAACGAGAACAGCATGGCCGCCGAGGCGTTGGCCGGGATGGGTGCCATGTAGGGGCCCATCATACCCGAAACGAACAGCATCGGTAGCAGGGCGGCGATCACGGTCAGGGTCGCAACGACGGTCGGGTTTCCGACTTCCGCAACGGCCCCAATCGCCGCCTGCAGCCTTGTTCGCCCGTCATTCATGTCCCAATGCCGAGCGATGTTTTCCACCACGACGATGGCGTCGTCGACCAGGATGCCGATGGAGAAAATGAGCGCAAACAAGCTGACGCGGTTGATCGTGTAGCCCATCAGGTTCGCGGCAAAGAGCGTCAAGAGGATCGTGGTCGGGATGACGATCAGCGTTACCGTCGCCTCGCGCCAACCGACCACCAGCCAGATCAACAACACGATCGAAGCGGTCGCGAGTGTGAGATGAAACAGCAGCTCGTTTGCCTTATCGTTCGCGGTCTTGCCGTAATCACGCGTGATATCGACATTGACATCGCCGGGAATGAGCCAACCTTTCAGCGCATCGGCGTGTTGGATGAGCTGCTCGGCTACCACCACAGCGTTCGCGCCTGGCCGCTTGGCGAAGGCGACGCTCACGGCCGGGGCTGTGGACCAGGCCTTCTTGCCCAGGCGTGTGAGCGACCAGACATGATGCTCCGCCGGGCTGGGGCCAATGACGACCGTCGCCAGATCGCGCACATAGACCGGCCGCCCGTCGCGCGTGGTGACGAGCAACAGGCCAATGTCCGGAACGCCCGAGAGCGTCTTGCCGGCGACCGCCTGCAACATGCGGCCGCTGTCGCGCAACTGGCCCGCCAGGAAGGAACGGTTGGCGCCTTGGATTTTCGCTTCGAGCTGCTGCAGCGTGACGCCATAAAGCGCCAGCTTCTCGGGATCGGGCTCGACGCTGATTTCATCTGCGGAGCCGCCTTGGATATAGGTCAGGCCTACATTGTCGACCTTGGCAAGTTCCGCCTGCACCTTCGTCGCCAACGCATAGAGGTCTTTTTCGTTCCAGCGCGCAGCCGCTTCGGGCTTGGGCGACAAGGTCAGGACGGCCACCGCCACGTCGTTGATGCCGCGCCCGACGATCAACGGTTCCGGTATCCCTAGCGGGATTTTGTCGAGATTGGCGCGAATTTTTGCCTGCACACGCAGGATCGCGTCGTCCGCGTTCGTGCCGGTTAAAAAGCGCGCGGTGACCAGCACGCGGTCGTCTTGCGTCTGGCTGTAGACGTGCTCGACGCCGTAGATGCCCTTGACGATTTCTTCCAACGGTTTGGTGACTAGCTCTGCGGCGTCCGGCGCTTTCAGCCCATCAGCCGTGACGAAGATGTCCACCATCGGCACGCTGATCTGCGGCTCTTCCTCGCGCGGGATCGTGACCAGCGCCACAATGCCGAAGACAATGGCGGCAAGCAGAAAAAGCGGCGTCAGCGGCGATTGGATCGTCGCGCGCGTCAGCCGCCCCGAAAATCCCAGGTTCAT
>CAVPYO010000014.1:0-228472 GCA_963710025.1 uncultured Alphaproteobacteria bacterium | reverse complement strand
CCGAGCGGGCAAGCGTTGCGGCCGCGGCCAAGGACGCGCGCGGCTTCGGGCCGATCTCCGTCCTGGTCAACAATGCCGGAATCAACAAGCCGACGGACTTCGATCGGGTGGCCGACGAGGATTGGGATACAATCCTCGCCACCAATCTCAGAGGCCCGTTCGTCTGTGCGCAGATTTTTCTTCCGCTTCTCGCCGAAGCGGGCAACGGCAGCATTGTGCATATCGGTTCGGTCAGCGGACAATATGGCGGACCGCGCACGGCGCATTACGCGGCGTCCAAGGCCGGGCTGATCTCTCTGGCGCAAGTGATCGCACGCTTCGGCGCGCCGCACGGCATCCGCTCGAACACGGTCGCGGCCGGACTGATCGCGTCCGACATGGCGTCCGCGGGCATGGCGGCGGCGAGCGTGCAGAAGGCGGCCGAAGGTATCATCTTGAAGCGGCTTGGGCTCGCCCGCGAGGTGGCGGACGCCGTGGTGTTCCTCGCCAGCGAAGCGTCGTCCTACATCACGGCACAGACCATCAACGTCAACGGCGGACTGTACTTCTAATGTCACAGCAAAAAACGCTGCTGATCGTTTCGGGCGGCATCGAAGCGGCCGATGCCGCGCTCCGCGCCAAAGAAATGGGGCTGTATGTCGTGGTCTCGGACTACGACACCGAAGCGCCCGGTTTCGCGCATGCGGATTCGCGGCTGATCGCGGATGTCTACGGCCCCAGCGAAACGGCGGCGGCGGCGGAACGCTATAACCGCAAGATCCGCAAGATCGACGGCGTCATCTGCGTGGCCGCGGACGCGCCCTTGACCACGGCCACGGTGTGCGAACGTCTCGGTCTGCCGGGAATTTCGCGCGCCAGCGCCGAACTGGCCTCTGACAAGTTGGCGATGAAGCGCCGCTTCGCCGAAGCCGGCGTTCCCATTCCCTGGTTCGGCGAAGTCGAAACCCCGCAGGCCTTGCAGCGCATCGCCATCGAGCGCGGCCGCGATCTCGTCATCAAGCCGGTCGACAGCCGCGGTTCGCGCGGGGTGCAGCGCGTCTCTCACGTCGAGGACCTGACCAAGGCTTTCCTGTTCGCCCGGTCCCACTCGCCGAGCGAACGCGTCATGGTCGAGCAGTATCTCGGCGGCCCGCAGATTTCCACGGAATCCATCGTCGTCGGTGGGCGCTGCCATACGCCCGGATTTTCGGACCGCAATTACGAGTATCTGGAGCGCTATGCGCCCTTCTTCATCGAAAATGGCGGCGACTTGCCGAGTCATCTGGCGCCGGCGCTTCAAGCCAAGGTGAAAGACGTCGTGGCGCGCGCAGCCGCCGCCCTGGGGGTGATGAACGGCACGGTCAAAGGCGACATCGTCGTCCACAACGGCGAAGCTTATGTAATCGAACTGGCCGCGCGATTGTCCGGCGGCTTCTTCTGCACCCGCGAGATTCCCCTCAACACCGGCGTCGACTTCATCGGCAACGCCATCAAAGTGGCGCTGGGCGAAGCCGTGGACCCGGCGGACCTCGAACCGAAATTCCTGAAGCCGGTGATCCAGCGCTATGCGTTTCCGGCCCCCGGCAAGGTCGTTTCGATCTGCGGCGACGAGGAAGCGCGCCAGGTTCCGGGCGTTGCCGAACTCATCGTCACGGCCAAGCTGGGCGACGTGATTCCGCCGGCCGGCGACAAACGCCCGTCCGCCGCCATGGTCCTGGCGAGCGGCGGGACGCGCGACATCGCGCTTCATGCCGCCAACGAGGCGCTGTCCTGCCTCAGGATCAAGACCGCATGAACGCGCCGTTTCCGGACCGGCAATTCGATCTGGCGACGGGCACGCTCAAGCTGTTCGCGTTCTTTCATTTGAATCTGGCTTTTTCCTCCATCGAGGAAGAACAGCGCGACGAGGTCATCGCGCGCTGTTATTGGCCGCTGCTCAAATTGGCGGAGAAACACGGCCCGGTCGGCATCGAGGCCTCCGGTTACACGTTGGAAGAAATCGCCGTCCGGGATCCCGGCTGGATCGACGCGCTGAAGCGTCTGATCGCCGTCGGTCGCGCGGAATTTATCGGCGCGGGCTACAGCCAGATTATCGGCCCGCTGGTGCCGGCGCGCGTCACCGAGGCCAATCTTGCCATCGGAAACGAAGTCTATCTGCGCCTCTTGGGCGTGAAGCCGACCCTCGCGCTGGTCAATGAACAGGCTTATTCGGGCGGGCTGGTCGGTCTATATCTCGACGCCGGGTATCGCGCTCTGCTGATGGATTGGGACAATCCGGCGTCGCATCATCAATGGCCGGCCGAGGCGCGTTACGCCGCGCAACGCGCGGCCGGCACCGACGGGCGCAGTATCGGCCTGTTGTGGACCAACACCGTCGCCTTTCAAAAACTGCAGCGCTTCGCACAAGACGATATCGGCTTTGACGAATATCTTTCCTATGTCCGCGCCCAGCGCGGTGCGTCCTCGCGCATACTGTGCGTCTATGCCAGCGATGCGGAGATTTTCGATTTCCGCCCAGGCCGCTATCACAGCGAGGAAAAAAACAACGGCGGCGAATGGGAGAAGCTGGAACTGGCGTTTCAACGTCTCGCGCAGGAACCGTCCTGCGAGTTGATCCTGCCCTCGCAACTGCTGTCGGAGGCACCCAAAAATCAGCCGCCCTTGCGGCTGGAAACCGCCGATTGCCCGATCCCCGTCAAGAAGCAGCGTAAATACAACCTGTCGCGCTGGGCGGTGACCGGGCGCGACGATCTGGCCATCAACGCCGCCTGCGAAGACATTTATCGCGGTCTCGTCGCCGCGGACGCCGGTCCGGCGGCATGGAAAGAGCTTTGCTATCTGTGGTCGAGCGATTTTCGCACCCACATCACCGATAAGCGCTGGGAAGCGCTGTGCCGCAGGCTGCGCGCCGCGCAAGTGCGCTGGAGTCTCGCCGCGCCACCGCCTGCGCCGGCCCCGCGCGGGGCGGAGATCGTCGCGCGCCATCTCGAGATTGCGACGCCATTTTTCAAAGCCCGCCTCGACCGCCGCCGCGGCCTGGCGCTGACGTCGCTACATTTCGATGGCGAGCGCGCGGCGGTGATCGGCACCCTGCCCCACGGCCATTTCGACGACATCGCCCTGCAAGCCGATTGGTACACGGGCAACAGCGTGTTCGAAGCGCCGGGCGAACATAAAGTCACCGATCTGGAATGGTGCCGGGCGTGGCTGTGGAACGACGGCAACGATGTGCTCGCCTTCGCGCGCATCGACACGCCCAAAGGGCCCATCGAAAAAACGCTGCGCTTCCACGCGCAACGGCCGCGTATCGACTTCGACCTCACCTTCCATTGGGACGATTGGGGCAAAGGCAGCCTGCGGCTCGGCTTTCTGACGCTGCTGCCGGACGCTTTCGATTGGGACAAGCTTTCCTTAACGACGCACAATGGCGGCAAGGATTGCGAAACCTTTCCCCTTGCCGGCGAGACCGTCGATCACGGCGCGCCCGTCTCGTTCCTCGTTTCGGCGTCGCACGGCTTGGCGATGACCGAAGGCTGGGCGGAGATCGGCGACGACGAGCGTCGGCTGAGGATCGAAGTCGACCGCACAACCGCGCCGCTGCTCGGTCTTCTGACTCACAGGCGCGTCCGCGGCAGCCCGTTCTGCCAATTGGCGCTTTCGGCCCTGGAACTGGACGACACGCGCAAGCCCACAGCGTTGCGCCCCGGTCCGCGGCGCTTTCGCTTCAGCGTCACCACGGCAAATTAAAGGCCCACTAACCAATTTCTGTAACCATGATTTCTTAAAATCGGGGTGGCGAATCCATGGCTCAGCGGGCAAAGAAAATCTATTTGGCGAGCGAAAGCGACGACGACACCGTCGAGTCTGCGGCTTCGCCGTTGCGCGACTTCACCCAGCCCTGGCTCGATCTCAACGACAAGTCCGTCATGGTCACCGGAGGAACGGGATCGTTCGGCAAACATTTCGTGCGCACGGTCATCGGCCAATACAAGCCGCGCCGCCTCATCATCTTTTCGCGCGACGAGCTCAAGCAGTACGAGATGCAGCAGGTCTTCCCGACGGATCAGCATCCGTTCATGCGCTTTTTCATCGGCGACGTACGCGACCGTGACCGCCTCGAACTCGCCATGCGCGACGTCGATTACGTCATCCACGCGGCCGCGCTCAAGCAGGTTCCCACCGCCGAATACAATCCGTTCGAGTGCATCCGCACCAACGTTTTCGGCGCCGAAAACATCGTTTACGCCGCGCTCAGGCGCAACGTCCGCAAAGTGATCGCGCTGTCCACCGACAAGGCCGCCAACCCCGTCAACCTCTATGGCGCCTCCAAACTCGCCTCCGACAAGATCTTCGTTGCCGCGAACAATCTCGCGGGCGCCGACGGAACGCGCTTCGCCGTGGTGCGTTACGGCAATGTCGCGGGCTCTCGCGGCTCCGTCATTCCCTTCTTCAAGCAACTGGCGGAAGGCGGCGCCCGCGAGCTGCCGATCACCGATCCGCGCATGACGCGATTCTGGATCACGCTGACTCAAGGCGTGAACTTCGTGCTTTCGTGCATGGAGCTGTCGCGCGGCGGGGAAATCTTCGTGCCGAAGATTCCTTCCACCACGATCACGGGGCTTGCCAAGCTGATCGGGCCGGCGCTCGGCCAAAAGGTCGTGGGCGTGCGCCCCGGCGAGAAACTGCACGAGACGATGATTCCGGCCGACGATTCGCGCTGGACGGTCGAGCTCGACGATCGCTATGTGATCCTGGCCAGCTTCGCCGCGGCGGCCCGCGAAGCCTATCTCAACCGCGGCGCCAAACCGGTGAGCGAGGGCTTCGCCTATGCGAGCGATACGAATCCGGAAATGCTCGACGCGCGCGGCCTGCAACTCCTGCTGCAACAGGCTTACGCGTGAGCGTTCCCGCGCTGAAACGGCCGCCGTTGGCGGCGAAACCCTTTCTGCCCTATGGCCGGCAGGTCATCGACGACGACGATATCCAAGCCGTTTGCGAAGCATTACGCGGCGACTATTTGACGACGGGGCCGACGGTCGGGCGCTTCGAAGCCGCGCTTGCCAAGACCGTCAACGCCGAGCACGCCATTGTCTGCGCCAACGGAACCGCGGCGCTTTATTTGGCCGCGCGCGCCCTGGGACTGGGGCCGGGCACCAAGGTCATCGTGCCGTCGCTGACATTTCTTGCCACCGCGAGCGCGCCTCATCTGAACGGCGCCGAGATCGTCTTTGCCGACGTGGATCCCGACAGCGGGCTGATGCGGCCGCAAGACCTTGCCGAGGCCGTCGGCCGCGCCGGGCGCGCCGACGCCGTGTTCAACGTCCATCTCAACGGGCAATGCGACGCTTTGGAAGAGATCGCTCAAGTGGCGCGGACGAACGGTCTCAAGATCGTCGACGATGCCTGCCATGCGCTGGGCACCGCTTATTTTGCCGAGGACGGCGCCGCAAGCCTCGTCGGAGAAAACGCCTTCTGCGATTTGAGCGTGTTCTCCTTCCATCCGGTCAAGGCCATCGCCATGGGCGAAGGCGGTGCCGTGACGACGAACGATCCCGATGTCGCCGCTCGCCTGATGCGCGCACGCAATCACGGCATGACGCGAGATGCGCGCGAATTCACCAATCTTCCGGAGGCCTTCGAAGCCGAGGGCCGTGCGAATCCTTGGTATTACGAGCTGATGGAGCCGGGCTTCAACTGGCGCGCAACCGACATCCAGTGCGCGCTGGGCCTGTCGCAGCTGGCCAAACTGGACCGCTTCCTGGCGCGCCGGCGCGCGCTCGCCGCGGTCTATGACGAGCTGCTGGCGCCCTATGCGCCGCGCTTGAGGCCCGTCGCGCGCCAAAGAAACTGTCTGCCGGCCTTGCATCTCTATGCGGTGCAGATCGATTTTCCGTCGTTCGGCATCACCCGCGCCGCGTTCATGCGCAAACTGGCCGAAGAAGGAATCGGCTCTCAGGTCCATTATTTTCCGGTGCACCGTCAGCGCTATTATGCCGAACGTTACGGCGCGACAAACTTTCCGGGCGCCGATCGCTACTACGCGCGCGCGCTCAGTCTGCCGTTCTTCGCTTCGATGAATGAGGACGATGTCGAACGCGTGGTGCGCGCAATGACCGCGATTCTGGCGCCTTGAAAAGGCAACGGGTGAAAGCTTTCGCCTCCACCCGTCGCTTCTCGTTCTAAACCCCAAACCCACGCCCCGGGGACAAGGGCCGAACAAACCGGCACCCGCCATTCCGGAAAGCGACGGCGGACGCCGAAGCGCCCGCCGCCTTGAGAAGTGCTTACCTGAACAGGGACAGAATTGCCGACGGCGCCGAATTGGCGATCGACAAGGCCTGGATGCCGAGCTGCTGCTTGGTCTGCAAGGACGTCAGCAACGCGCTTTCCTGGGCCATGTTGGCATCGACCAGATTGCCGATACCGGTCGTCAGCGTGTCGGACAGCTGCGACACAAAGTTCGCCTGAATGGAGAACTTCTTCGAGCCGCTCGACAAAGCCGAAAGTGCCGTATTGACGGTGGCCATGGCGGCGGAAACCGTTCCGACCATCGTGGCCGCAGTAGTCTGAGTGGTGTAAGCCGTGCCCACGGAGAGGTTGGTCACCGTCAGGTTCTGGCCGGCAACCGAGATCGTCTGCGAATCGTCGCTGGCGGACGCCAACGCGCTGATGCTTTGACCAGCCCCGGTGCCCGCGGCATCGCTGATCAGGTTGACGCCGTTGAACGATGCGTTTTCGACGATCGTGGTGATCTGATCCGCCATCGCCTGGAAGTCCGACGCCAACGAGGCGCGGCTTGTCGAATCGAGCGAGCTGTCGGACGCAGCCAGCGCGTTCTGCTTCATTTGGATCAGAAGATCGGACACGGACTGCGCGGCCGACGTGGCCGTGTCGACCGCCGACATGCCGCGGTTCAGCGAATCGGTGACGGCGGAATAAGCCGCGACGTTGCCGCGCATGTTCTGCGCGATGGCATAGATGGCGCCATTGTCCTTGGCCGAAGAAATTTTCAGGCCCGTGCTGACGACCTGCTCGGTCTGCTGAAGTTGCGAACTTGTGTTAGTCAGGTACTGCAGCGCGGTCATCGCGCCCGTGTTGGTGTTGACGCTAAGCATTATTGCCTCCGTTCTGGTTATTGTGTCGTGAGCGTTTTGCTCAAGGGCGTTTTGCCCCGGTACCTGTCTAGGCAATCGCTGTGCCGACGCAGATTAGGAATTGCTTTACGCTCGTTTATGCGCTGCTGAGAGAAAATCGGCCGGCGCGGAATTTCCCACCGGCGGAATTTGCCCGGTAGAATTTACCGACAGACCGGCAATTCCTGCCGGGTTCCCGGCAATTCTTGCCTACGGAAAAACACGAGCGGCGCGGGGACAATCCCCGCGCCGCCCTTAGCCCCTCTTCCCGGTCTTTTCTTATCTGAACAGCGACAGAATCGTTGCCGGCGCCGAATTGGCGATCGACAAGGCCTGGATGCCGAGCTGCTGCTTGGTCTGCAAGGACGTCAGCAACGCGCTTTCCTGGGCCATGTCGGCGTCGACCAGATTGCCGATACCGGTCGTCAGCGTGTTGGACAGCTTCGACACAAAGTCGGCCTGAATGGAGAACTTCTTCGAACCGCTCGACAGAGTGGAAAGCACGGTATTGACAGTGGACATGGCGGCGGAAACCGTACCGACCATCGCGGCTGCGGTAGTCTGAGTGGTGTAAGCCGTGCCTACGCCGAGCGTCCCGACGGTCAGGTCCTGACCGGCAACCGTGATCGTTTGCGTCTGGTCGCTGGCGGACGCCAACGCGCTGATGCTTTGACCGGCTCCGGTGCCCGTGGCATTGCTAACGATGTTGATGCCGTTGAACGACGCGTTTTCGACGATCGAGGTGATCTGATCGGACATCGCTTGGAAGTCCGCAGCCAGCGAAGCGCGGCTTGTCGAATCGAGCGAGGTGTCGGACGCGGCCAGCACATTCTGCTTCATTTGGACCAGAAGATCGGACACGGACTGCGCGGCCGACATGGCCGTATCGGTCACCGACATGCCGCGGTTCAGCGAATCGGTGACGGCGGAATAACCCGCGACATTGCCGCGCATGTTCTGCGCAATGGCATAGATGGCGCCATTGTCCTTGGCCGAAGAAACTTTCTGGCCTGTGCTAACGACGTTCTCGGTCTGCTGAAGCTGCGAGTTCGTGTTGTCCAGGTACTGCAGCGCGGTCATCGCGCCCGTGTTGGTGTTGACGCTGAGCACGGTTCATTCTCCATTCCGTTCTGGCGGCCTTGCGGCCTTCTGCCCATTTGGAGCCCGATTGCCCCGCCGTGACGCGTCGCAACCGCCGTGCCAGCCCAAGAACGTCATAACCCATTGAAATTCCGCGTAATGTGCGCGGGGCCGGCGCTGTTTCTGCGGGGAATATCCTGCCCCTCGGCAATTCTCGCCGGGCCAAAATGAAAATGCCGGCCGCAACCGGCCGGCATTTTTCCTGCGAACCGCACGCTCTTAAGCGGCGCCGCGCAACCCTTCCATAATCGTGCGGTTGATGGCGATCAGCGGATCGAGAGGCGCACCCTTGCGGGTCACTTCTCTCGAGTATTTGGTGACCCACAGCGACAGCGATACGATCTGCGCGCGTACGCCTTCGGGCAATTGATTGTGCTCATCGAGACAATCCGCGGCGAGCGTGCGCCAGACTCTGCGATTCCAATCGATAACCTCGACGAGCGAACCGCCGCTCGCATGGACTTTCTGCGCACCGATGAGCGCCCCCGTGACGTGACCGAACAGCCGATATTCGGTCTGGCGCGAATCTTCAGTTATGCGTTGCGTGTTTTGATAGGCTTTCAGGGTCATAGTTCAACCGTTCCAGCTCGAATTCGAATAATTTCCTGCACAACATCAGGGCCTTGTAGTAGTCGCCGCTCATCACGTCGCGACTGATTTCAATGCAAGCCGCCAAAGCGGCGTGATTCTGGATGGCTCCCATGAACTCCGTCATGCGCAGCGCGAAATCGTTGTAGTATTGCTCGCGGCTTTTGGGGTCGAGGTACATCATCATGATCGGCAAATAGATGTGCCGCGCCGGAGTCGTCGCTTCTTCCGGCTGCATGATGTCCTTTTCGCGCAGCACGCAAGCCTTGTTCTGAATGACCAGGCTGATCCGCTTGTCGCCGTTGGTCAGCACGGCGCCGTTCAGCACGAATTTCTCGCCCGGTTTCAGCGACAGTTTCAGCGGCATCGAAGGGTTCTCTTTAGGACACGATCCATCACTGCGCGAACCTTAGCGCCCCGCAGTTAATAAACTCCTTTCAAAGGAAACCAATTCGTTCACGCGCAATTAAAGATAATGGTTTTTTATCGCGCATCGCATCGTCGAGGGAAGGAAATCCGTATGGCGCAGTTCGCACCCGCACCCAGCATAGGTCCGCTCACCGCCATGGATGCCAAGGCGGAGACGCTCGCCAAGTGGGAAGCGTTCGCCGACGAGACCGACGAAGGGGAGACGCGGCGCCAATCGAATGTTTTTGTGCGCCAGGCCGTCGAGGCGTACGGGCGCGGCGATACGGCGCAAGCGGCCAAATACGCCCTGGCCGCCACCAAGGCGGATGAATCGAACGCGCGGGCCTTTCACATCCTCGCCATGGCGCTCGAGAAAATGGGGCACCGATACAAGGCTCTCGTCACCTATGAGCGCGCTTTCCAGCTCGATCCCAACGATCCCAGCCTTGCGCTCGACTTGGGCCTTACGGCCTGGAACCAGAATATGAAGGAAGGCGCGGAACGGATGTTCCGTCTCTACATACAGGCCTGCCCCGATTCGCCGCTCGGTTACAACAATCTGGGCAGCGCGCTAGGCGACATGGGCAAAACTTCGATGGCGATCGACACACTGCGTTCCGCCATAGAACGCATGCCGACGGTGCCCATGCTGTGGAACTCGCTTGCCACCGTGCTCGCCGGAGACGGCCGCGCCGACGAAAGCATCGTGTTTTACCGCGAGGCGATCAGGCTCAATCCCGTGATGTCCAAGACGTATCACAATCTGGGCTATGCCTATTCGCATCTGGGCATGATGGCCGAAGCCCTCGACGCTTTCGACAATGCGCTCGTCCATGTCACGGACCAGGACGATCGCATCGAGGCCAACCATTCGCGCAGCATCTGCCTGATCGGCATGGGCCGGCTCGAGGAAGGCTTTCGCGAATACGAAATCCGCAACGACGCGCGTTTCCGCGACTATGTCCACCACATCACCAAAGCGCCCCTGTGGCGGGGCGAGCCGCTCGAGGGCAAACGCATTCTGGTGGTCGGCGAACAGGGACTGGGCGACGAACTCATGTTCGCCAACGTCCTGCCCGACATCGCGCATGCGGTCGGCGCGGAGGGAAAGCTCGAGATCGCCGTCGATCCGCGACTCATCGCCTTGTTCCAGAGATCTTTCCCGCACGCCGCGGTCGGTCGCTACGAGGATCGCACCCTGCTCGACAAGGAAGGCAACAGGCATTTGCGCTTCATCCCGTTCGCGGTCGAAAAGGGCGAGCCCGATTTCTACGCACCGATGGGGACGCTGCTGCCTGCGTTTCGCAAGCGTGTCGAGGATTTTCCCCATGAGGCCTTTCTGAAACCGGATGGCGCGCGCGTGAAACAGTTCCGCGAAGTGCTTCGCGCCGATGGAGCGGGCCCCGCTGTCGGCATCTGCTGGCGTTCCATGATGCTCGGCCCCAAACGCGCGAAATATTATAGCTCGCTGGAGATGTGGGGACCGATCCTGAAGACGCCGGGCGTCCGCTTCGTCAATCTGCAGTATGGCGACTGCGCCGACGAATTGGCGCGGGCGCGCGATCTCTTCGGCATCGACATAAAAACGATCGACGGCCTCGATCTGACCAACGACGTCGACGGCGCCGCGGCCCTCTGCGCTGCGCTCGACCTGGTGATTTCGGCACCCACCGCGGCGGCGGCGACGGCTGGCAGTGTCGGAACCGAAGTCTGGTTTCCGACCGCCGGGCGCACTTGGCCTCAGCTTGGAACCGACGAATACCCCTGGTACCGCAAGAGCCACGTGTTCAGTCCAACGAAATTCGCCGATTGGAACGAGCTGATGCCGCGGATCGGCGAATGTCTCGCCGCCTTCGCCTCGCGCTGAATTACTGCTGTTGCTGCTGTTGCTGATGATATAGCCGCTCCGGCATCGACGGGGTGGGCTGCGGCGAACTCATGGGGCGCGCGACGCGTAGAAAATCCTCGTGTCGGACCGGAGCTTGGGTCGGCTCGACGGCGACCGCAATGGCGAGTTCGCTTTCCGCAATTCCCTTGAACGTGCCGCGCGTCGGCGGCACGTCGGCGTAATCGCGGCCGATCGCCGCGCGGATGTGACGCTCGGCGGTGAGCACGTTGTTCGTGGGGTCGAACCCGACCCAGCCCAGGCTCGGCAGATAGGTCTCCACCCAGGCATGTGTCGCATCCGCACCCGAGCGGTCGTGATTATGAGGGCGGTGATGGAGATAACCGGAAACATAGCGCGCCGGAATGCCCCAGCGCCTCGCTATGGCGATCATGATGTGCGCGAAATCCTGGCAGACGCCGCGCCGCTCCTCGAGGGCGTGGTCGATCGGAGAGTGGACCTGCGTGATGCCGGCCTCGTAGGCGAAAGTGCCGTAGATGGTCCCGTTGAGGGCTTTCAGGGCGCTCAGAGGGTCTTGCCGCGGGTTTTCGAGGTCTTTTTCGGCCATGAAACGGGCCAGCGCCGGCGAGGTGAAAGCGAATTTCGAAGGCTCGAGCAGATCGAAATGATCGTCGGTCAGATTGTAGGAATTGTATCGTTCCCATTCGAGCGCATCGAGGGCGTCGGGCAACGCCGTCAGGCGGGAGATTTCGACGACCGACTGGGATTCGATACGCAACTCCTCGTGCGCCCGCAAGACATTGAAATGATAGACCGCGTTTCCGAAGTGATCGGTGTAGGCGTAAAGCTGCGCCCTCGGATTGGTGTTGATCTGGAAAGAACGCAGCGCCTGAGGCCCTTCCGAGCGCGGCTGCATGCGCAGTTCCATCACGCTTTCGCGCACGGGCGCCGAATAGCGGAAGCGCGTGACGTGGCGGATCGAATAGAACATTCAGCGCCCTTCCCTCATAGCACCGTCTCCGCGCCATACGCGATGTACGACGTATAGACGGTGTCGTGGATCTGTTCGCATTGCTGGCTGATGTCGTCGAGAAAGGGCGCGATGGAGCCTTTCATCAGATCTTCGATCTGGGTGAAATCGACACTGGCTTTCAGGCGTCCGGCCAGCCGCTCCACGACGGCGCGGCGCAGGGGCGGCGCCGCGGGCGCCACGTGCAGCAGCGCATCGCAGACGCGATCGACGGAAAAGCGGACGGAGTGCGGAAATTCCGCGTCGAACAAAAGGAACTCCGCGATTTTCTCCGGCACGATCGCGGCCGTGTAGGCCTTGCAGTAGGGCTCGAACGCCGAGCAGAATTTCAGCAGCACGAGCCAATCGAAGTATTTGGGCGCTTCGGCCACGACGCTTTTCGCCGCGCCGAAATGCAGGTCGAGCAGGCGGCTGACCAGCTGGGCGCGTTCGATGTGCCGGCCGAGCTCCAGGAAATACCAGCCTTCGCCGTGGCTGAGCGTCGAATAGATGACGCCGCCCAGCGTGTGTAGATCCTGCAACGCCTCGCGGAACGGGTGCGCGGGATGATGCACCCAGATGCGGTCCATGGTCATCGGCTGCAGCCGCAAGTACAGCCGGTTCAGATTCTCCCAGACCTCCATCGACAATTGCTCGCGCACCTGACGGGCGTTGTCGCGCGCGTTGCTCAAGCTCGACAGCAGCGAAGACGGATTGAGGCGGTCGAAGGCGAGACCTTGCGTGATGGCGAACGCATCCGGCGCGGCGGGGGTGCGCTCTTGCGCAGACAAGGCGGCGACGACGCGCATCCATGAAGAATCGGCGTCCTCGCGCGACTGTTCGATCATGGATTCGAGTTTGACCGCGATCAGGCGGGACGTGTGTTCGGCCCGCTCCAGATAGCGGCTCATCCAGTACATGCTCTCGGCGACCCGGCTCAACATCAGCTGCTCAACACCCAAGTATCCTTCGAACCGCCGCCCTGGCTCGAATTGACCACCAGCGAACCGCGCTTGAGCGCCACGCGGGTCAGCGCCCCCGGTACGATCACGGTTTCTTCGCCATGCAGGATGAAGGGCCTGAGATCGACATGGCGCGCCTCGACCCCGTCGTCGACGAAGGTCGGCGCGGTGGACAGCTGGATGGTCGGCTGCGCGATGTAGTTATCGGGATCGGTCTTCAGCTTCTCGGCGAATTCCTCGCGCTCGGCTTTGCCGGCGTGCGGACCGATCAGCATGCCGTAGCCGCCCGATTCGCCCACCGCCTTCACCACCAGCTTGTCGAGGTTGGCCAGCACATGGGACAGCGATTTCGGTTCGCGACAGAGGAAGGTTTCTACATTGTCGAGGATCGGCTCCTCGGACAGGTAATAGCGGATGAGGCGCGGCACATAGGCATAGACCGCCTTGTCGTCGGCGACGCCGGTGCCCAGCGCGTTGGCGATGACGACGTTGCCGGCGCGGTAGGCGTTGAACAGGCCCGGCACGCCGAGCGCGGAATCCTCGCGGAAAATCAACGGATCGATGAAATCGTCGTCGATGCGCCGATAGATGACATCGATGCGCTTCAGCCCGCTGGTGGTGCGCGTATAGACGACGTTGTCGTTGACCAAGAGGTCGCGCCCTTCCACCAGCTCGACGCCCATCTGGCGGGCTAGGAAGGCGTGCTCGAAAAAGGCGGCGTTGAAGACGCCCGGCGTCAGCACTGCGATCGAGGCGTCCGCTTGAAACGGCGTCAGCGCGCGCAGCGCTGCGAGCAGCTCGCGCGGATAATGTTCGATCGGGCGCACGCCCATCGAACGGAACAGATTGGGAAAAGCGCGGCGCACGACGTCGCGATTGGCGAGCATGTAGGAGACGCCCGACGGAACCCGCAGATTGTCCTCCAGCACGACGAAGGCGCCGTCCTCGCGGCGCACCAGATCGGTACCGCAGACGTTCACATAGGCGCCGTGCGGCACCTGCACGCCGCGCATCTCGCGGCGGTAATGCCTGGAACCGTAAATCATCGAGCGCGGAATGACGCCGTCCTTCAGAACCCGTCCGTCGCCGTAGATGTCGCGCAGGAAATGGTTGAGCGCCTGGATGCGCTGTATCAAACCCGCTTCGATGTGGGTCCACTCCGCGGCGGTGACGATACGCGGCAGCAGATCGGTGGGGATGATGCGCTCGGTCGCCTGTTTGTCGCTGTAGACGGTAAAGGTGATGCCCTGATGCAGAAAGGAAAGCTCGCAGGCCTGCTGGCGGCGATGCAGCTCCTCGGGGGCCAGGGTCACGAGCCTAGCGTTCAACGCGGCGTAATGAGCGCGGACCGCTCCGTCCGCCGCGAACATCTCGTCGTAGGCGGTCTCCAGAACGTAATTGGCGTAAGGCGCACCGCGGCCCGGCCGCGCTACGGCCGAACGCCCTTCGATCAAATCCACGACCGCCTCATGCTGCATATGCGAAATAAAAGAGGCTAGCCGCCCGGCTCGTCAAGCCGGTTGAGCGCCTTCCCCAAAGGAATGCGAGGACTAATGGGCTGGTGTGCCTAGAAAAGCACGCACGTCGCGGGCCGATTCCGGTGCGTCCTCCTCCATCGGCAGATGCCCGGTGTCGGGGTAGACGATCAGCTTCGAGCCTGGAATCGCCTTGGCCCAAGCATGCGCAGCGGCGACCGGTATGATGGGGTCGTCTTTCCCCCAAAGGATCAGAGTTGGCGTTTTGATCGCGCCGACATGATCGCGGACATAGGAATCGGGCGGCAGACGGAAGCGGGCCACCGTCGCCTCTCTGGTCCCTGCCATCCGGGCGAAATCCCAATATTCGTCGATCGTCGTATCGGTGAGGGTCGCCTTGCGGACGATAGCGTCGTTCAGCCCTTCTACCACCAGCGAGCGCGGCGTGATGTGCAGCAGCAGCCGGTTGACGACGGGCACGCGCGCCAAGCGGAACGCCAGCGGGATTCGGTCGCCGAATTGGCTCTGCATGCCGACGGCATCCACAAGAATGAGATGGGTGATGCGGTCCGGGTACAGTTCCGCAAACCGCGCGGCGACGCCTCCGCCCATCGAATTGCCGCCTATCGCGAAACGTCCAAGGCCGAGCTTGTCGGCAAAGGCCTTCACGAAGACCGCCATGCCTTGCTCAGAATAGTCACCGCTTGCCACCGCTCCAGTTAGGCCGTGGCCCGGCAGATCGACGGTGATGACGCGAAACTTGTCGGACAGGATTTGGGACCACGGCTCCCAATCGAACAGCGACGAATTCGATCCGTGCAGCAGCAAGAGCACCGGCGCGTCGCGTGGCCCGCGATCGCGATAATGGACGCGTGCGCCATCGCTCAAAACCACAAACTGCGACGGCGGCCCAGCATATTTCGCTTCCAGCACGACGCGTGGAATGTCGGGTTGGCTGAACGCAAAAAACCCGCCGACTAGCGCGATGACGATGATGGCGCCAATCCCGAAAAGTGCTTTCTTCCACATTTTCCCCTCCTGCCCGGCGGAATACTACACGAGATCGCTCAGCCGAGACACGCCAGCAGCGCATCCTGATTGGGACGCACGGCCACGCGAATTTCCCCGAACGTGAGCGGCGACAGCGCGTCCGCCGCGGCTTGGCTGATGCAAACGGCGATGAGCCGGCCGCAAGGCCCGGCAAGGCTAGCGTCCAAGATGCAATCCTTGAAAACCTTCGTGCTGCGTGGCGAGAAGAACAGCGCCGCATCCAGCGACCCATCCTCGATCGCGCCGACAATTTCTTGCGGCAAGATCGTAGACGCCACGACGTCGTAGAGAACGGCTGTGCGCACTTCGTAGCCTTTGGCGGCAAGCAATGACGCCAGCCGGCCCGCGCCTTCCGCGCCCGCCGCGTGCAACAGCACGCCCGCCTCAGCGCGCACCCATCGCGGCAGCGCGTCCGCCAGCGCCGCGACATCGCCGTCGGCGCTTTCGACGCGCGCGAATCCGGCGCTGCGCGCTTCCCGCGCCGTTTGCGGACCGACCGCGAAAACCGGCAGGTCTCGCCGCTCGCTGCGCCGCGCCAAGGCGCGCACGCCATTGGCGCTGGTGACCAGCAAGCCTTGCACGCCGTCGAATGCAAGCGGCTCGCCGTCGAGGAACCGTACGCTCAGCAAGGGGACCGAAAGCGCTTCGTGGCCCTGTTCGTGCAGACGTTCGGCGAAAGTCTCCGCGTCTTCCTTGGGCCGCGTGAGAAGAACGCGCATGGCTTCCTCAGGTTCTGCGCGATGCCTTTTCTTCCAGTCCGGAGCGGCCTTCGCGCGCGGCCAGTGCGGCATACACCTCTTCGGGCGTAATGCCGCAAGCGGCCCACAACACCAGCAAATGGTAGAGTACGTCGGCGGATTCGGAAATTGTCGCGTCTTTTTTTCCCGACACGGCGGCGATGGCCGTTTCCACGGCTTCCTCGCCGAATTTCTTGGCGCAGCGTTCGACGCCGTCCTTCAGCAGCTTGGCGGTGTAGGACGTCCCGGCGTCCGCCGATTTTCGCGCGGCGATGGTGGCAAAAAGCCGGTCAATGGCGTGATCGTTCGGCATCGGTTTCCTCGTTCCTCCAGTCGCCGCCCAGGCGACACGCATCGCGTTATTGCCACAATTAAGACAACCTCCGCCCCATTCCCTCCTCAAATCCGTCGTTAAGGGGTCCGTTTACTATACGGCGAGGGATTTGATCTCGCAAAAAGGAAAAGAGGGGGGAACCCCATGGCCGCCGATAATAGACAGCGCGAAGACAAAGCAAAGACGCCGAAACCGCGCCAAGCTTTATCCGACGAATTTTTGCATGGCATGGATTCCGAGGGTTTCCATAAAGAGGCTGAAAAACTGTCGGCACTGACGCCCGCTGCGCGCGCGCGGCTGAAGGCTCAGCTGATCGAACGGTTGAAGACGCCGGTCGATGAGCCGAGCTGGGGGCCCGACTGGGTCCGGCACGGCGAGCGCGTCGCCGCAAAGAAGGCCAAGAAAAACGGCTTGATCCATTGGTTCAAGACCCTATACGGCAAGAAAAAAGACGATGAGGAAGAAGAGGCTCCAAAACCCGTCTTGAAGGCGCAAGACGCCGACGACGCGGCGGTCATCTCGCGCAATATGGAAAAGAGCCGCCAGGTCTCGCACTACAAGCCGCTTTACGCCGTCGCCGCCGTTGTGGCGCTCGCGATCCTGCTGGTGGCGATGTTCGTCGATTATCACATCATCCGCGAAGTGTGGACGCGCGCGCTTTCCAACGAGTTCATGGTGGTCCCACCGGCCTTGAAATCCTCCGTGGTCTTCAAGAGCCTGCAGGTAATCTTCGCGGTCCTGATCGTACATTTCATGTTGAAGATCACCGGCGCTTACGGCCGCAATACGATGATCGCCGCCGCTTTTGTGCTGACCATCGTCATGATTGGCGGGCTGGGTTATCTCGTGGCGTACAATAACATGGCGGGCGGCACTTCGACGACGCTGGAACAACGCCAGGCTCCGGCCCAGCCGACAAATTCGATCGATACGCTTTTCGCCTCCAACGACGGGATCCAGCACGCTTCTCTGACGCGTCCGATGCCCCAGGTTGCGAGCGCGAGCGCGGCCGAAGGCGTCTCGCTCGGGCTTCCCAAACTGTCCCTGACCTCCTTGGCCGACGCCGATTCTTGGTTCTGGCTTGCCTTCGCCAGCGTGATATTCTTCATCGTGACCACGGTAGCGGCGCTCTATATGCAGATCGTCGAGAACAATGTGCGCAATTTCCACATTGCTTACGATTATAGGCATCGCCAGAAGCAGTTCGCTCAGCTACATCTGCTCGAACTTGCCGACCAGAAGGGCGCCTAACGTAAGGACGAGACCATGAAGAGCATCTTGCTGGCGTTGGCGACGGCGGGCGCTCTGCTGGGCGGGGGCGCCCTGGCGATGCGGATGTCGGATCCGGACGTCGACAGCACCGCGCTCCATCCCCAGCGCATCGTCATCGGGCTGGACCTATCGCGCAGCAATCCGCTGATCGCCGATCCGTCCTTTGCCGCCCGGGTGGGCGCGCGCGTTGCCGACATCGTGCGCAATTTGGGCTTCGCTTCCGAAGTGCATGTGCGCACCTTCGGCAATTACGACGCAACCTCGAACAATTTCGCCTACGATGTGGTGCTGTCGGTGCGCGACCGCCCGGAGAACGTCGCCGCCGAGGTCGAGAAGCTCATCGCCGGCACGCCGCTTCTGGTCAAATCCGGCAGATGGCGGGCCCAGGAAAACACCAACATCCTCGCTTTTCTCGATAATGTTTCCCACAGCATCGGCTGTGGGGGGATGCCCACCACGATCATTCTGGCGAGCGATGGAATCGAAGATTCAGGGTACACCAAGCTCTACAGAGAGGGCGCCCATCTGCCCGACCCCGGCGGAAGGCCGTTCGCGGGTTGCGCCGAGTTCGAAATCCTTGGCCTCGGCCAGGGCGCCGACAGTCCGCGCCTGACGGGCCGCCTGCGCGGCGAATGGTCGGGCTGGGCGCACGCCGCCGGATTTGCCCAATTCGTCGGCCTGAATGATTGGTAATTTCCTCAGCGCCGCAGGCTCGTGAGCGTCAGAACCGACCTCGCCTGCCGCCTTGCTAAATTCTGCGTACGGCTTAGCAATTCGCAGGGCGCGATGCCTCACCACACGAACGGCATAACGGCCCAGGTACGGCGCCGGTGCTCTTCGAACGCCGCACCGAACCGCGCGCGTAAGGCCTTCTCCTCGACGTAAATGCGCCACGCATACGCGATGAGGACGCATAAGGGCGCGCCGAGCGCGGAGACCCAGTTGCCCATTGCAAGTCCAAGGCCCGCGATGGTCAGAAGCCCGCCGCTATAGGCCGGGTGCCTCAGCAGGCGATAAGGCCCGGTCGTCACCAAACGGTGTTCTTCGAGGACCAGAACCGCGGTGCGAAAGAAGCGGCCGAGCGTCAATATCGCCCAGAGGCGAAGAACAATTCCTGCCCAAAAGAGCCCTATTGCGACATAGAAGACTGGCGCAGGCGGCAATGCGATGCGCGCGAGAGGAACGAGGTTTGGGCCCACGAAGGCTAGTGTGATGCCGAGCGTTATAAAGACGAAGATGGCGGAGCGGCTGCCGCGGTCGGCCCTCTCGCCGCGCGCGGCGCGCCGATCACGGCTGAACACCCAGAACTCGAAGCCGATCCAAGCTGCATAGCTGACCGAGAAGATCAGAGCCCAAAGCGGCCGCTGCTCGAAGAGAAAATGTGGAATTGTAGCGCTCACCTATTCGCCCTCGAGGCGGCTGGGCCACCCCTCATTGACACAGAATACTCTATATGACAGAGTCATCTGTAATATACAAGAGGGTTGAGAACCTATGTCTCTGTCATCGAAGGAAGCTGCCGAAACCCTGTCGGATGTGGAACGCACCGCCCAGCGCAGCGCCCAGGCCTTCAGCTACCGCAATACCTCTCCGCACCTGATCCTGTGGGGCGTCGTCTGGCTGATCGGCTATGCCGGCACCGATCTGCGCCCGGCCTACTGGCACGAGATCTGGCTCGTACTCATCGTATCGGCAATCGTCATCGCCATGGCCTTGGGCCACGGTATCCGCGGACGTGCCGACACCGCTAACAGTTGGCGCGTTCTTGGTCTGATGGCGGTCGTCTCGACCTTCATTGCGGCGACTTGCGCCATCATGTGGCCGGTCAGCGGTATGCAGTTCGGCGCCTTCGCGCCTTTGCTTACGGGCGCGGTCTATGCGGGCCTCGGTCTCTGGGTGGGCACGCGTTACGTCATGTTGGGCGTTTCGATCATTGCTCTCACCCTCGTCAGCTATTTTTATCTGCCCGGCCATTTTTTGTTATGCATGGCGGCTGTAGGCGGTGGCGGAATGATTCTGGCCGGATTCTGGTTCCGCACAGTATAACCATGGAACAGCCTGATCCCATCATCCATCAGCCCGTACGGCTGAAGATCATGTCGGCGCTCAAGGTGCTGCCTGCCGGCGAAGCGATCGAATTCGTCCGCCTGAAAGCCATCGTGGCGGCGACCGAAGGCAATCTCGGGGCGCATATCGCGACTCTGGAGGAAGCGGGTTATGTCGCCGTACAAAAGGATTTCGTCGGCAAGCGGCCGCGCACGCGCATCGCGTTGACCAAACAGGGCCGCCGCGCTTTTGAGGAGTATGTCGCATATCTGCGCGACATCATCGACGCGGCTTGAACCGGGCGCGAATGTCTTCCGGCGACGCACCGCTTTCGCGCAGCGCGCGCAAGGTTACGGCGCGGTCGCGCTTGGAGAATTTCCGGCCCTGTTGGTCGAGGATCAACCGGTGATGGGCGTAAGCGGGCGCCGGCAATCGGAGCAGCGCCTGCAGCAGCCTTTGCACATGAGCCGAGGCGAACAGATCGTTGCCACGTGTCACCAGCGTCACGCCCTGGAAGGCGTCGTCCACCACCACGGCCAGATGATAGGCGACCGGCGTTTCCTTGCGCGCCAGAACGATGTCGCCGAACTTGAACGGATCGACGGGGATGCGTCCTGTCTCGCCGTTCGGCCCAGCGCCTTGCTCTTCTAAGAAGAGAGGTCCGGCTTCCCTCGCCGCTTTCGCAGCGTCGAGCCTCAGCGCATAAGCCGCACCGCTTTCGATGCGCCGCGCGCGCTCGGCCTCGTCCAAAGTTCGGCACAGGCCCGGATAGATCGGCCCGTCGGGGCCATATGGCGCCTCGGCCGAACGCGCGATTTCCTCGGCGATGTCCTTGCGGGTGCAGAAACAAGGATAGAGCAATCCGCGCGCCTGCAGCGCCGCCAATGCCGCGCGATAGGCCTCCAGGCGCGTCGATTGGCGCAGCACCGGCTGCTCGAAGCGAGGGCCCAGCCATGCCAGGTCCTCGAGGATCGCCGCTTCGAACTCCGGTTTGCAGCGCGCGGCGTCGATATCCTCGATGCGCACAAGAAAGCGCTCCCCGGCCTGGCTGGCGGTGATGGCCGCAAAGGCATGACCCAGATGCAGCAATCCGGTTGGACTCGGCGCGAAGCGCGTGACAATCATGGCCGGAATTCTAATCGCAAGGAGCACCAATGGCACTGGGTGCGCTTTCCGGTCCCCGTCTGCTGCCTCGACAGGGCAAAGCCACACATCTGGTCGTGCTCTGCCACGGCTACGGCGCGGACGGCAACGATCTGATCGAGCTGGCGCCGCATTGGCAACGCGCATTGCCCGGAGCGGCCTTCGTCGCACCCAATGCGCCCGAACCCTGTGCGGGTGCGGGCCGTCAATGGTTCGCCATTTCCCGGATCGATCCGCATGAGATGCACAAAGGTGTCGTGGGCGCGGCCGGTGCGCTGGAAGCATTCCTCAAGGCGGAACTCGCGCGTCTCGCGCTTTCTCCCGATCGTTTGGCGCTGGTGGGTTTCAGCCAGGGCACGATGATGGCGCTGCACGTGGGCCTTAGCGGCGCCATAAAGCCGGCCGCGATCGTCGGGTTTTCGGGCCTGCTGACCGGCGCTTTGCCGCAGCTGCACGGCGCCGTGCCGGTCCTGCTGGCGCATGGCGACGCCGACACCATGATCCCGCCGGAGGCGCTTTTCTTCACGGCGGCGGCGCTTGGAGCGGCCGGGCTCGGCGTGCAGTGGCACCTTTCGCCGGGCCTGGGGCACGGCATCGACGCCGCCGGAATCGAGATCGCCGGCCGTTTTCTTTCACTGGCCTTTGGCGGGCAGTTAAAGATAAGCGGCGAGGTTTGCTGCGCGCTTAGTTGAAAGCGTCGCCATTCCGTCACACCGAATCGCGTAACGTACGGGGCGTATTGGCTTTACTGGGACTTACCCGTAAAATCCGCGGCAAAAGAGGAGGCACGGTCTTCAGGGAATTTTCGTCGTGTTAGCCGCCGCGCGCAGGCCCGACAACTGCCCGGCATTGGTCCTCAACGCGGATTTTCGCCCGTTGAGCTATTTCCCTTTGTCTCTGTGGTCCTGGCAGGACGCGATCAAGGCCGTGTTTCTGGAGCGGGTGAATATCCTGGAGGAATACGACCGCACGGTGCATTCGCCGAGCTTCGAGATGCGTCTGCCTTCCGTCGTTTCGCTCAAGACCTATATCCGGCCGGCGCGCAATCCCGCCTTCACGCGGTTCAACGTCTTCCTGCGCGACCGCTTCGAGTGCCAGTATTGCGGCGCGGGCGAAGACCTCACCTTCGATCATGTCGTGCCGCGCTCGCGCGGCGGGCGCACGACCTGGGACAATGTGGTGACGGCCTGCGCGCCGTGCAATCTGCTCAAGGGCGGAAGGCTGCCGCATCAGACCGGTATGCTGCCGCGCCATCGCCCGCACAGACCCACCATCATCGAGCTGCGCAACAACGGCAGGCGGTTCCCGCCGAACTATCTGCACGACAGCTGGGCGGATTATCTCTATTGGGATAGCGAGCTGGAACCGTAGAACATTCGCCATTCTGCGGACGCGCGAAAACCGGCAGGTAGGCACAGGCCTAATCCCGCCGGTTCCGCTTCGAAGTTCCGGCGGCAAGGATCGCGCGGGTGAGCGCGCGCCACATGCACCTTATGCCTCTCCACGGGCCGAACGGTGATCGACCGCGCCTTCCTCCGGCCCTTCGGGTTCGCGGCGGAAAGCTTGGAAGTCCTCGCGCGAATGCGCGCAAGGCCGCATCCTCGCCCTGTATGATCTCGCGTCGGATTAAAAGAAGGCGGCCATCCCGGTTGGCGTTACCGGAACGAAATAAGTACGGATTTTCCGGTTTCAAGGGGGCGGCGAAAATTTTTTTCGGCGCTCGACGGCGGCGGTTTGCCTTTTCCTCGCATCCGTTTTGCTGAGGCGCCGATTAAGCCGCAGGGCGTTCGGCCCACTTTTCGGTGAAGCGCTCTAAATTCTCGTCGAAAGCGCGATGGCGACGCGGCATCCGGCCTTGATGGCGCCGCCGAGCAAGGCGGGAGCTTCCTCGGCGCCGTGGGCCAGCGCCGTATCGCGATGGGCGATCTCGTCGGCACGGAACTTCTCGACGGTCCGCTTGAGCGCGGGATCGCTTTCGCCCAAGCGTGCGATCTGGCCGGCGTAATGCTGGTCGATCACCTCTTCCACCGCGGCGGTGCAGGCCATCGCCGCCTTTTCGCCCATCAGCGCGGTCGCCGCCCCCAGCGCGAAGCCGGCGATGCGCCAGACGGGTTCCAGCGCGGTGGGGCGCACGCGGCGCTCGTTGACGAGCGCATCGAACGCCTTCAGATGCTCTTCTTCCTGTTTGGCCATGTGCCTGATCGCGGCGACGGTCTTCGCCTTCGACTTGTCCGCGGCGAAGACGGCAAGCTGGCCTTCGTAGATTCGCACCGCGCCGTATTCGCCGGCGTGGTCGACGCGGATCATGGCGGCAATCTCGTCCTTCGCATCGACGCCCGGCGGCGCGGGGCGGGATGCGCGGCGCGCCGGTTTCGCGGACATCACAGTCTTCTTCCCAGCAACGTTCTCTTGGCCGTCAGCAGATAGGAGCCAAAAATCGCCGCACCGAGCGAGAAGATCGCGTTGTAGCCGGCAAGCGAAATTCCGAAGAGCCGCCACGACGCTTCGTCGCAACGCACGACGGGCGCGACATTGGCGAGATCCCCCGCGCCGTGGAAGACAAAGCGCGTGCCGGTGCAGGAAGTCGGTCCCGGCAGCAGCTTCCATTCCACCCCGGCCTGATAGGCGCCGATCAAGCCGGTGGCCGCGATCAAGGCCAGCGACAGCCAAGCCAGCGCCAGTATCGCTTTGCGGTCGATGACGCCCATCGCGAACAGCCCGGCTCCGCCAAGGCCCATGAAGATGACGGCGTCGAGCGGCCAGCGCTGCCAGTGACACATTTCGCAGGGCGCGACGCCGCCGATATATTGGAACCCCAGCGCGCCCAGGATCATCGCCAGGGAATACGCGCCGGCAAGGGCGGCGATTCTGTTTGCATTCATGGTGCGAAAATCCTTGTCTCGTCGTGGAAAGTCTTGAACTCAAGGACATTGCCGTCGGGATCGAAACGCATGCCCGGCGCGATGACAAAGTCAACATGCGCGCGATTCAATTTATCGGCGAGGACTTGCCGCGTCTGCATGACGAAGATGACTCCGAAGTGACGCCCTGATATAGTTTCTTCGTCGACACGATTATGCGCTTTATGTGCGCTCGCGTTCGGGCTTAAATGCGCGACGCGGCCGAAGAAATCGAAGCCGACCCATTCCCCGCTCGAACGTCCTTCGCGGCAGCCGAGCAGGTTCTTGTCGAAGGCGCGCGCTTTCGCAAGGACGGGAAAGGCAAAATGGAATCGGGACCGGGCGTTCATAGACGTTCTCGTGCTGCCTGTAGACCAGAGAAGCAAGATACGCGGTAAAAGGGAAGCCCATGCGTAGAAAAGAGGCACCCCGCGGTAAAGGGCGTCGTCGCGTTGTGCATCGCGAGCTTTTGAAGATCGAAGGCCGGGCCGTGGAAGTAAGCGTGAAGCTTAACCCGCGGGCAAGGCGCCTGATCGTGAAGGTCCACCCCACCAGCGGCGAGGTCAGCGTGATCGCGCCGTCGAAGAAGGCGCTCGAGCGCGCCCTCGAATTCGCCCGCGGCCAGACCGATTGGATCGCCCGCCAACTTGCCCATGTGCCCAGCCGCGTGGCGCTGATTTCCGGCGCGCGCATACCTTTCCGCGGGGAAGAACATCTGATCGCGCGCTGCGAAGACGCACGCACCCCGGTGTGGATCGACGAGCGCGCGGCGGTCATTCGTGTCGGCGGCCGTGCCGAGCACGCACCGCGCCGCCTGCTCGATTTCCTCAAGCGCCGGGCCCGCCAGACCTTGGAGACCCGTTCGATCGAATTGGCCGCCAAGCTTGGCTTGAGGCCAAAACGCATTACCGTGCGCGACACCGCCAGCCGCTGGGGTTCATGCTCCTCGACGCACTCGTTGTCTTTTTCCTGGCGGCTGATCTTGGCGCCGCCTTTCGTCCTCGATTACGTCGTGGCGCACGAGGTGGCGCATCTCAGCGAAATGAATCACGGGGTGCGATTCTGGCGGCTGGTGCGCGAGCTGGTGGGCGACGTCAAACGGCCTCAGGCGTGGCTGCGCCAGCACGGCGCCGGCCTGCACCGCTACGCGGCAAGATAATAATCGTCAGGTTCCGTTGAACAGTTTGTCGAGCAGCTGTTCCAGCGTGTCGCTTTGTTCCGGCTTTTGCGCGGTGTCGCTGACGGCGACGGGCGCTTGCCCGGCAAGCGGTTTCGCCGGCAGTCCGGCTTCGGCGCTTTCCATGAATTGTTTGAAGATGTGCGCCGGCAGTCCGCCGCCCGTGGCATGTTTCATCGGCGCGTTGTCGTCGTTGCCGACCCACACCCCGCACACCAGATCGGCGCTGAAGCCGACGAACCAGGCGTCGCGGTAATCCTGGGTGGTGCCGGTCTTGCCGGCGCTGGGCCGATCGTCGAGCCGCGCGGACTTGCCTGTGCCGGTGGCCATCACTTGCGTCATCATCGCGATCATCGCCGCGAGATTCTCGGGGGACATCACAGGACCGAGCCCGGAGCTTTGACGCTGCCATAAAACTTTCCCGTCTTTGGTACGTATGCGGACGATCCCGAACGCGACCATGCCGTTTCCGCCGTTGGCGAAGGGCGCGTATGCCGCCGTCAGCTCCAAGGGAGTCACCACGCTGGTGCCCAGCGCCAGCGACGACACGGCCATCAGCGGCGTGTCGATGCCCAGACGCTTGGCGGTACGCGCGACGGTCGCCGGACCGACTTGCGCCGTCAGCTGCGCCGCCACCGAATTGGAGGAATCGGCGAAAGCCTTGGCGAGAGTGATTTCGCCCTGATATTCGCCCTCGAAATCGCTGGGCTTCCAACCACGGATGTCCACCGGCGCGTCGTTCATTACATCGTCCGGCTTGTGGCCGTGCTCGAAGGCGGCGAGATAGACGAAAGGCTTGAAGGCCGAGCCGGGCTGGCGCTGGGCGTCGGTGGCGCGGTTGTACGGGCTTTGCTCGTAGGACAATCCGCCCACCATGGCGCGCACCGCGCCGTCCGGCGTCATGGCGACCAAGGCCGCCTGGCTTGCACTCAGCTTCTCCGCCTCTTCGTTCAGACCGGCGGTGACGGCGCGTTCGGCTTCGGCCTGCGCGTCCAGATCGAAACTCGTATCGACGATCAGAGCTTGCGTGGCGTCGCCGATATAGCCGGGAATCTGCGAGATCACCCAGTCGGCGAAATAGCCCGAGCCGGGCGTCGCTGTGCCGCGCACGATGCGCGCGCGTGTGGCTTGGGCGTCTTGGCGCGCGGCATCGCTGATATAGCCCGCATCCTCCATGGCGCGCAGCACGATCTGGGCGCGCGTCTGGGAGGCATCCGGATCGGCGAGCGGATTGTAGCGCGCCGGCGCCTTGACGCTGCCCGCCAGCATGGCCGCTTCGGGCAAGGTGAGTTTTTCCGCGCGTTTGCCGAAGAAGCGCTCGGCGGCGGCTTCGATACCGTAGACTCCGGCGCCGAAATAGACGCGATTGAGATAAAGCGTGAGGATCTGGTCCTTGCTGTAGCGCGACTCCAGATAGAGCGCGAGCAGCGCTTCCTGGCTCTTGCGTTCGAAGGTGCGCTTGGGCTCCAGAAACAGGTTCTTCGCCAATTGCTGCGTCAGCGTCGAGCCGCCTTGGACGACATGACCTTGCATCATGTTCTCCAAGGCCGCGCGGATCATCCCGATCGGATCGACGCCGAAATGCTCGCGGAAGCGGCGGTCCTCGATGGCGATGAAGGCGTTCGGCACATAGGAAGGAAGCTTGCCCACGTCCACCGTGACGCCCTGGGTCAAACCGCGCTGGGCGATCATCCGGCCGCGGTCGTCCAGGATCGTGATGTCGCGCGAAGGACCGTTGACCAAGAGGCTGCCGACGTCAGGCAGGTCCGACACGAAATGCGAGAAGAAGATTCCACCGAAAATGATGCCCCACGCCGCCACCAGCGTCACGGCGTAAGGCCAGGTGCGCCGGCGCTTTGCCCGCTTGGCCGGCCGCGGTTCTCCACTGCCGCTTTCGGCGATGGCGGCAACGCGTTCGCGCGTGCGCCGGTCGTTTTCGGATTGCTTGGGCGCCATACGTTAACCCTTGAAGGCGCGATCTTCGCCCCCAAGGGTTAACAGGCGTTAAACATTTGAAGCGTTTCAGCTGCCGATCTTGAGATTGGCGTTGCCTTCGTTGGAAAGATTGCCGCGATAGGCCTTAAGCCTGACATTACCGGACCCCATGGATTCGATGTGCGGGTCCACGGCCACGCCGCCGAAGGTCACATCGCCCGAGCCCATGATTTCGACATGGAGCGGATTGGCCTCGCCGCCGCCGATGTTGACCGAGCCGGACCCGGCGATTTCCACATATACCGGCCCGTTCACGTTCGTTGCGGTGAAGTCTCCCGCCCCTGCGATCTCGATATGCAGATCGCGGGCGACGCTTCCGGTCGAAATCGAGCCGGATCCGGCGATTTCGGTATGCGCTTCGCCGGCATTACCGGCATGGATGTCGCCGCTTCCGGCCGTTTCCGCGTGTAATTTGCCCACCACGTTGCCGAGCGTCACCTTACCCGATCCGGCCAGCGAGACCGTCGCCTCGGAGACATTGCCGATCGTCGATTCCGTATAGCCGGCGGACGAAAAATGCACCTCGCCTTCCGTATTACCGATCGCGGCTTTGCCATTGATGTCGCCGACGTCGACGCGCGTTCCTTTGGCGATCGTCACATGAACGATCAGCTGATCCGGCTTGGCGTCCGTGTACGAAAAGTCGAACCAATGGCTCCAGTCCCACACCGATTGCGGATTGTGGCCCTTGATCGAAAGGACGCCGTCCGTCTGCGCGACCGTCAGGCCGTCCACGCGCTGTTTGAGGCCGCTGATCTGAAGGACTGCTGGGCCGCCATCCTTCACATCGACTTTCACGGTGCCCAGGACATTGTCAATCTTGAGCGATTTGATGTCGAAATTCTTTTGCGGTCCGGTGACCCAGTTGGGATCGCCGGCCTTGGCTGGCAAGGAAATCAGGGCGGCAAGCGCCGCGCCGATCAGAATGGAAGAAATCCGGTCGCTCATGGTCCCTCCGAGGAACGTCGTGTCAGGTATACAGATAGGCTGCTGCCACTGTTACGCACAGACAACAAATTTTGCAGACCCAGACCTCGGAATCGGAGGGGGAACAAAATAGCGACGCCCTGGTCACGAATCATCCGGTTTGACCAACAAATTAACTATATAATTCTTTGATCTCTGTGGTCCAAAGCGCGCTAAGCGATCAGCCGATAGCCACCGCTTTCCGTCACCAGAATATGCGCCTCGCCCGGGTTCTGCTCGATTTTCTGGCGCAGCCGGTAGATGTGGGTCTCCAGCGTATGGGTGGTGACCGCCGGATTGTAGCCCCATACCTCGTGCAACAGCATTTCGCGCGGCACCGTGTCGCCGCAGCGATAGAGGTATTTGAGGATGTTGGTTTCCTTCTCCGTCAAGCGGATTTTCCGGCCGCCCGAGTTCGAGCAACATCTTGGCGCTGGGCCGGAAGGTATAAGGCCCGATGCGATACATCGCTTCTTCGCTGCGGCCATGGCTTCTGAGATGGGCGTGCACGCGCGCCATCAGGACCGCGAAGCGGAATGGTTTGGTCACGTAATCGTTGGCGCCCGATTTCAGACCGGCGATGGCGTCGGCATCGGTGTCGGCGGCGGTCAGAAGCAGGATCGGGCAGGTAATGCCTTGGGCGCGGAAATCCCGGCATAGCTCCCGCCCGTCGCCGTCGGGAAGGCCGACATCCAGGACCATGAACTCGTAGAGGCCCTCGCCGGCCGCTCGGCGCGCGGCGGCGCAGTCGCCCGCTTCCACGACGGTGTAGGCGCTTTCCTGGCTCAATTGTTCGGCCAACGAGACGCGAAGCATGGCATCGTCTTCCACCAGAAGGACGCGCTTGACGCTGGACATGAGCGGGAATCATCCAAGGTTGCGGTGCAGAGAGGAAGTCTATCCGGTTTCGAGGCGTGGGTGTATTGGGAAGACGCATGCCGCAGACCGTCCGCCCCCGCTCGAAACCGCAGACACCGGCCGGATCGGGCCTTCGCCGCGTGGCGCGGGCGGCCGATGCGCTCAGGGCCGGCCGGCTCGTGCGCCTCGAAGGCGGCGGCGCGTTTACGATGCTGGCCGCGGAACCCTTGGACGATGCGGCAATCGCCCGCATGCGCCGGGCGCGCGCCTTTCTGGTCCTCAGCCATGCCCGGGCGCGGACCCTGAAGATCCGCCTTTACACGCGTGACGTCGTCGCTCTGCCGCTCGCAGCGGACATGGACGCGGCGCGTATCCGCGCCATCGCCGATCCCACGGCCGACCTCGCTACGCCGTTGAAAGGCCCGTTCGAGGCCGTGCGCGAAGACCTTCCCGAAGCCTTCGCCGCCTCGGTGAAGCTCGCCAAGCTCGCCGGTCTGTTGCCCGCTGCGATCGTGCGCCGCGCTGGCGCCGGAGGCGACGCCATAACCGTCTCGGTGCGCGACATTCTTTCGTACGAGAAAGATGCGGCGGCGAATCTGAAACTGGTGACGCGCGCGCGCGTGCCGCTGGAAGGAGCGGAGCAAGCCGAACTCGTCGCCTTTCGCGCGGACGACGGCGCGCCGGAAAATATCGCGATTCTCATCAACCGTCCGCCGACGCCCGGGCCGGTGCTGACGCGGCTGCACTCGGAATGTTTCACCGGCGACCTTCTGGGCTCGCTCAAATGCGACTGCGGTCAGCAGCTGCGCGGCGCGGTGGAAACGATTTCCAAAGCCGGCGGCGGCGTGCTGCTCTATCTAGCGCAAGAAGGCCGCGGCATCGGGTTGATCAACAAGCTGCGCGCCTACAAGCTCCAGGATCAGGGCTTCGACACCATCGAGGCAAACGAGCGGCTGGGATTCGAGGCCGACGAGCGGCTTTACGCCATTGCCGCAAGAATGCTGGCGCTCCTGGGTTACAAATCCGTCCGTCTACTGACCAATAATCCGGCCAAGGTCGCGGGTCTCGAGGCGGCGGGCATTGCGGTGACGCAGCGTGTCCGCCATGCGTTTCCCGCCAACTTGCACAACCGCGCCTATCTCAAGACCAAGGCCGAAAAGGCGGGACATCTGTTCTAGCCGGCAATTCTTGCCCGGTACGCCCGGGCGGCGCGCCCGGAAATCAAGGTTCCGCTTTTGGCAAGCTCCTTGCGTGAAGGCAGCCATGCCGGGAATCGATTATTCCAGCCATGTCACGAATACGGCGGCGCAGGGGCCGGCGACGGCGGCCGCCTCGGCGAAAAATTCCGACGTATCGGACTTCTCGTTCAAGGATCTGCTCGACATCGTCAATCCGCTTCAACATATCCCCGTGATCTCGACTCTTTACCGGGCGATCACCGGCAGCCAGATCGGCACGCCCGAGAAAATCGCCGGCGATACGTTGTATGGCGGTTTCATCGGCCTCGTCGCTTCGCTTGCGGATACCGCTTTCCAATCCGTTACCGGCAAGAATGTCGGCGACACGGTGCTGGCGTTCCTGACCGGCGACGATACGGCACAGACCGCCGTCGCCGCTGCGCCGGCCCAGACGGCCGCCGCACCCGAAAAACCCGCTTCCGTGACGCCGGCCAAATCCGTCAGCAGCCCCGATATGTCCGCACTGATGAGCGCCCTGTCGCGCAAGGGCGTCGACGCCGGCACCGCCGCGCGCGCCGCCTATGCTTATGGCCGCAGCATCGGCCTGACGACAGCCGTCCCCGAGCTGCAGCCTAGCTAATCGCGCTCGCCGAAGATCGCGCTGCCGACGCGCACATGAGTCGCGCCGAAGCGGATCGCCGTTTCGAAATCGTCGCTCATGCCCATGCTGAGCAGTTCCAGGCCCTCTGCCGCGGCAATCTTCGCCAGCAGCGCGAAATGCGGCGCGGGCGCCTCGCCGACCGGCGGGATGCACATCAGCCCGCTCACCTTCAGCCCCAGTTGACGCGCCTCGGCAATGAAGGCCTTTGCTTCCTTGGGCGTCACGCCTGCTTTTTGCGGTTCCTCGCCGGTGTTGACCTGCACAAAGAGCGTCGGCGAGCGCCCGGCCCGTTCGCATTCGTCCTTCAGTACGTGGGCCAATTTTACCCGATCGAGCGAATGGATCGCGTCGAACAAACCGACCGCCTCGCGTGCTTTGTTGGTCTGCAGCGGCCCGATCAGATGCAGCTCGATGTCGGGATATTCGCCTTTCAGGGGCAGCCATTTCGTGTGCGCTTCCTGCACGCGGCTTTCGCCGAACAGACGGTAACCGGCCTCGAGCAGCGGACGAATATGCTGCGTGTCGTGGAACTTGCTGACGGCGACCAGCTTGGTAAAGAGCGCCGGGTTCAGCGCGCTCTTTCGCGCCGCCTCGATGCGCGCCAGGATAAGGGCGTAATTCCGCGCGATTTGTTCCGGGACCATAGGATGAGCGATAGCTTGGCGAGGCTAAGGCTGGCAAGGGCGGCGGCGCGCCTTGCCGCACATGCCCGTTATGCCCTGCCGGCGCTGGTGCTGTTCACCGACGACGAGCGGCTGAGCAATCCGCTAGCGGCGGCGCGCGCCTTGCCGCGCGGCAGCATGGTGGTGGTGCGCGCGCGCGACGGCTTGCGCCGCGCCGCGCTTGCCCGGGCGATGAACGAGCTGGCGCGCGCCCGCGCCCTGATCGTGCTCATCGCCGGCGACGGCGCGCTGGCGGCAGCTTGCGGGGCGGACGGCGTGCATTTGCCGGAGGCGCACCTCGGTGAGGCGGCGCATTGGCGCGCGCGCCGCCGGTCCTTCCTCATCACGGCGTCCGTCCATTCCCTGGCGGCGTTGGCCAAGGCGAAGTCCGTCGATGCGGTTTTTCTTTCGCCGGTCTTTCCCACGGCAAGCCATCCCGGCCGCGCCGCGCTGACCTCTGTCCGCGCCAACGCGATCGCGCGCACCGCCGGCGTGCCGGTTTATGCGCTGGGCGGAGTGGAGCCGCGTAATGCCGGCCTGTTGTCGGGCTTCGCCGGCATCGCCGCGATCGGTGCGTTAGACGTGCAAGCTTAAATGCAGGAACACCGCATCCATGCGGATGCGCGGCGCGCCGTTGTAAAAGGTTCCCACATCGCGGTCGTAACGCAATTGCTGCCAACCCAAGGTCGCTTGCAAATTGCTGTTAAAGACATAGCCGAGGGATGCGCCGACGCCGTGCACGCCAAGCTTGGGCGCGCCTTCGGCAGTACCGTCGCCAACTTCGCCGCCGACGATCCACGGTCCATCGCTCAGCGTGGCGCTCAGATGGCCGCTGGAGGTCTCGCCGTTCGCCTGAGCATCGTTGATGGCGAAGGCGTAGGCGTTGCTTTGCCGGTAGGCGCCGCCTACGGCAAGCTTCACGTCGTCGTTGAGATTATAATCGATCTCGCTGCCCAGGCCCCACTCCGTGAGCCCTTCGTGACCCGCGGTTTTGTCCTCGGCATGCGCGAAGGCGAATCCGCCATAAACGCCGAGCGCCACGGGCCCGAAATTATCGCTGTAGCTGAGAGCCCCTTCCCAGATGCTTTTCTGCCGGTTCGTCACGTGCGGCCCGGCGGAGAGAAACGGGATCGCGTCCTTTCCTTCCGAGGGCGTGTAGGACGCGGCGAGCTGCACGCCGAACAGTCTGGGCGTGTAATAGGAAATTTTGGCGTAATTGAGCGAGGATTCCACCGCGCTGTTGAGGGCGAAGACGCCGACGAAGGCCCGGCCGGTGGACGGATCGCGGAAGAAGGTGGCGTTGGTATTGTCCATCGTCGTTGCGTCATCGACCACCGGCCCGGTGACCGCCAGGGTATAGGCCGCTCCGTCGGTCATGCCGATTTCGGCCCGGCCCAGCCCGGTCTGCGCCGTCGCGTAGACTTTTTGCACGAAGTCGTCGCCGTAATTATCGCCGGAAAGCCGGTCGTGATAGACCTCGAAGGCGCCCTTGAGCGCCAGCGACAACCCGCTGTCATAGTCGCGCTCCAGCGTGGTCGTCAGTGTCGCAGCGCCGCTTGCGCTCGTCTGATCGACGCCGGCGGCAACCGGCTGATCAGCCGTAAACGCCGTTCCTTGCGCCCGTCCGCCGACCGTCAGGCTGATGTCGGACAGATTCGTGCTCCAGGGGCTGATGGACCAATCGCCCAGTCCGGCCAGGGCCGGGGTGGCAATCATGGCGGCCGCGGCCGCGCCTGCTAGCAAGAACGCTTTCATAACCCCACTCCCAAAATTTCTTCCCAGGCATTTTCTGCGGCGAACCCTGCACGCTTTGGCCGGAAAAAGCTCTTGTCCCCCCGATTATCGGAACGGATCGCCGCGTTTAATCTTAAACCTTTATAACATAAGACGATCCGCTCGTTGCGCGCCGGGCTGCGGCCCAGTATAAGCCAAAACCGCGTGAAAATCGGGGGTATGCGCGGGACCAATTGACTTGTCTCGCCCAACAAGGATGAAGAGCGGCCCGATGCGAATTTTAACCGTACTTGCGTGCGCCCTGCTTTTGGCAGGCTGCGGTTCTTCCGACACCGCCGTGATGCAGGACAGCGATACCGGCTCCACCGCTATTTCCAGCGACAGCAGCCAACGCACCCTGGGTGTTAATTCCTATCTGTGGCATGCGACCCTGGACACCTTGTCCTTCATGCCCTTGGCCTCCGCCGACCCGTTCGGCGGGGTCATCATCACGGAGTGGTATTCCTCGCCCCAAGCCTTGGACGAGCGCCTGAAAGTCACCGTCTACATCCTGGACCGGCATCTGCGCGCCGACGGGATCAAGGTCGCGGTCTTCCGCCAGACCAAATCGGGCGACGGCTGGGTCGATGCCCAGGTCGCTCCCGACACGGTCACCAAGCTGACCGACGCCATCCTGACGCGCGCCCGCGAACTGCGCCTCGCGACCCAGTCCCCGAACAACTAGGGCGCGGCCCTTCAGGGATGACCATGCGATAGTCTGCCCTGCCGGAGAGGGTGGAATTACGCGCGCATTTGCCGCAAAACACAGTCGGTGAAGATTCTTCGCTTGTCGCGCAGTCTGAAGGCAAACCGCACCACACTTCGCCGGACTGCGCTCTAGGGATTCGAAACTCGCATGGCGCGCTACAACGCCAAAGAATCGGAAAAGAAGTGGCAGGAGGCGTGGAGCCAATCGGGCGTCTTCCTGACGCCGACGGATTCCACCCGCTCCAAATGCTACGTGCTGGAAATGTTCCCCTACCCGTCGGGGCGCATCCATATCGGCCATGTGCGCAATTACACGATGGGCGACGTCATCGCCCGCTTCAAACGCGCGCAGGGCTTCAATGTGCTGCATCCGATGGGCTGGGACGCCTTCGGCCTTCCCGCCGAGAACGCGGCGCGCGAGAAAGGCGTCAGCCCGCGCGACTGGACTTACGCCAACATCGCGGCGATGAAGGGTCAGCTCAAGCTGATGGGCCTATCGATCGATTGGAGCCGCGAATTCGCCACTTGCGATCCGGCCTATTACCGTCACGAGCAGAAGCTGTTCCTGGATTTCTATCGCGAAGGCTTGGTCTATCGCAGCGAAGCCGACGTCAACTGGGACCCGGTCGATCAGACCGTGCTCGCCAACGAGCAGGTGATCGACGGCAAGGGCTGGCGCTCGGGCGCGCCCGTCGAGCGGCGCAAGCTGTCGCAATGGTTCTTCAAGATCACCGCTTTTTCCGACGACCTGCTGGCGGCGCTCGACAAGCTCGAACGCTGGCCGGAAAAAGTCCGCCTGATGCAGAAGAACTGGATCGGCCGCTCGGAAGGAATGCGCTTTTCCTTCGCCTTGTCGAACGGACGGGACCTCGAAGTCTTTTCGACGCGCCCCGACACGTTGTTCGGCGCAAGCTTCGTGGCGCTTTCGCCCGATCATCCGTTGACGGAGGAATTGGCGGCGACGGATCCCAAGATCGCGGCGTTCGTCGCCGAATGCCGGCGTACCGGCACCGCCGAGGAAGCGATCGAGAAAGCCGAGAAGCTGGGCTACGACACCGGCCTTAGAGCCGCCCATCCATTCGACGAGACCTGGCAGCTGCCGGTGGTGATCGCCAATTTCGTGCTGATGGGCTACGGCACCGGCGCGATCTTCGGCTGTCCCGCCCACGATCAGCGCGATCTGGAATTCGCGCGCAAGTACCAATTGCCGGTGCTACCCGTCGTGATCCCCGAAGACGCGGACCCCAGGACATTCGAAATCGGCGACGAAGCCTATGTCGGCCCCGGCAGGCTGGCCAATTCGCGTTTCCTCGACGGACTTTCGGTCGACGAGGCGAAAGCAGAAGTCGCCAAACGCCTGGAAGCGGCCGGGCGCGGCGTGCGCACGGTGAATTACCGCCTGCGCGATTGGCTGGTCTCGCGCCAGCGCCCGTGGGGCTGTCCGATTCCGATGGTGCATTGCCCCAAATGCGGCGTGGTGCCGGCGAAGGACTCCGATCTGCCGATCAAGCTGCCCGACGATCTGGCCTTCAACGTCAAAGGCAATCCGCTCGCCGCCCATCCGACCTGGAAGCATACGAGTTGTCCCAAGTGCGGCGGCGAGGCCGTGCGCGACACCGATACACTCGATACCTTCGTGGATTCGTCCTGGTACTTCGCGCGTTTCTGCGACACCCAGGCGGCGGAACCTGTGAACCGCGCCGCCGTCGATTACTGGCTGCCGGTCGATCAGTATATCGGCGGCATCGAACACGCGATCCTGCATCTTCTCTATGCCCGCTTCTTCGTGCGCGCCATGAAGCAGGCCGGCTATCTCAAGCTCGACGAGCCGTTCGCGGGGCTGTTTACCCAGGGCATGGTCTGCCACGAGACCTACAAGGACAAAGACGACAACTGGCTTTCGCCCGACGACGTGGAAAAGCGCGGCGGGCAGGCATTCCGCAAAGGCACGGGCGAGCCGGTCGCGGTCGGTCCCTCCGAAAAGATGTCCAAGTCGAAGAAGAATGTGGTCGCGCCGGAGCAGATCATCGACATTTTCGGGGCCGATACGATCCGCTGGTTTATGCTGTCGGACACGCCGCCCGAACGCGACATCGAATGGACCGACGAAGGCGCGGAAGGCTGCTGGCGCTTCGTGCAGCGCATCTGGCGGCTGGCGAGCGAAGCCGAAGGCCTGCCGGCCCCCGGCACGCAAGCCGGGACCGCCGAAGGCGCCTCGCTGGAGCTGCGCCGGGCCACTCATCGCGCCATTGCGGCGGTGGCCGACGATCTGGGTTCGCTCAGATTCAACCGCGCGGTGGCGCAGATTTATGCCTTCGTCAATGCTATAAGTGCGGCGGGCGCGGAGGTTTCGGGCGCGGTGCGCCGCGAGGCCTTGGAGACGCTGGTGCTTTTGATCGGTCCAATGATGCCGCATCTGGCAGAAAGCTGTTGGGAGAGTTTGGGGCATCGCCAATTCGTTGCCTCGACGCCCTGGCCCGTGGCCGATGGAGCGCTTGTCGCTTCGGATACGGTCACCATCGCCGTACAGGTCAACGGCAAGCTGCGCGGCACCATCGCGGTGGCGCCTGACGCGGACAACGCCTCCATGGAGCAGGCCGCGCTGGCGCTCGACACCGTCGCGCGCGCCCTCGACGGCAAAAAACCGCGCCGGGTGATCGTGGTGCCCGGCCGCATCGTGAATATCGTCGCATGAGGACCGCTGGCGCCATAGCCGTTCTCGGCCTTGCGTTTGGCCTGGCGGGCTGCGGCTTCCATCCGCTGTATGCGATTCCCAACACCGCGCAGGGGACCATGCGCCAGGATTTGGGCTCGATCTATGTCGAACCGGTCTCCGCGCGCCAAGGCTACGAACTGAGGAACCAGCTTATCGATCTGCTGGATGCGCGCGCCGAGGCCGGCGGCGCCGCGTATCGCTTGCGCGTGAGGTTGTCGGAACGGAGCGACGCCGTCGGCGTGCAGAGCCAGACCGTCGGAAGCGGCGCCCAGGCCGTCACCCAGACGGCCATCACCCGCTACAACGACACGCTGAACGTCGATTACGAGCTCGTCGATATCAAGACCAACGCGGTCGTCACGCACGGTAGAGAAACCGGACTGTCGGCCTACAACGTGCTGTCCTCGCCTTACGCGACTCTGGCGGTGCAGCAGGACGCCGAGCGGCGCGCCGCCGACGACATCGCCGACCGCATCCGCATCGATCTGGCCGTCTTCTTCGCGCAAAACGCGAAGCCCAAGAAATGATCGTCAAATCGTCCGAGGCCGACCGCACCGCGAAAAGCCCGCCGCGCGGGCTTGTCGCCGCTCTGGTCTTTGGGCCCGACAGCGGTCTGGCGCGCGAGCGCAGCGAAACCCTGCTGAAAACCGTGGTCGACGATCTCGCCGATCCGTTTCGCGTGTCCGATCTCGACGAGCAGACTCTGGCGGGCGATCCCGCGCGGCTGTTCGACGAGGCGGCGGCGATCTCGATGCTGGGCGGGCGGCGCGTGGTGCGCGTGCGCGGGGCCGGAAACGGTCTCGCGAAACTGTTCGAATCTTTCCTGGCAGAGCCTGCGGGCGACGCGCTGGTGGTGGTCGAGGCGGGCGATCTCGCCAAAGGTTCGGCGCTGCGCCGGGTGTTCGAAGAGGCCGACAACGCCGCGGCCATCCCTTGTTATGCCGATTCGGCGCGCGATCTCTCTGAGGTCGTGCGCGAGGCGCTGAGAGCCGAAGGCCTTTCCATCGCGCCGGACGCGCTGCAAGACGCGGTATCGCGCCTGGGATCGGACCGCGGCGTGACGCGGCGCGAATTGGAGAAGCTTGCCTTGTACGCGCGCGGCCAGAAGCAGGTCACGCTCGAGGACGTGCGCGCCGCGATGGGCGACGAGGCCGAGGCACGCATCGAGGAGGCCTGCGACGCGGCGGGCTCCGGCGATCTCGCCCGCCTCGATCTGGCGCTGGAACGGCTGTGGACGGCCGACGTTTCCGCGGTCGCGGTGCTGCGCCAAGCCATGTCGCATTTCCAGCGCTTGCTGCTGGCCGGCGCGGAGGCGGCGCGCGGCGAGACACTGGACGGGGCTATGCGCAAGCTGCGCCCGCCGGTGCATTTTTCGCGCACGGCCTCCTTCAAATCCCAGGCGCAGAAGTGGAACGAGGCCAAGCTCTTCGACGCCCTCGATCTGCTGCTGGAAACCGAAGCCTTGTGCAAGACGACAGCCGTCCCCGCCGAGGCCGTCTGCGGGCGCGCCCTGTTCAACGTCGCGGCGATGGGGAGAATGCGAACGTAAATTCTCATGCTTCGACAAGCTCATGCTTCGACAAGCTCAGCATGAGGGGCTAGAAGAACCCTCACCCTGAGCCTGTCGAAGGGTGAGGAACAAGAATGCTGAAAGTCCGCATCATCCCCTGCCTCGACGTGAAGGACGGCCGCGTCGTCAAGGGCATCAATTTCGTCGGTCTGCGCGATGCGGGCGATCCGGTCGAGCAGGCGATGCTCTACGACAAGGCCGGCGCCGACGAGCTTTGCTTCCTCGACATCACCGCCTCTCACGAAAAACGCCCCATCCTGCTCGACGTAGTGCGGCGCACCGCCGACGTCTGCTTTATGCCGTTGACGGTCGGCGGCGGGGTGCGCACCCTCGACGACATTCGTGCACTCTTGCTGGCCGGCGCCGACAAGGTCTCGGTCAACACCGAAGCGGTGCGCCGCCCCGAATTCATCCGCGAGGGCGCGGAGAAATTCGGCAGCCAGTGCATCGTCGCCGCCATCGACGCCAAGCAGATCGCGCCCGGCCGGTTCGAGGTCTTCACCCATGGCGGGCGCAATCCCACCGGGCTCGACGCCGTCGCCCATGCGGTCAAGCTCACCCAGTACGGCGCGGGCGAAATCCTGCTCACCTCCATGGACCGCGACGGCACCAAGCTCGGCTACGACATCGCGCTGACCCGCGCCATCTCCGATGCCGTGCCGGTTCCGGTGATCGCCTCGGGCGGCGTGGGCGTCCTCGATCATCTGGTGGAAGGAATCCGCGACGGGCACGCCAATGCGGTGCTGGCCGCATCGATCTTCCACTTCGGCCAGTGGACCATCGCCGAGGCCAAGACGGCGCTTGCCAAAGCGGGTCTTGCCGTGCGCAATGTCTGAGCGGCCTGCCAGAGTCGAAACACAGATGGATGATCCCCGCACGGCAATGGTGCGTTCGACCGGCCATCACAGATTGCATGAGGTCCAGAGTTCGGCTCTGGCGGTGACGGCGCGTCCGCTGCACCTGCGCGGGCGCACCACCTTGGAAGACGCGTTCCGCACCACCTTGCTCGAATGCCTGGCCCATGTCGCCGCCAATATCGCGCCCGTTATCCGCTCGCGCGACGTGGAGGGCCTGCATCAGCTGCGCGTCGGACTGCGCCGGCTGCATGTGGCGTTTTCGGCCTTCGGCGAGGAATTCCGCACGCCCGCGCTGATGGATTTGAAGGCGCGCGCCAAGGCGTTCGCCGACGCTATCGCGCCCGCCCGCGATCTCGATGTCTTCATCGAGGAACTGTTCCTGCCCATGGCAGACCGGCTCGGCCATGACGAAGCCTTCAAGATGCTGCGCGCCCGCGCCGAAGAAGCGCGCCAACAAGCCTGGGACGAAGCGACGGCGCATATTTCGAGCCCGGAGTTCGCCGTCTTCCAGGACGACGTGGCTGCCGCGGCCGAGACGCGCTCCTGGCTGGGCGGCCAGGACATCGCCGTCGATCTGAAGGCGCGGCTGGCGATGCGCGTCCCGGTCAAGTCGGCGGCGGCGCCCATGATGGACGAGCACTGGATGCGGGTGCGCAAACGCGGCCGGCGCTTGAAGAGCCTGGAGCAGCGCGAATGCCATCGCTTGCGCATCGCGCTGAAGCGGCTGCGTTACGCGACGGAATTCTACGGACCGCTCTACAAGAAGAAAGCGGTGAAGCGCTATCTCGACCGCTTGAAGAAGCTTCAGGACCTTCTGGGCTGCATCAACGATGTGGGGCAGGTGCGCGCCGTGCTGGGGCGCCTCGTCGCCGACCAAGCGGTGTCGGCGCACGTTCAGGCCGATCTGTATTTCACGGCCGGACTGATCAACGGCTGGCATCGCGCCCGCGCCGAACGCTTGAGCAAGAAAGCCTTGCGTCGCTGGGAAAAATTCAAGCGCCTGGAGCCGTTCTGGGCGTAATTATCCCCTCACCCGCAGCGGCGCGTTGAGTTCGGCCATCGCCGGCATTCCGGATGCATTGAGGGTAAGCACTAAGGCCGCTTCCAGATTCAGCTCGCCCGGCATCGGCGTCGACATGTCCCAGCCCGTCGCCAGCGCATAGGCCGCGCGTAGCACGCCCATATGAGTCACGGCGACGGCGTCTTGCGGGAGCTTCGCCGCGTCGGCGAAGAAGCTTTGCACCCGCGCCTGCAATTCGCCCGTCGATTCGCCGCCGGGCGGGCGGAATTCGAGGCCGCGCCCGGCGCGCGCGAAAGCGTCCACGCCGTCGCGCGCCAGCATTTCATCGCGCGTCAGACCCTCCCAGGCGCCCCAATTCTGTTCGGCCAAGCGCGCGTCGATCGTCGGGTTTTCAAGCCCCAACAGCGCCGCCGTCTGGCGGGCGCGCAATTGCGGGCTGCAAAAAGGGTGTGCGGTCTCGAAGCCTACCGGCGGCCTGAGGCGCGTCATCTTCGCCTCACCCTCTGCGCTGAGTGGTGTGTCGACGCTTCCCTGGACGCGGTGCTGCGCGTTCCATTCGGTCGGGCCGTGGCGGATGAGAACGATGCGCAAGCGTATCTCTTTCAGATATCCAGTTCCGCGATCACCGGCACATGGTCGGACGCCTTGGCCCAGCCGCGCATCTTTCTGACGATGGTCTGCGAGACGAGCGCCCCCTTCAGCGCAGGGCTGACCCAGATGTGATCCAGCCTGCGGCCGCGATCGGAAGCTTCCCAGTCGGCGGCGCGATAGCTCCACCAGGAATAGATTTTCTCCGTAGACGGAACGAATGCGCGCGTCACGTCGGTCCAGTCGAAGGCGGCTTTGGCCTCGCCGAGCAGTTCGGTCTCGACCGGCGTGTGACTGACCACATCGAGCAGTTGCTTGTGGCTCCAGACGTCGTTCTCCAAGGGCGCGACATTGAGATCGCCGAGGAGGATGACGGGCGCGGTGCGTTTGCGCTTCGCGAAAAAGCGCGCCATCGCGCGCAGGAAGTCGAGCTTGTGGGCGAATTTGGGATTGAGCTTGGGATCGGGGATATCGGCCCCGGCGGGCACGTAGAAATCGTGCAGCTCCACGCCGTTCTCGAAGATAACGCTGATGTGGCGCGCATGGCCTTCGCGGCAGAAATCTTCCACGGCGGTTTTCTTGAACGGCAAACGCGAAAGGATCGCCACGCCGTGATAGGCCTTCTGCCCGTTGATCGCCTGATGGACATAGCCCAGCTTCGCGAACGCTTCGGCGGGAAACAGCTCGTTGGCGACTTTGATCTCTTGCAGGCAGAGCACGTCGGGAGCGTGCTCGCGCAGGAAGCGCGCCGCCAGATCGATTCTGAGGCGCACCGAATTGATGTTCCAGGTCGCGATCTTCATGCAGTCTCCAACGGCCAACGGGCTCGCGCCGCGACGTTCAGCGGATCGAACAGGCCCAATTGCGCGCGTTCGATCCCCGCCCAGGCGACCATCGCGGCGTTGTCCGTGCAAAGCCCTGGCGGCGGAACTTTCATGTCAAACCCTTGCGCTGTTGCAAATGCGCCGAGCGCGCTGCGGATGGCGCCATTGGCGGCAACGCCTCCGGCCATGACAAAAGCGGGAGATAGTGTTTGAGGAAAATCGCGCGCGAACATCGCCATCGCGGCGAAAGTGCGGTCGCGCAGAATATCGATCACGGCGGCCTGGAACGAAGCTGCCAGATCGGCCGCCTGCACATCTGCGTCAAGCGTCACTTGGCGCACGGCCGTCTTCAGGCCGGAAAAGGAAAAATCCGCCCCTTCACGTCCGCGCAAGGGCCGGGGCAGCGCGTAGCGCTTGGGATTGCCTTCACGCGCCAGCGCTTCGATGCGCGGGCCACCCGGGTACGCCAAGCCCAGCAGCTTCGCCGTCTTGTCGAACGCTTCGCCGGCCGCATCGTCTATGGTTGTGCCGTACAATCGGAAGCGGCCCACGCCCTCGACGCCCAGAAGCTGGCAATGGCCGCCGGACACCAGCAAGAGCAGAAACGGAAATTCCAGGCCTTCGCAAAGCCGCGCGCTGAGGCCGTGGGCTTCCAGATGGTTGACGGCGATCAGCGGTTTGCCGGCCGCCAGCGCCAGCGCCTTGGCGGTGACGAGCCCTACCATCACCCCGCCGATCAGGCCTGGGCCGGCGGTGGCGGCCACCGCATCGACCTCGCCAAGCTTGACCCGGGCACGCGCCAACGCCTGCTCGACGATTCCGTCCAGCATTTCCACATGGGCGCGCGCGGCAATTTCCGGAACGACCCCGCCGTAAGGCCGGTGCTCGTCCAACTGGCTGAAGATGACATTGGAGAGGATTTCGCCCGGCCCGCTGCCGCCGCCGCGCACCAGCGCCGCCGCGGTCTCGTCGCAGCTCGTCTCGATGCCCAGTACAGTCCATGCGCGCAATGGCGGAACCCGTGGTAAGTAGGTACAGCCTCTAACCCGAAAACGCTCATGTCGCAAAGCTCCCCCCTTCGCCTCGGCACCCGCGGCTCCACGCTCGCCCGCGTCCAGGCCGGCATGGTCGCATACGCCCTGCAGCAAAGGGGGATCGCTTGTGAAATCGTGCCGGTCAAAACCACCGGCGACCGCATTCTCGACCGTCCCTTGGCCGATGCCGGCGGCAAAGGCCTGTTCACCAAGGAACTGGAAGAGGCGCTGCTTTCCGGCTCCATCGATTTTGCCGTCCACTCCATGAAGGACGTGCCGACCGCGCTGCCGGGCGGTTTGACCATCGCCGCCATTCTGCCGCGCGAGGACCCACGCGATGTGTTCATCGCCAAGCGCGCGCGAACGCTGTCGGATCTGCCGCCAGGCGCGCGCGTCGGTACCAGTTCGGTGCGGCGCAAGGCGCAAGTCCTGCGCTTAAGGCCCGATCTCGAATGCGTGTCGTTGCGCGGCAACGTCGACACGCGCCTGGCCAAGCTGGAGGCCGGCGAGACGGATGCGATCCTGCTGGCCATGGCAGGTTTGAAGCGTCTGGGCCTCGCCGAGCGCGTCACCACCGTTCTGGCCCTTGAAGAATGGCTGCCGTCGCTGGCGCAAGGCGCGGTGGGAATCGAAATTCGTCTGTCCGATGCGCGCACGGCTTCGGCGATCGGTAAGCTGGGCGACGAGGCCGCGTCCACGGAGCTGGCTTGCGAGCGCGCCTTTCAGGCGGCGCTCGACGGGTCGTGCCGCACGCCCATTGCTGGCTTGGCGCGCATCGACGGCAAGCGCCTTTCGTTTCGCGGCGAAGTCATCGCTCCGGACGGAAGCGATTGTGCGACAACGAGTTTCAAAATCCAGCTTGGCGACGATCCGAAGCAAGACGCGGCGCGCGCCGGACGCGACGCGGGCGACGCACTTCGCCCCCGCGCCGTGCGCTGGCTGGCATTCTAAGCTTTATGGGGGGTACGGACGGTCTTTTAGTCTTCTTTCGCGGCCGCGTCCTCGGACAGGCTTTTGACCAGATCGAGGACACGCTTGCGCACCTTGGGATCCTTGATGCGCATATAGGCAAGCGAAAGCTGCAGACCTTCGCCGCTCGATACGAATTCGAGAACCGGCGGCGTTTCGGTATCGGCAAAGCCGGGAGCGCCCGCCAACTGTTCCGAGACGCTCTCGTAGAAATAATAGATTGGCACGCCCAGGATGCGCGAGATCTCGAAAAGGCGGCCGGCGCCTATTCGATTGACGCCCTTCTCATACTTCTGCACCTGCTGGAACGTCAGGCCGAGCAGCTCGCCCAGGCGCTCCTGACTCATGCCGATCATCATCCGCCGCAGACGCAGCCGATTTCCTACCTGGGCATCGATGGGGTTAGCTTGTTTTTTTGGCAAGGTCGATAACACTTGAATCCGTCGTTGGGGTGGGACCTTAACCGCAGGAGCGCGAAAACGGAAAGATTAAAACTCGGACTTGGCGCGCGATGCGTCACTTTCTTCTGGAAAACACCCAGCCGAGGCCCGTACAGGCGCTTAGGAACAGCCAGAACCAGCCTTCTCGCATGCGAGAATGGGGCGTAAATGCAATCGCTGCGGGCAAGTTCCCATCCACAATGCCAAGCCGATCAAGGCCAAGCTGCGCCGTGATTCGCCCAAGCGGGTCGATGATCGCGGAGATTCCCGTATTGGCTGCACGGACGACCGGGATGCCCTCTTCGATTGCACGCGCGCGCGCGACCAGAAGATGCTGTTGCGGTCCGGCCCAAGGCCCAAACCACGAATCGTCGGTGACGTTGACGAACCAGCCGGGCTTCTGCGCGCCCACGACCGCGCCTGGAAACAAAATTTCGTAACAGATCAAGGGGCCTACGCTTGGCGCGCCGGGCACATCGTACGTGTGCGGACCGTCTCCTCGGGCGAAACTGCCGCTGATGCCCGTGAGCTTGGTAATGCCCCAGCGATCAAGGGTTCGCTCGAACGGCAGATATTCGGCGAACGGAACCAGATGGAATTTGTCGTAGGTGGCCAACACCTTCCCGCCGGCGCCGAAGATGAAGAGGCTGTTGTAGTAGTGCAGTTCACCCGCGTCGCCGCGCTGCACGCGGAGCGCACCCGTCATCAAGTTGCGATTGCGCGCCGTCAGCGCCGCAATCTGCTCCGTAGCCAAGGGATCACGCTCCAACAAGAGATAAGGTCCCTCCGCGACAGGCACAAAAGCCGCAAGATTCCCGTCGCGATCCCGCCACAACCGGAAATAGGATCCCGCCGCCGCCTCGGGCCAAACGATGATTGTGGGCGCAGGGTTACCCGGCTTCGTACTCAACGACAGCAGCCGATCCCAATTTCGCTGGAAATGGCGCGGCTCGTCTTTCTCGGCCTGCGGAATATCGGGTTGAACCAACCGCAACCTCACGCCTGGCACATAGACCGTGGGCACAACGGCCAGCCTAACCTCCCCGCCGATCCAGAGAAGGACGAAAAGCGCGGCCATGGACGACGGAAAAAGCCACTTGGGTCGCGTACGGAACAGTTCCGCCAAAGACGCGCCGAACAGAATCGTAAGTAAGGTGAGCGTATAGGCGCCGAACAGCGCCGCGCTTTGTAGGACGCCGAGCGAAGCGCCCCAACCATAAGCCGCTATGTTCCAGGGAAAGCCGGTGAGGATATGACCGCGCAGCCATTCCGCAGCCGCCAGACTTGCCGTGAAAGCGAAAATCCGCGCCGGACCGTCGCGCCAAAAGTAAGCGGCCGTCGCGCAAGCCAGTGCGATGAAAAGCGCAAGCCCGCCGGGAAACAGGACCGCCACGAACGGAATCTGCCATTCGTGCGCGCCAGGATCGACCGTGAACGCGTAGCCGATCCAATGCAAACCCGCGAGGAATTGGCCGAAGCCGAACGCAAGGCCGACAAGGGCCGAGGTCCGGATCGGTCGCACCGCACCTTGCGCCCCGTCGATCAGTAGAACGAGCGCGGCATAACCCAGAAGCAAAAACGGAAAAAAGCCGATCGGCGCAAAACCCAGCGCCGACAATAGCCCCGCGAACCACGCGAAAAGATAACGCCGGCCGCTATTCAAGCCGCGCACGAACGTTCCCGCCCTGTCGAGAAAGGCAGTCATCGTTCAGTCCGCATCCCTTTTGTCGACGGCGGGAGGAGCAGACGGACGTATGCACAGCCGCTTGACCCTTCTGGGATCGGCTTCGAGCACCTCGAACTCATAGCCGGCGGGATGCGCAACGATTTCGCCGCGTTGCGGCACACGCCCCAACAGCGACACGACGAGCCCGCCAAGCGTGTCGATCTCGTCTTGAGTTTCGTCGAGAGGAAATTCGATACCCGTCTCGTTCTTGAAATCTTCCAGATCGATACGGGCATCGGCGACGAACCCTCCGCCCGCAAGCGGACGGGCATGCGGGGCTTCCTCGTCATGCTCGTCGGCGATGTCGCCGACAATCTCCTCGATGATGTCTTCGATCGAAACCAGCCCGTCGGTCCCGCCATATTCGTCGATCACCAACGCCAAATGCGTGTGCGTGGTTTGCATCTTCAAAAGCAGCTCCAGAACGGGCATCGACGGCGGTGCGAACAGGATATCGTGTTTTATTCTTGCGATCGGCACTTCGCGCAGATGAAAATTCCCGCTGTCAGCGGATTCCAGAAGTTCGAGCACGCTTTTCAGGTGCACGAGGCCGACCGGGTCGTCGAGCGTCTCGCGGTAAACGGGCAGGCGCGAATGCTGCGCCTCGCGGAACAAAAGAATGAGATCGGCCAGCGAGGTTTTTTCCTCCACCGCGACGATGTCGGCGCGCGGCACCATCACGTCCTTCACCTGAAGCTCGCCGAACTTGAGAAGATTGGCGAGCATGGTGCGTTCCGGCGCCGACAGCGCCGGACTCTGGCGGTCGCTCTCCTCGATCACCTCCTCGAGGCTTTCGCGGATTGCGGCCGCCGCGTTGTCGCCACGCAACAAATTCGCCAGGCGCCTCAGAAAAGACGGCGACTTTTCGTCTTCGTTGTCGAGGATGGCGCGATTTGCGTCGCTCATGGCCGTCAAGCAACCCTTCGTCCGTAAGGATCGGCAATGTTCAGAACTTCGAGGATTTTCGTCTCGAGCGGCTCCATGATTTTGGCCTGGCGCACGGTCCCATGGTCGAAACCGAGAAGATGCAGAACGCCGTGCACCGCCAAATGCGTTGCATGGTCGATCAGGCTCTTGCCGGCGCTGCCGGCCTCCTTCACCGTTACGCCATAGGCGATGGCAATATCGCCCAGATAAGCTCTCGCGCCCATCGGCGACGGAAATGACAACACGTTGGTCGCTTTGTCCTTGCCGCGAAAGCCTAGATTCAGCGCGTGCAAATGCCGGTCGCTCGTCAGCAGGATCGTCAGCGCCGCATCCGCTTCTCCGCCGCCTTGAGCCAGCGCTTCAATCGCCGCGCGTTTCAAGCGCGCGCCGAGACCGCGCGACTTTCGCCATTTCGCATCTTGGATGAGGAGCGTGATGCTCAACCTGCGTCCTTGTCTTCGTCCTTACGCACCGCGCGCTTGCGAGTACGATTCACATTTGCGTCTCGTTCCGCCGCATTATAGGCGGCGACGATGCGCGTGACGAGAGCGTGGCGGACCACGTCTTTTTCGCCGAAGCGGGCCACGGCCGCGCCCTCGATTCCCCCGACAATCGACAAGGCCTGGTCTAAGCCCTCCGGCCAGCCGCCCGGCAGGTCGCTTTGCGAAGGGTCGCCGGTGACGACCATGCGCGATTCCTCGCCCAGCCTGGTCAGGAACATCTTCATCTGCGTCGCCGTGCAATTCTGCGCCTCGTCCAAAATGACGAACGCGCGGCTGAGGGTGCGTCCGCGCATGAAGGCGAGCGGAGCGACCTCGATGAGGCCTTGCTCCATGAGTTTCAGGCACGCTTCGCCCATCACGTCGAACAACGCGTCGTAAAGCGGACGCAAATAGGGATCGATCTTCTCCTTCAGATCGCCGGGTAGAAAACCCAGCCGCTCGCCGGCCTCCAGCGCAGGGCGCGACAGGATGAGTCTTTCCACCCGCCGCTCGTGCAGAAGATGGGCGCCGAACGCCGCGGCCAGATAGGTCTTGCCCGTGCCCGCCGGTCCGACGCCGAAAACCAAGGGATAGGTGCGCATCAGATCGAGGTAAGCCGCTTGTGTGGGCGAACGCGCACGCGTGGTATGCCCCGCCCAAGTCTTGATCGAAGGCGAACCAAGGGCCGTTGTCGTGTCGCGGCCGGGGGGGTCGCCGGTAAAGCGGATTTCCGAATCGAGTTCGGCGGCGCCGATCGTTTCGCCTGCTTCCAAACTAGCGTAAAGCGCGCGCAGCACGCCGGCGGCGCGTTCGCGCAAAGATCCTTCGATCGAGACGATGTTGCCGCGCATGCCGACGCGCACGCCCAGCTTCTGTTCCATCCGCACGAAATGCTTCTGATGCGGGCCCGCGAGTTCGGCCAAAAGCGCGTTGTCCGGAAACTCCAGCGTCACCGTTTCGCGCGGTCGCTTCTTGGGCGCGCTCAATGCACCAGGACCTTTTCGCGGACATGCGCCAGTGCGCCCTTGAGGCTGTTGGGCAGAACCGCTTCGATGCGAACATCGGCGATCCGTCCGATCAAGGACGCGGCGCCGTCCGCATGGACGGGCTGCAGATAAGGCGTGCGGCCGACGCCTTGACCTTGCTTTCGCCCCGGTTTTTCGAACAGGACGGAGAGAACGTGCCCCTCGCAAGCCGCGTTGAAGGCGTCCTGCTGCGCGCCGAGGAGCGATTGCAGTTCCTGCAAACGGGTATCCTTCACCTCGTCGGGAACTTGTTTGTACTCAGCTGCCGCCGGCGTACCGGGCCGCGCGCTGTACTTGAACGAGAAGGATTGGGCATAGCCCACCTTTCGCACCAACGACAAAGTCTCTTCGAAATCCGCGTCCGTCTCGCCTGGAAAGCCGACGATGAAATCGGACGACAAAGCGATGTCGGGACGCGCTTCGCGGATGCGCTCGATGGTCCTGAGATAATCGTCCACGCTATGTTGACGATTCATCGCCTGCAGAATGCGGTCCGATCCGGACTGAATGGGCAAATGCAGATAAGGCATCAGCTCGGCGACGTCGCGATGGGCGGCGATGAGATCGTCCCCCATGTCGCGCGGGTGGCTGGTGGTGTAACGCAGTCGCTTCATCCCTTCCATCTTCGCCAGCGCCACGATGAGACGGGCAAGGGTCCAGATCTCGCCGTCCGGACCCGCGCCGCGATAGGCATTCACGTTCTGGCCCAGAAGCGTGATTTCGCGCGCGCCCCTGGCGACCAGGCTTTCGGCTTCGGCAAGGATCGACAGAGCGGGGCGCGAATATTCGCTGCCCCTGGTGTACGGCACGACGCAGAAAGTGCAGAACTTATCGCAGCCTTCCTGTACGGTGAGAAACGCCGCCGGCCCGGCGCCGCAATCCTGTTCGGGCAGGAAGTCGAATTTGGCCTGCGCCGGAAAATCGGTTTCCAGCGCGTGACCGCCTTCGCGCGCCAGCTTGGCGATCATCTCGGGCAGACGGTGGTAGGATTGCGGGCCGACGACCAGATCGACGGCGCTTTGGCGCGCGAGAATTTCGGCGCCCTCGGCCTGGGCCACGCAACCGGCGACGGCGATGGTCATGGCGCCGCCCGTTCGCGCGCGCACATCCTTCAGTTTCTTCAAGCGGCCCAACTCGGAATAGATCTTTTCGGCAGCCTTTTCGCGGATATGACAGGTGTTGAGGATCACCATGTCGGCGTCCTCGGGCGCTTCGGTCCGCACATAGCCGAGCGGCGCCAGCAGATCCGCCATGCGGGCGGAATCGTAGACGTTCATCTGGCAGCCATAGGTCTTGACGAAGAGCTTCTTCATGGTTTGCGGTTATCGGCGATAGGTCCGCGGAACGCAAGAAATCCCCTTGGAGCGCTTTAGACCGCGGATTCCGCGAGGTCGCCTTCCTCGGTTCCGGGCGCGCTTGCGGCCGTGACCGCCCGTCCGCCCGCCAACGCCCGGCGCAGCCCGTCGCGCACCGTTTCCTCGGCCAGAGCGGCGATTTTCTTGCGCCCGCCATCGACGGCAATGGGGGAATGAAACTCCACCACCACATCGAGAGGGCCGGCCTTCAGCCCTTCCCACAGATGCGGCAGCAGTTCCATGTCGCCGTACCAGGCATAGAACGGGCGATCCTCGCGCCCCAGCGGCATGCCGTGCATGCCCACATAAGTAATCGTAAACGGCTGCACCGGCGCGGTATGGACAACACCCGCCGCATCGGTTCCCATTTCCGTTTCCACGGCGCCCATCAAAGAACTTTTGAACCTAATCACGCGGTTGCCGTCGGTCGAGGTGCCCTCCGGAAAAAGCACCAGCGCGTCGCCCTCACGCAGACGCTCGCGGATGATATCGCGCGATTCTCCCGCTCCGCTGCGCCTTGAACGTACGACGAAGATTGTCTCCTGCAACTTCGCCATCGTTCCGAAAAGCGGCCAATCGGCAACGTCGCTTCTGCCGACGAAGGATACGCGCGCAATGGCCGATATGATCAGAATATCGAGATAGGAGGCGTGATTGCCGACCATTAGAACGCCGCGGTCCTGAATCGGTTTGCCGATCACCGTGATGCGGATGCCGAACAGCTTGCACAGGAAACGATGGAAGCGGTTGGGAAACGTCTTGCGCTGCTTCAACTTGAAGCGCAGCAGGAATTTTTGCCAGAACATGCTGACAAACGTCGCAAACAAAAAGACCGTGAGAATGAAGGCCGCGCGCAGTGTGGGCATGAGCGATGCTCAGCGCGACTTTCTGGGCACGCCGTAAAGCTCGAGGCGATGATCGACCAGTTCGAAGCCGAGCTCCTCTGCCACGCGGCGCTGCAGGCGCTCGATCTCGTCGTTGTGGAATTCGATCACGCGCCCCGAGTGCACATCGATCAGATGATCGTGATGGGATTCGGGAATCTCTTCGTAACGCGAACGACCGTCGCGGAAATCGTGACGCTCCAGGATGCCCGCATCCTCGAACAGCTTCACCGTGCGATAGACGGTGGCAATGGAAATGTGCGGATCGAGCGCTGAGGCGCGGCGATAGAGTTCTTCCGCATCGGGATGGTCGGCCGCGTCCGACAGCACGCGCGCGATCACGCGGCGCTGCTCGGTCATGCGCAGCCCTTTGTCGACGCAAAGTTTCTCGATCCTCGTCACGTCTTGCCCTTGCTCCAATCAGGGGTGAGCCTAGTCAAGTTACTCAGAGATTACAGCTAAGACAGCGGAAGTTTCACACAAAAAATGAGGGCATCTTCTTTACTCGCGCCAGGCGTCTGGTAATAGCCCCTGCGCTGGCCCACTTCGCGAAAGCCAAGCCGCGTATATAGCATTTTTGCGGGCTCGTTGGCTCGACTGACCTCCAGAAACACGGCCTCTGCACCCATTTCTTCGGCTTTGCGGCAAGCGGCCGAAATGAGAGACGAACCGATGCCGCGTCGTCGCGCCGCAGGCGCTACTGCGAGAGTCAAAATCTCGGCCTCGCCGCCGGCGGTGCGGACAAGGACAAAACCGCCGGTCTCTTCCCCCGCCAGAAGAGCGAAGGTACCGGGCTGTGCCAGGAGCTTGGCGATCCAGTCGGCGCTCCAGGCATCGGCGAAAGATGTCGCGTGCAAACGAGCCAGAGCATCCACATCGCAAGGAGGAATAAGCAGAATCGTTTTCATGTCCGCTTCGCCGGCAGTTTCGCATCGGGCGCGCGCAGATAAAGCGGGCGAGGGGAAGACGCGCTAGGCTCCATACGCGAAGCCAGACGGGCGACCCAGACTGCGTCCGGCGCGACCACGCTGGAGATTTGTGTCTCAAGGCCCAGCGTTTGCAGAGCCTCGGCCATGCGTTCGGCTGCCGTGCCTGCAAGGAGGATTTTGCCCCTCAAGCCGCTCAGCGCGGAGCACGCCTCCGTGAACGTCAGAAGACGCACGGAAAGAGGAGCGCCCACCGCTTCGAGATAAACCTCGTCGCGGCGAGCGTCGTGGATTGCCACTGCGCGGGAAACGCTCGCCTCGGCACAAGCTTGTTCGGCCATGGCCGCCAGGCTGGTCACGCCGACAAGCGGTATGCCGAGCGCCGTGCGCAGCCCACGCATGAAGGCAAGGCCGACGCGCTGGCCTGTGAACGTGCCCGGACCAACCGTGACCGCAAGCCTGTCGAGCGTCTTGAAGCCGACATCCGCTTCGCGCATCACCTCTTCGACCATCGGCGCCAGCGCTTCGGCGTGACCGCGCTCCATCGCGGCCCAACGGCGCGAAAGCACGCGGTCGTCTCTTAGTAAAGCTGCGGAACACGCGCCCAGCGCCGTATCGACGGCGAGAATCTTCACGGCCGCCCGCTCTCAGACAATCTTGCAGGCCTCGTCGAACGAAAGCCTGGGGCTGCGCGCGAACACGCCCGCGGAATCGCCGTAACCGACATTGCAGAGAAAATTCGATTTTATGACCGTACCGGCGAAAAATTCACGGTCGACGCCCTCATTGTCGAAGCCCGACATCGGCCCGCAATCCAGCCCCAGCGCCCGTGCGGCGATGACGAAATACGCGCCTTGCAGCGTGCCGTTGCGAAAGGCCGTCTTCTCGGCGAAAGCGGAATCCTTGAACCAGTCCTTGGCGCCGGCATTGTGCGGAAACAATTTCGGTAGATGGCGGGCGAAATCGAGATCGTGGCCGATGATCGCGGTCGCCGGCGCCGTCATCGTTTTATCGACATTGGCCGCGCCGAGATGGGGTTTCAGACGCTCTTTGGCTTCTTTTGAAACCACAAAAACGATCCGAGCCGGACTGACATTGGCGCTGGTGGGGCCCCAGCGCATCAGGTCGTAGACCGCCATCAACAATGCGGGGCTGACCGGCTTGTCCTGCCATTTGTTTTGGGTGCGAGCGCTGCGGAAGATCGTATCGAGTGCTTCATCATTGATGGCGTGGGTCACGGTGCGCTCCTTCGGGCGAATCGATGCCCTGCGAAAATCGCAGAAATGGCGTCGAGATTAAACCGCTTCCACCGCGTTCACCTCGGGAATGTAGTGCCGCAGCATATTTTCGATCCCGTTCTTCAGCGTCATGGTCGAGGACGGACAGCCCGCGCACGACCCGCGCATGTGCAGGAAGACGATTCCCGCCTTGTCGTCGAAGCCTTTGAAGATGATGTCGCCGCCGTCCTGCGCCACGGCCGGCCGTACGCGCGTTTCGATCAGGTCCTTGATCTGCAAGACGATCTCAGAGTCGTTGTCGTCGCAAACCGTCTCGTCGGCTTCTTCGGCGCCCTCCTCGATCAGCGGCAAACCGCGGGTGAAATGCTCCATGATCGCCCCCAGGATCGCGGGCTTCAGGTGTTTCCAGTCGCCGCCGGTCTTGGTCACGGAAATAAAATCAGAGCCGAAGAAAACACGGCTCACGTCGGGCGTTTCGAACAGGGCCCGCGCCAAGGGTGAGCGCTGGGCCGCCTCGCGCGACGGAAAATCGGCTACTGCGCCCTCGCCCATCACCTCACGGCCCGGCAAAAACTTCAGGGTTGCCGGATTGGGGGTGGATTCTGTCTGGATGAACATGATCTTCTGCTTTCTGGAGTCGTTCCAATCTATCTCTTACATGGACCCGGTCAGCCGCTGGATCAAGGCGGCTAAAAGTCCAAAATGATGCCCTTTTTTTCCCAATCGCCATAACGGGTTGGTTCGGGGCCGGCCTGGCCGCCGCGCTCGGGCGGACGTCTTTCGCCCAACGACCCGGCTTGGCGGCGGGCTTCGGCTTCAGCCAAGGCCCGTTCGGCGGCCTGTGCAATCCGGGCCTTAACCAAGCGGGCCGAGGTCTTAGCCGGCGGCTTTGTCGTTTTCCGCTTTGTCATCTTGCCGATTGCTTGACGTGTCCGCCCCGGACCATACATCAACCTAGCCGCCGTTGGAGATAAGACAGACGTGAATACGCTGCGAACCGGACTTTTGATGGCCGGGCTGACGGGACTTTTCGTCACGGTCGGCTTCCTGGTCGGCGGCCTCGGCGGAATGGCTTTCGCGTTCCTGTTCGCCCTGGGATCGAATCTCTTCGCTTATTGGAAGTCCGACAAGATCGTCCTTGGGATGTATGGCGCGCGCGAAGTCGACGAACAGGCCGCGCCCAGACTTGTCCATATCGTGCGCCAATTGAGCCAAGCTGCCGCCCTGCCGATGCCGAAGGTCTGCATCGTCGACAATCCGCAGCCCAACGCTTTCGCCACCGGGCGCGACCCGGAGCATGCCGCGATCTGCGTGACGACGGGCTTGCTTGATCGCGTCAGCGACGAGGAATTGGCCGGCGTCCTGGCACACGAGTTGGGCCATGTGAAGAACCGCGACACCCTGACCATGACGACCACCGCGACCATCGCCGGCGCCGTGTCGATGCTGGCGAATTTTGTCTTTTTCTTCGGCGGCAGCCGGCGCAATCCGTTGGGGCTGATCGGCGTTCTGCTGGTTTCGATGTTGGCGCCCATCGCCGCCGTTCTGGTGCAAATGACGATCAGCCGGACGCGCGAGTTCGAGGCCGACCGCGCGGGCGCGGAGATTTCCGGCCGGCCGCTCTGGCTTGCTTCCGCGCTTGCCCGAATTGACCGTGCGGCCCAGGCAACTCAAAATCCGCAAGCCGACGCGAACCCCGCGACGGCTCATATGTTCATCGTCAATCCGCTGCATGGAGGCTTCGCCGGCTTGTTCTCGAGTCACCCTCCTACCGAGGAACGCATCGCGCGCCTCAAGGCGATGGCGGGAATGTCCGCCAAACCGACCGGTCCCTGGGGATGAGCGCTTCCGGACTGCCGGCGCGGGCGGCAGCGCAAAGCATCCTTTCCGAGGTTTTGCGCAAGCGGCGTCCTCTCGATGCGGCATTGGCCGCGACGGCGTCTCTTGAGGTGCGCGACGCAGGTTTTGCGCGCGCCATCGCCAGCGAAACGCTGCGGCGTCTTGGTCAACTCGATGCTTTGATCCGTATTTATGTGCCAACGCCTCCGGCGCGCAATCGCGCCGGTTCGACGCCGGAAATCCTGCTGGCGGGAGCATGCGAACTTCTGTTCCTCGATGTGGCGCCGCATGCGGCGGTCGATGCCGCCAACCGCCTAGCGCAAGCCGACGGCAAGGCCGTGCATTTCAAGTCGTTGATCAACGCGGTTTTGCGGCGTGTGGCGCGCGAGGGCAAAGAGGCGATCGCCGCGCAAGACGCCGCCCGCCTCGACACGCCCGATTGGCTTTGGCAGCGTTGGGTAGAGGCTTATGGCGAAGAGAAGGCGCGCGCAATCGCATCCGCGCACCTTTCCATTCCGCCGCTCGACATCGTGACGAAGGGAGCGGCGTCTGGCGTTCCCGAGGCGTCGGCTTTGTTCGGCCAAGTCTGGCGTCTCGACGAGCCAGCGCGCGTCGACGTTCTGCCCGGCTACGTCGAAGGCGAGTGGTGGGTGCAGGATGCCGCCGCGACTCTGCCGGCGCGTCTTCTTGGCGATGTGAGCGGAAAAGACGTGATCGATCTTTGCGCCGCACCGGGCGGCAAGACGGCGCAACTCGCGGCGGCCGGCGCGCAGGTGACGGCCGTGGAACGCGACAGTGCGCGCATGGAACGACTGAGGGAGAATCTGCAACGATTGCGACTCGATGCAAACCTGATAACCGAAGATGCGCGCGACTTTCGTCCCGAAAATCCGGCTCCGTTGATTCTGTTGGATGCGCCGTGCAGCGCCACCGGAACGATCCGGCGTCATCCCGAATTGCCTTGGATCAAAGGCGCCAGCGACGTCATGCTATGCGCCCAGACGGCCGGCGAACTTTTGGACTCGGCCGCGGATATGACGGAAGAGGGCGGCTTGCTCGTCTTTGCCGTTTGTTCGCTCGAGCGCGAAGAAGGCCCAGAACAGGTCGACGATTTTCTGCGCCGCAGGCCGCAATTCTCGCGCGAGATTGTCATGCCGCACGAAATCTTCGGCCTTAGCGAACTGATCGACGCCCGCGGCGATCTCAGAACCCTTCCCTGCCATCTGGCGCAAAGGGGCGGCATGGACGGTTTTTATGCCGCACGTCTCAGGCGGGGATCATAGCCGTCCCAAAGCATAAGCGATGGCGAGATAGATTTTCCCCGTATCGGCGGAGAGAATGGAGGAAGCAAGCAGGCCGCCGCCGTCGCCTTCGCGGGCGCGGACCAGCAGCGCCTCGAATTCCTCTATATAGGCGTTCGCGGAATCGCGGAATCGCGCATTTTCGCGATAGAGGGTGGCGATGCGGTTGACCGCTTCGCCGTCGATGGCCGCGGCAAGCTTGCGGGCGAAAACGCTGCGGTCGCCGGCAAGATAGCGCCGCCATTCGTCTTCGTGCGGTTCGGCATCCGCCGTAATCGCGTCCAGATCGACGGCCATGTCGGCAAGGGCTGCCTGCAAGGCACCCAGCGCCGCCGCGGCCGCCGGCTTCAAATCCTTGCGCGCCTCGCCGGTTTCGGCGGCGGCAAGCAAGGTGCTCATCTGCCAGTTCTTGGGCTCGCCTTCTCCCGGCTTGCGCTTGGTGCGTTGCGTGAGCTTGCGCGCCAGACCGCGCAGGCCGTCGCCGTCGCTTTCCGCCGGTTCTTCCGGCTTTTGCCGGGGCAGCGGCCGGGGTGCGGTGCGCGCATGAATGGTGGAAAGCGTGCGCGCCGAAAGATCGAGGATTTCTTCGGTTTCGGTGCGCACCATCTGACGCACGCGCTGGGCTTCCTGCTGGGCGATGCCGGGCAGGGTAAGCAGATGACGCTCCACGTCTTCCACGGCCTTGGCGAGAGTGGTGCGGATCTCGCCCGCTTCGGCGGAAAGCTCGCCCGCCGTACGCAACAGCCTTTCGCATTCGACCATAGCTTCGCCGACCAACGCGCGCGCATCCGACTTCGCCTGACCGGCCGTTTCCCCGATCAAGGTCTGGGCACCTGCGCCTGCTTCGTGCAGCGAGTTGATCAGATTGTTGAGCGTGATGTTGGCCGCTTCGCTTGTCTCCTTCAGCCGTTCGGCTTCGCGCGCGAAACCTTGGGTGAGCTGGCCGCTGCGGGCTCCCGCGTTTGCCATGATGATTTCGAGATGGCGTTCGGCATCGCCTGTGACCACCTCGAACTTCTGAGCCTCGCCGCCGAGCGCCGCGATCGCCTTTTCCATCGCTTCGCGTTCGCCGGACAACGCATTTTCGAACGCGATGCTTTCGTCCTTCAGCCGCAGCATCAGCTCGTTCATGGCGGTGCGGTGGCGCTCTTGCCGGCCAAGCACGAATTCGGCGCGCGCCATGGCGGCATCGGCGACGGCTTCGATGCGCTTGGCCTGTTTGTCGAGTTCCACGGCGGCGGCGTGCGGCGCATCGGCCGCGGCATTCGCCGCCAGACGGAAACTCGCCGACTGAGTGTCGAACGACTGGCCTGCCGTTTTCAGCGTGCTTTCCGCCGCTTCGATGATGGATTTGAGTTGAGCGGCGCGCCCGGCGACGGTTTCGCCGGCGCGCGCGGCGGCGTCCGCGAGCGTGCCTGCGACACCCTCGATGCGTTCGCGTTCCTGGGTGAGACGCGCCGAAAGCGCTTCGCCCCGCACATCGACGCGTGCGCCCGCTTCGTCCAGTGAGGCGATTTGGTTCTCCAGCACGCTTTCGAGCGCGCGAAGCCGCGTAAAGGCCCCGTCGAGACCGGCATTGAGCGCATCGAGTTCGCGCCGCACCGCGCGCCCGAGACGGGCGGCCGTGCGCGAGGCCGTTTCATCGACGGAGAAAAGGCGGTCGGTCGCCTCGACCAGGGCTTCGGCGGCGCTCCCCATCGCCTGGCCGCGGGCGAGCGCCCAGGCGGCGGCAATGAAGAGAAGTGGCGGCACGAAGGTCGCTGCCACGAACAGGGCGATTTCCTGGACATCGAAGGAGGCTAGGCCCTTGGGCCCGAAATAACCCCACAAATAGGCCCCTGCCGCACCCGCCCAGAAGGCCGATAGGGTGAGCGCGAAGACAATCGCGGCCAAGCCGAATTTCGAATCCAGGGTGGAATGGTGGCGGGAACGGGTTTCCGCGTCCCCCTCTAGGGACTCGCCGGCCTGTAAGAGTACCGGTTGGTTGCGGTCGGGCGCGGTGGTCGCCATGAGGTTCCTCGGGTTGTACGGACGGATTGTTAGTTTAACCATCCAAGACCTGAGAACCAAAGCCAATTCGGCTAGGAATTGTGATGAAAGTCAGGGGATAGAGGCATGTTTGAGGACAAAGCCAGTGCCACGGCCCTAGGTGCCGCCTTGCACCGGGCGACTCATCAACTGCTGGACCGCCCTGCGATTTTTCCCGATCCGCTGGCCCTGCGAATTATCGGCCGGGAGGCTGAAAAAACGCTGCGCGAGGGAAAGTGCCGCCACATCCTGCCGGGTGCGGTGGGATTGCGCGCCTTTCTGGTCGTCCGAAGCCGGTTCACGGAAGACTGCCTTGCCGAAGCGATGGCGCGCGGGGTCGGCCAATATGTGCTTTTGGGCGCGGGGCTGGATACGTTTGCCTATCGCGGCGCATATGATCCGGCGCGCCTGCGCATCTTCGAGGTCGATCATCCCGCCACCCAGGAATGGAAACGCGGACGGCTGAGGGAAGCCGAAATCACGGCGCCAGCTTCGGTCTTCTACGCGCCGGTGGATTTCGAACGGGAAACCATCGCCGAAGGGCTGGCGCGGGCGGGGTTCGATTTCACCGCGCCCGCGTTCTTCGCCTGGCTGGGTGTCGTGCCTTACCTGACGCGTGAAGCCGTCATGGACACCTTGCGTTTCGTGGCGGAACGGACCGGTGCGTCCAGCGAGATCGTCTTCGATTACCCCGAAACTGCGGACACGATGAGCCCTGTGCAGCGCAGGGCCATGCAAATGCTTGCCGCGCGCACCGACGCTGTCGGCGAACCGTTCAGGACGGCCTTCAAGCCCGACGAGATCAAGAATGCTCTCCTGGCTCTCGGGTTCAACCGCATCGTGGATATGGACGCGACGGCCTTGAACGCGCGCTATTGCAGCGGACGCGATGACGCCTTCGCCTTGCGCGGAAACGCACATATCATGCGCGCCGGAACGCGAATGGGGGAAGCATCATGATCGTGTTGATCGCCGCCGCCGCCGTCTTTCTCGGCATTCATCTCTTGGTCTCCGGAACAAAGCTGCGCGACGTCATCGTGGCGGCGATCGGCGAGAACCCATATCTCGGGCTGTTCGCGCTGTCCTCGCTTGCGGCCATCGTCTGGCTCTGCATCGCCTACAACCATGCCGATGCGGGTACGGACAATCGCGTGCTCTACGATCTCGGCCAGGGATTTCGCGATTTTGCGGTTCCGGTGGTGGCGATCGCGTTCGCGCTGGCGGTGCCAGGCGTGTTGATGTCGAACCCCACCTCGGCGCGGCAGGAAACCGCCGCCGTGCGCGGCGTGCTTCGCATCACCCGTCATCCTTTCTTGTGGGGCGCGGCGATCTGGGCGGGATATCATCTGCTGGCCACGGGCACGCTGGCTTCGGTGATTTTCTTCGGCACGTTCCTGGTGCTGGCGTTGCTCGGCACAAGAGCCATCGATGCCAAGTGCAGGCGCAGACAAGGCCCCGGATGGCAGGGCATCGCCTATCAGACTTCAAACCTTCCGTTTGCCGCGATTCTGGCGCGACGCAACCGCTTCGTCGCGAGCGAATATTTCGATTGGCGCTTTTCGGCGGCGGTTGCGGCCTTCGCGGCGCTCCTGTTCTTCCATAATTTCCTGTTCAATATGTCGCCATTCCCAAACGGCTGGCTCCCTTTTTGAGATTGAATTCTCGTTAACGAGAGCTTGACGCATTTGCGCCATCCTCATGGCGTCCAACCCTGAGGAACGCACATGTCCGGCGCGGCCGTCGACCTCACACACCTTGCCCGTTATACGGGCGGTGATGAAGCCATCAATGCCGAAGTGTTGAGGCTTTTCGAGACACAGACCAGCGAGATCGTCGCACACCTGCAGGCCATTCTCGATGCCCGCGACGCCAAATCCTGGAAAGAGGCCACCCATACGCTGAAAGGTGCGGCGCGCGGCATCGGCGCGTTCAAACTGGCCGATGCGGCGGCTTTCGCCGAGCCGATCGACCTGGTCAGGGACCGCGGCAACGCGTCGCTCGCCTTGGTGGCCCTAAAGACCAGCGCGGAAGCTGTCCAGACCTTCATCAAGACCTATTTGGAACGCTGAATTTTCGCATCGAACGCCTGGAATTCGAGGGCGATCGAGCGTTCCACCAGCGTCCGCCAGACCGGTTCGGCAATTTCGGCGCTCAAGCCGGCCTTGAGGGCCTCGTCCAATACCTTGGCAATCACGTCTTCGATGCGGACTTCGTCGCGTACGGCGACACGGTCGGATTTGATTTCTGCGGCGCGTTCGATATAGCGCTGGCGCTCGGAGAGGAGCTTTACCAGCGCCCTGTCGATCCGGTCGATCTCGGCTCGTAGCTCGGTCATGTTCTTGCAACGCCCGGGCGGCCGATCTTGCGAATCCGTGTTCGTCATGGCCTATGGTCCTAAGCTGTGCAACGCCTGCGGAATATGAGCAAAAACAAGGCTCTGACGCCAGCGAACGGATCGAAAGTCGCAGGGGATTGTTGGTCATGTGCTTTATACATATAAGAACGCAGGTTTCAAACCATATACAAGCTGGAAGTGTGGAATATCGATGAGTGACAACCCCGAAACTCCCATTGAAACCGATGTCGCGATTGTCGGCGCGGGGCCGGCCGGACTTTTCGCCGTATTCGAACTTGGGCTCCTGGATCTCAAGGCGCACCTGATCGACATCCTCGACCGGCCGGGCGGGCAATGCACCGAGCTTTATCCGGAAAAGCCGATCTACGACATTCCAGGCTTACCCATCGTCACCGGCCAGGAATTGACCGGCCGGCTGATGGAACAGATCAAGCCGTTCGGCGCGACCTTCCATTTCGGCGAAATGGCGAACGCGCTGAAAAAACTGCCCGACGGACGCTGGAAACTGTCGACCGATGTCGGAACCGAGATTATTGCCCCCGTGATCGTGATCGCGGCGGGCGGCGGCAGCTTCATGCCCAAGCGCCCGCCCGTTCCCGGTATCGAGGCCTATGAGGGAACCTCCGTCCATTATGCCGTGCGCAAGATGGAAACCTTCCGCGGCAAGAACGTACTGATCGCCGGCGGCGGCGATTCCGCGCTCGATTGGACGCTGAACCTGGCTCCCATCGCCAAGAGCCTGACGCTCGTCCATCACCGCGACGGCTTCCGCGCCGCCCAGCACAGCGTCAATCGGATGCGCGAACTGGTCGAACAGAAGAAAATCAATTTCCACGTCGCCAGCGTGAAAGCGCTGCACGGCGAAGGCGGACAATTGTCGGGCGTGACGCTTTCGGGTCACGACAAACGCGAATGGCATCTGGAGGCCGAGGCGCTTCTTCCCTTCTTCGGACTGACGATGAAGCTGGGACCGATCGCGGATTTCGGCATCAATCTGCACGAAAACCTGATCCCCGTGGACACGGCGCACTTCGAAAGCCAGACGCCGGGCATTTTCGGCATCGGCGACATCATCAGCTATCCGGGCAAGCTGAAGCTGATCTTGTCCGGCTTCCACGAGGCGGCGTTGATGGCGCAAGCGGCATTCCACATCTGTCGGCCGAACGAAAAATTGCGCTTCCAGTACACGACCTCGTCATCGAGCTTGCAGAAGAAACTGGGTGTCGCATGAAGATTTTTGCCAAAGACCGCGAAGGCAAGGAAACCGTCATCGAAGGCCGCGACGGCTGGACGATCATGGAGATGCTGCGCGACGCCGGCCTGCCGATCACGGCGGAATGCGGCGGCGCCTGCGCCTGCGCCACCTGCCATATCTACATCGACGACGGCTGGTACGAGAAACTGCCCCCGCCCACCGAAGGCGAGACCGACATGCTCGACATGGCGCTGGCGGTGCAGCCCAATTCGCGGCTGTCCTGCCAGATCACCTGTTCCGAGGAGCTCGACGGAATCAAAGTGACCTTAGCGCCGGAATAATTTTCGCGAAGGCGAGAAAGAGCTTGTGCGGTTTTAATGCGGCGCGGGTTCCGCGGCGCCGGCGATTTTGGCCATCGCTTCCCCATAAACGGCGTTCAGAAAGTCGGCTTCGTTATCGTCGTCGCGCGGCTCGGCATATTCGATGGTCACCTGCACGGTCCATGGGCCCACCGCCGCACTGGCGAACAGGGTTCGATAATGCAGCGTTTCGAGTTTCGCGGTCTCGTAGGTGCGCGTGTAGACCGACAGCGGCGCGGTCTTCGGCCCGAGGAGTTGCGTCGTCTCGTCGACCATTCTGCCCCCGGTTCCTTCCTGCACCACAAAATCCGCCGCGAGCAGCGCCTTGGGATCGTAAGCCCCGTGTAAAGGCACCAAGGTGAGCGTTCCGTAGACCCCGTCGAGGGCGGAATAAGCGCAAAAATCCGCGCCAGCTTCCGGATCGCGCTCGCCCGCCGCGTCGCGCTCGAAATGACCGATCTGCTGCGGGCAGACGAAACCCGACGCGCCATGCACCTTCGCGCCGTTCGCGGCGTCGGTGAACGGATCGGCCGCATCCTGGGCGTGGGCGGACATTGCCAGCACAGCCAAAGCCAAGCCCGCAAATATGATTTTCTTCATCGTCAATCCTTCTGAGGCACGGAATGACCGGTTTGCCTTTGGATACCAATGCAACCAACGGATTAACAGCGCTTTCGAGAACCGGTGTCTGCTGCGTGTCCTTCCTGGGAAAGCTTAGGAGCGCTTCCGGGCACGCACAAGCTGCCCCTTGCGTTGGTTCTGGGATAGGTTGAATTTTCGCCGCCACTTCTTTGTTCCGGCCCCATGACCGTCGCTCATATCTACACCGTGGCCTTTCAAGGCATCGAAGCGCGCGAAGTGGACGTGCAAGTGCACATCGCGGATTCGGGCGGCGGGCAGTTCAACCTTGTGGGACTGGCCGACAAGGCCGTGGGCGAAAGCCGGGAACGCGTACGCGCCGCGCTGGCCGCCATCGGATTGGCTCTGCCTTGGAAACGGATCACGGTGAATCTCGCGCCCGCCGACCTACCCAAGGAAGGAAGCCATTACGATCTTCCCATCGCGCTGGGGCTGTTGGCGGCGATGGGTGTGTTGCCGGCGAGCGAGATGGCGAACTACGTGGCGCTGGGCGAGCTTTCCCTCGATGCGCAAGTGACCGCGGTCGCCGGTGTGTTGCCCGCGGCCTTGGCGGCCTCGGAGCAGCACCGCGGCCTCATCTGCCCTGCCTCTTGTGGACCGGAAGCCGCTTGGGCGGGCGGGATCGAGATCATTGCCACGCCGTCCCTGATCGCCCTCGTCAATCACATGAAGGGCGTGCAGGTGTTGAATCCTCCGGTGGCCAAACTGGTCGACGACGCTTTCAGCGCTCCCGATCTGAAAGACGTCAAGGGACAGGAAACCGCCAAACGCGCCATCGAGATCGCGGCCGCCGGCGGCCATAACATGCTGATGATAGGGCCGCCCGGCGCCGGCAAATCGATGCTGGCGCAACGTCTGCCCGGCCTGCTGCCGCCGCTCGATGCGCGCGAGGCGCTGGAAATTTCCATGGTGCAGTCGTTGGCGGGGGAACTGGCGGGCGGCGCGATCTCGCGCCGGCGGCCGTTTCGTTCGCCGCACCATTCCGCCTCGATGGCGGCGCTGGTCGGCGGCGGCTTGCGCGTCAAGCCCGGTGAAGTGAGCCTAGCCCATCTGGGCGTACTGTTCCTGGACGAGTTGCCCGAATTCCAGCGCGCGGTTCTGGATTCGCTGCGCCAGCCGATCGAATCCGGCGAGGCTGTGGTGGCGCGCGCCAACGCCCATGTGCGCTATCCGGCGCGTTTCCAGTTGGTCGCCGCGATGAACCCCTGCCGCTGCGGCTATCTCGACGACCCCGCACAGGCCTGCGGCCGCGCGCCTAAATGCGCCCAGGAGTACCAGTCGCGGATTTCGGGGCCGTTGTTCGACCGTATCGACATTCATGTGGAAGTAGCCAGCGTGTCGGCGGCCGACCTCACTCTGCCGCCGCCGGGGGAATCCAGCGCCGACGTCGCCGCACGCGTGGCGCGCGCCCGAGACATCCAGCGCGAACGCTACGCGGAAGAAGGCTTACGCACCAATGCCGAAGCGGAAGGCGAATTGCTCGACCGCGTGGCGACGCCCGACGGCGCAGGCGTGAAGCTGCTGACGGAGGCGGCCGAAGCGATGCGCCTGACCGCGCGCGGCTATCATCGCGTGCTGCGCGTGGCGCGCACGATCGCCGATCTCGGCGGAGCGAGCGGCGTCGGCCGGGCGCATATCGCCGAGGCGTTGTCGTTCCGCCGGCTGGCGCATCTGCACTGAACAAGACCTCGTCTGCGTTTTTCCGATCTGTCAAAAAATATGCCGTCGATGTGGCGGCCCGATTGTGTTTTACTCCAACATCGCTACTTAAATTCGATCGAGAGTTACCACATGTCCTTTTTCCGTTTTTTCCGCGCCGCTCTTTCCGCGGCGCTCATCGCCGCCTTGCCCGCCTGCGCTGCGGACGTCACGGTGTTCGCCGCCGCCTCGCTCAGCGATACGCTGAAGCAGGTTGGCGACGCCTACACGCGGGATACGGGAGGAACCGTCGTCTTTTCCTTCGCCGCGTCGTCGGCATTGGCCCGCCAGATCGAAGCGTCTAGCGGAGCGGATATTTTTATCTCCGCCGACACGGACTGGATGGATTATCTGGATTCGCGCGGGCTGATCGCACATGCGTCGCGCCTCAATCTGCTCGGCAATAGTTTGGTTCTGATCGCTCCCGCCGATTCTAAAATCTCGCTGGTCACCGCGCCGCATTTCGATCTTGCAGGGGCGCTGGGCGACGGCCGACTCGCGCTTGCCGATCCCGCTGCCGTGCCCGCCGGCAAATATGCCAAAGCGGCGCTGATTTCTCTCGGCGTTTGGGATACGGTCGAGAATAAGGTGGTTCCTGCGGAAAATGTGCGCGTGGCGCTTGCCTATGTCGCGCGCGCAGAGGCGCCTCTCGGCATCGTCTATGCGACCGACGCCAAGGCCGAACCAAAAGTGCGCATCGTCAGCGCGTTCCCGGATGACGCTTATCCGCGCATCGTCTATCCCGCCGCATTGACGAAAGAGGCCAAGCCCGGCGCGCGCGCTTTCCTCGCCTATCTTTCGAGCGCGCGCGCCAAGGCGATTTTCATGAAGGACGGCTTCACGATCTTGGACCGATAACCCGCTCAGGCGGGGCGTCTGCCGAACCACCAAGCGATGGCAAGACCGGCCGCGACAGCGCCCACGATTTCGATGGTCATCGCGGCAAGCGTGTAGCTGCACGGAAACCCGTACCAGATCCAATAAGAAGTATCCGATCCCAGCGCGCCGAATATCCCCAAGATCGCGACGAAGCCCGTACGCCTGAGAAAGCCCGCGATCGTCGTTAGCGACAAGAGAAACGCGGCAAGCAGGCACTGCGCCAACTCTTTGGCGAATTCCTCGGCCAGCATCGGCGTCATATCGGAACTCGCGCCCGGCGGATGATAGATTAGAATTCCCGTTGGGTTCGTCTTCATCAGCGCCGCTTCCTTGTCCATCATCTTCGGATCGGTCGGCGCGACCCAAGGAAAGAAATAGAGACCGGATTTGCCGCCGACCCCGCTTTGCATCGCGGAGAGAACGGCCGGTTCGTTCGCCATCTTGCTGATACCGGCATAGGCGAGCGGCGTCGCAACATGCGCGATGGACACCCAGACAAACATCGCGATGCCGCCCAGCAGACCTGCAATGAAAACTCTCATCGATTTCCCCCATCGTTCGAAACGCCGCATTATATGCGCGATTTTGATTGTCCGTATCGGAGTCGCGTAGCGAAAAGGGCTTTCCCGAGGGAAACTTCCGCGCAGTGCGGCCGGGCCGCGGCTTGGCGGGCCCTCGTTTATGCCGTAAGCATCGCGCAGCGAGAATAATATCGAGGGAGAAATGGCCGGCCGACCGCACAGGCGCGCGCGCCTTTATCATCTCTTGCTGCTCTTGCCGCTCTTGGCGCTGTGGGTGCCGTTCTATGACCGCACCGAGCCGTCGCTTGCGGGCATTCCTTTCTTTTATTGGTTTCAAATGGCGTGGATCGCCGTCTCGGTCATTGCGATTCTCGTCGTCTATTGTCTGGAACGGCGTAGCGGAGGCGGGTTGTGAGCAGCCCGTTGGATGTCGTCGCCATCGCGGTTTTTGTTGCGCTATTCGGGCTTGTTACGATCCTCGGCTTCGTGGCCGCGCAATGGCGGCGCGGCGATCTCAGCCAACTGCACGAATGGGGGCTGGGCGGGCGGCGCTTCGGAACGATCATCAGCTGGTTTCTTCTGGGCGGCGATCTCTACACGGCCTACACCTTCGTCGCCGTGCCGGCGCTGCTGTTCGGTGTCGGCGCGATGGGATTCTTTGCCGTCCCCTATACCATTATCATATGGCCGATCCTCTTCGTCGTGTTTCCTAGGCTTTGGTCCGTCTCGCACCGGCACGGCTATGTGACGGCGGCCGATTTCGTGCGCGGACGTTTCGGCAGCCGCACGCTGTCGCTGACCGTAGCCGTCACGGGCATCGTGGCCACCATGCCCTATATCGCGCTGCAACTGGTCGGCATCGAAGTGGTGATTGCGGGCCTCGGTCTGCATCTGTCCGTGAGCTTCGCCGGATTCACCCTCGAGATGCCGCTTGTGATCGCCTTCGTCATTTTGGCCGCATACACTTATACGAGCGGACTGCGGGCGCCGGCGATGATCGCCGTGGTCAAAGATATTCTCATTTACGGCACGGTGCTGGCGGTCGCCATTTTCATTCCGGTAAAGCTCGGCGGCTATGGACATATCTTCGCCAGCGTCGATCCGGCGAAACTGCTCCTGCCGCCGTCATCGCCAAGCAATTGGGGCGTGCAGTCGGCCTACGCGACGCTGGCCTTGGGCTCGGCCCTGGCGCTGTTCCTCTATCCCCATTCGGTGACCGGAATTCTCTCCTCCTCCGGCCGTGAGGTGATCAAACGCAACGCCATCGCCATGCCGGCCTATTCCTTCGTGCTTGGATTAATCTGCCTTATGGGCTTCATGGCGGTCGCCGCCGGCGTGAAGACCATGCCGGCCTATGCCGACGGGTTCAAAGCGTTCGGTCCCAATTTCGCCGTGCCCGCTCTGCTGTTGCACACGTTCCCGTCCTGGATGGTCGGGGTTGCCTTCGCCGCCATCGCCATCGGCGCCCTGGTGCCCGCCGCGATCATGTCGATCGCGAGCGCCAATCTGTTCACCCGCAATATCTACAAGGAATATTTCAACCCCGGCTGCACCGACGCGCAGGAAAGCCGGATGGCCAAGATCGTTTCGCTGATCGTCAAGGCCGGCGGACTGATCTTCATCCTCGGCTTTCCGCAAAACTATGCCATCGTGCTGCAGCTTTTGGGCGGCATCTGGATCATCCAGACGCTGCCCGCCGTGATGCTAGGCCTGTACACGCGCTGGCTTCATCCCCGGGCGCTGCTGCTCGGATGGTTGACCGGAATCGGCGCCGGCACTTGGATGGCGTCGGCGTTGTCGTTCAAATCGGCGACGTACGTTCTGCACATCTTCGGCACGGCGGTGCCCTGTTACGCGGCGGTGAGCGCACTCATCTTGAATCTCACGGTCAGCGTGGTTTTGAGCCTGGTGTTCAACCTGGTCTCGCGCGGAACACGGACCGACGAGACACTGGCGGAGGATTACGTCTAACCCTCAGCCGAAGCGGCCGGTGATGTATTGCTCGGTCTGCTTGTGGGAAGGCGCGGTGAAGACCTTCTCCGTGGTGTCGAACTCGATCAACTCGCCCAGATACATGAAGGCCGTAAAGTCCGAGGTGCGCGAGGCTTGCTGCATATTATGGGTGACGATGGCGATGGTGTAATCGTTCACCAGCTCGTCGATCAATTCTTCGATCTTCGCCGTCGAGATCGGATCGAGCGCCGAACACGGCTCGTCGAGCAGAATCACTTCCGGCTTCGTCGCCACCGTGCGCGCGATGCACAACCGCTGTTGCTGGCCGCCGGACAGGCTGAGGCCCGATTCGCGCAATTTGTCCTTGACCTCGCCCCATAGAGCGGCGCGTTGCAGCGCGGTTTCGATACGCCCGTCGAGTTCGGAGCGCGGCATGCGCTCGTAGAGCTTAATGCCGAAGGCGATATTGTCGTAGATCGTCATCGGGAAGGGCGTGGGCTTCTGGAACACCATGCCGACGCGCGAGCGCAGAAGATTGATGTCCTGCCTGGATTGAAGGATGTTTTCTCCGTCGAGCAGCACTTCGCCCTCGGCGCGCTGGTTGGGATAAAGCTCGTAGATGCGGTTGAACACGCGCAACAGTGTCGATTTCCCGCAGCCCGAGGGGCCGATGAACGCCGTTACCTTGCGGTCGTGGATCGGGACGGTGACGTTCTTCAACGCCTTGTTCGTGCCGTAATAGAAGGAAAGGTTTTTGACCTCGACCTTTGCCTTGCTCTGAACGACCGCATCCATGACTCAACTCCGCTTCGACGATTCGAGAATCCGGGCCGCAATGCTCAAGGCGAGCACGGTGATCGTGATCAACAATGCCCCGGCCCAGGCGAGTTTGTGCCAATCCTCGTAGGGACTCATCGCAAACTGGAAGATGACGACGGGCAGATTCGCCATCGGCTTGTTCAGATCCGTGCTCCAAAACTGGTTGTTGAGCGCGGTAAAAAGCAACGGCGCCGTTTCGCCCGAAATACGCGCGACCGCGAGCAGCACGCCCGTGACGATGCCCGCGCGCGCGGCGCGCCAAGTCACCGTGCGGATGATGGCGCTGCGCGGCGCGCCGAGCGCCGCGGCGGCTTCTCGCAAGCCGTTAGGCACCAAGAGCAGCATATTCTCGGTCGTACGCACCACGACGGGGATAACGATCACCGTCAGCGAGGCCGCACCCGCCCAAGCCGAGAAGCTGTGCATTTTCACGACGATGATTTCGTAGATGAAGAGGCCCGTCACGATGGAAGGCGCACTCAGAAGGATGTCGTTGATGAAACGTACGAAAAAGGAAAGGCGCGAATAGCGGCCATATTCCGCGAGATAAGTGCCCGCCATGAGACCGATCGGCGTGCCGGCCGCAACCGCGAGACCGCTCATCACCAAGCTGCCTAAAATCGCATTGGCGAGACCTCCGTCCGAGCCGGGCGGCGGCGTCATTTCGGTGAAGAGCTTGCCCGAAACGCCGGAAAACCCGTTGTAGAAAAGCGAGGTCAGAATAAAGCCGAGCCAAAGCAAGCCGAAGAGCGCGGCCAGGACCGACAGCGACAGAAAGAAGGCGTTGCGAGACCTGCGACGATTGTAGAGACGCTTGTTCTTCATGCCGAGACGCCTCCGGCCCGCCGTTCGAGCGCGCCGAGCATCAATTGCGCGCATGCCAGCACCACAAAGGTGATGAAGAAGAGGATGAGTCCCATTTCGATCAAGGAAGACAGATAGAGGTCGCCGACCGCTTCGGTGAATTCGTTGGCGATCGTGGCGGAAATCGTCGTTCCGGGGGCGAAGAGCGATTTCTGGATATGGTGGGCATTACCGATGACGAAGGTGACGGCCATCGTTTCGCCGAGCGCTCGGCCAAGCGCCAGCATCGCACCGCCCACGACGCCGGTGCGCGCAAATGGCAATACGACGCGCCACATGACCTCCCAGGTCGTGCAGCCCATCGCGTAAGCGGCCTCTTTGAGCGTCGCCGGGACCGTTTCGAACACGTCGCGCGTCACCGCGGAGATGAACGGCAAAACCATGATCGACAGAATCATCGCGGAAGTGAAAATGCCGATTCCGTAAGGCGGACCCGCGAAAAAGTCCTGCAACACCGGAATATTGCCGAAGAGATCGATCAGCCAGGGCTGCAGACCCTGCTGGAAGGCGGGCGCAAACACGAAGAGGCCCCAGATGCCATAGATGATGCTGGGGATGCCCGCCAAAAGTTCGATCGAAATGCCGATCGGCCGGCGCAGCGGACGCGGACAAATCTCGGTCAGGAAAATCGCGATGCCGATGCCCACCGGCACGGCCACGAGCATGGCCAAGAAAGAGGTAATGAGCGTGCCGTAAATCGAAGCCAGAGCGCCGAATTTCTCGGTCACCGGGTTCCAGTTTTCGGTGTAGATAAAGGGCAGCCCGAACGCCTTGATCGCCGGCATGGACCCGATGCTCAGCGATAAGATGACGCCGGCGAAAATGACAATCACGATAATCGACGCAAGCCAAGTCAGGATCCGAAACCGCGAATCCATGAAACCGCCGCGTCTGGCGGCGATAGCCCTTTTTTCGGTGGCGGCGGTCTGGCTCAAGACAATATCGGCCATGGATTGGGGCCTAGGTTTAGGCCGGATTTCGGGGGCGGCAGAACATGATTCGGCAGTGAGATGCAGCCCACGTCGTCCCGGCGGCCCACCCCGCCGGTATCAGGACACTTCCTCGCATACAAACCCCTTGTGAAATAAGCCCTTGGCGGATTCTCCCCATATCGCAAGCCGCCAGGTCCGCCTTGCAGAAGTGCTATCACGACCACTCTGCGTGCAACGTCCATCACAGTTCTGCAAAGCTTTTGTGACAAGCAGTTCCGGACCAGGCGAAGAGTTGAGTAACATATTGATAATCCTGCAATAAGAGGTCGGATCGTCGATCCATAGACTGGCAGCACGAACAGTGTTCAGGCGTCCCGGCGAGCCGCTCTGAGAGAACGAACACGATTAACCGTGCGAATTGCGCGTAGGGGACGCTCTTAAACGATTTTCAAGGGGGTGCGCGGTTAAAATTCCTTTCCCTCTCGGAGGCTGGCGTCACGGCCGTACGCATCATCCGTATTGTTTTCGGCTTGGCCGCGCTGGCGCTTCTGGTGGCGGCTCTGGGCGACGTTGTGCTGCACGGACGGCTGAGCTTGATGCTGCCCGGTACGTTTGTGGCGCTGGTAGCCGTCGTAATCGTCTACATCCTGCACAGCCTTTTGCTCTCGCGTGAACGCAGCGAGCTGGCGGACAGGCAGGCGGCGCAAATCAATTCCGTCGTCACGCGCCTGGAATCCTCGCTGGCCGCCGCCGCGGCGGCGAACGCCCGCCTCAATCAAAGCGAAATCCGCTACAAAGGATTGGTCGACGCCCAAGGCGACGCCATCTTTCGCCGTTCCCCCGACAGCCATCTCACATACGGCAACGACGCGTTCTTCAAGCTCTTCGGACTCAACCCGCAGGCGGCTCTGGGCAAACCATTCGCGCCGGAGCTCCATCCCGACAGCCGCGCGCCCATGTTCGGCAGCTTTGCCGGCCTCGAGACCGGGCGCGGGCGCGTTCGCTACGACCAGCATGTGCGCACGGCTTACGGTTGGCGCTGGCTAGCCTGGGAAGATTATGCGGTGCGCGACAATCTCGGCCGTCTGGTCGAAGTCCAGAGTGTCGGGCGCGACATCACCGAACGCAAAGCCCTTGAAGACGCACTGACCGAAGCGCGCGACAAGGCGGAAGCCGCCAGCCGTGCCAAATCCGGTTTCCTGGCCACCATGAGCCACGAAATCCGCACGCCGATGAACGGCGTTCTCGGCATGGCGCGCCTGCTGCTCGAAACCGAGCTGCGAGCCGAGCAGCGCACTTATGCCGAAGCCGTCAAGCAATCCGGCGAGGCGCTGTTGGCTTTGATCGGCGACATCCTGGATTTCTCCAAGATCGAATCCGGCACGCTGACTCTGGAAGAAGAAGAAGCCGACGTCCGCGCGCTGGTCGAAGGCGTCGTCGAACTTCTCGGCCCGCGCGCGCATGCCAAAGGCATCGAACTGATCGCCTTTGTCGATCCCGAGGTTCCGCAAGCGATCCGCGCCGACGGCATGCGGCTCAGGCAAGTGCTTACGAATCTCATCGGCAACGCCGTCAAATTCACCGAGAAAGGCGGAGTGCGCATCGATGCCTCCATGATGACGGGACGCGAACGCAATTATCTGCGTTTCGAAGTACGCGATACGGGAGTCGGCGTGCCGGTCGAAAAACGCAAGGAAATCTTCGACGAATTCGTCCAGGCCGATTCCAGTCACGCCCGCAAATTCGAAGGTACGGGACTGGGACTGGCAATTTGCCGGCGCCTGATCGAAGCCATGTGCGGAGAGATTGGTGTCGATGCGGCGCCCGGCGGCGGCAGCCTGTTCTGGTTCACGCTGCCATCGGTGGTCGTGGTGTCGGCGCCGGACCAGAACGCGCCGCTTGCCGGCGTGCGTGTCGCCGTCATCACCCGCAACGCCGTGCTGCGCGACGGCCTGAGTGCCCAGATCCGCGCCGCCGGCGGCAATGTCGCCGGCCTTACCGAGGACGGCATCCGTCTTTCCGACATCATGCTGATCGACGCCGGAACCGATGCGGAGCCGGCGCCGCCGATCGGTCCGGTGCCGCAGATTCCCGCTCTTGTCCTGTTGACGCCTGCTGCCCGGTCCAAACTTTCCCAGCTTCGCTCGATGGGTTTTTCGGGTTACCTGGTGAAACCGGTGCGCCAATCCACGCTGGTTGAACGGCTGCGCACGCGGCCCGACCCGGAAGCCATGGACATCGGCCAGCAGCAAACACGGCCGGCGGTCGTACCCACCCCGCCGCCCGCGGAGGCACGGCTTACAGGTCTCAAGATACTTCTCGCCGAGGACAATCCGATCAATGCGCTCTTGACCCGGGAGCTGCTGCGCCGGCGCGGCCATCAGGTTACGGAAGTCACCAGCGGCGAGGCTGCGGTCAAGGCGATGGAAGAAGGCGCCTTCGATCTGCTCCTCACCGACATCCACATGCCCGGCATGGACGGAATCGAGGCGACCAAGGCCATCCGGCGCAACGAGGAGCGGTCGTCGCGCCCCCGTACGCCGATTGTCGCACTGACCGCCGACACGCTGGAAACCGGGCGCAGGGCTTGCCGTGAGGCCGGAATGGATGGTTTCCTCACCAAACCCGTCGAACCAACCCAGCTGGACGATATGTTCGCCGCTTTCTTTCCCGCCGAATCCTCTGCGCGCAACGCCGCCGCATGAGCGCACGCCTACGCGAGATTTTTGCGGGCTACCTTCAGCCGCGCATCTTGGTGATGCTGGCGTTGGGCTTTTCCTCCGGCCTGCCGTTTCTGCTGGTGTTCGGCACCTTGTCCGCCTGGCTCAGGCAAGTGGGCGTTTCGCGCACCGCCATCGGCGTCTTCAGTTATGTGGGCCTTTCCTATGCTTTCAAATTCCTGTGGGCGCCAGTCGTCGATCAAGTGAAGCTGCCGCTGATCGGAGATTGGCTCGGCAAGCGCCGCGCCTGGATCCTGGCGGCGCAAAGCCTGGTCATCGTCTGCCTTGTCGCCATCGCCTTTAGCGACCCGGCTCGGATGTTGTCGACGGTGGCGATCTTCGCCGTCGTGCTCGCCTTCGCCTCGGCGACGCAGGATATCTGCATCGACGCCTGGCGCATCGAAGCGGCGCTGGATCAACGCACGATGGCGACCGCTTATCAGCTTGGCTATCGTCTCGCGCTGATCGCCGCGGGCGCCGGCGCATTGATCGTCGCACAGCAGGTGTCATGGCCGGCGGCGTATTTGACGATGGCCGCGCTGATGAGCGCCGGCATTTTAACCACGCTGCTTGCGCCGCGCCCGGAGGAAACGCCACAGCCTGTCATCGGCGAACGGACGGTCGAGACACTGGCCACGGAGCTGCATATCCATGGCGCCGTCATGCGTGCGCTGGAATGGATGTACCGCGCCGCCGTCGCGCCGTTTGTCGACTTCTTCGCCAAACATGGCTGGAATGCGCTGTTCATCCTCGCGCTCGTCGGCACCTACCGGCTGTCCGATTTCGTCATGGGCGTGATGGCCAGCAACACGTTCTATATCGATCTGGGCTATTCGCTCGAGATCATCGCCGCCGTGGTGAAGTTTGCGGGCATATGGCTGACGATCCTGGGCGTCATGGCGGGCGGATTCGCGCTTATGCGGTTCGGAACGACGCGCGCCCTGCTGATCGGGATCGTCGCCGCGATCGTCGCCAATCTCGCTTATGCCTGGCTGGCGACCCGGCACGGCAGCGTTTCTTCTCTGGCCATCGCGCTCGGCACCGAGAATTTCGCCAGCGGCTTCGCGGGGACGGCGCTCATCGCTTATATGTCGGGTTTGACGAGCCACGCCTTCACTGCAACGCAATATGCGCTTTTCTCGTCTTTCTATGCCTTGCCCGGAAAACTCCTGGGCGGGACGTCGGGATGGATGGTGGACTGGTTCACGCGCCATCCGTCCGTCGCCGCGACCATCGTGGGGCCGGACGCCGTCGCGGCCGGCGCCAAGACCGCCGGATATGTCCCGTTTTTCGTCTGTACCGCGGCCTTGTCCGTTCCCGCGCTACTACTTGTGCTTCTAATGTTGCGGCGCGAACGTCTGGCGCGAAACCTATGAATACGTATTAGCCCTAGCGCCGTTGAGGTTTGTCTTGTTCGCTGTCGTAGGGTAAAATCCTTCTTTGCGCATATAGGCTGACGCCCGAAGGCATGAAAACCGCCTTCGCCCAAGGGAAGCGCTTCCAGTGGTCAACATTCACGAGCCCGGACCTCTAGAGGGCCGCCTGGAGCAATGGCCCGTCCTCGCGGTCTCTGGCGCGTTGGAAGTACGGCTGGCCGAGACCGAAATCGAAGTCGAGGCCGCCCAACGTCTGCGCTACCGCGTCTTCTACGAGGAAATGTCCGCGCTGCCTTCGCCCGGTATGCGCGAAGCGCGCCGAGATTTCGACCGTTTCGACGACGTTTGCGATCACCTGCTGGTGATCGACCGGTCGCTGACCGACGAGGACGGACAGCCGTGCGTCGTCGGCACTTATCGGTTGATGCGCGACGTCGACGCTCACCGTGCAGGCGGCTTTTACACCTCCACCGAATATGGCCTTGCGCCAATGCTGGCGGGATTACCGGCCGGCACCCACCTTCTGGAACTCGGCCGCTCCTGCGTGCTCAAGGCCTATCGCAGCAAGCCCGCCACCATGCAGCTTTTGTGGCGCGGGTTGATGGTTTATGTGACGCGCTTCTCCATCGACTTGATGTTCGGCTGCGCGTCTTTCGCCGGCACCGACCCCAAGGCTCTGGCGCTGCCCTTGTCCTATCTGCACCATTACCACCCGATGCCGGATGAAATCCGCGTGCGCGCGATCGCCTCGCAATATATCGACATGAACCTCATGCCGAAGGAGTCGGTCGATCCGAAAGAGGCGCTGCGCGCTTTACCGCCTTTGCTGAAGGGCTACTTACGGGCGGGCGTGTGCATCGGCGACGGTGCGGTGATCGACCGGCAGTTCGGCACCATCGACGTGTTCATCTATTGCCCGGTCTCCAACATCGACGCGCGTTATCGCAGCCGATTCGGAATGTCGGCATAGGCGGTTCAATCCGCGGCGGATTTGGTTGCGCCCGGCGGCCAGATTCGATCGATATCCAGTCTTTCCGGGGGGCTTTGACGTGGTTAGGAAGCATCATATATTTCGTTACTACCTTTAATTGCGTTAATATAGCGGCCTATATGAAAAAGTGTTTTTCAAATGGATCGCGGCGCATGCTGGTTGCGTTCGCGTCCATGACGGCCTTGGCGCTCTCGGACGCAGCGCATGCCGGCGCTTGGACCAAAGCCGCCGGGGAAATCTCCGCCATCATGACCGTCTCGCTGAGTCGCGCATCCGAAGCCTTCGACGCGTCCGGCGCTTTGTCGTCCACCCCAAAATTCCGCAAAGAGGATATCGACATTTACGGCGAGTTCGGCCTCGACGACGAGACCACGCTCGTTCTTCACCCCGATTATATCAATTTGCATCCCGACAGCCCCTCGCAGTCGGCAAGCGGATTTTATTTCACCGAACTCGGACTGCGCCGTCAGTTGTATCGGGACGATCTACAGGTCGCTTCCGGTCAGGTCTCGGCACTTATAACGGGCGAGACCTTACTGACGTCAGGCGGGAATGGAGCGGAAATCCGGGCGCTTTATGGACGCAATTTCCATCTAGGGGCCTTGCCCGCCTTCCTCGATGTGGAACTAGCGTATCGCGCCTTCACAAACGGCGTCGCCCAAGAACTGCGCCCCGAACTTACGCTCGGTCTTCACCTCGATCCGGACTGGATGTTGATGGCTCAATCGTTGAACAGTCTGACGGTCGGCTCGGGCATCAGCCCTTATTTCGAAGGCGAGCGGCAAAAGCTGAGCCTTTCCGTCCTCCACAATTTCTCGCCCCATTTTGGCTTGCAGACCGGATTTTATCTGACGGTCGCGGGCCGCAGCACGCCGCAAGAGCATGTTATTCAAACTTCGCTTTGGATCGACTTTTGACGGCTGTGCGGCGGCGGCTGCAATCGCTTAGGGCGCTTTCAGCCGGCGTTCGATGGCGTCCCAGATCAGCTTGGCGCCGTCGGGCCCGCCGAAGCGTTTTACCTCCTGAATTCCCGTGGGCGAGGTGACGTTGATCTCGGTGAGATAGTCGCCGATCACGTCGATGCCGGCGAAGATCAGGCCGCGCTTTTTCAGTTCCGGGCCCAGCGCCGCGCAGATTTCCTTGTCGCGCGCCGTCAGCGTCGTGGGCTCCGGCTTGCCGCCCACATGCATGTTCGAGCGCGCTTCGCCGGGCGCCGGCACGCGATTGATCGCACCGGCGAGTTCGCCGTCGATCAGGATGATCCGTTTGTCGCCCTTGCGCACCTCTGGCAGATAGCGCTGCACCATGATCGGTTCGCGCGTGAGGCCGGCGAACATTTCGAGCAGGGCGCCCAGATTCTCGTCGTCCGGCTTGAGGCGGAAGACGCCGGCTCCGCCGTTGCCGTAGAGCGGTTTCAGGATGATGTCCCGATGCGTATCGCGGAAGGCGCGGATTTCGGCAACATCGGAGGTGATCAGCGTCGGCGGCATCAAATCGCCGAAAAATGTCGCGAAGAGTTTTTCGGGTGCGTTGCGCACCTCTTTGGGATCGTTGAACACAGGCGTACCCGGCAACAGCCGTTCCAGGATATGCGTGGTGGTGATGTACGCCATGTCGAAGGGCGGATCCTGGCGCAGAAGCACGAGATCGACCGAGGAAAGATCGTACACGGACGGTTCGCCCAGCGTGAAATGATCGCCCTTGACCGCGCGTACCCGGAGCGGACGGGCGCGCGCCGTGACTTTGCCTTCGCGGAAGGTGAGGTCGTGCGGCCGGTAGTACAGCAGCGCATGGCCGCGCGCCTGGGCTTCCAGCGCCAAGGCGAAGGTCGAATCGGCATCGATCTTGATGTTCTCGATCGGGTCCATCTGGATTGCGACGGTCAGACTCATGCGGCCTTCCTGGGGCGTGCGGTCATCGAAGTATAGATCGCCGTTCCGGCTTATAGCCTGATCCGATTTGATGAAACTGAATCAGGTTATGAATTTCTTGGTTTGTCGCGCAATCGTACGGCAAACCGGTTCCCACTTTGCCGGATTGCGCTCTGGTTCTACAAGGCCCGATCAAAGCGCATCCGCTCCCCAGGCGTCGCGCAGATGGCGGGGGAAGCGGCCCGGAACCACGGTCACGACGTCGAAGCGCACACCTTTCGCGGCATGACGCCCAGCCAAATAAAGTTCGGCCGCGCGCACGATACGGGTGCGCTGACGTAGGCCTACCGATTCGGCGGCGATGGCGTCTTGCGGCCGCGTCTTGACTTCCACGAAGCAGACGACGCCCGACGGGCTTTTGGCCACAAGATCGATCTCGCCGGCGCGGGTGCGCACGCGTCTGTCCAGGATGCGGTAGCCCTTGCAGCGCAAGAGCAACGCCGCCAGCGCTTCGCCTTGCCGGCCGCGCTTCTCGGCTTGCTTGCGAGCCTCAAACCGTCCCGTCTTGCCCATCGTTCTTCCTGGCAAGGGCGCGCGTGTAGACTTCGCGGCGCGGGGCTTGCAGCATTTCGGCCACCAGATCGACGGCCGCGCGCACCGGCATGAAGGCAAGCGCCTTGTCAAGCGCCGAATCCACACGCGAAAAATCGGTCTCGGCTTCCTCGGCGGGCCCTACCACCAATGTGATCTCGCCCCTCGGCGGCGCGTCGACATAGGCTTGCGCCAAGCTTGCCAGATCGCCGCGGCGTACCTCTTCGTGCAGTTTGGTCAGCTCGCGCGCCACGGCGGCCGGGCGGGGACCCAGGATTTCGGCCATGTCCTTGAGGCTTTCGCCCAAGCGCTGGGGCGCTTCGAAGAAAATCAGCGAGGCGCGAATGGTTTTCAGCCCTTGAAGGCTGTGGCGCCGCTCGCCTTGCTTGGCCGACAAAAAGCCGGCGAAGAAAAACCGATCCGTCGGCAATCCCGCCAGGGCCAGTGCGGCCAGCGGCGCCGAGGCGCCGGGGATGGCGTGGACCGGTATCCCCGCGGCCAACGCCTCGCGCACCAGCTTGTAACCCGGATCGGAAACCAAAGGAGTGCCGGCATCGCTGACCAGGGCCACGCGGGCGCCGTCCTTCAGCCGAGCCAACAGCCTGGGGCGCTCGCGCGAGGCATTGTGGTCGTTATAGGCCGTCAACGGCTTCGCAATTCCAAAGATTGCCAAGAGTTTGGCGGTGACGCGGGTATCCTCGGCCGCGATCAGGTCCGCGTCTTCCAGCACATCGAGCGCGCGCAAAGTGACATCGCGCGCATTGCCGATGGGGGTGGCGGTGACGTAAAGCCCTGCCGCCAGTTCGCTTGCGCCGGATTTACGCCGGGCCTGGGAGTGCTTAGGCTCACCGCGCAAAGGAGTGTTCCATGTCTGTGCCTGCCGCGTCATCCCGCTTCCGCCGCCTTTGTGCCATTGCTTGCGCCGTCGCGGTAGTCACGCTTGGCGCCTGCACGACGACCCCGACCCCTCCCCCGGCGCCGCCGGTCGCGGTCCAGCCCCCTGCCCCGCATCAGCTTGCAGCCGATCAGCCGGATTTCTTCAAGCTGCCTAATCTGGCGCAAGAAAAAACCCCGGTGCGCGTCGGTATCATTCTACCTTTCTCGGATTCCTCGGCGAACGTCCGTGCCCTGGCCAATGCCATGATGAAGGCCGCCGAACTCGCCCTTTACGATTCCGGCAACCACGACGTTCTGCTGATGACGGCCGATGACACGGGATCGCCGGCGGACGCCGCCGCGGCGGCGCAAAAGCTGCTCGACCAGGGCGCGGAGATCATCCTCGGGCCGGTCTTTTCCGCCTCGGTGAACGCTATCGCTCCGCTCGCCCGCGACCACGGCGTTCCGGTGCTCGCCTTCTCGACCGATCGCAGCGTGGCGGGCAATGGCGTCTATCTCTTGAGCTTCCAGCCCCAGAGCGAGGTCACGCGGATCATCGCCTATGCCGCGAGCCAAGGTCACAAGAATTTTGCCGCCATGATCCCGCAGACGCCTTATGGCGACGTCGTGGAACAGAGCTTCCGCCAAGCCGTCACCGCCGCGGGCGCCACGATCAGCGACGTGGAACGGTTCAACCCCAGCGCGGGAGCGGTCATGGACCCCGCGGCCGCCGTGGCCAAATCCGGTTGCGATACAATCTTCATAGCCCAGGGCGGCTCGCTGTTGCGCGGCATTGCCCCCACGCTCGCCTATGACGGCGTCGACAACACCAAAGTGAAGCTTCTGGGTACGGGGCTGTGGTACGATCCCGCCACAGTCAAAGAGCCGCTTCTGTCCGGCGGCTGGTTCGCGGCGCCGCAGCCCAGCTCCGACGATGCCTTCAACGAAAAATACCGCCAGACCTTTGGCGCGGAGCCGCCTCAACTGGCCTCCCTGGCTTATGACGCGGTATCGCTGGTAGCGCTGCTAGCGCCCGGCGCTGCTTATCACCGCTTCACATTGGCCGCGCTGACCGATCCCAACGGCTTTTCCGGCGTCAACGGCATCTTCCGTTTCCACGCGGACGGGTCGATCGAACGCGGCCTTGCCGTGCTGGCCGTCGATCCGGGCGGCTTTACGGTCGTCAGCCCTGCGCCGATGACGTTCCAGGCAAGCGGATCTTAGAGACCTTTTGAATAATCCGCGCGAGCCGCGTTTCGTGCGAAAATCGCCCGGATGGCAGGAGAAGCGCGAAGAGCGTATCGGGTAATACGGTTGAGCGCTTCGACGAACCAGCCGGCGATTTTCGCCGAAACCCTCCTGGACGCGCCGGTTTTGCCCGCCCGGTTCGTTGCCGCGCTTGCCCGATGTTCCCGCATCGCGCTGCGCGCGGCTTCTGCCGGAAACGGACAAAACCAGCAGCGTCGCGGCCGTGGGGATTATTCAAAAGGTCTCTTAATCGGCCAGTTCTGCGATCACGCGATTGAGCACCAGCATGCCGCGCGGCGTCGCCGAAAGTTTATCGGCTTCAAGCTTGAGAAACCCGTCGGCCGCAAGCGCCGCGATGCGTTCCGCCGCAGGCGCCGAGCCCCAGCGCGTGCGATAAGCCTTAAGATTGAGTCCCTCGCTCAGGCGCAGATTCATCAGCAGATGCTCGCGCGCGCCGGAGCGCTTGTCGATCTCGCTGATGTCCGTGAAGCCGTGGCCGTTGCGCGCTACCCTCTCGCGCCAGCGTTCCGGCAGACGTTCGCAAACCGTGGCGATGCGCTTGCCGCTCAGCTCGAGCCTGCCATGCGCGCCGGGTCCGACACCCGCATAAGCCCCATAGCGCCAGTAAAGTAGGTTGTGCCGCGACTCGCAGCCCGGACGGGCATGATTTGAAACCTCGTAAGCCGGAACCCCGGCGCGCGCCGTCAGTTCCTGCGTTATTTCATAGAAGGATGCGGCCAGATCTTCCTCGGGCAGGTGTAAGGCGCCTCGCTTGAACATCGTTGCAAACGGTGTTTCCGGTTCGATGGTGAGTTGATAAAGCGAAAGATGTTCCGTGCCGAACGATAGGGCCTCGCCGAGTTCGTTGCGCCAGGCCTCCAGGCTTTGACCAGGGCGCGCATAGATGAGATCGAGCGAAACGCGCCCGAATGTCCGCATGGCCAGCGCCAGCGCCGCTTTGGCCTCGGCGACGTCATGCAGGCGACCCAGAAACCTTAAATCCGCATCGTTCAGGGCTTGGACGCCCAAGGAAAGCCGGTTGACGCCGGCTTTGGCATAATCGGCGAAGCGAGCTGCCTCCGCGCTCGCCGGATTGGCTTCCAAAGTGATTTCCACGTCGTTGGCGCTGGGCCACAGCCGCAACGCCGCATCGATGATGCGCGCGATAGAGCGCGCGCTCATCAAGGACGGCGTGCCGCCGCCGAAGAAGATGGTACCCAAAACCGGACGGTCGGCGCCCTGCAATTCGGCGACGTGGGACATTTCGCGCAAAATCGCGTGCGCCCAACCGTCTTCGTCGATGCTGGTGCGCACATGGGAATTGAAGTCGCAATAAGGACACTTCGCCGCGCAAAACGGCCAGTGTACATAAAGGCCGAACCCGCTCACGGCGAAAGAACGGCGCGCGCGAACGTCTCGAACGCGCGAGCGCGATGGCTGATGGCGTGTTTTAGCGCCGGATCGATTTCGCCGAAGGTCTCGTTCATGCCGTCGGCGACGAAGATGGGATCGTAGCCGAAACCGTTCTTGCCGCGCGGCGGGAAGACAAGATGTCCGTGTATTTCGCCTTCGAAGATTTCCGTTTCGCCGGACGGCGCCGCGAGCGCCAGGGCACAGACGAACTTCGCGGAGGCGTCGTGGGTATCTTTCGCTTTCAATTCGCGTTCGACGCGCGCCATGGCGACGGCAAAATCCTTGTCCGGCCCGGCCCAGCGCGCGGAATAGAGTCCGGGCGCGCCGTCCAACGCCGTAACGCTCAGCCCCGAATCGTCAGCCAAGGCCGTAAGACCGCCCGCCGCGGCCGCGGCGTGTGCTTTCAGAAGCGCGTTCTCGCCGAATGTCGTCCCGGTTTCTTCCGGCTCCGCAAGACCCAATTCCGCGGCCCCGCGCACCAAGAGTTCGTAGGGCGACAGCAATTCGGCGATTTCGCGTACCTTGCCTTGATTGTGGCTGGCGACGAGAAGCGTGGAACCGCGCTGAAGCTTCATTGGCCAAGCGCCGCTTTCTGCAGCACGACAAGTTCGGCGATGCCTTTGCGCGCAAAGCCGAGCAGCTGGGCGAACTGTTCGTCGTTGAACGGCGCGCCTTCCGCCGTGCCCTGGACCTCGACCAGGCCGCCCGCGCCGGTGACGACGAAATTGGCGTCCGTCTCGGCCGTGGAATCCTCGGCATAATCGAGATCGAGCATGGCCTGGCTCTTCACGATCCCGCAGGAAACGGCCGCGACATGATCCTTGATCGCCGGCTTGGTAACCATCCCGGTTTTTTTCATGAAGGCGATGCAGCCCGCGAGCGCCACAAAGCCTCCGGTGATGGAAGCGGTACGCGTGCCGCCGTCCGCTTGCAGCACGTCGCAATCGATCGTGATCTGGCGTTCGCCGAGCGCCGTGAGATCGACGACCGCCCTGAGCGAACGCCCGATCAGCCGTTGAATCTCCTGGGTCCGGCCGGATTGTTTGCCGACGGCAGCTTCGCGCCGCATGCGTTCGTGCGTGGAGCGCGGCAACATGCCGTACTCCGCCGTGACCCAGCCCTTGCCCGAACCGCGCAGGAAGGACGGGGCGGTTTCCTCCAGGCTTGCGGTCACCAGCACATGGGTGTCGCCGAATTTGACCAGGCAGGAACCCTCGGCATGCTTGGCGAAGCCTGGTTCCAGGCTCACACTGCGCATCTGGTCGAGGGCGCGCTCAGGATTGCGCATAGGGTTTCCCTTGCAGTTTGAGGCATCCGCCTTTACCTAGCGGCTTCAGCCGTTGCTGTGCAAACCAGGGCTAGGCGCTTTTTGGATTTTACAACCGGTTCAAAGACTTGGGTATGACTCCTTCCAGGGCTAACGCCGCGATCCTGGCCGACAGGCAGCGCGAAGTCTTCCGCCGCCTGGTGGAGGCGTTCCTGACGTCCGGGGAGCCCGTCGGGTCGCGCACGCTATCCCAGCTTCTGCCCATCGCGCTGTCGCCTGCCTCGATCCGCAATGTCATGGCGGATCTGGAGGGCATGGGGCTGCTTTACGCGCCGCACACCAGCGCGGGGCGCGTTCCGACCGAGAAGGGCCTGAGACTGTTCGTGGACGGTCTGCTGCAGATCGGCGAGCTGGCGCCGAGCGAACGTGCGGCGATCGAAGCGCGCATGGCCGGTAGCGGGAACGGCGTGGAAGACATGTTGACCCAGGCGACGACGCTGTTGTCGGGCCTTTCGCGCTGCGCTGGCATGGTCGTGGCCGCCAAACAGGATGCGGTGCTCAAGCATGTGGAATTCGTCAGCATCGCTCCCGGGAAAGCCCTGGTCGTCATGGTCGCGGAAGACGGTCAGGTCGAAAACAGGTTGATCGACGCGCCGATCGGCCTGCCGGCCTCGGCGCTGTCCGAAGCTTCGAACTATATGAATGCGCGGCTGCGCGGACGCACGCTGGATGTGGCCCGCACGGAGATCCTGGCCGATCTCGAAAGTCAACGCGCCGAGCTCGACGTTCTGACCGCCAAGATCGTTGCCGAGGGGCTGGCGACGCTGGCCACGCACGCCGATAGCGAAGAGAAGGTGCTGATCGTGCGCGGCACGTCGCATCTGCTCGAGAGCCTGGAAGCGCAAGGCGATCTGGAGCGTGTCCGCACCCTGTTCGACGACATCGAACAAAAGAACGATCTGATCCGTCTGCTCGAGCTGGCGAAGGACGGGGACGGCGTGCGTATCTTCATCGGCTCGGAGAACCGGCTGTTCAGTCTGTCCGGCTCCTCGATCGTCGCCGCGCCCTATGCCAACGCCCAAGGAAAAATCGTTGGCGTGATCGGGGTTTTGGGACCCACGCGGCTCAATTACGGACGCATCATTCCGATGGTCGATTACACGGCAAAAGTGATCGGGCGTTTGCTCGGATAAGGATTTCAGGGACGCATCATGGTCGACGAAAACGAACAGCCTTCCGCCGAGAATCCGCCGTCGGATCAGCAGACCGAGATGGAGGCGCAACTCGCCGACATGCGCGACCGCTTGCTGCGCGCCTTGGCCGAAACCGAGAACGTCCGCCGCCGCACCGAACGCGAGAAGCGGGAGATTTCGCAATACTCCATCACCAGTTTCGCACGCGACATGCTGCAGATCGCCGACAATTTCGGGCGCGCGCTCGCTGCTTGCCCGCCGGAACTGCGCGAGGCCGCCGATCCCCAGGTCAAGGGCGTGATCGACGGCGTGGAGGCCACGGAACGCCAGCTGCTCGCCACCCTGGAGCGGTACGGCGTGAAAATCATCGATACGACGGACGCCAAGTTCGATCCTAATCTGCATCAGGCCATCGCCGAAGTTTCCGGCGAGGGAAAATCGCCCGGCACGATCATCAACGTCGTGCAGACGGGCTACATGATCGGCGACCGGCTGTTGCGTCCGGCCATGGTCACGGTGGCGCGCAAGGAAAACGACGCCGGTAACGGCGTCGACACCAAGGCGTGAGGATGCGCGATGACGCATAGCGCGCTAGGATAGTTCCATGAGCGATATCCGAATCGTCGTAGCCGGAGCCTCTGGCCGCATGGGCCGGGCCCTTATCCGCGTCATTGCCGAAACCAAGGGCTGTGTCCTGTCGGGCGCTCTGGAGGCCAAAGCCCATCCCGATCTCGGGCTGGATGCGGGCAGCCTCGCCGGTCTCAAGCCTTTGGGCGTCACGCTGGTCGACGATGCTTTCTCGCTTCTCGCCAGGGCCGGCGCGCTCGTCGATTTTACGATACCCAAGGTTTCGGTGGAGCTGGCGAAATTGGCCGCGGATGCAGGAGTCGTTCACGTCATAGGCACGACGGGCTGTTCGCCGGACGATGACGCCAAGATCCGCGAGGCGGCCCGTCATACCGCGATCGTGAAATCCGGCAACATGAGTCTGGGCGTGACGCTGCTTGCCGCCTTGGTGAAGCGAGCGGCCAAAGCGCTTCCCGATTTCGATATCGAAATCGTGGAGATGCATCATGGCAAAAAGGTCGACGCGCCTTCGGGCACCGCCCTGCTGCTGGGCGAAGCCGCAGCGGACGGGCGCGGCATCGCGCTGGGCGATCACGCCATCCGCGCGCGCGACGGCCATACCGGGCCGCGCCCACAAGGCGCCATCGGCTTCGCCAGCCTGCGCGGCGGCACGGTGGTGGGCGAACACGAAGTGATTTTGGCGGGTGCGGGCGAACGCGTCGTGCTATCCCACATTGCCGAAGACCGCGCGATCTTCGCGCGCGGTGCGGTCGCGGCGGCCCTTTGGGGCCAAGGCAGGAAGCCCGGCCTTTACACGATGGCGGACGTGCTGGACCTTTCGGACTGATCCTCCGCCGCGTACTCCACCGCCAGCATGGCGCGCTTGCGCGCGACGCCCCAGTGATAACCGGTAAGCGCGCCATTGCCGCCCAGCACACGGTGGCAGGGGATCAGCCAGGAAATCGGATTACGCCCGACGGCGGCGCCCACGGCGCGGCAGGCCTTCGGGCTTTCGATTTTTTCCGCAATCGTTCGATAGGTAACGAGTTTGCCGCGCGGGATCGCCAGGAGAGCTTCCCAAACCTTCAGCTGCCACGGCGTGCCCATCAGATGAAGCGGCAGGACGCTTTCGCTTGGCCGCTGCGGATCGAAAATCCGCGTCGCGATTTTTGCGGTACGCTCGGCGTTCTCGCCGTAATCCGCCTTGGGCCATCGCGCCTTGAGGTCGGCGAGCAGATTTTCTTCCTCGCCTTCGTCGGCGAAACCAAGCCCGCAGACGCCTTTATCCGTCGTCATCACCAGCACGGTTCCGAACGGACAGGCATGAAAACCGTAATCGATCGTCACGTCGCGGCCGCCTTTGGCGTAATCGCCCGGCGTCATCGCTTCGATTTTGAGACACAGATCGTGTAAGCGGGACGGTCCCGACAATCCGGCGTCGAGCGCCGCGTTCAGAACGCTCGCCCCTTGCGCCAACTCGTTCTTGGCGTGGCCGAGCGTCAAATGTCCGACGAATGCTTTCGGGCTGACGCCGACGTAGCGTGTGAACACGCGCTGGAAGTGGAACGGCGAAAGGCCCGCGGCCGTCGCCGCGTCTTCGAGCCGCGGCTGATCGAGATAATGCTCGCTTAAATAAAGGATGGCGCGGCCCATCCGCCGCCATTCGGCCGTGTCTTCCTGCGGGTGCACGATCTCGCTCATGAGGCCAGCATGGCCCAGATGTGCCCTCCTCCGCGACCCGATTCTTGCGGATTTTGCTTTATTGCGTTTCTCGTGCATGCCGGAGGATGGACGCAACGATCCGGGCGAGCAAGCCGTTGGATAAGCCGGGATTTGCGGTCATACTCGGCGCGTTCGCCCTGTCCTTTTGGAATTTCCATGGCCCGCCTTTTTTCGAAATCGGACGTCGAAAGCTTCTTCGCGCGGCTTAAAAAGGCCAATCCAGAACCCAAGACGGAGCTTTCCTACGTCAACGCCTACACGCTGCTGATCGCCGTCGTGCTTTCCGCGCAGGCGACCGATAAAGGCGTCAACAAGGCAACGGAGAGCTTGTTCAAGATTGCCGACACGCCGGCAAAAATGCTCGCATTGGGAGAGGCCGGGCTCATCGGCCACATCAAGACCATCGGTCTATACCGAAACAAGGCCAAGAATGTCATCGCCTTGTCGAAAATCCTCCTCGAATGGCGTGGCGGCGCCGTACCGCGCGACCGCGAGGCGCTGGAAAGCCTGCCCGGCGTCGGACGCAAGACCGCCAACGTCGTTCTCAACGTCGCTTTCGGAGAAAAGACGATCGCCGTCGACACCCATATCTTTCGCGTTGCCAATCGCACCGGTCTGGCGCCCGGCAAGACGCCGCGCGATGTGGAAGATGCCTTGGTGTGCATCGTTCCGGACGCCTATCTGCTGCATGCCCATCACTGGCTGATCCTGCACGGGCGCTATGTGTGCGTCGCGCGCGCACCGAAATGCCCCGGCTGCGTCGTGCGCGATCTTTGCCGGTTCGCCGATAAGACGCCGGATACGGTCAGGAAGCCGGCGGGCGGGCGCGCAAAACGGCCAGGCAATTAGCGTCGGCCGCCGTTTTTGCTCCCTGCGGAACGGTTTCGACGTGACGAACGAGTTGGGCATCGCCTTGCGGATAAAGAAAGAAAAAGGCGTGGCAGTTCGCTCCGTCGTAACGCCACATTTCGGCGCCGTTCTCTTTGCGGATAAAGGCGGGCTCCCCGAAGGTTCCGCGCAGATCGTGCGCCGACAGCCCGAACAAGCCGGCCGGTTCGCCTGAAGGAGGAGGTGGCGGCAGCGGCACTGTCGGCACGGTCGGCGCAGTCGGCCGGTTCGCGCAAGCCGAAAGCATGGCACAAAGACAAAGAACCAGAACGGCGCGGGTCATACGGGACGCTCCTCATGCCAATAGAGCTTGAACATGTGAACCATGAACGCGGCGCCGAATAAAGGCGCTATCAGATCGGCGACGGGCACAACCGTGAGAACCGAAATGATCACGCCGCCCGCGAAAATTCCGCCCCAATGACGCCGCCGCAACGCGTCCGCCGCGCTACGCGAGAGATGGCGCAGCGCTGCCAACTCGAAATACTCGCGTCCCAAAAGCCAACCGTTGGCCAGGATCGTAGCAATTTCCGCCACGCCCGGCACGGCGACGTCGGCGGGCAATAGCGCCAGATCGACCAACAGAACCAGGACGGCGAGACGCAGGCCTACGAACAAGCTGGCGCCAAGCGATGCGCCCGAGGCTTTGGGATCGGCGGGGTAATATCGCGCCTCGACTTTCTTTGCGATCCCCTCCAGAAACAGCGACGCGAAGAACGCTGCGACGGGCGCGCCTAGGACGAACGGCAGCAGAATCATCAGCACCGGAGCGACCAGATCGAGCAGCTTATTTACCCAAGGCGCGCCGAGCGTCGGCAGCTGATGGACGCCATAGAGCACAGCCGCAAACAGCACGACGTATAAGACGATAATCAGCAGCAGCGACCGCAACACCACGCCGGACAACGTCCGGTCGAACAGGAAGTTAGCGGCCTTGCGCAGACTTGCGAACATGGCTGGCGTCCTTTAAGGGGGCATTTATAGGCACAATTCCGGCAGAATGGGAAAGATATGGCACGCGATTTTGATGTCGTCGCAATGGGCAACGCCATTGTCGACGTCATTGCCCCGGTCGACGATGAATTCTTGCTAACCCACAAGATCGCCAAGGGCGTCATGACCCTGATCGACGAATATCGCGCCAATCAGCTTTACAACGCGTTTTCGGAGCGTCGCGAGGTCGCCGGCGGATCGGCGGCCAACACCATGGCGGGGCTGGCCTCGCTGGGCGCACGCGGAATGTTCATCGGCAAAGTAAGGGCCGACCGGCTGGGCGAATCCTTTGCCGCCAGTCTGAAGGATATCGGCGTCCATTATGCCACCGCTCCCGCCGGCGACGGCCCTCCGACGGCTTCTTGCCTGATCGCCGTGGCGCCGGACGGTCAGCGCAGCATGAACACCCATTTGGGCGCCAGCCGCGAGCTTTCCCCGACCGACATCAAGAAAGCCGACATCGCCGCCGCGGGCGTCCTCTATATCGAAGGCTATTTATGGGACTCGCAGTCCTCCAAAGCGGCCTCGCGCAAGGCCATAGCGGCCGCAAAGGAATCGGGAACGAAAGTCGCCTTCACGCTTTCCGATCCGTTCTGCGTCGGGCGCTATCGCGAGGAATTTCTCGAGCTTGTCGGAAGCGATCTCGACATCCTGTTCGCCAACGAGGACGAAGCCAAGGCGCTGTTCGAGGCCGAAACCTTCGACGACGTGCTGCAGCATGTGGAACGATGGGGCGGAATCGCGGCACTGACACGCTCGGAAAAGGGCTGCGTCGTGGCGCGCGGCCGCGAAGTTCACGTCATCGACGCCGCGCCGGTCGCGCGCGTGATCGATACCACCGGCGCCGGGGATCAGTTCGCGGCCGGATTTCTATATGGGCTGGTGCGTGGAAAAGACCTTGGCGTTTGCGGACAGCTGGGCGCGCTGGCCGCCGGAGAAATCATCTCCCATTACGGTGCGCGGCCGGAAACCTCGCTCGAGGTTCTCGCCGCCGGCGCCGTTTTGCTCTGAGCTTCAGTCCTTGATTTTTCGAAGATAGACGTACAGCGCGCCGTCCCCGCCGTGACGGCGGTGGGCGCCGCGCAGATCGGCGATCAGGCGTGCAAATTGCGGTTCGCCGAGCCAGCGCGGCACCATCGTCTTGAGCACGCCGCGCGAACGTCCGGCAAGTTCCAGATCGAACGGTCCCTCGCAGCTGCGAGCGCCCTTCCCCGTGACGACGAGAACCAGCCTGTCGCCGCGCCTGTGCGCCGTTTGAAGAAAAGATGAAAGCGCGCGATGCGCCGCATTCTCGGTCAGCCCGTGCAGGTCGAGTTTGGAATCCGGAGCGATCATCCCGCGCCTTAAGCGTTCGCCGGTGCTCCCGTCCAAGCCGCTGGGCGCAAGCGTCGCGGGCGCTTTCTTATCCGCCGGTTTGGTGCGAGCGGTTTTGGGCTGCGGCCGCGGTTTCTGGTGCAGCGCCCTTCCCGACAGAACGGCGCGAAAAAGTTCTCGTTCCTCGTCAGTCGTACGGCGCCGCGTCATGGCGTGCTCGCGGGATAATCGGTTCTATCGGCAAGGTGCGCCGCCACGGACTTGGGCAACAGCGCGTAAAGACGGCCCATTTGGTTCATCGCGCCGGCCAGCGCCTGCGCATTTCCGCCGAAGCCGAAGAAAATGTCGCCGCGGACGGGGCCGCGGATGGCCCCGCCGATATCCTGAGCTACGAAAAGAGCCTGCAAAGGTTTGGCGTCCGGTCGCGTGGTCGAGACGAAGAACGGCACGCCCAAGGCGTGCAGCCGCGCGTCGACGGCCAGGCTCGCACCCGGTGTCAACGCCACGCCTTCGGCCCCTTGCGCACCAAGCGCCGGATCGCCGATCGGTTCTTGCTTGAAGAAAACATAAGACGCGTCGGTTTCCATCACTTGGCGCGCCGCCGACGGATTGGCGCGCAGCCATGCTTCTATGCTTTGCATGGAGATGTTTGCGGGGCTCAGCGCGCCGCGCAGTTTCAGCGTTTGCCCGATGGCGGTGTAGTTTTGTCCGTTTTGCGCCGCATAATTCACGCGTTCCTGACGTCCGTCATCGAAACGCACGCGGCCGGAGCCTTGGATGTGCAGGAAAAAAACGGCAACGGGATCGTCGGCATAAAACAGAATGCACGCTCGGGGCAGGCCTTTGGCGTCGATCTGGGCGCGGGTGGCATAGGGAACGAGGCGGCCTGCTTCCACCCTGCCGGCGATGTGCTCGCCGCGCAGTTTTGGACGGAACGTACCCAAATCGACACTCACCAGATCGTCGGGCATTCCATAGACGGGCGTTTGGAAAACGCCATGCCGTGTGCGGCTGGCAAACAGTTCCGGTTCGTAATAGCCGGTGAACGCGCCGTCTTTCACCTCGCCAGCGCTAATCTGGAACGGCATGAACCAGCGCTCGAAAAATGCCCGCGCGTCGGCCGGCTTTGTCGCTTGCGCCGCGCGGCACGGGACGCGCCAGTCCGCACTCTTTCCCGCATAACCCATCGCTGCAGACGCGTCTTGCCGCGCCATCGCGGCGCAGGATCGCACAAAGGCCGAAAGCGCCGCGCGAGGATCGTTCTGCCGCCAGCCGGGTAATGCGGCGAAGGACGTTTTGGTCAGGCGCAGAGGGCCGGGCACAGCCGGCCGCAAGGCCCACCAAAACCAGCCGATAGCAAAAGCAAGCCCCAGAAAGCCTAGAAAAAACGCTGCGAAAAGTCGAAATCGCCCGGTCACGGACGCTTCAGGCGTGTTCGCCGGACGTCGCCACCAGCGTCCAATTGGGATCGCGCGCCCGGACATCGTGCGAGAAGGTCCAGATATCGTTGACGTCGCGAACTGTCTTGGTGTCGCCTTCGATCAACGCTCCGTGCGCATCCGAGGTGGCGGAAATAAACTGCGCATCGAACGACAGCGTGATCTCGGCCAAGCGACCTTTGAGCGCCGCGGAGACGATCTTCACCTCTTTGAAGCCTACGAAGGTATATGTCACCTTTTCGCCACGCTCCTCGCGCCCACGCATCGCTCCCTCGAAAGCGGCATAGACCTCCTCGCTGAGCAATGGGCGCAGGCCGGCGCGATCGTTGTTCGCAAACCCGGTTACGATCATCTCGTAGGCGGCGCGAGCGCCCGTCACGAAATGGTCCTTGTCGAAACTGCGGTCGGCCAGCTGGATATCCAGGAGAGCTGCGGCTACCGGATCGGTCGGCCTCTCGGACAAGGCCGGGCGCGCGACGCTTCGCCCTTCCCCGACGACGGTGTCATCTTCGCCGGTTCGCGCCGGGGGGTTCCCAGATAGCCGGTAATTATCCTGCGGCGGCCGTTCGTGACCCGTCCGGCGCCCCAAGACCGTGTAAAGACGGAAAAGGAGGACGCCCGCCACCAATGCGATGAGAAAAATATCGAGCAATTGAGAATTCGCCATGTAGGGTGCCTTCTCCGCGGCTTCGCGGCGCGCGGGAAGGGCCACCCTAACGCCAGAGGCCCGAAGGGTCCAGCTACCATCCTGGCAAAAATGATACTCCGAACACGGTTGGCGTGAGCGCGGCGGGCGGCTTGCTTGTCATGAACGCGCGTTCCGTGCTAGCGCCCCCGGGCGGTTTTCCAAAGGTTTACTATGAGCGGCGAAGGAGCGGCACCGGAAACGGGCAGCGAAAACGGGATGGATGCACAAAGCGGCCGCGTCCAGGTCATCGGCCAATACGTTAAGGATCTTTCATTCGAGAACCCGAGCGCCCCGGGCAACTTGGCCGCTCGCCCCCAGATCGAGCTGAGCGTGGACCTGCAGGCCCGACAGATCGAGCGCGAGCATTACGAGGTCGAACTGAAGCTGCGCGTCTCGGCTAAGGTCGACGATAAGCCGGCCTTCCTGCTCGAATTGGTTTATGCCGGCTTGTTCCACCTGCAAAACATTCCCGACGAAATCCGCAATCAGGTCCTTCTGATCGAAGCCCCGCATATTCTTTTCCCGTTCGCGCGGCGTATCGTCGCTGACATGGTGCGCGACGGAGGCATGCCGCCGCTGATGATCGAACCGATCGACTTCGCGGCGCTTTACCGCGCCAAGGCCATGGAAATGCAGCAGATGCAAGCGGGCAATCCCGGTCAGTTGGACGCCTGAAGCCGATCCGGTTTCAACGCCAGTTCCAAACCGCGCCTTCGCCGAGTTCGCGCGCCACGAAGTCGGCATGAGCGCGCTCGTCCTGCGTCGTCAGGCGCGACGGCAGAGGCCGCGGCCTGCTGCGCGCCGAACGGTTGTCTTCGACCGCGGCGCTAGCCGCTTCATCGGCCGGCGCCAGCGACAGTCGCTTTTGGCGTCCTCCGATCAGTTCGAGATAGACTTGGGCCGTCAACTCCGCGTCGAGCAGGGCGCCGTGCTTCTCGCGCGCCGATAGATCGATCCCGAAGCGCTTGCACAATTCGTCGAGCGAATAGCGTGCGCCGGGCAGCTTGCTTTTCGCCATGTCGATCGTATCGATGGCGCGCGACGCGGGGATGGGATTTCGGGAGATCCTCTCCAGCTCGGTGTTGACGAACTTCAAATCGAAGCTCGCATTGTGGATGACGAGCGGCGCATCGCCCAGGAATTCCAGGAACGCTTCGGCAACCGCCGCGAAGCGCGGTTTGTCGGCGAGAAACGCGCTGGTTATCCCATGCACGCGTTCCGCTTCCGGCGGCACCTCGCGCTCGGGATTGAGATAGCACTGAAACGTGCGCCCGGTGGGAAAGTGATCGATCAGTTCGACACAGCCGATTTCGACGATGCGATGTCCGTCGGACGGATCGAGCCCGGTGGTCTCGGTATCGAGGACGATTTCACGAATGTTTTGCAGTTTCGCGGGCCTTTTGTTGGGCGCGGCGCTTGCCAAGCTCCGCCACGATTTTTTTCACCTGCTCGAAAGCGTGATCGAGGCCTTTGTCGGTTTCAACCACGAAATGGGCTTTTGCACGCTTTTCCGCGTCGGGCGTCTGGCGGGCAAGAATAGCCTCCAGTCTGTCATGGGTCATCCCGTCGCGTGACAGGACCCGCGCGCGCTGCACTTCCTGCGGTGCAGACACAACCACGACGGCGTCCATGCGCGCGTCCCCGCCGGTCTCGAACAGAAGCGGAATATCCAGAACGACGAACTGCGCTCCTTTGGACGCCGCTTCGTCGACGAAGGCGCGCTGGGCGCTTGCCACCAAGGGATGGACAATAGCCTCCAGCTTGGCGAAGGCGGCGGCGTCGCCGCCCACTCGACGCGCCAGTTCGGCGCGGTCGACCCGGCTGTCCGTGACGCAGCCCGGAAAGGCTTCGGCAATCTTGGCCGCCGCCGCGCCGCCCGGTTCGTAGAGCGCATGCACGGCCGCGTCGGCGTCGTAAACCGGCAAGCCAAGCTTGGCGAACATTTTCGCCGTCTCGCTCTTGCCCATGCCGATCGAGCCGGTCAGGCCGACGAGAAACGGGCGTTCAATGGCCATGGCGCAAGGCTTCCTCCATGGCGTCCCTGAGCGCCGCCGTGATCTTCGGCTCGATGCCGAAGAAGGCGGCAAAAGACGGCACTGCCTGATGCATCAGCATGCCCAACCCGTCGACGGTACGCAGACCGCGCGCCTTGGCGCGGGCCAAAAGCGGGGTTTCCAGCGGATTGTAGACGGCATCGAACACGGCGGCGTCCGCGGGCAGGACGTCGAGCGGCAGATCGAGGGAGGCCGCGCCTTTCAGTCCGGCGCTGGTGGCATTGACAAGAAGGCTCGCATCTTTGCCGGCCTGGTCCCAGTCTTCAAAACCCATGCACACGAGTTTTGCCGCCGTTCTGCAAGCCAGCGCAGCGGCCAGGTTCGCGGCGCGCGCCTTGTCGCGGCTCAGAATCCGAATTTCCGATGCCCCCAAATCCGACAACGCGCAAACTGCGGCGCGCGCCATTCCTCCGGCTCCCCAGATCGCGGCCGGACGGCCCTTGACGATGCCGTCGCCAAGACCCTCGATCAAAACAGCGGTAAACCCCGCTCCATCGGTGTTGCAGGCCGCGATGCCGTTCTTTCCGAAAAGCAGGAGATTCGCCGCGCCTGCGATTCCAGCCGCGGCATCGCAGCGGCTCGCCAGCGCGAACGCCGCCTCTTTGTGCGGCACGGTGACATTGACCCCTTGAAATCCCGCGAGCCGCAATCCGTCGATCACGGCGGCAAAATCCTCTCGGCGCACGGCCAGTGGCACATAAGCCGCATCGATCCGGTATTCCTCGACCCAATAACCGTGCAGCCTAGGCGACAAGGAATGTGCAATGGGCCAGCCGACAACGCCTGCCAGTTTTGCCGAACCTGTCATGCTCATCGTCCAATCATCCCATGATCGCGCAAGGCCGCAAGCAGGGATATCAGCGGCAAGCCAAGCACGGAAAAATAGTCGCCTTCCACGCGTTCGAAAAGCTGTATGCCTCTGCCCTCCAGATGGTAGCAGCCTACGCTGCCCAGCAGTTTGTCCCCTTCGGCTAGGAAATATTCATCCAGGAATGCGTCGCTGAACAGCCGCATCCATAGTCTGCAACGCTCGAGTTTTCGCCAGACGGCAACGCCGCCCTTTGCCAGGACGCAGGCTGTGAGCAGGCTATGCGGCTTGCCCCGCAATTGCTGCAAGAGCGCCCGCGCTTCGATCAAATCTGCCGATTTATCGATTAGCCGCCCTTCAAAGGCGAGCGTTTGATCGCACCCAAGCACCAACGCTTCCGGATACACGCTCGATACCCGCACTGCCTTGAGCTCCGCCAAGGCATCGGCGATGGCGGCGGCGTCCAGCTCCTCGGCCAGCAAGGAGGCCTTCACCTCGCCTTCATCGATCCCTGCCGGATGGATCTCGAAGGACACGCCGGCGTCCCGCAAAAGACGGGCGCGCACGGCGCTGGCGGAGGCCAAGACCAGCGCGTTCATGCCCGGCGGTCCCGGCGCTCGGCCAAAAAGTTCAGAATCGTGGCGGCGGTTTCTTCGACCGAACGCCGTGTGACGTCAATCGAGGACCACCCGTGCTGTTCATAGAGACGCCGGGTCGTCATCACCTCGCTGCGCACTTTCTCCAGGTCGGTATAATCCGTCAGCGTCTGCTCGCCGATCGTCGCCAGACGATTGCGCCGAATCTGGACGAGGCGCTCAGGCGACGCCCACAAACCCACAACCAGCGGCCCGGTGTAAGCGAGCAGCTGGGGCGGCACGGGCATTCCCAGAACGAGAGGCACATTCGCCGCGCGCACGCCGCGAATGGCAAGATACACGCAAGTCGGCGTCTTGGATGTTCGGCTGGCTCCCGCCAGGATCACTTCCGCATGTGCGAGATCGTCCAACGCCTGTCCGTCGTCATGCTGGATTGTGTAGTTCAGAGCCTCGATACGCTGCAGATAGCGTTGATCGATTTCATGCTGTCCCCCTGGCCTATGCGTTTCGCGCGCGCCGAAAAAGCGCTGCATCAGGCTCACGGGTCCTTCCATGAGGTCGAAATACGGGACGGTTATCAAGACGCACTGGTTGATCAACTCACTGCGCAGTTCCTGGTTCACCAAGGTGAACAGGACAAGCCCTGGATGTTCTCGGATATAATCCACCGCGCGGAGCAGCTGGCGCTCGCTGCGCACCAGCGTGTGAGAATGCTCCTGGACATTTACGCCGTCGAATTGGGCAAGAGCGGCCTTGGTGACGGCATGCAGTGTCTCACCCGTTGCGTCTGAAATGAGATGAAGGTGAAACAGCCCGCTCACAGTTTTGCTCCTATTCCATCCACTTGACGCTTCGTACCCTGGATATAACCGTGACCTACAGCCGGCTTATGTGTTTCTATGGGCATCAAATCGGCCCTACTTCCTGACTCCTGCACAAACGATCCGAAACCGAAGATTCTTAGAACCCCTTGAGTCCATTAATATTCCATCCTACACAAAATACACACCCGACGACTGGTCCACAATTCACAGGGCAAACATCATCTTCAGAATCCTTTAACTAGGAGTCTTGTTTTGCAGAATACTAAGAAGCTGCTCGAGACCTTGGACAGAAAGATTCTCGTTCCCATACCGCTTTGGATGATGCGTCAAGCTGGCCGCTATTTGCCGGAGTATCGCGAATGCAGAGCAAGGGCTGGCTCGTTCTGGAAGCTTTGTACGACGCCCGAACTGGCGGCTGAGGTTACCCTGCAGCCAATCCGGCGGTTCGGATTTGATGCGGCGATCACTTTTTCCGATATTCTCATGGTTCCTGCGGCACTAGGTGTGAAGGTCGAGTTCGAGGATGGCTCAGGACCAAAACTATCCATGACCTCTTCGGCAATTGGTCTCGAGCGCAACTCTGAAACGTGGCGGCAGGCATTTGAACCCGTGTACGAAGCGCTGAGGATCGCGAGAGGACATTTGGATGAATCCACCGCGCTGTTGGGCTTTGCCGGCGGCCCTTGGACGTTGGCGAGCTATCTGGCAGCGGGCCGCGGCGGGGATGAACAAAAAGCCGCGAAATTATGGGCCTATCGCGATCCTGCGGGGTTCCTCGAACTTGTGGATATTCTGTCGGATTGCGTAGCGCAGCATCTAATCGGGCAATTAAGGGCGGGCGCAGATGCGGTGCAGCTGTTCGATAGTTGGGCATCGGGGCTTCCGCAACACGCATTTGCGCAATGGGTGGTTAAGCCGACCGGAAAAATCGTCGCTGCCGTGCGCGCGGCGATCCCGCAGGCGCGCATTATCGGGTTTCCACGGGCGGCGACCTTGCAAGGCTATGAGTTGTACGCGCGCGAAACAGGGGTCGATGCGGTTTCTCTCGACACGGCGGCGCCGCTCAATTGGGCGGTCGATGAGCTTGGTTCGCGCGTCGTCTTGCAAGGCAATCTCGATCCCGTCGCGCTTGTGGCGGGAGGGCGCGCCTTGACGGAAGCTGTGGATCATATTCTGGAAGCGACGCGCAAAACCCCGTTCATCTTTAATCTCGGGCACGGGATTTTGCCGGAGACGCCCATCGAACACGTCGAGGAATTGGTGCGTCTGGTGCGGAGCGCGCGGTGAAACTTGCCGTCGTTTTGTTCAATCTGGGCGGCCCCGATGCGCCGGAGGCCGTAGAGCCGTTTCTGCGTAATCTGTTCGGCGACCCGGCAATCCTTTCCGTGCCGTCCTTTGTCCGCAAACCCCTGGCGTGGTTCATCGCCGGACGGCGCGCCCCGATTGCACGCGAGATCTACGCCAAGATTGGCGGCAGGTCGCCCATTCTCGAGGAAACGCTGGCGCAAGCCCGCGCTTTGGAGAAGGCGCTGGACGAGCACGAGGCGCGCGTATTCATCGCGATGCGGTGCTGGAAGCCGTTCAGCGACGAGACGGCGCGCGAAGTGGCGACTTGGTCGCCCGATCGCATCGTTCTCTTGCCGCTTTATCCTCAATTCTCCACCACCACATCGCAGTCGTCGCTGACGGATTGGCGCAGGGCCGCTTTGGCGGCGGGCATCTCAGCGCCCCACTCCCGGATATGCTGTTATCCGCGTTCGCGCGGCTTCATCGAGGCCCTCGCAGAGTTGACGCGCGAAACCATGGCAAAGATGCGCCCCGACATTTCCTATCGCGTGCTGCTGTCGGCGCACGGCTTGCCCGAACGGGTCATCGCCAGGGGCGATCCCTATCGATGGCAGGTGGAACAGACGGCCGCCGCCCTTGTGGATCAGTTGGGGATGGTTGACTGGACGGTGTGTTACCAGAGCCGGGTTGGGCCGCTAAAGTGGATCGGGCCGGCCACGGACGCGGAAATCCGGCGCGCCGGCGCCGAGGGCAAGGGCGTGCTTGTCATACCTATCTCGTTCGTCTCGGAGCATTCCGAAACCCTGGTCGAGCTCGACATGGAATATGGAAAGCTGGCACGCGAAGCTGGCGTTCGCGATTATCTTCGCGTACCAACCGTGAGCACGCGGCCGGAATTCGTTTCGGGCCTCGCTGAATTGGTGCGGCAAAGCCTCGCGCAGCCGCAAGCAGGCGGCAGGCTTTGTCCCGCGCCGCAGGGATTGTGCGGTTACGGGCGGGAGTAGGGGATGAAAGAGTTTCTCCTGAATCACTATCTTTTGATCAAAGCCTTTCATGTCATAGCGGTGATCGCCTGGATGAGCGGGATGTTCTATCTGCCGCGGCTGTTCGTCTATCACAGCCAGACCGCGCCGGGGACGCCCGAATACGAGCGCTTCAAGACCATGGAGCGCAAGCTTCTGAAGATCATCATGAACCCCGCGGTGATCGCGGTGTGGATTCTTGGCCTGACGTTGGCCTGGCTCATGAATTATTGGCCGGATCCTTGGTTTCAGGCAAAGCTCTCGCTGGTCGCGGTCATGACCTGGACGCACTATTCCTATGCAATCTGGGCCAAGGATTTCGCACTTGTCCGGCGCCCGCGGTCGGCGCGCTTTTTCCGGATTTGGAACGAGGTCCCGACGGTCCTGATGATCGGAATCGTCATTCTTGTCGTCGTTAAGCCGTTTTAGCGCGCCAGGGCTAAAATCCGCCGGCGGGCTGTTTGCAACGCCGCCAAATCGCGGTATAAGACGCCCGTTCCCCATTGAAGCCCGCAAGCGGTACGCGCCGGACAGCGCGAGACCCGTAAATGGCCAGAAGGCCGCAGGCGGATTGAATTCTATCTCCATCAGCAATCTCGCGGGACCATACGTAAGGCGGGACTTGCGAGCCACGGATCATCACAAGCGTTTGTTCAGGTGTAATCTCCCATGACAGTGCAAACCGGCCTGCAGGCGATGAAACTGCAGGATCTCAAATCCAAAACCCCGACCGACCTTCTCGCTTTTGCCGAAGAGCTGGAGATCGAGAACGCCTCGTCCATGCGCAAGCAGGACATGATGTTCGCGATCCTCAAGGAGCTTGCCGACCGTAATGTCGAAATTACCGGCGCGGGCGTGCTCGAGACGCTGCAAGACGGGTTCGGTTTCCTGCGCTCGCCGGAATCCAACTATCTGGCCGGCCCCGACGACATCTACGTCTCGCCCTCGCAGATCCGTCGTTTCGGGCTGCGCACCGGCGACACGGTGGAGGGGCCCATCCGCAGCCCCAAGGATGGCGAACGCTACTTTGCGCTGCTCAAGGTTTCGACGATCAATTTCGAGGACCCCGAGAAGATCAAGCATAAGGTCCATTTCGACAATTTGACGCCGCTCTACCCGACGCGCTGGTTGAAAATGGAACTTGATGATCCCACCATCAAGGACAAGACCGGCCGAGTGATCGATATCGTGTCGCCCCAAGGCATGGGCCAGCGCGCGCTCATCACCGCCCAGCCGCGCACCGGCAAGACCGTGATCCTGCAAAACATCGCCAAGGCGATCTCGGCGAATCATCCGGAATGCTTCTTGATCGTGCTCCTGATCGACGAGCGGCCCGAGGAAGTGACCGATATGCAGCGTTCGGTGAAGGGCGAAGTGATCTCTTCGACCTTCGACGAACCGGCCAGCCGGCACGTCCAGGTCGCCGAAATGGTGATCGAGAAGGCCAAGCGCCTGGTCGAGCATAAGCGCGACGTGGTGATTCTGCTCGATTCGATCACGCGGCTGGGCCGCGCCTACAACACCGTCGTGCCCTCTTCGGGCAAGGTCCTCACCGGCGGCGTCGACGCCAATGCGCTGCAAAAGCCCAAGCGCTTCTTCGGCGCGGCGCGCAACATCGAGGAAGGCGGTTCGCTCACCATCATCGCCACCGCCCTGATCGATACCGGCAGCCGCATGGACGAAGTGATTTTCGAAGAGTTCAAAGGCACCGGCAATTCGGAAATCATCCTGGACCGCAAGGTGGCCGACAAACGCGTCTTCCCGGCGATCGACATCCTCAAATCGGGTACGCGCAAGGACGAATTGCTGATGGACAAGGCGACGCTGTCCAAGATGTACGTCCTTCGCCGCATCCTGGCGCCGATGGGCACGGTGGACGCCATCGAATTCCTGCTCGACAAGCTGCGCTCGTCGAAGAACAACGCCGATTTCTTCGAGAGCATGAACACGTAGCCGGCAGTCGGAAAGCGGTTACACCAGCTTCAACCCGCAATATTTGGCGAAGTGGCGGAAGTCGCCGTCGCGCGTAATCAACGCGACATCGTGATCGATGCAGGATTGGGCAATGAGCGTGTCGGGAATCTTGGCACCCAGTTTCTTCGTCAGTAGAACTGACTGGGTCTTTGCCGCGCGAAGCCAATAGTCCTCGGTGATTTCAAGCTGAGGCCAGTGTGAAACGACGGGCGCCAAACGCGAATAACTGATTGCGTCACTTAGGACTTCGGTCAATACCACAAGCGGCAAAGCGATTTGTCCGTCACGGAGTGCCTGCGCGATCTGCTCGGTATCCGCGGCACTCTCTCCCGCAAAAAACGCAATCAAGCTGCTGGTGTCGGCGGCGATCAAGCGGTGTTCAATCCTCCAACTTCCGTAATGCCATCAAATCGACGCCGAATTTGACCTTGCCGCGCAACTTTAGGGCCTCCTGCTGCGCGCGAATGCCACGCATTTTCCGCAAGGCAGCGCGGATCGTCTCGGTGACGCCCTCGCCCGTCAGCGCCTGTGCTTCAAGCAGGTCCTGCTCGGGTACTTCCACCGTGATTTTGCGCATATCAGTCATACCAGAAACGATACCATATTACACACTGGCGCGCAAGCTGGCGTCAATGCTGGTTACGGCACCAGCACCGTCGCCCCCGTGGTCTTGCGCGAGTGCAGGGCCTCGTGGGCGGCGCGCGCGTCCTTCAGAGCGAACCGCTGGTTGATCACGACCTTAACCGCGCCCGAAGCAATCACAGCGAACAGATCGTCGGCCGTCGCCTGCAATTCCTGCGGCGTGCGCGTGTAGTGGAAGAGGGTAGGCCGGGTGAGATAGAGCGAGCCTTTGGCGCTCAGCATGGCCGGCTCGAAAGCAGGCACGGCGCCCGACGAGTTGCCGAAGCTGACCAGCATGCCGCGCACCGCCAGACAGTCGAGCGAGCCGGCAAAGGTGTCCCTGCCGACGGAATCGTAGACCACCGGCACACCATTGCCGTTCGTCAACTCGCGCACCCGCGCCACCCATTCGTCCATGCGCAGGTTCAGCACTTGGTCGTAGCCGTTGGCCTTGGCGAGTTCGATCTTGTCGTCGGAGCCGACCGTGCCGATGACGGTGGCGCCCAGATGCTTGGCCCACCCGCCGGCGATCAGTCCGACGCCGCCGGCGGCGGAATGGATCAGGATCGTCTGGCCGGGCTCGACCTTGAAGGTGCGCTTCAACAGATACTGCGCGGTCATGCCTTTGAGCAGGGACGCGGCGGCGACTTCATCGCTGATGGCCGTCGGCAGGTTCACCAAGCGGTCCGCCGGCACGTTATTGGCCTCGGCGTAAGCGCCGATCGGGCCGGTGCAATAGGCGACACGGTCGCCGAGTTTCAGCCCGGTAACACCTTCGCCCAGCGCTTCGATGGTTCCCGCCGCTTCGAGCCCCAGGCCCGAGGGCAGCGCAACCGGATAGAGGCCGGAGCGGTGATAGGTGTCGATGAAATTGAGCCCGACGGCGGTGTGGCGCACGCGGACTTGGCCGGGCGCGGGCGGCGGCAGTTCGATGTCGTGGAGCGAGAGGACTTCTGGGCCGCCGGGTTTGGCGAAGCGGATGGCTTTCACGCGATTTTCCTTAAGTGTCTGTTCTGACTTGCAAAAGGCTCGAAGGTTGATTTCAAGAAATAGGGAGGCATCCCCCTCCCTGCAATCCACGGTAACGCGACGCAGGCGCTCTCCAAAGATGGCCCCGCAAGCGCGCCTTTCAATGCCGCTTAGAACCGCAGGCCGGGACCAAGGACGGCGACGAAGAAAATCGCGGACGCCAACCCGGCGCCGATCCAGGCGGGCGACAATGGAATGGCGAGTCGAAAATCGGGCCGTCGCTTGTTCATGATCCAGCCCACCCAGATGAGACCGATGGAGCCGAGGGAGGACGGCAGCGCATCGGTGAGGATCGTGGCGGGGCCTCTGGGATCGAAGAAAGCAGCGAGAGCGGACAACACTCCAGCCGCCAGATAGGCCGTGAGCGCGAAAGCGAAGGGGCGCGGATCCCTTTCGCCGCCGACCGGTAGAGCGCGCAGGATGCTCGCGCCCAGCATGCGCATCGACAGTGCGTACAAAACGACACCCAAAACGGCGAGCGCCGCGTGCCAAACGAAACTTGGTTCGAGACCCTTGACGACGAACGCCCAATCGCCCTCGTCGGTGAGCCCCGACTTGATCAAATAGCCGACATTCCAGAATGCGGCGAAGGCGAAGGTCAGGCACAGCGCCGTGCGCGCGGCGATGGAAGCGGGCCGTGCGAAACGCAGCCATGCCCATGCCAGCAATGCCACGACGAGTCCGACGACCGGTCCGGCGCCGTCGATCAAACGCGCACGGATGCTGCACGCCTCATAAGTCGTCGTGAGGAGGATTACTTTGCCGCCCAACGTCAAGCAGGCGCCGCCGTGTCCCAATCCCTCGTGCGCCAGATCGGCGACGAAATAGGCCGCGAACGTCACGCCCAGAAGGGTCGCGAGGCGGAGAAACGAGCGCGTGCTCAACTCAGATGCTGCCGCAAGAATGTCGTGCTGCGGCTATTGGCGAGTCCGGCGTTGGCCCGGTCGTAATGCTTGCCGCCGGGCCGTGCGAAAGCATGATTCATTTCCGGATAAGCGTGGACGCTGACCAGCTTGTATGGGGCAAGCCCGTCCACGATCTGCTTCTGCGCCTCGGGCGGCACGAATTCGTCCTTGCCGGCGATGTGCAGCATCAAGGGCTTCTGGATGTCCGCCGCCTCGTCCAGCATGGTCTGGATGTTCACGCCGTAATAACCGACGGACGCATCGCTGTCGGTGCGCGCGGCGGTGAGGTAAGCCAGCAACCCGCCCAGGCAATAGCCGACCGCTCCGACCTTGCCCGTGCAGCCGACGACGCCGCGCAGGCGGGAGAGCGCCGCCTGGATGTCCTTCACGCCCAGATTCACGTCGAAGCGCTTCATGAGGTCGAAGGCGCGCTGCCATTCCGCATCGGTTTTGTCGGTGAGCTGGACGCCCGGCTCCAGCCGCCAGAACAGATCCGGGACGAGCGCGAAGAAACCGCTCGCCGACAATTCGTCGGCCACGCTGCGCATCGCCTCGTTGACGCCGAAAATTTCCTGAATGACGACGATGCCGGGGCCCCTGCCCGCGGCGGGACTGGCCAGATATCCGGCGAACGAGCCGTCGGGTCCGTCAATCGCGATTTGTTGTCCTGACATGGCAGCGGCGCTCCGTCCAACCTCGCCGCGGAGGTTAGACGGAGCAATGCCGGCAGGCCAGTCTTGTATGCGCTATTGCGGGCGCGTTCCCTGCGGCGGACGCGGCGGCAATTGCAGCACTTGACTGAGCGTCACCGCGTTGGTGATCGGCGCCGAGCAATTCTGATGCTGGCAGATATAGGCGGTGGGCTGGCCGTTCTCCATCTTCTTGCCGAAAGCGGGATGGGTTTCGGGCAAGGCCTCGTCCGGATCGACCACCAGAAGCAGGCGGTTGGGAAGGCTGCGCCCCATCACGGCCGAGATGAGTTCCTGGGTCTTGGGACTAGTCCTCTGCCCGACGATCACGATCTGTAATCCGGCGAGCATGGTTTCGAGCCCGTTCAGATAGGTGCCCATGGCAATGAACGAACGGCCGAGCTCGGCCGCGAAGCTGCCGACGAGACCGCCCGCGCGGTCGCGATAGCTGGTATCGCCGGTGGCGAGATGCAGCTTGCCGAGGACGCCGATCATCGTTGCATTGGCGCAGGGCGTGGCTTGGTCGATAATCGTGCGTACGCGGTGCAACATCGGCGTGTCGTCCGCGGCGGTCAGGAAGTATCCGCCGATCCGGCTGTCCCAGAAATACTCGTCCAGGACATGGGACCAACGTTTGGCGCGGTCGAGATACCGCTTGTCGCCGGTGGCCTCCCACAGCACGAGCGCGGCGCGCGCCATGTGCGCGTAGTCGTCGGAGAAGCCCGAATGGCCGCGTTTTCCGTCGCGCCAGGAATGGGCGAGGCGGTCGCCGTCGCCCATCGCCTTGACGACGAAGTCGAAGGCGCGCGCGGCAACGGCCGTCCAGGTCGGATTGCCGAAGGCGCAACCGGCATTGGCGAAGGCCGCGATCATCATGCCGTTCCAGTCGGCAAGCACCTTGTCGTCGCGCAGCGGCGCGGTGCGCGTCTGGCTGCGCGCCGCCAGCAGAAGCTCGCGCTGGCGCTTGAGCAGGGCTTCGTCGGCTTCGGGCAACGGATAAGGAAGATTGCCGAGCCGCACGGGGATGTTGCGGCCCATGAAGCCGCCTTCCTTGCGGATATTGTAGACGTCCTTGAAGCGCTGGACGAAGGTGCCCATCAGCGTGGCGTCGATTTCCGCTTCGCTCCAGAGGTAATAAACGCCCTCCTCGCCGTCGACGTCGGCGTCGAGGCTGGAGGCGAAGCCGTCGCCGACCATCATCTCGCGCGTCACCCAGCCGAGCGTCTCCTCGACGCGCGTGCGGTAGAGCGGCATGCGGTTATGCTGGCCGACGAGCGTGAGCAGATCGACGAGCAGCGCGTTGTCGTAAAGCATCTTCTCGAAATGCGGCACCTGCCAGCGCTCGTCGACCGTGTAGCGGTGGAAGCCGCCGCCGATGTGATCGTAGAGGCCGGACAGGCAGATCGTATCGAGCGTGGTCTGCACCAGCTGGGCGAATTGCGGCGCGGCGCTGCGCAGGAACGAGCGCCACAGCACTTCGGTCAAAGCCGTTTGGGGGAATTTCGGCGCGCCGGTGAGCCCGCCGTAGAACATGTCGAAGCGTTGCGCGATATGGACGGAGACGACATCCAGAAGTCGAGGATCAAGCGGCCCCCTGAGATCGCGCGACCATTGTTGGGTCAGGACTTCCGAAATCTTTCCGACATTGGTGGCGACGGTTTCGGCTTGTTCGCGGAACAGGCGGGAGACGTCGGCGAGGACCGTCTTGAACGGTTGCTGGCCGTAGCGTTCTTCGTTCGGGAAATAGCCGCCCACGAAAAACGGTTCGCCGCGCGGGGTCAGGAAAACGGTGAGCGGCCAACCCCCCTGATAGCCCATAGTCTGGGCCGCGGTCTGATAGAGCTGGTCGATGTCGGGGCGTTCTTCGCGGTCCACCTTCACGTTGATGAAGTTCTCGTTCATCACCGTGGCGGTGTCGGGATCGGCGAAGCTCTCCTTGTTCATCACATGGCACCAGTGACAGGCCGTGTAGCCGATGGACAGCAGGATCGGCTTGCCGCTGGCTTCCGCTTCCTGAAAGGCTTCGGGCCCCCAGGTCTGCCATTGGACCGGGTTGTCCTTGTGAAGGAGAAGGTACGGGCTGGTTTCCTCGGCGAGGCGATTGGTGCTCATCTGTTTTTTTCCAATTGGCGCGCGACCGGCAACGATCCCACGCGCGCATTGCGTTGAGGGACTGAACTAGACCAAGCTTCCTTTAGCGCGGGGACGCGCGCACTCACAAGCTGGAAGGCGCGTTAGGATGAAGGCGAACGTTGCCGAGATGAAAAAGCGGATGTCGGCGGCGCTGGGCGGGAGCGATCCGCAAGCCCTGCCGAAGGGCTGGATGCCGCTCGGCGGTTTCGAGCCGTTCCGGAAGTTCTTGTGGGACGGCGCCGAACACGCGCCAGAACCAAAAAAGGGCCAGTGCACACGCCGATGAACCGGGGCGACACGATCTTTGCGCTAGCGAGCGCCGCTGGGCGCGCCGGAGTAGCCGTGTTCAGAGTTTCAGGGCCAAGCGCCGGAGACTGCGTCAAGGCATTGACTAGACAAGAGATTCCACCTTCGCGCCGGGCGGTGGTGCGCCGGCTTCGCGGCCGCGGCGGGCTGATCGACGAGGCGCTGGTGCTGTGGTTCGCCGGCCCGGCGAGCCTGACCGGCGAGGACGTGGCCGAGTTCCAGGTGCATGGCGGGCGCGCCATCGCGGAGGCTTTGGCGGCGGAACTGGGTGCCCTGCCCGGTTGCCGGCCGGCAGAGCCTGGCGAGTTCACCAGACGCGCGGTCGAGAACGGCAAGTTCGATCTCACCCAAGCGGAGGCCGTAGCCGATCTGGTGGACGCGGAAACTGAGGCGCAGCGCCGCCAAGCCCTGCGGCAATATGACGGAGCCCTGGGAGCGCTTTACGAAGGCTGGCGCGCGGAGCTGGTGAAGGTTCTAGCCTGGGCGGAAGCCGCCATCGATTTCTCCGACGAAGAACTGCCGGACGGTATGCTGGCCGAGGCGCGCCGGTCGGCCGAAAGCGTCCGCAAAGCTATCGAGACGCATCTGAACGACGCGCGGCGCGGCGAGCTGGTGCGCGAGGGACTGTTCCTAACAGTGATCGGTCCACCGAACGCCGGAAAGAGTTCCCTAGTGAACGCGCTGGCGGGGCGCGACGTGGCGATCGTCTCCGAAACCGCCGGCACCACGCGGGATGTGATCGAAGTGCGGATGGATCTGGGCGGCTACGCGGTGATCTTGGCCGATACCGCCGGCTTGTGCGCCGCCAGCGAAGCGGTGGAGGCCGAGGGCGTGCGCCGGGCCTTGGCGCGGGCGGAAGCCGCCGATCTGGTACTGCTGCTGTTGGACGGGAGCGAAGAAAATTCGTCAGTTTATCTGCCTGAAAATATGGTTAACAAACCGTGTTTGACGGTCTGGAACAAGGTGGACCTCTTCTGGCCCGTTCGGCGCGAGGGACTGAAGCTGTCGCTCAAGACTGGCAAAGGTTTGGAGGCCGTGATCTCGGCCATCGCCGCCGCAGCGAAAGAACGGCTGGAAGGCGGCAGCGACGCGCCGCCGCTGACCCGGCCGCGCCATCGTCATGCCCTGGGCGAAGCCGTGGCGGCGTTGCAGCGGGCGGCGGAAGCCAGCCAGCCCGAGCTCTTTGCCGAGGACCTACGGCTGGCGCTGCGCTCACTGGGCCGCATCACCGGCCGGGTCGACGTGGAGGAGTTGCTCGACACCATCTTCCGCGATTTCTGCATCGGGAAGTGATTGTTTCACGTGAAACACCGCGCCCCGCTTGCTCCATTCCGCCCCCTCGCCTATTGAGCCCGCCATGAGGTACGACGTCATCGTCATCGGCGGAGGCCATGCCGGCTGCGAAGCGGCCGCGGCGTCGGCGCGCGCCGGGGCGCGGACCCTCCTACTCACCCACAAGCGCGCCACGTTGGGCGAAATGTCTTGCAATCCCGCCATCGGCGGGGTCGGCAAGGGCCACCTGGTGCGCGAGATCGATGCCGCCGACGGGCTGATGGGGCGCGTCGCCGATGCCGCCGGAATCCAGTTCCGCATCCTCAATCGGCGCAAGGGTCCGGCGGTGCGAGGGCCCCGCGCCCAAGCCGACCGCAAACTTTATCGCCAGGCTATGCGGGCGGCGCTGGAAGCCACGGTAAACCTGGAAATCCGTGAAGGCTCCGCCGAGGATCTGATCCTGTCGGATGGACGCGTCAGCGGTGTGGTCACGGCGCAAGGCGAAGCTTTGTGCGCCGCCGCCGTGGTGCTGACGACCGGCACCTTCCTGAAGGGATTGATCCACTGCGGCGAGGTCAAGATCGCCGCCGGCCGCGCCGTCGCAGGGCGCTCTGAGTTTCAAGGCGATGGCATAGAGGCGCCGTCGATCAGCTTGTCGGATACGCTGTACGGCCTCGGCTTTGCCATGGGCCGGTTGAAGACCGGCACCCCACCCCGCCTGGACGGCTCGACCATCGATTGGGCAAGCCTGGAAATCCAGCAGGGCGACGACCCGCCCTCGCCTTTCTCGTTCCTCACCAGGGCGATCACGACGCCGCAGATCGTCTGCCACATCACCCGGACCAACGAGGAGACGCACGCCGTCATCCGCGCCAATCTGCATCGTGCGCCGCTCTATTCCGGCCAGATCGAAGGCCGCGGGCCGCGCTATTGCCCCTCGATCGAGGACAAGGTGGTGCGCTTTGCCCATCGCAGCAGTCACCAGATTTTCCTGGAACCGGAAGGGCTGGGCGACGACACGGTCTATCCCAACGGAATTTCCACCTCTCTGCCGCAAGACGTGCAGATTGCCCTGCTGAAGACCATCCCGGGGCTGGAAAAGGCCAAGGTGCGCCGGCCCGGCTATGCCATCGAATACGATTTCGTCGACCCGCGCGAGCTTCTGCCGTCGCTGGAAACCAAGCGTGTGCCGGGTCTCTATCTGGCGGGCCAGATCAACGGCACGACGGGTTATGAGGAAGCGGCCGCCCAAGGCCTGATGGCGGGGCTGAACGCGGCGCGCGCGGCCGGCGGCGGCGATCCGGTCATTCTCGACAGGGCCTCGGCCTATATCGGCGTGCTGGTGGACGATCTGGTCACCAAGGGCGTCAGCGAGCCCTATCGCATGTTCACCTCGCGGGCCGAATACCGCCTGACTCTGAGGGCGGACAATGCGGACCAGCGCCTGACGCCAGTCTTTGACAAGGCGGGGCTGGTGGGCGCCAAACGCAGGACGGCTTTCGCGGACAAGATAGAACGGTTGGAAGAGGCGAGGGCGCGGATGCGGGCGCTGAACCTCACCCCGAACGAGGCCCAGAAGCAGGGTATCATGGTGCGGCTCGACGGGACGCGGCGCACGGCGGTCGACCTTCTCGCTCTGCCCGACGTGGATTTTTCGGTCCTTACAAGCATTTGGCCGGAACTTGGCGGCACGGCGCCGGACGTCGCGGAACAGCTTGAAATCGATGCGCAATATGCCGGCTATCTGGATCGGCAGGAGGCGGACATTCTGGCGTTCCGCCGCGATGAAACGCTGAACCTGCCGGGCGAGTTGGACTATTCTGCGGTCTGTGGTCTGTCGACCGAAGCGGCGCAGAAACTGACCGCGATCCGGCCGGCGACACTGGGGCAGGCGTCCCGCATCGACGGGGTGACCCCAGCCGCTCTGACCCTGGTGCTTGCCCATGTCAAATCCGCCCGCAACGCAGCCTGAGCCGTTCGGTCCGGGAGAATTCGCGGCCGCGACAGGTGTTTCACGTGAAACATTGGCGCGGCTGAAGGCTTATGTGGGCCTGCTGACGGATTGGAACGCCCGCCACAATCTGGTTTCCAAGGCGTCCCTGGACGAAGTTTGGCAAAGGCATATCTGGGACAGCGCCCAGCTGGCCCCCTTGATTCCGCCCGAGGCCAAGACATTGGCCGATCTGGGCAGCGGGGCAGGGTTTCCCGGCTTGGTGCTGGCGGTCCTGCTGCGGGAGCGGCTGGCGGTGACACTCTTCGAAGGAACCCGGAAAAAGGCGGAATTCCTGCGCACCGTGGCCGACCGGCTAGGCCTTACGGTCGCGGTGCGCGCCGAGCGTATCGAAGAGACGGCGCGGGGGGTATTCGACGTGCTGACGGCACGCGCTTGCGCGCCCCTGCCCGAATTGCTTGAATATGCACAGCATTTCGCCGGGCCAAGGACCGTTTGCTTGTTCCTCAAGGGTCAAAATGTAGGGGTCGAATTGACCGAAGCCCGTAAATCTTGGAGGATGAAAGTCCGGGAGCATCCCAGTGTGACGCATCCTTTCGGGGTCGTTCTGGAGATCCGAGAGCTAGGCCATGAGCGAAACCGTTAAGCGTCAGCCGCGTGTCCTGGTGGTCGCCAACCAGAAAGGCGGCGTGGGCAAGACCACGACGGCGATCAATCTGGGAACCGCGCTCGCGGCGGTCGGCGAGCCGACGCTGATCGTCGACATCGATCCGCAGGGCAATGCCTCCACCGGGCTCGGCATTCCGCGCAGCGAGCGCAAGCTCACCACCTACGATGTGCTGATGGGGCAGGCGCGCCTGGGCGAGGCCATCGTCGCCACGCGCATTCCGCGCTTGTCGCTGGTGCCCTCCACGGTGGACCTGACAGGCGCCGAGCTCGAACTGATCGACGTGGAGCGGCGCAACGATCGGCTCAAGGACGCGCTGGCGGAATATTCCGTACACGTATCATCTCCGTTCTCCTACGTGCTGATCGATTGCCCGCCGTCGCTCAGTCTGCTGACCGTCAACGCGATGGTGGCGGCCGATGCGGTGGTGGTGCCGCTGCAATGCGAATTTTTCGCGCTCGAAGGATTGAGCCAGCTGCTCAAGACCATCGAGCTGGTGCGCGCGAAATTGAATCCGTCGCTTGAAATCCAGGGCATCGTGCTGACCATGTTCGACAAGCGCAACAAGCTCTCCGACCAAGTCGCCGCCGACGTGCGCCAGAACATGGGCGACATGGTCTACAACACGATGATCCCGCGCAACGTGCGCGTTTCCGAAGCGCCGAGCCACGGCCTGCCGGCGCTGGTTTACGATCTTCGGTGTCCGGGAAGTCAGGCCTACATCAAGCTTGCGGGCGAACTCATCCAGCGCGAACGGATGCGGGCGGCCGCATGAGCGCGGAGGCGAAGAAAAGTTTGGCAGAGGATATGCGTCCGCGCGGACTTGGCCGCGGACTCTCGGCCCTGATCGGCGAAGAGGCCGTGCCGACGCGCGGCGAAGCGCGCGACCGCGCGCCCCGCACCATGCCGACCGCGTTCCTCAAACCCAACCGCTTCCAGCCGCGCAAGCGCTTCGGCGAAGGGGCTCTGAGCGATCTCGCCCAATCGGTGAAGGAGAAGGGCATTCTCCAGCCGATCCTGGTGCGCCCCATCGCCGGCGATCCGAACGCGTTCGAGATCGTGGCGGGCGAACGGCGCTGGCGCGCCGCCCAGCTCGCCAAGCTGCACGACGTGCCCGTGGTGGTTCGCGAGATGAACGACGGGGAGGCGCTCGAACTCGCCCTCATCGAAAACGTCCAGCGCTCGGACCTCAACGCCATCGAAGAAGCCGCCGCCTATCACGAGCTGATGGACCGCTTCGCCTATACCCAGGACAAACTGGCCGGCGAAGTCGGCAAGAGCCGCAGCCATGTGGCGAACACGCTGCGCCTGCTGACGTTGCCCGAAAGCGTCAAGGCGATGGTGCGCAACGGCCAGCTAACCGCCGGCCACGCGCGGACCCTGATCGGCGTGGCCGACCCCGAAGCGCGTGCGCGCGAGATCCTGGCCGGCGCCTTGAATGTGCGCGAGGCCGAACAACGTTCGCAGAGTAAAAAAGGAAAGACTCACAAGCACGCTGTGGAAGATCCGAACATCAAGGCGCTGGAAGAAAGCGTTTCCAATAGCTTGGGACTGAGAGTTCAGATTCTACACAAAGGGGATAAAGGCGGCGAGGTGCGGATTTCCTATAAATCCCTGGAGCAGCTCGACGATTTAATCCACAGACTCAAAAGCGGCGGATAACTTTTTGGATTAACGGAATATTAAGTATAGTCCGTAGGTTCTGCCATATTACCGAACGCTGTTCACTAAAGTGAGCGCCGCATCGGCGTCGATGCGTCCGTCATACAGCGCCCGCCCGATCACGACCCCGGTGATGTTCGGCTCGTCCGCCGTCAGCAGCGCCTCGATATCCTCCAAACCGGACACGCCCCCAGAGGCAATGACAGGAATGTTGACCGAACGCGCCAACGCTGCGGTCGCGCGCACGTTCACGCCGTGCAGCAATCCATCCCGATCGACGTCGGTGAACAGGATCGCGGCCACGCCCGCATCCTCGAAACGCTCGCACAGTTCGGCTGGGGTCAGTTCGGTGGTCTCGGCCCAGCCCTGGGTGGCAATGCGCCCGCCTTTGGCATCGGCACCCACCACGATCCGCCCAGGAAATGCGCGTGCCGCTTCTTTCACCAAGGCAGGATCGGTCAGCGCGACCGTCCCCAGGATCACCCTCGTGATGCCGGCGCCTAGCCAAGCCTCCACGCCTTTCATGTCGCGGATGCCGCCGCCGAGCTGGATGGGAAGCGACACGGCGGCGCGGATGGCCTTGACGGCTTCGGCGTTCGCCGAGCGGCCTTCGAAGGCTCCGTTCAGGTCCACGCAATGCAGCCATTCGAAGCCGGCGTCGGCAAAGGCACGCGCCTGGGCGGCGGGATCGTCGTTGAAGACGGTGGCGGAATGCATTTCGCCGCGTTTCAGCCGCACGCAGCGCCCGTCCTTCAGGTCGATGGCAGGGAAGAGGATCACGGCGCCCACCTCAGGAAGTTGCCGAGGATGGCAAGGCCGGTGGCCTGGCTCTTCTCGGGATGAAATTGCGTGCCCACGATGTTGGCGCGTCCGACGGAAGCCGCGAACGGCCCGCCGTAATCGGCGGTCGCCAGGATCGCGGCCGGGTCGGTCGGACGGATGATATAGGAATGCACGAAATAGGCGTGTGCCCCCGGCTCCAGCCCCGCGAACAGCGGATGCGGCCGGACGAACGACAGCTCGTTCCAGCCCATATGCGGGATTTTCAGCGCTGGGTTGGATGGGGCCATCCGCACCACGTCGCCCTTGATCCAGCCCAGTCCCGGATGGTCGCCGAATTCGCGCCCGACCTCGGCCAGAAGCTGCATCCCGACGCAGATGCCCAGGAACGGAATGCCGCGCACGAGCACCGCCTCGCTCAGCGCCTCGATCATGCCGGGCAGGGCCTTCAGACCGGCCATGCAATCGGCAAAGGCGCCCACGCCGGGCAGCACGATGCGCTCGGCCTTGGCGGCCACGGCCGGGTCGGCGGTGACGGCGATGGTGTGGCGGGTGCCGTGCTCCTCGGCCGCACGCGCCAGAGCCTTTTCCGCGGAGCGCAGATTGCCGGAGCCGTAATCGATCAGGGCGACGAGAGACATCGAACGAAATCACAGTCGAGTGGCGGCAGGTGCTGTATCATTCCACGGAAGATTCCGCGAGACCTGTAAGTGCATGGCGCGTACCCCGATCCATCCCGGCGAAATCCTGCGCGAGGAACTTGAGCGTCTCGGCATTAGCGCCGCCGAATTCGCCCGGCAGCTGAACGTGCCGACGAACCGCATCACCGGCATCCTCAACGGCCAGCGTACAGTGAGGCCGATACCGCGCTGCGCCTCGGCCACTGGTTCGGCACCAGCGCGGAGTTCTGGCTGAATTTGCAGAAGCTCTACGAGCTTCACCTCGCCGAAAACGAAAAGGGCGCGGAGATCAGGAAACTGCCGAAGAGAAAGGCGGCTTGATTTAGGAGAAAACAGATGTGGGCAATCTTTGCTTTTCTTCCAGGCGCGTGGGTGGTCTATGGCCTATGCCGCTGGGCTTTATCCTACTCCAGCTTAAACTTGGCAGACCAAGTTGCGCTATCATCCATTGCCGCGCTCATCTGGATAGTTGGTGTTCTTATTAGGGCGATGATCCCGGACTTGACGGATTTTTGCAAGAATCCTATGAACGCTGGGGAGCATAATGTTCCTCTTGCGACTCGTGGGGGTAGAAATGGCTGACGAAGCGCCAGACACGATCAGTGGGGGTGTTAAGGCCACACTCGGCACGTTTGGCTTTCTCTTGCCGATGTGCGGGTTGGAACAACTACTGTCGCCTTCTCCGCCGATCCTTCCTCCTTGGGGGAGTATGTGTCTTATTATCTCTGGGCCATGCCTATACTTCGCGCCCGCCATATGGAGGCGCTTCCACGAGCGGCATCCAGACGCTTCCATCACGCCCCTACCTGACCTTCGCAATGCTGCATTCTCGCCGCCATCTCAAGCAGATTTCACACCAATGCTGGATTTTGGACAATCCGCAGCATCCTTTAGTGTCAATGCGGATACTGCCCTGTCTAAAATCCTCATCGCTAGCCCGTGGATGTTAGACTTCAATCCCAGCCGTCCCGACGGAAAAAAAGAAATATCCTTCCTGTCTGACGGGCGTATCGGAGCCGGGGCAAACTCAAACGAATATCGTTGGCACGTTCTCACTGACACTCTCCGCATTTTTAGAGCCACTGGAGAGCTACAAAATGATTTCAGGTTTGACGCCACAAAAGAGCAATTTTTTTGCACCAACAATGCCTTCGCTAAAGGAACAAAAGACTAAGCTATTTTTAAGATCGCTGGGATGCCTTTAATTCCGCTGAATACAGCAGCAGAGCAGGCTCTTGTCGCATTAGAAGGAACGGCATTCGGCAATGAAATTGAAGAGGTCGCTGGCTCAAGCGGGGCGCGGAAAACAACGGAAGAAATCCTCAAACTCGTTATGCTCAATATATCAAAGCGTGGCGAAGTTACGGGTATAAAATGGCCTTCTGGATCGCGCGTGCCCGTAGGAAACATGGGCCAATTTCGCATTTATCCTGAAGAAAACTGTCTACGCTATGGTGATGGAGACAAGCCAATCTATACCGATCTAACGACCACGCAGGCCGTAATTGATGAGTTCGTGCGTTACGGAAAAAGCGTGAGCGGCACTTTCTAAAATGAAAACTCCAACTGAATCGGCGTGGCCCCCTCTTGCGCTTCCTGAAGCGCCTGCCAGTCCGCGCGCTTCAGCATCCTGCTATCGCCGCTCCGAAGATATCTTCGTTGTGGCGGTTGTTGTGCCTGAATTGGAACTCAGCAACGTACAGCGGCAGATATTTGGCGCTGACCTTGTGGAACGTCCCGACGACGCCACGTTTAAAGATCGACCAGAAACCTTCAATCGTGTTCGTGTGCAGCGCGCCAACGACATATTCGCCAGCGGAATGATCGACGGTCTCATGCGGGAAGTGCTTCCCGAGGTGCTTATAGCCGACCCATTGGTCAGTCACGAGCAATCCGACCTTGGTCGAAACCGCCTCGTGGACGAATGTTTCGAGCGTGCTAGCCTTCACATCTGCGATAACGCGAGCGACCACATTACCTTTGCGGCTGATAGCGCCGACGACGGGCGTCTTACCGGAGCCTGTTCCGCCTGTTCCGCCGCCCTTCCAACGCTTGTCTTTGTGGCGGTTCTTTGCCAGTCCGCCGATGAACGTCTCATCGACCTCCACAACGCCCAAAAGCTTCTGAAACTCTTTATCGACCAACGCTGCCCGGATGCGGTGACACATATACCAAGCCGTCTTATAGCTTCCGAAGCCCATATAGCGGTGGACTTGCCGAGCGCTGATGCTTTTCTTGCTGGTGAGCATCAGGTGAATGACCCGGAACCATTGCCGCAAATCGACGTTGGTATTCTCGAAGATTGTCCCGGCAATATCAGAGAAGCGATAAGCGCCCCCCTCACGGCAATCCGGGCACTCCCAATGCCATTTGCGGGTCTTGAGCGCGTACACCCTGTCAGAGCCGCAGCGCGGGCAATAGACGCCTTCGGGCCAGCGGTGAGCGACCAAGTAGGCATCGCAAGCGTCTTCGTCCGGGAACGCCTTTTCCCATTGGGCGATACTCATTTGCATGATTTGGCGGGTCTGTTTTGCGCGGGCCATGGCTTCATTCCTCAGTGTGAAGGAACTCTACCATGCTAAATTCAATCCGTCAAGTCCGGGATCATCGCCCTTATTAGAGGCTTTAACATTTCGCGCTCTAAATAGTGCCGTTAGCGATTGAGGTTCGCGACCGACTCGGATAAATGTGGACGGCTAGGTATTGCATCGCGTGGGATTGTCCCATGCTTTGAGCGCCTGAATATAGAAAGGCGCTCCCCATGAACGCAAATCCTTTGAACAATCGACTGCCGGACTGGCTCGCCTCCAAATTGTTGAATCCGATCATGCCCGGCATCGATAGCGAACGGCAGGACGATCAACTCTTGCAGATGTTGGACGAGCCGCGTCTTTGGCTGGTCCGCGGCGGTCATGCAGGCGTACTTGGAGGCCCAAACGACAGCTTGCATGCCGCGCTCAACCAAGCGCTCCGTTTCTATTTGGAGGGAGAAGCTCCCGGCCCAATCGTAAGAATGCCAAGTGACGAGGTGATAGTACGCGCTCCTCAAATCTACCGCCTATGGCAAAGGCTCGGGCTTCTAACGAAGGGTTAAATAGCGTGCATCGGACGCCAACCGAAATCTAATCCGAATCCATCTTCAGCGCGGCGATGAAGGCTTCCTGCGGGATGTCCACCTTGCCGAACTGGCGCATCTTCTTCTTGCCCTCTTTCTGCTTGTCGAGGAGCTTGCGCTTGCGGGTGATGTCGCCGCCGTAACATTTCGCCGTCACGTCCTTGCGCAGCGCCGAAATGGTTTCGCGGGCGACGATCTTGCCGCCGATGGCCGCCTGAATGGGAATCTTGAAGAGGTGGCGCGGGATCAGCTCCTTCAGCTTCTCGCACATGGCGCGGCCGCGCGCCTCCGAGCGCTGGCGGTTGACGATCATCGACAGCGCGTCCACCGGCTCGTCGTTGACCAGGATCGACATCTTGACCAGATCGCCCTCGTGATAGCCTTCCACATGATAGTCGAAGCTGGCATAGCCGCGGCTGACCGATTTCAGCCGGTCGTAGAAATCGAACACCACTTCGTTCAACGGCAGGCGGTAGACCACCAGGGCGCGGCTGCCCGCATAGGTGAGTTCGATCTGCGAGCCGCGGCGGTCCTCGCACAGTTTCAGCACCGAACCCAGATGTTCGTCGGGCACGAAGATCGTCGCCCTGATCCAAGGTTCCTCGATTTTATCGATCCTGGCTACATCGGGCATGTCGGCCGGATTGTGCAGCTCGATCATGCTGCCGTCGGTCAGATGGATGCGATAGATCACGCTGGGCGCGGTGGCGATCAGGTCGAGGGTGAATTCGCGCTCCAGCCGCTCGCGGATGATCTCCAGGTGCAGCAGCCCTAAAAACCCGCAGCGAAAGCCGAAGCCCAGCGCGGCGGAGGTTTCGGTCTCATAGGTGAAGCTGGCGTCGTTGAGATGCAGCTTGCTGAGCGCGTCGCGCAAATCCTCGAAGCGCGCGGCGTCGGCCGGGAACAGGCCGCAGAACACCACCTGCTGCGCCGGCTTGAAGCCCGGCAGCGCTTCCTGCGCCGGCTTGCGATCGTCGGTGATGGTGTCGCCGACATGAGTCTCGGCCACTTCCTTGATCGCGGCGGTGAGGAAGCCGACCTCGCCGGCCACCAACGAATCCACCAGCACCTGCTTGGGCGTGAAGACGCCGACCCGCTCCACATTGTACGCGGCGCCGGACGCCATCATGCGGATCTTCTGGCCCTTCTTCAATTCGCCATCGACGATGCGCACCAGAACGATGACGCCCAGATAGGCGTCGTACCAGGAATCGATCAGCAGGGCCTTGAGCGGCGCCACCGCTTCGCCCTTGGGCGGAGGCAGGCGATGGACGATCGCTTCCAGGACCTCTTCGATGTTGAGGCCGGTCTTGGCGGAGATCGGAATGGCCCCGGAGGCATCCAGCCCGATCACGTCCTCGATCTGCTGGCGGATGCGCTCGGGTTCGGCCGCGGGCAGGTCCACCTTGTTGAGCACCGGCACGATTTCGAGGCCGGCGTCGATGGCTTGGTAGACGTTGGCCAGGGTCTGCGCCTCCACCCCCTGGCTGGCGTCCACTACCAGCAGCGCGCCTTCGCAGGCGGCCAGGCAGCGGCTGACCTCATAGGCGAAGTCCACATGGCCCGGCGTGTCCATCAGGTTGAGGGTATAGGTCTCCCCGTTCTTGGCTGTGTAGGAGAGGCGCACCGTCTGGGCCTTGATGGTGATGCCGCGCTCGCGCTCGATGTCCATGGAATCAAGCACTTGTTCCTTCATCTCGCGGGTGGTGAGCCCGCCCGTGGCCTGGATCAGCCGGTCGGCCAAGGTCGATTTGCCGTGGTCGATATGGGCCACGATGGAGAAATTGCGGATGTGTGCCTGGTCGGTCATGGGTTTTCTTAATGGCCTGCCGCTTCCCCCGGATTTAATCCGGGGTTGAGGCCGGTGGGGTAATAGCGGCGCGACCCCGCGCCGTCCAGCAGCCCAATTCATTGCGCCCCGGATTTGGGTTAAAGCTCTCGGGAGATACAGCCGGCCGCGGCGCCGGGAGGATTCGAACATGGCGAAGACAGGTCTTGTTGCCGGCTCTATCGCCGCTTTTTGCCTTTTGGCCGCCGCCCGCGCCGACATCGAGAATTTCTACGGCAATTGGGAAAATACCGGCGGCGACGCCAGCGGCATCGCCCATGTCCAGATCAGCCCGGCCGGCGGCAACCATGTCAGCGTGCGCATCTACGGCGATTGCCACCCGATCGAATGCAATTGGGGTCAGGTGGAGGCCCAGAGCTACACCGCCAGCCCGCGTTCGGGCGACGTGACCAGCATCTCGGCGTCCTTCAACTCGGGCTTCGCCCGCAAGCAGATCATCATCCGCGAAGGCAAGCCCGGCGAGCTTTTGTTCGAGGTCTTGACCGTTTTCATCGACGGTTCCGGCCGGCACGATTTCGACATGACGGGCGGGCTGAAGCATACCGCCTGGGCGGGACCGATCGGCCAAAGCTGGGAGCGCAACCCCGGCCAAGGAACGGGTTGGGGCGGGGGCGTGCGCAGCGGGGCGTCTCAGAAACCGAACGAGACCTGTATCGCCTTCGATCCCGCCGCCGCGCAGGCGGTCCAGGCCGGGACGTCCTGGAAAGTGATGGCCGGCAAAGAAACACTGGTCGAGGCCGGCAGCGACGAACGGGACGCCCTACGCGCGCTGGCGACGATCCGTCATTACCGCTTCGACCGCAAATGCCATGTCGGGACGGCGCCTCTGGCTTATTGGAAGCATGGCGCGGCGATGCCGGACGGGCGGATGGGCGGAGCGGACTGTATCGCCTTCAACCCGACAACCGCCCACGGGGCTCATTTCGGACATCGCTGGAAGATCGTCGACGGCGTGCAATGGCTCGCCGACTTCGGCGACGACAAGAAGCAAGTCGATTCCCTGCTGTCGCTGATCCGCTTCTACCATCTCGAAGAGGAATGTTTCGTGGCGCGGCCGAACCCTTCGATGGTCTATTGGCTGACGCATTAAGATTGTCTGTCGCCGGCGCGTATGGCGAGCGCGAGCGGGATCAGCGCGGCGAGTTGCGCCAGAGCGGCGACGACGGCGAGCGCGATCAGCGACACATCATAGAGTCCGCCCAGCGCCGCGCTGCCTAGGAACCAGGCCACGCCGTAGATCGCGGGGAACAGTCCATAGGCGCGGGCGCGCGCATGTTCGGGCACCAGGCGGGCGACGGCAGCCGACATGATCGAATCCTGCACCCCCAGCGCCACGCCCCACAGGATCGTGCCGAGGATCGCCAACGCGAATCCGCCGAGGAACATCAAGGCCGGTGCCGCGGCGGCCATCGCGATTCCCGGAACCAGGACGACGAGCCCGCGCCTGTCGAACCAGCGCCCGAAAACCAGAGAGCCCGCGCCCGATGCGCCCATCGCGCAGGCATACAGGATCGGTATGGCGGCGGCGCTGAGGATCGCGGCCTTGGAGTAGTGATAAGCGATCAGCGAATAGTCCGCGAAGCCGAAGGCAAACAGCGCCGCGCTCGCGGTGTAGAGCCAGAAGGCGCGCGACAATCCTTTGCCGGGCGTGTTTTTCGGCGCCGCGCGCACCTGGCTCGCATAAGGAAAGCGAAGCGCGACGGTGACGACCGCAATCACCGTCAAGACCGCAGGCACGCCGAGCCAGAGAAACGCCGTGCGGTATTCGTGATGATAGGCGAGCACCAGCGCCGCGATCAGCGGCCCCACCAAGGCGCCGGTCTGGTCCATCGCTTCGTGCAAGCCGAATGCCCAGCCTTGACCGATATGCTCGCCGGCGCGCGACATCATCGTATTGGCGGCGGGATTGCGCACCGCCTTGCCGGTACGCTCCATGATGATGAGGATGGCAGCGGCCCACCAGCTTCCCGCCAGCGCCAAAAGCGGCACCGCCGCCATCTGGATGGCATAGCCCGCAAGCGCGATGGGCCAATAAAGACGCGTGCGTTCCGCCAGACGTCCGGAGGCGAGGCGCAAGAGATAGCCGGCCAGTTCGCCCGTGCCCGCGATGACGCCCACCGCCGCGCCGCTGGCGCCCAGCGTCGCCAGGAAGGGGCCGGAAATGCCGCGCATGCCTTCATAGGCCATGTCGGCGAACAGGCTGACGATGCCGAAAGCGACGATGAAGGCGAGCGCGGATTTGGCGTCGAAGTCTTTGGGCATCGGCGGACCTGATGAAACGTCAGCGCCAAAGGTGCCGCAGAACTGTGACACCGGCAACAGGCTGACGCGCCTTCAGGCGCGCAATGACGCCCCCGTCGCCTTTGCCACCGCAGCCACGATCTTCTGCGCGATCTCTTCGATCTCCGCGTCGGTCAATGTCTTGTCTTTGGGCTGGAGGCGCACGGCAATGGCCAGCGATTTCTTGCCCTCGGGGATGCCTTTGCCTTCGTAGACGTCGAACACCGAAACCGTTTCGATCAGCGCGCGCTCCGCCGCCTTGGCGGCGCGGACGATCTCCTCCGCCGTCACCTTGGCGTCCACCACAAAGGCGAAATCGCGTTCCACGGCCTGATAGGGCGAGGGCGAAAACGCGGTGCGCGCCTTGCCCTTGGTTTTCGGCTCGGGAATGGCGTCGAGCACGATCTCGAACGCCGCCGCCGGGCTTTTCAAGCCGAATTGCGCGAGCACCTTGGGATGCAGTTCGCCGAAATAAACGATGATCTTCGGCCCCAGCGCCAAGGTTCCCGAACGGCCGGGGTGATACCAGGCTGCAGCGCCGCTCTTCACCGGCGCGGTCATCGGCGCACCGATCGCCGCTTCGAGGACGGCCAACATGTCGGCTTTGACATCGAAGACGTCCGCGGGATGAGCGGCTTTCGTCCAGCTGCGCACGCCGTTGCCGACGCGGATGCCCGCCGCCACGGTCTGCTGATCGCCCGGCATGCCGCTTTGAAACGCCGCGCCGATCTCGAACAGCATCACGTCGGAAAAGCCGCGTGCCAGGTTGCGCCCGGCGGCCGCCAGCAGCGACGGCAGCAGCGACGGACGCAGCGCGTCCAAATCGGCGGCGATGGGGTTTTCGAGCTGGCGCGAATCGTCGCCGCCGCCGAACAGGGCGGCATGCGCGCGCGGGATGAAACTGAAGGATATCGTCTCGTTGAAGCCGCGCAAGGCCAGCGCGCGGCGCGCGATCTTGGTGCGCCGCTGGGCCGCGGTGAGAACGGGCCGCGCGATCGCGTGCGGCCGCGCCATCGGCACCGACGGCACGTGTTCCAGCCCGTAGATGCGCACCACTTCTTCGACCAGATCGGCGGGGCCGTCCACATCGCTACGCCAGGACGGGGGAACAACTTTTAAGGTATCAGAGCCTTCGACGGCGAAACCGAGGTTGGTCAGGATACGGACGATTTCCTCCTTGGGCACGTCCAGCCCGCCCAGCCGCTTCACGGCGCCGGGCGAGAATTCGATCTCGCGCCGCCATGGCGGAACCGCGCCCGCCACGACGATGTCGGACGGCTCCCCGCCGCACCAGTCTAGGATGAGCCGGGTGGCAAGCCCCAAACCTGGCACGACGAATTCGGGATCGACGCCGCGCTCGAAGCGATAGCGCGCATCCGATTGCAGTTGCAGCTTGCGCCCCGTCGCCGCGGTGCGGACCGGATCGAAAAGCGCGGATTCGATAAAGACGTTTGTCGTAGCCTCGCTGCAGCCGGTATCCTCGCCGCCCATCACGCCGGCGATGCCGCGCGCCGCGACCGCATCGGCGATCAAGCACGTCTCGGAATCCAGCGCATAGGTCTTGCCGTCGAGCGCCAGCAGCGTTTCGCCGTCTTTCGCCAGACGCGCCTGCATGTCGCCGTCCAGCTTGTCGGCGTCGAAGACGTGCAGCGGCCGGCCGCGGTCGTGCGCGATCAGGTTCGAAACATCGACCAGAGCGGAGATCGGACGCAGGCCGATGGATTTCAGGCGGTCCTGCACCCACCCCGGCGACGGGCCGTTCTTCACGCCGCGCACGAAGCGGCCGGCAAATAGCGGACAAGCGGACGCCGTTTCGGGCGTGAAGTTCAGGGCGATCTTTTTCGGGCTCGGGAATTTTCCAACGACGGGCTCGATCGGCGGGGTCTTCAGTTTGCCAAGGCCGGCAGCCGCCAAGTCGCGCGCGATGCCGTAAACCGAGGTGCAATCGCCGCGATTGGGCGTGATGGCGACATCGATCACCGCATCGCTGAGGCCGAGCGCGGCTGCTGCCGGCTCGCCGACCTTTGCATCCGCAGGCAGTTCAATGATGCCGTCGTGATCGTCGGAGAGCAGAAGCTCGCGCCCCGAGCACAGCATGCCGCGCGATTCCACGCCGCGGATGGTGCCGATCTTCAAGGCTTCGCCGCTGACGGGAATGACCACGCCCGCGCGCGCGAACACGCCTTTCATGCCGGTATGCGCGTTGGGCGCGCCGCAGACGACCTGAATGGGAGCGCCGTCGCCCGCATCAACCATGCACAGCTTCAGCCGGTCGGCATTGGGATGCTTTTCCGCCGAAATCACGTAAGCGACGATGAAATCCTTCAGCCGCGCGCCCGTGTCTTCCACGGATTCGACTTCCAGACCGATGCTGGTGAGCTTGTCGGCGATAGCCGCGGCATCGGCGTCAGTGTCGAGATGGTCCTTCAGCCAGGAGAGCGGGAATTTCATCGGCTGAGGCCTCCATCCAAGGTTGGGATGTCGAGGGCTGCGAAGCCGTAATGCCTAAGCCAGCGCAAATCGGATTCGAAGAACGAACGGATGTCGGGGATGCCGTATTTCAGCATGGCGAGGCGGTCGATGCCGCCGCCGAAGGCGTAGCCCTGATAACGCTTGGAATCGATGCCGCAATTCTCCAGCACGCGCGGGTTCACCATGCCCGAGCCCGCCAGCTCCAGCCAGTCGCTGCCTTGTCCGAATTTGATCTGCCCCCCCGTTCGGTCGCAGCGCAGATCCCATTCCACGCTGGGTTCGGTGAAGGGGAAGAAACTGGGCCGCGCGCGCATCTCCACTTGGTCGACTTCGAAGAACGCCTTGCAGAATTCCTCCAGCACCCATTTGAGATGGCCCAGATGCGTCACCTCGTCGATCACCAATCCTTCGAACTGATGGAACATCGGCGAATGGGTGGCGTCGGAATCGACGCGATAGGTGCGCCCCGGCGAAATGATGCGGATCGGCGGCTTCTGTTTCAGCATGGTGCGCACCTGCACCGGCGAAGTGTGGGTGCGCAGCACGTGACGCGAGCCGTCGGCCTGTTTCGCGACATAGAACGTGTCGTGCATCTGGCGCGCCGGATGATCGGGCGGGATGTTGAGCTTGGTGAAATTGTAATCGTCGAATTCGACGTCGGGGCCTTCGGCGATGGCAAAGCCCAGATCGGCGAAGATCGCCGTGACCTCGTCGAGCACCTGGGACACGGGGTGAACCGTTCCCGCGAATTCCGGCCGCGCGGGCAGGGTGACGTCGATGCGCTCGAAAGCAAGCCGCGCATTGAGGAATTCCTCCTCCAGCGCCGCCTTGCGCGCGGCGATGGCGCCCGCCACCCGATCACGCAGCGTATTGAACAGCGGGCCGTTCGCTTTGCGCTCGTCTTGCGTCATGGCGCCCAGCGTCTTGAGCAGCTCGCTGACCGATCCCTTCTTGCCGAGCGCCGAGACGCGCACGGCTTCCAGCGCGGCCTCGTCGGCGGCGCCCGCGATGGCGTCGAGGATTTGACGCTCGAGGGCTTGAATGTCGCTCATGGAAAACCCCAATTCGAAACCGCTTGAATCACGGACCTTGGCGGTTGCCAAGGTCCGTCGGCTCCGTATGGGTGTCGCGTCTTACGCTTTCGCGCCGTTCGCCTGATCCACCAGAGCCTTGAAGGCCTCGGGCTCCCGCACGGCGAGATCGGCAAGGACCTTGCGGTCGATCTCGATCCCGGCCCTGAGAAGCCCGCTGATAAATCGGCTGTAGGTCAGGCCGTGCTCGCGGCAGGCCGCGTTGATGCGCTGGATCCACAAGGCGCGGAAGTTGCGCTTCTTTTCCTTGCGGCCGATGTAATTGTGCTGCAGCGAATGATCGACGGCGGCGTTGGCCGAGGTGATCGTGTTCTTGCGGCGGCCATAGAAGCCTTTGGCGGCCTTGAAGACGCGCCTGCGGCGGGCGTGGGACGGGACGGCGCGGGGGGCTCTGGACATGGTTCTCCCCTCCTACGCGTACGGCATCCAGCGCTTGATGCGCTGGGTTTCGCTGTCGCTCAAGGTCGAGGTGCCGCGCAGATCGCGGATCTGGGCGTTGGTATGGCGGATCAGGTGATGGCGCTTGCCGGCCTGACCGTGCTTGACCTTGCCATTGGCGGTGAGTTTGAAGCGCTTTTTAGCGCCCGACTTGGTCTTCATCTTGGGCATTTCGCATCTCCTTCGGGCCGAAGCCCAGGTTGCTGTTTGGAGCCGCCACGGCATGCCCTTTCGCCGGTCGGCTCAACACTTTGCCGGTGCATGATCTTTTCGCAAAACCGGTTCCCGCTTTTGCGGATCATGCACCAAGAGGGGGCGTCTTATACGTAAGGCGCGGCTTATTGCAAGCCGAGCCAAGGTTTAACCTGATTTCGCTCCATTATGTAGCAAACACACCCGCGATTTCTCGGGAATGGCCGGGAATTTGCGGGATAAAGCCCCCTCGCCCCTACCGGCGCAATTCGGTCTTCCGAAAAGGCGAGTTGCTGAACGCCGCCATTGACACCCCGAGGACCGCCAACCAGCCCTTGACGGCGTTTGACCTTGCGCGGTCTGCACTGGGCCGCAAAGGCGTTTTGCAGCCCGATGACCGAGCGGTCGATCAGGTGGGGCGGGGTCTGCGGATATGCCTTGTGCGCTACCGTAAGGTATCTATGGCCGTACACTGAGATACTTCGCAGTGGCAATTTTCGATTGCGCGGTAGGGGCCAGCCACGTCTGGGGGAATCCCAACCGCTGGCGACGGGTGCGAGGTATTCTCAAGTCGATGCCAGGGCCGGGGCAGGTGAATTTGTGGGAGTTGTCTCCTATATATACTGCAAGGGTCCGTTAACTTGTTGTGGTGGATACTTCGGGCGCTACATCCTGTATGTTCACCCCTGGACACGACAGGATATCGGATTCAGGATAGCTTCCTATGCGATTCGAAGCGTCCGGTGCTTGCTTGGCGTAGTGCCTACGTGGTAGGCCGCCGGGCCTTTTTTGATTCGGGGCACGATCCGGGGGAGGAGTGGACCATGTTTCGCAGGCTCTATGAGCATCTCACTTTGGCGGACTACGACGCCGCCAATGAGCACGCGACTACACAAATAATCAGGCGGTTCACCCGGGGCAATATTTCCTTGAAGAACGGCTTGTTTATGACTGAGCGTGCAATGAACGATCTCTCTGCAAAGGGAGGCCGCGCCGTTGCGCGCCTACTGAAGAAAATTCCTGCTCACTCATCTTAATCGTCATCAGACAGAATGACTCTGACGCCCGAGCAAATCTGCGTGCTCGAAGCCATTCGCGACGAATGGAATCGGGCAGAAGGAGACATCAAACTTGCCGAGCAAGTTTGTAACGAAATCGTTTTTCCTTCTATCAACGAACTCCGATATGGCGGTCGCCGAGTCATTGATGTTGTGCATGGTGTGCTGACGCATGCCCCACAGAATGACATCGACGGGTGGCTCGCTGACGCCAAGTTCGATTGTCACCGTGCGCGTCACGATGCGATTGATACGGCGACTTCCAAAATCGCCATCACAATTGAGAACATGGTAGGAAAGCTTCAGTATGAAGCCATCCTTCCTGCGTTTCCGGAATTTCCCGCACTCGTGAACCATCTTGGAGACGTGCGCAAAAGGATTGTAGAGTCTCGTAAAGGAAGGGAAAACAGAGAGGCGCTCTACACTGCTATTGAAGGGGCTGACTTTCCGAGCCTCGTAGATCGTTACCGGAGACTGCTTGAATGCGAGCCCATAATGAGGCGTCTCGCACTCAGGAATCGTTGGCGCGACGCAGGGGCAATTGTCGCGATAATCTTGGGCATAGCCGCATTAGCTGTGGCGTTTCTATAGCTCGCTCCAAATGGCATTACGTTGCCAGTAACCCTTCCATTGACGTGAAACTGGATGCTTAGCCGTAGCGCTGACGATAGAGCGATATTGTTCGCCGTTGCTTTCGCGCCGATAATCTTCTCTCCATGCCATTTCTTCGGCCACATTCCATGGCAATATCCTGCCGCGCAAACCAGGAGGCGTGCATTTTCCGTGTGGAGACAAAAGCTTATGAAATGGAGTCCGGCGCTGGCCCTTTACCTGTTCTGGCCGGCCATTGTGCTGGTGACCTGGGGCGAGCTGACCCCGCATCCTCCCGATCTGACGGCGCATATTTGGGATAAGGCCTTGCATTTCACGGCTTATTTCGGGTTGGCCGGGCTGGCGACGGTGGCGCTGGACGCGCGCAAGGCGGCCATTTGGGCGGTTCTGGGGCTGGTGGTTCTGGGTGGCGCGCTCGAAATCCTGCAGGGCTTCACCGGGCGCGACCCGGACATTTACGACGAAATCGCCAACACGATCGGTGCGCTCACAGGCGGATGCTGCGGCTGGCTGCTGATGAACCTGCTGCAGACCAAGCCGGCGGTCCCTGGGCGCGAATAGAACGCCGCGATAAAGTGGCGCGTGCGGAATCGGGCAAACCGAAGCCGTCGTTCTGCCGCGCGAAATCCGCGATCTGCTGAAGGAGCATCCATGAATAAGCTGCGTTTCTTGGCGCTTTGCCTTGCGCCGTTCGCATTTGCGGCCGTCGCCGGCGTTGCCGCCGATACCTCTTCGCCCGCCAAGGCGGCGGAAGGATTCTACGCCGTCTATTCCACCTTCCATCCGTCCGACGGCATTCCGAATGCGGCCGACCGCGCCAAATACGCGCCGTTCATCTCCGCGGCCCTCGACAAGCTTCTCGCCGACGGCAACGCCGCCGAAAGGAGGTTCAACAAGGCGAACAAGGATTCGCCTCCGCTCATCGAGGGCGATCTCTTCAGCTCGATGTTCGAAGGCGCCACGTCGTACAAGGTGGGTGCCTGCAAGCTGAGCGGCGGGGAGGCAAGCTGCGTCGTCGATCTCGTCTATGACGACCATAAAGACGCGCCAACGCGCTGGACGGACACGGTCTATCTGACGCAATCGAAAGCCGGCTGGCGCGTCGACGACATCGGCTATGGCGGGAACTGGGACTTCGGCAACAAGGGCCGGTTGAGCGCGACCGTGCGCCAAGCGATCTCCGATTCCGGCGGCTGACGCCTCCTGGCGGGGGATTCTTGATTATCCGCGGGCGACCGCGTAGGCAGGTTATCGCCTTTCCTTAAGCGGGCCATTGCTTGGCGCTGTCCTTACCGAGAACGCTTTCGAATGCGCGCCTCATCGTCTTGGGGGCCGCGCTTGCGGCGTTTGCGGTCGTGCTGTTCGAGCCTGCCGTTCTGGGCGACGGCGACACCTATTGGCACATCGCCGCCGGCCGCTGGATGCTCGACAATCAGGCGGTCCTGCGCATCGATCCGTTTTCCTATACCTTCGCCGGCCATCCCTGGCAGACCCACGAGTGGCTCGCCGAGATCGTCATGGCGCTTGCCTATGTCGGCGCGGGCTGGAGCGGCGTGGTTCTTCTATTCGGCGCCGCGGCGGCGCTCACGGCCGGCTTGCTGGCGCGCCATCTGTCGCGGCGGCTCGACGGGCTTTCCCTGATCGTCACGCTTGTGTTGTCGCTGGCCTGCATCGCGGGGAGCCTGCTCGCGCGGCCGCACCTTCTGGCTTTGCCACTCTTGGAGATATGGACGGCCGGCCTCATCATCGCGCGCGAGGAAGGACGCGCGCCGTCGTGGAAGCTGCTTCCGCTCATGGTGCTGTGGGCCAATCTGCACGCCAGTTTCCTGATCGGGCTGCTGCTGCTTGCGGCCTTCGCGCTGGAAGCCGTCTGGGAAAAATCGCAAAAGCGCGCCGACGCGCTGCGGGGCTGGTGCCTATTCGGCGGCCTGGCGCTACTGGCCTCCATCATCACGCCGTACGGCGTTTACGGGTTGATCTTTCCGTTCAAGCTGATGGCGATGCCGAGTCTGCAATTGATCGGCGAATGGGCACCGACGAATTTCCAAACCTTCCAGCCGCTGGCCTTCGCCGTGGCAACGGCGCTTTACGTTCTGCTGTCGCGCGGCGCGAAGCTGAAGCCGCTGCGTATCGCCATTCTCCTGGGCCTGCTGTATCTCGCGCTGATCCATGTGCGCCACCATATGCTGATCGCCATTGTCGGTCCGCTGATTCTCGCCGAGCCTCTCGGCCGCGCCCTGCAGCCATTCCCGCGCGCCGAAACGCCGCGTTACGGCGTGGCCGTTGGGTTAGCCTTCGCCGTGCTTCTTGCCGCGCTGACGGCGCTGCGTCTGTCGCTGCCGCTCGAGCGCGGCGACGGCGAAACGACGCCGGCCACGGCGTTCGCCCACGTGCCGGCGTCGCTCCTGCATAGCCCTGTGCTCAACGATTACGCCTTCGGCGGCTATTTGATCTTCAACGACGTGCGGCCCTTTATCGACAGCCGCGCCGAGCTTTACGGCGAGAAATTCCTCAGCCGTTATGCGCAGATGGTGCGGCCCGATAAGCCGGCGCTCCAAGCCGTGCTCGCCAAATACCGCGTGCACTGGACGATTTTCGCCGCCGACAATCCGGCTGTCGGCGCGATGGATTCGATGCCCGGCTGGCACAGGCAGTACGGCGACCGTTGGGCCGTGGTTCATGTCAAAGACGGCGCGCCATGAATGCCAAGCGCGAGCTTTACGACGATCTGACGCGCCAGGCGCGCGGGCTCTTCGCCGGCGAACGCGATGCCGTCGCCAATGCCGCCAATCTATCGGCGCTGATCTGGCAAAGCCTTCCCGATCTCAATTGGGCCGGCTTTTATTTCCTGAAGGGGCGCGAGCTGGTGCTCGGCCCGTTCCAGGGACGGCCGGCTTGCGTGCGTATCGCGCTGGGCAAAGGGGTGTGCGGGACGGCGGCGGCGGGCGCCAAGACGATCCTGGTGCCCGACGTGCATCGTTTCCCCGGGCACATCGCCTGCGATGCGGCGTCCAATTCCGAACTCGTGGCGCCGTTTCTGGCGGAAGATCGCGTCCTCGGCGTGCTCGATCTCGACAGTCCGTTGTTTGGCCGCTTCGACGAAGATGACGCTGCCGGTATCGAAGTGCTCGCCCGGCTTTTGGTAGAGGCCAGCCGCGGCATACCGCCGGCACCATTATTCTGAGTTTTGTCGCGCCAGACTACGGCGAACCGCCATCCTTCTGTGGTTTGCACTCAAGGGCATCGAGCAAGGGACGCAGCTGCTCCTTGTAAGGCCGCCAGCGCCCGATCGAACTGCTGAAAAGCGGGCGGCGCACCTGCGCTGCGCTCGCGGTGCGTACCGCCCGTTTGGTTTCGTAGAACGACAGGCAGCGTGCATCCCATTCCAGTCCGCAATAGTCGACGATCCGCCGCGCCTGCGGCTTGAAATCCGCGACCAGGTCCTCGTACTGCACCTCGAGCATCGCGCCTTCTGGCAGAATACGGCGCCAATGCTCCATCAGCGACGCGTAAGCGCGGTAATGGCGGCCGAGCTCACCGAGGTCGTAGGTGAATTCGAGGCCGTGCGAAAACAGATTGGCGTAGCACGAAAAACACGTATCGACAGGATCGCGGCGCACATGAACGATGTGCGCACCCGGCAACGCCAGATGAAGTAAGCCCGCGATGCTGAAATTGGCCGGCAGTTTGTCGGTGATGCGATCGGCCAGCGGCGCCAGCGGGCGTATGCGTTCGACATAAAGGCTTCCTAGCGCGCTCAACTGCTCGCCCGAAAGCCGGGCAAAATCGAACGGAAATTTGGCTCCCGCCCGGCCGGCCGAGACGAGATCCAACATATGGTGCAACTCGCCGCCGCCAAAGACACGCGGATAGCTTGCCAGTATCTGCTCGACCAGCGTGGTGCCGGAACGCGGCATTCCCACGATGAAAATCGGGCGATCGGAGGGATTGCCCAGCCCGCGCCGTGCGGCGATCAGCTCGGAGGTAAATGTCTCTTCGATGTTGCGCAAGGCGCCAAGTTGCGCCGCCTCGTCGTAGGTAACCATCCGGCGTTTGAGAGTGTTGCCGCTTTGCAGATGCTCGAAAGCCGGCGCATGTCGTCCTATGTCGTCATAGGCCTTGGCCAGGGCGAAGTGCAGTTCGATCCGCTCGTTCTCGGAAAGCGATGCAATCTTTCGCGCCAGATCTTCCAGAACTTCGAGTTGCGGATCGTCTTCGCGAAATCGCTTGGCCTCCACCAAGGTGCGGTGGAAGACGGGAACGCCCGGAGCCAGGGCTACGGCACGTTCGTAGAAGCGGCGCGCCTCGTCCAACCGGCCGAGAATCCGTTGCGCATTGCCGGCAGAGAAATGGGCCCACGCATTGTCGGGATCGAGAGCCAGGAGCTTCTCGAAAGCCTCCAGCGCTTCGGCGGGTCGGACGAGCGCATCCAGCGAATTGCCGAGATTGTTGAGGGCGGCGGGGAAGTCCGGCAGTTCCTCGATCGCCTTCCTGTAATGCTTGACGGCGTCATCATGGCGGTTCAGCGCCGCCAGAGCCATACCCAAATTGTTCTCTGCAGAAGCATCTTTCGGGTCAATCGACAGTGCGCGCTCGAGCCAAGCGATGGCCTGTTCGTGCCTGCCGAGCTCACACAGCAAATTGCCGAGGTTATTCATGGCGGGAACAAAATCGGGGCGAAGCGCCAGAGCCTTCTCGAACTGGACAACGGCTTCTTCACGGCGGTCGAGCGACGCCAGCAGATTACCCATGTTGTTGTAAGGCTCGGCCAGGCGGGGTTTCAGCGCCTGGGCCTTGGCGTAGCTCGCGAGCGCCTCTTGCGGACGGTTCAGCGCAACAAGAACATTACCAAGATTGGCATGTGCCTCGGCCTGATCCGGCTTGAGGACAAGCGAGCGTTGTAAATGCGCCAACGCCTCCTCGTTGCGCCCCAACGAACGCAGAACCTGTCCGAGATAAGCGTGCGCAACGGCATCACCGGGGGCAACAGCAATGATCTTCTGGTATGCCTCCGCAGCTTCTACCAAGCGCCTAGTATGAATAAGAACCAGGGCCAGATTATGCAAAGCACCGGGATGGCCCTGCTGGAGTTGGAGGACCGTCCGGTAATGCCGCTCGGCTTCGTCAAGTTTGCCTTGTCTGTGCAGCAACACGGCGGCTTCATAATGCTGCCGGGCGGACCAGCCGGATTGTGAGTTGGCGTCACGTTGCATCGCGCTCACCGTTCAATCCGCCCTGGCTGTTCCAAACACGCCGTGCGGCGCTAGAAAGCACTATAGAGAAGGGGGGTGAGTCATGACCAGAGGCCGCCGATAACCAATTGTTCCTGTGGTGGTTTCTCACATCCGCAAAAGAAAAGGCGGCTTGCGTTGGCAAGCCGCCCCAAGTCATCTGCAGGGAAACATGACGGGAAAGTGATCCGTCAGGGTAGTAAATTAGAAGTTACAGTCAAAATTCACCCAGAAAGTGCAGATTCTGCGCAGGCATCCAACCGACAAAAAAGGCGACGGCATATCCGTCGCCTCTTTCAACACTGGGCGCCCGGTGGCCACCGGAGGAAACCCCCGGTGGCCACAAAAGGCCCGTCGCAGACGGTTAGTTCTTGTACCTCACGCCAAAGAAATACCGCGTGCCGCTGTCGTCATAGGTGAACGGCATGTTCGGGTACTGCAGATAGGTATGATAAACCGCGTCGGCCAGATTCTGCGCCGACACTAGGACAGAGATATGGTCGTTGAAGGCGTATGACACCTGAGCGTCAAGTTCGCCATACGGCGCAGTGAAGACGCCGAAGACTTTCGGAGCCCCGCCGTTCGTGAAGTCTTTGACCGAGAAGGTGGACCCACCGAGTCCGTCATTAACCGCCTTGTCACGCCATGAGTACGACAGACGAGTGTCGAACCCATACTTTTCATAATAGACCGTACCGGTGACCGCGTCATGCGATACGCCCGGGATTTCTGCGTGGTTGGTGAAAGCCGTGACCTGGCCAGACGTGGACTGGGAAAACGTGTAATTGGCCGCGACGCCGAAGCCATTGTCGAACGCGTACTGCCCCGCCACTTCGATGCCTTTGATCGACCCGCCACCGGCATTGACCGGCGTGCTGACCGAGCCTGCCGTGCCGCCGAAATCGTCCATGACCACCTCGGTCAGATTTTCGGTTTCGACGAAGTTCTTGACCTGTTTGTAGAAGACGCCAGCAGAGGCCAATCCGCCTGGGGCGAAATAGTCTTCCCATGCGAAATTGAACTGGTTCGCGCGATACGGATCCAGTTTCGGATTGCCCGCACTACCGGTAGCAAATTCGTAACCTATATTGCAGCCTGGGGTGGTGCCCGGAGTACCAGTTGTGACCGTGCTCCCTTTAGCGCAGCCGGCGCCCCGCGTGAAGTTGTAGCTGTTGCCCAAGCCAAGCGAGAACAGATCCTGCGGCGACACCACCTTAGCGGCGCCGAAGCGGAGGATTTGCTCGTCCGTGAGGTTGACTTCGAGGTTCAACGACGGCAGCACGTCGACATAGTGTCTATTGGTGGTCACCGGGACGTTGTTGGCGTTTACGCCGTTCCAAGAGGTCGTGCCGATGTACGCCGGAACTTCCGCCGTCTGAGCGCCGTCAATCGTGAGAGTTGTCCTAACGACGCGAACACCGACATTGAGATGATAACCTTTGTCTTTACTGCCCAGGTCCGCCATCAAATAGCCGGCCTCGGTGAACTCAGTCACATTGAACGAACTCAAAGTATCCTTGAAGAATTTTTCAGAGTTGTTGGGCTGTGTCGCACCGTTCAGATTCGTCGCAGTGTTCCAGATCGTATTGAGGAACGTCGCAGGATTGGTCATGCCGCTCGTGTACGGGTTTTTGACGAGGATATTGCCGAGTGCGAAATTGTGGACAGTCAACGCCTGGCTCGGAAGGGTCACTGGCGTAGCGTACGGAATATCCGCGTAACCCGGATCCATGTAGTAGAGCCAAGTTCCGCTGGTCGGACCGGTACAGCAACTGCTGGACAATGCAGTCGGCTGGCCCACAGAGTTTTCCATGTAGCGCCCGAAGATTTGGCTGACGTCGCGGTTGGCGAAACGGAAACCACCCGTGATGCTGCCGCTGTAGTCCGAGAGGAAGTCAGGCTTCCAGACCAGTTCACCTCTGACGGCCTGCTGCGTTTGTTTCGTCTCGTTGGCCCAAGCCCAGCCGGACTTGAACAGCGCATAGGCAGGATTTGAGAGCACATCCGCGTAGGGCGCCAGGGCTTGCGCGGTTGGCAAACCGGACGTGCCGCCGTTGGTCCATGCAACTGCATACGCCGGGTTGCCGCTCGTGCAACTGGCGGCGTAGTTATTGCAGCCCGGGGCATTCGTCGCGGCCGAACCCGTTCCGGCATTCGCGTGATAATAACCGTGCTCGGTATCTTCCTGGGCGGCTTGCAGGTTCGATGTCGCGCGTGCGTAGGAGACATCCAAAGTGCCGGTGAGCGGGCCGCCATTGTCCCAGGCCGTATGCCATTGGAGGTTGTTGGCGTCCGACACGACGTGCTGGAACAGCGTCGAGGTTTCCGCACCCGTTAGCCAGAATGTTGCCGACTTCACGACACCGTTCGCGTCGATCGAATACGGATCACTGGCATCGAGAGGGTCACCGCTGCCGCCCGCCCCGTTAAGACCAACTTTATCCGAATAGTTGATGGTCTGCTCGGACGTCTGCGAATAGAACCAGTTCAGGCTCGTTTGGATCGAATCAGACGGGTTCCAGTTCGCGCCGAACGTCGCGCCCAACACCTTATCCTTGTCGTAGACATCGCTGAAGTAGCCAAATTCAGGAAGTAGGGCCGATACGCCGTTCGGAAGGGCGCCAATATCGGTAGGCAGGAGCGGGCCGGTGCCGGTGTAGCCGGTGGCATCGTTCGTGGAGATGGCCCAAGGACTACGGTTATAGGATTCGTACTCTTTGGTATGGGAGTCTTCGTCGTCGTACGAGATGCTGCCCGTGACCGCAAACGTGCTGCTGGGCTTGTACGAAGCCACAAGCGTGGCGTTCGGAGTTGTATCGGCTAATGAGGCATTGCTCGTGGACGTACCGCGCAATTGCACCGAATACGAAAGACCGTCCGCAGAATCCAGCGCGTTGCGTGTCCTGAGATCGATGATGCCGCCAATACCGCCTTCGGTCAGCCCTGCGTTCGGGCTCTTGTAGATGTCCACGCGGCCGATTTCTTCGCTCGGAATGCCTTCGAGTGAGTTGTACTGCGAGTTCCCGCCGGAACCACCGCCGGATGCTTCGCCGGAGACATAGAATTCCTTGCCTGTCAGAAAGACGTCGCCGTTAAGCGTGGTGGAATTCTGGCGCAGGCCGTCGATGAGGACCGAGGTGCCTTTTCCCTGAAAGCGGTCGATCTGTACGCCTGGCAGGCGCTGCAACGAATCCGCGACGTCTTGGTCAGGCATCTTGCCGACATCTTCGGCCGTGACGGACTCCATGATCAGGTTGGAGTTCTTCTTCAAGTCGAGAGCATTTTGCAGTGATGCGCGGTAGCCCGTGACCACGACCGTCTCAATCTGACCTTGATCGGACTGGGCCATTGCCGGCGCGGTCCCCGCTCCGAAAAGCAACGCAACCACAGCGGTTTGCGTGCAGAATTTCAATTTGCGATTCATAGTTTCATTCCCTCTCCTGTTAGCCAACCTCTGTATCCACGCGCCGAAGATCGTCCTCGGGATGTGCGGGGTCAGTTGCCAAGATGATACCTAGAAGGGTAAGCGCTTACCATCGGTTTGACAGCGCTTACCAATTTGGTACCGCTATTTTGCGAGTGATGTGGCCCTTGCGCCACGGTTAAAGGGCGCCAAGCTTGTCGGGAAAGAGGCTGGCCTCGATCCGAGCATCCTGACCGTTGGCGGCTGGGCGGCCGGTTGATTAACCGCGGTTTTCCAGGCGCGCCTATGTCAGCGGCCCGCGGCGATAAACAAAATGGGAAATCAGGCGCTTGGCGGGGCGGTCGATTCGCGCACCACCAGCTCGTGGTCGAGGCGCACTTCGAAGGGGCCCTCTTCGGACGATCTTTGGGTCAGCATGGAGACGGCCGCTTCCGCCATCTCCTTGATCGGCTGACGGCAGGTGGTGAGCCGCGGCCACACCACTTGAGCGACGAAGGAATCGTCGAATCCGGCCACGGAAAGCTGCTGAGGAATCTTAAGATTGAAACGCTGCGAGGCGGCCAGCACAGCGGCGGCCATATCGTCATTGGCGGCGAAGATCGCGGTCGGGCGCCTCTTGAGGGAGAGCAGCCGCTCGCCAGCCTCCATGCCGGATTGATAAGAGAAAAAGCCTTGTACGCAGAGCTCTTCGATCAGCGGCAGACCGGCATGGGCCAGCGCCGCGCGATAGCCCTCGAAGCGCGCATTAGCCGCGCCGTGCTCGGGTTTGCCTTTGATAAAGCCGATCCGTTTGTGACCGAGCCCGATCAGATACGCGGTCATGTCGTAAGCCGCTTTGCGGTCGTCGATCCTGACGTCGGACGAGCCCGCCCGGGGCTTCTCCGGCGCGATGCGCACGAACCGCGTATGCGCGAGATTCAACGCATCGATCGCCGCCGACATGTCGCACAAGGGCGGACACAGAAGGACGCCGTGCAAAACCGAATCGGCGACCAATGAATGAACCTGATGGCCGAGATTCGGATTCTGCGCGTCGACCGACTCGACGATCATGTGGTAACCCTCCTCGCGGCAGCGCGAGAGCACGCCAATCTGCAGCGCGGCAGCGTAACTTGCCGAAGGGTTGTCGTAGAGAAGGCCGATGAGGAAAGAGCGCTCGCTCGCCAGCCCGCGGGCGAAGACGTTGGGCCGATAGGACAGCGCGTCGACCGCCTCCAGCACCCGCTTGCGCGTCTCTTCACTGACGTTCGATTGGCGATTGACGACGCGGGAAACCGTCTTGATCGAGACGCTCGCGCGTTTGGCCACGTCGTAGATGCTGGCGGGCTTCGGCGCTTCGGCGCTTTCGGCGGAAGCTGGGGTTGGGCGGATTTGCTTCACGGGATGCCTTTAGGCCAAAAGCGCGCCTACTAAAAGACAGAACGCCTAAATGTAGCCGGATTCCTTAACCAAAATTGAAAATGACGCGCGCGGACGTAAAGACTGTGACGTCGGGCGCTATAAGTCCCAAACCCGGATTTGGCAAGGCGGTTGCGCCGTCGGAAGGCAGCCCCCACCTGGGACGGGCGGCGAGTGGGCGGCATATCAGGTTGGGGACGATACCTTATACCCGCCGCCGTCAGTGACGGCCGCCGACTTCGTCCAGATGCTTCAGCAAATCGCGCGGGTCTTCATACACCCGCACTGCGCCGCTGCGTTCCAGCTCGTCCTGTCCATAGCCGCCGGAGAGCAGGCCCACTCCCAGTGCCCGGCAACGCCTGGACGCCAGCATGTCCCAGATGCTGTCGCCGACCACGACGGCATTTTCGATGGGCGCGCCAAGACGTTCGGCCGCGGCCAGGAACAGGTCCGGATCCGGCTTGGCGTATTTGACCTGATCGCGCGTCACCACCGGGATTCTCGTGTGGTCGATGCCCAAGGCGGCGAGATTGGGCGCGGCCGTTTCCATGCGTCCGCTGGTGGCGATCGCCCACGGAGTGCCCGCCTCGGTCAAGCTGGCGAGCAGTTCTCTCGCGCCGGGCAGCGGTCTCACCCGCGCGGCATTGCGTCTGTAAGCCTCGGCATGATGGTGGCGCAGCCTCTCGATCAACTCCGGCGTGATCTGCAAGTCGGTTTCGCGCAGCAGCTGATCGGTGAACAGCCCGCCGCTCATCCCGATTTTGCGATGAATGCGCCAGACGGACAGCTCGATGCCTTCTTCGTCCAGCGCCTCCATCCAAGCCAGAACGTGCTGATAGACGCTGTCGACCAGCGTGCCGTCGAGATCGAACAGAAAAACGGTCTGAATGCGCATGGCGAAACCTCCTAAACGCGAGTCGAGCGAGCAGCCGGAACATAACGCGTCGCCGCCGCCCGGCGTAAGACATTCGGGTACCCTTCAGGATCGGCAAGCCGGACGATATTTGAAGAGGAAACCGGCGCACCCGACAGAACGATCGCTCCCGTTTAGAGTGAGAACCAGCTTTCACATTCCGGATCGTCTACTGCGGGCACCCCTCTAAAAGATTGATATTGCGTGGCGCCTAGTATTCCGTCGCCGTGAACGCCGTCGTCTGCCAGCGGCATCATAATCCGCTCACCCTGGCCGTAATAATCTACATGTTTGAAAACCATGCCCTCGCCCCTGTATAGGGCGGGCTCGCACACTACGCGCTTGGCTCGCGCGAACAGTCTCGGGAAGTCCTCTTCCGGATATAACTCCGTCATCGGGGTTCCACCGAATTTCTTGCCAAAGATTTGCTCGATTTGATGGCCAGCCAGCCGTCCAGTGAACGCATCGACCGTCTGGTCATACTTATAAGACCAGATGATCAAAAACTCCGCGATAATTTGTTTGGGTTGGATGTCGCCCCAGCTTGGCATCGTCCGAGAACCGCGCACATCGTTCCAGTGCCGGGCAACATCTCTTAGTTCCGGTGATACGATGCCCTCTTCGAACGCGCGAAAGCTCATGACGTTTGGCCCTGCTCCAACGGACTCTCGACGCCACCCACTAGTTTAACGCTAGACCGCTCCGAGGTTCGGATCAATTCTAACCTGTTGCGCAATGCCATGCCCTCACACCGGTTCTCCTCACCGAATTGAGGTTCGTAGTTTTGTCCAAAATGGAAGCGACAAAACTTAGTTTAACCAAGAACATAAGGGACTGGCGCACCCGACAGGATTCGAACCTGTGGCCTCTGCCTTCGGAGGGCAGCACTCTATCCAGCTGAGCTACGGGTGCGGGCCGCTTGAGCTATAGACCAAGGGGCGGGGCGACCGCAACGAACGGCCGTTCAGCCGAGCGCGGCCAAGGCGGCCGTCACCGTTTCGTCCGCCGTCGTCCAGACTTTGCGCTTCCAATCGGCCGTGTCGGGGTAGAAGGCGGCGCGGATTTCCCGAACGATCGCCGTGCCCAGGGGATGGTGCGCGCCGGCGATCCGGTGCAGCCAATTGTCCTTCCTGAGCGCGAGGAAGACGTCGCGGGTCGGCCGTGTGCCCACCTCCAGCGCCGCGAAGGTCAGTTCGCGGCCCTTCAGCCAGACCGAGAACGCCTTGTCGAGCGTGCCGGTGAGCGGCACGGAGACGGATTCTCCCGCTTCGCTCGATTTGACCCGCGCCCCCCATATCGTCTTGGCGCGTTTGAAAGGCGCGCTGCCCGGCGGATCCTCGCTGATCATTTCGCCGTCGCCGTGTTGGCCCAGCCCGGTGTGGAAATCGATCACGATCAATTTCTTCACCTCGGCGAGTTCCTGGCGCAAAACGTCCTGGAGCATCGCGACCGACCAGCTTTTGCGCTTGCCTCCGAAATAGAGTCCGTCGGGATGGGCGTACTGGCCCTTGGAGATCGCCGCTTGCAAAGCGATCGCGCCATGCGCCTCGGAATAGGCGCGAAGCTTGGCATTGGCCGCTTTCATCGCAGCCGGCGAGATGTCCTTGGGCGCGATGGCGTCGGCGAGCGCTTCATAAGCGTCGTTGGCGGGCGGCTTCGCATGATCGACGAAGTTGCGGTTGACGTCGGCATTGTCCTCGTCGACGCGGCGGTCCCAGGAGAATCCATACGGGTTCAGGGCGTGCAGCAGCACGATCTTCGCAGACTTGGGCACGCGCCGCGCAAGCCCTTCGCGCAGCAGTCCCGTTTGCGCGCCCGAGCCGAAATAGCCTTCCACGCCGTGCGTTCCGGAGATCAACAGCAGTGCCGATTTGGCGTCGCGCGCGCCGATGGTCGCGGTGTCGAGGAACAAGGGCTTGGCATCGCGCCCTTGGGCGTTCGGATGCATCCGCGCGATCGTGCCCAGGCCCATGGCGGCGCAGGCCTTGAGAAACGCGGCGCGTGCCGAGCGGTAATCGGACGGAAAATGGCCTTCTGGAGCAGCGCTCATAACCGCCATTTTCTATTTCAGGATTGGCCTGAACGCGCCGTCCCACTCCTGGCTCGGCGGATTGTCCTCGAAATAGGCGATGCGCGCGAGGTGAAGGTCGTAGAGCTTCTGGCTGGCGCCCGAAAGCCTGCGGCACTGCTCGATCAGTTCGCGCGCTTTCTGCCATTGCTGGGCGCGCAGCGACTGGAAGATGTGATCGTGGAAGGTGGCCAGGGCGCGGAATTTCGGGCTGGCGCGCATCACCGGGTTGCCGAGCATGGCGTAAAGCTTGACCGGCTCGTCGTGGCTGCCCAGCGCGATGTAATCGACTTCCAGGAAGGCGAAGCCGCGTTCCGAGGATCTGCGCGTCTCCTCGCCGACGATCACCGCCGGTCCGTACTGGCCGGAAATCTGCTGGATGCGGGCGGCCAACACGGCGCAATCCCCGTTCACCGAATAGGCGGTGCGGCCGTGCGCCCTGAACCCGCCCGCGATAGCGGGACCCGTCGAAATGCCGATGCCGATTTCCACCGGCGACAACGCCACCCCGTCGATGCGCCGCTCGTGGGTGATCACTTCGTTGGTGCGCGCGATGGCTTCCATCATGCCGTTCGCCGCTTCGCAGGCATGGATGGCGTGCTCGGGATCGTCGAGCGGGGCGTTCCAGAAAGCGGTGAAGCCTTCAGTGGTCAGCTTATCGATGGCGCCGCCGCGGCCGAGCGCCTCGTTCATCAACGGCTCCAGCACGCGCTGCATCAGCCGGGTGAAAGCGGCGGGGTCGCCGCGGAAGGACGCGGCAAGATCGGCAAATCCGCGCACGCCGCAAGCCAGGTAGGTCACCGTGCGGCTTTCGCCTTCGAGCCTCATGAGCCGCGGATTGTGCGCAATCTGATCGATGATGCGCGCGGGCAGGGCGTCGGCGAAGGCAAGTCTGAGCCGGTTGCGCGATCTGGCGATTTCGATCCCGCGGGCGCTGGCGCCCGCCAGCCACACCGCCGCCAGTCCGAGATTGAGGCCCAGCGCGTCGAAAAGAACGTGCTGGCCCGTGTAAAGCCGCCAGGAGACATAGCTCGTCCCGGCGATGGCGCACAGCACGAATAGCCCGGCCCAGCGCATGCCCAGCCGCGCGAAGACGAAGACGCAGCCTAGGCCAAACATCGCCAGGCACATCAGCTCCGCCTCCGCCGCCGAAGCCGGCCGGCGCAACGCCGTATCCAAAAGAAGATTCTCGGCGGCTTCGGCGTGCACTTCGGCCACGGGACGCGGCCCCGTCGGCGTATCCACCAGATCGTCCGGCGCGCCGATATAAACGATGGCGCCGCGCAAGGCGTCGGGGGCGAGCGACTTGTCGATAATGGAGGAGGCGGAGATGTTGCGTTCGGGCCGCTCCCCGGAATAGGCGATCCACAACGAGCCGTCGGGCGCCGTCGCCAGTTCGCCGCGTCCGGTGTCGACGGAAGCGACGCCCGGCTTGCCGCCGAACAATCCGCCGTTGCCGTCATCGCTTTTCAGCGTGATCGCATCCTTGTCTTCGACCAGGCGCAGCACCTCGGCTTCGAGCGAGGGCACGGCCTTATCGCGCAAGCGGAAAACCAGCGGCATGCGCCGGACCTTGCCGTCGGAATCGACGTCCAGATTGACCGCGCCGACGCCGGCGCTTGCCGTCTCGATGGCGGAAAGCGAGGATGACGCCTGATCGAAGGCACGCACCCGTCCGAAGGGATCGCGCGCGCCGGACCAGGCGACGGTGGCTTTCAGCGTCAATGTGCGCGCCGGTCTGGCGTCGCCCAGGGCAAAGCCCGTCACCGCCTTGACGCCCGTCAGCGCGGAGGCCAGCGCGTCGTCGGGCGAAGGCATGCGTTCCAGCGCCGTGCGGGCGACGTCGTAAGAGGGTCCGGGCGGCACCAGCGCCAGGAGGTTTTTCGGCGACGCCGGATCGGGCTGATCGAGCGGCGTGACGAAGACGACGATCGAGGCGCCTTGCGCTTTCATCTCGCCGACAAGCTGGGCAAGGGCGGCATGAGGCCACGGCCAAGCGCCGAAATGCTCGGTGCTGGCCGCATCGATGTCGAGAACGCGCACGGCATGGCCGCTTGACGCCGCCGTGTCTTCATAGGGGCGCGGTTGCGATGTCTGGTAGCCGTCGAACAGAATTCCGCGCAGCCGGCTCGCCATTCCTCCCGCGTTCGTGCCGAGCACGAACAGCGCAAGGGCAAGCATGATAAGCGGGAACGCCCAAACGGCGATCGGCCGGTCGCGAAGACTCATGATCATCTCATTTCGGCGTTGTTTTACGCCGACGCAATCAATTTAACACGCGACGCAGGAAAAAGTGGAAGAAGCTTTGCGTCATTCTGACTATGACAAATCGAAAGAATCTCGGCGGGATCTCGCAAAAGTTTGCCAAAGGCGCGAGCCCAAGGCCGAAGCCGCAAAAATCGCACCGGCCGCCAGCACGATGCAGGGTCCGGCGGGAGCGTCGGTCGCGTAGGCAGCGGCCAATCCGAGCGGCGCGGCCAGCGCGCCCGCTATGGCAGCGAGCACGGCCATCGCTTCCGGCGTGCGGGCGAAGGGCCGCGCGGCGGCCGGCGGGATGATCAGCAGCGCCACGATCAGCAGCGCGCCGACGACTTTCAGTCCGAAGGCGACCAACAAGGCGACCAGCACCAGGAAGGCCGTTTGCACCAAGCGCCCGCCTTTACCTTCCGCTGCGGCAATGTCGCCGCCGACGGCCGCTCGGAGCAGCGGGCGCCAGAGCAGGGCGGTGACGGCGAGCACGCCAAGGCTCGCCGCCGCGATCGCGGTCACGTCGCTTGCCGACAGCGCCAGCACGTCGCCGAACAGATAGCCGAGAAGATCGGCGCGCACATTTTCCATGGTCGCCAGAAGGATGAAGCCAAGCGCCAAGCCCATATGGCCGACAATGCCCACGAAAGTTCCCGCCGGGATGGTGCGGTCGCCCGCCCGCGCCATCACCAGGGCCGCGACGATGGCCAGCGCCGCCGTGCCGACCAGCACGTTGATGCCGATTAAGAGGCCCAATCCGGCACCGAGCAGACCCATATGGGCGACCGACTCGCCCAGATACGCCATGCGCCGCCACAGGACGAAACAGCCGATCGGGCCCGCGGCCGCGCCCAGCAGGGCGGCTCCCAAGGCGGCGCGCCAGAGAAAATCATCCATGAAAATCATCCATTGGGCGCCGGTCCCGCTTCGCCCGAAGGGGGATGGGCATGGTCGTGATGATGGGCGTAAAGCGCCAGCTCGCTGGCGGCGCGCGCGCCGAACAGCTGGAGGAAAGCCGGATCGCGCACCACCGCATGCGCGTCGCCTTCGCAACAAATATGGCGGTTGAGGCAAACGACGCGATCGGCCTGCGCCATCACCACATGCAGGTCGTGGCTGACCAGCAGCACGCCGCAGCCGATCTCGTCGCGGATCTCGGCGATCAGATGATAGAGCGCCGCCTCGCCGGTGACGTCGACGCCGGCCATCGGTTCATCGAGCACCAGCAAATCCGGGCGCCCGGCAATGGCGCGCGCCAGCAGCATGCGGGCCAGTTCGCCGCCGGAAAGCGCGCCCAATTGCCGGTTTTTCGCCTGGGAGAAGCCGACGCGCGCCAGCGCGGTGTCCGCCGCCTTGGCCGGCGCGAACAGAGCGAGAAATCCCGCGACCGTTATCGGCAGGCTGGTATCGCGGTCGAATTGCTGGGGGACATAACCGATCTTGAGACCCGGCCGGCGCTTGACCTCGCCCTTGGCCGGCACCAGTCCGAGGATGGCCTTCAGCAGCGTCGTCTTGCCCGAGCCGTTCGGCCCGATCAGGGTGACGATCTCGCGCGGATGGACCGCCAGGGACACGCGGTCAAGGATGTGCGCGCCGCCGGCATAAACGCTCAGCCGGTCGGCCGCGATCAGAGGGTCGTTCATCGCACGTTCTTATAACATTGCGCTTTTCCGGGGAAAGTAGGTCCGTTTCGGGCCCCACAGCCAAGCAACAGCGGACCAAGCGCCCAACAGGCCCGGGCAAAGGCATCGCCGACTACGTCTTTTGCCCAGCGAGAATATGCCCAATGCGGCAAGCGATGCCGGACCTGTCGCAAGGTTTGTCGGAATAACCATTTCATAACCATGGTTTTTGCCGCGCGCGGCAGCCAAGCCCAGGGCACGGCTTATGCTTTGCGGATGGCTGGGGGAGCGCCTTCTGTTCGCTTCATTAGGAGAAGAACCATGTCCATCAGTGCCATAGGGGCGTACGGAACTGGCAGCGCAAGCCAGCTTTTGGCGTCCCTGCTCAGTCAACTCAACGCTACCCAATCGACAACCGATTCAACATCCACCAGCAACGATACCTCTTCGACGGCATCGTCCACGTCGTCCAACAATACGGACAATACGCTCACGGGCAGCAGCACGGGGCAGCTCAGTGCTCAGATTCTGGGCCTGCTCATGATGATGCAGAACGATCCGAGCGCGTCGCAAACCGCGACCACCTCGAGTTCGACATCCGCATCGTCATCCACCTTGATGGACCCGCTCACTAGCCTGGTCTCGGCCATCGACACGAATGGCGACGGCTCGATCACCAAGAGCGAGATGGAGTCCTACATCACCAGCAAGGGCGGCACGACCGCGGAGGCCGATTCGCTTTTTTCCGCGCTCGACCAAAGCGGTACGAGCAGCTTGACCGAGACGCAATTGGCCAGCGATCTGCAACAGGCCGGTCCGCCTCCAGGCGGTCCCGGCGGCCCGCCGCCTCCGCCGCCGTCGGACAGCTCGTCCAGCTCGACGGATTCGACCGACTTGGCGGACTCCGTGGCCTCTAAGCTCGTCCAGGTTATGGACACAAGCGGAGACGGCTCCGTCAGCAAGTCCGAGTTCGAGAACTTTGTCACCGGCCTCGGCGGGACGACCTCCGAAGCGGACGCCGATTTTGCGGCTTTGGATACGTCTAACAGCGGCAGCGTCACGGCCAGTCAGTTCAGCAGTGCGATTACGGCCTTCGTATCCGCCGACCAGACACAGAGCACCGTCGGCACGGCCTCGAATTCACCGATCTTGACGCTTTTGGATGCATTTACGAAACAGACATCCAGCGGCACGACAGCAAGCGTAACCGCGTAAGAGTGGCGTACGACAAGGCCCGGCGAAATCCGGGCCTTGTGCCTATTTTGTGAGCCGCATCGCTACTTGGGCGAGAAGTATGCGCGCGCCCGTGCGCCCCAGCGTACGGTCGGTGGCGTGCTGAAGCCGGTCGGCGATCGCCGCCACATCCGGTTGTCGCCAAGGTCTTACCGAAGTCGCCGTGAACGCCATCAGGCTGCGGACATAGACGTCGCGCAGGACCGGCATCTCGGTTTGCGTCTTGTCGCGCAGTCCGGCATTGGGCACGTCCAGGCCGATGCCGATCATCAACAAGCCCGCGATCTTGTCGCCGTCCATGATCGTCGTATAGATCGGATCGATCATCAGATAGCTGTCCGATTGCGTGATTCTGTGCACGGCGCCTTTCTTGCCGGCGCCGGCCGGCGCGGCCAGCGCAAAAGCCAGAAGAAGAGCAAATATGGCGAAACGGCGCATGGATCGGGCTCTCGCGGTTCCTCCTGGATTTAATCCAGGTTGGTAAAGCGATGGTTAGCGCCCGCCCTGCTGTAGATGTGCTAGGCGCGTAAAAGCTAGATTTTGCCTAGCGGTTTTATCGGCTGGGCTTGCCAAGTCGTAGCCTGCGGAGCAGGCGAAGCCTGGTGGAGCTGAGCGGAATCGAACCGCTGGCCTCCTCATTGCGAACGAGGCGCTCTCCCAACTGAGCTACAGCCCCAAGCCAAGCTTGGTTTCCGGCGGACCGGGGCGGTATCTACGAACTGAGCGCGTTTTCTGTCAACTAGCGGTCCGGACGCGGCTTGGTGCGCTTTCTGCTCTTCGCAAAGCCGCCGTCTTCACCTAAGACTATCTGCGACCGGCCCGGCCCGTTCGGGACCGGCATGGCCCGTGCGCCCTCAAGACACGGAAGGCTATCATGTCGCTTTTTGGTCCCATACTCTGGTTCGTCGAGCAGATCGTCTGGCTCTTTCTGATCTTGATGTTCGTACGGGTCGTGTTGAGCTGGCTGTTCCTTTTCGACGTCCTTAACCGTCGCCATCCCGTCGCCTATCAGATCAACGATTTCACCGAGCGGCTGACCGAACCCGTAATCCGGCCGTTTCGCCGCTTTATCCCGGCCGTCGGCGGCTTCGATCTGGCCTTCATCGTGGTCTTTCTTCTCTGCTACGTCGTGCAGATGTACCTGGGAGAGTTGAGCCGTGTCTTGCCGTAACGGCGCGGGCGAGGGATCGAACATTGTTCATTTCGATTCGTCTTACTCCTAAGGGCGGGCGCGATGCCGTGGAAGGCTGGGCGAAAGGCGCCGACGGCAAGCGCTATCTGAAAGCGCGTGTGCGCGCCGTGCCGGAAGACGGCAAGGCCAATGCCGCGCTGATAGAGCTTCTTGCCGAAACCCTGTCGGTGCCCAAATCTGCCGTGCGAATTGCGGCCGGCGGGTCGGCGCGGCTGAAACGGATCGAAATTGCAGGCGATGGCGCCGCTTTGGCCGCCCGCCTCGAAGCTTTGGGAGATGCGTCGTGAGCGCTTCCATCATCGACGGCAAGCTTCATGCGGCGGCCTTGCGGGCGCGCGTCGCCGAGGAAACCGCGCGGCTCAAGGCCGAGCACGGTCTGGTTCCGGGACTGGCGACCGTTCTGGTCGGCGACGATCCCGCCAGCGAAGTCTATGTCCGCAACAAGAACAAGACCGCCGAAGCGCTCGGCTTCAACTCCGTGCACGACCATCTGCCGGCCGGCGCCGGCGAAGCGGAGGTTCTGGCGCGGGTCCGCGCCCTCAACGCCGACAAATCCGTACACGGAATACTCGTGCAATTGCCGTTGCCGGGGCAGATCCGCGAGGAGGCGGTGCTCGACGCGCTCGATCCCGCCAAGGACGTGGACGCGCTGACGCCCACCAACGCGGGCCTCCTGCTCGGCGGCCGCGCCAAGCTGGTTTCCTGCACGCCCACGGGTGTGATGATCCTGCTCAAGGAAACGCTGGGCGAGATCGCGGGCTTGGATGCGCTGGTCATCGGCCGTTCGCTGTTGTTCGGCAAGCCGGCGGCGCAGCTTCTGCTGGCCGCCAACGCCACCGTCACCATGGCGCATTCAAAAACGCGCGATCTTCCTCGGCTTGCGCGCCGCGCCGACATTCTGGTCGCGGCCATCGGCCGTCCCCATTACGTCAAGGGCGATTGGGTGAAGCCCGGCGCCACGGTGATCGACGTCGGCATCAATCGCGTGGATGCGGGCGAGGGCAAGACCAAGCTGGTCGGCGACGTGGATTACGAGGCGGCGGCCAAAGTCGCACGCTTCATCACGCCCGTGCCCGGCGGCGTGGGCGCCATGACCATCGTCTGCCTGATGCGCAACACGCTGATCGCGGCGGTTTCGCAGGCGAACCTGCCGATGCCGAAGATCTAAACCTGCTTTTTCAGCGCCTGCGCCAGCCCGTCGGGGCCCAGCGTTTCGTCGTAATTGGCGATGAATTTTCCGTCCGGCCCCATCAGATAGATCTGGCTGGAATGATCCATGGCGTAACCGCCGCCTTTGAGCGGCCGCTTTTGGTAATAGACGCGATAGGCGCGCGCCGCCGCCGCGACGGCCTTCTCGTCCCCGGTCAGACCGACGAAACGCGACCCGAACGACTTCAGATAGGCTTTCAGAACGCCCGGCGTGTCGCGCTCCGGATCGACGGTGATGAAGACGGGCGTCACGCGCGCGGCCTCGGGCCCGAGTTTTTCGAGGGCGTCGGCCATCACCGCCAGGGTTGTCGGGCAGATGTCCGGACAATAGCTGTAGCCGAAATAAACCAGCATGAAGCGGCCGCGAAAATCGGCCGAACGGCGCGTTTTCCCGTCCTGGTCGGTCAGGACAAAGGGCCCGCCGATCAAGACTTCGCCTTGGCTCACGACCCGGTTTGCGCCGGAAAACGAATCGCTCGCATGCCACAAAAGACCCGCCGCGACTGCAACCGCCGCGATAAGATAGAGAATCAGGGCCAGAGGCGTACGGATCATTACGTATTGTGTTCCCCGCGCCAGACTAGGTCCGATAGAATTGATTGATAGTATTGCGCGCACGCGAAGCGAAAAGGCAACCGGTCAAGCCATGACGTCGACGGATACGCAAGAACAGCCTCAGCGGGCGCGGGTGATACAAGCCGCGCGGGCTTCTGCGGTCAGAGGGCGCGTGCGCCTTCGCACTTTGTCGAACCTGCGCTGGATGGCGACGGGCGGCCAGACGACGGCTCTGCTCGTCGTCTATTTCGGCTTCGGCTATTCCCTGCCGCTCGTTCAATGCCTGGCTTGCGTAGCCTTCAGCGCCGGTCTCAACATCGTCCTGGCCTTGCGCCATCCGCCCAGCCACCGGCTCACCAACCGCGAGGCGACCGTTTATCTCGCTTACGACGTGCTGCAGCTGGCGGCCCTTCTCTATCTCACCGGCGGCATCGCCAATCCTTTCGCCTTGATGTTCGTCGCTCCCGTCGTCATCGCGGCGTCGACCCTCAATCTGGGCAATACGCTGATCCTGGGTTGCATCGCGCTGGCGTCGGCTTCGTTGATCTCTGTGGTGCACGAACCGCTGCCCTGGTCGCCGGCCCAACATCTCGTGCTGCCGCAGCTTTATCAGGCCGGCTTGTGGGCTTCTCTCGTGCTCGGCATCGGATTTACCTCGGTCTATGCTTGGCGCATCGCCAGCGAAGGCGCGCGGATGTCGGCCGGTCTTGCCGCCACCCAGCTTGCTCTGGCGCGCGAACAGCGCTTGTCGTCGCTGGGCGCGCTGGCCACGGCCGCGGCCCACGAGTTGGGCTCGCCGCTGGGCACCATCGCCGTGGTGGCGCACGAGCTCGAACGCGTGCTGCCTTCCGGATCGCAGGAAGCCGAGGACGTGCGCCTGCTGCGCAGCCAGGCCGAACGCTGCCGCATGATCCTCATGCGCTTGGCCAGACCCGAGGAAGGAATGTTGGGCGCCACCGCGCGCCTGCCGCTCTGTGCCTTGCTCGACGACATCGCCGACACCTATCGCGGCGAAGACCTGGACATCGTCATCGCCGCCGCGCCGTCCAACCGCGAAGAAGCACAGCCGCAGGTCTGGCGCGCGCCCGAGCTATTGCACGGGTTGGGCAACATCATCGAGAACGCCGCCGATTTCGCCAATTCGCGCGTGCGCGTCGAGGCCAGTTGGGGGCCCGCTACGCTGCGCGTCACGGTCGAGGACGACGGCCCGGGCTTCTCGCCCGACATCATCGAGCGGATCGGCGAGCCTTACATCACCTCGCGGCCCGGCCATCACGCCTTGGGCGCCACCGAAATGGGGCCGCCCACGGCTCCGTTAGGTAAACGCGAGGGCATGGGGCTGGGCTTTTTCATCGCCAAAACCCTGCTGGAACAAACCGGCGGCACGGTTAAGGCCGTAAATCTTTCCGAAGGTGGCGCGCGCGTCAGCGTTTCATGGCCGCGCGGCCAAATCGATGGTGAAACGCCCTTGCCCAGGACTCAGGAGGATTGACGCCTTCTGCGGCCGGGCCTATTTGCGCAACGATCAAGGACAAGAACTATGAATACGCCAGAAGATAAAACACTGCTGATCGTGGAAGACGACCGCCCGCTGCGCGAGCGTCTGGCGCGCGCCATGGAAGCGCGCGGCTTCGTCGTGACGATCGCCGAAGGCGTCGCCGAAGGCAAAGCCCGCGCCAAGGAATCGCCTCCGGCTTATGCCGTCGTCGACCTCAAGCTGGAAGACGGCAACGGACTCGACGTGGTGGAAACGCTGCACGTCGTGCGTCCCGACAGCCGCGTGGTGGTCCTGACCGGCTTCGGCAATATCGCAACAGCGGTCGCCGCCGTGAAATACGGCGCCATCGATTATCTGCCCAAGCCCGCCGACGCCGACGACATTCAGGCGGCGCTCTTGGCACCTCCCGGCTCCAAGCCCAAGCCGCCGGAGAATCCGATGTCGGCGGACCGCGTGCGCTGGGAACATATCCAGCGGGTGTATGAGCTGTGCGGCCATAATGTCTCGGAGACGGCGCGCCGCCTCAACATGCACCGGCGCACGCTGCAGCGGATTTTGGCGAAGCGCAGCCCGCGTTAAACTCCGGCGCGCTTTGTTTTCTTCCTTGGCTTGCGTGTATCGGCGGGGTGAGACGGCGGCTTCGTCAATTTCTTCGGTGCGATTGCGCGCCAGCGCCGTTCCAGCATTCCGCGCAACATCTTCGCGTCGATCTCGGCGATGCGCACCAGAACGTCGGGATAATTCTTGTAGTGATCGGTGATGTGGAAGACCGACGGATTGGCGGCGAGCAGCATGTCGCGCTCGTCGATCGAGCCCACGATCATCACCAGCGAATCGTCTTCGGCGCGCAGCCGCGTGAAGAACTTTCCTGCCACCTTGTAAGACGGATATCCATAAGAAGTGCTTTCTTCCGCGCCGGGAAACGACAGCACCATCTTCTTCAGGATCGGTTTAGAAACCATCGTCGTTCTCCAAAAGACTCGCCAGTCGCTCGGCTGCGACTTTGGCGAAGCTGAGCGTCACGGCTTTGCGCCGGCTGGCATGCAACACAGTGCGTTGCGAGGGGCGCACGATGGCTCCGCCATAGCGGTCGGCGACGATCAGACCCGTGCCCGTCGGCACATGCTCGTCGGGAAAATCGGGCGGGATCGCGAAATAGAACAGCTCGCAGAACTCAAGATAGTCCGGCCATTTCTGGTCGCCCTTCAAATCGTTCAGCGCGACCTTGATCTCCACTCCCAACATCGTGCCGTCGGGGCCCAGCGCCGCGACATCCAAGCGACGGCCGTTGGCCAGGGTGAATTCCAGGATCGGGCTGAAACCCTCCTGGATCAAAAGGCGGCTTACGCCTCGGGCGACGTCTGCGGCTGTGACGGGCATGGGACGATCATAAAGCAAAGTGACTCAGCGTCACCACATCCGTCTAGGCATGCGCTTCAGGCCTTCTCGCCCAATACGCCTTTGGTGGACGCGGCTTCGCCTTCGAGCCGTTCGTCGGGAGCGATGGCCTGACGCAGCGCCCTGGCCAGCCCCTTGAAGCAGGACTCCACGATGTGGTGGCTGTTCTGGCCGTACAGGCCTTCGATGTGCAGGCAAATCCCGGCATTCTGGGCAAAGGCCTGGAACCATTCCTTGAACAGTTCGGTGTCCATCTCGCCCAGCTTGGGCTTGGGGATTTCCACCCGCCACACCAGATAAGGCCGGTTCGAGACGTCGACGGCGACGCGCGTCAGCGCCTCGTCCATGGGGATGAGTGCCGCACCGAAACGCGTGATTCCGGCGAAATCGCCGAGCGCCTTCTTTATCGCCTGGCCGATGACGATGGCCGAGTCTTCCGTGGTGTGGTGGAAATCGACGTGCAGGTCGCCTTGGGCGCGGACCTTGAGGTCAATCATGGAATGCCGCCCGAAGCTCTCCAGCATATGGTCCAGAAAGCCGATGCCGGTATCGACATCGCAATCGCCGGCCCCGTCCAGGTCCAGCGAAACGGCGATTTCGGTTTCCCGTGTCTTGCGTTCGACGGTGGCTGTGCGCATGGGCCCTCCGAAGCAATGCCCGCACGTTGATAGCAAGTGCGGGGAGCCGGCGAAAGCCGTCAGTCGGAAACGGGCAGGCGGAAGATTTCGGTGACTTGCGTCGCGCCCGCCGTACCCATTACCAGGAGCGAGCCGTTGGCCGCGTTCGCCGTCAGCGCCAGCCGGCTGTTGACGTTGGCGATGGGCGGCGCGAACCAGGAAAGATCCGGAGACGCGCCCAGCGTACGGGCGCAGATCATGCGGCCGTGGCTGTCGATCGGGCGGGCCCGCCAGCCATGCCCGGCCTCGTTCAGCTTCGATTCGAAATGGTTGGTGGCGCAGACATGCCCGTCGGCCATTTCGCGCACGGCAAAGGCGCTTTCCGTGCGCTCGATGACGCAGCCTTCGCTGCTATGCATGCCGCAGAGGACGAAAATGGCGGGTACGGCGATCGGCGTCGCGCACAGCATTTGCTTGGCGGCGGCGAAGTCCGGCGCTGTTTCGAAGGTCTGGCGCAACAAATGCGACGGCGGCAAAGCGAAGTTGCGTCCCACCGCCATGCGCCCGAGCGCCCAATCGCCCGCAAGGCCCGCGCCGCGCCGGCGCATCGGCGCCTGGTTGATCGCGGCGGCGAACCGTCCGGGCGCCGTCGCCTGTAAAACGCCGCTGTAGCCTGGCCAAGTGACATTGAAGAAATCGCCGGCCGGTCCCTTTTGATGGGCGACGACGATATTCTCGCCAAGCGACGGGAACGGCCAGTCCAGCACCCGGCGCAGCAGCGGGCTGCCTTCGCTGTGCCATACGCCGCTGGTGCAGCCCCATTCGAAGCAGACATTGAGCGTGTAGACGCCCGGCAGGCCAAGGGACTCTGCCGATGCCGCGATTTCATGCAGGTACGGATTGCCAGATTTTTCGAGCCAGCGGCGCGAGGCGCGGTCGGCCCAGGGCATCGCCAAGGCGCTGGTCAGCCGCGAGGCTTCGCCGAACGTCCGCTTGGCGCCCTCCACCAGGGTACGGGCGCCGCGCCGATGGAGGTACAACAGCTCGAACGGCGTGTACCCGCGGATGTCCGTATACGGTATCTTGACCAAGGGCTGCATCGGGCGTTTTGCAGATGGCGCTTCGCTTCCTATATTGAGACTACCATGACAGAACAAAAATGGCGTTCCACAACAATTCTCTCCATCCGCAAGGGTCCTGACGTGATCGTCGCAGGCGACGGGCAGGTGACGCTGGGAAATACGGTGATGAAGGCCAATGCCCGCAAGGTCCGCCGCCTCGGCAAAGGAGACGTCATCGCAGGGTTTGCCGGGGCCACCGCCGACGCTTTCGCCCTGTTCGAGCGGCTGGAAGCCAAGCTCGACCAGCATCCGGGCAATCTGGCGCGGGCCTGCGTCGAACTGGCCAAGGACTGGCGCACCGACCGTTACCTGCGCCGGCTGGAAGCCATGATGGCGGTGGCGGACAGCCAGACCTCGCTGATTCTCTCCGGCACCGGCGACGTGGTGGAGCCCGAGGACGGGCTGATCGGCATCGGCTCGGGCGGGCCTTATGCCCTGGCGGCGGCCCGCGCCCTGATTTCCTTCGACCTGCCGATCGAGGAGATCGCCCGCCGGGCCATGAAGATCGCCGCCGACATCTGCATCTACACCAACGAAAACGTCGTCATCGAAAGCCTGTCCGGATCATGAGTTCCGCTTTCACCCCCCGCGAAATCGTTTCAGAGCTCGACCGTCACATCGTCGGCCAGAACGAGGCCAAGCGCGCTGTCGCCATCGCGCTGCGCAACCGCTGGCGCCGCCAGCAGCTTGCGCCCGAGCTGCGCGAGGAAGTGCTGCCGAAGAACATCCTGATGATCGGGCCCACCGGCGTCGGCAAGACCGAGATTTCGCGCCGGCTGGCCAGGCTCGCCCAGGCGCCGTTCCTCAAGGTGGAAGCGACCAAGTTCACCGAAGTGGGATATGTCGGGCGCGACGTCGAGCAGATCGTGCGCGATCTGGTGGAAGTCGCCATCGCCCAGGTGCGCGAGAAGAAGCGCCGCGACGTCGAAGCCCAGGCCGAAGCGCGCGCCGAGGATCGCGTGCTCGATGCGCTGGCCGCAGGCTCCTCAGGCGCGGCGCGCGAATCCTTCCGCAAGTCGCTGCGCGCCGGCGAACTCGACGAAAAGCAGATCGAGCTGGAGATGAAGGACGCCGGCGGCATGCCCTCGTTCGAGATTCCCGGCATGCCGAACGCGCAGATTTCCATGGTCAATCTCGGCGACATCTTCGGCAAGGCGTTCGGCGGGCGCGCCAAGACGCGGCGCATGAGCGTCGCCGAGGCCCATGCGCCGCTGCTCGCCGAAGAGGCCGACAAGCTGCTCGACCAGGACGCGATCCTGCGCGAAGCCATCGAGACGGTGGAGGACAACGGCATCGTCTTCCTCGACGAGATCGACAAGATTTGCGCGCACTCCGAATTCCGCGGCGGCGGCGACGTCAGCCGCGAAGGCGTGCAGCGCGATCTTCTGCCGCTGATCGAAGGCACGACGGTCGCCACCAAGCACGGCCAGGTGCGGACCGACCACATCCTGTTTATCGCGTCCGGCGCCTTCCACGCCGCCAAGCCCTCGGATCTGTTGCCGGAACTGCAAGGCCGCCTGCCGATCCGCGTTGAGCTGAAAGCGCTGACCCGCGACGATTTCCAGCGCATCCTCACCGAGCCGGAAGCCAGCCTCATCAAACAGTATGTCGCCCTGCTCGAGACCGAAGGGGTGAAGCTCGAATTCACCGAGGACGGCGTCGGAGCGATCGCCGATATCGCCGCCCAGGTGAACGCCAGCGTCGAGAACATCGGCGCGCGCCGGCTGCAGACCATCATGGAGCGCGTGCTCGACGAAATCAGTTTCTCGGCCACCGAACGCCAGGGCGAGAAGCTTGTTATTGATGCGATTTATGTGCGCGCGCGGGTGGAAGACCTCGCCAAGGACCAGGATTTGTCGCGGTTCATTCTGTAGAATGACCCTGCGGCTCTACGGCTGCAGAACATATGTCAAAAACTGCATATGATGGTTGACCCCAGGGGCATTCCCTGCAAGGAGTCACGCGGTTTATCAGCGAAGGGTTTGGCATGGCGCGGTCGAGCTATCTTTTCACCAGCGAAAGCGTATCCGAAGGGCACCCCGACAAGGTCTGCGATCGCATCTCCGACGAGGTGGTCGATCTGTTTTTCCGCGAGGGGCCCAAATTCGGCTTTCCGGTGAAGGACTTGCGCGTGGCGTGCGAGACGCTCGCCACCACCAACCGCATCCTGATCGCGGGCGAAACCCGTGGCCCCGCCGCCATCACCTTCGACATGATCGAAGACGCCGCCCGCCAGGCCGTGCGCGACATCGGTTACGAACAAGACGGCTTTCACCACGAGAGGGCCAAGGTGGAAGTGCTGCTGCACGCCCAGTCTCCCCATATCGCCCAGGGCGTGGATGCGTCCGGAAACAAGGACGAAGGCGCGGGCGACCAGGGCATCATGTTCGGCTATGCCTGCCGCGAGACGCCGGTGCTGATGCCGGCGCCGATCCATTACGCCCATAAGATCCTGAAGCTTCTGGCCGACGCGCGCAAAGCCGGCAAGGAACCCAAGCTCGGTCCCGACGCCAAGAGCCAGGTGACCGTGCATTACCAGAACGGCAAGCCCGTCGAAGCGACGCAGATCGTGCTCTCCACCCAGCATCTCGACGAGAAGATGACTTCGAACGACGTGCGCGCGGTTGTGGAGCCCTATATCCGCAAGGCGCTGCCCGAAGGCTGGATCAACGCCAACACGATCTGGCACATCAATCCCACCGGCGCCTTCGTGGTCGGCGGTCCGGACGGCGATTGCGGACTGACCGGGCGCAAGATCATCGTCGACACCTATGGCGGGGCCGCGCCGCACGGCGGCGGCGCCTTCTCCGGCAAGGACCCGACCAAGGTAGACCGCTCCGCGGCCTACGCGGCGCGCTACCTGGCGAAGAACGTGGTGGCGGCGGGGCTGGCCGACCGTTGCACCATCCAGATTTCCTACGCCATCGGCATCAGCGAGCCGCTGTCGTTCTATGTCAATCTGCACGGCACGGGCCAAGTCGACGAAGCCAAGCTCGAAAAGATACTTCCCGAATTGATGAGCCTGAAACCGCGCGCCATCCGCGAGCATCTGGGGCTCAACAAGCCGATCTACGCGAGAACCTCCGCCTACGGACATTTCGGTCGCGAACCCGATGCCGACGGCGGCTTCTCGTGGGAGAAAACCGATCTCGTCGATGGGCTCAAGCGCGCCGTCTGATCCTTCGAGACGCCGCCGCCTGCTGTACGGGCGGCGCAAGGGGCCGAAGCTTTCACCCCACAAGGAAGAGCTGCGGCGCACGCTGCTGCCGAGACTGACGTTCGAACTGTGCCCCGGCGCTGACCCTCGCACCTATTTTGACGCTGTCGACGATGTCTGGCTCGAAGTGGGCTTCGGCGGCGGCGAACATCTGCTCGAACAAGCGCGCGTCCATCCTCACGTCGGCCTGATCGGCGCCGAGCCTTACGAAGCGGGTGTGGCGAAGCTGTTGTCGAAGATCGAAGGTACGGACGCCTCGAACATCCGCATCCACGAGGGCGATGCGCGCGACATCGTGGAAGCCTTGCCCGATGCCTCGCTGGGGTGCGTGTTCATCCTGTTTCCCGATCCTTGGCCCAAGACGCGCCATCACAAGCGCCGCTTCGTCCAGACGGAAATGCTGGATGCGCTGGCCCGCGTGATGAAACCCGGCGCCGAACTGCGCCTCGCCAGCGACGATGCGGAATACATCGCCTGGACTTTGGAACGGGCGATGGCGCACCCCGATTTCGCTTGGACGGCCGAGCGCGCCGCGGATTGGAAAAGCCGCCCGCAAGGCTGGCCGCAGACCCGTTACGAGGCCAAGGCGCTGCACGGCCCCCCGGCCTATCTCCTTTTCGTGCGAAAGAGTAAAATGGCGACATGAACGACGATCAGGACGACGAAAAATTCCGCATGATGCCTTTGGGAGACATCGGCACCCTCGCCATCGCCTTGGTATTCCTGGTGGCGTTCCTTTGGCTGATGTTCGGGCCTTCGCCCTTCGCCGGGCTGTACCAGAACGCCAAACAGGCCCCGGCCCAGCCCCGGGAGGTCACTGTGACCGTTCCCGACAAAGGCAAATAAGGGAATAAGAAGCGGTCGCGTCTTGCCTTCCGCGCAGGGCCGTCGTACAAGCCCGGCCATCCCAGACAACAGAATGCTGTTGTGTGACGGTCTAAGGAGACCGCCGCGGGGGAAAGGCTTTGTCCATGGCCGGGCATGACCCGGCCATCCAGAAAAGAGGTCCGCCATTCTCACGGCGATATCGCATCTGGAACCGATCATTGCCCCGGTCGTGGAGGCCGCGGGCTTTAGGCTGGTGCGCCTCAGACTGATGGGCGGCGAGCACAAGACGCTGCAGGTGATGGCCGAACGCGCAGACGGCAGGATGAACGTGGAAGATTGCGCGACGCTCAGTCATGCGCTGCTGGATTTTCTCGAGCGCGAAGACCCCATCGAGGGCGATTTCGAGCTTGAGGTTTCCTCGCCCGGCATCGACCGGCCGCTGACCAGGCTCACCGATTTCGCGCGCTGGTCGGGGCACGAGGCCAAGATAGAACTGGCGGCGCCCCAGGACGGGCGCAAGCGCCTGCGCGCCACGCTTCTCGGCCTCGACGGCAACGATGTGGTGGTGGACGCGGCGGGCGAGCGTCTCAAATTTCCCTTCCGCGCCATCGCGGAAGCCAAGCTGGTGCTGACCGACAAACTGATCCAGGAAGATCTGAAAGCGAGAAAACAATGACTTCGACGACACCGTTTAGGAGCAGATGACATGGCCGCGATTGCCGCAAACCGAACCGAACTCTTGCAGATCGCCGACGCGGTCGCCCGCGACAAGTCGATCGACAAATCCGTCGTGCTGGGCGCGATGGAGGAGGCGATGCAGCGCGCGGCCAAGGCGCGCTACGGCAGCGAGAACGAAATCCGCGTCGAGATCGATCCCAAGACCGGCGAAACCCACGTCTCGCGTTACCTGCACGTCGTCGAACTGGTGGACAACGACAAGATCGAGATTTCGCTGGAAGACGCCCGCGCCCGCAATCCGGCCGCCCAGGTCGGCGACATCATCGCCGAGACCCTGCCGCCGGTCGATTTCTCGCGCATCGCGGCGCAGGCCGCCAAGCAGGTGATCGTGCAGAAGGTGCGCGACGCCGAACGCGAGCGCCAGTACGAAGAATACAAAGACCGCATCGGCGAGATCGTCCACGGCATCGTCAAGCGTTCGGAATTCGGTTCGGTGGTCGTGGACCTCGGCCGCGCCGAAGGCGTGGTGCGCCGCGACGAGATGATCCCCCGCGAGAATTTCCGCACCGGCGACCGCATCCGCGCCTATATCTACGACGTGCGCCGCGAAACCCGCGGGCCGCAGATATTCCTCTCGCGTTCGCATCCCCAGTTCATGGTGCGCCTGTTCGCCCAGGAAGTGCCGGAAATCTACGACGGCATCATCGAAATCCGCGCCGTGGCGCGCGATCCGGGCAGCCGCGCCAAGATCGCGGTGATCTCCAAGGATTCCTCGATCGATCCGGTCGGCGCCTGCGTCGGCATGCGCGGCGTGCGCGTGCAGGCCGTGGTGCAGGAACTGCAGGGCGAACGCATCGACATCATTCCCTGGTCGCCGGAAGCCGCGACCTTCATCGTCAACGCCTTGGCGCCGGCGGAAGTGTCGAAGGTGGTGCTCGACGAAGACACCCATCGCGTCGAGGTCGTGGTGCCGGACGAACAGCTTTCGCTGGCCATCGGCCGGCGCGGACAGAATGTGCGCCTGGCTTCCCAGCTCACCGGCTGGCAGATCGACATCATGACCGAGGCCGAGGAATCCGAACGCCGGCAGAAGGAATTCGCCGAACGCACTAAGCTGTTCATGGACTCGCTCGACGTCGACGAGACGGTCGCTCAATTGCTGGCCTCCGAAGGCTTCGCCGAAATCGAGGACGTGGCTTATGTGCAGCTGAACGAACTGGCGACGGTGGAAGGCTTCGACGAGGAGACGGCACAGGAGCTGCAAAGCCGCGCGCTGGAATTCATCGAAGCCCGCAACAAGGCGCTCGACGACAAGCGCCGCGAACTGGGCGTCGCCGACGAAGTCCTGGAGGTGGAAGGCGTCACGCCGGCCATCGCCGTGGCGCTGGGCGAAGCCGAAGTGAAGACTTTGGAAGACTTGGCAGGCTGCGCCACCGACGATCTGCTCGGCTATTACGAGCAGACCAAGGACAAGGAACGCGTTCGCGTCGTGGGCGCGCTGGAGAGTTTCGATCTCGGCGCCGACGAAGCCAACGCCATCATCATGAAGGCGCGCGTCAAGGCCGGCTGGATCGAGGAGTTGCCGGAGGAGCCGGTCGAGGAAGTATCCGAAGAAACGGCCGAGGCGACCGAAGGAACGACGGAGGAAGGCACCGCGTGACGGCACGGGCGGCGAAAAAGGACGAAGGGCGCGAACGGCGCTGTATAGCCACGGGCGAAGTGCGCCCGGTGGAGCAACTCGTCCGCTTCGTCGTCGGCCCCGAAGGCGACATCGTTCCCGATGTCGAGGCCACGCTTCCGGGCCGCGGACTGTGGGTCACCGCCGACACCGCCATCCTGGCGCGCGCTATCGCCAAGAACGATTTTTCCAAGGCGGCCAAGGCCTCCGTCAAGGCGGCGCCCGATCTGCCGGCCAGGGTGGAAAAGAGGCTGGTCGGTCGCATGCAGTCCGACCTGGGCCTGGCGCGCCGCGCGGGCCTGCTGGCGCTCGGGTTCGATAATGTCTTGCGTGCGCTGAACGACAAAGTCCCGGCGCGGCTTCTGATCGAGGCACGAGAAGGGGCCGCCGATGGGCGCAAAAAGCTCGCGGGATCGGCCGCCGCGCGCGGTTTGCGTGTCGAAACAATCGATTGCCTGACCGGCGCCGAATTGAGCTTGGCGCTGGGACGCGAGAATGTGATACATGCCGCCGTCAAACCCGGCCCCTTGGCAGAACGGCTGATCTTGGATTCCGTGAGGCTGAGAGGGTTCCGCGTGCGGCCGGCGGCGGACGAAACGGCAGGTTCGAGCCCTGCCCGCAACGAAAGAAACGTATGAGCGATACAGACGAAACCTCCACGCGCCGCACGGGTCATTCCCCGTCCAAGACGCTGTCGCTGAAGAAGACGGAGACGTCCACCGTCAAACAGAGTTTCAGCCATGGCCGCACCAAGGCGGTCGTGGTCGAGAAGAAGCGCACGCGCGCCGAACCCGGCAAGCCCGCCGAAAAGGCTCATGCCAAGGACGCGCAAGCGAAGACGGCTTCGCCCGCTCCCAGCGCCGCGCCCGCCGCGCCGTCTTCGGCCGGTCAGCGCGCCGGCGTCGTTCTGCGTCAGCTGACCGACGAGGAAAAAGCCCGCCGCGGCGCCGCTCTGGCCGACGCGCGCGTGCACGAAGTGGAAGCGCGCAAGCGTGCGGAAGAAGATGCCCGCCATCGCGCCGAGGAAGACGACCGCCTTAAGCGCGAACGCGCCGCCGCCGAGAAGCGTAAAGCCGAGGAAGACGCCCGCAAGGCCGCCGACGAATTGGCGCGCAAGCGTGCGGAAGAAGAGGCCGTGCGCCGGCTGGAGAAGAAGGAAGAACCCGCCGGCAGTGCCGCGGCTAAGACTCCGGCCGAAGCGCCGCGCCGCGGCCGCGTTGTGGCCGAGGAGGAAGAAGAAACCGTCAGCAAGAAGGGCGCCAAGACCCCGGCCAAGGCGCCGGTCGCCAAGAAGGGCGAGGACAATCGCCGGCGCGGCAAGCTCACCGTCGCCAAGGCGCTGTCGGGCGACGACGAACGCATGCGGTCGGTCGCCTCCTACCGCCGCCATCTGCAGCGCGTCAACAAGGGCGCGCAGAACGAGGCGGCCGGTCCGGTCGGCCCGCGCGAAGTGACGATTCCGGAAACCATCACGGTGGCCGAACTCGCCAACCGCATGGCGCGCCGCTCGGTCGACGTCATCAAGGTACTGATGAAGAACGGCATGATGGCGACGGTCAACGACGTGATCGACGCCGACACCGCCGAACTGGTCGCCGCCGAATACGGCCACACCGTCAAGCGCGTCGCCGAATCCGACGTGCTGGAAGGCTTGAAGGGCGCGGCCGACTCGGATGCCAACTTGAAGTCGCGTCCGCCGGTCGTCACCGTCATGGGCCACGTCGATCACGGCAAGACCTCGCTGCTCGACGCGCTGCGCAAGACCGACGTGGTGGCCGGCGAAGCGGGCGGCATCACCCAGCATATCGGCGCCTATCAGGTGCAGTTGAAGAACGGGGCGAAGATCACCTTCCTCGACACGCCGGGCCATGCCGCCTTCACGGCGATGCGCGCGCGCGGCGCCAAGGTGACCGATCTCGTCATCCTCGTCGTCGCCGCCGACGACGGCGTCATGCCGCAGACCGTGGAGGCCATCGCCCACGCCAAGGCGGCGCATGTGCCCCTCATCGTCGCGATCAACAAGATCGACAAGGGCGACGCCGATCCGATGCGGGTCAAGACCGAACTGCTGCAGCACGAAATCCAGGTGGAAGATCTGGGCGGCGAGACCATCGCCGTGGAAGTCTCCGCCAAGAAGGGCACCAACCTCGACCGGCTGGCGGACATGATTCTCTTGCAGGCCGAATTGCTCGACCTCAAAGCCAATCCCGACCGCACGGCGGAAGGGGCGATCATCGAAGCCAAGCTCGACCGCGGCCGCGGACCGGTGGCGACCGCGCTGGTGCAGCGCGGCACGCTGAAAGTCGGCGACATCGTGGTGGCGGGCTCGGAATGGGGCCGCGTGCGGCTGTTGCAGAACGAACGCGGCGAAACGGTCGAGAGCGCGGGTCCGGCGATGCCGGTGGAAGTGCTCGGTCTTTCCGGCGCGCCCGAAGCGGGCGACGAATTCGCCGTGGTGGATTCCGAAGCGCGGGCCCGCGAAATCACCGAATACCGCGCCCGTAAACGGCGCGAGACGCGTCAGGCGGCGGTGTCGCGCCAAACGCTCGACCAGCTGCTCAAAACCCGCGAAGCCGGCGAGAAGCGTCTGCTTCCCCTGGTCATCAAGGCCGACGTGCAGGGTTCCGCCGAAGCCATCCAGGGCGCGCTGGTCAAGCTCGGCACCGACGAGGTCGCCGCGCAAGTGCTGCAGTCCGGCGTCGGCGGCATCACCGAGAGCGACGTGATCCTGGCTCATGCCTCGGGCGCGGCGATCATCGGCTTCAACGTGCGCGCCGACAAAATGGCGCGCGAACGCGCCAAGCGCGACGGCGTCGAGATCCGTTATTACGCCATCATCTACAATGTCGTGGACGATGTGAAAGCGGCGCTGTCGGGCATGCTGGCGCCGGAGACGCGCGAGAAGTTCCTCGGCAATGCCGAAATCCTGGAAGTGTTCACCATCTCCAAGGTCGGCAAGGTCGCCGGCTGCCGCGTCAGCGAGGGCGTGGTGCGGCGCGGCGCCAAGGTGCGGTTGATCCGCGACCATGTGGTGATCCACGAAGGCGAGCTCAGCACTCTGAAGCGGTTCAAGGACGAGGTGCGCGAAGTGCAGACCGGCCAGGAATGCGGCATGGCGTTCGCCAACTACCAGGACATCGCCAAGGGCGACACCATCGAAGCCTTCGAGGTCGAAACCATCCAGCGCGCGTTATAAGGACGAATGGCGAATAGCGAGGTGCGAATAGTAATCCCTATTCGCCATTCGCCATTCGCTATTCGCGAATCGAATGAGCCGACGTCACACATCTTCTTTGCGGGGACCTTCTCAGCGCCAGCTGCGCGTGGGCGAGACGCTGCGCCACGCCCTGGCGGAGATTCTGGTGCGCGGCGACATTCGCGATCCCGATCTCGCCGGCGTATCGGTGACCATCACCCAGGTGATCCCTTCGGGCGACATGCGTTACGCCACCGCCTACTGCGAACCGCTCGGCGGCAAGAATGCCGATAAGATCATCGCCGCGCTCAACCGCCACAAAGCCTATTTGCGCGGCCAGATGGGCCACCTGATCGCGCTCAAATTCACCCCCGAGCTGCGCTTCGTGGAAGACATGTCGTTCGCCGAGGCCGAAAAGATCGAGACCATCCTCAAATCCGAGCGCGTGCAGCGCGATCTCAAGAAGACCGACGGCGATGAGCCGTAAGAAAAAAGGTTCGCCGGTTCACGGCTGGGTGGTGCTCGACAAGCCGCAAGGGGTCACCTCGACCCAGGCGGTCGCCATCGTCAAACGCGTGTTCGATGCCCAGAAGGCGGGACACGCCGGCACCCTCGATCCGATGGCGACGGGCGTGCTCGCCGTGGCGCTGGGCGAGGCGACCAAGACCGTGCCTTACGCCATGGATGCCGAGAAGACCTATCGCTTCACCGCCCGTTGGGGCGAAGCGCGCGATTCCGACGATGCCGAGGGCGCCGTCACCGCGACCTCCGAGAAGCGCCCCACGCGCGAGGAGATCGAACGGGCGCTGCCGGGCTTCGTGGGGGCGATCAGCCAGACCCCACCTTCCTATTCGGCGATCAAGGTCGAGGGCGAGCGGGCCTACGACCTGGCGCGCGACGGAGAGACCGTCACCCTTGAACCGCGAACAGTGTTCATCAAATCCGCCAAGCTCCTGGCAATGCCCGATCCGGACCATGCCGAGTTCGAAATCCATTGTGGCAAAGGGACTTACGTCAGGGCCTGGGTGCGGGATCTGGGGCTGGCGCTGGGCACTTTCGGGCATGTTTCGGCCCTGCGGCGCGCCCGGGTCGGCGCCTTCTGCGTCGAAGATGCAATTGGGCTGGAAACCCTGAAGGGTTTTATGCATAGTCCGGCCGCTTTTGAGCACTTGAGGCCTCTTTCGACCGCGCTGGACGGCATCCCGGCGTTGGCCGTCACGGGCCCGGATGCGGTTCGCCTGAGAAGCGGCAATCCGATCCTGATCCGTGCGACCCAGTTCGCCCGGATCACGGAGGCCGTTCCCGAGGGCGACGATCTTCAGGGGCTCACGGTCTTCTGCTCGACGGGCGAAGGCGAACCGGTGGCACTGGTTGCGCTTGAGGCCGGCGAACTCAGACCTTTTCGTGTCTTCAACTTTGGAACTGGATGACCGCATGACGATTACGACCGAACGCAAGAAAGTAGTTATCGGCGAATACGCAATCAAACCGGGCGACACCGGTTCGCCCGAAGTCCAGGTGGCCGTGCTCTCCGAGCGCATCACCAACCTGACCGAACATTTCAAATCGCACGTCAAGGACAACCACTCGCGCCGCGGCCTCATCAAGATGGTGTCGCAGCGCCGGCGTTTGCTCGACTACATCAAAGCCTCCGACGAAAAACGCTATGAAGCGCTGATCGGCCGGCTGGGATTGAGGCGCTGAAAGCGCGTCCCGCCCTTGCAATCGTCGAAGCTTCGCATGGGTTCGCGGATGGTCCGCGGGCGCGTGCCTATTTATTCTTGAGATGACTCAAGGAAACCCCGCCGGCAATCCGGCCCGCGGGAACGAAGGAAAGTGAATCAGAAAATGTTCAAGATCGCACGCGAAGAAGTCGAATGGGGCGGGCGCAAGCTCGTGCTCGAAACGGGCAAGATCGCCCGCCAGGCCGACGGCGCCGTCCTCGCCACCTATGGCGAGAGCGTCGTACTGGCCACCGTCGTGGGTGCGCGCACCCCCAAGCTCGGCGTCGACTTCTTTCCCCTGACCGTCAACTACCAGGAAAAATTCTTCGCCGCCGGCAAGATTCCGGGCGGCTATTTCAAACGCGAAGGCCGGCCCACCGAGCGCGAGACGCTGACCTCGCGGCTGATCGACCGTCCCATCCGTCCGCTGTTCGCCGACGGCTACAAGAACGAGACCCAGGTGGTCGTCACCGTGCTTAGCCACGATATGGAGAACGATCCCGACATTATCGCCTTGGTGGCGGCCTCCGCGGCGCTGACCATTTCCGGTATTCCCTTCATGGGGCCGATCGGGGCGGCGCGCGTCGGTTTCATCGAGGGCGAATATGTGCTCAACCCCGAAATCGACTCCATGCCGAACTCCAAGCTCGATCTCATCGTCGCCGGCACCGCCAACGCCGTGCTGATGGTGGAATCCGAGGCTCAGGAGCTTTCCGAGTCCGAAATGCTCGGCGCGGTGATGTTCGGCCACAAGCAGATGCAGACCGTCATCAACGCCATCATCCGCTTGGCGGAGAAGGCGGCGAAGGAGCCGCGCGATATTCTCGTCGACGACACCAAGGAAATCTTCGAGCGCGTCAAATCGTTCGTTGGCGCCGATCTTGCCGCGGCCTTCCAGATTCCCGAAAAGCATGCGCGCGGCGACCGCATCAAGGAAATCCGCGCCAAAGCGGCGGCGGAATTCGTCGGCGAAGGCAAGCTGGACGACAGCAAGTTCTCCGCCCTGATGCACGATCTGGAAGCCCATGTCATGCGGGGTGCGGTGCTCGACACCAAGAAGCGCATCGACGGGCGCGACCTGGTCACCGTGCGTCCCATCGTGGCCGAAGTCGGCGTGCTGCCGCGCACCCACGGCTCGGCGCTGTTCACCCGCGGCGAGACCCAGGCGATCGTGGTGACGACGCTCGGCACCGGCGAGGACGAGCAGTTCATCGACAGCCTGGAGGGCACCTACAAGCAGCACTTCATGCTGCATTACAATTTCCCGCCCTTCTCGGTGGGCGAAACGGGCCGCATGTCGGGCCCCGGCCGGCGAGAAATCGGCCACGGCAAGCTCGCTTGGCGCGCCGTCCATCCGATGCTGCCGAAGAAGGAAGACTTCCCCTACACGCTGCGGGTCGTTTCCGAGATCACGGAGTCCAACGGCTCCTCCTCGATGGCGACGGTGTGCGGCACCTCGCTGGCGCTGATGGATGCGGGCGTGCCGATCACGCGCCCGATCGCCGGCATCGCCATGGGCCTGATCCTGGAGGGCGAGCGCTTTGCGGTGCTCTCCGACATTCTGGGCGACGAGGATCATCTGGGCGACATGGACTTCAAGGTGGCGGGCACCGAAATGGGCGTCACCTCCCTGCAGATGGACATCAAGATCGCCGGCATCACCGAAGAGATCATGCGCGTGGCGCTCGATCAGGCGAAAGCCGGCCGCCTGCACATCCTGGGCGAGATGAACAAGGCGATCAGCCACAGCCGCAACGAGCTCGGCGAGCACGCGCCGCGCATCGAGACCATCAAGATTCCGACCGACAAGATCCGCGAAGTGATCGGCTCGGGCGGCAAGGTGATCCGCGAGATCGTCGAGAAGACCGGCGCCAAGATCAATATCGAGGACGACGGCACGGTGATGGTGGCCTCCGCCGACGGGGAGTCGATCAAGGCGGCGCTCAAATGGATCAAGTCCATCGTGGCCGAGCCCGAGGTCGGCGAGATCTACGACGGCAAGGTCGTTAAGGTGATGGATTTCGGCGCCTTCGTGAATTTCTTCGGTCCGCGCGACGGCCTTGTCCACATCTCGGAACTGGCGCCCAAACGCGTCGCCAAGACCTCCGATGTGGTCAAGGAAGGCGACATGGTGAAAGTGAAGCTGCTCGGCTTCGACGATCGCGGCAAGGTGCGTCTGTCGATGAAGATCGTCGACCAGGTCACCGGCGAGGACTTGACCAAGAAGCAGCAAGCCGAAGGCCAGCCGGCGGGGAACGAAGCCCAACCCGGTTGATTTTTATTTTTGCCAAACAAACGCCGCTCGCGGGAGATGTCTCGCGAGCGGTTTTGTTTTATCTTGCCGGCAACTCATGAGGATCGTCCATGCCCAAGATCGACGTCAAATCCGTTCCCGAAGTCAAAGGCACCGGCTACCCCGCGCCCTTCGATGCGCCCTGTCTCGAACGCCTGCGCAAGCGGCTCGGCGACGCGGGCGGGCTGACCCAGTTCGGAGTCAATCTGCTGACGCTTGCACCCGGCACCTGGTCGAGCCAGCGTCATTGGCATTCGGCGGAGGACGAGTTCGTCTATGTACTGTCCGGCGAAATCGTATTGATCACCGGCGCCGGCGAGGAAATCCTGCGCGCCGGCGACTGCGCGGCGTTCCCCAAAGGGGCGGCGGACGGCCATCACCTGCTCAATAAATCGGATGCGCTCGCGGTTTGCCTCGAAATCGGCACGCGGTCCGCGGACGATGTGTGCCTCTATCCCGATCTCGACCTGCAGATCGACAGCAAGATCGGCTGGTACGCGCACAAGGACGGCACGCCCTATCCCAAGAAATGAATTGCCGCACGCAGTGCGGAATGTTGGTTAACGGGACGTCACATTCTTGTCAGCCAAGCGTGCGATAGTTAGCTTCATATCGGACTGGATATACTTCACGGGGAACAGTCGGGGGCGGCATGCTTAGCTTTATGCGTTTCCTCAGTCTTGTCGTGGTCGTCGTCGCGCTGATGCTGCTCGGCGCGGATTTGGTGACGTCTTTGGAAAATCTGGAGAAGGGCGGCCATATCACCGTCCGTTCGCTGGCGACGATATGGGGCTTGTTGGACCAAGGAGGCCTGGATGTCTTCAGACATTGGGCCTCGATCCGGCTTCCGGGTTTTGTCGTCGTGGCGATCGAATGGCTGCTTGGCGTCTATGGCTGGTTCGCCGTCGGCGTCGTTGGCATGGCCATGGCTTTTTTCTTCAGCCGCGGTAAGCACGAAGAAGCGTGAGATCGCGAGTAGCGAATAGGGAGTAGCGAATAGGGTTTGCTATTCGCTACTCCCTATTCGCTCCCGGTTTCCACAAGACGTCAGCGCCTTTGTTCGCTGCCCGGCTCATTACGAACAAATGGTCGGACAGCCGGTTGATATAGCGCAGCGCGGCATCGCCGACCTTTTCGCTTTGCGACAGTTCGACCATCAGCCGTTCCGCCCGGCGCACGATGGCGCGCGCCAGATGCAGATGAGCGGACGCCGCGCTTCCCCCCGGCAGAACGAAGGAATCGAGCGGCTTCAATTTGGCGTTCATGGCGTCGATCTCGCGCTCCAGCCGTGCGACCTGGGCCTCGGCGATGCGCAGCCGCGATCTGGCGCCCGTTTCAGGCACGCACAGATCGGCCCCCAGGTCGAACAGATCGTTCTGGATGCGCGCCAGCAGGACGTCGAGCTTGCCCTTGGCGGAGAGCCGCGCCAGCCCGATGGCGGCGTTGGCCTCATCCACCGTGCCGAAGGCCTGCACCCGCAAGGCGTTTTTGGCGACGCGCTTGCCGTCGCCCAGCGAGGTCTGCCCCTTGTCGCCGGTCTTGGTGTAGATGCGGGTCAGCCGAACCATGTGGACAACTTATCCTTTGCCGGCCGGGCGGCAAAGGTTGCAGCGGGCCGCGCGCCGGTTATCATCCGTCTTTCTTTTGAGAGTGACGCCATGCCCGTGGACGTGCCGGAAATCATCGAGGTGGAAACCACCAAGGTCGCCTGCGACGGCGGCGCCAAGGGCCTTGGGGCGGCGCTCGGCCATCCCAAGGTCTATCTGGAAATGGGCGACGAGGATTTCGTGGAATGTCCCTATTGCGGCCGCCGCTTTGTCTTGAAGGCGGGGCCAAAAACGGGAGCGGGGGCGCATTGACCGCCCCCCAACCGCTCAAGAAGGGCGACCATCTCTATCTGATCGACGGGTCGGGCTATCTGTTCCGCGCCTATCACGCGCTGCCGCCCCTGTCGCGCAAGTCCGACGGACTGCCGACCGGCGCGGTCTCCGGCTACTGCAACATGCTGTGGAAGCTGTTGGAGGACATGAAGGACGGCGATCGGCCGACCCATCTGGCTGTGATCTTCGACGCCGGCAAAAAGACGTTCCGCAACGAGATCTATCCCGACTACAAGGCCAACCGTCCCGATCCGCCCGAGGATCTGATCCCGCAATTCCCCCTGGTGCGCGACGCCACGCGCGCCTTCGGCGTCGCTTGTGTGGAGGAGCCGGGCTTCGAGGCCGACGATCTGATCGCCACCTATGCGCGTCTGGCGCGCGAGGCCGGCGCCCGCGTCACTATCGTCTCCTCCGACAAGGATTTGATGCAGCTGGTGGAAGACGGCAAGGTCCAGCTCCTCGACACCATGAAGAACAAGCACATCGGCTCGGCCGAGGTGATCGAGCGCTTCGGCGTGCCGCCGTCGAAGGTGGTTCAGGTGCAGGCGCTGGCCGGCGATTCCACCGACAATGTGCCGGGCGTGCCGGGCATCGGCGTGAAGACGGCGGCGGAGCTCATCAATAGCTATGGCGATCTCGAAACGCTGCTGGGCCGCGCCGGCGAGATCAAACAGCCCAAGCGCCGCGAAACCCTGCTGGCCAACGCCGACAATGCGCGTCTGTCGTACAGACTGGTGCTGCTCGACGATCACGCGACGCTGCGCCAAGAGCCCGATGTGTTCGGCGTGCGCGAGCCTAATCCCGCCGCGCTACTCGCCTTCCTGCAGGCGATGGAGTTCGCCGCGCTCGCCAAGCGCGCCGCCGCCCATTATGGCGTCGAGGATACGGACGCGGTTATCCCTCCCCTGAAAGGTCGAGGGTCCGAAGGAAGGTCCGGTGGACCTTGCGATGACCCGAGCGGTCGCAGCGGCGAAGGTGATGCGGGGCGGGGTCCGTCCCCCGACGTACCCTTATCGGAAGGAGGAAATGTCGGCGCTGTCGCGGGCCGCGCCGCCATCCTCAAGCCCATCGATTACAGCGTCTACGAAACGGTGACGACGCTCGAGCGCCTCGAGCAATGGATCGCCCGGGCGCGCGAAATCGGAACCGTTTGCGTCGATACCGAAACCACCTCGCTCGACGCCATGCAGGCGGGGCTGTGCGGCGTGTCGCTGGCGTTGGCGCCCAACGAGGCCTGTTACATCCCGTGCGGGCACGTTGCGGGCGAAGGTTTGGCGTTCGATGGCGGTCATAAAATCGAGCAGTTGAAAGAAGCCGATCTTCTCGCGCGCCTGAAGCCGCTCTTGGAAGACGAGTCCGTCCTCAAGATCGGCCAGAACCTGAAATACGATTATCTCATCTTCCGCCAGCGCGGCATCCGCGTCGGCCCCTTCGACGACACGATGCTGATGTCCTATGTGCTCGACGCCGGTCTGCACGGCCACGGCATGGACGAGCTGTCGGAGAAATATCTGGGCCACAAGCCGATTTCCTTCTCCGACGTCGCCGGCAAGGGCAAGGAGAAGACCACGTTCGATCGCGTGCCCATTGCCGACGCCACGCGCTATTCGGCCGAGGACGCCGACGTGACGCTGAGATTGTGGCTGCTGCTGGGGCCGCGGCTGACGCAGGAAAGAAAGCGCACCGTCTACGAAACGCTGGAGCGCCCGCTGGCACCCGTCCTGGCCGAGATGGAGCGCGCCGGCATCGCCATCGACCCCGACCTGCTGCGCAAACTGTCCAACGACTTCGCCACCGACATGGCCAAGCTGGAAAGCGAAATCCACAAGCTTGCCGGCGAGACGTTCAACGTCGCCTCGCCCAAGCAGTTGGGCGACATCCTGTTCGGGAAATTCTCGCTGCCCGGCGGCAAGAAGACCAAAACGGGCGCCTGGTCCACCGACGCCGACGTGCTGGAAGAGATCGCGGCGCAAGGCCACGACCTGCCCCGCAAAGTCCTCGACTGGCGTACGCTTGCCAAGCTGCGCGGCACTTATACCGACGCGCTGCCCACCTACATCAATCCGCAGACCGGGCGCGTGCACACCTCCTTCGCGATGGCCGCCGCCGCGACCGGACGGCTGGCGTCCACCGATCCCAACCTGCAGAACATTCCCATTCGTACGCCGGAAGGGCGGCGCATCCGCCAGGCGTTCGTCGCGCCCAAGGGCTCCAAGCTGATCAGCGCCGATTACAGTCAGATCGAACTGCGGCTTCTGGCACACATCGCCGACATCGGCGCGCTGAAGAAAGCCTTCAGCGAAGGACTCGACATCCATGCCATGACCGCGTCGGAAATCTTCGGCGTGCCGGTCAAGGGCATGCCGCCGGAAGTGCGCCGCCGCGCCAAGGCGATCAATTTCGGCATCGTCTACGGCATTTCCGGCTTCGGCCTCGCCAACCAGCTCGGAATTTCACGCAGCGAAGCCGACGATTACATCAAGAAATATTTTCAGCGCTTCCCCGGCATCCGCGACTATATGGAAACGACCAAGGAATTCGCCCGCCAGCACGGCTATGTCGAAACTCTGTTCGGCCGGCGCATCCACATCCGCGAGATCCGCTCGACGAACCAGGGCTTTCGCGGCGGGGCGGAGCGCGCCGCGATCAACGCACCGATCCAGGGCGCCGCCGCCGACGTCATCCGGCGCGCCATGATCCGCATGCCCGAGGCGCTGGCGTCTGCAAAGCTCAAGGCGAAGATGCTGCTGCAGGTGCACGACGAATTGGTGTTCGAAGCGGCTGACCCCGAAGTCGAGAAGACCTCCGCCGTGGCCGTGTCGGTGATGGAGCAGGCTTCGCTGCCGGCGATCCCGCTCAGCGTCAAGCTGACGGTGGAAGCGCGCGCCGCCCAGAACTGGGACGCGGCGCATTAAGAGCCAACGATGCCGCGAATGCTGGGGTTGGGGCCGCACAATCGGCAGGCCGGATCGGGATGCACCGTGACGTCTCGAAAACGAGTCTCTAACGCTTCGTAAATCAGCAGGCGGCCCGCCATGCTCTCTCCCGCGCCGGCGACCTCTTTGAGGACCTCGAGGGCCTGCAAAGTGCCCATGACGCCGGCCGCCGCGCCCAGCACGCCGGTTTCGCTGCAGGATTGGGTGCTGTCCGCCGGAGGCGGCTCGGGAAACAGGCAGCGATAGCAGGGCTTGCCCTTTTCGTGAGGCTTGAAGGTCGCCAACTGACCGGAGAATTCGCTGACCGCGGCGCTGACCAGCGTCTTCCTGGCAAAGAAGCAGGCGTCGGCGACCAGGAAGCGGGTGGCGAAATTGTCCGATCCGTCGGCCACGATGTCGTAGCGGGCGATGAGATCCTGCGCGTTGTCGGGGCTCAGGCGCAGCTGGTGGGTTTCGATTTTCACATGGGGGTTGATGGCCCGCGCGGCGTCGGCGGCCGTTTCGGTTTTGGCGCGGCCGACGTCGGCGGTTCGGTATGCGATCTGACGCTGCAGGTTGGACAGGCTGATGGCATCGAAATCGACGATGCCGAGCGTGCCGATGCCAGCCGCCGCCAGATAGAGGATCACCGGGCTGCCCAATCCGCCCGCTCCCACCACCAGCACGCGCGCCGCCTTGAAGCGCGCCTGGCCGGCGCCTCCCACCTCCCGCAGCACGATGTGGCGCGCGTAACGCTCAAGCTCCGGATCGCTGAAATTCACAAAATGCTCCATCGCGAACGGCGCGCTCACCTGTTTATGCGGGGATTTTGCGACCTATGGCCGCGATTGTCTTGTGCCGCCAGTATCATAGTTGCTAGACGGAAATTGTCATGGATAGTACATTGAAATAAACGCATATTCCATGAGCGTCAAAATGTTCGTTTATGTCGCAGTGAAATCGTCGCACTTCTAACGGTGCTTTGCCAGCGTACGATATTGACAAAGGAGAAACATGTCACAGCTCGGCCGGCATCCGGAGGCCTTCGGTCTCGAAGCCCATGGCTTTCGCAATCTCAAAGCGGTGCATCGGAATCTGGCGCCGGCCGCCTTGTATGAGCATGCGATCGCACGCGGCGAAGGACGCTTGGCCAAGGACGGGCCGCTAGCGGTTTTCACCGGTCAGCACACCGGCCGTTCGCCTTCCGACAAGTTCATCGTCAAGGACGCCAAGACCGAAAACCAGGTCTGGTGGGACAATAACAAGGCGATGAGCCCCCAGGCGGCCGAGACGCTGCAAGCCGACATGCTGGCTTATGCCGAAGGCCGCGAGCTTTACGTCAAGGATCTGTTCGCCGGGGCCGATCTCAATCATCGCCTGCCGGTTCGCATCGTCACCGAATATGCCTGGCACTCCCTGTTCGTGCATCAGCTTCTGATCCGCCCCACGCCGGAACAGCTCAAGGATTTCGTGCCGGAATTCACCGTCATCGATCTGCCGGGGTTCGAAGCCGACCCGCAGCGCCACGGCTGCCGCAGCAAGACGGTGATCGTACTCGATTTGACCCGCAAGCTGGTTCTAATCGGTGGCACCTCCTACGCCGGCGAGATGAAGAAGGCCGTCTTCACGATCCTGAATTACCTCCTGCCGGCCAAGCGGGTGATGCCGATGCATTGTTCCGCCAATGTCGGGGCGGACGGCAAAAGCGCGATCTTCTTCGGGCTGTCCGGCACCGGCAAGACCACGCTGTCGGCCGACGCCAGCCGCACCCTGATCGGCGACGACGAACATGGCTGGGGCGAGGACGGCGTCTTCAATTTCGAAGGCGGCTGCTACGCCAAGGTGATCAGACTCTCGCCGGAAGCCGAGCCGGAGATTTATTCCACCACCAAACGCTTCGGCACGGTTCTGGAAAACGTGGTCTGCGATCCCAAGACCGGCGAGCTCGATCTCGACGACGACCGTCATACCGAAAACACCCGCGCCGCCTACCCGATCGACTTCATTCCGCATGCCAGCGACACCGGCCGCACGCCCCATCCGGCCAATGTCATCATGCTGACGGCGGATGCCTTCGGCGTGCTGCCGCCGATCGCGAAGCTTTCGCCCAGCCAGGCGATGTATCACTTCCTGTCGGGCTTCACCGCCCGGGTCGCGGGCACGGAAAAAGGTTTGGGCGCCGAACCGGAACCGACCTTCTCCACGTGTTTCGGCGCGCCCTTCATGCCGTGTCATCCGTCAGTGTACGGAAATCTGCTGCGCGATCTGATCGCCAAACACGACGCCGATTGCTGGCTGGTCAACACGGGGTGGACCGGCGGGCCGGCGAGCGCCGGAGGCAAGCGCATGCCGATCAAGCTGACCCGCGCGCTGCTGGCCGCGGTGCTCGACGGATCGTTGGCCGAAAGCGAATGGCGCGTCGATCCGATGTTCGGCTTCCGCATGCCGGTTTCGGTTGCGGGCGTCGATCCGAAGCTGCTGAGTCCGCGCGAAACCTGGAAAGACAAGGCGGCCTACGACGCGCAGGCCAAGAAGCTCGCCGGCATGTTCCGCGACAATTTCAAAGTCTATGTCCCGTATGTGGACGAACGGGTGCTGAAGAACGCCGACCAGATCGCCAAATCGGCGGAATAATCAGGCCCGATACACCCACACCCTGGCCGGCGGAAGGTTGAGCCAGACGCGCGCGGCAAGCTTGACGCACGCTCCGTCCGGCGCGGCGACGGGCGGCGTGAAACCATAGGAAAACTGGATGTAAGGCGCGCCGGGCGCCAGACGGCTCAACGCATCCGCGATCAGGGTCTGGCGCCGCGCCAAGGGAAAATTCAGCAGCGGCAGGCTGGAAACGATGGCGGCGAAGCGCGCCCCGACGTCCGCCAATTGGAATGCGTCGCCTTGGACGACCGTGATGGCGGGAAAGCGCGCACGCATCGTTTGCGCGAAATGCGCGTCAACTTCGATGGCCGTGATCCGTTCGGGCTTGAAGCCGCGCGCGATCAGCGCCTGCGTCACCACACCGGTGCCCGGACCGAGTTCCAGGACCGGCCCCTCGCGCGACGGATCGGCCTCGGCCGCCATGGCGCGGGCCAGTCTGGCGCTCGACGGCGCGACCGCGCCGATATGGGTGGGATTTGCGGCCAGCCGGCGAAGAAAACGCGCCTGATCGGAGAGCGGCATCACGCCTTGGCGTTCCAGAAGTCTTTTACTTTGGCGAAAAAGCTTTCGCATTCCGGCTGGCTGCCCGTGGCGCTCGCCTGCTCGAATTCGCGAAGGATGTCTTTCTGCTTCTTGGTGAGCTTGACCGGGGTTTCCACCGCCACCTCGACATAAAGATCGCCGGCCATGCCGCCGCCGCGCAGCACCGGCATGCCTTTGGAGCGGATGCGGAACTGACGGCCCGATTGCGTACCCTCGGGTATGGTGATCTTGGAGCGTCCGCCGTCGAGCGTGGGCACCTCCACGCTTCCGCCCAGCGCCGCGGTGACGAACGACACCGGCACGAGACAGTGCAGATCGTGGCCGTCGCGCTGGAAGATCGCGTGCTGAGCCACCGACAGGAAAACGTAGAGATCGCCCGGCGGGCCGCCGTTGAATCCGGCTTGGCCTTCGCCCGACAGGCGGATGCGGGTGCCTTCCTCGACGCCCGGCGGAATATCGACGGCGAGAGTGCGTTCCTTTTGCACATGGCCGGCGCCGCCACAGGATTTGCACGGGCTTTTGACGATGCGGCCGTTGCCGTGGCACTGCGGGCAGGTGCGCTCGACCGTGAAAAATCCCTGCGTGGCGCGCACTTTGCCGTGGCCGGCGCAGGTCGGACATTGCTCGGCATGGGTGCCGGACTCGGCGCCGGTGCCGCCGCAGACTTCGCAGGCGACGGCCGAGGGAACTTTGATCTCGGCGCGGCGGCCGCGATAAGCTTCTTCCAGCGTGACCTGAAGGTTGTAGCGAAGATCGCCGCCGCGGTTCTGCCGCCGCCGCTGCCTGCCGCCGCCCATGAATTCGCCGAACAGATCGTCGAACACGTCGGTGAACGAGGCGGTGAAATCGAAGGGATGACCGTTGCCGCGGCCGTTGCCCATGCCATGCTCGAAGGCCGCATGGCCGAAGCGGTCGTAGGCCGCGCGCTTCTGATCGTCCTTCAGGACGTCATAGGCTTCGTTGAGTTCCTTGAATTTGACTTCGGCGGTGTGGTCGCCGGGATTGCGGTCGGGATGCAGTTCCATCGCGAGCTTGCGGTAAGCCGCTTTGAGCTCACTGATCGGCGCCGCTTTGCCGCAGCCCAGGACCTCGTAATAATCGCGTTTGCTCATGGCCGGGCATCGAGGATCGGGTATCGGGAATCAGGTAGTGACAGCAACATATAAACTTGCCCCGTTCTGATCCCCGACCTCTGATACCTGACCTCTAGCTTACGCTTGGCCCTTTTTGTTGTCGTCGACCTCGGAGAATTCCGCGTCCACGACATTGTCGTCTTTGGGCGCTTCGCCGTCGGCCTTGGGCGCGCCTTCGCCGCCGCCGGCCTGCGCCGCCTTGTACATCGCCTCGCCGAGCTTCATCGAGGCTTGCGCCAAGGCCTGTGTCTTTTGCTGGATCGCCTCGACGTCGTCGGTCTTGACCGCTTCCTTCAGCGAAGCCATCGCGTTTTCGATCGCCGTGCGCTCGTCCGCGCCGACCTTGCTCCCGTGTTCGCTCAAGGCTTTCTCGGTCGAGTGGACCAAGGCGTCGCCCTGGTTCTTGGCTTCGGCCAGCGCGCGCCGATTCTTGTCTTCGGCGGCGTGGGCCTCGGCTTCCTGCACCATCTTCTTGATGTCGGCGTCCGTGAGACCGCCCGACGCCTGGATGCGGATTTGCTGCTCTTTGTTGGTGGCCTTGTCCTTGGCGGTCACCGACACGATGCCGTTGGCGTCGATGTCGAAGGTGACCTCCACCTGTGGCACGCCGCGCGGCGCCGGCGGAATGCCCATCAGGTCGAACTGGCCGAGCATTTTGTTGTCGGCCGCCATTTCGCGCTCGCCCTGGAAGACGCGGATGGTCACGGCCGTTTGATTGTCTTCGGCCGTCGAGAAGATCTGTCCCTTTTTTGTGGGGATCGTGGTGTTGCGGTCGATCAGGCGGGTGAACACGCCGCCCAGCGTTTCGATGCCGAGCGAAAGGGGCGTCACGTCGAGCAGCAGCACGTCCTTCACTTCGCCCTTCAGCACGCCGCCCTGGATGGCCGCGCCGATGGCGACCACTTCGTCCGGGTTGACGCCCTTGTGCGGCTCCTTGCCGAAGGCCTGCTTGACGACTTCCTGCACCTTGGGCATGCGCGTCATGCCGCCGACCAGGATGACTTCGTCGATCTGGCTGGCGCTGACGCCGGCGTCCTTGAGCGCCTGCTTCACCGGCCCGATCGTCTTCTGGATCAGGTCGTCGACCAGGGCTTCGAGCTTGGCGCGGGTGATCTTGATGGTCAGATGCTTGGGACCGGAGGCGTCCGCCGTGATGAAGGGCAGGTTCACTTCCGTCAGCATCGCGCTGGACAGTTCGATCTTCGCCTTTTCGGCGGCGTCCTTCAGGCGTTGCAGCGCAAGCCGGTCGGTTCTCAGATCGATGCCGTTCTCTTTCTTGAATTCGTCGGCCAGGTAATTGACCACGCGTTGGTCGAAATCCTCGCCGCCCAGGAAGGTGTCGCCGTTGGTGGATTTCACCTCGAACACGCCGTCGCCGATTTCCAGCACGGAGATGTCGAAGGTGCCGCCGCCCAGGTCATAGACCGCGATGGTGCCGGCAGCTTTCTTGTCGAGACCGTAGGCGAGCGCCGCCGCGGTCGGCTCGTTGATGATGCGTAGGACTTCGAGGCCGGCGATCTTGCCTGCGTCCTTGGTCGCTTGGCGCTGGGCGTCGTTGAAATAGGCCGGAACGGTGATGACGGCTTGCGTCACCTTTTCGCCCAGATGGGCTTCGGCCGTTTCCTTCATCTTCTGCAGGATGAAGCCGGAGATTTCGCTCGGCGCGAATTTCTTGCCCTCGCGGCCCGCGACCCAGGCGTCGCCATTGTCGGCCTTGACGATCTTGTAAGGCACCATGCCCATGTCTTTCTGGGTCATGGGATCTTCGAAGCGCCGCCCGATCAGCCGCTTGATCGCGAAGTAGGTGTATTCGGGATTGGTCACGCCCTGCCGCTTGGCGGGCTGACCGATCAGCCGTTCGCCGTCGGTGGCGAAGGCGACGATGGAGGGGGTGGTGCGCGCGCCCTCCGCGTTCTCGATGACCTTGGGGGCCGAGCCCTCCATAACCGAAACGCACGAATTGGTCGTGCCGAGGTCTATGCCGATGACTTTAGCCATGTTTTTCCTTCCTTCCGGGCAGCAGGTCTCAGGCCTTTCGAGAAAGCGCCGTTGAGCCCGCCCCCACATAATTAATGGCGGTAAAGAGCCAAAAAGCTCTTACCGCGCTAGGGGGTATATAGGGTGGGGGTTACAGGCCTGCAAGGTCGCAAATCACCGGCCGGGCGCAGAAAATCACCCTAAAGGCCTAGAACAAAAAGAGATTTCAAGCCTCCTCAGGCGTCCCATCGCCGGATTGCCGCAGCTACGGGACCTGCAGCGCTAAACACGCTTGGCGTGATCCGCCAGCACGTCCGCGATGCAGGCCGAGAGTTTCTTGGCCATCGGGATGTGCAGGAACTCGTTGGGACCGTGGGCATTGGACTGCGGCCCCAGGACGCCCGTCACCACGAACTGGGTTTTGGGGAACTTCTCGCCCAGCATGGCCATGAAGGGGATCGAGCCGCCTTCGCCCATGAACCCCACGGGCTTGCCGAAATGGGCTTTCGAGGCGGCGCTCAGCGAAGCCTCCAGCCAGGGCGTCAGCGACGGCGCGTTCCAGCCCGACTGTCCCGCTTCCGCTTCGAACGTGACGTCCGCGCCGTAAGGCGGATCGGTTTCGAGCGTGCGCTTCAGCGCCTTGACCGCGGCGGGAGCATCGCAGGTGGGCGGCGTGCGCAAGGAAAGCTTCGCCGTCGTGTACGGCAGCAGCACGTTGCCGGCGTTCTGCGGCAGCGGATAGCCGTCCATGCCGATCACCGCGAGTTGCGGCTTCCAGGTCCGGTTCAGGATCATCTCCACACGCGTCGTGGCCATCGGCTTGGTATGGCCCGCGAACGGCAGCTTGGTGAAGATTTCGTCGCCCAGGGTGGCGGCCGCGGCGCGCGCCTGCTCCAGCCGATCGACCGGAATCTCCACGAAGAATTCCTCAAGCTTGATCGCGCCGCTGGCTTCGTCCTCGATGCGTGACAAAAGCTGCCGCAGGATGCGGAACGACGACGGCACGATGCCGCTGGCGTCGCCCGAGTGCACGCCTTCCTTCAGCACATGCACCGTCAGCTTGCCCGCCGCGATGCCGCGCAGCGAGGTCGTCAGCCACAGCTGGTCGTAATTTCCGCAGCCCGAATCCAGGCAGACGATCAGGTCCGGCGTGCCGATGCGCGCCGCCAGATGCTCGATATAGAAGGGCAGGTCGGGCGAACCCGATTCCTCGCCGGCCTCGATGACGATGACCGCGCGCGCGTGGGCGATGTTCTGTTCGCCGAGCGCGAGCAGCGCCGAAATCGCCGCGAAGATGGCATAGCCGTCGTCGGCGCCGCCGCGGCCGTAGAGCTTGTCGCCCTTGAGGACGGGCGTCCACGGCCCCAGGCCGTCCGCCCAGCCCGTCATCTCGGGCTGCTTGTCGAGATGGCCGTACATGAACACCGTGCCGTCCGCTTTGCCCGGCACGTCCACCAGGATCAATGGCGTGCGCCCTTGGGCCTTGACGACTTCCAGCGTCGCGCCCGGCAGCTTGGCGATTTTCGCGCGCGCCCATTTTTCGAACAGCGCCACCACCTTGTCCATGTGGCCGTGCCGTTCCCAGTCGGGATCGAACATCGGCGATTTGTTGGGGATGCGGATGTAATCGGTCAGCACCGGGACGATCTCTTTGTCCCAGATACTGTTCAAGAAGCCGGTCAGCGATGTGGTGTCCATGGTTCTTTCACAGTGCCGCGATCAGGGCGGCGTTGTAGATTTCGCTCATCTTGGCACCGAGCGAAACGATCTGCACGGGTTTTTCGAGCCCCATCAGGAACGGTCCCATCATGCTGACGCCGCCGATCTGCTGCAGCAGCTTGGTGGCGATCGCGGCGGAATGCACCGCGGGCATGATCAGCACATTGGCGGTGTCGGTCAGCCGGCAGAAAGGATAGAGCGCCATTTTCTCGCGGTCGAGCGCCACGTCGACGGCGATCTCGCCGTCATATTCGAAATCGACTTGACGCTTGTCGAGGATATGCACGGCCTCGACGATGCGTTCGCTGCGTTCGGTGCGCGGAAAACCGAAGGTGGAAGAGGCCAAGAGCGCCACGCGCGGCACAAAGCCGAAACGCTTGGTGACGCGCGCGGCCTGGATGGTGATGTCGGCGAGCTGCTCGGAGGTGGGCAGATCGTGCACATTGGTGTCGGCGGCGAAAATCACCCGCCCCTTGGCGAAGATGATCAGCACGCCGATGGGCCGCTGGCCCGCGGGCACGTCGAGCACCTTGCGCACGTCGTTGAGGGCCGTGGAATAATTGCGCGTGACGCCGGTCACCATGGCGTCTGCGTCGCCCGCCGACAGCATGGAGGCGGCATAGACGTTGCGGTCGTTGGTGACCAGCCGCACGCAATCGCGATAGAGGCCGCCGCGGCGCTGCAGTCGTTTATAAAGCGCGTCGATATAAGGCGCGGCTTCGGCGGCGGAATGCGGCACGCGGATCTCGAGTGGCATCTCGCCTTCCAGTCCGGCCCGCTTGATGGCCGCCCGGACGATGTCTTCGCGCCCCACCAGCAGAGCCTTGCCGAGTCCGGCATGCTGGAAGGCCGCAGCGGCGCGGATGACGCATTCCTCCTCGCCTTCCGCGAACACCACGCACTTGGGCTTGGCGCGCACGCTGGCCGTGATCTGATGGAACAGAGTCGCGGACGGGTCGAGCCTCGCCGACAATTCATAGCGGTAATTGTCGAAATCCTCGATCTGGCGCCGCGCCACGCCCGATTCGATCGCCGCTTCGGCGACGGCAGAGGAAACCCGGCTGATCAGGCGCGGATCGAACGGCACCGGAATGATGTAATCGGAGCCGTAGCACGGCCGCGATCCGCGATAGGCCGCCGCCACTTCGTCGGGCACATCCTCGCGCGCCAGGGACGCCAGCGCCTCCACCGCGGCGATCTTCATCGCTTCGTTGATCGTGGTGGCGCGCACGTCCAGCGCGCCGCGGAAGATGTAGGGGAAGCCCAACACGTTGTTCACCTGGTTGGGATAGTCGCTGCGTCCGGTCGCCACGATGGCATCGGGGCGCACCGCTTTCGCCTCCTCCGGCGCGATTTCGGGATCGGGATTGGCCATGGCGAAAATGATCGGCGCCTTGGCCATGGTCCCCACCATCTCCTGCGTCAGCGCGCCTTTCGCCGAAAGCCCCAGGAACACGTCGCAATCCTTCATCGCGTCGGCCAGGCTGCGCGCCCGGGTCTCCACCGCGTGCGCGCTTTTCCACTGGTTCATGCCGGCCGTGCGGCCGCGATAGACCACGCCCTTGGAATCGCACAGGATCGCGTTGGCGGACGGCAGGCCCATCGATTTGAGAAGCTCCAGGCAGGCGATGCCCGCCGCACCCGCGCCGTTCACCACCAGCTTGATGTCGGAGAGCTTGCGTCCCGTCAGATGCAGGGCGTTGATGATGCCGGCGGTGGAAATGATCGCAGTGCCGTGCTGATCGTCGTGGAAGACGGGAATGTTCATCAGCTCGCGCAGCCGCTCCTCGATGACGAAGCAGTCCGGCGCCTTGATGTCTTCCAGATTGATGCCGCCGAAGGTGGGGCCGAGATAGCGCACGCAATTGACGAAGGCGTCCACGTCGGTGGTGTCGACCTCCAGGTCGATGGCGTCGACGTCGGCGAAGCGCTTGAAGAGGACGGCTTTGCCTTCCATCACCGGTTTGGAGGCGAGCGCGCCCAGATCGCCCAGGCCCAGAATCGCCGTGCCGTTGGTGATGACGGCGACCAGGTTCCCCTTGGCCGTGTAGTCGTAGGCCGCTTCGGGGTTCCCAGCGATGACGCGCACCGGCACGGCCACGCCCGGCGAATAGGCGAGCGACAGGTCGCGCTGGGTCGCCATCGGCTTGGTCGGCGTGATCTCGATTTTTCCCGGCTTGGCGCCGGCGTGAAAGGCGAGGGCTTCCTCTTCGGTGTAGGAAGGGCGGCTGGCGGGTTCCATGAGCAATTCCCAAATTCGTGCTTTTCCACAGAATATCAGGTTGCACCCCCTTTGCACCCGGTGAAGTCGCAACCCAGGGCGCCCGTCTCTTCTGCTAGGCTTGACGCATGAACGAGCAGCTCCCTCCATCGCCGCAGACGGAATTGGTGCCGACGGGCGGAGCGACGCCGGTGATGGCGCAATTTCTCGAAATCAAGGCCGCCCATGCCGATTATCTTCTGTTTTACCGGATGGGCGATTTCTACGAATTGTTCTTCGAGGATGCCGCCAAGGCGGCGGAAGCCCTCGATATCGCGCTGACCAAGCGCGGCAAGCATCTGGGCGAGGACATCCCGATGTGCGGCGTGCCGGTGCACACCGCCGAGCAATATCTGGAAAGATTGATTCGCAAGGGCTTCCGCGTCGCCATCTGCGAGCAGGTGGAAGATCCCGCTCTGGCCAGGAAGCGCGGCTCCAAATCGGTGGTGCGGCGCGAGGTTATCCGTCTGGTGACCCCCGGCACGCTGACCGAAGATTCGCTTCTGGAGCCTTCGCGCGCCAACACGCTGGCGTGCTTGGGCCGCGCCGGGGGAGAATTCGCGCTGGCGTCGGCCGACATGTCGGCCGGAACGTTTCGCGTGGCCGCCGTGGCGCCCGGCGATCTGGCGGTCGAAATCGCCCGGCTTGCCCCGAACGAACTGCTGGCGCCCGACACGCTTCTCGCCGATGCGGCGCTGGCGCCTATGCTGAACGCGCTGGGAGGCGCGTTGACGGTGCTTCCCGCGGTGAAGTTCGATTCGTCGGCCGGCGAGCGCGCGCTGAAGAACCATTTCGGAGTCGCGGAACTGGCCGGCTTCGGCGCTTTTTCGCGCGCCGAATTGTCGGCGGCAGGCGCGCTGATCGCCTATCTCGAACTGACGCAGAAAGGCAAACTTCCGGCGCTACAGCCTTTGCGGCGCGAGGCTTCGCACGCCTTCATGGCCATCGATGCGGCGACCCGGCGCAATCTCGAATTGACCGCGACGCTGTCGGGCGAGCGGCGCGGCAGCCTGCTGTCGACGATCGACCGCAGCGTAACGGCGGCGGGCGCGCGCCTGCTCGGCGCCAGACTGGCCGCGCCGCTGACCGATATGAAGCAAATCGCCGTGCGCCAGGACGCGGTGGCGTTTTTCCTGGAAGACGGCGACACGCGCGAGGCGCTGCGCGTAAAGCTGCGCAGTACGCCCGACATCGCCCGCGCGCTGGCCCGCCTGTCGGTGGCGCGCGCGGGGCCGCGCGATCTCGCCGTTCTGCGCGACGGAATATCCTGCGCCCGCGCCGTGCGCGAACTTCTGAAGCTCGACGGCAAAACGGATCCCGGCGAAGCGGGCGAGGCCGTACGCGATCTGACGGAGGCCATCGCCGGCGTTTCGGTCTTGAACGCCAAGCTGGTTCATTTCCTGGTGGAGGAACCGCCGTTCTACGCCCGCGACGGCGGCTTCGTGCGCGCCGGGGCGCATGCGCCTTTGGACGAAGTGCGCGCGCTGCGCGACGAATCGCGCCGGGTGATCGCTTCGCTGGAAACCCGCTACCGCGAAGAAAGCGGCACGCCGCTCAAGATCAAACACAACGGCGTGCTCGGCTTTTTCATCGAAGTCGCGTCGCAGCACGCCGACAAGCTGATGATCGGCGGCTATCGCCATCGCCAGACGATGGGCGGCGCGGTGCGTTTTTCGACCGACGAACTTTCCACTCTGGCGAACCGCATTTCGCAAGCCGCCGATCAGGCGCTGGCGCTCGAAAAGGAACTGTTCGACGAGATGGCGGGCGAGGCGCTGGCGTCGGCGAAGGGTTTGGCGTGCATCGCCGAGGCGTTGGCCGTGCTCGATGTCGCCTCGTCGCTTGCCGAGCTGGCCGCCGCCCAGCGCCATGTCCGCCCCAAAATCGACGACAGCCATGCCTTCGCGATTTCGCGCGGCCGCCATCCGGTGGTGGAAGCGGCGCTGGCGGCGGCGCATTCCGGTTTCGTGCCCAACGATTGCGATCTGTCGTCCGACAAGCGGCTGTGGCTGGTGACCGGCCCGAACATGGCGGGCAAATCGACCTTCCTGCGCCAGAACGCGCTGATCGCGATCATGGCGCAGATGGGCGCCTACGTTCCGGCCGAGCGCGCGCATCTGGGCGTTGTCGATCGGCTGTTCAGCCGCGTCGGCGCCGGCGACGATCTCGCGGCCGGGCGCTCCACCTTCATGGTCGAGATGGTGGAAACCTCCGCCATCCTCAATCAGGCGACGGACAGGAGCCTGGTGATCCTGGACGAGATCGGCCGCGGCACCGCGACCTTCGACGGGCTGGCCATCGCCTGGGCCACCGCCGAGCATCTCAATCTCAAGAACAAGTCGCGCGCGCTGTTCGCCACCCATTTTCACGAGATGACGGCGCTGGCCGAACGCCTGCCGTCGCTGGCCTGCGTCACCATGCGGGTCAAGGAATGGAACGACACCATCGTCTTCCTGCACGAGGTGATTCCCGGCGTCGCCGACCGGTCCTACGGCATTCATGTGGCCAAACTGGCGGGGCTTCCGCCGCCGGTAGTGGCGCGCGCGCAAGAGGTGCTGCGCGCGCTGGAGGAAGGCCGCGAAGGCCATAAGCCGCTCGCCCGCATCGACGACCTGCCGCTGTTCAATGCCTCAGCACAGCCCGCCAAGAAGAATAACGCCTTGGAGGAAGCCTTGCGCGCCGCCGATCCCGATGCGCTGTCGCCGAAAGAAGCGCTGGAACTTCTCTATAGTTTGAAACGAAAGCTGGATTCTTGAGCGCCTTGCGGCCGCCCTCGCGATCATACAGGCTTACGCCATGAGCAATTTGACTTCATCCCGTCCGCGCAAATTCCTGGTCGTTGTCGACAAGACGCCCGAATGCAAAGTGGCGTTGCGCTTTGCCGCGCGCCGCGCCCAGCACACCGGCGGACGCGTCTCGCTGCTCTGCGTGGCCGAACCGGCCGATTTCCAGCAATGGAAAGGCGTCGAAGAGATCATGAAGGACGAGGCGCATCAGGACGCCGAAAGCCTCGTCTACGAAGCGGCCAAAACCGTCAACGAGCTGACGGGCCTTATGCCCGAACTGTTGATCGAGCATGGCGTGCCGGCCGATTGCCTGCTCGACCTAGTCCGCCGCGACAAGGACATTTCCATTCTGGTGCTGGCGTCGGGAACCTCCAAGGAGGGACCGGGCCCGCTCGTCGGCCTGTTCGCCTCGACCGTTCAGGCCATCCCCGTCACCATCGTCCCCGGCGATCTGAGCGACGAAGAGGTGGACGAACTGGCGTGATTGCGTACACGTAATGTTCCGGCCGGACGTGCCGTCTTGCCAGAAGCGAAGGCGCATGGCGATAGTACCACGCGAGGTGCCCTATGTTCGGAAAAATCCTCATTCTTGTGGCATTGGCGGTGGTCGCCGTCATCTTGCTGGCCGGCATCGTGGTGATGGCGATCGGCGGCAAGACGGGCGCGCGTTGGTCGAACGTCCTGATGCGCTATCGCATCCTGGCGCAGGCTGGAGCGCTGCTGATCATCGGCTTGGTGGTCTATTTCGCGACCGCCCATTGACCGCTTAAGGCTCTTGCAACGGCCTGTCCGCTGGTGTTGTTAACACTCGAAACGGGACCGCGGGAACATGGGCAAGACGCTCTACGACAAGATTTGGGACGCGCATCTGGTGCATGAGGCGGCTGGGGAATCCAGCGTCCTCTATATCGACCGCCATCTGGTGCACGAGGTGACGAGTCCGCAGGCCTTCGAGGGTCTGCGCAGCGCCGGGCGCAAGCCGCGCCGTCCCGAACTGGCGCTTGCCGTCGCCGATCACAACGTGCCGACCAAGGACCGCGCCAAGGGCATCGCCGATCCCGAATCGGCTCAGCAGATCGCCACACTGGAGCGCAACGCGCGCGAGTTCGGCATCGAATACCTCCCGATGGACGATATCCGCCAGGGCATCGTCCACATCGTCGGGCCGGAACAGGGCTGGACGCTGCCCGGCGCCACCATCGTCTGCGGCGATTCCCACACCTCCACGCACGGCGCCTTCGGTGCGCTCGCTTTCGGCATCGGCACCAGCGAGGTCGAGCATGTGCTCGCCACGCAGACCTTGCTGATCCCGAAATCCAAGAACATGCGCGTGACGGTGAACGGCACGCTGCCGCTCGGCGTCACGGCGAAAGACGTGGCGCTCGCCGTCATCGCCAGGATCGGCACGGCAGGCGGCACCGGCTATGTAATCGAATATGCCGGCGAAGCGATCCGCGCCCTGTCGATGGAAGGGCGCATGACGCTCTGTAACATGACCATCGAAGGCGGCGCGCGCGCCGGCCTCATCGCGCCGGACGAGACGACCTTTGCTTATGTCGCGGGCCGTCCGCGTGCGCCCAAAGCGGCGTCGTACGAAGCGGCGGTGATGTATTGGAAGACGCTGAAATCCGACGATGATGCGCATTTTGACGCGGAGATCGCGCTCGAGGCGCAGGACATCGCGCCGATGGTGACCTGGGGCACCTCGCCCGAACAGGCGCTGCCGGTGACCGGCGTGGTTCCCGATCCGGCCAAGATCGCCGACGACAACACGCGCGCGGGCGTCGAACGCGCGCTCGCTTATATGGATTTGAAACCCGGCACGGTACTGACCGAGGTGAAAGTGGACCGCGTCTTCATCGGCTCTTGCACCAACGGGCGGATCGAGGATTTGCGCGCCGCCGCCGCCATCGCCAAGGGCAGGAAGGTCGCCGTCCATGTCGGCGCGATGGTGGTTCCCGGCTCCGGGCTGGTGAAGCATCAGGCCGAAGAAGAGGGCCTGGACCAAATTTTCCTCGATGCGGGCTTCGAGTGGCGCGAGCCGGGCTGCTCCATGTGTCTCGCCATGAACGCCGACAAGCTTCAGCCGGGCGAGCGCTGCGCCTCGACTTCCAACCGCAATTTCGAAGGCCGCCAGGGCCGCGGCGGGCGCACCCATCTGATGAGCCCGGCCATGGCCGCCGCCGCCGCGATCGCCGGGCATTTGGTGGATGTGCGGGAGTTTCGGTCCTGATTGGAATCCTCGGGAGCGCCTAGGTCACAAAACCGGGACGCGATGCTAGAGTTATGTGAGTCTTGGAAATGGCAGTGCTATGAACTTTCGTATGATCGCAGCGGTTTTCGCAGGCCTCTTGCTTTGCGGTTGCAGCACTTGGAATGGTGCGATGTCCTACGTCGGACTTGGAGAGTCCGATCAGGACGCGCAGCCGGCTCCCGCCGCCGAGGCGGTTCCGGCTCCGCCCGTCCAGGCTTCCACGCCCGATGACTGGTGCCGGCAAATTGCCAAAGCGGCTAGCGAAGAGGCCGCGGGCGAAGGGTTCGATTTGGCAACCCAGCAGCGGAGGGCCGAGACGGCTTACCAGCAATGTGTTGCGCCCGCCGGCTCTGCGTCGCATTAGGACCCCACAAACGGTCCGGTAAATCCAGTTGCGTGGCAACGTGGCCGCCGCCGCGATCGCGAGGCATTTGGCGGATGTGCGGGAGATCCAGCCCTAACCGTCATGGCCGGGCTTGACCCGGCCACCCAGTGCGCTCGCGTCTGCGAGCGCTTATGAATCCGGCACGCGGACGTGCGCCGGCTGGATGGCCGCCTCAAGGGCGGCCATGACGAAATGAAAGTGATGGTCTCACTTTTAGGCAAAGAATTGGCGGAAGGTAAAGGAGTCGAACCCTCATCGTTGCCGATGGCCTGGCTTTCGGGGCCAGTTTCCGTCCCACACGGATATAAAGGTGGCGTGAGGGGCTGCGCACTCGCCATCACTCCCGATTGTCATGGCCCGCGAAAGCGAGCCATCCAATTTTCGTGTCAGCACATGGTGCAAAAATCAAGCAGACCGTGTGGAAACGTCGGCGGATTGAAGATCGCCAGAGATTTGGCGGGGATTTTGGCTGGTATTTTCCGTTTCCCGCCAAAACCTGTTTGCTACCTTGCTTGAGCTTCGAGGACTGCCCTGAAGCAGCCCGTGACGTCCAATCTGGCGCAATTTGAGGCCTTTTACGCCGCCACGGCCGCCATCAGCTTTTCCATGCCGAGGATGTTGAGCGCCCGGCGCAGATTATAGGCGAGCGCCGTCAGGCTGAACTCGGCGCTAACCTTTTGCAGGCCGCGCATGAGGAATGCCCCTTGGTTCATCCATTGTTTGATCGTGCCGAAGGGATGCTCGACGACCTCGCGCCGCCGGTCGAGAATCTCCGGCCTCGCCTTAAGTCGCTCCGCCATGCGATCGAGCGCCTCCTCGTTTTCAAGGCGCGAAACAGCGCGAACACCCTTTGTGCAGCTCGAACGCAGCGCGCAGGCGCGGCAGGCTTTTGCGTTGCCGTAGTCGACTTTTTTCAATTCGCGCAATTTGCCTTGGCGGATCGGCGTCAGCGTCTGTCCGGCTGGACAAATGAAGGCGTTCTGTTTGGCGTCGTAGCGGAATTCATCCTTGCGGAAAAAACCGTTGTTCACCGCCGCCCCGCGTTGCGGACGCGGAACATGCGGCGTCAGGCCGGCTTCCTCGCAAGCAGCGATGTCCTCGGTCCTGAAATAGCCCTTGTCGGCGACCACGTCGATTTTCTCGACCTCAAGAATCTCTCGCGCCGGCTCCGCTGTGCATTGCAGGAGGCCCATGTCCAGAACATCGTTCGAAACCGCCTGTTCGACGATCATCTTGTACTTGGCATCGACGGCGATCTGGATGTTGTAGCCGACTCCGACCTTCGTATACGCCGCCATGGCGCGGCTGTCGTGGTCGGTAAGCGACACCTGGCTTTCGCCGCTCTTTTCCAGCGCGGAAAGATGCGCCGCATATTCGCCGCGCTTTTTCTTCAGCGCCTCGATCTTTTCCGCCAGATTCTTGACACGCGAACCGCCGCTCGAGCGCTCCTCAATGTCGCCCGCATCGAGCCGTTTCAGATAATCTTCCAGCTTCTTGTCGGCGGCCTCGATGAATTTTTGCAGCGATCCCGTCGTGAAGTTCCGGTCTTTATTGTTGACCGCCTTGATGCGCGTGCCATCCACCGCCAGCAACTCGCGCCCGAACAAATCAAGTCGCCGGCACAGGATCACGAACTCCCGGAAGACTTTCTTGAACGCGGCGCGGTTGTCGCTCCTGAAATCGGCAATGGTCTTGAAGTCAGGCTTCAAGGTACGCAACAGCCAGATAACCTCAATGTTGCGATGACATTCGGCCTCAAGACGGCGGCTTGACCGCACCCGGTTAAGATAGCCGTAAATATAAAGCTTCAGGAGATCGCTGGGAGCGTAGCCGGGACGGCCCGTCGCCTTCGCCCCGACCCGCTCGAAACCAGCTGCCTTCAAATCAAGCCCGTCGACAAAGGCGTCGATGAAGCGGACTGGATTGTCGGCGGCGACATAATCATCGATCGCTTCGGGCAAAAGCAGAAGCTGAGAGCGTTCGAATCCAGAAAGGTGTGTCATGGCCGATTCTATCGCCGCGCCCGCAATAACGGAATCCTCTCAGCACGACTTTTCACACGGTCTGCAAGAATTTCGCACCAAATGTAAGCCATTGATCCTTCCGCGAGATTCCGTTGCAGAAATCCGGTGCGGAAGTCTGGATGGCCCGCTGTTACGGGCCATGACAGTTTGGGAGACGGGATCAGTTCAGAAAAAACTCACCGGATCGACGTCGACGGTCAGCCGCACCGATTTGGCGAGCGTCGCGGAGAATAGCCAGGCGCGCAGATAGGCTTGGATGTCGACGTACTTTTCCGCCTGCACCAAAAGGCGTTCGCGCGTCAATCCGCGCAGCAGCGAATAAAACGCCGGCGTCGGTCCCCACACTTTGACTCCGCGCGCTGACGGCGCGGCCCGCGCCAAGTCGCGTCCTGCTATGCGCACGGCATCGCCGTCATGACCCGACAGGATGATCGCCGCCAGCCGCCCGAACGGCGGGGCGTGCGTGCGCTCGCGGAAAATCCGTTCCTGTTCGTAGAAGGCGTCGCGGCCGGCGGACGCCAGCGCCTTCATCACTGCGTCGTCTGGATTGCGCGTCTGCATCAGCACCAGGCCAGGCTTCTCGGCGCGCCCGGCGCGCCCGGAGACCTGATGCAGCAGCTGAAACGTGCGTTCGCGGGCGCGCAGATCGCCGTCCGAGCCGCCGAGGTCTGCATCCACCACGCCGACCAAGGTCAGTTGCGGGAAATGATGCCCCTTGGCCACGATCTGGGTGCCGATCAAGACGTCGGTCTCGCGCTTTCCCATGGCGCGAATGGCGGCTTGCGTCTCGAGCGGACCGTTCATCGTATCGGAAGAGGCGATCGCCACGCGCGCTTCGGGGAACACGCTCTTGAATTCCTCAGCCACGCGCTCGACCCCCGGTCCGCAAGCGGCCAGCGTGCCCGCTTCTCCACATTGCGGACAGACGGGCGGCGTCGCGGTCTCAAAGCCGCAATGATGGCAGACCAGCCGCTTTCTATAGCGATGTTCCACCAGCCAGGCCGAACAATTGGGACAGGTCATCTTGTGGCCGCAGGCCACGCACAGCGTCAGCGGCGCATAGCCGCGCCGGTTGAGGAACAGCATCGCCTGCTCGCCCGCGCCTAGCGTCACCGCCAGCGCCTCGCGCAGGGGCGGGGAGAGAAACGTGCCGGGTTCGCCGCGCGCCTCGCGCAGGTCGATCAGGCGCACCTCGGGCATCAAGGCCACGCCGTGGCGTTTGTGCAGCTTCAGATGCGCGTAACGCCCGCCGGTCGCATTGACATACGTTTCCAGCGACGGCGTGGCGCTGGCCAGCACCACCGGGCATCCCTCAATCCGTCCGCGCACCACCGCCATATCGCGGGCGTGATAGATCGCGCCGTCTTCCTGTTTGTAGGCTTGCTCGTGCTCTTCATCGACGATGATGAGGCCGAGCGTCTTGAACGGCAGGAACAGCGCCGAACGCGCGCCCACCACCACGCGCGCTTCGCCGCTCAGCACCGCGCGCCACACCCGCCTTCGTTCCTTTTGCGTCAGGTCAGAATGCCATTCGGCGGGGCGCACTCCGAAGCGCTCGGCGAAGCGGTCCAGGAACTGCACCGTCAGTGCGATCTCGGGCAACAGGATCAGCGTTTGTTTTTGCTGCCGCAGCGCTTGCGCCACCGCTTCGAAATAGGTTTCGGTCTTGCCCGATCCGGTGACGCCGTCGAGCAGGCTGACCGCGAAGCGATGCCCCGCCACGCCGGCGCTGAGCAGATGCGCCGCCAAATCCTGCTCGGTGTTGAGCGTCGGGCGGGCGAAATCGGGATCGGGCGCCTTAAACGGCGGAAATTCCGGAAGCGTAACTTCCGCCAGCGCGCCCGCTTCGATCAGCCCGCGCACCACACAGGGCGTGGCGTTTGCTTCCTCGGCGAACTGAGGCACGGACCGCGCCAGTCCGTCCGCCGCGATGTCCAGCACGCGCTGACGCGGCGGCGTCATGCGCTTGGGCAAGGCCTCGCCCTTCACATAGGCAAGGCGCGGGATTTCCGCTTCGAACGCTTGGCGCGAGCGCAGCGCCATGGCCAGCACCAGCCCCGGCGGCGTCAGCGTGTACTGCGCCACCCAATCGACGAAATCGCATAACCCGGCGGGTAAAATAGGATTTCCGTCGAGCGGGACGGCTTGCTTCAGCCGGTTGTCGCCGACCGCGCCTTCGGCTTTGCCCCACACCACGCCCAGGCTTTCGCGCGGTCCGAGCGGCGCACTGACGACCAATCCACGCGTGGCAATCACGTCGGGCGGTAATTTGTAGTCATAAGGCGGCAGCGGCAGCGGCAGAAGCACGCCGGCGTGCTCGCCGGGGGCGAGGGAGAATGCGGGCTTTAGCGTTGCGTCCTTCATGCGTTACACTTTGGATTGCGATTCTCTTTGGTCGAACCTTATACCGTCTCGGGCACCGCATGAGCGAACACGCACCGTCCCTGGACCCGGCACAGGCTGCCGCCGAAGCGGTCAAGGCCTATGTTCGCATGAACCGGGCGCGGCTGGCCGCCGACGGCGAGCTTCTGGCGCTGCTACTGCCGGAACGCTTCGAGAGCGCCGAGATACGCGATTTGCAGCGCTTCGCCATCGAGCGGTTGGCGGCCGAGAACCAGGCGCTGAAGATCGAGCGCGATGCGCTCAAGGGCTCCCAGGATCGCGGCGCGCGGCTGGGCGAGGGCGTGCGCCTTTTCGTGCTCGATCTCTTGGACGCCAGAAGCTTTGGCGAGGTCATCGCCGTGGCGACCGGCGCCGCGTCCGCCTTCGGCGCCGACAAGGCCGTGTTCTGCGTCGAGAGCACGGACGGCATCGCCCCCACGGGCAGCGAAGGCGTACGTCTGATCGGTCCCGGAACGGTGACCGCCGTCCTCGGTCCGGGCGGCATGGGTGCCATCCTTTCGGGCGGCGGCGAGCTGCTTTTCGGTCAGGGCGGGGCGGTCTACAAAAGTCTGGCGGCGTTCCGCTTGCGTCTCAACGGCGCCGCCGCGCTTTATGTATTGGGCGCGCTCGCCGAAGGACGCTTCGAAGGCCGGGAAATCGAAGCCGATCTCGGTTATTTCGCGCGCGCGCTGGAACGGGCGATCCGCGCCAAGCTGATCGAAAAATGCCTCGATCCGCCGAAATCCTGAAGCAAGCCTGGCTTGCGGCGCTGGCCCATGAGCGTCGCGCCAGCCTGCACACGCTGCGCGCTTACGGCGACGATCTTGCGCGGTTCCTTTGCTTCCTCGCCGAACATAAGGGCCGCACGCCGGACGATCGCATGCTGGCCAAACTGTTGCCCGCCGACATCCGCGCCTTCATCACGCTGCGGCGGTGCGAAGGGCTGGGCGCGCGCGGCGTGCAGCGGGCCCTGGCGGCGGTGCGCAGTTTCTTCCGCCATCTGGCGCGCGAAGGGATTCTGGAGAACGCCGCGCCGCGCGCGGTGCGCACGCCGCGTATCGCGCGCACCCTGCCGCGTCCGCTCAGCGAGACCGACGCGGCGCGCACGCTGGAAGAGGCGGGCGAGCACGATGTCGAATGGCTGGGCGCGCGCGACGTGGCGCTGCTCACGCTGCTTTACGGCGCGGGCCTGCGCATTTCCGAGGGCTTGAGCCTGAAGCGCGGCGACACCCCGCTCGGCGTTTCGCTCAGCGTGCTCGGCAAGGGGCGCAAGGAACGCAGCGTTCCCGTCCTGCCGGTGGTGCGCGAAGCGGTGGAACGCTATAGCGCGTTGATTCCGTTTTCCGGCGCGCGCGGCGACGCGCTGTTTCTTTCCCGCCGCGGCAAACCGATGAGCGCGCGCGAGGCGCAAGCCTTGATGCAAAGATTGCGCGGCATGCTCGGGCTTGGCGAGCGCGCCACGCCCCACGCGCTGCGCCATTCCTTCGCCACCCATTTGCTCGCCAATGGCGGCGATTTGCGCGCGGTGCAGGAGCTTCTAGGCCACGCCTCGCTGTCGACCACGCAGACCTATACGGAAATCGACGCCAAGAAGATGATGGACGTCTATGCAAACGCCCATCCGCGCGGCAAGCTTGCGTAGATCGCCTTCGCGCGTTTTTCGCTTGCGTTGTGGATCATGCGTTTGCTCCCTCGCAAGGGAAATAAAGCTAAACTCGGATCGCGCCCCTAGGTTCTTTGCTTGCGCCGCGAGAGACGCACTCGTCATGCGTTGATGGCCGTGTCAGAATACGAACGTGAGCGACGAGCAAAAAAAGAGCCTCGCATGACAACCGTCCGCAGCAATATCGAAATAGCCCGCGACGCGAAGATGAAGCCGATCGCCGAAATCGGCCGCAAGATCGACATTCCGGGCGACGCGCTCCTCCAGTACGGCCCGTACAAGGCCAAGCTTTCCACCGATTTCATCGCGGGCTTGAAAGACCGCCCGGACGGCAAACTTATTCTGGTCACCGCGATCACGCCCACCGCCGCGGGCGAGGGCAAGACCACCACGACGGTCGGTCTGGTCGACGGCCTCAGCCGCCTCGGCAAGCGCGCGATGGCCTGCCTGCGCGAGCCGTCGCTCGGGCCCTGTTTCGGCATGAAAGGCGGCGCGGCCGGAGGCGGTTATGCGCAAATCGTGCCGATGGAAGACATCAATCTGCATTTCACCGGCGATTCTCATGCCGTCACCTCGGCCAACAATCTGTTGTCCGCGATGATCGACAACCATCTTTATTGGGGCAATCAACTCGGCGTCGATCCGCGCCGCATCGCCTGGCGCCGCGTTCTCGATATGAACGACCGCGCCCTGCGTTCGATCGTGAATTCCCTAGGCGGCGTCGCCAACGGCTATCCGCGCGAAGACGGCTTCGACATCACGGCCGCTTCGACGGTCATGGCGATCCTTTGCCTGGCGACAGATTTGAAGGATCTCGAGCGCCGACTCGGTAACATCATCGTCGGCCAGACGCGCGAGCATAAGAACGTGATCGCCAAGGAACTGAACGCCTCGGGCGCGATGGCGGCGCTGTTGAAAGAGGCGCTGATGCCCAATCTGGTGCAGACGTTGGAGAACAATCCGGCGTTCGTCCATGGCGGCCCGTTCGCCAATATCGCGCATGGCTGCAACTCGGTCGTCGCCACCAAGACCGCGCTCAAGCTTTGCGATTACGTGGTGACGGAAGCGGGCTTCGGCGCCGATCTCGGGGCCGAGAAATTCTTTGACATCAAATGCCGCATGGCGGGGCTGAGGCCTTCCGTCACGGTGCTCGTCGCCACCGCGCGCGCCTTGAAAATGCACGGCGGCGTCGCGCACGACGATCTCAAACACGAGAATGTCGCCGCCGTCGCCGCGGGCTGCGCCAATCTCGTGCGCCACATCGACAATCTGCAGAAATTCGGCGTGCCGGTGATCGCCGCCGTCAATCATTTCGTGGGCGATACCGACGCCGAGATCGCCCAGATCCGCAAAGCCGCCGAGGCGCACGGCTGCAAAGCGATCCTGGGCATGCATTGGGCGCAGGGCGGAAAGGGCGCCGAAGAACTGTCGCGCGAAGTCGCGGCGTTGTGCGAATCCGGCCGGGCCGATTTCAAGCCGCTTTATCCCGACGAACTGCCGCTGTGGGACAAGGTGCGGACGATCGCGACCGAACTCTACGGTGCCGCACACGTCACCGCCGACAAGACTGTGCGCCAGAATATCGAGGAGATGCAGAGCCAGGGCTTCGGCCACTACCCGGTATGCATGGCGAAGACGCAGTACTCGTTCTCGACCGATCCGAACCTCAAGGGCGCGCCCACGGGCCACACCCTGCATGTGCGCGACGTACGCCTGTCGGCAGGGGCGGAATTCGTCGTGGCCATCGCCGGCGACATCATGACCATGCCGGGCCTGCCGCGCGTGCCGGCTGCCAATGCGATCCATCTGGACGATCAAGGCAGGATCGAAGGGTTGTTCTAAATCGTATCGATATATTCGTCTTGGGCGCCGTGGATGATGCGTCCGCCTTGCCAGCGCCGCGCCAGCAGCAGCGCCAGGCCCATTGCCACGACGCCCATCGCCGACATCAGAAGATAGGCGCGTCCGCCGTATGAGGCATAGATGTGGCCGGAAGCAAAGGTCGCAATCCCCATCACGATGCCCGCTGAACAGACGAAATAGAGGCTTTGCGCCGTGGCGGCCAGGCGCGGCGGCACAGCCCGCAGGATGAAATACATCGCGCCCAGATGCGCCAGCGCGAAGGTCGCTCCGTGCAGGAATTGCGCGAACACCACCAAAGGCAGCGGCGGATCGAAGGCCAGGATGGTCCAGCGCACCACGCAGCCCAGCCCGCCGTACAGCAAAAGCCGCGTCGGCCCGATCAGGCGCAACACGCGCAGCGACTGGGAAAACAGCGCGATCTCGGCAAGCACGCCCAATGGCCAGAGGATTCCGATCAGCAGGCCGGAATAGCCCAGCCGATGCCAATGCAGCCCGCCGTAACCGTAATAGAAGGCATGGCTGCCCTGGTCGAAGCTCGCCGCCGCGAGAAAAATCAGGAACACGCCCGAGCGCAGCAATTCGCGCGTTTCGCCGAAGGTTTCGCGAAGCCGCAAGGAAAGATCGCCGCTTGAATGATCGTTGGGCGGCGCGGGAAGGCGCAGGGTCGTGACGAGGCACAGCACCGCCCCGGCGGTGAGCCATACCGCCACAGACCGCATGCCGTACAGCCAGACGCAGGCTCCTCCCAGGATGTTCGCGGCGACGAACGCCGACGACGCCCATAACCGCACGCGGCCGTAATCGAATCCGTAACGCTCGGAGAACCGCACGCTGACGCTTTCGAGCAAGGGGACGGCCGATCCGTTCGCCACCGTCGCGGGCACGCTGGCGAGAAAGACGAGCAGCGGCGCCACGGTGAAATTCAGCGCGCCGTAGCCGATCAGCATCACCCAATAAAGGACGAGCATCGCCGCGCGCCGGTCGTTGCGGGCATCGGCGAGGATGCCGCTGACCGGTCCCGCCAGACCGCGCAGCAAGAGACCCGCCGAGAGAAGAATGGCGATCTGGTCGGCCGTGAGCCCGCGCCAAGCCAGCCAGGCGCCGAAGAACGGCGTGAAGACGCCGCTGAGCAGGCCGGAAGCGGCCTGACTCATGCCAAGGCGACGTGCGATCCCTTTCACGAAATATATGTCCGAAAAATCAAACTGCTTTCGGCTACCAGGACGGAGCGCCGGGTGTCCACCCCTAAAAAAGTCTTTTCCGGTCGGGCCGAGAGCCTGCCCGGCCGGCTCGCAAGGCCGCCGTCCGGAGCCGCTGCCCTAGCGATAATCATGGAATGTTCCCTCGAAAGACGCCGGACGGAGGCCAATTTGGCCGATATGCCCTGTTGCGGTAAGCCCTCCGTCTGCGTATTTTCGCGCGCCTTTAGAGCCGCCTTAGCTCAGCCGGTAGAGCACCGCATTCGTAACGTAATTTGATGTTTGCTCATACCGACACATAGCTGCTCCTAACCGCTTGATCCTGTTGTCACTCCGCTTGTTGCGGTGTTCACCAGCGAACACTGCAAAACAGCGCTTCACGCGCGTTGCCGGAGACAATGAGGAGACAAATGAGGCTCACCGACATCACGATCAAATCGCTTCAACCGCCGTCAAAAGGCGCACGCATTTACACCGACGATATCGTCCCGGGCTTTGGCGTACGGGTGAGCGAAGGCGGCACGAAAAGCTTCGTGCTCACCCACGGTCCACGCCACCAACGGGAAACAATCGGCAGGGTCGGGATCGTGGGCCTTCAAGAAGCTCGCAACGATGCGAAACGGCGTCTGGCCGAATACACGCTGGGCAAGGACAAGCCACGAACAGTTAGTTGGGATACGGCGCGGGAGGAATTTCTAGCCGAAAAACTCCGCAAGCTGAAACCCCGCACCCATGCCGACTACACCTACATCCTCAACCGGCACTTCAAGTATGGCACCACCAAACTCTCTGAGATTACGCCGTATGATCTTCGCCAGAACTTGGATCGGCTTGGGAAAACGCCCGCCGAACAGTTGCATGCATACATGGTTCTGCGCGCGTTCATCCGCTGGGCGCACCGCCAACACTATTGCGACCGCAATCCGATGGAGCGGATGCAGGCTGGACATCGATACCGCTCGCGCGATCGCATCCTCACGAACGAAGAACTTAAACGCGTCTGGCTCGCTGCTGGGGACGACACCTTCGGCAAGATCGTGAAGCTCCTCATCCTCACCGGCCAGCGCCGTGGCGAAATCACCCAACTCACCGGCGCTATGATCGGGAAAGACACCATCACACTGCCAGCATGGCTTGCGAAGAACAGTAGGCAGCACATCTTCCCGCTTGGAAGCATGGCACAGGAAATCCTAAATCCGCCGTGGCCCGTTGACGCGTATTTCTTTCCAGCGCTCGGAAGGGCGACGCCCTTTTGCGGATGGTCGAAGAGCAAAGAGGCGCTTGAGAAACGAAGTGCCGTGACCGATTGGGTTCTGCACGATCTGCGCAGGACGTTCGCATCTGGTCTCGCGTCCATCGGCGTATCGATACCGGTTATTGAGCGTCTATTAAACCACGTCTCGGGAAGTTTCGGCGGTATCGTGGGCGTGTATCAGCGGTATGATTTCATGCCGGAGATGCGGGATGCGATTAAGAAATGGGAAGCGCACCTAAGTTTGCTCATACACATGGGCGATTGAGAGCAGCACGCAAATGGCGCACGGTCGTCAACGCATACATCAGATCAGGAGGAGGCCGGGCTCGCTAATTTTTCCGGCTCATCAGGTCGTCGAATTTCAAGTTCGACAAATACGGCGCGTATGTTTCGTCCATGGCCGCCACCAATTCATCACGTATGTGCTTTCGTGCTTCGAATTCACCCTTGGCGTTCTTTCGTACCAAACTGATGAATGTGATCAGGAGCTTCATGCCTGTCGCTTCACGGACGCCCTCTTCGGAGGTCGCGTCCTTCCATGTCTTGGCGGTGGTGCCAAGTGCGATGCAGAGGTCTTTTTGAGACTTAAACAGCAACTCCATATTTCTTCGGACCTCGGGCTTGAGTGCATACCGAGGCTGGGATGTGAATTCGCGGGCTAGGTCGGATTGGACCAGCTGAACCGGATTTACGAGCTTCCTTTTCAACCTCAACTCCTTCGCCCTACTAGCCCTAGACGAATTACCGCCTCGGCTCCCTACCTTTAGCGTTGCTTCGCAATGTGTACTACAAGTATCTCCCGCAAAACTATTAATTCTTTATTAAACTGCCAACAGAAAATTAGAGAAACGAAGAACTATCCACAGCTTCTTTTATCTGCTATCACTCTTATAGTTTCTTTTCGTTTCTACGCTATACCTAGCGAACTAAAGGAGAACGTTCTTGGCAAAAGTGTGGCCTGAAAAGGGTGGCCACCTACTGCCCGCCGGAGCGGGTCGGAAGCGTGAAGCGGACATGCCGAACGTCTACCGGTCCGAGCAGCCCCCGTGATGCCCATTAAGGAGTGAGCCACCGCGACGGACATCGCGATGGCTCGTCTCCAGCACAACATCTATCGGAGAAATGTTATGCCGAAGTCTGTTGGTGAATTTCTCGATCATTTTGCGCTGAACCTGTGCCACACAGCCGACTGTTTCCATGCGGGGCAACTGGCACAAGCATTTGCGGTAACGGCAATTGCATTTCTCCACAGTAATGAATTCGTGCTTGCCATGTGGATGACGGCATTTGCGGTTGCCGCCACCCGTGCCACGTACCGCGCGGCGTGCGAGGCTTGGGTCCATACAATACATTCGCTTGCACGAAGTCGTACGGTGGATGCCACGAAGCGCACCGCACTAGAGCCGCTCACCGCAGCGAAAATGAAGTTGAAAAAGTGCAGGTCGACGCACCGTCGGGCGTCTGCGGAAAAGAGCAAGAAAACCAAAGGGCGCAAGCGAACGAGAACCTCGTAACGCTATCTATTCTGCACCCTTACAGCGCTAGTATAGCACGCTTGGCATTTTGCGCGAGCAACACGCCCGAGCCATTGGGGTCCTACAAATTCAGGGAAGGGTGATCGCGCCATGGAATGCCGTTCACGCCGATTTTGGCATCATAGCGTCCTGGCACTAAACGGCCTGCTCGGCGTCCCATCAATCATCAACTTCAAATAGATGTCGCGGTTCTGCAGGTTGAGCAGATCGAGCACGTTGAACTTCGGCTGAAATTCATCTGCCAAGATAGTCGCATCCTCGGGCCCTACGCGAAACGAGATGGTCGTTCCCGCATTGCCGAGGACGGCGTGCCGAACCTCCGGTTCAAGCTGATACACGTACTGATGCGCCAGCACGAGACCAACGCCGTATTTCCGCAGCTCGCTCATCATGTTCGCGAGCATCAGCGTCGTGAAGTTGTGGAATTCATCGAGATAGACAAAGAACGGGCGGCGGGTACTCGGGTCGGATTCGGCACGGCTGAACGCCGCCAGCCCGAGCGTTGAGACGATAAGGCTCCCGAGTACCAGAGAACTCTCTTCGCCGAGACGTCCTTTCGAGACGTTGACCAGAAGAACCATATCCTCATCCATGAGCTTGCGGAAATGGAGATCAATATCCGGCTCGACCAGGATGCGCCGGAGGGTCGGATCGGAGAGGAGCGCGCCGAGCTTATTTTGGATCGGCGCGCAGGCTTCGGCGCGGAGCCGCGGAGGATAGTGCTCGAATTCGCCCTCCCAGAACCGCTTCACGACTTCATTGCGGATACCGCGCACCACTTTCTTGCGGAATTCATCGTCGGTGTACAGGCAGAGAATATCGGGAAGTGTCGAGCCGTCCCGCTCCAAGAGCGCGTAAAGGGAATTGCGCAGTACGTGTTCCATGCGTACGCCCCAGGCGTCCGGCCATATCTTCTTTAGGGTTTCGAGTGTGCCGGAGACCGCAAGCGGTATCTTGTCTTCCCGGACGCGCCGGAGTGGGTTGTATCCGAACGGTTGCCACGGGTCGCAGGCATTCAGGTTGACAAGTCGCTCGGGATTCATCGCCGCTATGCGCCGGGCAAGTTCTTCCACCAAATCACCGTGCGGATCGACGAGCGCGAAGCCACGGCCGGCCTCGAAGTCCTGCCACGCCAGTGTCTCAAGGAGTGTGGACTTACCCACGCCCGTCTTGCCGATCATGTACATGTGCGACAGGCGATCTTCCTGCTTGATGCCGAACGGTACTCGCAAATTGCGATGATTCGTCCGGGCAAAATACGAGATACCGGGTGAGGTCATATCCCGTATCGTCCCCGATACAGCGTAAGGCGGATAGGCACTGATTTATCTCCTGTCACGATCTTCGCGACAGGCAGCCCCTTCAAGGACGCGGCTTGTTTAATGACGCCGCGTCCATTCGGGGTGCCTGTCGCGACAGTGACGGAGTGACGAAGTGACGAATCTTGGGATATAGCGACACTTGCCCCCTATCTCCGGCCGGGATTTCCCCTCGCATATTTTCGGTCCGTTCGGTCGCGCATGATGCTCGCACATGACCAACGACAAATTCCGCGAGCTATGCGAGCAGGTTCTGCTTCCTCGCCTAGGCGACTTCACGTTCCAGCAACTCACAGACCTGTACCGAGCGCTTGATGACATTTCGAGCGAACTCTTTCGGATAGGAAATCGCGTTGATTGGATCGCCGCGCGCCTGAGTGAGCGCGACAAGCATGAGGGTCACGGATGACGAATGTGAAGAGCTCAGGCGGCTCTATCTTGACCACAAGGGTGTGAAGCTGACGCAGGATGAGGCGCGCGAGATGCTGTCGCGTCTGTTATTTCTTTTCGAGCGCTTTTCCGCCTGGATAGCGAAGGAGAGAGCGGCGGGACGGGAATTCCCGCTTGACGAGCCTCCGCGCGCTCCCGGAGACAGTGAACGGCCTCGATGATCATTCGGGCCCCATTTTCCTCATCCGGTGTTCTAAGTGCCTCTACGATGGCGCACCATCGTGGAAAATCGTCCGGATTTTCGACCTTTTGGAAGGGAATCTTGGCTTGAATGCTGAGTTTTCTGTCGGCGAGTATCGAGTTCGAACCGACCGTTTGCAGGACCAGACGCTTATCCTCTGACTTTCCGGCTTGAAACCAATCGGCGGCGTATTTCCTGAACAAAAGCACGCTTTGCCCGAGTTCTAACCACAATGGCGGTTCCGTCGCTCGCTTGGCCACGGCCTCTCGTAGCCGCATCTCTTGCTTTTGCAGCTTTCGACGCCGTTCAACATATTCGGCGTCGTTGATCATGTCACGGACGCGCAGATCAACGAGGAGCCGCAATTCCTTCTGCGCCTGTGCCAGCGCCTGTTCGGCGGCGGTTGTCTGCCGTTCCTGTTCTCCGCGTATCTCAGAACCGCCTTTCTCGAATTTCCGAACGAGGAGCTGTTCGATGTATTCAGGTAATTGGATGTTCTTGAGCAACGAATTAACGGCGTCTTCGATCACCTCGACCCGAACAGGCGGTTGGGCGCAGCGTTCATGCCGCGAACGGCGCGTACAGCGGTAATAGACGTAGCGGCGGCCGGACGGCTTCACTTTCTCTTCGGCGGTCACGGAGAGCCCGCAAGCGCAGTGAATGAGGCTGCCCGTGAAGGCGAAACTGTGCGTTTCCGGCTTGGGACGACCGGGCCTGCCAAGGATTTCCTGGGCGCGGTAGTATTCTTCGAGCGTGATCATCGGCTCGTGTTTGCCTGGACGCCACTCGCCGTACCAATCGAGGACGCCGGCATAGAACGGGCTTTTGAATATCTTGTACAAGGAACTGAGGGCCAAGGGACCACCACCGATCTTCCTGTGTTTGGGCGTGCGGAAACCCCATTCGTCATTCAGGCGGTCGCGTATCTGGCGCACGCCGTACGCGCCGGTCAGGAGAAGTTCCCACGCCCGGCGCAGGAACGGGAAGCGCTCAGGATCAATAACGATGGTACTGGTCTCGCGGTCGTTCTTGTATCCGAGCGGCGCTTGGTTGGCCCACCACCCCATCGCGATTTTCTTGCGCATGCCGCGCTTCACGTTCACGGACAAGTTATCAACATAGTACTTCGACTGCCCGAACATGATCTGCAGCATGAACATGCCTTGGGGGCTGTGCTCGTAGCTGTACGAGACGAATTTCAGGTCTTTCAGCACGCGCCGGTCCAAGAGGTGGATGATCCAGCCGCCATCGACGGAGTTGCGCGCCAAACGATCCGGGTGCCATGCCACAATGCCATCCGTCTCTCCCTTTTCTATACGCTTGATCATGGCAGCCCAGACGGGCCGGCCCGGCGCCTTGGCGCTCATCTTTTCTTCGAACCACTCGGCGATCTCGACTTCGGGCGCGTCGTCGAAGACACGCTTGATCTCGTCGATCTGCGCTGGGATGGACAAAGCCTGCCGCTCCTCGCCCTCGGAGGATTTGCGGCAATAGGCGAAATATTTCATAGGCAGGTGGGTAACGTATGGACGAGAAGCTCGTCACTCCGTCACTTCGTCACTGCTGAGGCTGGTAATCTGGGGAAGAACGACCCATTCCCCAGCGACTCCCGACTCTAGCTCGCGAATCGGATTCGCGCGAATCACGGGAGTGTGTAACCAGCATGCCTTTTGACGTTGAAGGCGGTAGGGACGGAGATATATCGGTACGCGCTATTTCCTCGCCTATCGCTCATGCAGCGGCTTTGCCAAGCTGGCGCGATGGAGGCGTTACAAGAAACGCGAACGGTGCCGACGGTCTCCCGTGTCAGCGGCGATACCATCGTCGAGCTTATCTATGACCGCAACGCTCACAAGACGGGACTGGTCGTCTCGCACGGCGGTAAATGGACGGTCGAGCACGAAACCGAGATCAAAACGGGCGAGCGGCTCATACCCTATGCCGCCACGAATAGTCTCATCCGGCACGACTGCGTCGTACTGCCGTCAGAGCCCGTTGATCATGGAAGCAAAGAGGCGCTGATACAGGATATTACCGCGTATCTCCACCGATACGTGGACCTCTCACCCCTCTTCGAGCGCATCGCCGCCCACTACATCCTCCTCACCTGGGTATACGACGCCTTCAACGAACTCCCGTATCTTCGTTTCCAGGGCGAATACGGGAGCGGTAAGACCAGGGCGCTGATCGCGCTCGGCTCCATCGCATACAAGGGTTTCTTCACGTCCGGCGCGTCCACCGTGTCGCCGATTTTTCACACGCTCGACACCTTCGGTGGCACGCTTATTCTCGACGAGGCCGATCTGCGGTTTTCAGACAAGATGGCCGACCTCGTGAAAATCCTCAACAATGGGACCGTGAAGGGGTTGCCTGTCCTGCGAACGCTCCAGAACCGGCATAAGGAGTTCAACCCTGCGGCCTTCAACGTCTTCGGCCCCAAGATCATCGCCATGCGCAGCGCCTTCAAGGAGCCCTCGAAAGCCGCTTCCTCACCGAGGAGATGGGCACGCGTCCGCTGCGCTCGGATATCCCTATTCAACTGCCGGATACCCTCAAGACCGATGCCCTCGACCTGCGCAACAGGCTCCTGCATTTCCGGTTGACGAACCTCTTTGCCGTCAAGAGCAACCCCGCTCGCGTGGTTGCCGGTATCGACCCGCGGCTGAACCAAACCGCATTGTCGCTTCTGTCGCTCATGGACGATGTCGACCTGCGGGAGGAACTTTCGGAAATGCTGCGGGCGAAACAAAGTCGTCTTACGGCGGACCGCGCACGCAGCACAGAAGCCAGGACCCTTACCGCGATCACGGCAGCGTTCAAAGATTCCGAGCGCATGACCCTGTCGCTTCGCGAGATTGCGGATTCCGTCAACGCAAATGGCGACGAGCTCGACGAGACGGTCTCCGCACGACAGATCGGCTACGTGTTGCGCGCCCGATCCATCCCACTCAAGAAGAGCAACGGCGCCGTCGTCCTGGAGCGGAGCGCCGTTAGCACCATGGAAGCTAGCTCGGGTCCGTAGCCTTGAAGACCCCCCAATGATTTGCGGGGGTTTGCCCGTACACTCAAAAAAGTCGCCGCGTGGACGCATCTCCTAGGGAGATATTTCCTAGTACTGCACGATTATCCATCACCTGAGACCATGCGGCGGCAGCACCGTATGGCCATACACCACTGTCTTCTGCGTAAGTACCGCAAGTCCGCTCACCTCTCGCAGCGGGAGTTGGCGCACCTGATCGGGCTTCGCTCCCAAGGAGTGATGTCCGAGATCGAGGCGGGCTTGAAGCGTCCGGGTCTTAAAGCGGAACTGGCGAGTGAGATCGTGTTCGGCTCGCCGTTCCGCGAGCTATACCCGGATCTGTATGCGAAGGCTGAACGCGACGTGCTTGCCAATGCACGCCAATTGCACGGCGAACTGTCGCCCAAGCCCGCCCGGTCCCACGCCGCTGCGTACCTTGCTGCACTCATTAGCCGCCTCGGCGGCGCTAACGCACTCGCATGAATAAACTTCGTTCGTATGTGCTTGGTGTCCATCCCTCCTCGCGCGGTTTCGGCTGGGCATTATTCGAGGGACCGCTTGTCCCGTTCGATTGGGGAACGGCCGATATCCGAAGCGACAAGAACGCCCGGGCGCTCACTCGCTTCGAGCAACTCTTGGAGAAATATGAGCCGAGCGCCATCGCCATGGAAGCGTTCGACTTCGAACACGCCCGGCGATCAGCACGCATCCGTAAATTGTGCCAAGGAATGATCAGCCGCGCCGAGGCGCGCGGCATCAAGGTCCGCCTCTACACCCGCAAACAGATCGGGAAGACATTCGCAGCAGAGAACGCGAAGACCCGAGAGGAAATCGCGGCGGCGGTTGCAGGACGGATCGCCGTGCTGCAACCACGGCTCCCGAAGCCGCGCAAAAGGAGCGTTCCTGACGCCATGGAAGCTGGCCTGCTTGGGCAGTCCTCCCGCGCATCCGGGAGCACCGGAATCCTCCGGTGTTCCCGCTGTGCACGGGAGGTATCAATGGCAAGCGAAGTTCTTTCAGAGTCCAGGTCGGATGTATTCAAATCGATCACGGATAAAATAGTAACCGCTATCGAGGCTGGGGCTAATGAGTTCGTGATGCCCTGGCACGGCAGCATCGTGCCGCCCGCGTTCCCGGTGAATGCCGCAACCGACAAGCCCTATCGCGGCGTCAACATCCTCGCACTCTGGACCGACGCGATGTTCAAACGGTACATCGGTGGATACTGGGCAAGCTATCGCCAGTGGCAGACGCTCGGGGCCCAGGTCCGCAAGGGCGAGCGCGGTTCCCTCATCGTCTTCTGGAAGAAACTCGAACGCCAAGACGACGCGAAGGACGAAGAAGATGATCGGCCCCGGTTCGTCGCAAACGCTTCTTATGTCTTCAACGCCGAGCAAGTGAGCGGCTGGCAACCGCCCACGCCGAAGCCATATTCAGAAGTGGCGATCAACGAACAGGTCGCGGCATTCATTCGGGCAACCGGAGCGGACATTCGTCATGGTTTCCATGCGGCGCGGTATCGCCGCGATTTGGATTGCATCGAGATGCCCAATCCCGATCTCTTCATCGGTTCGGGCACCAGCTCCCCGATAGAGGCATACCACGCTGTTCTCGGTCACGAATGTATTCATTGGAGTGGCGCGGTTCACCGGCTCAATCGGGAGTTCGGCAAACGCTTTGGAGATAAAGCGTACGCGTTCGAGGAAATCGTCGCGGAGTTGGGAGCCGCATTCCTGTGCTCCGCCTTTCGCATTGTGAACGAACCGCGACCCGATCACGCCGCGTATGTCGCGTCCTGGCTCGACATCCTCGACCGCGACACCAAGGCGATCTTCACCGCCGCAAGCAAGGTGCAGGAGGCCGTGGAATATCTCATGCATCTTGCGGCGGCGAATTCCGGACAATGAAAGTAGGTTATTCTTTCCTGAGACCTCGGTACGCACCGGGGTCTTTTTCTTGGCTAAAACCCTGGCAAGACGAGTGAATATCGCACTTAACATACGGTTAGCGTCGCTGAGCGACAATGGTGTTGGACCCACGCACCGTGTGGGATCGTGGGAGCTTGTGATCAGATGTTCCCCAGACCCTTTGACGACGAGCAGCGGTTAGATGCGCTGAATTCCTACGCCGTGCTCGATACTCCGGCAGAGCCTGTCTTTGACCGAATAACGAGCCTGGCGAGCCGGATTTTCAACGTGCCAATCGCACTGATCTCGCTCGTTGACCGCGACCGTCAATGGTTCAAGGCTTGCGTCGGGCTGGATGTTCGCGAGACGTCGAGGGACTTGGCATTCTGCGCCCATGCGATTCTAAGCGACGCGGTGATGGTGGTTCCCGACGCACGCGAAGATCCTCGATTTAGATGCAGCAAACTGGTCGTCGGGCCGCCGCATATCCGCTTTTATGCCGGCGCGCCGCTTGTGACACCCGAGGGATTCCGGCTCGGCACGCTATGCGTGATCGATACCCAGCCTCGCGCCATGCTGACGCTCGAAGAGCAGGCGACGCTTCGCGACCTCGCTGCAACGGTTGTCAACGAACTCGAATACCGCCGCATCCGCCAGGGTAGTGAAAGCGACGAGGCTGCAAACTGGTTGAGAATCGCAAAGGAATCGGCACAGCGCGCCAACGCCGCCAAAACCGAATTTCTGGCGATGGTCGGCCATGAGCTGCGCACGCCGCTCAACGCAATTATCGGCTTCAGCTCGCTGCTCTGTCAGGAAATCTACGGGCCGCTGGGTCATCCGAACTATGCATCATACGCGAAGACAATTCAGAACAGCGGTGAACATCTTTCAGGCCTGATCAACACAATCCTGGAGTTTTCCAAGGCCGAAAAAGGCGAAGTTTTCATCGAAGAGGCTACGGTCGATCTGGCCGAAGAGACCAAACAGTGCCTGCGACTCATGTCCGAAGCAGCCAGGCGCGCCAACGTCACCGTCGACTCCCCAATTCTCCCCGGTTGCGCGGTGGTACGCGCCGACCGTCGGCATGTTCTTCAGATGCTTCTCAATCTCGTGGGCAATGCCATCAAGTTCTCTCGTGCCGGTGGCCACATCACGATCAATACGGCGACCGACGCCAGCGGCGCCGTGCATCTCGCGGTAATCGATACGGGAATCGGTATCGCGCCGGAAGATATCGACCGCATGCCGGCGGCGTTCTCTCAGGTCGACAGCCGGTTGGCTCGGCAATATGAGGGAATCGGTCTCGGTGTCGCGATAACGCGACGGCTTATCGAGCTGCATGGTGGCGCCTTGTCGATCCAGAGCCAGGTCGGCGAGGGTACCTGCGTCACGCTGCATTTTCCCGCCTATCGTTCGGTCGCTGCGACCGAGACCAGGGCCGTCGCCCTATCGTAACCGGCACCTGAAGCTGGTGGCGGAACTCGGAACGGCGTTCCTGTGCTCTAATTTTCGTATGTCGAAGAACCGTGTTCCGATCATGCCGCCTATGTCGCGTCTTGGCTCGAAATCCTCGACCGCGACACCAAGGCGATCTTCACCGCCGCAAGCAAGGCACAGGAGGCCGTCGAGTACCTCATGCACCTTGTGGCGGCGAACGCGAGCCAATGAAGATCAAACCTTGTTCTTTCTTCGGCCTCGGTATCCCCGAGGCCGTTTCTTATAGCTGATGGAGTCAGGAATCGAGTGGTGACAGCGGTCGCCAATATCAACATGCTCGGGCAATCGTGAGCGTCCGTCCTTCCGAGCATGCGCTCGACAGCGTTGCGGCCGCCTTCGCCGCGTCTAAGACGACATCCTTGGCAGCTGATATTTTCTGGCACAAAACTGATTGGCCAGATTGCCGATACGCCTAGTGCCCATAGGAGTGTTATAACTCCCCCACACTTTATCGCCCCCGATCTTCTCGTCCTTCTCGGCAGGCCAATCACTGTCATAGAAGGTATTCGACCTTAGAAGTCTGAACTCTTGCCTCTCGCAGTTAACCTCCCAAATCATATCTATCGTACATAGTCCGTCCTTATCGTTGACAAGAGTGACGGTTATAATCTGGATATTCCCTTCGGCATTTATACGCCCGCTCATCTCGTCGGGATTTTGATCGAGGTACGTATTCTCCACGCCCTCGACGGAAGGATATTGTCCACGGTTATGAGAGTTGTTGGGGTCCGTCCATCGGGTTGAGTCACAATCCGCGCATGCGCCCGATGTGATGAATGCCGATGCCGTCAGAAACACGGCCGAGAACAGCGTCGGATTGTTCATGACTGGACCTTCCTATTCTTTCCGACTCGAATTGGCGGTCGGTTCATGGGAGCAATTTCGAAAGAGTGCCGACCTGTGCGTCCAGATGTTTAGAGTTTCGGATAGGATGCCATGTCGCAAAGGCCGGCGGTATTACCCCGTTTCAGCCGGATGTAGCCCTGTTCGCCCCAACTGGCGCCCCAGGAATTCTGGACAAGCCAATATTCCGGCGTGTAGCCCACCACGAGCACCGCGTGGTCGTGTTTGGGATTGGAGTTGTCGGAGGAAAAGATACCGCCCGAATAAGGGTACAAACTCATACCATCGACGACCGCCATCACGGGCTGGTGCGCCACGGCCGCTTGAAGAGCATTGCAGTCGCCGCTCGGGATGTCCTTGTAACTCTTGATCCTGATCGCACCGCCGTCGATTTTGCACTCCCCGCTGGTGCCCGTCACGGGGTAGGCGTCCCTGGTCGTGGCGCCCTTGGCGATAACATACTTGAAGCCGCTATCTAGTTCGCCGCCCCGGCAGCCATGACCGCCGTAGGCAGACGAACAATCGAGTAGTTGCTGTTCGGAGATGGCGGCCGAACCTTTCCCATGAATCGCCAGGAGACTGCCAACCGCTGAGGCTGTCACGTACGCATAGTCTCCGCCGCACATTCCCTGGTCCCTCACCGAGGGAACGACCCCGCGCTCGACCCAGTTGACGCTGGAGGGAGGTTTGGCCAACGCATTGCCTGCGACGAGAACGCCAGTGATACCGATGAAAACTCCCAACGAAGCGCGAATTCGCATGGCCAACCCCCTCCGATGGACCGTTCATTCACCCAAGATTCCGTAGCGGAATGATATCCCAGTTCGATCCGCTTTGTATAGAACGCGGCGTAGGCTGACCTGAATACCTCACCTGACTCGCAGAATCACCGAGTGCCTGAAGGCCCAAAATAATTCAAAATCCTGCGGTTCGCCCTGGCAGCCCGCCAAACCAAACAGGAGATCAACGCAACTCTTGAGCAGCGGGCCAAGGCAGCAAAGCCTGCTCAAAAGATGATGCCTGCCGAGCAATTTTCAACGAAAGGCGGGACATCCCTACCAATGGAGGACATCAATGGCGCATGGATTAAAAATTGGCCTATCCCTAGTCGTGGCTCTCTTTTTAGCAGGAGGTATCGCGACGGCCGCACCGCGGGATGATCATGCCGGCGGCGGCGCGCGACCAGCGATGCACCAGGCAGAGCCCCATCCCGGCCCTCACGGTTATCAGCGCGTCACTGAACCAAAAGGCTGGAACGCACGGCCCACCACGGTGGATCGTGGCGCTTATCAGCACAACTACCAAGCGACACGGAGTTACAAGATCGGACCCTACCACCCTCCTATGGGCTGGACCGCGCGCCGCTGGGTCTATGGTCAAATCCTGCCGCGTGCCTATTGGGACTCCCAATACATTCTAGCCGACTACTGGCTTTTCGGTCTTGAAGTGCCGCCAATGGGATGCGAATGGGTGCGTGACGGTGCCGACGCCATTCTGGTGAACACCATCACTGGCGAGATCCTGCAGGTGGAATTCGGCGTCTTCGCCTGAGTGTATTTTGGGCCGGTCTTATCTTTGACCAATCGGATCGAGGCGCATGTCTCGGCCGCGTTCAAGACGCCGTCAACGGACTATTAGTTCGTTGACGGCGTCGCAACTGCTGCAATACGTACAAATCCAAGGACATAATCGGGGTAGGGGCTTGCGGGTTCTTCGGCCCAATCAAGGGTCATCTGAGAAGGTCGGTTTAAGGAGTTATTGTTCTAAACGTGCATTAAGGAATCATTCCCAAACGTGAATGAAGTATGACCATTGGTGCCGATGATCGGTGGGAGAATGCTATGCCCCACGAACAACAAACCAATTCTTCTGAGGAAAAAATCCGTGTGCGCAGCTACCTGATCTGGGAGCGCGAAGGCCGCCCGGAAGGTAAAGCGGATGAACATTGGCTGCGAGCAAAAGCGGAGCTAGAGGCAGAATTCGAAGCGGAATGGCGCGCCGCCGCTCTCGACGGCGAATCAACGGCATTCGTTTTACCTCTCTTGCCGATCTCGTCGCCACCGAGCCGAAAAGTAGCCGCGTAGCGTGCATTCAAACTGATCGACGACGAAATCAACGTTGTCGACGCTCCGGTTGCGTTAAGCGCACCGATGGAGATTGCCCTGACGGCAGGGGTTGTCTGCTGTGGCAGACGATGCGATTTGTGCCCGGCGGGAAGTTCCCTGTTGCGGCAAGCGATGCCGGACCTGTCGCAAGGCTTGTCAAAATAACCATCTAATAACCATGATTTTGGCTGTCCGCGGGCATCACGACCCGAGGCACGCGCCATGCTTCGTGGCAGGGATAGGTAGAGCCACGGTCAGGAGGCAATCCATGTCCATCAGCGGCATCGGGGCCGAATATCGTGGGGCCGCTGGTGCAATTGGGAGGCACTGATGCGAATGCATCAATTTATTCCGTGGCCGCCGGCGACGTTCCTGCCGGCGAAGAAGCCGGAAAAGCCGTGTAAACCAAGGACCGTGGAACAGAATTTCAAAGCCTTTGCGATGCAGGCGCGCAGTGTTCCGCCGCCTATAGACGAGTACGAGGGCGACGACTCTCGAAATGAAAGAACCGATATTCTCGCATAATCCCGCACACGCGGGATAACCAGCTTATTGCGTCGATGACATCGAGGTCTGTGCCGGTCTGATGATCGCTCTTCCGAACAGAACCGGCGGGACATAGCGATCCCATCGCGTGACAACGCGCAGCGGCGCGATCCGTTCGATGGCATATCCGGCGAGCGGCTTGACGAGCTCTGACGGCGGTAACGGCTGCCGCGCGTCCTTGATGAGCCAGACGATCATCACGCCTTCCGAGGTAATCCGCTTCGCCGTTATCCACGGGCTGCGGTCCCTCATGCCGTCTATGAGCACGGACGGTCGCGGCTCCATGTACGCCGCGAAGCCGCCCGCTATGGCCGTGTCGCCGGCAAGGATCGTGAGCGGCCGGCCTGTCAGCCGCCACCAGTCGAACTCCATGGCATCCGTCGCCGCCGCAAACGGTATCTGTTCCGTTCTGAGCCGGTGAAAGACAATCGGATGCATGAAGGAGTCGAGGATGCTGCATACCGGCATACCGAACACGGTGAGCGCGAAGAATGCGAGCACCAGACGCGGACGCGCGATGACGAGTGTGCGCCCCGCGCAGGCGATCACGGCCGGACCCACCAGCATGAACATGGACCCCAAAGCCTCCGGGCGTCCCCACACTCCCGCAATGCCATAGAAGATAAGGCCGAGGGCGAGCGGACCGGCCATACCCGCAATGAGAAGCGAGGTGTCGAATGGCGTGCGTTTGGGCAGTGTGAACGCCACCGCCCCCGCGCGCTGGGCGGCATTGTACGGACGGGCTGCGAGCACCAAGATCAGGACGGCCACGTGAAAGAAGGCCTGCGAGCCCAGGAGCGCCAGTGGACCGAGGACGTGGTCGTATAGCGAACGGTACGGTGGACGATCGACCGCATAAGTGAGTGCGCTGCGATCATGAAGCACAAGCTGGAATAGCTGTGGCAGGATCAAGGCTATCGCCACAGCAATGCCAGTCCAGGCCTGCGGCGTTCGTAGTTGCCTGCGGCTGGTCTCGAACCAGCACGCATGCACCGCGAGCGTCGCCAAGAGAAGAACGCCGGTGTATTTGGTCTGCAGCAGAAGCGCGGCCACGACGCCGAACGCGATCCAGTTCGCATACGAAGACTTGAGGATCGCCCGGCGATAACAAAGAACGGTGAGCACCCAGAACGGCAACTGCGCGACGTTGTGGTTGAACTGCGTCACCGGCGTCATGAGATACCAGGAGCAGAGACTGAGCCCCGTCGCGAGCGCCGCACCCGTCGTGCCGAGGATGGGACGGCACAGTCTCCAGACCAGCCAAAGGGCGACCGCCGCGCACGCGACCGGAAGCACGGCCATGGCGGCCGTACTGCGGCCCGAGAGCTCGAATACCGCCTCCGCCATCCAGGGCGGCAATGCGGGATGCTTCCAATAGGCAAGCTGCCACTCATGCCCCATGAGGAGCATCTCGTACGCGTCGAATCGAAGACCACTGAAGGTGAGCCACTGCACGAGAACCCAGGCGCCGGCGTACGCGGCGATGACATAGGGAACGGCGCCGGCAAGTCGTTCTTCGACACTTCTATAAAAGAGGCTGTGGAACGCGAGGGTTGGAAAGGGGATGCCCGTGACATCGACATGCGCGGCAACCGCCATCTGTGCGGCGGTCCGTGCAGTCTCGTCGAAACCACCGTCTTCGCCGATGGGCAGTGCGGCGTTGTGGCTGACATCCGGCTCGGAGGGCATCACTCCCTCCAATGCTCGGCTATCCAAGGTGCGGCGCAGTATTGCCCGCGCTCGCATATCCCGCCGGCCAACGCTTGCGGTGGTTTGGGTTCCCCATGAAAGACAAGGATGCGGCCGCCCTCGGGGACCGTCGGCGTCTGCCAGAGCCGCCACGGCCAACCCGGAATGCAGTCGTGCTTGAAGTTCGCGCACCAGCCTTTGGGCCAGAAACCCAAAGCCCCGAAATCGGCCATGTATCGGGTGAGGTATTCCCCCTCGGTGCGGAATTTGCGCGTGATGCGTTCGGCATCGCGGCAGTACTGGTCGAACAGGTCTGTGGAGCGCTGGGGGCTAAAGCGAAAGACAGACGCGTTCCCAGCGCGCGCGAGCGGCCTTCCCCAATCGCGGATGATGAGAAATTCCCCCGACTGCTCAAAGAAAGGCTCAAGTGCACCGACGATGACGAGATCGAGGTCGAGAAAGAGCGCCGTCTCGCCAAGCAGTCCTGCGACCTTCGGCGAGAACGCGGCGAGCTTGCGCCACGACACCGGACCGGACGGCAGCGGCAGGTCGGGAATTGGGTGACACGCTACGTCGGCACGAATGCCGTCGGGATTGTCCGTGAGGCAGAGAAAGCGCACCGGCTGCCACAGCTGCCGCGCCACCATAGCGTACAGCCGGTTGACGTATGCGGGGCTGTACTTGGCGCCCCAGTTCATGCAGAGGACGGTCGCGACGCCGCCTATCTCGGCCCTTTCAGGTGGGCTCGAAGTGCCGTCGTCCCCGGTTTTGCTTGCCAAGCCCCGCTCTGGAAGCGGGCATGCTTACCCCCGCCTTACCAGCCTCTGAACAGAATGGGGCATTCTGTTCAGTGGCTTAGGTTCTCAAGTGTGTTCTAACGACGGCAAGTGATATACTTTATTCCAATGGTCTATATCCGCCATGCACCATACTGGATTGTCGCTCTTTGTTTTGTCGGACTATCAGTCTGGGCGGCTTGGATATGGTCAGCTTGCGCGCGGCCCGTGCCGTTCTCGGAATTCGTGAATAATCTCCGAGGAGCAAAAGCCAGCAGCTACGTGGGTCAACCTGGCTTTAGTGTTCAGAACGCCGTAGCATTCGAAGAAATGCGGCAATACCTTCTTCAGCTATATAACAACGTGTCTGTTGCGCACAGCTTTGTATCTGACCATCAAGTCTTCGATTGCATTCCGACCAACCAGGAACCGTCAGTGCGTGCACAAGGCTCAAGTGCCCCTATCCGGCCCCCCCAGCCCCTGCCACCGCCAGACACATCAGGCAGTATGCCAATCACGGTAACGACAAATGTAAGTGACAAGGAAACTTGCCCAGATGGTACGGTTCCAATGCGTCGTGTAACCCTGGAAGAGATGGCCCGCTTCCCCAACTTGCACCAGTTCTTCCAAAAGTAGTCGGTTGACGGAAGGTGAAAACGGTTTTGCTTACACGACATAGGATACGAACGACCTATTTTGACATCAACCTGTGTCAATGCATTGAAATATATAAGAATTATCATTGACTTTGACTTTGCAGGTTTCGATTCAACGTATGATAGAACTACATGTTTAAATGAGCTATAAGCGAGTCACACTTTACCCATCCTGATATCTTGCTCGTCAATTGCGATGCGTTTGCTTCTAGCTGTCATTAGAGAGGAGAACGTGATGCTCGGCAATTCTTCTTGTCAATTCGCCTACAAGTGCCTTGGACTCCTGACTGTGTTGGTAGTCATGACAATGATGGTTCCCGCTGCGGCTCAAGGTCAGCCCACACCCCCTCTACTGCAACTAGGCTCAGGACTCATTGATTGATCCAGAAGATGACGATAGCTGCGATGCAGATGGCAGAGAAGAAGGTGTGTGCGCAGCGGTCATAGCGGGTGTGGATGCGTCGCCAGTCTTTGAGCTTTCCGAACATGTTTTCGATCTTGTGGCGCTGGCGGTAGAGCGCGCGGTCGTGAGGGATTGGCACTCTGCGGTTGGCTTTTGACGGGATGCAGGGAGTGATGCCACGTTCGGCCAGGACGTTGCGGAACCAACCGGCGTCGTAGCCTCTGTCGCCGAGCAACGTTTTGGCTGGCGGCAAGGCATCAAGCATCAGGGCCGCGCCCTTGTAGTCGCTCATCTGGCCTTCACTGAGCAGCATCACCAGCGGGCGGCCCTCGCCATCGCACACCGCATGGAGTTTGGAGTTCAAGCCACCCTTCGTGCGCCCGATACGTCGGGGAACAGCCCTTTTTTGAGCAGACTGGCAGCGGTGCGGTGAGCCTTAAGGTGGGTGGCGTCGATCATCAGCCGGTCAGGCTTGGCGCCCTTGCCCGCCAGTTCGGCAAAAATCCGGTTGAACACGCCCAGACGGCTCCAGCGGATGAAGCGATTGTAGATCGTCTTGTGCGGGCCGTAATCCTTCGGCGCGTCACGCCAACGCAACCCATTGCGGATCACGAAGACAATCCCCGAGATCACACGCCGATCATCGACACGTGCGACGCCATGAGACAACGGGAAATACGGTTCAATCCGGCGCATCTGCGCACGCGACAGCCAGAACAAATCACTCATCGAAGCACCTCCCGGCGCCAACAATGAATCAACCCTTCGCCATCTCCGCAAGCAAATTAATAGGTCCTGAGCCTAGATAAGACAAAGCCATTTTCACACTTTGCAGATTTTGTAACAAACCTTTCTGCGGTTAGTGCAAATCAATTCGTTGGGCAACCAGGCTTTAAAGTCCAGAGTACAACGGCCTTTGAGGAGATGCGTCACCATTTGCAACAAATGTATGGTGGCGTTTCGGTTTCGCACAGTTTTGAAATGGGCAATCAAGTTTTCGACTGTGTGCCAATTTATTCGCAACTAGGCGTGCGGTTGCAAGGTCTAAAGAACATTGCAACGCCCCCGCCGTTTCCGCCCTACGTTGCACGATTCGCTCCACAGACTGGGGTTCCCACACCTCAAGTAACTGAGAACGCTAGCGACAAGCCTGATATCTTTGGCAATAAGGAACGTTGCGAAACGGGAACCATAGCTTTGCGTCGACTGACGTTTGATGAGTTGTCTCGCTTTGCAACACTACGCCAGTTTTTCCAGAAGAGTCTGTTTGATCACCGAAAAAACAGTATCACACCACCGTCAACGAATAACCACGCATACGCGCATGCGGTCCAGAATGTCAGCAATTGGGGTGGATATGGCGTGCTGAATCTATGGAGTCCAAGTGTCAATATACTGACCCAAACATTTTCCCTATCTCAGGAATGGTACGTAGGTGGGACCGGTAAAAACATACAAACAGCTGAAACTGGATGGCAGAATTACCCTTGGAAATATTTTTCAGAATCATCACGATTATTCATCTATTGGACGGCCGACGACTACAACAAAACAGGCTGTTACAATCTCGACTGCGCAGCGTTTGTGCAAACAAATAATACTTGGATTCTCGGTGGAGCGTTTTCCAACTACAGCACCCTGAGCTGCTGCCGGTTTTGAAGACACCGAGTTTGGTGTTTTTATGGAAACCGGAGGCAGACCATGGAACGACGGAAGTTTACGCGAGAGTTCAAGCTTGAGGCGGTGAAGCTGATCAAGGAGCGCGGCGTGGCATACGCGCAGGCGTCCAAGGATTTGGGTGTTCACCAGACAGTGCTGCGCAATTGGGTCAAGGATTTTGCGGTCGATCCGCAGCAGGCCTTTCCCGGCCATGGGCAGCAGAAGCCCGAACAGGCAGAGATCGCGCGGCTCAAGCGCGAAGTGACGAAGCTCAAAGCCGAACGGGACATCCTAAAAAAAGCCGCGGCCTACTTCGCGAAGGAGAGCACATGATGTTCACCTTCATCGCGAAGCACCGAGGAATCTGGCCGGTGGAATGGTTGTGCGGGGCGCTCGGTGTCTCGCGTGGCGGCTTCTATGCATGGCTCACGCGACCGCGAAGTCGGCGCAGCCACAGCGACGAAGAGCTGGGAGCCAAGGTGCGGGCGAGCTTCATTGCGAGCGACCGGACCTACGGCGCCAGGCGCGTGTGGCATGACATGATCGAGGACGGCGTGTCTTGCGGGCTGCATCGGGTCGAACGACTGATGCGGCTGCAGGCGCTCAAAGCGCGTCCGCGGCGACGTCGCCTGCCATCCGATCCGGGTCAACGGCAGGCGAGCGCCGTCGCTCCCAACGTGCTGGACCGGGCCTTCGAAGCCCCAGCCCCAAACCGCAAATGGATCGCTGATTTTACGTACATCTGGACGGGGGAAGGTTGGCTTTATGTGGCAGCGGTCATCGATCTGTTCTCCCGGCGGGTGGTCGGCTGGTCGATGAGCGCCACGATGACGGCGCAGTTCGTCACCGATGCGCTGCTGATGGCGATTTGGCGGCGAGGCAAGCCCGATGCGCTTCTCCATCACTCGGATCGTGGTAGCCAATACACCAGTGAACAGTTCCAGCGGTTGATGGCCGACCACGGCGTTACCTGCTCGATGAGCCGCTCAGGCAATTGCTGGGACAATGCGGCAATGGAGAGCTTCTTCTCTTCGCTGAAAACCGAACGCACGGCGCGCAAAACATACCGGACGCGGAACGAAGCAAGGGCTGACGTGTTCGACTACATCGAATGCTTCTACAATCCGAGACGGCGCCACTCGACGATAGGGTATGTGAGCCCGATGGACTTCGAGGAGAAGGCTGGATTAGCTTAAGTGGGTGTCAACCGAACCGGCAGCAGCTCACCCTCGGCGGCACGCAATATGAAGTGGCTCTCGGTTACTACTTCTATCAGGGGAATTGGTGGTTCTCAGCAGGAAGCGCCTGGGTAGGCTACTATCCAGGAAAACTCTATGCTGGTGGGCAGATGACCAAGAATGCTCAAATTGTCGATTTCGGCGGGGAGACTGCTCCTAATTTGAGTTATCCACCTATGGGCAGCGGCAAATATGCGAGCGCAGGATTTCAATACGCAGCGTATGAACGGCTTCTCAATTATAGGGACTCGGCAGGAACATTTCACCTCGCGGTTCTGTCCGCAGTTCAACCTAACAAGACATGCTACACTGCTACTTCACCAACGTGGGGCGGAACGGCCTGGGGAAACTATTTTTTCTTTGGGGGGCCCGGCGGTTGGAGTTGCTAACCGCACTACGCTCAAAGGAATTCTATTGTGTTGCTTTTCGCTTGATTAGCCCCAAGTTCGCTTAGCAAGCGCACGTTCTTCGCGGCCTACAGCGTTCGTATAAATCGCTGTTGTCTCGATCCTTGAATGGCCCAACCACTTTTGAATTACATTGAGCGGTATGTTAGCGTTTGTTGTCCCTTCCACGCCCAGTCCATGTCGGAGTCCCTTCGGTATGGCCCATGCGCCCGTGATCCCGGCTTCGCGCATAATCTCCTTTACGCGCTGCCACGCCGTTGTTCGGCACCACAGCCAAATCCGCTGATCTTGAGATGCTACATTGCCTTGTAAGACTCTTATATTGTGTATGACATTTAGACGTTCAAGCAGGAATTCTGGCACTGGTATGGTTCGGAAGACGCCCGGTTTTCTTTTCTTCAACGACTCAATGGTAATACCACGCACGGCGAAGTCGATCCGACGCGGAGTGAGTGCCAGAATTTCTGAAATGCGCCCGCCAGTGTATGCGAGTGTGAGACAGAATGTCTCGACTTCCGGCTTTGCGTGCTGTGTGGCCTTCATAAAGGCTCGCCGCTCCTCTGCGGTCAGGTATTTCCGATTGCCTTGTTGGTCATAAAGCATAGGTGATTGATTGCGCGGGTACTTAATCGCGCCAAGACAAATCTCTTGACGCCCCCAATAAAAGCTGAACAGAATGCCCCATTCTGTTTAATCAGTATACAAATCATATAATGAACTGGGAATTGGTTGGGAAGGTCATTCAGCGATCAAAAAGATCAGTCTCGATAAGGTTGTGGCTCACGTCTTCAATTTAGATTCCAATGCTCGTAACCGCTTTCAAAGCCAGAGGCAGGTACGCCTACAGGCCAGGAGGAACAAATTGCTCCGACATGCGCGCCGTCGTTCTTTCAGGCGCCTCACCTATACCTTCGCCAGCGCGCACTAGATTTGCTCTGCGTTCAGCAGTGACAACACCTCCATTTTCTAGGGTGAGCTGAACCGAAGCCAATTCCCATTCGTAGAACTCTTGCATTGATCCGTGATGACGCAGGAAAGCAGCGTACGTGTCTACAAAGTATGGGTTCCCCGGTTCCTGGCGTAGCGCGGCTAAATAAGCTTCTCGCGCCTTCGCAAATTCACCTAGGTCCTCGTAGCAATTCCCCAAACTTTGGTGGATCGCACCGCGCTCGAAGTCGCCGTAGTCCCTGATTATGCCTTCCAATATCCTCTTGGCGTCAGCGTACTCCCGCTTTCGAATGTGCTCTAAAGCCTGCTGTTGCAGATTGGTCTGTTCGGAAGGTAAGCGACTGGCCATTTTAGGGCACCACGGGGTAGATGTGTTCGTTCATAATCTGCGTCATTCTGGTATCTCCGGGGAACCTATTCGCATTCTCCCACATTTCTAAATTTATGTGCGGAGCATCACCATGTGAATTGATCAAGTCGAACCGAATGCTTCGGGTGCCGTCAGCAGATCGAAGCATCAAATCGGAACCAGTTCGTTCGACTCTTGTAGCGCCCGGACCAAGAAAATCCATTACTGAGTCCGCGACACCCTCAGCTCGCGTAATGCTCGCCGCAGCACCAATCCCCTTAATGATAACGGTTGAACCGACTGTTGTTCCGACGAAAACAAGCACGTCTCTAGCGAGTGCTTGGTCCGCTTTGTCCGTTAGCATTCTCCTGTTCTGGTCTGCCGTATATCCGTGACACCCGCCCATTTTGCAGGCTCGGTCTCGTTCCGCTGGCGTCATGGGTCGGGTGTCGAGCTGAGCGTACTGCCTTTTGCAAAGTGGGTCCTCTGGATCAAAGCAGATGTGATAGGGTGCGGTATTACTGATGTACTCTAGTCCCGAAGGATCGGTTTTATCCGTCGGATCATTTGCGACATAGGTGTACCAGTCGAGGTCCGGGCCGTATCCGATGGGATCGGTCTGCAGGAAGCGGCCGACGGCGGCGCTGTAGAAGCGGGCGCGGTTGAAGTAGAGCCCGGTTTCCGGGTCGTAGCGCCGGCCGGTGTATTTGTAGGGCACGCCGCCGCTGCAGGCCGCGCCGCCGATCAGGCAGTTGCCATAGGCGTCGTAGGTGTAGGGGCCGTCCGCAACGCCGTTGTTCGTCGCGATGTTGCCCGAAGTGTCGCTCATCGCGATCACGCTGCCGGTCTTGTCCTGATGGAAGAAGCTTTTCGCCCCCGCCGCCGTCACCATGGCGATCGGCCGGTCGACGCCGCGGCCGGGAACATAGCGCCGCAGCAGGTTGCCCGAGCCGTCGTATTCCGCGATCTCGTCGTCGCCCGCATCGAGGAAGAACGTCGTCCCCGCATAACTGCCGCCGGTGACGATTTTCGACATGCGACGGCCCGCCGGATCGTAGGCATAGGTGGCCGACATGCCCGTCTTCGCCGCCGTGATCAGCCGGTTCTCGACATCGTAGGTGAAGGCGAGCGTGCCGTCGCCGGTCAGATTGCCGTTGGCGTCGTAGCCGATGCCCTGCCCGCTCACGCTCGTATACTGGTTCAGGCCGTTAACCGCGTAGGGCGCCGTCGCGGAGGCCGGCTGACTGTATTGGAACAGCGGGTTGCTGATCGCCGAGCTGGCGATCTGGTGCGCCGGCGTGTAGGCGTCGGTGAACGACACGTCGTTCGCCGTGCCCGCCAGATCGTGGCCCAGCGTCAGAAGATCGCCCACGGGCGTCCACGAGGCCGACACCTTCGCCGCCGGCGCGCCCGAGCCGTACTGCAGTGGAGCCATCGTAATTCAGTGTGCTCGTGACTTGAATGTTACCGTCGCTATTTGCGTTATTTGGGTCTATTCGTTGTTCTTTCGCTTTTCCGTTCGCGCCTTCAATGCAAATCTCATTTTCCACACAAATGAGTATACAAAGCACACCAAGCCGATTATGAGCATTACAGTGGAAATGCCCATCGTCAGCAGGAGTTCGAGCTTCGTAGAAGTGCCAACAAAGTACATCGATACAAGCGACCACAGGACGCCGGAAGCCAGTAGTGCAAATCCAATGTTCCTTGCACGTTTAGGGTGGTTCATCAATTGGTCTGGAGTTTGAGAATTCACTTTGCTATTTGCGGCCTGTGTCCGGAGTGCCGACGCTAATAAAACCAACGCCGCGGCGCCCAGAGCGATTAAGAGTGCGATAAGGGACACTCCTCGGACAGCTGCATAAACGAAGGCAACTACTACAAGCGCATAGGCAATCCACACAAGCACGCGTGTTATGTTCATTAGCGCCTCCCGTTGCATCGAAATACCCATCTGTTCCCGGCCTCTGCTAACAGTGCGGCCTACTATGACTCATCCTCTCAATTGCATCTTGTAAAACCTTAGCAGTCTCACCAGTGAGAGGCTCCAGACTCTTCAGACCGAGATTCCGTGCAAGGGGGCCCAATTTTGATGTAATGGCCGCCCCAGCGACGAGGCCTGTGCCGCTCGCTATAAGTCGATTGGGATTACCAGTCTGATAGGCGAGCGCACCACCTAGAACGACTTGACCACCCTGAAAGGTAAGACTGACATCAGAAAGAAACGCCGCCCCTCCTGTAATGAATGGCACCGCCTCTTCTTGGCCTGATGCTGCAGCGCCGGCATCCATAACCCACAAACCACCCGCAGCTAATCCACTCCAATCAGCAGCATTTCCCGAGAATTCATAAGCCCAATTCTCTGCGTCTACCAATTGCCGATTACATGAGCTATTTTGACCAGGAATTATAGTGAATCCGGCTGTTAAGATTCCAGTTCCACTGCCTCCGCTGCTACCTCCGCCGCCTCCGCCGCCTCCATACTCATAATAAGCTATAACAGTTTCATCCGCTTCGCAGTCGGGCTGGTTCGGCTTAGGTTCTTGCGTATTATGATTGTCTTTAGGCTTTTCACAATTCTGTTTTTTTTGTTGTTCTTTCTCCGCTAATCCCCATGGGTCCGTCATATCCGTCGGATCATTTCCGGCATAGGTGTACCAGTCGAGGTCCGGGCCGTATCCGATGGGATCGGTCTGCAGGAAGCGGCCGATGGCGGCGCTGTAGAAGCGGGCGCGGTTGAAGTAGAGCCCGGTTTCCGGGTCGTAGCGCCGGCCGGTGTATTTGAACGGCACCCCGCCGCTGCAGGCCGCGCCGCCGATCAGGCAGTTGCCGTAGGCGTCGTAGGTGTAGGGGCCGTCCGCAACGCCGTTGTTCGTCGCGATGTTGCCCGAAGTGTCGCTCATCGCGATCACACTGCCGGTCTTGTCCTGATGGAAGAAGCTTTTAGCCCCCGCCGCCGTCACCATCGCGATCGGCTGATCGACGCCGCGGCCGGGAACATAGCGCCGCAGCAGGTTGCCCGAGCCGTCGTATTCCGCGATCTCGTCGTCGCCCGCATCGAGGAAGAACGTCGTCCCCGCATAACTGCCGCCGGTGACGATTTTCGACATGCGACGGCCCGCCGGATCGTAGGCATAGGTGGCCGACATGCCCGTCTTCGCCGCCGCAATCAGCCGGTTCGAGACGTTACAGCTGCGGATGGCGGAATAGCGTTTCACTCGATTATGTCCACTTCGACCCCGTTATTTCGACGATCCGGTCCAACCCGTCATAGCCGTAGCCCACGGCATAGCCGTCCGGCCAATTAAATTTACTCCGGCTTCAATTCCTCGAGATCATGCGAGATCATGGGCCAATCAGTTGTAGTCAGGGATCGATTTTCCTGTGATCTTTCTCAAGGCATCGCGAATTGCCTGACCGGAATAGCGAGTAGGTAGCATTGTGTCTGAACTCGCTTTCAACTGGGCGTCTGACTCTTTTAAGGCCCGTTCAAGTGCAGGCACCGCACTCTTTGCGGGAGGCCCGATGTGTGCGAGGGCTTCGGCGCCCCCCCACCTTACCGCATCATTGCGGTCATGTAGCAAAGCGGCTATCGCATTCACAATCAATGGGCTGCGTCCGCAATCGGGATTGAAACTTAAATATTCAGCCAAATCCTCCGCCAAATCTGCGCGATCATCTTCATCTCGCGCTGCGACGATTTGCCCAGTAAGCAAAGTGACGAATTTACACCGCTGCACGTGTTGAGCATCCGCACTCTGCGCATTGCCTGATGTGAGGATCATCATCACGCACGTCAGAACTGTCACCACGATTGTTATCGGTGAATGGACTACCTCATTGGTCATTTTATTAGCCTCCCGGAAGATCATTAAAACTGTATGTATCCGTTCGATTTACAAGAGGAGTATCAGGTAGCGGCAACTGGGGAATATTGGGCGTCGACGGCGCATCTCCAGCTCTTGTTTGATCATGGGGCTGACGTAGATAAGGGCTAGAGGTTAGCCCATTTTCTGAGCTGTACGAACTGCTGTTTCGGCGAACCGTAGTTGAAGCGGAACTCGCATTCCTTGAGGAAGAGGTAGAAGTTTTTGCGCGGAATGCCGTTGTATTTTCGAAGCACGCGCTTGGCCTGGTTCCAGAAATTCTCGATGCCGTTGATATGATGGCCCTTGGGGCTGACGAAGGTCTTGGAGTGGTTCACGCGCCGGTGCTTGAACTCCGAGACGTCCAGGACGTCGTAGCTGCGGAAGCTGTCGGTATAGACGATGGAGTCCGGTAAAACCTTGCTTTTCAGCGCCTTGAGCAAGGTCTTGGACGAGGCGTCGGCGATCATCTTGGTGTAAACCTTGCCGCCGCGCTTGAGGATGCCAAACACCGGAACCTTACCTGCCGCTCCTCGCCCGCGCTTACCCTTGCGCACCCCGCCGAAGTAGCTCTCGTCCACCTCGAACTCACCATGCTCGGGGAACGCTTCGGCCAGCTTCCCGGCGATCAGGTGCCTCACCTTGCGATAGAACAGCATCGTCGTGTTGGCCTGCATTTCCAGCACGTCCGCCGCCGATCGCGCCGTCACTTCCAACACGAAGCATTCCAGCAGCCGCAGCTGCTGTTTTTTGCCCAATTTGCAACGTTTAATCGACATTCAGCCACCGTAGATAAATCCCTTATCTACGTCAGCCCCTTGATCATTATTGGAATGAAAATCCTCTGGCAGCGCATCCATTTCATAGAATCCTGCAGAGGCAGTTACTGTCGTTGTGGCGCTATATCCATCTATTTTATCTACAAGACAGAAACAGTCCGTGTCGTCACCCGCAGGACGTTGCCAACCTTCCGGAACATGCCAAGATTCCCAGAAGTCATGTGTTATTAGACTTGTTATGCCTTTTGCATTGGTTTCTTGTTCGCTGATATGAATATGTTGGATTATGAATCCAGACTTCGGTGCTGGTGCTGAAAGGCTCCATTTTATTTTCCAGGCATTTGTGCCAGGTGCGCCGCTTACCGTTCGATAACCCAGAGATAGTCGTCCCTCATTTTTGTCTCTTTTTGCTCTGCAAGTTTGGTCGTAAGAGTCAAAACATACAGTGTAGCAACCCATGGAAAGGTCGCAGGTTAACAGCCCACTCGGATCGATCTTATCCGTCGGATCATTTCCGACATAGGCGTACCAGTCGAGGTCGGGACCGTATCCGACGGGATCGGTCTGCAGGAAGCGGCCGATGGCGGCGCTGTAGAAGCGGGCGCGGTTGAAGTAGAGCCCGGTTTCCGGGTCGTAGCGCCGGCCGGTGTATTTGAACGGCACGCCCCCGCTGCAGGCCGCGCCGCCGATCAGGCAGTTGCCGTAGGCGTCGTAGGTGTAGGGGCCGTCCGCAACGCCGTTGTTCGTCGCGATGTTGCCGCTGGTGTCGCTCATCGCGATCACGCTGCCGGTTTTGTCCTGATGGAAGAAGCTTTTAGCCCCCGCCGCCGTCACCATGGCGATCGGCCGGTCGACGCCGCGGCCGGGAACATAGCGCCGCAGCAGGTTGCCCGAGCCGTCGTATTCCGCAATCTCGTCGTCGCCCGCATCGAGGAAGAACATCGTCCCCGCATAACTGCCGCCGGTGACGGTTTTCGACATGCGACGGCCCGCCGGATCGTAGGCATAGGTGGCCGACATGCCCGTCTTCGCCGCCGCAATCAGCCGGTTCGAGACGTTACAGCTGCGGATGGCGGAATAGCGTTTCACTCGATTATGTCCACTCCGACCCCGTTATTTGTCTTAGCCGCCTATCTGAACCAGCACGGCGTCCCCTCGCGCGAAGGCCAGCGATGGCATCCGTCCAGCGTGTCGCGGACCGTCAGGAGGCTGAGAGAAGAGAACTCCACGATGTGACGGACAGCGCCTGGACAAAGTATTCAGTAGGGGCAGTTCTTTCACTCTTCACTCGCACGAACCAGACCGATACCTGAGCGGAACACCAGAAATGGCGAGTCTCCGCGAAAAATCATCATCATATCCCGCTGTTGTCCGTATATGTCGGCCGCATCGTCAAGAAATAGTTCTAAGCTGTTTGAAAACGTGAGTTTGCACGTTTCATTCTCATCGAGACCGCTCACATTGTTTAGCGAGCTCCCCACTAGTTTTGCCAGCGAGGACTTGTACAACTGGTCGTCCTCACACTTGCTGTCCAGTATTTCGACACCACCCTGAACTAACGACCAATCGCAAAGATAAACCCAAAACATCCATGTCGAGGAAGGATGGTTGGTTTGCTCCATATGTATCGTTAGAAAGCTCCCGAAACCCCGCGTCGCTTTCACCACAGGAAGCGGAAGCAGCGCGACAAGTTCTTGAAGAAGACTGAGTTCTGTTGCCATCTAGTCGTCTGGTTCCATGGTTCGACCAGCCTTTATTGCGTCTGCAAAATTCTTGATATCCTGATAGCCGAGATTTTGACCACTGATCCTATCATGTAGCCAGCGCTTCTCGCGGGGGCTCAGTCCCCGGGTCGCATCATCGAATGCGCGATTTTGGCGTTGGTTGTCGCCAGGTGTTCCTGAGCCTTCCTCAGGTTCTCCCCCTTGCTGTCGGTAGCGTTCTTCACGCTGCTGGGCTCTTCGATCCTTGTCCTTTATTCTTGGTTTGGCGTTCTGTTCATTCTGTGTGTCTGCAGCCGGAGGGGGCGTTGTCGAGCCTTGCTGTTGATCTTCTCTGGCCTTGTCTTTGTCGCCGCTGTTGCCGTTCTCGTTAGCGTTACTGTTAGCGTTTCTCTGAGCCGCTTGCGCATTCATATACGCCGCATACAGGGACAGAGCTGCATTATCTCCGATTGAACCATCAGATGTGCAAGTCTGCGTACCGTTACCATTGTTTACGCAGTGAAACTTCCCACTCGGATCCGTCATATCCGTGGGATCGTTTCCGACATAGGCGTACCAGTCGAGATCGTCCTTGTATCCGACGGGATCGGTCTGCAGGAAGCGGCCGATGGCGGCGCTGTAGAAGCGGGCGCGGTTGAAGTAGAGCCCGGTTTCCGGGTCGTAGCGCCGGCCGGTGTATTTGTAGGGCACCCCGCCGCTGCAGGCCGCGCCGCCGATCAGGCAGTTGCCGTAGGCGTCGTAGGTGTAGGGGCCGTCCGCAACGCCGTTGTTCGTCGCGATGTTGCCGCTGGTGTCGCTCATCGCGATCACGCTGCCGGTCTTGTCCTGATGGAAGAAGCTTTTCGCCCCCGCCGCCGTCACCATGGCGATCGGCCGGTCGACGCCGCGGCCGGGAACATAGCGCCGCAGCAGGTTGCCCGAGCCGTCGTATTCCGCGATCTCGTCGTCGCCCGCATCGAGGAAGAACGTCGTCCCCGCATAACTGCCGCCGGTGACGGTTTTCGACATGCGACGGCCCGCCGGATCGTAGGCATAGGTGGCCGACATGCCCGTCTTCGCCGCCGCAATCAGCCGGTTCTCGACATCGTAGGTGAAGGCGAGCGTGCCGTCCGAGGTCAGGTTGCCGTTGGCGTCGTAGCCGACGCCCTGCCCGCTCACGCTCGTATACTGGTTCAGGCCGTTAACCGCGTAGGGCGCCGTCGCGGAGGCCGGCTGACTGTATTGGAACAGCGGATTGCTGATCGCCGAGCTGGCGATCTGATGCGCCGGCGTGTAGGCGTCGGTGAACGACACGTCGTTGGCCGTGCCCGCCAGATCGTGGCCCAGCGTCAGAAGATCGCCCACGGGCGTCCACGAGGCCGACACCTTCGCCGCCGGCGCGCCCGAGCCGTACTGGATCCAGGCCAAGTGCCCCATATGGTCGTAACCGTAGCCGGCCAGCGCGGTCGTGCCGCTGCAAGACCACGTGGCGACGACAAAGGTTCCGTTTCCGCAAGCCGCAACCATCCGGTCCAACCCGTCATAGCCGTAGCCCACGGCATAGCCGTCCGGCCAGGTCAGCTGCGTGCGGTTGCCATGCGCGTCGTATTGATAGCCGATCGTTTGGCCGTAGCTCGTCTCGCTCAGCCGCCGCCCCAAGGAATCGTAGGCGTAGCTCAAACCCACGCCGGTCAGGCTCGTAAACTTGGCGTCGAGCGTCAGCCCCCTCAGATCGTAGTCGTAACAGACGTCGTTCGGCCCGCTTTGAGCGTAGTCGTAACAGATGCCGGTCCCCGTGGCGCCGGGCAGATACTTCACGACGACGCGGTTCAAGGCGTCGTACTCGTAGTTGATGATCCGCCCGTCCCGCTTCTGCAGCGAGGTGCGGTTGCCGTTCGCATCGTAGGCGTAGGTTTCGTAGTCCGCGCTGTTGGTTTGGCCGTGGGTCGTCTTCGACGGGAACGTCGTCTGCGCCAAGCGGTCGAAGCCGTTGTAACTGTTCGCCGTGAGATTGCCGTTGGCGTCGGTGACGCTAGTCTGTTTGCCGTTTAAGCTATAGGTGTAGGTTGCGTAATTCTGCGCCTGCGCCGTGCCGAACGCCCGCGTCACCTGCATCAACTGGCCGGCCGCGTCGTAGCTGTTCTTGGTGATCCGGTCCGGGCCGTAATTCGTCGGGGTAGACAGCGTGCAAGCGTCCGCGGGCTCCGTCCCGAACGCACCCGACGCCGCATTCCAGTTCATCCGCTGCGCCGTGCAGACAAGCCTGCCGCGGATGTCGTAACTGTATTGCGTGAGGTCGTACGCGACGCCGCCCCCGCTGGTCGTTTTCTGGATCATCCGTCCCATATTGTCGTAGACCATATCGACGGAACTGTAAGTGGTCATCGCGTTCAAGGACGACAACGTCGTTCCCGGTGCGGTGCCGGTCTCGATTTTTGTCGGCTGTCCGTCGAGATTATACGTCGTCCTCGTCGCCGGCCTGGGATTGGTCCCGTCCGCCGGATCGTGACCGATTTCGCCGATCTTCTGCCGGGCGCTGTCGTAGAAGTAGTATGTCGTATTGGCGGGGCTCGCCGCGTTCGCGTCGGCCTGGTTCGACACCGGGCCGAAAACCGATATCACGTTCCCAATCGGATCGTAGCTCGTCTTGACGATGGAAAAAATCGCGCCGGTTCCGTCTTTCACCGTCACCGTGATCGGCAACAGATTGCCATCATAATCGTAGTGGGTGATGACTTCGTCCGTCGTCCCGGCGCAGCTCGCCGTCGTCTTGCAGGACGAAACGTCCGTCAGCTTCCAGATCGGCGGGCCGGAGACCAGCTGGCCCGAGGAATTTTTGTATTGCGCCGAGATTTGCTGGTAGGTGTATCGCTCTTGCGGGCGAATGCCGTTTTTGTCGGGCGGCAAGGTTTTCGTCAGCACGCCGCCGTGCTGGGGATCGTAGGTATAGTCCGTGCGATTGCCGTTCGCATCGATGGTATAGGCGGGTTTATTGCAGACCTTCGCCGTATCCGCGGTGCAGGTCGCTGGATATGAGGCGCTGGCGGAAATCGTTCCGCTGCCGGATTTCGCCGTCTCGGTCGTCTGGACCGGATTCAAGCGATTGTCATACGAAAAGTCGAACTTGTTATTTTCCGGCTGCAGGACCTCCGTGACCGCTGTTTGGCCAGATCCGAAAAAGTTGCTGTAACCTTCGATAGCATAACCCGTTCTGCGGTTGTCGCCGTCGATGAAGCCGGAGCCGTCCCATTGCTGTGTTACGCCGTCCGGGGCCGTCGATACGCCGGTCGTGGGACCCAGCCATTTGCAGTCGCCGGTGCCGGTAAAGGTATAGTTCCATTGGCCGACCGGCGTATTCAGCCATTGGAGAATGCTGCGCGCATCGCACCAAACATAGGGTTCGCCCGACGGGTTATATGGACCGGTAAAATTCGACCTATATTCGAACCACACGCCTTGCGGCGTCGTATACCGCCATTGAAAATAGCCGGTGCCGTCGGTTTCCGTTTGAGTCCATGTGCGGCCGAGGTTGTCCGTCGCGGTCACCGTCGAAGTCCCCCAGCCGGAGTACGTCATCGTGGGCCAATTTTGCGTCAGTCCCGTACAGGTCGCGGCGAACGGATCGCAATAGTCCGTATTCAGGTTGATGAGCACGACTTTCGCCGGAGCTTCCGGACCATAGCAAACACCACCACCTTCAAGATGAATCATATAGCCGGCGGTGCTGACGACAGACTGCAACACGCCGCTATTGTAGTTGTAGGTGAGAACTTCGCCGTCGGGATAAGTAACCGACTGCACGCACCCTACGACGCCACTTGAGCTTGCCCCGCTCAATTGCCAAACCGTGCCGTCTTTTCGTGTGATCGTATTACTTACGCCTCTCACGGTTCCCACCATTGAGCCCTGCTCGGTGAAGCCGGCCGGCGCGGTCGTGGACGGCGGACTTACGGAATAGACCTCGGAATCTCCGCCCAAGTTGTAATACATCGTTAAATAAATGCAGCCCGGAATGTTGTCATAAGTCACGCAGGCCTCTGAAGCCGTGCCGTAGGTCGCCGTATCGACCGTCGACGTTGTCGAAAAGACCCCATAGGACAGACGGGGCGAGCCGCTCGGGCCGATGGCGATGCGCGTCATCGTCCGCACCGGCCTGCCGGCTTTCAGATCGACGCTTATATCGTCGGTCGCGCTCACCGCCGGGTTGGGCGCATGATCGAGAACTTGCGCCTGCGCAAACTGCGCAAGGAAGCATAACGCGCTCAACCAAATGGAAATCCTCGCGGTCCCGCGTCGGCGGATGCTGGATTTGGTCATGCTGCCTGCCCCCTTTGAACAGACTCGTGGAATAACGGTCGTGCGATCACCCGATGTCGATTCCGTCACTGCATTTTGCGAGTCCTTCGCTCTGCGTTGCGCAATCTAAGGATAATGGATGGTTATGGTCCCCGTAGCCGTGTGACCGTGGCCGTCGGAAATCGTGTACGTCATTGTTGTGGAACTGAAATTAGGAGCCCCGCTCGTCCAGATGATCATATTGCCTGATATTGTGCCCTGCGACACGGAGGTGATTGTCAAGGTATCTCCATCTGGGTCGGAGCAGTAGGCGAGCGGACTGATGTAGGCTGAGTAGATGTAAAAGTATGGCGGTTGGGATTGATTCTGAGCCGATACACCGAAGTTGCCGGCGACCGGCGGCTGGTTCACGTGGTTGACGGTCACGGCGACGGTAGCTGTCGCCGTCCCGCCGTGGCCATCAGAGATCGTGTAGGTGAAGCTGTCCGAACCATAATAGTACGTGGTCGGCGTGTAGGTGACCGACGTCCCGCTATTGTTGACCACGGTCCCGTGCGATGGCGAACCTACCGCCGTGAT
>CAVPYO010000013.1:0-496027 GCA_963710025.1 uncultured Alphaproteobacteria bacterium | reverse complement strand
CGGCTAATTTGAAAGCGTTTGACAGAAGGTTGAACACCACCTGGCGGATGCGGCGCGCGTCGGCCAGGAACGGTCCGGCGTCCTCGGGACAATCCACTTCCAGGCTCAAGCCCACTTTCGCGGCCCAATCGCGCGCATGCGCCGCCACGTCGACGAGCAGCGTATGCAGGTCGACGCGTTCGAGTTCCAGCCGCAGCGCGCCGGATTCGATCAGCGCCAGATCGAGAATGTCGTTGACCAGGCTTTTCAGCGTGTTCGATCCCGAGACGATCGCCTGGAGGTATTCGCTCTGGCGTTCGTTGAGCGGTCCGGGCACTTCGGTCGAAAGATGCTCGGCGAAGCCCAAGATCGTGTTGAGCGGCGTGCGTAGTTCGTAGGACACATGCTTGATGAAATCCGATTTCAACCGGTCGGCGGCTTCCAGCGCCTCGGCGCGCTCGCGCAGCACGCCCTCGATGCGGAAACGGTCGGTCACGTCGGCGAAGGTGGCCAGCGTGGCGCCGTCGGGCAGCGGCGCCAACGCGAGCGAAAGGATCGTATGGTCGCCCCGCTCGATCTCGCCCATGTCGCGTTGCAGATTGGCGCCCGACACGATGTTCTGGATCAGCCGCTCCCACACCGTTGCCTCACCGAACTTGTCGGCGCAGGCCGCCGCGATCGCGCGCACATGGGGTTCGCCCGCCAGATCCTTGGCGGTCAAGTCCCAGATTTTCTCGAACGCCGCGTTGTGCAGCTTGAGCTTGCCGTCGGGGCCGAACACGGCGACGCCTTCCAGCAGCGTGTTGAGCGTCGCCGATTGCACCTTGATCAGCGTGTTGTAGGAACTTTCCAGCGTGATGCGCTCGGTGACGTCCTCGTACAGGAAGGTGAGGCCGCCGAAGGGATGAGGTTGCGCCACCACCCGTAAGGTCTTGCCGCTGGGCACATGCCACAATTCTTCCGACGGATAGTCGCGCGCCGTTTGATAGAGCGCGAGGCGTTCGCGTTTCCATGCCTGATAGTCGCGCTGCTCGGGCAGCTTGCGGGCTTCGCGCAGGCGATCCAGAACCTCGCCGTCGCCCGGATGCGTGTCGAGCCAGGTCTCGGCCAGATTCCACAATTTGGCGAAGGCTCGGTTATAGAAGCTCAGCTTCTGATCGCGGTCGAAAATGGCGACCGCCGTCGCCAGCTTGTCGAGCGTGTCGGTATGGGCGTCGATATGTTGCTGCAGCCGCGCTTCGCCGGCCACCACCTCGGTCACGTCGCTCGCCGTACCGACGACGCCCGCTTCCACCGGCACTTCGGTGAAGGCGAGCGCGCGGCGCTGTCCCGCGATGACGGCAAAGCGTTTGCTTTCTACCGGCTGGTTTTGCGTGCGCGCGGAAGCGGCGAGATCGCGCTCCGTTTTCTCCAGCGCCACCTGTTCGTGGCTGGCGGCGTCCAGATCGGCGGCGCCCGCCGCCGTCAGAAAAGCGCGATTGCCCCAGACCAGCGACAGAGTGCGGTCGCGCAGCCATACCGGAACGGGCAGGGCATCGAGCATGGCGCGGAAATCCGTGGACGCCGCCGCCGATCGGGTCTCGGGTTCGATCCAAACGGCCGCCATGCCGCCGACCGCGCGGCCGCGCACGCTGACGGCGCGCTCCAGCGCGTCGTGAACGCTCAAGGCGAACGGCGCGCCGCGTTCGCTGAGATCGTCGAGCGCCGTGGACAATTGTGTCGCTTGCGCGCCCTTCAGGCAGGAATCCAGCAGAGTTTCCCCGCCGCCATAAGAATAAGGTCCGGCGCCGTCGCGGCCCCAGACGATCAAGGCTTCGCGCGCCGCGCCCAGCAAAGCATCGCGCTCGCCCACCGCCGCGCGCGTACGCGCGCCGGCAATCCGGAGCGTGCGGCGCAGCCGGCCCGCGACATTCTGTTGGGACAGCGCCCACAGACCCGCCGCGATGGCCATCGCAACCGCGCCCGCGGTGATGGCGGTCAGCACCATGTCGTGCGCGGCGCCGAAGGGAGACGCCAAGGCAGGACATGCCGCTAGGACAAGTGCGACAAGCGCAGAGCCCAGGCTCCGTTGTCTTCCGTTATCGACCCCGGTACCCGGGTTTTTGGTTTGTCCCATTTTGGGACCCATCCCGGCTTCCCCCGAATTCCCGCCACATGCGACGAATCACTGTGGAATCAAGATGATACGGGCGTTAATGATTCACGCAATAGAATGTGGTTAAAAAAGTGTAAAAAACGAAATATGGGGTTAGGAACCAAATTTTGGGGGAAATGGTTAATTTCCGAGTCAAATCAGGGCTCTAGGAAATCCGAGTACGGAGGGTTGCCGGTTCTGCGAAAAATACCCGCCAGCGGTCGCGACAGCGTGCACCCAAGAACGCGCGGGCTTCACCCTTCGACAAGTTCAGGGTGAGGGGATTTGCCAGGCCCTCATGCTGAACTTGTCGAAGCATGAAGAAGAACGATTCGGTCCGATCGCGCCCTAATACCGATACGTGTCCGCCTTGAAAGGTCCCGACTGGGGCACGTTGATATAGGCCGACTGCTTGTCGGTGAGCTTCGTCAGCTTGACGCCGATCTTGGCCAGATGCAGGCGCGCGACCTTTTCGTCGAGGTGCTTGGGCAGGACGTAGACCTTCTTCTCGTATTTGCCCGGATTAGCGAACAGCTCCATCTGCGCCAGCGTCTGGTTGGTGAACGACGCCGACATCACGAAGCTCGGGTGGCCCATGGCATTGCCCAGGTTCACCAGCCGGCCTTCCGACAACAGGATGATGCGCTTGCCGTCGGGAAACTCCACTTCGTCCACCTGCGGCTTGACGTTGTGCCATTTGAAATTGCGCAGGCTGCCGACCTGAATCTCGGAATCGAAATGGCCGATGTTGGCGACGATGGCGCGGTCCTTCATGGCGCGCATGTTCTCGAGCGTGATGACGTCCACGTTGCCGGTGCAGGTGACGAAGATGTCGGCGCGCGGCGCGGCGTCGTCCATGGTCACGACTTCATAGCCCTCCATCGCCGCCTGCAAGGCGCAGATCGGATCGATTTCGCTGACCATTACGCGGCAGCCGGCTTGTCGCAGCGACGCGGCCGAGCCTTTGCCGACGTCGCCGAAGCCGGCGACCATCGCCACCTTGCCGGCCATCATCACGTCGGTGCCGCGGCGGATGCCGTCCACCAGCGACTCGCGGCAGCCGTACAGATTGTCGAATTTCGACTTGGTGACGCTGTCGTTGACGTTGATGGCGGGGAACAGCAGCTTGCCGTCCTTCTCCATTTGATAAAGCCGATGCACGCCGGTGGTGGTTTCCTCGGTTACGCCGCGGATGTTCTTGGCGATCTGGCCGTACCAGCCGGGCCTGCTCTTGAGCCGCTTCTTGATGGAGGCGAACAGCACTTCCTCTTCCTCGTTTGTCGCCTTGTCGAGGAAGGCCGTGTCGCCGCTTTCGGCGCGCACGCCCAGATGCACAAGCAGGGTGGCGTCGCCGCCGTCGTCCAGGATCATGTTCGGCGTGCCGCCGTCGGCCCATTCGAAGATGCGGTGGGTGTAGTCCCAATAGTCTTCCAGGCTCTCGCCCTTGACCGCGAAGACCGGCGTGCCGCCGGCCGCGATCGCCGCGGCCGCGTGATCCTGGGTCGAATAGATGTTGCACGAGGCCCAGCGCACGTCCGCGCCCAGCGCTTTCAGCGTCTCGATCAGTGCCGCTGTCTGGATGGTCATATGCAGCGAGCCGGCGATGCGCGCCCCCTTCAGAGGTTTCGAGGCGCCGAATTCGGCGCGCGTGGCCATCAGGCCGGGCATCTCGGTCTCGGCGATGTCGAGCTCCTTGCGGCCCCAATCGGCCAGCGCGATGTCTTTGACGACGTAATCGTAGGGAGCGGACATGGAGGGCTATCCTTTGGAAGCCCGCCGGATATAGCAGCGGATTTTGGGTCGGGCAAGGAGGATATAAAGAAATATGCATATCCTTATGCGGGCTCTGGCGCTTCTTTTGGCCGCGCCCTCGGTGTCCGCAGAAAACATAATAAAATCAATCGATTGAATGTGTTGCGGCCGTCCATGGCGCAACCGTAACACGACAGCCATTCGATCCCGCGTCGAAAGCCTTATCTTCGTGCGGATAGCGCAGGAGGGTCTTCATGAAAAATTGGTTCGGCCCGAAACGTTTCGCCGGTGCGATGGTCATTGCGTTGACCGCGCCCTGTATGGCGGAGGATTCCATTGCGACGAGTACCGAAACAATTGTGGTCAGCGCGAGCGCCCTGACCGGCGTGTGGAAAATGAACTGGCCGGAAAGCGGCTTTATCGCTCTCCTTCATCATGATGCCTATTGGGGACCGTTGAGGGACCATTTTTGCCGGATCGAACAAGCGCGATCCGATATGAAAGTGCGCTGCATCGGGATGGGGGATTGGACCGGCACGGTGACGGTCGAAGATGGCAAGATTCATATCGCTTGGGGCACGATGCTGGCACGGCTTGCGTTGGATGGCATCGTGCAGTCCGCCACGCATTTCGACGGGAATTTTGCCATCAAGCTCGTCGGCATCGAATATGACGATCCGCAAATAGCGAACGGAACGAAGCTGACATTGTCCGAAACGCTGCCCGACAAAGCGGGAAAATCGGCATTACTGGGGCGCGTGCTGGACCAAATGTCCAAAGGTCCGATCACCGAAAAAGTCGATGCCCAATCGAAGAATATTTGGACTGCAAAGCCCGAAGAATTGCGTCCGCTCGGCGCGGTGAAATCCATCATCTATTTGGGCGAGTTCACCAAACTGCTTGACGTGAAGTCGGACGGCAGCCGGCAATACGAAGAACCCTTCAGCGTCTACGATGTGGAATTCGCCAATGGCGAACGGCTTTGCGGACTGCGCCAAGACGCCAGCGGCGCGCTCCAGCATTTTGCCTGCATTTAGCGGCCTTACGGCCCATCCACCTTGTATCCGGTGGCGCGCAGGAGAGCAGGTACGCTGCCGTCGCCGATCAGGCGGCCTCCGTCCGCCACCCTTTTGCCATCTTCTTCAACAACGCCGCGCGGCTTCGCCGAATGCCTATAATATGTGCATAAAGTACCAATTTAAGTCAGATTCTTTACGAAATATTTTTTGCTGAAACTTTTCGTCATCGTATTTGAACCGCAATCGGCGCGTAGTTTCGTCGCGTTAGCCCTCGTCGCGCGCAAATTCGTCAAAATTCCGTCGTTCATTGCACGTCAAAATGACGCTCTCAAAAAGCTTTCCTTTCATGCCTATATGCTAGAGACAAAGACATAGAACCCGAGACTTAAGACAGACGCGCCACCCGATCCGCGGGCGGCGACCGGAATGAAGGAGTAAAGTCGTGGACAGAGTTGCCGTAGCCGTTGCAGACAAAGACGTCCGTTATCTTGCCGCCAACCCCGAAATCCCCTCGGGGTTTAATTTTTCCGGAACGGTGTGGAAGCGCGAGGTGAACGTCCGGGATTTCATCCAGCACAATGTGACCCCCTATTTCGAAGACGAATCGTTCCTGGCGCCCCCGACCGAGCGCACCAACGCGCTGTGGGCCTTCGTTCTCAAGCTGATGGACGAGGAGCGCGCCAAGGGCGGCACGCTCGACATGGATACCGACATCGTCTCCACCATCGTCTCGCACCAGCCCGGCTATATCAGCCAGGAGCTGGAGCAGATCGTCGGCCTGCAGACGGACAAGCCCTTTAAGCGCGCCTTCATGCCCTTCGGCGGCATCCGCGTGGCGGAGAATGCGCTCGAGGCCTACGGCTACAAGGCCGCCCCGCAGCTGCACGATTTCTTCACCCATTACCGCAAGACTCACAATGACGGCGTATTCGACGTCTATACCGATCCGGTGCGCAAGGCGCGCAAGGCGGGCATCATCACCGGCCTGCCGGACGGCTACGGCCGCGGGCGGATCATCGGCGACTATCGCCGCGTCGCGCTGTACGGCGTCGATCGGCTGATCGCGGACCGCAAGGATCAGTTCAAGCAGCTCGACAGCGTCATCAACGAGGAGACTATCCGCCTGCGCGAGGAGCTGGCCGAACAGGTCAAGGCCCTCAAGGAACTGAAGGCGATGGCGAAGTCCTACGGCTTCGACATTGCCCGCCCGGCGCTGAACGCGCGCGAAGCGGTGCAGTGGACCTATCTCGCCTATCTCGGCGCTGTGAAGGAGCAGAACGGCGCCGCTATGTCGCTTGGCCGCGTTTCCGCCTTCCTCGACATCTATTTCGAACACGATCTGAAGACCGGCGTCCTCACCGAGTCCGAGGCGCAGGAAATCATCGACCATCTGGTGATGAAGCTGCGCATGGTGCGCTTCGCGCGCACGCCGGAATACAACGAGCTGTTCACCGGCGATCCCACCTGGGTCACCGAAGCGCTGGGCGGCATGACTCTGGACGGCCGGCCGCTGGTCACCAAGACCACCTTCCGGTTCCTGCACACGCTGACCAATCTCGGCCCGGCGCCGGAGCCGAACCTCACCGTGTTGTGGTCCGAGAAGCTGCCGACGGCGTTCAAGCGCTACTGCGCGCAGATGTCGATCGAGACCAGCTCGATCCAGTACGAGAACGACGATCTGATGCGCGCCTATTGGGGCGACGATTACGGCATCGCTTGCTGCGTCTCCGCCATGCGGATCGGCAAACAGATGCAGTTCTTCGGCGCCCGCGCCAACCTCGCCAAGACGCTGCTCTATGCGATCAACGGCGGCCGCGACGAGATAACCGGCGAGCAGATCGCTCCGCGGTTCGCGCCCATCGCCGGCGACGTGCTCGACTATGACGACGTCGTACAGCGCCTCGACACCATGATGGACTGGCTGGCCGGGACCTATATGGATGCCCTTAACATCATCCATTACATGCACGACAAGTACTGCTACGAGCGTCTCGAAATGGCACTGCACGACCGCGATATCCTGCGCACCATGGCCTGCGGCATCGCCGGTCTGTCCATCGCGGCGGATTCGCTGTCGGCGATCAAATTCGCCAAGGTGCGCCCGATCCGCGACGAGCGCGGGCTGGCCGTCGGCTTCGAAACCGAAGGCGAATTTCCCTGCTACGGCAACAATGACGACCGCGTCGACTCGATCGCCGTCGAGCTGGTGGAGCGCTTCATGCGCAAGCTGCGCACCAAGCACACCTATCGCGGCGCGGTGCCCACGCAGTCGGTCCTGACGATCACCTCCAACGTCGTCTACGGCAAAAAAACGGGCGGAACGCCCGATGGGCGCAAGGCCGGCGAGCCGTTCGCGCCGGGCGCCAATCCGATGCACGGCCGCGATAAGAAAGGCGCGCTGGCGTCGCTCAGCTCGGTCGCCAAGCTGCCTTACGAGTCGGCGCAGGACGGCATTTCCAACACCTTCTCCATCGTGCCGGGCGCGCTCGGCAAGACCAGGCACGGCCGCAAGGCCAATCTGGTCGGCCTGCTGGACGGCTATTTCGAGCAGACGGGACATCATCTGAACGTCAATGTGTTCGACCGCAAGACGCTGCTGGACGCGATGGATCACCCCGAAAAGTATCCGCAGCTGACCATCCGGGTGTCGGGCTACGCCGTTAACTTCATCAAGCTGACGCGCGAGCAGCAGCTGGACGTCGTCAACCGCACGTTCCACGACAAGGTATAGAGAGCGATATCGTGCACGGCATGGGCGTCAACGTCGAAGGCTATGTCCACTCCGTGGAAACCGGCGGAGCGGTGGACGGTCCGGGGCTGCGTTTCGTCGTATTCCTGACGGGGTGCGCGCTTCGCTGCCTCTACTGCCATAACCCCGACACTTGGCACATGCCGGACGGCAAGAAGACCGGCGTGGCGTCGCTGCTGAACGAGATCGCGTTGTATCGCGATTTCCTCGTGCGGACCGGCGGCGGCGTGACGGCGACCGGCGGCGAGCCTTTGGCGCAGCCGGAGTTCGTCACCGCGCTGTTCCAAGGCTGCAAGGCGCTGGGGCTGCACACGGCGCTGGACACTTCGGGATTCCTCGGCGCGAACGCCACGGACGCGCTTCTGGCCGCCACCGATCTGGTGCTGCTGGACATCAAGTCCTTCGATCCTGAAACCTACAAGCGCCTGACCGGCGGCAATCTCGCCCCGACGCTGCGCTTTGCCGAGCGGCTCTCGGCGATGGGCAAGCCGACTTGGCTGCGCTACGTGCTCGTTCCAGGCCTGACCGACGACCTCACATCGATCGAAGCCCTGGCGGCCTATGCGGGCGGCCTCGGCATGGCGAAGGTGGAAGTCCTGCCGTTCCACAAGATGGGCGAGAGCAAGTGGGAGGCGCTCAAGCTTCCCTACACGCTGAAGGACACGCAGCCGCCTTCCGCCGAGCTGGTCGCCCGCGTGAAGAGGATATTCGCCGGGCATGGACTGAAGACGGTCTAAGTCGGTCACGCGTAAGAGGGCGTGCTTACGGTCCCTCGACCTTATAGCCGTCGGCGCGCAGCAGATTTGGCACGCCGTCCTTGCCGACCAGATGCCCGACGCCGACCGAGATGAAGAAGATTTTGCGTTCGTGCAGCATCGCTTCGATCTCCTTCACCCAGTTGCGGTTGCGATCCGTGAAGAAGGCGGCGCGCGCCTCGGGATGATCCTTGAATTCCTTGTTTGTGATGTCATCCAGCGCGGCGGTATCGCCCTTTTCCCAGGCGTCGGTGACGGCCACGAGGTCGCTGTCCTCGGTTTGGAACGATTTTAGCTCGGCCTCGAACGATTGCAGCTCCACCGTGGGATCGCTAGGTGCGAGCAGCGCAAGCTGCTGATCCACAGTTTCGAGATAGCGGATCTCCATTTTCCGATCCGTCGCCTGTTGCGTGAGAATGTGGTCGGCGCCGAATTCGAATTGCTGCATGTGTTTCCTCATAAGGACGGCGTCGATCATGAGCGAAACCAGCCAGGGCCGCTTGTTGTCGACGGCGGTCTCGGGCAGTTGGAGCGAGGCAAGGGCTTTGTCGAGATCGGCTTGGCTGTCTGGCGGCAGCATCTGGCGCAGGCTTTGCCCAGGCGCAAGCGTGCCGCGCTCGCCCACCAGCGCCGTGATCCGGTTTACCGTGTCGACGCCCAGCGGTATTTCGAAGACGAAGACGTCCGCGCGCTTGGCAGCGCGCTTCACCTGCGGCGTCTGCCAGTCCACGTTCGGCGGCAGGACGTGAATCGAGCCGAACAAATAGACGGTGCCGTGGTCGCCTTGCACGCGCCACAGCGCGGGCTGGGCTTGCACGGTTTGCGGCGCGGTGGTTTGCGCCAGCGCGGGCGCGAAGGCTGCAAGAAAAGCAAGAAAGAATAGGGCAGCGAAGCGTTTCATGGGATGGCACTCAAGATCGTGTTTCGGCAAACCGAGGCAGCGTTAGCGAAGATTTATACCCGGACTGAGGGTGAAGTTGACGCGCTTTTGCCGTCGTCCGCAAGCAATGGCGCCGCAAAAGCACCGCCTTGGATCGGTCGCGGGACGCTGAGGACAAACATTCCGCGACGGGAACGTCGGCGGCTATTGTTCACACATATATGACCGGCTCCGTCGGAGCAATTCCGTTTCAGACGGAACAAGGATATGTCAGCATCCGCCTTTAGAATCCGCCACGATCCGGGGGGCGGCTACGCCGAAGTCTCAAGGGGAACTCCATGAAATACGCACTTGGCCTGATTGCCGCGGTCTTGTTGATCGGCGTAATCGCTTTCGCCGCGGTGCCTGGCGACAAGACCGCCGACACGTCCGTCAAGACTGCGAGTTATCTTCAGCCTGACGAAGTCAGGACTTCGGGCTTAATCAGGATCGGATGGACCGCGATACCCTATGAAGCCGTGGCCGGGACATTGGTCGTCCATCCCAAGGGGTTTGACGATGCCGCCGGCGAATACAAAGACAAGGACAAACCCGCCGCCGACGCCAATCCGACGGCCGAAGCCGCGATGTTCTATGTTGCTTATTTCCGCAAAGGCGCCAATCCGGGTTCGCGGCCGATCATGTTTCTGTTCAACGGCGGGCCCGGCTCGTCGACCGTCTGGCTGCACATGGGCGCGTTCGGACCGAAACGCGTGGTGACCGCCGACGACACGCATACGCCGGCCGCGCCGTACAAGCTGGTGGATAATGCGTACAGCCTGCTCGATGCGGCCGATCTGGTATTCATCGACGCGCCGGGAACGGGCTTCGGTCGCGTCGTCGGCAAGGACAAGGAAAAGGCGTTTTTCGGCGTCGATCCCGACGCGCACGCTTTCGCGTCGTTCATCAAGCAGTTCCTGTCGAAATACGACCGCTGGAATTCGCCGAAATACCTGTTCGGAGAGAGCTACGGCACGCCTCGCGCCTCGGTGCTGGTGAACGAACTTGAGACCGAGGACGACACCGATTTCAACGGCGTGGTCATGCTCTCGCAGATCCTGAACTTCGATCTGAGCCCGGACCAGCCGGACAGCAACCCGGGCGCCGATTTGCCTTATGAGCTGGCACTTCCGACGTATGCGGCCACCGCCTGGTATCATCATAAGCTGCCAGGCCAACAGCCCGCGGACCTTGTCGCGTTCGTGCAGAAAGTCGAACGCTTCGCCATGAACGATTACGCGCGCGCGCTCTCGGTCGGCACCAGCCTCAGCCCGAAGGAGCGTGCGGCGATCGCCGCCAAACTGCACGAGTACACCGGGCTTCCGGTCGCCTATATCCTCAAGGCCGATCTGCGCATCGACGGCGGGGAGTTCGAGAAGACGCTGCAAGACTCCGCCGGCTTGACCACCGGTCGCCTCGATACGCGCTTCTCGGGCCCGACCATAGATCCGCTGAGCAAAGAGGCCGATTACGATCCGCAAAGCGCGGCGATCAGCTCGGCTTATGTCTCGGCGTTCAATGCCTACGTTCGCGCTGAGCTGAAATACGGCGAAGGCAAGACCTACCAGCCGGAGATCGAGCTGTGGAAGAGCTGGGACTTCCAGCACCAGCCGCCGGGCGCGCCCAAGGCGCTACCGATCGCCACCAACGTCATGCCTGATCTTGCCTTGGCGATGAAGTACAACCCTCAGCTCAAAATCCTGCTCAACGGGGGCTATTTCGACTTGGCTACGCCCTATTACGAGGGCTGGTACGAGATGCACCACCTGCAAATTCCGCCCAGCCTGCAGGACAATATCGAGTATCGTTACTACCGCTCGGGACACATGGTCTACGCGCACGAGGAGGCGCTGAAGGAACTGCACGACAATGTCGCCGCCTTCATCCGCGCGACGGATAACGTGAAGTAGGGGGGAAGCTCACTCTTCGCCGAATTTGGCTTCCATCAGCGCCAGGATGGCGGTCATCGCTTCTTGTGCGTCTTCGCCTTCGGCGCAGATTTCCACTTCGCTGCCCAGGCCGCCAGCCAGCAGCATCAGGCCCATGATCGATCGCGCATCGACCGACTGGCCGTCCTTGCTGACGGTGATATGGGACTTGAAGCGGGAAGCGGCTTCCACCAGCTTGGCGGAAGCGCGCGCATGCAGGCCTCGTTTGTTCGTGATCCTGGCGACGGCGCTCAGCCGCGCGGCGTCGGACATTTGTCTTAGACTCCACCGCCGACAAGGTCCGCCGAGCCGGCGCGCATGTATTTGCGCCCGGCATCGATCGCTTCCTTCACCGCTTGTTCCAGCCCCATCTTGGTGCGCGCGTCGACCAGCTTTATGAGGCTGGGCAAGTTGACCCCGGCCAGCACTTCGATTTTGCCCTTTTCGAGCAGAGTCAGCGACAGGTTGCACGGGGTGCCGCCGAACATATCGGTGGCGATCACCACGCCTTTGCCGAGATCCACCGATTTCACGGCTGCGGCGATCTCGCGCTGGCGCCGTTCGATGTCGTCTTCTGGACCGATGCAGACCGCGCGCAGATGTGTCTGCGGGCCCACCATATGTTCCATCGCCGAAATGAATTCCTGAGCCAAGCGGCCGTGAGTGACGAGAACTATGCCGATCATGATTGTGTCCGTTCGGAGGGTGCACGATATCAACCCCGCCGCATGAGGAAAGCCTTAAGTAGGGTTGATCGTGTCGCGATACAAGCCGCGCGCCCAAGCCGCCGTAGCGGCAACGATTTTTGCGGGCGCCGAGGCCTCGAACGGCGCGATCTGGATGATCGGCGGTGCCGCTTTCGCAGGCAGTCCCAAGGCGGGCGGCGGGCGGTAGCGGCGATGGTCGGGGAGCCGAGCCGAGTTCCCCCCCAATTCGACGGCTAGGGCAATGCGGACGCGGGGCGCATGCGGCAGCTCGATGATGCCGACCCCGCGAACCTCTATCAGGCCGGCAAGGCGCGCGGGCGCACGGGCGTAAAGCCTCCCGCGCCAAACGATGATATCGGTCCGATCGTCGGCGACGAGCACGGCCCCCAGCGCGATCAGCCGCAGCGCAAGGTCGGATTTGCCCGCGCCGCTTTTGCCGAGCAGGAGCACGCCTGCATCCCGCGGCGCCCCAAACGCGGCGCCGGCGCCGTCCATTCGCACACAGGTTGCATGGATATTGGAACTCGCCTTTTGCGTCATTGCGGGTGCGCCCATGGCAGCTGCACGACGAAGCGCGCCCCGCCTGTTTTGCGGTTCTCCGCCCAGATGCGCCCGTTCAGACCGGTGACGATCTGCCGCGCGATGGAAAGACCGAGACCGGAGTTTTTGCCGAAGCCCTGCTCGGACGGACGCTCGGTATAGAAGCGCTCGAAAACGGTTTCGAGATTGTCGGGCGGAATGCCGGGGCCGTTGTCCTCCACCGTGATGTGCAGCGTGAAACCTTCAACCCACGCCGAGACGGTCACGACGCCGCCTTCGGGGCTAAACGAGACGGCGTTGTCGATGAGATTGCGCACGACCTGTCCCAGCCGCTCGTCGCGGCCCATCACGATCGCTTCCGGCGGCAGGCGAAGGTCGAGCGCGAGCGTCACCTCATGGGGCAGTTCCATGAAGCGGTAGACTTCGGCGATGGTTTCGAGCAAGCGGGCGATGTCGACGGGCTCGACGGACTCCCGGCTCAGTTCCGCGTCGAGACGCGAGGCGTCGGAGATGTCGGTGATCAGCCTGTCGATGCGCTTGACGTCGGCGCGCACGATGTTCATCAGCCGCGTGCGGGATTCGTCGTCTGTCGCCCGCGAGAACATTTCCACGGCGCTCTTCAGCGACGTCAGAGGGTTTTTCAACTCGTGCGCCACATCGGCCGCGAAGCGTTCGATGGCGTCGATGCGGTCGTAGAGCGCGCGCGTCATGGCCGAAAGGCTTTGCGAAAGATCGCCGATTTCGTCGTTACGGTCCGAGATGTCGGGAAGCGTCTCGCGGCCGCCGCGTCCGCGCCGCACGCGGTCGGCTGCCTCGGCGAGCCTGCGCATCGGGTCGGCGATGGTGCCCGAAAGATAGAGGCCGGAACCCAGCATCACGGCGAAAGCCAGCGCGAAATACAAGATCAGCGTCGCGCGCTCCTGGCGCAGGATGTCGTCGATGTCCCCGCCTTCGGTGGAAACGAACAGCACGCCGTAGATGGCCTTGAAGCGCTGCACCGGCACGGCCACGGAGAGGACGAGCTTGTTCTGCTCGTCGACGCGCTCGGCCGAGGCGGCGTCGCCTTGCAGCGCGAGGTCGACCTCGCGATAAACGCGTCCGTCCTTGCCCGCTTCGAAATAGGGTTCCAGCTTGGCAAACGGACGCACGCCGATCAGGCCGTCGTAGAAGCGGCTGACGGCCATCTTGAAACGGCTCCAATCGTCGATCGGCGGCAGCTCCGCGATCTGCACGATGTTGCGCGCCAAGAGATTGCGCGTATCCATCACGAGGTCGCCGTTGGTATCGTACAGCCGCGCGCGCAACCGCGTGGGCGCCAATAGTTCGCGCAGCAGCGGCGCCGCGTCGGTGACGTTGAGCGAGCGCGTGTCGCTGGTCGTGGCGTATTCCGCCAGCGTATTAGCCACGATGCGGGCTTGTTCGTCGACGCCGGTGAGCCGTTCGTCGACTAGGCCCTCGCGGCTGGACTGCACCGCCAGCACGCCGGCGACCAGGAACAGAAAAACGACGATGTTGATGACGATGATGCGCAGCCGCAGCCTGGAATGGCGCGATGGGCGCGTATAATCGTACATCGTCATGCGACGAGGCTCGCCTTCGGCAGCCCGCTCAGGAGACCGCCGGCAAGTGTCGGGTTACTACGTCTCACGATAGCGGTAGCCGACTCCGTATAGCGTTTCGATCGCCTCGAAGCTGTCGTCGATCTGCTTGAACTTCTTGCGCAGGCGCTTGATGTGGCTGTCGATCGTGCGGTCGTCGACATAGACCTGATCGTCGTAGGCGGCGTCCATCAGGCTGTCGCGGCTTTTGACGAAACCGGGCCGCTGCGCCAGGCACTGCAGGATGAGGAATTCGGTGACGGTCAACCGCACCGCCTTGCCCTCCCAGGTGCATTCGTGGCGCTGCGGATCGAGCGCCAGCTTGCCGCGCACCAACGCTTCCTTTTTTCCTTCCGGACCGACGGCGTCGCCCTTGTGCGATTCGGCGCGGCGCAACACGGCCTTCACGCGCTCCAGCAGCAGCCGCTGCGAAAACGGTTTGCGGATGTAATCGTCGGCGCCGGCATTGAGGCCCATCAGCTCGTCGATTTCCTCGTCCTTCGAGGTGAGGAAAATCACGGGCAGATCGGCGCTTTGCCGCAGGCGGCGCAGCAGCTCCAGTCCGTCCATGCGCGGCATCTTGATGTCGAGGATGGCGAGGTCCGGCGGCGAGGCGCTGAGCGCGGTCAGCGCGGAAACGCCATCGGTGAAGGTGTGGACGACATAGCCTTCCTGCTCCAGCAGCATGGAGACCGAAGTCAGGATGTTCTTGTCGTCATCTACAAGCGCGATGTTCGCCATGGGTCGGGCCGCTTGAATCCATGGGCAGTATAAGGCCATACGGCCCAAAGCAAAGCGCTACCGCGGCAAGGGCGCGAGGAATATGTCCGCGCGCCCTGGTTTGGAACGGTTTTACGCACCGCCGCCCCGGTTGACGGCCGCCCGGCGCATCATCCAGCTGTACAGCAGCAAAATCAGCGCGGCGAACGCGGCCAGGCCGACATAAGGCGCAGGCGCATAAGCTTCCGCCACCAACCCCAGCGGCGCATCGGTCGCAAAGGCCACGATCAATCCCGCCAGCACCACGCCGAATAGGCTCTCGCCCACGATCATGCCCGAGGCCACCAGCACGCCCAGCCGCTTGGCATGCTCCGGCGCCTTTCCGCGCGCGGCCCAGCGGTCGTAGAGATGCCCGATCACGGATCCGATCACCACCGGCAAGGTCGCCGACATCGGCAGATAGATGCCGATGCCGACCGCGAGCGGCGGCAGGCGCAGCCATTTGCGCGCCGCCATGAATTCGTCCAGCACGACCAGCGCCACGCCGAGCACGCCGCCCAGGCCGATCATTCCCCAATCGAGCTTCCCTTCGATGACGCCTTGCGCCAGCGCCGAGATCAGATTCGCCTGCGGCGCCCCCAAGGGCTTGGCCACCGCACTTGCCAGGCGCGGCGCGCCCGCGAAGCCGTAAGCGTGGGCGAGCAGATTCAGCACCGGCGGGATCACGGCGGCGCCCGCGATCACGCCGACGATCAGCGCCCATTGCTGGGCGCGGGGCGTCGCGCCCACCAGCTGGCCGGTCTTGAGGTCCTGCAGGTTGTTATTGGAGATGGTGGCGATGGCGAACACGATGGAGGTGGCGAACAGGGCATAGGCGACCAGCGCGCTGCGCGTCTCGGCTCCCGGATGGGCTACCGCGATCAGCAATACGGCGCAGCACAGGATGGCCAGAATCCCGACCCCGGAGAGCGGGGAGTTGGAAGCGCCGATCAATCCCGCCATGTAGCCGCAAATCGCCGCCACCAGGAATCCGCCCACGAAAATGAACGGTACGGCGGCGAACACCAAATCCGATGTCTGGCTCGCGAGCGGCGTGGTGCCGAGGAATGTCTGCAGCAGCCAGGCGATCACGATCAGGCAGACGACCGCGAGGACGACGATCCAAAACGGCGACATATCGACGTCGCGCAAATCCGTCGCGCCTTTCTTTCCGCGCGACGCCGCCATGGTCGAGACCACGCCGCGCACCAACGGCCCGGCCAGCTTCGACAATGTCCAGATCGCGGCCACGGCGATGGCGCCCGCGCCGATGAAGCGCACATTGTGGTACCAGATCCCGGTCACGTAATCGTTGAGCGATCCGCCGTGAAAGGGATTGAGTGCGGTCAGGATCGGAACCGCTCCGGCCCAGGCGATCAGCAGGCCGAGCAACATCGCCATACCGACCGAAAGGCCCACGAGATAGCCGGCGCCCAGCAGCGCTAGCGAAAACGACATGTCGTAGCCGCTGGCCGAAGTGGAGCCTAGCCGGAAGAAGCCGGTCACTTCGCCCGCCATGACACGCGTCGCCGCGAAAATCGCCAAGCCGGCCGAGGCAATCGTGCCATAGATCACCGCGACCAAGCCTTCGTTTGCGTCGGACGACGCATGACCGCCCGCGGCTTGTCGCGCCTGATCGCCGACTTCGAGGACTTCCGCCGCCGCCACGCCTTCCGGATAGGGCAGGTCGGAGGTCGTCACCATCGCGCGGCGCAATGGGATCGTGAACAGCACGCCCAGCACGCCGCCCGAAGCGCTGATCCAGAACGAAGTCCAAAACGGAAATCCCGTCCACCAGCCCACGATCAGCAATCCCGGCAGCACGAAAATGATGGAAGACAGCGTGCCCGCCGCCGAGGCGACGGTCTGCACGATGTTGTTTTCCAGGATGGACGAGTTCTTGAAGGCCGACAGCACGGCCATCGAGATCACGGCCGCGGGAATGGAGGTGGCGAAGGTCAGCCCAACCTTCAGGCCGAGATAAACGTTTGCCGCCGTGAAAACGATGGTGATGAGAACACCAAGGATGAGCCCGCGGACGGTGAGTTCGGTTACGCGTTTGGTGGCGGATGGCGTGTTCACAGGTCCCCTCGCTTGAATTGCGAAGCAAGAGTGACAGGACGCGGAAGAATTGAAAGGTGCAATCCGTTCAAATTCTTGCGCTGCGGCCGAGGTGCAGCCCAATGGGCCTATTTGACGCATAATAAAGCACTTTGCAAATCAAAGTACATCGTGATATGGATAGGACACAATTTGGAGGTCCAGCCCATGTCCGACATCAGAGACGATATTTCCTACATGCGCCAACTCGCAGAGAAAGGCAGCCGCGGCTCGATTATCGGCGGGACGTTTCTCGCCGCGGCGGGCCTTATCTACGGGGTGGTGTGCTTCGTACAGTGGGCCATGTTGGCCGATTGGCTGCCCATTCCCGTGGAGCAGAGCGGCCACCTTTGGCAAGGCGCGTCGATATTCTTCGCGGTCCTGTGGCTGGTTCTCTTCGTGCGTACGTTCCGCGCAAAGAGTGCAGGGGCTCGTTCCAGCGCGTCAAACCTGGCTTTTGGGATGACGTGGGTCGGGTGCGCCATGGGTATTTTTGTAACTATCGCCACCATCGCGATCATTGCCGACGTGAGCCATAACCCAGGGGTGCAGAACATGTATGCACCGGCCACGATGGCATTTTATGGCTCCGCTTGGTTTATCGCCGGCGCACTGGCGCGTCGACCCTGGATGTTTGCCGCCTCCATCGTCGCGTTCGCGTCGACACTAGCGACCGCCGCGCTGACCGGCGATCAAAGGCAGCTCCTGGTCTGGGGCACGGCCCTGCTTCTGTCGCTTGCAGTGCCGGGCCTCAAGATGATGTTCGAAGAATCCCGCTGAGGACGTCATGGCCGAGTTCGACATCACCGCCATCGACGACGTCATCCACGGACGCTTGCGCCTCGGAGTCATGGCGTATCTGTCGGGCAGCGGGTTCGCGGAGTTCAACGAACTGAAGGCCAGGCTGCAGGCGAGCGACGGCAATCTGTCGGTTCATCTGCGCAAGCTGGAAGAGGCGGGCTACGTCACCATCTCCAAGACTTTCGTCGGCCGCAAGCCGTTGACGCGTGTCGCGCTGACGGAGAAGGGCCGCACCGCCTTCGTCGCCTATCTCGACGCCATCGAGAAACTTCTGCCTAAACACGGGGACGGCAAATAAGCGCCGTTCAGACCCATTCGACCTTCAGGATTTCGTAGGACCGCGCACCGCCGGGAGCGGCGACTTCCACCGTGTCGCCCTTGCTCTTGCCGATAAGGGCGCGCGCGATGGGCGAGGAGATGGAGATGCGGCCTTTCTTGGCGTCCGCCTCCATATCGCCGACGATCTGGTAGGTGCGCCGTTCCTTGGTATCCTCGTCGGAGAGGGTGACGGTCGCTCCGAATTTCACCGTCGTTCCGGACAATTTGGAAACGTCGATCACTTCGGCGCGGCCGAACTTATCCTCCAGCTCGATGACGCGGCCTTCGATGAACGCCTGGCGCTCCTTGGCCGCGTGATATTCGGCATTCTCCGACAGGTCGCCGTGGGCGCGTGCTTCCGAGATCATCCTGGTGATCGCCGGACGCTCGACCGTCTTGAGCAGATTGATCTCTTCTTCCAGGGCTTTGTAGCCCGCGGCGGTCATAGGTATGCGTTCCATGTCACCAACAATCCCGTTAATGGCACAACCGCTCCGCCCCACCTTGCGCAGGCAACACAGCCAGATGCGAAAGTCGCGGAGTTTGCCCTAATCCCTTGTCACGTTTGGACTTTTTTACCCACGCTTAGGGCGGGCGCGGCTAAACTGTAAGACTGGAGTGGGGCGACTTCAAGAGAGCCCGTGCGCAAAGCGGCTATGGCCTCGGTGGCGGCCGCCGCCCCCGCCATGGTCGTGTAATAGGGGACTTTCATCGTCAGCGCCGTGCGCCGAATCGAGGCGGAGTCCGCCAGCGCCAGCGCGCCGTCGGTGGTGTTGAAGACAAGCTGCACTTCGCCGTTCTTGATCGCGTCGACCACATGCGGGCGCCCTTCGAGCACCTTGTTGATGTGCCGGACCGCAAGCCCGGCCGCCTCCAGCACCCTGGCGGTGCCGCGAGTCGCCAAAATCTCGAAGCCCATGGCGATCAGCGCCCGCGCCGGCTTGACGGCGTCATCCTTGTCGGCGTCGCGCACCGACATGAAGACATGACCGGCCAGCGGCAGCTTCAGCCCGGCGCCGATCTGGCTCTTGGCGAAGGCGCGGCCGAAGCTTTCGTCCTGGCCCATGACCTCGCCGGTGGAACGCATCTCGGGACCGAGGATGGTGTCGACGCCGGGAAAGCGCGCGAACGGCAGCACCGCTTCTTTGACGCAGATACGGCTCGACAACGCAGCGGTGTGCGGCACGCTGGCGAGCGTCTCGCCGGCCATCACCCGCGCGGCGATCGCCGCCACGGGCAACCCGATCGCCTTGGCGACGAACGGCACGGTGCGGCTGGCGCGCGGATTGACCTCCAGCACGTAGAGATCGCTGCCCTGGGCGGCGTACTGCACGTTCATCAGTCCACGGACTTTCAGGGCGCGGGCGAGCGCGATGGTCTGCCGTTCGATTTCCGCCACCATGGCGCGGCCCAGCGAATGGGGCGGGATGGCGCAGGCGGAATCGCCGGAATGCACGCCCGCTTCCTCGATATGCTCCATGATGCCGGCGATGAAGACCTCGCCGGTGTGGTCGGCGATGGCGTCAACGTCGATTTCGATGGCGCGATGCAGGAAGCCGTCGATCAGCACCGGATTTTTACCGGAGATACGGAACAGTTCGCCCGACTGGAGCGTGGCCTTCAACTGTTCCTCGTCGGCCACCACCACCATGCCGCGTCCGCCCAGCACGTAAGAGGGGCGCAGGATGACCGGATAGCCGATGGCGCGCGCGGCCGCGACGGCTTCCTCCGCCGTCATCGCGGTCGCGTTGCGCGGCTGCTTGAGGCCGAGTTCGTTGAGCAGCACCTGGAAACGCTTGCGGTCCTCGGCCAGATCGATCGCGTCCGCGCTGGTGCCGAGGATGGGAACGCCGGCCTTGACCAGGGTGTTGGCGAGCTTGAGCGGCGTCTGGCCGCCGAACTGCACGATCACCCCCGCCAGGGTGCCCGCCTTCTGCTCCTTGGCGACGATCTCCAGCACGTCCTCGGCGGTGAGCGGCTCGAAATAGAGCCTGTCGGATGTGTCGTAATCGGTGGAGACGGTCTCCGGGTTGCAGTTGATCATGATCGTCTCGAAGCCGCGCTCCGAGAGGGCGAAGGCCGCGTGACAGCAGCAATAATCGAATTCGATGCCCTGGCCGATGCGGTTTGGACCGCCGCCCAGGATGATGATCTTCTTGGCGCCGGTGGGCCTGCTTTCGCATTCCACGACGCCCCCGACCGGCGTTTCGTAGGTCGAATACATGTAAGGCGTCAGCGCCGCGAACTCGGCCGCGCAGGTATCGACGCGTTTGAAGACAGGCCGCACGCCGAGCCCCTGGCGCAGGGCGCGGACCTTGTTTTCCTTCTTGCCGCTGAGCTTTGCCAGCCGCGCGTCCGAAAAGCCCATCATCTTGAGCCGGCGCATCCCGTCGGCGTCCTCGGGCAGGCCGTGCGCCCGCACTTCGGCCTCGACGGCTAGGATCGCCTCGATTTCGCGCAGGAACCAGGGATCGTATTTGGTGATCGCCGCGATCTCGTCGAAGGGAAAGCCGTGGCGCATGGCTTGGGCCGCGAGCCTCAGCCGGTCGGGCGTGGCGCGCGCCAGGGCGGCGCGGATCGTGTTCTTGTCGTTCTCGAGCGGGATTTCGTCGAGGCCGGTGAGGCCGGTTTCCAGCGAACGCAGCGCCTTCTGAAGCGATTCCGCGAAGGTGCGGCCGATGGCCATCACTTCGCCGACCGATTTCATCGAGGTGGTGAGCAGCGGCTCCGCGCCGGGGAATTTCTCGAAGGCAAAACGCGGGATCTTGGTCACCACGTAATCGATGGTCGGCTCGAAAGAGGCGGGCGTGACCTTGGTGATGTCGTTGGTCAGCTCGTCGAGAGTGTAGCCGACCGCCAACTTGGCCGCGATCTTGGCGATGGGAAAGCCGGTGGCTTTCGAAGCCAGCGCCGAGGAACGCGAGACGCGCGGGTTCATCTCGATCAGAACCATGCGCCCGTCGTCGGGGTTTATCGCGAACTGCACGTTGGAGCCGCCGGTCTCCACTCCGATCTCGCGCAGCACCGCGATCGAGGCGCTGCGCATGCGCTGATATTCCTTGTCGGTGAGGGTGAGGGCGGGAGCCACGGTGATGGAATCGCCGGTGTGCACGCCCATCGGGTCGACGTTCTCGATGGAACAGATGATAATGGCGTTGTCGGCCTTGTCGCGCACCACCTCCAGCTCGAATTCCTTCCAGCCGAGGACGGATTCCTCGATCAGCACCTCGTTGGTGGGCGAGGCGTCCAGGCCGCGCTCGACGATCTCGAAGAACTCTTCGCGGTTGTAGGCGATGCCGCCGCCGGTGCCGCCGAGCGTGAAGGAGGGCCGGATCACGGCGGGAAGACCGACATGGTCGAGCGCCTGCAGCGCATGGGTGAACGCTTCCGGCGACAGCTCCATCACCGGACTGTTCTCGTCGTCGTAGAGGAAATTGCCGGCCGAATCCTTCTTGTGGCGCAGATAGCCCTTGAGCGTGATGCCGCGCGGCACGTCGAGCCCGATCTTTATCATCGCCTGGCGGAACAGTTCGCGGTCCTCCGCCTTGTCGATGGCCGCGGCCGAGGCGCCGATCAGCTCGATATCGTACTTCTCCAGGACGCCGCGCTTGCGCAAGCTGAGCGCGGTGTTGAGCGCGGTCTGCCCGCCCATGGTCGGCAGCAGCGCGAAGACTTTTCCCGGTGCAACGTTGACGCGCTCGCGCTTGATGATCTTTTCCACGAACTCGGGCGTGATCGGTTCGATATAGGTGGCGTCGGCCAGTCCCGGATCGGTCATGATCGTGGCCGGGTTGGAATTCACCAGCACCACGCGATAGCCCTCGGCGCGCAAAGCCTTGCAGGCCTGGGCGCCGGAATAGTCGAACTCGCAGGCCTGCCCGATGACGATGGGCCCGGCGCCGATGATCAGAACGGTGTGGATGTCGGACCGCTTAGGCATCAACGCCTCGCACCGATGCTTCACCTCCCCCGATGCGGGGAGGTCGGCGAGCGTAGCGAGCCGGGTGGGGGGCAACTGCGCCATCGACATTCCCCCCACCCGATCCGGCTTCGCTCCGCTTCGCCGGATCGACCTCCCCGCAATGGGGGAGGTGAAACTCAAATCTCATTCCCAATACCATTTTTTCGTCCGATCGCGCACAAACCGGCGCATGCGCTGGGTGCGCCCGGTCCGGCCGAATTGCAGGCTAAGTGGATCGTTTAGCGGTGCTGGCGCTTCGTAGCAACCCTTTTGACATGAAGGTGTGGATAGTTTGATGATACAATTGAATGCGGTATTAACTCACAAGGTCCGCTAGGGCACCGTCCCAACAGAGACCCGAAGCCATGACTCGAACGACCCTTTATAAAGGCGTGTATTTCGCCATGCTTGGCGGGTATCTCGTCTTATTTGTGACTGTTCTCGTACATTTTCGGTTTTCGCCTTTCGCCCTCGTCGCTTTGATTGTTGCTTACCTCATACCTGGCCGCATATTGGGTTTCTTCTGGAGGGACTTGCTGCGTGGATTGCGGCTTCTCAATGCGAAGGACTACCCCCAATCGAAATTCTACTCCAAGCGATTCTTGTCGTACGTCCGCAGAAGGCCATGGATCAAGAATCTGGTCTGGCTCGGTTCAAGCACCTATTCCAGGGATCCTGAAGTGCTGGCGTTCAACAATCTTGGTGCGGCTGAAATTCAACTTGGTGAGCTTGACTCAGCCCGAATACATCTGGATTTCGCAATCAAAATGGACGGCCTCTGCCCCTTGCCATTCCACAATATGGGCGTGCTTGCTGTAGCGATGAATGACGAAGCCGAGGCCGACCGCTGCTTCGCGCAAGCATATCGCTTGGGCTACAGGCAGGACCTCAGTGACAAGATCATCAGAGCATCTCAAACACGTTTCGCGAACACGGACGGCCGCTAGCTTCTCTTTTCAGTCTTCTGTTATTTGACCTTTTTCGCCGCCAGCGGTTTCAGCAGGCTGTCGAGAGCGGTCATGAACTGAGCGCCCTTGAAAGCGGGCAGCTTGTAGGCCCAGCCCTGCGCATAAGCGTTGATATCGCGGGCTTCCTTGGCGGCGTCGGGATTGCCGGGGGCGGCATCGGCGTAAATCCGGGCCCAGGTATCCGCCCCTTGTTTGACCACGTCCACGCTGACGATCAGCCCGTCGAAGGTCCTGGTGACGGTGCGCCAGCCTTGAGTGTCGAAATCGAGATTTCCGCTGGGTTGTATGTCATCGAAGGAGAAATCGGTCAGCGCGGAGCCCACATTGTCGGGACCGCTGGGATCGCCCAGCTCGCGGCCGCGCGGCAGTAATGCAAGTTTGAAATCCAGGTCGCTCGGCTTGTCCCGGCGGACCGTGTAGGCGGGTCCCGACGACGGCCGGACGTCGACTTCCTGGATGCGGGCGCGATCCACGTCGACGATGTTCTTTTTCAGCCAGTCGGATGGGCTGGCGTGCGGGGTAAACGGGCTGCCGACCAGCCAGCTTTGCGTCTCGCCGGGCTTGCGCACGAACAGGCCTACAAAGTTCGTGTCGTCGCCGATATCCTCGCTCTTGCCGACGATCAGCGTCGCCAGGACGCGCCCTTTGTCGTCGTTGAGGGATATCACCACGCCGTCGCCTTTTGGCGGGGCGTCGAGATCGATATAATGGAACCAGTCGGGGCGCGCGGTCTTGGGCTCGATGGTCTGCAGCGCCGCCAACCCGACGAGGGTCTTGCGCACTTCCTCGAACGAAGCCGGATAATTGCTTCGGCCGGGCAGCACCCAGCCCTTCATCGGCACGAAGGTCACGTCGAAGGCGCCGTTCTTCTTGGATTCGATATGGATGCGCGTGACGTCGTCCAGCTTGCCGGCAAGGCCGGGGAAGAAGGCGTGCGGCGGGTATTTCGGCGCCACCTCGGCCGCGCGCAGGTCAAGCGCCAGCACCGCCAGGAGCACACTGGCCAGCGCCAGAGCGGCTAGAACGGCGAGATTGCGCCGGCGCGGATCGGAGAAAAGGGCTTTCAGGTCCATCGCGCCCTCATATCTTAATGGCGCGCGCGCGGCGCCGGCGGCGCAAGGCGGCCAGCACAAGCGCAAAGCCCGCAACCAGAAGCGGCACGAAGGCGATGTTCACGAAGGCGAGGAACTCGCCCAGAAGGTCGATGTCCTTGCGCAGATTGTGCTGGACCTCGCGCAGTTGTTCGCGCGTCTGGATCAGTTCGCGCTTGAAGCGTTCGATTTCGCCCTGCTGCTGCGGGGTCAGCGCGACATTATCGCCCTTGGCGCCCTGGCCCTGCTGCAAATCGTGTAGGCGCTGCTGGGCGTCGGTGAGGCGCTGCTGCAAGGCTTGCGCTTCCTGCTGATACTGCGACTCGGCCTGGGCCTGCAGCGCGCGCACGACGGTGAACGGCCGGTCGTCGGTCGCCCGCGTGCGCAGCGAGATCAGATCGCTCGAGCCCATTAGATTCTCGACCGCGTTCATCACGAAGGCGCCATTGTCGGCGAAAGGGGCCGCGACCTGTTTGCCGTAGAGCGTGCCGATGCGCACCCAGAAGCGGTTGTCGAAAATGTCGGTGTCGGCCATGACCACGACGTCGATGTTCGCAGCGCTCTTGATCTCGGCTCCACCGATGCCGCCGGGGGGGCCGTCCGGGAATGCCGTCTTGGCCGGGCCTGAGACGCGCGCGGCGATGGCGAACGGTTTTCCGGCGGGCGTGATGGCGTCCATCAAATCCTCGGGCCGCGCATTCATTTGCATCTGTGACACATCGAGCAGCGAAGCCTGCCCCGACGAGACGACCAGGGTCGCGAAATGCGTGGTCGCGTCCTTGCGCGGGAACAGCGCGCCGGCGCTCGCCAAATTGAGCACCTGAAGGTTCGCGGTGATGGGATCGCGCGCGTCGAACCGCTCATGGTCGAGATGCAGCCAAACCGGGTAGCGGGCCGGCTCGCCGCTCTGGGAGGTCTGCACGCGCTGCGCCAGCGTCAGATCGCCGATCACCTTGTTGGCGTAGAAACCTAGGCCCCAGGCTTGGAACAGACGCGGCAAGGAGGATGAAGTCTGCGGCGGCGTACTGTACGGTTCGCCGCTGTTGGCGCTCGCGGCCAACTCCGAATAGGGATCGACGAAGACGAGCGCGCGGCCGCCCTTCAGCACGAACTGGTCGATGGCGTAGGTCTGCTGATCGCTCAATTCGCCGGGCTGGACGATCATCAGCACGTCGGTACCCTCGGGAATGGCGGTGAAATTCGCCCCGAGCATGGTGGTATCGTAGGTCTGGGCCAGTTCCTGATAGGCGGCGAAGGGCTGCGATGTGCCCTGCATGACCGCCTGCAGGCCGCCGATGCCGGTGTCCAGCGGCAGGCTCGTGACGATCGCGAGCTTGGGCTTCTTGGGCGTCGCCAGGCGGTAGATCAGCGAGGACAGGTCGTATTCAAGGTATGCCTCGCGATCGGGCGTGAAGTAGGGAATGACTTCCTTGCCGTCGATACGATTGGTGCCGGCCAGGCCGAAATAGACCGCGTCGCCGGAATTGGTCGGCGCCGCGGTGAGCCCGTCCGAGGTGGCCTCGTCTTCTGCCGGCGTATAGGGCTCCGGATCGACCTCTTCCAGGATGATCTTGCCGTGGCTCAGCGCGGCGTATTCGTGGAGCAAGTCGCGCACGCGGTCGGCGTAGGCGCGGGTCTCGGCGTAATCGGCGGCCACCTTCTTCGAATAGAAGAATTTCAGGGTGATCGGTTCCTGCAGGCCCGCGATGATGTGGCGCGTGCCGTGCGAAAGGGTGAAACGGCCGGCCTCGGTCAGGTCGAGACGGGCGGTGGTGATCGAAGCGTCGACGGCGATGTTGACGCCGACGAAAAGGACGGCGGCCAGTACGATGGCGGCGATGGCATAGACGCGGCGGGAGAGCGGCTTCATGGCGTCACCGGCTCTTCGATAGGTCGACGATCACGACGTTCGCCGCTAGGAACAGCGCGATCAGCGAGCCGAAAAACACCACGTCGCGCAAATCGATCACGCCCTGCGTGATGGACGAAAAATGGGTGAGGAAACTGAACGACGCGACGGCGTCGATCAGCGGCAGCGGCGCCCAGCCGCGGAAGAAATCGAGCACCAGCGGCGCGCCCGATACCGTGAACAGGAAGCAGACGACCACGCTCACCACGAAGGCGATGACCTGGTTGGCGGTCGCGGCGGAAACACAGGCGCCGATGGCAAGGTAACCGCCCGCCATCAGGAAGCTGCCGATGTAACTCGCCAGGATCACGCCGTTGTCGGGCTCGCCCAGAAAATTGACGGTCAGCCAGATCGGGAAAGTGAGCAGCAGCGCGATTCCCGTGAAGGCCCAGGCCGCCAGATATTTGCCGACGACGCTCGCCCACAGCGGCACAGGCAGGGTGAGCAGCAGTTCGATCGTGCCGCTTTTGCGCTCTTCCGCCCACAGCCGCATGGAAATGGCCGGCACCAGGAACAGATAGAGCCAGGGATGGAAGCCGAAGAATACCGTCAGATCGGCGATCCCGTTTTCGTAGAAATGGCCTACATAGAAGGTGAAGACGCCCATCGCGAACAGGAAGATCACGATGAAGACGTAGGCCAGCGGCGTCGCGAAATAAGCGGCGAACTCGCGCTTGAAGATGGGAAGGACGTGGTTCATGCTTTTGCCGCCTTCGCCCGCAGGGCGTCGTCGGTGGTGATGGCGCGGAAGACTTCGTCCAGCCGGCCGGGCTCGGCGTACATCTCCTTGACGCTCCACTTTTCGCTCATCGCCAGCGCGCTCACGGCCTCGATCAGCAATGCGCCGCTTTTGGGAAAGGCGGTGAGCAGCACCGTACCGTCGGGCCGCGCGTTCTTGTCGACGCCGGCCACCGAGCTGAGCGCCTTGAGCTTGGCCGCCGCCGCGTTCGCCTCGCCTTCGGGCAGCACCACGGTGACGGCATTGTGATAGCGCGAACGCGCCAGCAGTTCCGCCGGCGTGCCGTCGGCGACGATGGCGCCCCGGTCGATGATCACCGCGCGGGTGCAGATCGCCTCCACTTCCTCCAGCAGATGCGTCGAGATGATGATGGCTTTCTGCGCCGCCATGGCGCGGATCAGCGCGCGCACGGAATGCTTCTGGTTGGGATCGAGTCCGTCGGTCGGCTCGTCCATGATCAGCACCGGCGGGTCGTGCAGAATCGCCTGCGCCAGGCCGACGCGGCGCTTGAAGCCCTTGGACAGGGTCTCGATGGGCTGGTCGAGGACGGGTGCGATCTGGGTTTTCTCCACCGCGCCGCTCACCCGCGCCTTCGCCTCCGCGCCTTTGAACCCCCGCACTTCCGCGATGAAGGCCAGGAACTGGCGCGCCGTCATGTCGCCGTAGGAGGGCGCGCCCTCGGGCAGATAGCCGATCGAGGCCTGCGCGGCGATGATGTCCGTTTCGATATCGTGACCGCAGACGCGGATCTTGCCTTCGCTGGGGGCGAGGTAACCCGTCACCATTTTCATGGTCGTGGATTTGCCCGCCCCGTTGGGGCCGAGAAAGCCCAGGACCTCGCCTTTGCCGACCCTAAGGCTAAGGCCGGCCACCGCCGTCACGGCACCGAAGCGTTTGGTCAGTCCTTCGATTTCGATCATGGAGGCATGCGGCGGAAAGGTGGTTGGAATCCCCTTAGAGAAATCGCCTTTGGCTCGCAACCCCGAAAAGGTTACGAATGGGACATTGACGGGGGAAAAGGAAAGGAAATGCCATGATCGACGCCGGTATTCTGCGGCGCGCGGCGATTGCCGGGACGGTCCTGCAAATCGCCTTGTCCCTGGCGGGCTATTTCTTCCCTTGGGTCGCGATCCATCTCTTCATGTTCGGCCGCATGATGATCTCCGCGTGCGCCGGCTATCTCTACGGGATGGATTACGGCCGGGGCTATGCGGTCGGCGCGCTGGGCGGGGCGGTCGCCGGCGGAGTTTGCATCGTGCCGGCCATCGCGCTGTCCGTGCTGCTCGGCGACACCGAGGCGGCGATGCTGGCCATGGGCACGGGCATCTGCATCCTCACCGGGGCCGTCGGCGGCGCCTTCGGTCAAATGGCCGCGTTCATGCGAAGAATTGGATATTGAAGGGAAAGGGAAGAAGTCGACTGGCCGATCAGGTCCGCCCCGGACTTGGGGGCTGGGGGGCTTGAAAAGTCTCAGGACAGTCCATCAGTTCGGACCAGCCGACAGGCGGAACTTGGTCGCCGAGTGAGGCCATGGGGTGGTCCAATCGTGGCGCTTTCGTGACTTATTCTGAAAAATATTTAAGAGAATCAATGCTGCGACATTCTGCAAACCTGCGATGCGCGGGCGGCATGGCGTTTGGCCGGCAAACGAAAAGGCCCCGATGTCGCCACCGGGGCCTTTCGCCTTGAATTTAGGACGTGCCTAGCGGCGGCCGCCCATCAGAAAAAGCAGGAACTGGAACATGTTGATGAAGTCGAGATAGAGCGCCAGCGCGCCCATGATCGACTTTTTGGCCGCCAGCGTGCCGTCGTCGCCGACGGAATACATCTCCTTGATGCGCTGGGTATCGTAGGCCGTAAGCCCGGCAAAGATGCCGACGCCGGCGACCGACATGACCCACATCATCATCGGCGACTGCAGGAAGATGTTCACGATCATGGCAATCAGGACGCCCCACACGCCCATGATCAGGAACGAGCCGAAGGGCGAAAGATCGCGCTTGGTGGTGTAGCCGTAAAGGCTGAGGCCGCCGAACGCCGCCGCCGTGATGAAGAACACCTGGGCGATACTGGCGGTCGCATAGACCATGAAGATGGTCGAAAACGACACGCCCATCAGGCCGGCGAAGATCCAGAACGCCGATTGCGCCCCGCCCACGCTCATCTTCTGCAGACGGGCGTTGATGTAGAGCACGGCGCCCAACGGAGCCAGCATGAACAACCATTTCAGCGGCGTGGCGAAGAGCGTCACGCCGAAGCTGGTCAGCATCACGCCGTTTTTCAGCGTCGCCGCGGCAATGGCCGGGTCGGTGGTGACCGACACCGAATAGACGCCATAGGCGGTCAGTCCCGTCAGGACCAGGCCCACCAGCATGTAGTTGTAGACGCGCAACATGTAGGCGCGCAGCCCTGCGTCGATGACGCCGGCTTCGGCCGTCTGGCCGCGAATGATCCGATTGTCGAAGTCCGCCATGGAGAATCCTTCCTTTCGGCCCTAAAGAGCCGCAACGCACCTTAATATCGTGCCTTGGAGCCGCAGTATCAAGACGTGTGCCTTTCAAAACGTCCGCCAGTGCGGGATTCTGCAGACAGATTCGCGCAATTGTGACAAAAACCATAATGTTCAAACGCCTTCTCACCGTCGCCGGCTATACCGCCCTCTCGCGCGTGACGGGCTTCATGCGCGACATCATCATGAACTTCGTGCTGGGCGCCGGTCCGATGTCCGATGCCTTCATGGTGTCGTTTCGGCTGCCGAACAATTTCCGGGCGATTTTCGGCGAGGGCGCCTTCAATGCCGCCTTTCTGCCGCGGTTCGCGAAATTGCGGACCCAGGAAGGACCCGAAGCGGCGGATCGCTTCGCCGATGCGGTCTATTCCTGGCAAATCGTGGCGCAGCTTGTCCTGTTGATCGCGGCGCTGGTGGGAATGCGCTATGTCATCGCCGCCCTGGCGCCAGGCTTCAGCGCGTATCCCGCGAAGTTCGACCTCGCCACGGCGCTCACTCGCATCACCTTTCCCTATCTGATCATGACGGTTTCCTCCGTGCAGCTTTCGGCGATGCTGAATGCGGTGGAGAAATTCGCCGCCGCCGCCGCCTGGTCGATCCTGCTCAATGTCGCGATGATGGCGACGCTTCTCCTCGCGCGCTGGTTTCCGAATGCCGCCTATGCCGCCGCTTGGGGCGTATTCCTGGGCGGCGCCGTACAGCTCGGATTCATCGCCTGGGCCGCAGCTAGAAGCCATCTCAGGCTGCATATCCGCATTCCGCGCTGGACGCCGCAGGTGAGGGAATTCCTCTGGGCATTGGGAGCGGCGACCATCGGTTCCGCCAGCATCCAGATCAGCGTGTTCATCGACACGATCCTGTCGAGCTTCCTGCCGAACGGTCCGACCGCCCTGTATTATGCGGACCGCGTCAACCAACTGCCCACGGGTGTGCTCGCCATCGCGATGGGGACGGTGCTGCTGCCGGAGATGTCCAATCTTCTGGCGAAGAACGACCTAGCCGGCGCAAACGCGGCGCAGAACCGCGCCGGGGCACTCGTGCTTTTCCTGACCTTGCCGTTCGCCGCCGCTTTCTTCACCGTGCCGATGACGATCATGCGCGGGTTGTTTCCGCACGTCGCATCCGATCTTATCGCCGCCGGCATGTCCGCGGCGGCTATCGCCGCCTACGGCGTGGGGCTGCCCGCCTTCGTGCTAGTGCGCATCGTTTCGGCCACATTCTATGCGCGCCACGACACGGCAAGCCCGGCGCGCGCCACTCTGCTGGCGGTCGTCCTCAACGTCGCGCTGAAAGTGGTGCTGGTCTGGGGGCTGCGCTTCGGCATCGTGGGTATCGCACTCGGCACGGCGTTTGGCGCTTGGGCCAATGTCGGGATGCTGGCATGGATGGCAAAGCGCCGCTCGTTGCTGGCTATCAACCGCGACTTCCGGCGCGCTTTGGCGCCAACGATCATCGCAGCGGCAGCGGTCGGCATAGGGGCGCTTGCCGGCGCGGAACTGGGTGGAAACCTCGGGCTGCATCCGGGGCTGATGCGCGACGAAGCCATGCTCGGGCTTGCAATCCTTGCCGGAGGGCTCTGCTACGTGGCGACCGCGACGATCTTCCGCAATTCCCTGCCGCTCGAAAGGCTGAGGCTCAGGCGATGAGGCTATTCGTTGCCCTCGCACTCCCCGACGATGTGGCGCAGTCGCTCTTGGCCTTGCAGTCCGGTGTGCCGGGCGCGCGCTGGCAGACGCGCGATCAGCTGCATTTGACGTTGCGCTTCATCGGCGAGGTCGACGGGCGCGACGCGGCCGCCATCGACGACGCTCTGGCGACGATATCCGCGCCGGCTTTTTCGGTGGAATTGAAAGGCGTGGGTTCGTTCGGCGGCAAGCATCCCCATGCTTTATGGGCGGGCGTGGCGGCCAACGAGGCGCTCCTCCATCTGCAACGCAAGATCGAAAGCGTGTTGCAGCGCATCGGCCTGGAGGCGGACGGCCGCAAATACACGCCGCACGTCAGCCTCGCCAAGCTGAAGGGAACCCAGAACGGTCATGTGTTTGATTTCCTCGCCGACCACGCGCTGTACGCCGGCGTGCCCTTCGCCGTCGCCGGGTTCATTCTCTATTCCAGCCAACTCACGCCCAACGGCAGCATCTACCGGGCAGAGAAGGCGTATCGGCTGAAATAAAAGTCAGTCCCCTTCCTCGATCGCTTCCATGTCGTCGTCCGACAGGCCGAAATGGTGGCCGATCTCGTGCACGATCACATGGCGCACGAGAGCGCCCAGCGCGATGTGATGCTCCGCCCAATAATCGAGAATCGCCCGGCGATAGAGGAAGATCATGGTCGGCTCCGGACGGCCATGGTTGCCGACCCGGTCGGCCAGGGTCGAGCCCTGGTAAAGGCCCAGAAGGTCGAATTCCGATTCGAGGTCGAGGTCGCGCATGACCTCGTCGCTGGGAAATTCCTGCACCACGAACGGGACGTCGCCGCACAAGGCGCGGAATTTCTCCGGCAGCTTGGCATAGGCCTCGCGTGCAAGGTGCTCGATCTCGTCGAGAGAAGGTGCTTCGATACCGGCCCAGTCCATGGCCCCTAGCCCAAAGGAGCAAGCAGCATGAATAAACTCGATGCCGCCGCCCGAGCCGCCTTTTTACGGGAATTTCCCGAATGGCGCGAGGCCAGTGGCCGCGACGCCATCGCCCGGCTGTTCAAGTTCCAGGATTTCAACCGGGCATTCGGTTTCATGACGCGGGTGGCGCTGCTGGCGGAAAAGCTCGACCACCATCCCGAATGGTTCAACGTCTACAACAAGATCGAGGTGACGCTTTCCACCCACGACGCGGGCGGGGTCACCCAGAAAGACATCGAGATGGCCAAGGCGATGGAGGAGTATTCCAAAGGATACTAAGGCGTGCGCTTGGCGTGCTCGACCAGATCGTTCACCACGGCCGGATCGGCCAAGGTCGAGGTGTCGCCCAGATTGGTCGTGTCGCCTTCCGCGATCTTGCGCAGGATGCGCCGCATGATCTTGCCCGAGCGCGTCTTGGGCAATCCCGGCGCGAACTGGATCACGTCCGGCTTGGCGATCGCCGATAGGTGCTGCGATACGAACTGTTTCAGCTCATCGTTCAGCGCGTCAGATCCTTGCTCGGTCGCTTTCAACGTGACGAAGGCGTAAATGCCCTGTCCCTTAACGTCGTGCGGGAAGCCCACCACGGCGGCTTCCGCGACCCTGCTGTTCTCCACCAGCGCGGACTCCACTTCCGCCGTGCCGAGCCGGTGGCCGGAGACGTTGATCACGTCGTCGACGCGCCCGGTGATCCAGTAATAGCCGTCCTCGTCGCGCCGGCAGCCGTCGCCGGTAAAGTACTTGCCGCGATAGGTCCGGAAATACGTGTTCACGAAGCGCTCGTGGTCGCCATAGACGGTGCGCATCTGGCCCGGCCAGGAATCGAGCAGCACCAGATTGCCGCTGGCCGCGCCTTCGAGCGGCGTGCCGGCCGCGTCGACGATCTGCGGCCGGATGCCGAACAAGGGCTTGGTCGCGGAGCCGGGCTTGAGGTCCGTCGCGCCGGGCAGCGGCGAGATCAAGATGCCGCCGGTCTCCGTCTGCCACCAGGTATCGACGATGGGGCAGCGGCCGTCGCCGACGACGCGGTGATACCACAGCCACGCTTCCGGATTGATCGGCTCGCCCACGCTGCCGAGTAGACGCAGCGAAGCACGCGAGGTTTTTTTCACCGGCGCTTCGCCGTCGCGCATCAGCGCGCGGATCGCGGTAGGCGCCGTGTAGAAGATGTTGACCTTGTGCTTGTCGATCACCTCCCAGAAGCGCGAGGCCGTCGGATAGTTCGGCACGCCCTCGAACATCAGCGTGGTGGCGCCGTTCGCCAGCGGCCCGTAAACGATATAGCTGTGGCCCGTCACCCAGCCGACGTCGGCGGTGCACCAATAGATTTCGCCCTGGTGGTAATCGAACACAATCTGGTGCGTGAACGCGGTGTAGAGCAGATAGCCTGCCGTCGTGTGCAGCACGCCCTTGGGCTTTCCCGTCGAGCCCGAGGTGTAAAGGATGAACAGCGGATCCTCCGCATTCATCTCCACCGGCGCGCACTCGGCCGTCACCTGCGCCGCCGCTTCGTGATACCAGACGTCGCGGCCGGGATGCATCAGTTCGTGCTTGCCGGTGCGGCGCACGACGATCACATGGCGCACGTCCGGGCATTGGGTCAACGCCAGATCGGTGTTGACCTTCAAGGGCACGGTCTTGCCGCCGCGCAAGCCTTCGTCGGCGGTGATAACGACCGTCGAGGCGCAATCGAGGATGCGGTTCGCCAGACTGTCGGGCGAAAAGCCGGCGAACACCACCGAATGCACCGCGCCGATGCGCGCGCAGGCCAGCATCGCGTAAGCCGCTTCGGGGATCATCGGCAGATAGATGGTGACGCGGTCGCCTTTCTTGACGCCATGCCGGCGCAGCACATTGGCGAAGCGGCAAACCTCGTCGTGCAGTTGTTGATAGGTGATGGTCTTGGACTGGCCGGGATCGTCGCCCTCCCAGATGATCGCGACGCGGCCCGCATGGGCGGGCAGGTGGCGGTCGATGCAGTTCGACGTGACGTTCAGCGTGCCGTCCTCGAACCATTTGATGAACAGATTGTCCGGGTCCCAGGAGACGTTCTTCACCTTGGTGAAAGGCTTGATCCAATCGAGCCGCGCGGCCTGGTCGCGCCAAAAGCCCTCCGGATCGGCGATCGAACGGGCGTACATCTCGTCGTATTTGGCGGCGCCGATGAAGGCGCGGTCGCGCCATTCCTTCGATACGGGCAATATGATATCGGTCATGACACTTTCCTGGACTTTCGATTTACTCTTATTCTAGGTCCATTGTGGCGGAGCGGAGCCGAGGCTTCAAGACGCCACTGGGCAAGCCGGCGGAAGGAAATTCGCAATGGCAAGACAGGTCCGAGGATATGTGCCGGCAATGTCCGACAATGCCGTCATGGCCAAGACCGGCAAGACCTGGAACCAGTGGTTCGCCTTGCTGGACAAGGCGGGCGCGTCCAAGCTCGACCATGGGGGCATCGTGAAACTTGCCGCAAGGACGGGCGGGGCCGGTCCGTGGTGGCGCCAGATGGTGACGGTGGAATACGAGCGCGCGCGTGGCCTACGTGACAAGCACCAGACCGCGACGGGCTTCTCCGTCAGCGTGTCGAAAACCGTGGCGGGCGATGTCGCTGCACTTTATGCCGCGACCGCCGACGCCAAGCGGCGCAAGAAATGGTTTCCGGCCGGTGCGCTGAAGATTTCGTCGCGGACCGAGGATAAATATTTCCGCGCCGCATGGAACGGCGCCGCGCGGCTGGAGATCAATTTCTATCCCAAACCTGGCGGCAAGGCGCAGATCAATGTGCAGGTAGGCAAGCTCGCGAACAAATCCGACGTCGAACGCGAACGCGCGGCGTGGAAGAAGGCGTTGGAGAAGCTGACATCTCTGCTGAAAGATTAGCAATTCGCTTTCTCTCATGCTTCGGCAAGCTCAGCATGAGGGACAACCAAACGCCCTTCACCCTGAGCTTGTCGAAGGGTGAGTGCACGAGAACAAAAGGAACATGCAACTCCATCTCTCCTCCTGGCCGGAAATCGAAGCGCACCTCGCGACGTCGAAGGCCATCCTCATTCCCATCGGCTCGACGGAGCAGCACGGGCCGAACGGTTTGCTCGGCACCGATGCGCTATGCCCGGAAATCATCGCGCGACGCGCCGGAGACGAGGCGGGCATCCTGGTCGGCCCGACATTCAGCGTCGGTCAGGCGCAGCATCATATGAGCTTTCCCGGCACGATCACGCTGCGCCCCTCCACCATGATCGCGGCGATGAGCGATTGGGCGCAAAGCCTGTCGCGCCACGGCTTCGAACGCATCTATTGGCTGAACGGCCATGGCGGCAACATCGCCACCATCAACGCGGCGTTCTCGGAAATCTATCACGGCGTGACGTTCGCGCCGGCCCGCCCGCCGCTGCGCTGCATGCTGCGCAACTGGTGGGAACTATCCGGCGTCGGCGATCTATGCCGGCAGTTATTCCCGGTGGGCGAGGGCAGCCACGCCACGCCGAGCGAAGTCTCCGTCACTTATTTCGCGTATCCCGATGCAATCAAGCGCGTGGAAATGTCGCCCAAGATCGCGCCGACCGGGCCGATCGCCGACGCCGAGGATTATCGCCGCCGCTTTCCCGACGGGCGCATCGGCTCCGATCCGTCGCAGGCCAGCCCCGAAGCCGGCGAGAAGCTCGTCGCGGCGGCGGCCAAAGCCGTGATCGCCGAATTCAAGCAATTCGCAGTGTCTTAGCTGGGAGAAAAATCTATGATCAATGGTGCCCACATCGTTTTTCAATCAAAGAACGTCGAGGCCGACCGTGCATTTTTCAAGGACATTCTGGGGCTAAACCATGTCGATGTCGGCAATGGCAGGCTGATTTTCCGTCTGCCGGATTCGGATCTCGGCTTGCACGATTCTGAAAAGAACGATGTCCACGAACTCTACCTGATGTGCGACGATCTGGGCGCGGAAATCGCGCGGCTGACGGCGGCGGGCATCGCCTGCGAACCGCCGAACGATCAAGGCTGGGGAATTGTAACGCGCCTGCGGCTTCCGGGAGGCGGCAGTCTCGCTCTCTATCAGCCGAGACATGCGCGGCCTTAGCGCACGAAGGTGTTCTTCACGCGCTCGGAGATGCCGAAATACAGGATGAAGATTCCAAAGATGACGATGTTCATGGTGGCCCGGAGCCCCGCTTGCCCGGGCGTCGCGGTTGCGTCGACCACCGTGGAGAACAGTTCCGGGCTCAGCGCGAACTGTATCGGCACCAGCACGCTGAGCGCGATGCCGACCCCGTACCAAATCGTCATCAGGCGGGGCAGCGCCTCTTTCTTCCTGAGAAATTGGACGAGGCAGAACAAGCCGAGAAGAAATTGCGCCAGCATGACGAGCGCGATAATGCCCGCGAGCATAAGAAAAAGCGGGTGACCGGCCATGGCATGGATGTCGGCCGCCGGCGGGTGCGCCTTCAGGCGCCCTAAGGCGGACAAGACAAGCATAATGGGCGCCGCGATCAGCTGAAGAAGCGGCAGCCAGAGCCAGCCGCCGATGCCCTTCGGTGGCGGACGTTCCACCGTTTCGTCCCACGGGTCGACTTGCGCCATGTCCCTCTCCGATTGATCGGCTGCAATATGCCGGGTAATTCCGGCCATGGCCACCGTTGGCGACGTCTTGACACAGGCGGCTTTCGGCCGATGATCCGCCTCATCCCAGGGGCGCCCGCATCCCGTAAGAAATGTAAGGAAATGCGGGCTGAGATCGCAATCGTGCGAGTCCCTTAGAACCTGATCCGGTCCGTACCGGCGTAGGGAGAGGCGTATGAACAAGCCCATTCTCAATTCTCAAGCTGTGGCCATTTCGCGCGGCCCCTTGCCCGGTTCGCGCAAATTGCTGGTCGAGGGCGTGCCGTTCCGCGAGGTGCCGCTGTCTGGCGGCGAGGCGCCGGTTCGCCTTTACGATACATCAGGTCCGTATACGGACGATACCGTCGCGATCGACATCGAGAAGGGGCTCGGCGCGCCGCGCCGCGAATGGATTTTGGCGCGCGGCGATGTGGAGGAATATGACGGCCGCGCGCGCAAACCGGCCGACGACGGGCTGAAGGACGGCGAGCTACTCTTAGTGCCGCAATTCGACCGCGCCGGGCGCAAACCCTTGCGCGCGAAAGCGGGCCGCAACGTCACCCAGCTTCACTATGCCCGCCAAGGCATCATCACGCAGGAAATGAAATTCATCGCGGCACGCGAGAACCTCGGCCGCTCCGCGCTGGCCGACGGCAATTCCTTTGGCGCCGCGATCCCCGATCAGATCACGCCGGAATTCGTCCGCGCCGAAATCGCGCGCGGCCGCGCCATCATTCCCTCCAACATCAATCATCCCGAAACCGAGCCGATGATTATCGGCCGTAATTTCCTCACCAAGGTCAACGCCAATATCGGCAATTCCATCGTCACCTCGGGCGTCGCCGAAGAGGTCGAGAAGATGGTGTGGTCGATCCGTTGGGGTGCGGACACGGTGATGGACTTGTCCACTGGCCGTCACATCCACACCATCCGCGAATGGATCGTGAGGAATTCGCCGGTGCCCATCGGCACGGTGCCGATCTATCAGGCGCTGGAGAAGGTCGGCGGCGTGGCCGAAGACCTCACCTGGGAACTCTATCGCGACACGCTGGTGGAACAGTGCGAGCAGGGCGTCGATTATTTCACCGTTCATGCGGGCGTGCGCCTGGCGCATATTCCGCTGACCGCCGACCGCGTGACGGGCATCGTTTCGCGCGGCGGCTCGATCCTGGCGAAATGGTGCCTGGCGCATCACCAAGAGAATTTCCTCTACACGCATTTCGAAGAGATTTGCGAACTCCTGGCACAGTACGACGTGTCGTTCTCGCTGGGCGATGGCCTCCGCCCCGGCTCCATTGCTGACGCCAACGACGCGGCGCAATTCGCCGAACTGGAAACGCTGGGCGAACTCAACAAGATCGCGCAGCGCCACGACGTACAGGTGATGATCGAAGGCCCCGGCCATGTGCCGATGCACAAGATCAAGGAGAACATGGATCGCCAGCTCGCGGCGTGCGACGAGGCGCCGTTCTATACGCTAGGGCCGCTGACCACCGATGTCGCGCCGGGCTACGACCACATCACCTCGGCCATCGGCGCGGCGATGATCGGCTGGTTCGGTTGCGCCATGCTTTGCTATGTGACGCCCAAGGAGCATCTTGGCTTACCCGACCGCGACGATGTGAAGGCGGGCGTCGTTGCCTATCGCATCGCGGCGCATGCGGCGGACTTGGCGAAGGGCCATCCGTCCGCGCGTATCTGGGACGACGCGATGAGCAAGGCGCGCTTCGAGTTTCGCTGGCATGACCAGTTCGCGCTGGCGCTCGATCCCGAAACCGCGCAGGCCTTCCACGACGAAACGCTGCCGGCCGACGGCGCCAAGGTGGCGCATTTCTGCTCGATGTGTGGACCGAAATTCTGCTCGATGAAAATCAGCCAGGAAGTCCGCGACGCCGCGCGCGGCAAGAATGATTGGGAAACGGGCGATACCCTCTCCACCGCCGAAATCCGCGCCGCGATGGCGAAGAAGGCGGAGGAATTCCGCTCGCATGGCGGCGAAATCTATCTGCCGAAGGACGCGGCGGAGTAGGCTTCCCTCTCCCCTTGTGGGAGAGGGCGGTTTGCCTTGCACTTGCGCAGCAAGTGCTTAGGCAAACCGGGTGAGGGGGTGGGCACCGGAGCGAGATCGAGCGAAATAGTACAAGAATCAACTATAATGGGGATAATCGCATTATAGGTTTTCTCTGAGTTCTAATCTGGAGGAAGTTGAGATGAGCGATCTTGTCGATGAAAATATGCGGCCACGTTATATTGTGGTTTGGTCTGAAGACTTATCGGAAGACGGCGAGGCGACGCGCGCGGATATTAGTGGCGAGTTGGGATTAAATTTTGGTGCTTACGAGGATTGGCCAGAAATACCATCCGGTGCAGACTTGTACGATTACTGCTCGCCCCTGAGCGAGAAAGAAACTCTCCCGAAGTTCTTGGGGTGCTGGCAAACCTTCTCGCCAAAGCTGGAATGCCCTGTTCGACATAAGGGCAGAAATGTACGAGGTAGATCGAAGAAGTTGCTGCTTTGCATTGAGAAAAAAGTTGAGTCTTACAGCTATGCCAGTAAGCGTTGGTGTGAAGCCGTGAAGAATTGGCAGCACGATTTGCCGAAGAAGAACAAAGGATTTGGCATCATTCCATATTCGGAGTTTGTGGCGATATATTTGGGCGCGTCAAAAGTGTGACTTCTCGTTAGCTCAGGTGTTCACTTTCGATTTTATCGGAAGCTTCCGTGTAATACGTATCCGCACTTCTCGGTTCATCGCCAAATACGCTATTGCCCCCGACCGGCTGAGCGACAGTTCCTTCGCTGTGCGGTCGAGCGCTTCCAGCGCCGCGCCGGGGAGCGAGATGTTCACGCGCACGGGCTCCTCACCAATCTCCACCGGAATGAGCAGTCGCGCCTTTTCCTTCACGCCGCGTTCGGCAGGAATGGCGTCCGTAGCGCGCGCCTCAGGGATCGTGTCACCATACTCTTGGCTCAGCGCCACATGCGCCTGCGCGGCGGTGTAGGCGTTGGCTGCCGCTTCCTCGACGCTCCGCCCAAAGCTCGTGCAGCCGGGGAGGTCCGGAAAAAACACGCCGAACCCGTCCTTCGCCTTTTCGATGATCGCCGTATAGAAACGCTGCATACTCCCTCAGCAATTCAGCCAGGCGGTATAGCCCAGTGGCACCGTCCGGTTCTGGATTGCTGTGGCCCAGGCGTTCAGCGGCATGGGCTTGCCGTGCGAGATCACCCATACCGCGCGCGAGTCGGCAACACCATTCGTCGGCGGCTGGTCCTTGGCGACCGGCATTTTCATCATGATCAGAAGGACGCTCTCACCCGCCTTCGCGCCGTATTCCGGCCAGTCGACGGCGCGCGTTTCGATCCAGGATGTGTCCTTCACGACCGTGATGCCGCACTTGTCCAGGCGCTTGTGCACGGAGACCCCCACGGCCGACGGAATGCCGTCGAGCGCTTTCACGACTTCCTTATACTGGGCGTTAGGGGCCGCGTCGGCTTGGCTGACGAAGACGGCAAAAAACGCGGCGGCGACTGCGATCCTGAGCATGATGAACGGCCTTTATCCGATTGCGGTGGGGATATAGCACGGCCGGCGCACTGGCGGCACGAAATCATTTTCGTCGCGGAGTGCTCAGCGCAAACGGCTTGTGCCCGTCGCCGCGTGCCACAGGAACAGCACGATCACCGCGCCGAGCACCGCCACGAACATCGACCAGATGCTGAAGTGGAACCAAACCGGTTGGCCGAGGAAGGAAAAGATCGCTCCGCCCAGCACCGCGCCGACGATGCCCAGCGCGATGTTGAGGAAACAGCCCTCGCCGCGGTCGTTGACGATCTTATTGGCGATAAAGCCGGCGATCAGTCCGAAAAATATCCAGCCGAGAATGGACATCGCTTAGTCCTTCCGCAAATCGCATTTGACATAAGTATGGCGGCTACTCTGCGCAAGCTCCTTATTTTCCGTGCTTTTCCGCCAACTCCTCCAGCATTTCGATCTGCATCTGCTGGATCTCGAGCAGGTGCCCCCATTGGTTGTGCAGCAGCTGATCCATCCTCTCGGACACAGCGCGGATTTCGATCTCGGCCTTGAGGTTGACCTGATAGTCGTTTTCGGCGCGCAGGCGGTCGCGCGATTCCTGGCGGTTCTGGCTCATCATGATGATCGGCGCCTGGATGGCGGCCAGCATCGAGAGGATGAGGTTGAAGAGAATGAAGGGGTAGGGATCCCACGGGCGCCAGAGTGCGTAGACGCAATTCGCGGCGATCCATACCGCCATCACCGCGAAGAACAGGATGATGAATTTCCAGCTTCCCCCGAACTCGGCGACCTTGTCGGCCAACTGATCGCCGAAGCTCAGTTTCTTGTCGAATTCCTTGTTCAGATTGTCGGCGACCAGCAAGCCGTCGTGGATGCTGTTGACGACCTCCTGCTCGAGCGCGGATAGCTCGCCGCGGTCCTTTTCCATCTGCTCGCGAACGAATTCGGTGCGGAAGCGGTTGAGGCAGGTATTGCAGATGAAGCCTTCGTTCGACCAATCGGGCTTCTTGGCGCGGATCAGCGCGTCGAGGTTCGGCTGCACGAGGACGGCAGGGATGGTTTGGCTTGCCGATTTGGCTTCGCCGCAGATCGCGCAAGTATTTTGGTGTTCGGCCATGCTCACTCCGTCGTTTCCATGAACTTGCCGCGGGTCCTACGATTCCATTGGCCGCCCCTCATCGTTTCAGGCGGGTCGCAGGCCTTGCGCAGCGTCGCTTTCATGAAGTTTCCCCAACCTGACGGTAAGGTTCGCGCGAACCGACCATAAGCGCGGCGCAAGCCTGCGCCAAGACGGCGGAACGCGGATGGAAACCACCGGAATCCGGCTATAGTCTCGTTTATAGAGGGAGTGCCGGAAGGAGAGCACAATGAAAAAAATCCTGTTGACGGCCCTGGCGCTGGCGGTTTGCGCACCGGCCCACGCGGCGCAACCTTGTCTGCGCATGGATAATATCTTCAACTGGACTTCGCCGAACGATCAGACATTGATCGTCGAGGATTACCAGCACCAAAAGTTCAAACTTTCCCTGATGGTACGGTGTACGGGCCTGAATTTTCACGAGACGGTGGGCTTCAAGGCATTCGGCGGCACGGGGCTCAGCTGCCTGTCTCGCGGCGATGACGTCATCCAACATGATGTCATCGGTCCGCGGCGCTGCCCGATCTCGAATATCGAGATCTACACGCCTGAAATGCAGAAGGCCGACAAAGAGGCCGCGAAGGCGAAAGGGACGCCCGCGCCCTGAAATGGGTCGAAACGATGGAGCATTCGTTGTATATTGAGCGGGAGAGGGGCGCCCGCTTTCAACAAGGACTGGGAGCCATGAAGACCGTACTTTTTGCAGGGACACTGCTTGTAGCGGCGGCCGCGCCCGCGTTTGCCGCGCCTGCTGCCGACAATACCTGTTTGATGCGCCAATATGTCGACGGATGGGGCACGCGCGGCGACCATACGCTGGTCATCAACGACAGGTTTGGACGCAAATATTTGGCCAGTTTGGCAGGCTATTGCGTGGATCTCGATTTCGCCATGTCTGTCGGAATCCGCTCGCCCGGCGGCGGAAATTACTGTGTGGACCGCGGCGACCGGATCGTCATGCGCGGAGGGGGAGCGATGGGCGGCGATAGCTGCTGGATCACCAAGATCGAGCGCTATACGCCGGACATGGAGAAGGCCTATCACGCGGCGCTTGAGGCCAAGAAAGACCAGCCCGCGCCTTAAAGTCCGGTCAAATCGATTTGCGCCAGCGCCGGCGCCTGCCGGCGTTCGCCGACGGTTGCGCCGCGCGTGTTGAGTACGGGCGCGTTGAGGAATTCGCGTGCGCCGTCGCCCAGCACGCCGAGCTTGTCGAGGATCGCGGCGATGGCGGTTTCGGCGGCGCGCGTCGCGCCGTCTTCGATCTTGAGCGCGATGCCTAGTCCGCGTTCTGGGACGATTCCGGCATAGACGCCCTCCGCGCCGGTCTTCACCGCCGCGCGGCCGGCGGCGGCGCGCATCAGGACGGTGCAGGCGCGCCCGGTTCCGCCGACCAGTTCGGGATGGGCGACCATGGAACGAAGAATGCGCACGGCGCCTAGCGTTCGCCCGCCCGCCAGCTTGGCCAGGGCGCGCGCGAAACCGCCCAGCGGCAGGGCGAAGTTCGGCGCGGCGCAGCCGTCGACGCCCCAGGGCAATTCGTCGACGCCGGAAAGCTCGCGCAGCAATGTGGCCACCGCCTGCTGAACGGGGTGATCAATGCGTTCGTAGCCGGCGGTGGCTATGTTCCAATGCCGCGCCACGGTCAGGAATCCGGTGTGCTTGCCCGAACAATTATTGTGGAGTCGCGTAGGCTTATCGCCGCGTCTTATCATGGCTTCTAAAGCAGGTTCGTAGCGCGGGGGCTGCGGTCCGCAGGCCAGATCGCGCTCGCTGCAGCCGATGCGTTCCAGCCACGCCGCGACGCGCTCGGTATGCATCGGTTCGCCGGAATGGGAGGCGCAGGCCAGCGCCACGTCCTCATCGCTCAGCCCGAACGCCTCCGCCGCCCCCGATTCGACCAGCGGCAGCGCCTGGATGGGTTTGAGCGAGGAGCGCGGATAAACCGGCGATTGGATGTCGCCCAGCGCGAATCGAATCACGCCCTCGGCATCGGCGATGGCGATGGAGCCGCGGTGGATGCTTTCCACCAGCGGCCCGCGCGTGATTTCGACGAGGATGGGATTGGTCAAGAACATCTCCGAGCGCTATGTACGCTACATAGCGCAACCGGAGGCGACATGCGCGGCTATTTCGCGGCGGGCGTGGACGGAATCTCCAAGCCGATGAATCTCGGCAATCTCCTGCGCATCGCCCATGCCTTCGACGCAAGTTTCTTCTTCACCGTCAACGCCCAGGTGAAACTGTCGGACGCCCAATCCGACACTTCGCGCGCCCAGGGATCGCTGCCGTTCTATCCCTACCGCACGATCGAGGAGTTCCGTCTGCCCGTCGGCTGCCGGCTGGTGGGCGTGGAGATCACCGACGACGCGACCGAGCTGCCTCGCTTTCGCCATCCGCTGTGCGCGGCCTATGTCTTCGGCGGAGAGCGCACTTCGCTGTCGCAGGCCATGCTCAAACGCTGCGAGTTCGTGGTGAAAATCCCGACGCGATTTTCGATCAATGTCGGTATGGCGGGCGCCATCGTTTTATATGATCGCCTGATCAGCCTCGGCGGTTATCCCAGCCGGCCGGTTGCGCCGGGACGCGGGCCCGAAATTCCGCCGCCGCATAAATGGGGTGCGCCGATGATGCGGACGAAGGGGCGATAAGGGGCGTCGATGCCTGCATGGCGCCGATATTGTTGCAAAAGTCCCGACTGCTTGGTCTGAGCGCGATCTTCGAAGCAGAAATTGCCGATCCGTGAATTGTTGCTGCTTCGCAGTCGGCGCGCCTGAATCAATGTTGCGCTAAAAATGGGCCGCCAGACTTTTGCAACAATATCGGCAAAACGGCCGTTGAGCCGCTAACGTCGGATCGCGCGCTCGAATCCCGCCGCCGCATAGATCGCGTCGATGCACGCCAAGTTGGCGACGGCATCGGCGTCACCGCCATGGCGGGCGGCCTTCGGAATCAGTTACCGGATTACGGCTGGGTCGCCGGTTGCGCAGGCACTATCTGTGCCGGTTGGGCGGGCGTAGACTGCGTCGGCGCATCCGGTAATGGCGCAATCACGGGCGCCACTATGGTGGTGTCCAGCGGTGCCGGTTGTACGGGAACGCTCACGGCCGGCGGTACGGACGCTGCCGGGGCTTCGTCGGACAAATTCTCGGACGGCTGCACAGCTAGGGCATGAAACGACGCGCGCGCGGAGACATGCGTCCGCATGGCTCTGACCGGCGGTACGGTGGTTTCCGGCGCCGAAGTTTGCGCGGGAGCATTTTCCACCGGCGCGAGCGGCGCAACCGCGGTTTGCTGCGTCGGCGCCACACTGGGCGGCAATGGTGTTGGCGGAACCTCGTTGGATGCCACGACTTGCTTGGGCGGCGAACTCCACATTCCCGCCCCAAAGAAGTAAGCGCCGACTACGCCGATCATAAGCGCAATGACAATCGCGGCCGCGATCTTTCCGGTGTTTCCCGATTCTTCCTCTGGCATCTGGGGGCCTCGCAGATCGCTCATCGCCGCCTCCGGCGCGCCGACGATCTTTGCGGCGTTTCCCGTTTCTACCTCGGGCGTCAGGGGGCCTCGCAGATCGCTCATCGTCGCCTCCGGCGCGCCGACGATCTTTCCCGCGTTTCCTGATTCTACCTCTATCGTCTCGTATTCTCGTAGATCGCTCATCGCTGTCTCCTGCCTGGAATCTTTCTCCCGCGTAAAAAGAAAACGCGCGAGGAGCCCCTTGGTTCCCGATGGAAAAAAAGAAGGCAGATTGCAGCCAATTGTGGCCGCATCGGCATGCGTCTGTTCGAAGTCCGTCGGATTCCGACCGCTAGCCTTCAATCGCCCGCTTGAATCGCGCCGCCGCATAGATCGCGTCGATGCAAGCCATGTTGTTGATGGCGTCGTCGCCTGCGGTCAGCGGTTTGGCGCCGCGCAGCAGCACGTCGCCGACATGAGCGAGCTGGGCGGCGTAGGTCGTCGGCCCGTCCGTCGGCTCGACGCGCGTTTTGCCGCCCACTTCCACCGTGAACGTGCAACCGTTTTGCGGCGCGAGGAAATTGACGATGTCGAGCGATCCCTTCTCGCTCTTGAGGTGCAGCGTGGCGTTGTACCCGTCGGCCTTCATCGAGGTACGGATGCTGGCGCGCAATCCGTTCGGAAATTCCAGTCCTGCCACGGTGGTCTCGTCTACGCCGCGCACGATCGTGCAGTGGGCGCGCGCGACCGTGGGTTCGCATTGCGCAAGGGTCCGCGCGGCATGGACGCAATAGCAGCCGAGGTCCATCAGCGCGCCGCCGCCGCCTTGCGTCACGATCCAGCGCAGCTCGCCCGGCCGGTAGGGGATCGGCACGTCGAACACGATATCGGCGTGCGAAAGCTGCCCAAGCTCACCTGATACGACGATCTCAACCGCACGCCGCATCACCTTATGATAGCGATAATGAAACGCCTCGATCAGAGGCCGCCCCGCGTCAGCGGCCGCCGAAACCATACGGCGGGCCTCATCCGCCGTCATGGCGAACGGCTTCTCGCACAGCACGGCCTTGCCGGATTTCACCGCCTCGATGGACCATAATTCGTGGCCTGCGGGCGGTAACGCAACGTAAACAAGATCGACGTCATCGCGCGCGATCAGCGCGGAATAGTCCTCGGCGACGAACGGGATGCCGTTCTCGGCGGCGAAGGCCTCGGCGCGATCCTTGTCTCGCGCCGCGACCGCCACGATCTCGAATTCCGGATTGTCCCGCGCGGGGACGATCACCGCCTTGGGTGCGATCTTCGCCGCCCCAAGAATTCCGACGCGTAACGTTCGCATGGCTGTTTCCAAATGCTGCGCGGTCATGATACTCCCTGCGGCCGATGACTCCAGCCCTTTCCATCTCCCATCTCAGCAAGGTCTATCGCGGCGGCACCGTCGCGGTGGACGATCTTTCCATGACCATCGCGCCGGGCGATTTTTTCGGCTTTCTGGGTCCCAACGGCGCCGGCAAATCGACCACCATCCATTGCGTCACCGGCATCGCCACGCCGACCTCGGGCACCATCGAAGTCTTCGGTATCGACGCGGTGAAGGACTATCGCGAGGCGCGCCGGCTGATCGGCCTTTCGCCGCAGGAGTTCAACGTCGATCCGTTCGCCACCGCACGCCAGATCGTGGAATGGACGGGCGGCTATTTCGGCATGCGCGCCGCCGAGCGCAAGCGGCGCACCGACGAGCTGATGGAGCGCTTCGATTTCATCGAGCATCAGAACAAGCCCTTTCGCGAACTGTCGGGCGGCCTCAAGCGCCGCGTGATCCTGGCTCGCGCCCTGGTCCACGATCCGCGGCTGCTCATCCTCGACGAGCCGACGGCGGGCGTGGACGTGGAGCTGCGCCGCGACCTGTGGCGCTATCTGCAGGAACTCAACCGCGACGGAACCACGATCCTGTTGACCTCGCATTATCTGGAGGAGGTGGAGCGGCTGTGCCGCACCATCGCCATCGTCGCCAAGGGCAAGATCGTCAAGAACGGCCCGAAGGAGGAGTTCCTCGCCGCCGGGCTGGAATCCGCTTACCTCACCGCCACCGGGGCCGAGCCCGAACACATCGCGGGAGCCGCATGATGACCGTCAACTGGATTGGGCTATGGACGCTAATCCGCCGCGACACGTCGCGCATCCTGCGGGTGCCGATCCAGGTCTTCCTGGCGCCGTGGATTTCGGCGCTGCTGTTCATTTTTATCTTCGGCTACGTGGTCGGCCCGCGTATCGCCGCGATCGGCGGCCACCGCTACCTCGAATTCGTGCTGCCGGGCATCCTGATGATGAACGTCATCAATGCGGCGTTCCTGCAGTCCACCTCGCAGATTTATTTCCAGCGCTTCCTGCGCTACATCGAGGAGACCTTGGTCGCGCCGCTGTCCTATGTCGAGATGATCGCCGGTTCGTTGGCGGTGGTAATCCTGCGCTCCGTGGCGACCGCGCTGGGCATTCTCGTCATCGCCGCCCTGTTCGGCGTGACCACGATCCACAATATCTGGGAGTTCCTGTTCTGGGTGGTTGCGGTCGCGACGATCTTCGGCCTTCTGGGCATCATCGTCGGTCTGTGGGCGAAGAATTTCGAGCAGCTCACCGTGCTCAACGTCTTTTTCATCACGCCGCTGTCCTTCGTCGGCGGCGTCTTCAACACCGTGAACATGCTGCCGGGCCCGCTGCGCTGGCTCGCCTACGGAAATCCTTTCTTTTATTTCATAAACGGCCTGCGCCACGCGATGATCGATTTCAGCGAGGGCTCGGGGGCCTTCGGCGCGGCCGTTACGCTGACGCTGTGCGCGATTCTGGCGGTCGCGGTATGGCGGCTGTTTTCGATAGGCTACGGCCTGCGCGAATAGACCCCGGGCGGGCGATTTTTCGACCTATGGCATGGACGCGACCGGCCCGCGCCCCTATTCTCCGCGCCGATTACCAGCATCGGTCCGGCCGCGCGACAGGCGGCATGTCGATTTAGGAGACAGAGCCATATGCCCGGCTTTTTGCGCATTGCATCGATACTAACGTTGGCGGGCGGCTGCGTCGCCGCGAGTTTTGCTCCCGCCGCAGCGGAGGACACCAAGCCTACGCTCTTGGGCGTAGCGAAGAACTGGTCGGCTTATCAAGCGACGACCGGCGACGGCAGGGTCTGTTACGCGCTGTCGAAGCCCAAGACGATCGAGCCCACCAAGGTCTCGCGCGATCCGATCTATCTGCTGATCAGCGATTGGCCCGACCGCAAGGTGCAAAGCGAGCTGGAAGTCGTGCCCGGCTATTCCTACAAGGACGGCGAGCCGGCGATCGCGCAGATCGGCACCCTGAAGGCCGAACTCTTCACCCGCAACGACGACAAAAGCGGCTCCGCCTGGGTCAAGGACCCCGGCGACGAAGCCAAGCTGCTGGAAGCGATGCGCCACGGCTCCACGATCACGATCGGCGGGGTTTCGCAGCGCGGCACCCACACCAGGGACACCTATTCGCTCAGCGGCGTCGCCGCCATGCTCGACAGGATACACGACGCCTGCTCGAAGTGACCGGTACGTAGTACCGGTCATCCCCGGCCTCTATTCTTTTTCCTCCCCCGTTTACGGGGGAGGTGCCGAGCAAGCGAAGCGCAGCGAGGCAGAGGGGGCAAGCGCTGTGTCTGCCCCCCTCGCCAGCCTTCGCAAAGGCTTTGGCTGGCACTCCCCCCGTAAACGGGGGGAGAAAACTATCCCAACTCGGTCACACATGACATTATGAGTGCAATGAACACCCAGACTTCTCTTCTCGGCCTTTCGCCCGACGCTTTGAAAGACGCGCTCGTCGCCGCCGGCGTGCCGCAGAAGGCCGCGCCCATGCGCGTGCGCCAATTGTGGAACTGGATTTACGTCCACGGCGCGCGCGACTTCGCGGCGATGACCAATCTGGCGAAGGATTTCCGCGCCGACATGGCGGCGCGGCTCTCGCTGGAGCGGCCGCAGGTCGTGACCGAACAAATTTCCTCCGACGGCACGCGCAAATGGCTGCTGCGGGGCGAGGGCGGCCAGGAATTTGAAACCGTCTTCATTCCCGAGCCGGGGCGTGGCACGCTGTGCGTTTCCAGCCAGGTCGGCTGCACGCTGAATTGCCGCTTCTGCCACACCGGCACGCAGAAGCTGGTGCGCAACCTCACGCCCGGCGAGATCGTCGGCCAGGTGATGGTGGCGCGCGACGCGCTGGGCGACTGGCCGTCCACCGGAGAGAACCGCCGCGTCACCAATGTGGTGATGATGGGCATGGGCGAGCCGCTTTATAATTTCGAGAACGTCAAGGCGGCGCTCGCCATCGTGGCCGACGGCGATGCGCTGGCGGTTTCCAAGCGGCGCCTGACGCTGTCCACCGCAGGCGTGGTGCCGATGATCGCGCGAGCGGGCGCGGAGATCGGCTCGGCGCTGGCGATTTCGCTGCACGCGGTGCGCGACGAGGTGCGCGACGTGCTGGTGCCGCTCAACAAGAAATATCCGCTCAAGGAATTGCTCGACGCCTGCCGCCATTATCCCGGCGTGTCGAACGCGCGGCGCATCACCTTCGAATATGTCATGCTGAAGGGCGTGAACGACTCTCTCGCCGAGGCGCGCGAGCTGGTGCGGCGCATCGCCGGCATTCCCGCGAAGATCAACCTGATCCCGTTCAATCCCTGGCCCGGCGCGCCCTTCGAATGTTCGGATTGGGCACAGATCGAAAAGTTTGCCGAGATCGTCAACCGCGCGGGCTATGCCTCGCCGGTGCGCACGCCGCGCGGCCGCGACATCATGGCCGCCTGCGGCCAGCTCAAAAGCGAAAGCGTCAAGCAGCGCGCGAGCGAACGGATGGCGCAAATGCGGTCGGCGGAATTGAGCAGGATGCCGAGCTAGTGCTTACTACGTTCTTCGAGTGCATCTCGAAGAAGTCGCACAAAATCCTGTCGGTGCCATGCAAGGATTCGAAGTAAATCAATCAGACACCACGTTTTATTTGTAACATACAATGTTAGTGCGGAGAACTCACAAAGCGCAAATATACGGCCTAGGTTCCAGTCATAGGCACAGACAAACGTGATCGCCGCGGCGCAGCAAAAAAGGTACGTCATTTGAATAAGTAGTGTGATCTGCGGCCAAGCTAGGAATTGGTCAAAGGCTTTTTCTTCCACCAAGTAATTTGCGAATTGATCGTCGGTTAGTGTCGAAAATATTTGGTTCATACAGCCGACAGACACAGCACCCAAGAATCCGGTGGCAACCATCATAGCGGCCAAGGTGGCGACCGTATCAGATGTTGAAAAGCGAGCGCCAAAGTGTGCCGCCACCAGCGCAATTCCGCCACCTACGAGCAGCATCAAGATGAGAAACCACGGAAGATACGCAAGAATCCCTCTACGTTCCGCGGCTAGCGTAAGTGCTTCACCAACAGTTTTCCAATATCTGGGTGCGCCCAAGTTCAGTCCTCTTCAACCTCGCTGAATGCAGCACAAATCTGTTTGACGTAGTTAACATGTTCGCGTTGAAACGGAAATTTCTCCCGGGTGCCTGGCAAATCCACTTTTATTTGCTGATCCGTTCCTGGAGTCGATCCATCAGTTTTGTCGTTAAGTGCTTTTGGCGATTTTGGCTTTGGGACTTGAATAAGGGTTCCTCTTTCGTCGTAACCTTCAAATCCGACGCGGCTATGTCTGAGCTGCTGCCGGTTCGGTTGACACCCACTTAAGCTAATCCAGCCTTCTCCTCGAAGTCCATCGGGCTCACATACCCTATCGTCGAGTGGCGCCGTCTCGGATTGTAGAAGCATTCGATGTAGTCGAACACGTCAGCCCTTGCTTCGTTCCGCGTCCGGTATGTTTTGCGCGCCGTGCGTTCGGTTTTCAGCGAAGAGAAGAAGCTCTCCATTGCCGCATTGTCCCAGCAATTGCCTGAGCGGCTCATCGAGCAGGTAACGCCGTGGTCGGCCATCAACCGCTGGAACTGTTCACTGGTGTATTGGCTACCACGATCCGAGTGATGGAGAAGCGCATCGGGCTTGCCTCGCCGCCAAATCGCCATCAGCAGCGCATCGGTGACGAACTGCGCCGTCATCGTGGCGCTCATCGACCAGCCGACCACCCGCCGGGAGAACAGATCGATGACCGCTGCCACATAAAGCCAACCTTCCCCCGTCCAGATGTACGTAAAATCAGCGATCCATTTGCGGTTTGGGGCTGGGGCTTCGAAGGCCCGGTCCAGCACGTTGGGAGCGACGGCGCTCGCCTGCCGTTGACCCGGATCGGATGGCAGGCGACGTCGCCGCGGACGCGCTTTGAGCGCCTGCAGCCGCATCAGTCGTTCGACCCGATGCAGCCCGCAAGACACGCCGTCCTCGATCATGTCATGCCACACGCGCCTGGCGCCGTAGGTCCGGTCGCTCGCAATGAAGCTCGCCCGCACCTTGGCTCCCAGCTCTTCGTCGCTGTGGCTGCGCCGACTTCGCGGTCGCGTGAGCCATGCATAGAAGCCGCCACGCGAGACACCGAGCGCCCCGCACAACCATTCCACCGGCCAGATTCCTCGGTGCTTCGCGATGAAGGTGAACATCATGTGCTCTCCTTCGCGAAGTAGGCCGCGGCTTTTTTTAGGATGTCCCGTTCGGCTTTGAGCTTCGTCACTTCGCGCTTGAGCCGCGCGATCTCTGCCTGTTCGGGCTTCTGCTGCCCATGGCCGGGAAAGGCCTGCTGCGGATCGACCGCAAAATCCTTGACCCAATTGCGCAGCACTGTCTGGTGAACACCCAAATCCTTGGACGCCTGCGCGTATGCCACGCCGCGCTCCTTGATCAGCTTCACCGCCTCAAGCTTGAACTCTCGCGTAAACTTCCGTCGTTCCATGGTCTGCCTCCGGTTTCCATAAAAACACCAAACTCGGTGTCTTCAAAACCGGCAGCAGCTCAGTCCGCTAAGCTGAAGTTGCTGAATTTGCTCAAGTAGTCCTCCGTTGAGTTTCAGCGGATCGCCCTTCGTACTTTCGAGCTTACCAACAATTTTTTTGATGTGATCTTTTTTTCTATTATCGTCAAGAAGGTAACCAAGATCGCCTGTATGAGGATTCACAGGAAGGACCTCGAACGTAACTTCAGTGAGCTTAAAACGCTTCACAGCGCGTCTCAGGTCAACATTCTCTGTTAGCGGTTGGCCTACGAATATTAGCTGCTTTCGGTGGCTCAAAATCGCGTGCAACCTTGAAACAGCTGAACTTGCTTTTATACTGCTTCCGTCGACGCACACGAGCATGTGCATTCGCGGAAAGCAAAGAAAAGCTACATTCGGATAATCATCATCTGCGACCGGGATAGTGTCGGTTTTGTCATCCGCTTGATCATATAGAGTAACTTCTCGTTCAGTTGAATGTCGCCCTATAAGACCACCAAAATCGACTCCATATTTTTGGATGTACATTAACAATGCATTGTCGCGCCCGCGGTACATTGCAGACCGACCAAATGGATCAAATCCCTTTGACGTATTGAATATCTCGAAGTGCTGACCTGTCAAAATCGGGCGCCCGTCGCGGCGTTCAAGGGTGTACTTGTATAGCTTATACAGCATGTGAACCTCGGCGTTGGGCACACCAAGATACTGCATCGGGAGGTGAAGGAATGCCAAGGGTAGTTACTTACCATTTTGATTTTATTCTTGTTAGTTACAGCGTATTCCTATCGTAGCTCCGCAGCGCTATTCTGGAATTGTTACAAGAGAGAAGAATTCGTTGGGATATTTGCAACAAGCATTATGATCGGCCTGTCCTAGATTGGTGAGGTAGACTCTCCGAATTTCACGGTTGGGTTATGGGTTGGCTCGGCCGGAACGGGCATCGGGACGGCTGCAAGCTGTGGAATACTCACGCCGCCTTGAGCATCACGTCCGCGCGGATGGCGCAGTCTCAATCGCCCTATCGTTTGCGAAAGCCGGCGAAGAGGCTGGCGATGGCCAGGCCCGTCGTGACGAGTTCGGCGATGGTGGCGACGGAATCCGGCAGCAGCCACGTAGACAGCCCGAACATGATCGTGGCGGCGATGCAGACCGAGCGCCAAGGTTCGCGAAACGAGCGCTTGCGAACCTTGCGCATCGCTTTCCATTCCGCCAAGTCGCGGTCGTCATCGGCATCGGCGTCATGCTGGGCTGCGGGCTCCGCCAAATTCGCCTGCGCCGGGCGAGGCTGTTCGCTCCGCGCGAGCTTGGGGGCGGCCTGCGGCGGAGTTTCGCGCTGTTGCGGCGTGCGGCGGCCGAAGGGTTGTTGAGGCTGCATGGAATGCTCCGGCGTCCACAATGCCATGCGGCCGTTTAGCGAGCGATTAACGAACCCGCTCCGCCGCCTTAGCGCGCCGCGGCTTCCAGTTTCTTCAGCAAATCCGCCAGCGTCAGTTTGGACAGCGCGCCTTCCGAAGCCTTGCGCATGGCGCCGATGACGCCGCAGATCACGCCCGGCGCGGCGCGTCCCACCGGGCAGGACGCGTTCCCCTTGGGGCGGAAGCCGGGGCCGGCCGGCTCCTCCACCGCGGCGAAGACCTCGCTCATGCGGATCTTGGCCGGCTTTTTGGCCAGCCACGCGCCGCCGTTCGCGCCCGCCCTGGTGGAGATCAGTTTGGCCGCGGCGAGCGACGCGAGCACCCGGCGCACCACCACCGCATTGGCGCCGATGCTGCCCGCCAGACGGCTGGAAGCCGCCGCGCGCTCGGGCGCATCCGCGCCTTCGTGCGCCAGAAGCAGCATGACGTGGACGGCGGTGGCGAACTTCAGACTGGTCATGGCGGTAATAGAGATAGTGACAGTTGCGGCCCTTGCAAAGGGCGCTGGCATTTCGGGCGGCGAACCGTATATTCCGGCCATTCTTTAAGGACATGAGACCGTGGCTGCGAAAAGCGTGAAGAAAGTGGTGCTGGCCTATTCGGGCGGGCTGGACACCTCGGTAATCCTGAAATGGCTGCAGACCGAATATGGCGCGGAGGTCGTCACCTTCACCGCCGATCTTGGCCAGGGCGAGGAGATTGCCCCGGCGCGCGCCAAGGCCGAGATGCTCGGCATCAAGCCCGAGAACATTTTCGTCGAGGATTTGCGCGAGGAATTCGTGCGCGACTACGTGTTTCCCATGTTCCGCGCCAATGCGGTGTACGAGGGCGTGTATCTGCTGGGCACCTCCATCGCGCGGCCGCTGATCGCCAAGAAGCAGATCGAAATCGCCGAAAAGGTCGGCGCCGACGCAGTGTGCCACGGCGCCACCGGCAAGGGCAACGACCAGGTGCGTTTCGAACTGACCTATTACGCGCTGAAGCCGGACATCAAGGTGATCGCACCGTGGCGCGAATGGGCACTGAACAGCCGCACCAAGCTGATCGAATTCGCCGAGAAGCACCAAATCCCGATTGCGAAAGACAGGCGCGGCGAGGCGCCGTTCTCGGTGGATGCGAACCTGCTGCATTCGTCTTCCGAGGGGAAGGTACTGGAAGATCCGGCCGTCGAGCCGCATACCGACGTCTATCAGCGCACGCTTTCGCCCGAGGATGCGCCCGACAAAGCCACGGTGATCGAAATCGGCTTCGCGCGCGGCGATGCGGTGTCGATCGACGGCGTAGCGCTGTCGCCCGCGGCGCTGCTGACCAAGCTGAACGAGCTGGGCCGCGCCAACGGCATCGGCCGCATCGATCTGGTGGAAAACCGTTTCGTCGGCATGAAATCGCGCGGCGTATACGAAACGCCGGGCGGCACCATCCTGCTCGCGGCGCATCGCGCGATGGAGAGCCTCACGCTCGACCGCGGCGCGGCGCATCTGAAGGACGAATTGATGCCGCGCTATGCCGAGATGATCTATTACGGCTTCTGGTTCGCGCCCGAGCGCGAGATGCTGCAAGCCGCCATCGACAAATCGCAGGAGTTCGTCGGCGGTACGGTGCGCCTCAAGCTCTACAAGGGCAACGTCATCGTGATCGGGCGGTCCTCGCCCAATTCGCTTTATTCGCAGGACCTCGTGACCTTCGAAGACGACCAGGGCGCCTACGACCAGAAAGACGCCCAAGGCTTCATCAAGCTCAATGCGCTCCGCCTGCGCACCCTGGCGATGCGGAAGAGGAAACTTTCCAAAACCTAACCATATTCGTCATGGCCGCCCACCGAGGCGGCCATCAAGTCGGCGCGCGTCCGCGCGCCGGAAGACTCTTTGTTTTGCTGGATGGCCGGGTCAAGCCCGGCCATGACGAAGTGACGGGGAGCGTAGTCGGGTCTCCTCACACATCCAGCGCCGCGTACAGCGCGTTGTCCTGGATGAATTCGCGCCGCGGTTCGACGATCTCGCCCATCAGCTTGGTGAACAGATCGTCGGCTTCGTCGGCGTGCTCCACCTTCACCTTCAACAGCGTGCGCGCATTCTCGTCGAGCGTGGTTTCCCAAAGCTGCTGCGGGTTCATCTCGCCCAGGCCCTTGTAGCGCTGCAGCGTCAGGCCCTTGCGGCCCCAATCGAAGATCGCGTTCAGCAACTCGCTGGGCGAGCGCACTTCGCGGGTTTCGTCCTTGCGCGTCAGGACGCCGAATTTCAGATACGTCGCCTGCAGATTTCCCGCCATGCGGTCGAGCTTGCGCGCATCCGTGGAAGAGATCAGCGCGCCGTCGATGGCCACCATCTCGCGCACGCCGCGCACTTCGCGCCAGAATTTGAGGCCGCCGTCTGGCGTCGGCTCGCCGTGCCAACCGCGTTCGGTCTCGTCGGACAGCAGATCGAGCCGTCGCGCGATATAGGCCGCCGCGTCGTTGGCCTTCGTCGCGTCGCCCAGGATTTCCGGATTGAGCGCGCCGGCGATCGCCGCCTGCTCCAGCACGAAGCGCGGATAATGGCGCGGGAAGCCTTCCAGCGCCGCCGCCGCCGCGCGCGCCTTTTCCACCAGCGCCGCAAGGTCGGCACCGGTCACCATTTCGCCGGTGTGCAGCGTGAACGCCGCGCCGGCCGTGCCTTCGGCGATCAGATGATTCTGCAGTTCGTGCTCGTCCTTCAGATAGCGTTCGGATTTTCCGCGCGCCGCCTTGTAGAGCGGCGGTTGGGCGATGAAGAGGTGGCCGCGCTCGACCAGTTCGCGCATCTGCCGGTAGAAGAAGGTCAGCAGCAGCGTGCGGATATGGGCGCCGTCGACGTCGGCGTCGGTCATGATGATGATCTTGTGATAGCGCAACTTGTCGGGATTGAATTCCTCGCTCCCGATGCCGGTGCCCAGCGCGGTGATCAGCGTGGCGATTTCCTGGCTCGCCAGCATCTTGTCGAAACGCGCGCGCTCGACGTTGAGGATTTTTCCGCGCAAGGGCAGCACGGCCTGGTTGGCGCGGTTGCGCGCCTGCTTGGCGCTGCCGCCGGCGCTGTCGCCCTCGACGATGAAGATCTCGCATTTGGAGGGATCGCGCTCCTGGCAGTCGGCGAGCTTGCCCGGCAGCGAGGCGCCGTCGAGCGCGCCCTTGCGCCGCGTGAGTTCGCGGGCCCGGCGCGCGGCTTCGCGCGCGGCCGCGGCTTCGATCACCTTGCCGACGACGGCCTTGGCCTCGGCGGGATGTTCCTCGAACCAGCGGCCGAGTTTTTCGATCACGATGCCTTCGACGATGGGGCGCACCTCCGACGAAACCAGCTTGTCTTTGGTCTGCGAGGAGAATTTCGGGTCGGGCACTTTCGCCGACAACACGCAGGTGAGGCCTTCGCGGCAGTCGTCGCCGGTCAGCGCCACCTTGTCTTTCTTGGCGCCCATGGATTCGTCGGCGTATTTCGTCACCACGCGCGTCAGCGCCGCGCGGAAGCCGGCCAGATGCGTGCCGCCGTCGCGCTGCGGGATGTTGTTGGTGAAGATGAGCATGCTCTCGTGGTAGCTGTCGTTCCAGGTGAGCGCGACTTCCACGGTGACGCCTTCGCGCTCGGAGATAATCAAGATCGGGTTGGGGATCAGCGAATTCTTGGCGCGGTCGAGATAGCGCACGAACTGTTCCAGCCCGCCCTCGTAATGCAGCTTGGTTTCCTTCGGCTCCACGCCGCGCTTGTCGGCCAGCCAGATCGTCACGCCGGAATTGAGGAAAGCCAATTCGCGCAGCCGGTGCTCCAGCGTCGCATAGTCGAACTCGATCATGGTGAAAGTCTGGGAGCTGGGCAGAAAGGTCACTTCCGTGCCGCGCTTGTTCTTCACCTCGCCGACGACCTTCAGCGGCGCCTGCGGCTCGCCGTGGCGGAACTGCATATAGTGCTCTTTGCCGTCGCGCCAGACGCGCAGGTCGAGCCGTTCGCTGAGCGCATTGACCACCGAGACGCCCACGCCGTGCAGGCCGCCCGAGACCTTGTAGACGTTCTGCTCGAACTTTCCGCCGGCGTGTAGCTGGGTCATGATGACCTCGGCCGCCGAAACGCCCTCGCCGGCGTGAATGTCGGTGGGCACGCCGCGGCCGTTGTCGCGCACGGTGCAGGAGCCGTCGGGGTTGAGGATCACGTCGATGCGGTCCGCGAAGCCGCCGAGCGCCTCGTCGATGGCGTTGTCGACGACCTCGTAGACCATGTGGTGCAGGCCCGAGCCGTCGTCGGTATCGCCGATATACATGCCCGGCCGCTTGCGCACGGCGTCGAGGCCCTTCAGCACCTTGATGCTGTCGGCGCCGTAATCGTCCGAGGCCTGCTGTGAAGCCTGTTGCGCCGCCAGTTCCGCAGCCGTTTGTTTTGCCGCTTCGCTCATAAGCTCACCTCAACTCACCGCCACGCCGACGCCGGCGCCCACCATGATGACGGCGGCGCCTTTGTTCAGGCGGCCGCGCGCTTTTCTGCTGGCCAGGAAGCCGCGCACATGGGATGCGAGCGCCGCATAAGACAGCATGATCGCCGGGATCAGAATGCATGTCGTCGCGCCCAGCTGCAGATAGCCGAAAACATTCAGGTGATTCAAATCGATGACGGTCGGCAGCAAGGCAACGAAAAAGGCGATTGTCTTCGGGTTTCCCAGGATCAGCGCGAACTGGGATAGAAAGCTCTGCCGCGAGCCGGACGGAATGATCGTCTCCATGTCGGCGACCGGCGCCGTCCAGTATTTGTAGCCGAGATAAACCAGATAGGCCGCACCGGCGAGTTTCACGATCAGGAACAGCCCGCCCATCGCTTGCGCCACCAGGGCCAGTCCGAAGACGGAGAGGGACAGCATGACAAGGTCGCCCACGGCGGTGCCGATCACGGCCGGCACGGTCGCGCGGAAACCGCTGCCCAGCGCGCGCGCCACGATCGCCACGACGCCGGGCCCCGGCACGGCGATAGCAATCGCGTACACGCCGCAATAGAGAAGATAGGAATGCAACGAAAGCATAAGGCTACTCCTGACGCGTAAAACGGCCGCTGTCGACCGCGAAGATGTCGGCGCGCGACGAAAGATTCTCGAACAGCGCCAGATCGGTGCCCGTTAACCAGGCTTGCGCGCCGAGCGCGAGGATTTCCTCGAACAAGGCGGCTCTGCGGCGCACGTCCAGATGCGCCGCGATTTCGTCGAGCAGCAAGAGCGGCGCCAGCCCGTCGCGCGTGCGCGTCAGTTCCCAGGCGTCGGCGAGCACGATGGAGATCAGCAGCGCCTTCTGTTCGCCGGTCGAGCATTCGCGCGCATCGGCGCGTTTTTGCGTGTGGCGTACGGCCAGATCGCTTAAGTGCGGCCCAAAGGTGGTGCGCCCGGCCTCGGCGTCGCGGATGCGCGAATGCATGAGGCGCGCGCGCATTTCCGCTTCGGCGGTTTCGCCGCGCTCGGCGAGCAGCGCGTCGGTCTCGCCGTCGAGCGCCAACAGGGCGCAGGGAAACGCGCCCGCTTCACCGCGTTCGGACAGCATCGCGTTCAATCGTGCCACGGTCGCGGCGCGCGAGGCGGCGATGGCGGCGCCGGCCTCGGCCATTTCGGCTTCCAGGCCGTCCAGCCACATCGGATCGCGCGGACCGAATTTCAACAGCCGCGCCCGTTCGCGCATCGCGGTTTCATAGCGCAGCGCGCGCCGCGCATGGCCGGGATCGAAGCCGAGCACAAGACGGTCGAGGAACCGCCGCCGCCCGCTGGCGCCTTCGGTGAATAGCCGGTCCATGGCGGGCGTCAGCCAGGTCATCTGGACGATCTCGCCCAAATCCGCCGAGCTTTGTGCCGCCACGCCGTTGAGCCGCACCGCGCGCCGTTCGCCGCCGTTCGGTCCGAGCGTCAATCCGGTGCCGACGTCGTAGGATTCCTCGCCACGCGAAACCGTGGCCGCCACCGCCCACAGAGCCTCGCTAGGAGCGGAAGGTCCGCGGCGGATATGGTCCGACAGCTTGGCTCCGCGCAGGCCGCGGCCGGGCGCCAGAAGCGAAATCGCGTCGAGGATATTCGTCTTGCCCGCGCCGTTCGCCCCGGCGAGCACGACGGGGCGCGTGCCGACGGCCAGCTCCACATTTGCATAAGAGCGGAAGTTGGTGAGCTGGATGCGGGAGATGGAAAGCTTCCCCCCCACCCGCTCGCGATGAACGTCGCTCGCGACATCCCCGCCAGGGGGAGGTGAAGAACAATTTTCCCCTCCCCCAACGCGGGGAGGGGCGGCAGGATCGCGCCAGCGATCGTGCCGGGGTGGGGGGACTGTACCGAATTCGCCTGTCATCACACCCGCATGGGCATGAGGACGTAGAGCGTGCGCGGGTCGTCCGTGTCCTCGATGAGGGTGGGCGAACCGGCGTCGGAGAGCAGGAAGCGCACCGACTTGCCTTCGATCTGGCCGGTGATGTCGAGCAGATAGCGGGCGTTGAAGCCGATCTCGATCGGCGCGGCGCTGTAGGTGGCGCCGACGTCTTCCGTCGCCGTACCGGACTCCGGATTGACCACCGACAGCGTCACCTTGTCCTTGGCCAGCACCAGCTTCACCGCGCGGGTCTTGTCGGCCGAGATGGTCGAGACGCGGTCCACCGCTTGGCCGAACTCCTTGGAGTCCAGCGCCAGCACCTTGTCGTTGCCGGCGGGGATGACGCGCGCGTAATCGGGGAAGGTGCCGTCGATCAGCTTGGAGGTCAGGTCCACGCCGTTGAAGGCGAATTGGATCTTGGTGTCGGATAGCGAAACCTCGATGGCGCCGTCGGCGTCGTCGAGCAGGCGGCGCAGTTCGGTCACCGTCTTACGCGGCACGATCACGCCGGGCATGTCGGACGCGCCGTCGGGCAGTTCCAGCTCGTAGCGCGCCAGGCGATGGCCGTCGGTCGCCACGGCGCGCAAGGTGTGCGCCTTGGCTTCCTTCGCCGCGTGGACGTAGATGCCGTTCAGATAGAACCGCGTCTCCTCGGTGGAGATGGCGAAGCGCGTTTTGTCGATCAGCCGCTTCAGATCGTCGGCGGCGAGGCGGAACTTGTGGGGCAGGGCGCCCGCCGCCATCTGCGGGAAATCCTCTTTCGGCAGGCACGCCAGCTCGAAGCGCACCGTGCCGGCGCTGACCGCCAGCCGGCCGCCTTCGCTGGCGAGCAGTTCGGCCTGCACCTGCGCGCCGTCCGGCAGCTTGCGCACGATGTCGTAGAGCATGTGCGCGGGCGCGGTGGCCGCGCCGTTGCGCAGCACGTCGGCCGGGATGGCTTCGACGATCTCGATGTCCAGATCGGTGGCGGTGAGCTTCAGCGTGCCCTTGGCCGCCTCGATCATCACGTTCGAGAGGATCGGGATGGTGTTGCGCCGTTCGACGACGCTCTGAACATGGCTCAGCGCCTTCAAAAAAGCGCCGCGTTCGACGTTGATTTTCATGGGTCTTCCGACTGCCGTGCGGTTCCTAGAAAAGCCCCTTCCGGTCCCCTCGCGAGGCCCCCGGAAGTCCTTGATTCACTTGAACTTATAAAAGCCAAGGACTCAAGCGAGAAATTATATCAGGCAAGGGGGCAAGAGGCCAGCTTCGGCGGGGGCCGGCCCGGCTTCACCCTATCTTGGCAAATTGGCGGCAGCATGGGGCCAGGGAGGCGGCAAACGCCGCGGCAGGCCATGAGCAAGCACAAGAAGCCGAAGCTCTTGAAAGTTCGCAACGAGGTGCGCAGCGACGCCAAGGAGAAGGCGCGCATCGAGCGGCGCTGGCACATCCTGGGCGACGCGCGGCCGCCCAAGCCGCCGGGCAAGAACTACTCCTACATCGACGAACTCACCCGCCTGCAGTTCGAACTCCTCAAGCTGCAGGAATGGGTGCGGCTCGAAGGCCTCAAGGTGGTGGTGATCTTCGAGGGGCGCGACGCGGCGGGCAAGGGCGGCGTCATCAAGCGCATCGCCGAGAGCCTCAACCCGCGCTCCTGTCGCATCGTGGCGCTGCCGGCCCCCACCGACCGCGAGCAGGGCCAATGGTATTTCCAGCGCTATGTGGAGCAGCTTCCGGCGCGCGGCGAGATCGTGCTGTTCGACCGCTCCTGGTACAACCGCGCCGGCGTCGAGCACGTCATGGGCTTTTGCACCGACGCGGAATACCGCGAGTTCCTGCGCGCCTGCCCGCTGTTCGAGGAGATGCTGGTGCGCTCGGGCATCTACCTCATCAAATACTGGTTCTCGGTCAACGACGAGGAGCAGGAGCGCCGCTTCCGCGACCGCATGAAGAACCCGATCAAGCGCTGGAAGCTCTCGCCCATGGACATCGAATCGCGCGAGCGCTGGGTGGAGTATTCGCGCGCCAAGGACGTGATGCTGAAGCACACCGACAAGAAGCGCACGCCCTGGCACATCGTCAACGCCGACAACAAGAAGAAGGCGCGCCTCAACTGCATCGCCCATCTGCTGCATCAGATTCCCTACAAGCATCTGCGCCCGGTGCAGCTCGAACTGCCGCCGCGCCAGCCCGACGGCGCCTACATCCGCCCGAAAAAGAGCAGCCAGCGGTGGGTGAAGGAGAGGTATTGAGGGGACGTCCTTGCCTCCCCCCTTGCGGGGGAGGCAGAAAAATTCGCTGTGCGAATTTTTCGGTGGGGGGTAATGCGCGGGCTTACCGGCCTTGATGCCCCTCGCATGCCCTTCCGATCTCCTCCGCCATCGCGGCGTAGTCGCCTTCGTGGGACCGCCGCGATGCTTCCATCCAGCGCGCGGGATCGAGGCGCGCGAGGTCGAGCGGATGACCCGCTTGCTCGGCCAGTTGTTCGAGATAGAAAAGTTGCGTGCGCCCATTTCCCTCGCGAAACGGATGCACATAGTTCACGTCTCCCATGATCCGCGCCGCCTCGTTGGCGAAGCTCGCACGGTCAAGGTCCTTGAGAAACTTGGTGTCCGAAAGCCTCCGATGAACGTCCGCCATGCCGGTCTCGATGAAGCGCCGGAACTGGAATTGCTGCCCGTCCTTGTTGAGTTCGACGGTACGAATCTCACCGGCCCATTCATAGACGTCTTGGAACAAGTGCCGGTGAATCGCCCTGAGATGGTCGAGGTCGAAATGACTGGTCGGGATGCCTTCGGCGGCGCGTTGAGCCACCAATCCCCGCTCGACATCATCGAGTTCGGCCGCGTCCATGATCCCGAGCTTGTTGCGGAGCACAATCGAGTGCGGATACGTATACGGATCGTCGCCGCTCACTCGGCGGCCAAGCGCCGGGCTTTGGCAAGAATGTAGGCCCGGCGACGCTCGTGCGGCCAAGCCTCCCGCTCGAACATCTCGAACATCGCGACTTGATCGGCACTCAGGGGATTGCCCTCGATCTCCTGCAACCGCATCGCGGCAAGGCGGCGCTTGCGGGCTTGCATCACGGCCGAAGGAGAGAGAAGGGAGGTTTCAGTCATGGCAGAATTATAGCCGAAACCCTTTCAAAAAGCACCAAATTCGGCTCCCGAGGCTTTGTCCTTTCTTCACCTCCCCTTTGTGGGGAGGTCCGAACGCGAAGCGCTCGGGGTGGGGGTTAGTTGACGGCTCCGATCTTCTGGAGAAGCTCTTCCGCCTCCTGCTTTCCAATACCTCTCAGTTTCCACTCTCCGTCTGCATCATCGACCAGGTTCTTCAGTCTGTGGACTGCAGTGTTTGCGGCACTCTTGGTCACCCCATGCCTCTTAACAAGGTCGACCAGTGTCTGACGGTTTATCCGACGACGGTAAGCCGAGTAGAGGATTAACAGCGCGATTTCTCCCGGCTTTAGTCCACGAAAATTCACGTACGAACGACCGTCTATCTCTTCGGAATACGGATACTTTTTTTCTGTAAGCTCATCGATTAGCGCCATTGCTGTTTCGGGATCGGTTTTGCTGCAAAAGCGCACCATTTCGGCCAGCATCCACGAAATAGCTGGCACGATCACCCTGGCGTCCATTACATTCGCATTGATGTCGTGGGCGTCGTGTCGGCCGCCACGATTGCTCACGATCTCGTACACAAAGATTCCAGACCGAGGTATCACAAGCCTCAGCGTATCGGGATAATCCTTCACGTGCTCCAAAAGTCTCAGTTCGTTGCCAGCAGAGAAATGGCGAGGATCTGTAATCGTCTTACCTGCGCGTAACACTAATGTCTTTGTGACAGCCTCAACAAACTTTCCTGCCTTTTGCGCGGTACCTTCCCAGTCCCCAGCGACGAATTTGTCAACAGCACCAAAAAAATGATCCAGCAAAGCATCTATGTGCCGTGCTTCAAATTCCAGAACGAGCAGCGCTCTGATTTCCTTTGTGGCCTCACCAGACATACGCGGTCTGCTTCTCCTCGTTGACCATCTTAAATGCTTTCCGCAGTTTTTTGCGTTTCAAGAGACGTAAAAGCGCCATGGAGACTCGGTCTCGCTCACAGTGATATGCCGACTGAAGCTTCACATGGACTTCGTCGATGGTTTTTGGCTGTCTGAAGAAGCCGGTGTCCCGCAAATGAAGAATGTGATCCGGAAGGCTACCGGGCGAAGATGGCGCCGCCGTCGCAACTGGCTTCTTTTGCGCGCGTGATTTTGATTCCCGCCCACCTACACGAAGAGCCTTGTCCGCTAGTTCTCTTATCTGCTGAAGAACAGAAGTCAGTTCATCGCGATTCATGTCTTTGCTTTCTTCTTAGCCTTCGTCGGCGATTCGACCGCGGACGCAGGATACTTTTGGATGTATTCGTAGCTTCCTTGCTTTCCGCGCCGGACGAGGTGCTTTGCTCTTTTCAACGCCATGCCGAGTTCCGGAACCGAGAAGTGATTACCTCGCTTGGCAAGTTGCGCTTCAATCGCGCCGAACTTGCGCCAAGAGGTAAAGAATCCGTCTTCCCAATGAATTTTTAGCGCTTCTGTAGCCGTCGTGGCTGCGCTCGCTTGCTTATTTGCCATAAGCCCATTTTCCTCCAATTTTTTTCCGGCGCAGGAATCCCTTCTGCACAAGACCGAGGACAACACCTGACAGTGTGGTAACCGGGTAAAGATAGCCCTTTTCTTCAATGGCTTTTGAGATGTCCCCTAAGCTCTTCGGCTTCTCGAAAAATCCATCTTCTTTTAGAGCGATTATTAGATCGGATGCGCTTTGCCGTTTCTTGTTCTCCTTGGCGGCTCGCTTGCCCTTGGTGAGCGTCTCTTTTGCGCGTCCTACGGCAGTAGCCCTCTCGAACACGCCAAGAATGCTCGACACTTCACCGTCCGAGCCTTCAATCGTAATTACCGCACCTGATGTCGTCTTCACCGTAGCTTTCGCCATAACCAACCTTATTATGATGAATCACTATTGCTTATTATTGTAGTAGGTCGTTTGCGTCAAGGCCGAAACACAATTGAAAAGGAAAGTGCCGCGCTCTCTTTCCTCCCCCTATTTGGAAGAGAAAATATTTTCGCCACACCCCCTTGAAAGGCGATTATATACTTGACTTAGCAGGTCGGAGGGGGTAGATTACGGGTCATAGGAGATAGCCATGACCTGCGACCTGACAAACCCGATCTTCACGAACGAAGCCGCCGCTACAGCCCACATGGAAGCCGACCGCTGGCCTACAGAGGTCACCTGCCCACTGTGTGGCGTAGTGGGCGACGCAACTAAGATGGGTGGTAAGACGCAGGCTGGCATGTTTCTGTGCAATTCCTGCCGGGGCAAGTTCACGGTTCGCACGGGCACCGTTTTCGAGCGGTCGCACATTCCTGTGCATAAGTGGCTTCTCGCGCTCGAATTGATGGCGTCGAGCAAGAAAGGCATTTCGGCCCACCAACTGCACCGAATGCTCGGCATCACGTACAAGTCCGCGTGGTTTATGGCGATGCGTATTCGCGAAGCCATGGCACCTGCAAAGAATGCCGGGCCGCTAGGTGGCGAGGGTAAAATCGTGGAAGCCGATGAACTGTATACGGGACATCGGAAGGGCTGGCCCGTGAAGCGCGGTAGCGGCTACCACAAGATGTCCGTCGTTAGCTTGGTAGAGCGTGGGGGCCGCGCCCGTTCGTTCCATATTGAAAACGCTCCCGACGTGCTTACGGTCAACCGCCTCGTGGCTGAGAATGTATTGCCCGAAACGCAACTCCACACCGATGAAAGCAGCCTATACCGCGAAGTCAAAAAGCACGTTGCGAAGCACGCCAAGGTCAATCACTCCCGCAAAGAGTACGCGCGCGGCGACGTAACTACCAATTCAGTTGAAGGCTATTTCAGCGTATTCGAGCGCGGCATGGTGGGCGTCTACCAACACGTCAGCGAACAGCATTTGCACCGCTATCTGGCAGAATTCGATTTCAGGCAAAGCAACCGTGCCAAGCTCGGCATTGAAGACGCCACCCGCGCCAATCGCATCTTGAAGGGCGCGGAAAACAAGCGGCTTACCTATCGACAGGTAGGCTAATCGACAAAGAAAATCGAGAGTTCCGCGAAGGGCGCGCTAAGTTGCGCGCGCTTTTGGCTTTATTCGGCTTTTAGTCTTCTTTTTCTTGCGAATCGGGGCCGACTCGGCGTGCGGTTTGTGCGGCGTCGCGAGCATCCGCTTTAGTGCGGCCTCGCGCCTGCGTTCGGTTTCTTTTGTGCTGTAGCTGTCAGATTCCAAGGGCACCCCCGTGGCATGGGTAGTTCATAACGCCGAAGAGAATGCAATTGTAACCGAAATCTCCCGACAACGGGATAGGGTTGCCGCACTCATGGCTGCAGCTATGTTGGAGAAAAAGCTAGAAGATGCGTTCAAGGCGTTGATACCGATACGCTCAGAGACGGTAGAAAATCGAGTGTTTGAAGGATATGGGCCGTTGGGTTCATTCGCGGCCAAGATTGATCTTGGCTACTTGCTCGGGATGTTCGATGCGAAAACCCACAAATGGCTTCACACAATCAAGAAGATTCGCAACGAGTTTGCCCACAACCCAGCCAAGGTCACGTTCAAAACTCAGCGGATAATCGACCTATGCAATAACTTCCCCCCGCCAACGCCTAGGCGGGTCCCGAAACTCACCAAAGAACGCTTTGACGAAGCAAAATCGCGGCATAACGCAATCGAATTGGTGTCAATGATGACGGACTCCTGTTTGGCAGGACCAAACAATAGCCGTACGCGCTACCTTGGAACGGTCAAGCTTTGCCTTTTCCTCCTGGAATTTGCTTTGGTGAGTGCATTGAATCAGATGGTCTGCGCGAATAACGAGAGGGTTCAAGAACAAGGAGGTTCCGGGCCTTCCACATCGCATTGAAAATACGCACTACCGCTTCGTCTGATCCTTCATAATTTGGATCATGTTTTGAAAGCGCAAGTTCTCCGGCTTCAATCATCTCCGGCGTGATTTCGATTTCTTTGGTCTTGCAATCTTTCTCACACACGACTCCCTACAGACGGGACGGGTCCCTTGTTCAAGAGGCGATCACGGGACCCGGTCCCGGTGACCTTGAGTAACGGCCTGTCCCTGACATTATAGGACGATTGTCCGCTAACTCAAGTATATAATCGCCCCTTGAAATGGCGGTTTTCATTCCTACCTCAGGTCGTTGGCCGAGTTGGCCGCGAAGCGATTGGAGGTCTGGAAAACCGAGGCCGCGAGCAGAACGTCACGAACGGATTGCCACGAATATCGCAAATCGCGTTTCGCGAAACGGGAGTTATGCGTGCCGGAGCCCGCGAAAAAAATTTCACAACAATTATCTTGCCGAAGCCGGTGTCGCGAAAATGCAGGTTGGTGTCCGCTCATGCAGGTTGAGGAGTGCCGAGTTGCAAGGCGATTAGGATTTTGAGTCAAAACGTTACGGCGAAAAATCCCTATTCGAATTCGAGTTTGTGGAGTTGAGGGGGGATACCCTCGAAAAATCGAAAACAACTACACAGGGAGGTGTGAAGTCACAGCGAAGGACACAAGATAGAGCGGACGAGCAAGAGGCGAGAACGCCCCCCACCCGATCCGCCCATGCGAAGCATGGACGGATCGACCTCCCCGCGCAGGGGGAGGTGAGGGCGGACCGCGCTACATCCTCTTCGACAGCATCTGGCTGAGGAAATCGACCTCCTGCTTGAACAGGGGATCTCCCGCGCACAGTTCCTCGATGCGCCGGCAGGCGTGCAGCACCGTGGTGTGGTCGCGTCCGCCGAAGCGCCGCCCGATTTCGGGCAGCGATCGCGTCGTCAGCTTGCGCGCGAGATACATCGCCACCTGCCGCGGCCGCGCCACCCGGCGCGCCCGCTGCGGCGAGTAGAAGTCCTTGACGTCGAGCTTGTAGAACTCGGCGGTCTTGCGCTGGATGTCTTCGATGGAGGTCTTGGCGCCCGGCGTGCTGCGCAGGCCGACGGCTTCCTCGGCCATCTCCGGCGTCACCGGCTTCTTGGTCAGGTCGGCGTAGGTGGCGAGCTTCGTCAGTACACCGATCATCTCGCGCGGCGAGGCGTCGTCGATGTCGGCGATGCGTTCCAGAACGCAGTCCGGCAGGATGACCTCCGGCCGCAGCCGCGTGTATTCCGCGGCGCGCGATTTGAGGATCGCCAGGCGCGTGTCGCGGTCGGGCTTGTCGAGTTCGATCACCAGCCCGCCGGTCATGCGCGACTTGATGTCGGCGCCGAGGCCTTCGAGCGCGGCCGGTCCGCGGTCGGCGGCGATCACCACGCGGCGGCGCAGATCGGCGAAGGCGTTGACGGTGTAGAGGAATTCCGACGCCGTCGCCGTCGAGCGGCAGATGTGCTGCAGATCGTCGATGATCATTACGTCGGCGGTGCGCAGCTCGTCCTTGAAGGAGAGCGTGTCCTTGCGATACAGCGCGCCCAGGAAATGGCGCATGAAATCCTCGGCGCGCAGGAACAGCACGCGCTTGCCGCGCTTGCGGAATTCCAGCGCCGCGGCGTTCAACAGGTGCGTCTTGCCGTAGCCGAAGCCGCCGTGGATGTAGAGCAGCGGCAGATCGCCGCCGCGCCCTTCCGCGAAGGCCCGCGCCGCACCGTGGCCGAACTCGTTGGCGGCGCCTGCTATGAAGCTGTCGAAGGTCTGCTGGGGGTGCAGCATCCGCGTCCACAGGCCCTTGGGCGCGACGCCGTCTTCGGTTTCGCCGCGCGGCAGATAGGAAACCGGCGCGGCGGGCTGCGTCTCGATGCGCACCGGCTCCTTGGAGATACCGGCGCCGACGGCGGGCGGATTGTTCGAGACCACGATCGTCAGGGAGGCCGGTTCGGCGCCTTCGGCGCTGAAGGCCCGCTCGATGCGCGTCACGTAATGGTTGGCCACCCAGTTGCGTACGAAAGGCTTGGCGGCGCCGATGCGCAGCTCGTCCTTATCGGCGCCTTCCAGCGTGAGCGGTCCGATCCAGGCGTCGAACACCGGGTCTCCCAATTCGCGCCGCAGCCTCTCGCGCACGCATGCCCATACCGCATACCAATCCATTGCCGGCGACTTGTTTGTGTATTGTCCCATTTCCCGTACCCTCTGCTTGTCCGCCCACACGGCACGGCAAGCATTTTTTAGTTTGTTTGATGCTGGACGCTTCACTTGTCCGGTCTATCGGCCTCCTGTACGCCGCCCCCGCAGCGTCTCGCCTTGTCGCATGTTCTCCTCCACCTAAGTTTGCATCCACGGAAGGCCTGCGGCCTTCCACCCATTCTTTTTGCCGCGATGGCGCTCGCCGTCGAGATCGCCTTCGAAGCCGCCCACGATGTTGTAGGCGCGCGTATAGCCCGCCTGCGTCATGGCCATGGCCGCCGCCCGCGAGCGCCCGCCCGAGCGGCATAGGAAAAGCGCGGGTGCGTTCTTGTCGGGACCGAGGGCATCGCGGACCTTGGTCACGAAGTCCGGGTTCTGCGCCATGCCGGGAAAGTCTTGCCACTCCACGAAGTGGACCTTGCGGCCGATGCCGGACAGCTCCGGTGCGCCGACAAACCTCCACTCCGCATGGGTGCGGACGTCCACGAGTTGAGCCGTCTGGTAGGCGCCGAGAAGAGCCCAGGCCTCGGCCGCGCTCAGGTCTCCGGCATATCCAGAAGAGAGGTTTTGAGACACCATTACCCCGGCCCCGCGTCAAAGATTGCGCACGCGAGCATCCGCCCGCGCTCCGAACGCATCTTTTCAAGAATTCATTAGAGGTTAGTCTTGGTACTCGCCCGAGAAGTACGCCGAGAACTTGTGAGTATTACAACATTATTCTTGATTTTCTTTGGCATGTTTTTGTTCTCGTGCCGCCCCACCTGGTAACCATAAGCGCAAGCCTGATTCGACTTCAAGAGAACGAACGACGAACATGACACTTAGATGTCAAAAATTTTTCGTCCGTACCCAAACTAACTATATGTTCTTCATACTGAAAACAGAACGGCGGTCACTAACCTTAACGAATCAGACACTTACGTAACGGTGGCCTTTTGCCGCGCTGCACAACGGTTACAAAAGCACTTGTTCAGTCCACGGACAAATAAAAATGGGTCCGAAAACCTTACCGGACCCATTTTGGACCAGATTCCGCAAAGAATCCAGAGAGCTAGTCTTACTTGCCCAGTTTCGCCACGCGCTTGGTCAGGCGCGAGACCTTCCGGGCGCCTGTATTCTTATGCATCGTGCCCTTTGTGACACCGCGCATGATCTCGGGCTCGGCTGCCTTCAGCGCCGCCAGGGCGGCTTTCTGGTCGCCTGCGGCAATGGCCTCTTCGACCTGGCGCATGAAGCCGCGGATGCGGGTCTTGCGGGAATGGTTGATGGCGGCCCGTTTGGCCTGGGTGCGTACGCGCTTCTTGGAGGAGGCGATATTGGGCATAGCTCGTCCTGAAAATCCGTTTGGAGCCGGGGCGTATAGCCCGCGCCCGCGCCGGGGTCAAATCCCGGATTATTTATCCAGGCCGGATTATTCGTCCTTGAAGGCCGGTTTCCGTTTCTCCGAAAACGCGGCCATGCCTTCCTTCTGGTCCTCGGTCGCGAACATGGCGTGAAACAGCCGCCGCTCGAAGCGGATGCCTTCGGCCAGCGTGGTCTCGTAAGCGCGGTTCACGGCTTCCTTGGTCATCATCAGAATGGGCAGGGACTGTTCCGCGATCTTGCCCGCTGCCTTCATTGTTTCTGCCATCAAATCCGCCGCCGGCACGACGCGGCTGACAAGGCCCGAACGCTCGGCCTCGGCCGCGTCCATCGTCCGCCCGGTCAGGCACATATCCATCGCTTTGGATTTGCCGACGAAACGGGTGAGCCTCTGGCTGCCGCCCATACCCGGCATGACGCCCAGCGTGATCTCGGGTTGGCCGAATTTGGCGGTATCGGCGGCGATAATGAAGTCGCACATCATCGCCAGCTCGCAGCCTCCGCCCAGCGCGTAACCGGCGACCGCCGCGACGATCGGCTTGCGGATGGCGGCAATACGGTCGGCCGGGCCCGCGAGGAAATTGGTCTTGAACATGTCCATGTAGGATTGCGGCGCCATCTCCTTGATGTCGGCGCCTGCCGCGAAGACGCGATCCGAGCCGGTGATAACGGTGGCGCGGACGGCGTCGTTGGCATCGAAACCCTCCAGCGCCGCTGCCAGTTCCTCAAGCAACTCGCTGTTGAGCGCGTTCAGCGCCTTGGGCCGGTTCAGCGTGATGACGCCCACGGCGCCTTCGATCTTCACCAGGATGTTCTGTGGATCCATCGTCGTTCTCTCAAAAGTTCAATCGCCGCGCGGCTTGCCGCGTGCGCGCTTCAGTTCCGCATGTTTCTTTTTGCGCTGCAATCGCTTTTCTTTTGCAGCGCGGGAAGGTTTCGTGGCGCGGCGCTTCTTGGGCTCCACGGCGGCTTCGCGGATCAGCGCGACAAGGCGCTCGCGCACCTCGGCGCGGTTGCGGACCTGGTCGCGAAATTGCCGTCCCGTCAGCACCAATACGCCGTCCTTGGTCAACCTGCCGCCGGCCAGCTTCATCAGTTGGAAGCGCACGGGCTCGGGCAGCGACAGGGAAAGCGCCACGTTGAAGCGCAACTGCACGGCGCTAGAGACTTTGTTGACGTTCTGACCGCCGGGCCCGGAGGCCAGCACGAACGTTTCTTCAATCTCGCTTTCGTCGATCGCGATGTGTGCGGTGATGCGAATCTTGCCCATGGCAAAAACATTCTACGATGTCACTTGACATGCAACCAATTAGTTGCATATTAGAACAATGAGCATGGACACGGTTTTCAAGGCGCTTGCCGACCCAACACGGCGGCAATTGCTTGATCGCCTCTTTGCTAGGAACGGACAAACACTGGGTGAGTTATGCGAGGAAATGGAAATGTCTCGGCAGGCCGTTACCAAGCATCTGGCATTGCTGGAGGCGGCGAACCTCGTGGCGACACAAAAGCGCGGGCGCGAGAAGCTGCATTACCTCAACCCCGTTCCGATCAACGAAATCGCCGACCGGTGGATCGGCAAGTATGAGCGCCACCGGGTAAGGGCGCTCGCGGACCTGAAGAAGAACCTAGAAGGGAAGACAGATGACTGACAAATTCGTTTACGTCACCTACATCCGCACGACGCCGGAAAAAATGTGGGAAGCACTGACCAAGCCGGAATTCACGCGGCAATTCTGGTTCGGCATCGCCCAGGAATCGACGTTTGAACCGGGCGCGCCATGGAAATTGGTCGGATCGGAAGGCAAGGTTTACGACACCGGCGAAGTGCTGGAATGCGATCCGCCGAGGCGTCTGGTTGTCAATTGGCGCAACGAGTTCAAGCCCGAATTAAAGGCGGAGGGCTATTCGCGCTGCACGATGGAGCTTGAGCCGGACGGCGAGATCACCAAGCTCACCATTACGCACACGATAGACCGCGAAGGTTCCAAATTCATCGAGGCAGTGTCGGGCGGATGGCCGAAGGTTCTGTCAGGGCTCAAGAGTCTCTTGGAAACGGGGCACACCATCGAACCGTCACACCCAAAACGCTGACGCGAAAGCAAAGATTATTTCTGACAGGTCGGGCAATAGAAGGTCGAACGCCCGGCCTGCACGATGCGCTTCACGGTTCCGCCGCAGCCCTTTTTGGGGCAGGGCTCGCCTTCGCGGTCGTAGACGGCGAAATGGTGCTGGAAGTAGCCCAGTTCGCCGTCGGCCTTTTTATAGTCGCGCAGCGTCGAGCCCCCGGCCTTGATGGCTTCTTTCAGCACGCTCTTGATGGCGTGAACCAGCAGCGCGATGGTCGCCGGTTGCACCTTTGCGGCCAGCCGTTTCGGCGAAATGCCGGCACGGAACAGCGCCTCGCACACGTAGATATTGCCAAGCCCGGCGATCACGCGCTGGTCGAGCAGCGCCGACTTGATCGGCGTCTTTTTTCCCTTCAAGGCGCAGGCGAGCGCAGCCGCATCGAACTCGCCCGACAACGGCTCGACGCCCAGGCCTTTGAACAGCTTGTCGTCGCCGATCTTGGCGGTGCCGATCAGGGTCATCAGGCCGAAACGGCGGTGGTCGGTGAAGACGATCCTTGCGGGCGCGTCGGTCTCCATCACCACATGATCGTGCTTGCCAAGGCCGTCGCCGCCCACGCTCAGCCGTCCGCTCATGCCCAGATGGATGACCAGCGTCTCGCCATTATCGAGGTCCGCCAGGAGGTATTTCGCCCGCCGCCACAGCCGGCGTACCCGCCGCCCGGTCAGCCGCTTGGCGAAGTCCTTGGGGAAGGGCACGCGCAAATCGCCGCGCCTCAGTTCCACCTTGACGAACTTGCGGCCCTCCAACGCGGGCAGAAGCCCCATCCGCACGGTCTCGACTTCGGGTAACTCAGGCATAAGAGCACGACCAAACCCTCATGCTTCGACAGGCTCAGCATGAGGGAGTTAGTTAAAGTCCTCACCCTGAGCCCTTCATCCTGAGCCTGTCGAAGGACGAAGGGTGAGGAACGCGATGTAACGTAGCCGTATCTGTTATCGCGAGCTATTGTCTACCTATGACGACAGGACCTGACCATACTGCCTCTTTCGGCTACCGCGACGTGCCGGAGGGCCAAAAGGAAGGCCTCGTGCGCGAGGTATTTTCCTCGGTCGCGCGCAATTACGACCTGATGAACGATCTGATGAGCGCCGGCGTTCACCGGTTGTGGAAGGACGCCATGGTCGAATGGCTGAACCCGCAGCCCGGCTGGCGCGTGCTCGACGTGGCGGGCGGCACCGGCGATATCGCCATGCGGATCGCGCGCGCGACGCGGGCGCACGGCGGCGAGGCCGAGATCGCGGTCTGCGACATCAATCCCGACATGCTGGGCGAAGGCGTGCGGCGCGCGCAGGCGAAAGGCGAACACGCCATACGCTGGATCGCCGGCGACGCCGAGGCGCTGCCGGTTCCGGACGCCAGCTTTGACGCCTATACGATCGCCTTCGGCATCCGCAATGTGACCCACATCGACAAGGCGCTGGCCGAGGCTAAACGCGTGCTGAAGCCGGGCGGGCGCTTCCTCTGCCTGGAATTCTCGCAGGTGCAGGCGCCGGGCCTGGATTTTCTCTACGACAAATTTTCCTTCAACGTGCTGCCAGCGCTCGGACAGATCGTGGCGGGCGACGGCGAGGCCTATCGCTATCTGGTGGAGAGCATCCGCCGGTTTCCGCCGCAGGCGAAATTCGCCAAGATGATCGAACAGGCGGGACTGTCGCACGTAAAGGTCCGCAACCTCACGGGCGGCATCGCGGCGATGCATTCGGCGTGGAAAATCTGAGATGGCGGGCACGGTCTCCAATTTCTTCCGGCTTTGGAAAATCGCGCGGACGCTGGGCCGCCACGATGCGCTGATCCCGCATGAATATCTCGCGGCCATTCCCGCTCCGCTGAAACTGATGCGACGGCTGCTCGGCGCTAGGCGCGCGAAGCACGACACGGCAACGCCGGGCGAACGGCTGGCGCGCGCACTGGAAAGCCTGGGGCCCGCGCAGATCAAGCTCGGTCAGAATCTCGCCACGCGCCCCGACATTGTCGGCAGCGAAATCGCCACGGCGCTGGAAGGCTTGCAGGATCGTTTGCCGCCTTTCCCGACGATACAGGCACGCGCTGCGGTCGCGGCATCGCTCGGCCGTCCGGTGGAAGAACTGTTCTCCAGCTTCGGCGAACCGCTCGCTGCCGCCTCCATTGCCCAGGTGCATGAAGCGACCACCACGGAGATTCCGCCGCGGCGCGTGGCGGTCAAGGTCTTGCGCCCCGGCATCGAGGCCGAGTTTGCGCGCGACCTTTCGGCGCTCGCCTTCGCGGCGCGGTTGGCCGAGCGAGTTTCGCCCGAAGCGCGGCGGCTCCGGCCGGTGGCGCTGATAGGCACGCTGGCCGAATCCACGGCGCTCGAACTCGATCTGCGGATGGAAGCGGCGGCGGCTTCAGAACTCGCCGAGCGCATGCAAAACGATGCAGGTTTCCGTGTGCCGGCCGTTGACTGGGGCCGCACCGCCGAGCGCGTGCTGACGACGGAATGGATCGACGGCGTGCCGGTGCGCGACATCGATGCGCTGCGCGCCGCCGGCCGCGATCCCAAGGACGTGGCGTTGACGCTGATGCGCAGCTTCCTCACCCAGGCGCTGCGCGAAGGCTTCTTCCACGCCGACCTGCACCCTGGGAATCTGTTCGTCGACGGCGAGGGGCGTCTGGTGGCGGTCGATTTCGGCATCATGGGGCGGCTGGATGCGCCGATGCGCCGTTTCATGGCGGAGATGCTGGCGGGCTTCCTGGCGCGCGATTACATGCGTGTGGCGCAGGCGCATTACGATGCGGGCTTCGTTTCGCGGCATTATCCAATAGAGACTTTCGCCCAGGCCTTGCGCGCGATCGGCGAGCCGATCTTCGGCCGGCCGGCGCGCGAGGTTTCGATGGCCAAGTTGCTGCAGCAATTGTTCGACACCACGCGGCGCTTCGACATGCAGGCCCAGCCGCAGCTTCTGCTGCTGCAGAAGACGATGGTGGTGGTGGAAGGGGTGGCGCGCGGCCTCGATCCCGATTTCGACATCTGGGCGGCGTCGCGCCCGGTGGTCGAACGCTGGATGCTCGACCGGATGGGGCCGGAGGCGCGGCTGCGCGAAGCGGCGGAAGGTGTGAGCGCGCTGGGGCGGGTGGCGCAGCAGCTGCCGCAATTGCTGCGCAACGCGGAGGTCGTTTCGGCGATGCTTGCGGGCGGCGGCTTGCGCCTGCATCCGGATACCGCGCGCCAGATCGCCGAGGTGCAGTTCGACCGCAACAGGTCCGTGCGCATCGCGCTATGGCTCGCGGCCAGTGCAGCTGGCGCGTTGGGTATCCTCGGGATGATCTTAGTTTTCTAGACGATCCGTACCCGGCCGCCATCGCAGCTATGCGTGCCCTTGGAATCCGTCACGAACACTTTGACGCTGACCGTGTGCTGGGACAGATCCGGTAGGTTGGGGACGCGTACATGCACCGCGCCGTCGCTGACCTTTTGCTCCGTCGCCAGGACGGCATCGTAGCCGGTCGCCGTTTCGCCCATGGTATGAGCGATCTGCATGACGACCTGCACGACCGCGCCCGCCTCGCGAACGTCGGCGCAAGCGATACCGAGCGTTTGGCCTCGCGCCACATTCGGCACGTTGCCGCCGCGATCGTCGGGCGGGGCATAGCCCGCGGTCTTGCCGGCGAACGGCAGTATCAATTCGCTTGAAATGGCCGGCGACGCCATTGCCGCGCCCAACACCGCCGCGCCTGCAACAAATCCGACCAACCACAGCCGCATGGGTGGGACTCCCCTCGCAACTCGTCCAGTGTAGCGCGGCTTTCAGCCGTGCCAAGGCCGTTATCGCTCGCGCGCCAGACAATAGAAGCGCCAGCACATGGAAATCGCTGCCACAAATAAGGCAAAAGCAAGGCCGATCCATACGCCAAGGCCTTTCAGGCCCAGTCCGACCCCTAAGCCGTAGCAGGTGGGAAAGCCGACAAGCCAATAGCAACCCCCGGCGATCCACATTGGCATGTGGGCGTCCTTGAGGCCGCGTAAGCTTAGCGCCGCCGTAACCTGGATGCCGTCGAAGATTTGGAACGCGGCCGCCACCTGCAGGAACACGGCAGTCAGCGCGATGGCGTCGGCGTTCGAGGCGATGTTCGCCGCAAAATACAGGCCGGCGATCCAATGCCGGGAAAGAGCGATCGCAACCGCGCACAAGCTCATGAACGCCGCAGAAACCGCGAGCGCCGAGGTGCCTGCGCGGCGCACGCCGACGCGATCGCCCGCTCCCGCGGCAAGGCCCACGCGCACCGTCGCCGCCATGGCGACGCCGAGCGGCACCATGAAGGTGATGGAAGCGACGTTGAGCGCGATCTGGTGCGCGGCCACCGAGGCCGTGCCGAAGGTGCCCATCAGCAGCGTCGCCGCGTTGAACAGCGAGGCCTCGAAGATCATGGTCAGTCCGATCGGCATGCCCAGCCGGAACAGTTCGGCGAACTTGCCCCAGTGCGGCCGCGCAAAGCGGCGGAAGATGCGATATTTGCGCAAGGTCGGCGTAGCGAAGACGACGGCCGTCATCGCCAGGAAGCTGAACGTATAGGAACAGGCGCTGGCTGTGCCTGAGCCGAACAGCTCCAGCCTCGGCAGGCCGAAATGGCCGAAGATCAGCGCGTAGTCGCCGAGCGCGTTGAATGCGATCGTCATCGCCATCACCCACAGCGAGGCGTTGGGTTTGCCGAGCGCGGTGGCATAGTTGCGCATCACCTGGAAGCCGAGCGAGCAGGGCAGGCCCAGGCATAACGGCATCACGAAACGTCCCGCGGCCTCGGCCAGGGCCGGCTGCTGCGCGAAGGCCAACAGCACGTCCTTGGTGAATAGCAGGAATGCCGCCAGCGGCAGCGAAAGCAGCAGCACGGACCACATTCCCATGCGCATTACCGCGCGCACGCCGGCGCGGTCGTTCGGACTCGCCCCCAGGATGTGCGCGATCATCGGCGAGATGGCCGCGGTCGGTCCCAGACCGATCAGCCAAGTGAAAAAGAAAACCGTGTTGCCCAGCGCGGCGCCGGCCAGCGCATCCTTTCCCAGCCGCCCGAGCATCACCACGTCGGTGGTCATGATCGCCATTTGCGCCAGCTGGGTGACGACCAGCGGCGCCGCGAGCTTCATCAGCGCGCGCAATTCGGCGATCCAGGCGACCGCGCCGGTCGCCTGGATGCGCGCGTCAACGCCGGTCAGATCCAATTCCACAAATTCCGTCATGACACAGACTTAATCTTTTCTTGACCGAAACCCTGCTGCGGCTGAACGAACACAAAAAACCCTCCGGAGCGGGGCTCGGGAGGGGGCGAACAATCGCAGGCGCGGGTGAAAACTACGCGGCGTGCTCCTCACGAGCCGATGCGGCAGGACCTGGTTCGCAAGGGTCGAACGGCGCCGCCGCGGCGTTGGCGGAAATATCGTTCTTCATGCCGTGGCCCGTTCGAATTGCGCAAAGCCCCATGCCTCGCGCGGAACGGGTGGGTACGACGGGATGCGCGCGAAGTCAACGCGCGCGCCGCAAGCGCCGTTTTTTCGTTTCGAACGTGGCCGTCGCGCCACAAACCTGCCGCTGCGGTGGAATGTCTTCCGTAAAATCCAACGGACTGCATTAACGGCTATCTAATCGGCTTGCGGCATGATGTTCCTCTGGAATGGGCCATAGACCATCGGGTGCCGATGAGAGCGCTCGCGGAAAGGTCTGGGTATTTTGAACGATTCCGACGACAGGAATGCGGACATAAGGGACGACTACCGAGCCGTTGCCGCTCCAAGCCACCCCAAAGCGCAGAAACTTCTAGCCTTCTGGAAAGATCGCGCGAAAGACGGCGTTGTCGTTGGACGAGATGTGCCATCGCGGCCGATCTCCGACATCCTAAGCAACATTATGATCTACGAACCGATCGACGGCGGACGCGATTACCGCGTACGGCTTGCCGGCGAGTTGATAAGGCGGCGCTTTGGACGCGACGTCTCCGGCATGCTGATGTCGGAATTGTTTTCGCCGGACGAGTTTCGCGAGCACATCGGGACTGCTCGCGCGTGTATCGAATCGGGAACCATGGCGATCGTCGATTCCCGCCTGACCAACGGCGCAGTCGAATGGATGCATCTGGAAGTAGTCGTCCTGCCCGTCACTGCGCCGGACCGCGTCGGCAAATGGGTGCTCATAGGACTCTTCTATCTTAGTTGACCCCGGACAATTGCGCATCGCTCGCGTCACGCGATTGCGTCGTGCGATTTGCTTTCATTCGCGATAAACCAAGAATCCGTCGCGCGTTAACGGTCGTCTAAGGCGGCTTTCTTATAGTATCGGATGAAGGAAGGATGCGTGTGCGTCGAGGGAGGCCAACGTGTCGAACGATTCCAGCACTGCCAGCCATGAAGGCGCCGGTATCCATACCGAATATCGGCCTGTCGCTGCGCCGACACACCCACAGGCAGGCAAAGCGCTTGCCTTTTGGGATGCGCGTCCGGCTGACGGCATTATTATAGGACGCGATGTGCCGTCGCGGGCGATCGCGAGCATGCTCAGCAAAATCATCGTTCACGAGCCGATCAACGCCAGCAGCGATCTCAAGGTGCGGGTTGCCGGCACTGCGGTCCGGCGGCGTTTCGGCCGAGACATTACCGGCAGCACTTTGTCGGAATTGTTCCCGATGCCCACGTTCCCTTCCCGCCTCGAATCCGTTCTGACGGCGATAGAAACCAACGCTCCACAATTCGCCGATTGCCAACTGAGCAACGGTTCACTGGGCATATTGCATTCGGAGCTGGTCATCCTGCCCATTCTGGCGCCGGATCGCGTCAGCAAATGGGCTATTACGTTCGTCTTCTTTTTCGACTAAGCGCCGCGCGGGTGTAGGATACGCTCATGCAGCCATGGAACATCGCCCATCGCGGCGGCGCGCAAGCGCGTCCCGAAAATACCCTGGCGGCCTTCGCCCATGCCGAGGCATGCGGCTATGACGGGGCCGAGCTCGACGTGCAATTGTCGCGCGACGGCGAAGTGGTGGTGTTTCACGATTATCGCCTGAAACCGGAAATCTGCCGTGACGAGAATGGGCGAAGGCTTGCCCTGCCGACACCTCGGCTCAAGGATTTGTCGCTCGCCGAACTCAGACGCTTCGATATCGGCCGCGCCGATCCGGCTAGCGCTTATGCGCGAGAGCATGCGGACGTGGTCTGGCAGGACGGCGAGCGCATTCCGACATTGGGCGAAGTGGTCGCAGTGGCAAAAGCCGCAAGCGCACCGTTCCACCTGTTCGTAGAGTTGAAGACGTCTTTTTCGGACCGCGAGATCTCTGCGCAGCCGGAGGAACTGGCAGAGCGCACGGTCGCTGTGCTGAAAGCGTGCGATTATCTTGAGCGGACAGTTTTCGTAGGGTTTGACTGGCCGGGGCTGTTGCACGTCAAGAAGATCGCGCCGGCCGCACAATGCTGGTTCTCGACCATGACGTTTGCGGGCTTGCCGGTCCTTGATGAGATCAAAGCTAAGGGTGGTGACGGCTGGTTTCCCGCCTGGACCGATGCGACGGACGAAGCGGTGCGCGGCGCGCGCGGCTTCGGCCTCAAGGTTGGGGCCTGGACGGTGAACGATCCGGCCCAGATGCACATGCTCATTACGCGCGGTCTAGACGCGATCTGCACCGACCGGCCTGATCTCCTGGCGGCGCTGTAAAAAATATTTTCGCCGACCCCTTGAACCGACAAGGTCGAATACCCATTTCTCTTAAATCCCGACAGGTACGGCCCGGCAGCCGGCGGAAATTTCCGCCGGGACGCCCAGCCGTATGAGGTACAGCCGGCGAGTGCACGCCGGGCGAGCGCGCGAAATTACAGTCCCTCGAACAGCGCCGTCGAAAGGTAGCGTTCCGCGAACGACGGGATGATCGCGACGATCATCTTGCCCGCCATTTCGGAACGCGCGCCGACTTCCAACGCCGCCGCAATCGCCGCGCCGGACGAGATGCCGACCGGAATGCCTTCCAGCCGCGCCACTTTGCGGGCGGTCTCTAAGGCGGTCTCGTTGGAGATGGTGATGATCTCGTCGATCACCTTGCGGTCGAGGATTGCTGGCACGAAACCCGCGCCGATGCCTTGGATTTTGTGCGGGCCGGGCTGACCGCCGGACAGCACCGGCAAATCTTCCGGCTCCAGCGCGATCATCTTCACGCTGGGCTTGCGCGCCTTCAACACCTGACCGATGCCGGTGATCGTGCCGCCGGTGCCGACGCCGGAGATGACGACGTCGACCTTGCCGTCGGTGTCGTTCCAGATTTCCTCGGCCGTGGTGCGGCGATGAACCTCCGGGTTGGCGGGATTCTCGAATTGCTGCGGGATGACCGCGCCCGGCGTCGCGGCCACGATCTCCTGCGCCTTGGCGATGGCGCCTTTCATGCCCTTGGGGCCTTCGGTCAGCACGACCTGCGCGCCCATCAGCGCCAGCATCTTGCGGCGCTCGATCGACATGGTTTCGGGCATCACCAGGATGAGCTTGTAGCCCTTGGCCGCGGCCACGAAGGCCAGCGCGATGCCGGTGTTGCCGCTGGTCGGCTCCACCAGCGTGGTTTTCTCCGGCGAAATTTTGTGCTCGCGTTCCAACGCCTCGATCATCGCCACGCCGATACGGTCCTTGACGCTGGAAATCGGATTGAAGAATTCCAGCTTGAGCAGGATGTCCGCCTTGACGCCGGCCTCTTTCGGCAGGCGCGCCATCCGCACCAGGGGCGTGTCGCCGATGGTCTCGGTGATGGAATTGTAGATGCGGCCGCGGCCGGGCTTATGATCGGTCATTTCGTTCTCCTAGATCGTGAAATCGGCGGTGACTTTGTCGCCTGCATCGACGCCGGCGGCACGGGCTCGCTGACACAAATCCTCGATGGTGATGGCATCCAGCTTTGCCATTACATCGCTCTGCAGGGACTGGATGAACGGCGTCACGATATGGACGCCGAGTTCGGAACGCGGAGTCGTGTCCTCGGGGTTTTCCTCCTCGATGCTTTCGGCGGCGCGTACGATGTCGCCCACCGAAATCCGCCGGCGCTCCTTGGCGAGGCGGTAGCCGCCGCGCGGCCCGCGGACGCCTCTGAGGATGCCGGCGCGCACCAGCTGCTGCATCACCTGCTCCAGATAGCGCTGTGGGACACCCTGGCGCGCGGTGATCTCCTTGGCCTGCACCGGCTCGGGGCGCGCGTTGAAGGCGATGTCGATCACCGCTTCCAACGCCAGCAACGTCTTTCGGGATAGTTTGAGCATGGATCAGGCCGTCTTTTGGGTGGCGATATGAAGTCCCGTCGAGCCGAAGCCGCCGGCGCCGCGTTCGCTCGCGGGTAGTTCGTCCACTTCGTGCAATTCGGCCGTCTCGTGGCGTGCGATCACGAGTTGGGCGATTTTCATGCCGCGCGCGATGCGGAAGACCGTTTCGCCGTGATTGACGAGCGTCGCTTTCACCTCGCCGCGGTAGTCGCTGTCGATCGTGCCCGGCGCATTCAGCACCGTCACGCCGTGCTTGAGCGCCAGGCCGGAGCGCGGGCGCACCTGTGCCTCGAAACCCGCCGGCAGTGCGATGGCGATACCGCACGGCACGCAAACCCGCGCGCCCGGTTTCAGCTCGATCTCCTCATCAATGGCGGCAAGCAGATCGAGGCCCGCCGAGCCTTCGGTTGCATAAGAGGGCAGCGGCAGATCGGTTGCATGCGGCAGGCGCAAGATTTCCAGCTTCATCATGCCGTTTTGCCCTTCAGGGCGTCGGCGATGCGCGTGGCAAGCCGAGCGCCGACTTCGCTTTTACTCATCTGCGGCCAACTCTCCGTGCCGCTCGCGGTGATGAGATGGACCTTATTGCGGTCGCCGCCCAGGACGTCGCCGCCGACATCGTTGGCGACGATCCAGTCGCAGCCTTTCTTCGACCGCTTTTCGGTGGCGTAGGCGACAACGTTCTCGGTCTCGGCTGCAAAGCCGATCAACAAGGCGGGGCGGCGCGGACCGTGAGCGAGCGTCGAAAGAATGTCCGGGTTTGCGGTCAGCTTGATCGCCGGTGTTCCGTCGGTTTTCTTGATCTTGTTGTTGGGAACGGTTTCCGGACGCCAGTCGGCGACGGCCGCCGTACACACCGCCACATCCACCGGCAAGGCGGACTCGCACGCCGCCAGCATTTCGCGCGCGGTTTCCACGCGCAGAAGTTTTACGCGCGGTGGCGCGGCGATATCGACCGGGCCGGAAACCAGAATGGTTTGCGCGCCCGCTCGCGCCAAGGCGTCGGCAATCGCATAGCCTTGCTTGCCCGAAGAACGGTTGGCAATGAACCGCACGGGATCGAGAGGTTCGTGCGTCGGACCGGCGGTCACCAAGGCCTTGAGGCCTGCCAGCGGCCCCGTCGTCTGCGCCGCCAGCGCCGTTTCTATGGCCGCCGCGATTTCTTCCGGTTCGGCCATGCGCCCCGGTCCGTATTCGCCGCACGCCATTTCACCGTCATTCGGTCCGACGAAAAGCACGCCGTCGTTCTTCAAGGTTTTCAGATTGCGGCGCGTCGCCGGCTGGTTCCACATCCGCACATTCATCGACGGCGCCATCAGCACCGGTTTGTCGGTCGCCAGCAGCGCAGTGGAGGCCAGATCGTTCGCCAGTCCGTTCGCCAGTTTGGCCATCAGATCGGCGGTAGCCGGCGCCACTACCACGAGATCGGCGCTGCGCGAGAGCTGGATATGGCCCATCTCGGCTTCATCGGTCAGGCTGAAGAGATCCGTGTAAACCTTCTCGCCGGTCAGGGCGGACACCGACAAGGGGGTGACGAATTCGCAGCCGGCCTTAGTCAGAATCGAGCGCGAGGCGATGCCGCGTTCCTTGAGCCGGCGGATCAGCTCCAGCGATTTGTAGGCGGCAATGCCGCCGCCGATGATCAGCAGGACGCTTTGGCTACGCATGGAAACCTCCCGTAACGGGAAATACAGACAAAAACAAGGTATTTGCGAAGAATAACGAAAATTAAGTGTAGTTCCAAGCGGTTCCGGCGGCCGAAGCGTCCTTAACCTGACGCTTACCCTGTTCTGGTGAGATGGCCGCGTCTTCAGGAAGTTGGCTGCGATGCGCATGTCCGCTGGCGATCTTTGCTTCTTGGCGGCCGAACTGGCCGCCGAGCACGGCTTGGTCGCGCGCGACTATGCGCGGCGGGCTTTTGCATCGTTCACGGCGGAGGGCGAGCCGGAGCGGGCCCGTTTTTGGTTCGCACTCTCAGTTATTCTCGACGATATCGCCCTGCATCGCCTCGATCCCGACCACTCGCCGACGATTCACTGACTTGCACGGCGTTTGGCGATCCGTCCAAACTCTCCTTCGAAACGCGTCTAAAGGGATTCGATGCCCCTCGATCCGCACGCGAAAGCGTACCTGGAACGGTTGGCCGCCGCGCCGACGCCCAAGCTTTGGGAGTTACCGCTGGCCGGTGCGCGCCAAGCTTTCGCGGCGACGATGGCATTTATGGGACCGAAAGACGTGCCCATCGGCAAGGTCGAGAACATCGCGATGCCGGGCCCCGGCGGCAACTTGAAGCTGCGGATCTACACGCCCGTGGCGGCCGGCGGCGAGGCCTTGCCGGCGTTGGTGTTTTTTCATGGCGGCGGCTTCACGATCGGCGATCTCGATAGCCATGACGGCATCTGCCGGCTGCTGGCGTCGGAAAGCGGCGCGCGCGTGGTGGCCGTCGATTACCGGCTGGCGCCGGAGCACAAATTTCCCGCGGCGGCGAACGACGCCTATGCCGCCATGTGTTGGATCGAAGAAAACGCGGCCCTACTGGGCGTCGACGCCAACCGGATCGCAGTGGGCGGAGACTCCGCGGGCGCAACCTTGTCGGCGGTCGTCTGTCAGCGCGCGAAAGAAGAGGACGGCCCCAAGATCGCCGCCCAGCTGTTGATGTTCCCCATGACGCAGCTTGGCGGCGTATTCGCTTCGCTCGGCGAATTCGCGGCCGGCTATCTGCTCGACAAGCAAACCATAGACTGGTTCTTAGGCAATTACGTCCCGTCCGGGACCGATCCGAACGACGCGCGCCTGTCGCCGCTGCTGGCCGACGATGTGAGCGGTTTGCCTCCGGCTTATGTGATGCTCGGCGGCTGCGATCCGTTGCACGACGAAGGTTTGGCCTATGCGCAGAAATTGCGCGCCGCCGGTGTGGATGTGACGGTTGCCGATTATCCCGGCATGTTGCATAGCTTTATTAACCTGCAGGCGGTTCTGCCTCAGGCATACACAGCCCTGGCTGCCGCCTCAAAAGCGCTGCGCGAAATGCTGGAAGAAAGCTGAAACGTCAACCCGCCGGCCACAAGGACGCCCAGCCAGCGTGGCGCGTCATGCGCAGGAACGACAGCGCCACATCGACGCCGGTATAGTCCGTCATGAGCAGTTCGCCGATATCTGCCTGCGTCATCTCCGCGGTCAGGCAATCTCTCTTCACGAGCCATGCACTTTTGCGGCAAGGGCCGGGGAAACTGGTGTAAACGTGCCGGAGACCGAGCCTTCGCAAGACGCGCAGGACCCGCAAATCGCACTCGCCGTACGGCACCGCCGCCGTCTCGATTTTTTCGCCCAGGATCGAACTCAATCTGTCGATCGAGCGAGCGACATCCGCCACGATCGCTTCGTTTGGAACCTCTGTCCATCTGATGTGGGCGCAGCCGTGCGATCCGATCTGCATTCCCGCCGCCCGCAGTTCGCGGATGTCGGCTTCGCTCAAATACTCCGCGCGACCGATGCGATCCGTCGGTATGAAGAAGGATGCCGTCAATCCGGCGTCCCGCAACGCGGGCAGAGCGATGTGCACGTCGGTGGCGTTGCCGTCGTCGAACGTAAGTTGCACCGCGTTACAGGTGCGCCGCACCAGGTCGAGTACTTGCGCGAATCTTTCGGTGGTCAGCCAATAGCGCAGTTCGACCTCGGGAATGTGCGGCGGCGTCGGACCCAATCCATGCATCAACAAACAGATTTTCATGGGCTCGAATTCCTTCATCATCCGGAGCGCGCCTCGGCGCCGACCTTCGCGAGCAGCGACAGGGCAAGCCGCCCTTTGACGGTGAGCGGCAAGACGGCGTCGTAGGTCTTGGCCGGCGCGCCGCCGAAGCTTGTCTTGAATCTGGCGATATTGATTTGCTCCTCGTCCTCGGTTCCGCGATAGACCCCGCCGAGATCGTAGGCTTTAACGCCCTCTTCCTTGAACAGCAGCATGTCCTTCCAGTGGTGAAGGCGATGCGCGCGCCCGACCAAATTGTTCCACTGCGTGTCCCGCGACGGATCGATATCCGAAATCGTGTTGATCAAGCGGACATAGCCTTGGCATCGCACATAACTATGCCACGAAAGCACGTTGCCGTTGGCGTCGCGGCTCGCGGTCATCACAAAAGAACCCTTCTCGACCAACTCGCCGATTTGCCCGACACCCAACGGATCGGCGTTCTTCTTGCGGTTTCTGAGCTTCTCATAGGCCGCATGGAATGAATTCCAGGTTTCCGCCGACAATTGCACCCGCTCGACCTCGACGCCGTCGCGGGCCGCTTGGCGGATCACCTTCCTGGTTTTGGCTTCCACGCCGTTCCACAGCGCATCCTCGGGCTGATCGAGGTCGACCACAACGGTCGGGCAGCAGACGTTCTCGACGCCCGGAAAAGGCGCGGGCAAATTACACAGTTTCAGGATGTCGGCGGAAGGGAACGCGTCCGGCTGCGCGAAAAATCGGACGTCCGTCCGCACCAGGCGCCGGTACATTCTCCAAGCGAAGGATGCTTTCGGAACGAACGGCATTGGAAAATCCCGCAGTGTGAACTCCGCCGACACCATATGCGATTCGTCCGAGTCCCAGGTGATCTGGAGTTCTATCCCGGCAGCAGTTTCCCGGGATTTAACACGCTGGCCGGATCGAGCGCCTGCTTGACCGCGCGCAGCACCTCGATGCCAAGCGTGCCTTTTTCCTGTGCGATCCAAGGCAGGTGATCCTCGCCGACGCCGTGATGGTGGCTGATCGTGCCGCCGTTCGCCACGATCGCCTCGCTGGCCGCCTGCTTGATCGCTTTCCACTGCGCGATATCGCCGTCGAGCGCGCGCGGGAAGATAGTCGTGAAAGTGAGGCTGGCGCCGTCCGCAGTGGAGTGGCTGACGTGGCACATCACAATGCCCTTGGCGCCCTCGCGCGGAACGGTCTTGAGGATCGCGGCTTCGAGCGCCGCACGCATCGCGGCATACAGCGCGCCGAGCTTGGACCAATTCGCGGCCGTCTCCAGCGTATCGACGCCCAGGCCGCGATCCATCATCGGGTCGCGCAGATAAGGCGCCTGAAAGCGGGTTTGCCGCCAATGCTCGCCCATGGCGCGTCCCAAGGGCAGCGCTCCGAGCTTGCGCGCGATGGCGTCGAACTCCTTTCGCGCATGGACGACGGCGGGCGCGTCGCCTTCGAATACGCCAATCAGCGCGCAGGCCTTATCGTCGAAACCGCGCATCTTGAGATAAACGTCCGCCAGCCGCCGCGCCAGGCTGCGGTTTTTTCCAACGCCGTCATACAGGCGGGTAAAACGCGTCTCGTTGGCATCCGAGAGACGCAGCATCGCGGCCTCGACGCCTTTCTGCATCGCCGTACGGATCGCCGTCGCGCCGCTGTCGAAATCGCGGAATAGGTAGCCCCGATAATCGCTGGCCGCCGGCAAGGCGTGCACGCGCACCGTCGCTTCGGTGACGATGCCGAAAATTCCTTCGGAGCCGAGCACCAGATCCTTTATTTGCGGGCCCGCGGCGGAAGCGGGGAAATCGCCCGTAACCAGCAGGCCGCGCGGCGTCGCAAGCTTCGCACCCACGAGCCAATCCTCCGCGCGCCCATAGCGGTTCGATCCCTGGCCCGCGCCGCGATGGGCGATCCAGCCGCCCAGCGTCGAGAATTCGAAGGATTGCGGATGATGGCCCAACGTGAAGCCCGTCGCCTGCAGCGCCTTCTCCAGCGCCGGACCATAGATGCCCGCTTCGGCCGTGACCGTGGCGGAAACCGGATCGACCTCGATCAAGCGATCCATCGCCGAAAGATCGAGGGTGATCGCTGAGTGGAACGCACCGCGCGCGGCGCTGACCCCGCCGACCACGCTGGTGCCGCCGCCGTATGGGATGACCGCGATGCCGCGTTCGGCGGCCAGCGCCAGCAGCGCCAGCACTTCCTCGGTTCCGTGCGGATAAACCACGGCATCGGACGCCAGCGACAGATCGCCCGCGCGCAGTCGCAACAGATCGAAATAGCTGCGGCCGAGCGCATGGAACGCGCGCTCATAAGCATCGTCGCGCACGCGGTCGGCGCCGACGATGTCGTTCAGGGCCTTGCGATCCTCGACATACAAGGCCGGGGCCGCAAGCGACAATTCCTCCAACGGACGAGCCGGCGTCGCCAGCAAGGCCGGCATGCCCAGTTCGCCGGCGAGCCAGGTCCAGACAGCCTCGCGACCGCCCAGCTCATCCTTATGCGCGGCCCAGCCCCATCCGTTCCAGCGGATTTTCGTGCGATCGACGCTCATGCCCCCTCCCATTCCGTCAGCATCGCACATTCAAGGCGCGGGGCAGAATCTCGAATGTGGCGGGCAGCCGGCCGACGCCTTCGCCGTCGGTTTCGATCAGCACGGCCCGGCCGCGCGTTTCGGCGACGGGCGCGGCGACCACCTTGCGGCCGCGGATCACCCGCACGTTGGGATTTCCGAGATGTTCGCCCGTATAGACGAGTTTCATGTCGGCCAGCATTTGCCTCCTGGGCGCGTCGGCGATAATGACGACGTCGAACAGCCCGTCGTCCGGCTTGGCGTCCGGCGCCACCTGCATGCCGCCGAAGCAGCATCCGTTGGCGACGGCGACGGTCGAAATCGTGACGATCTCGTCGTAGGCGTCGTCGACGATCAGGCGCACCGTGCGGCCGCGATAGGTCAAAAGGCCGAGCGCGCTGTGGAGCGCGAAGGCGAACGAGCCGCTTAACAGTTTCGAAACCGCGGCGCGGTCGACGGAATTGACGATTTTGCCCGATAGGCCGAACGAAGCGATGTTGACGAAGATGCGGGTCCGCGCCATGCCTTTCTTCGACAGGAACGAGACTCGCCCCACGTCGATCGCATGCACGCCGGCATGCCGCAGGCGTTCGGCGGCTTGTGTTCCGCTCTCTTCTATGCCGAACGCTTTCTTGAAATCGCCGCCGGCGCCGCTGCAGACGAACGCCAGGACCGCATCGGGCGAAATCGGTCCGCCCATGTCGAAGAAGCCGTTGACGCACTCGTTGATGGTGCCGTCGCCGCCCACCGCGACGATTTCGTGATGGCCCTCGCGCAAGGCATTCGCCACCAGCACGGCCGCGTCGCCTTGTCCTCGCGTGAACGCGACCGACATATAGGGGTAGATTACCGACAGCGCGCTCTCGATACTGCGCCATTCGCGGCGGATGTTGCCGGAACGCGGATTGACGACGACGAAGGCGCTCATGCGGCGTTCCGGGTGCAGTAAGGAACACATAGGCTCCGGCGCGGCCGACATCTTGTCAAGGAAGAGGCGCGGTCCGATAAGAACCGTCCAGAGAAAACGAGGGGCATTATGGCCGGAATCCGCGCGAACGGCATCGACATCGAATATGTCACATTCGGGCCGAAGGACGGCGTGCCGCTCCTGCTGATCCACGGCTTCGGCCAGCAGCTGATAGCTTGGCCTGAGGAGTTCGTCGACGGATTGGTAAAGGCGGGACTGCGCGTTATCTGCTTCGACAATCGCGACGTCGGCCTGACGCAAAAATGGGATGGGCGAATCCCCGATCTCGGCGCGGTCATGGCGGCCCTGCGCGAGGGGCGCAAACCCGAGGTTCCTTATGTGCTGCGCGACATGGCGGCGGATGCGGCCGGGCTGCTCGATGCGCTGGGCATCGACAGCGCGCATATCTGCGGCGCCTCGATGGGCGGGATGATCGCCCAGCTTGTGGCGCTCGATCATCCCAAGAAGACGCGCTCGCTAATCGCGGTTTTCACCACCACCGGCGACAAGGGCCTGCCGCCTTCGTCGGCCGAGGCGCATCTGGCGCTGACGACGCCTCCGCCCGCGAACGACCGCGCCGCGGTGATCGCCCATACGCTGAAAGGGAGCCGCGCTTATGCGTCGACAGGGTTTGCGATCGACGAAGCCCGCAAGGCCGAGCATATCGGGCGCGCTTACGACCGCTGCTATTATCCGCAAGGCGCGCTGCGCCACTGGTCGGCGCTCATCGCCAGCGCGCCGCGCGGCAAACGGCTGCGTGCGCTGAAGCTGCCGGCGCTGGTGCTGCATGGCTCGGCCGACACGCTGCTGCCGCCCGCGCACGGACGACAACTCGCCGAGTGCATCCCGGGCGCGGAGTATCGCGAGATCGCAGGCTGGGGGCACGACCTGCCGCTCGGCGCGATCCCGCTGCTGCAAGGGTTCATGCTGGATTTCGTGAAGAGGGTGGAGAAGGGTAGAAAATCCCCCTAGCTGTCATGGCCCGCCTAGTGCGGGCCACCCAGTTGGGGACAAACTCCACACTCAAAGGCTGCGCGCAAATCTGAGTGCAATCTTTGAAAGCCGATACGGCATAACCTGGGTGGCCCGCACTAGGCGGGCCATGACACTCAGGTATAGGGATAATTCACAGTGCTTCGGACAGCAGGACGGCAGCCTACTTGATCTTGCCTTCCTTGAACTCGACATGCTTGCGCAGGACCGGGTCGTACTTCTTGATGGAGAACTTCTCCGTCATGGTGCGCGTGTTCTTCTTGGTGACGTAGAAATAGCCGGTACCGCCCTCGGAATTGAGCCGGATTTTGGCCGTTGTCGGCTTCGCCATGGGGGTACTCCTCAAAAAGGCCCGTCAAAGGGGGCGTAACCTAGCCAGGGAGCCTGGGATGTCAAGGAGGGGTAGTTTTGGGCCTTATCGCCTACGTTTGCTCCGCTGGCGGACGACGGCGGGGCGGCGGGTTATCGTGTTAAGCGAACCCGCTTCCGCCAGATCGAAACGTAGGCCGCCGGTGAGGGGCGCCGCTTCGGCCAGCCGCACCGCGACGATAGCGCCGAGGCTGTAGACCGTGCCGGTGCGCTCGCCGACCAGCGCATGGCGGCGCTCGTCGTGTCGGAAATATTCCAGGCCCAGAGAACGCACGGGCAGCAAGCCTTCCGCGCCGGTGTCCGCCAGCCGCACGAACAAGCCGAACCGCGTCACGCCGGTGATCCGTGCATCGAACCGCGCGCCGACGCGATCCTGCATGAAGGCGGCGACGTAGCGGTCGGTGGAGTCGCGTTCCGCCGCCATGGCGCGCCGCTCGGTCATGGAAATGTGTTCGGCGATCTCGCTGAGGCGCGCGGTTTCGCGGTCGGTAAGCCCGCCATCGCCCAGCTTCAGGGCGCGGATCAGCGCGCGATGGACGATCAAATCCGCATAGCGCCGGATCGGCGAGGTGTAGTGCGCGTATTTCGCCAGGTTCAATCCGAAATGGCCCAGATTGGCGGGAGCATAAATCGCCTGCGCCTGGGTGCGCAGCACGATGTCGTTCATCACCTTCTCGTGCGGACCGTCTTTCGCGTTCGCCAGGATGCGGTTGAAGACGGCTGGCTTCATCACTTGGCCCTTGGAAAAGTTCACGCCGATGGTGCGCAGATAATCGGAAAACGCGAACAGCTTTTCCTTCGAGGGTTCTTCGTGCACGCGATAGACGAGCGGCATGTGCGCTTTTTCCAGTGTCTCCGCCGCCGCCACATTGGCGAGTACCATGAACTCCTCGATCAGGCGCATGGATTCCAACCGCTCGCGGAAAGCGATAGAGGAAATCTTGCCGTCGGCGCCGATCTCGATGCGCCGCTCGGGCAAGTCGAGGTCGAGCGGATCGCGCGCCTCGCGCGCCTTGGTGAGCGATTTGTATGCCGCCCACAGCGCCGCCAGCGTTTCCTTGGCGATGGGCGACAGCGCCGCCGGTGTTCCCTTGGCGGTGAGCGACAGCGGCGTATCCGGCTTGCCGTCGAAGAAGCGTTGCGCTTGGGCATAGGTCAGCCGCGCGGCGGAGCGCATCGTTCCGCGCAGGAATTCGTGATGGCGCTTCTTGCCGTTCGCGTCGAACACCATGCGCACCGCGAGGCAGGGCCGGTCGACGCCTTCTTTCAGCGAGCACAGATCGGCGGACAGTCGCTCCGGTAGCATCGGCACCACGCGGTCGGGGAAATAAACGGAATTGCCGCGCTTATAGGCTTCGCGGTCGAGCGGCGAACCAGGCGTCACGTAATGGGCGACGTCGGCAATCGCCACCAGACAAATATGCCCGCCCTTGTTGTCGGGATCGGGGCCGGCCCACACCGCGTCGTCGTGGTCGCGCGCGTCTTCGGGATCGATGGTCACCAGCGGAATGGCGCGCAGATCGATGCGTCCGCGCGGATCGGCGGGCGCGGCGTGCGCCGTCTCGTCCAGCACTTCTTTGGGAAAATCGGTCGGGATGCCGTGGGCATGAATAGCGATCAGGCTGACGGCCTTTGGCGCGTCCATGCTGCCGATGCGCTCCACGATCCGCGCACGAGGAAATCCGCTGGCGCGCCCCGCGAGCGGTTCGGCCAACACCAGCTCGTTATTCTCGGCGCCCGCACGGCCCTGCGCATCGACGGAAAATTCCGTGCGGCTCTTGCGGTCGATCGGCGCGATGCGCACGCCTTGTCCCGACACGCGCACCACGCCCAGCACGCGATGGGCGCTGGCGCCTAGCTGCTTGATGACGCGCGCTTCGTAGCCGTCGCCGGCCTTGGTAAGACGCGCGAGAATGCGCTCGCCGCGCCCCAGCGCCGCGTCCTTTTCGCCCAGGACGACAACGATCTGCGGCGGTTCCTCGTTCGATTCCCAACGCTGCGGGCGGGCCAGCAGTTCGCCGTCGGGATCTTGGCCGGTGATTTCGAGAAGCGTGACGTCGGGCAGGGCGCCGGGCTGCGTATAGCCGCGCTTGCGATTGCCTTCCAGCAAGCCGTCGGCGTCCAGTTCCTTCAGGATGCGCTTCAGCGCGATGCGATCCGAGCCCTTGATGTTCAGCAGGCGCGAGAGGTCGCGCTTGGTGGCGCCCGGCTTCGCGGCCAGCGCTTCGAGCACGCGCGCCCGGTCGATGGGCGGTGCGTTCTTTCTTTTATCCTTGCGAGGCACTGCTATTCGCCGGCCGCGGGCGCGGGCTTGCGCTTGGCTGGTTTCTTCTTAACCGGCGCTTTGGCCTTTTTCTCCGGCTTCTTTTCCGGCTTCGCCTTCGCCGCCTTTTTGAACTTGCCGTTTTTCTTCGAAGGCCCCCTGGCCGTGCGTTCGGCGAGCAGCGTCAGCGCCTCCTCGAGCGTCAGCGCCATCGGATCGCTGCCCCTGGGAACCGTCGCGTTGACCGAACCGTCCGTCACGTAGGGACCGAAGCGCCCCTTCATCAGCTTTATGGTCGCGCCGCCGTTCGGGTTCGCGCCCAGTTCCTTCAAGGGCTCTTGTCCTCGCCGGACGAAGCCGCGCGCTTTCTTCTCCGCCAGCACGGTGACGGCGCGGTTGAGGCCGATGGTGAAGACATCCTCCGGCGTTTCCAGCGAGGCGTATTTTCCGTCGTGCGCGATGTAAGGCCCGTAACGGCCGAAATTCGCCGTGATCGGCTCGCCGCTTTCGGGATGCTTGCCCACTTCGCGCGGCAGCGACAGCAGCTTGATGACGAGTTCCAGCTCGACATTCGATGGGTCGGTGCCTTTGGGCAGGCTGGCGCGCTTGGGTTTCTCGCCCTCGCCAAGCTGCACGTATGGCCCGAAACGGCCGTTGCGCAGCGTGATCTGTTCGCCGGTATCCGGGAAAAGACCGAGCGGCTGCGGCTCGCCGTTGCCGCCTTCGCCCGGTTTTTGGCCGAGCTGGCGCGTGTAGCGGCATTCGGGATAGTTCGAACAGCCGACGAAGGCGCCGAACTTGCCGAGCTTCAGGCTGAGACGCCCGGTGCCGCAGGTCGGGCAGATGCGCGGATCGCCGCCGTCCGCGCCGAGCGGAAAGATGTGCGGGCCGAGTATCCCGTCGATCTCGGTGATGACCTGCGAGATTTTCAGGTCCTTGGTTTCGGCGACGGCCGCGGAGAAATGCGTCCAGAAATCGCGCAGCAGCTGCTTCCAGTCGAGCTCGCCTGCGGAAACCTCGTCGAGCTTCTCCTCGAGGTCGGCGGTGAAGCCGTATTCGACATAGTGGCGGAAGAAGCTGGTGAGGAACGCGGTGACGAGCCGGCCCTTGTCTTCCGGCATGAAGCGTCCGCGGTCCATGCGCACATAGGCGCGGTCGCGCAGCGTCGACAAGATGGTGGCATAGGTGGACGGCCGGCCGATGCCGAGTTCCTCCAGCTTGTGCACCAGGCTGGCCTCGGAATAACGCGGCGGCGGTTCGGTGAAATGCTGCGCCGGAAGGACCTTCTCGACTTCGGCGGCGTCGCCGGCCGCCACGCGCGGCAGCTTGGCGCCGTTTTCGTCGACCTCGTCGTCGTGGCCTTCCTGGTAGAGCGTGAGGAAGCCGTCGAACAAGGTCACCGTGCCGGTGGCGCGCAAGGTTATTTGTTTGTCGGCGGAGACGACGTCGACGGTGGTGCGCTCCAGTTCCGCGCTTTCCATCTGACTGGCGATGGCGCGTTTCCAGATCAGTTCGTAGAGCCGCGCCTGATCGGAATCGAGATGGCGCGAGACGCTATCGGGGGTGCGCGAGAAGCCGGTAGGGCGAATGGCCTCGTGCGCTTCCTGCGCGTTCTTGACCTTGCTGGCATAGGCGCGCGGACTGTGCGGCACATACTTCTTGCCGTAGCGCTCGGCGATGGTCGTGCGCGCTTCGCCGATGGCGCCGCCGTCCATCGTCACACCGTCGGTGCGCATATAGGTGATGAGACCGACCGACTCGCCGCCCACATCGACGCCCTCGTAAAGCTGTTGGGCGACCTGCATCGTGCGCTTGGCGGCGAAGCCCAGCTTGCGCGCCGCTTCCTGCTGCAGCGTCGAGGTGATGAACGGCGGTGAGGGATGGCGTTTGACCGGCTTGCTCTCGACGCTGCCGACGGCGAAGCGGCCTTTCTCGATCGCCGCCACGGCTCGCTTGGCGTCGGCTTCGTTGGTCAGCGAAAGCTTGTCCAGCTTCTTGCCGTCCAGAGTGATGAGCCTTGCAGGGAAGCCGCCGGCCGGAGCGCGCACCTGGGTGTCGATCGTCCAATATTCCTGCGGCCGGAAAATCTCGATCTCGATTTCGCGTTCGCAGACCAGCCTCAGCGCCACCGACTGCACGCGCCCCGCCGAGCGCGCGCCGGGCAGCTTGCGCCATAGCACCGGCGACAACGTGAAGCCGACCAGATAATCGAGCGCGCGGCGCGCCAGGTAAGCGTCGACCAGTTCTTCGTTGATCGCGCGCGGGTTGGCGATGGCTTCGAGCACGGCCGCCTTGGTCACAGCGTTGAACACCACGCGCTCGACATGGGCTTTGCCCAACGCTTTCCTCTGCCGGAGCACCTCCAGCACATGCCAGGAAATCGCCTCGCCTTCGCGGTCCGGGTCGGTGGCCAGGATCAGCTTGTCGGCGCCCTTGAGCGCGTCGGCGATGTCCTTGATGCGCTTCTGGGCGCGCTCGTCGACGTGCCAAGTCATGGCGAAGTCGTCGTCCGGCTTGACCGAACCGTCCTTGGAGGGGAGGTCGCGGATATGGCCGAAACTGGCGAGAACTTTGTAGCCTGGGCCCAGATACTTGTTGATGGTCTTGGCTTTGGCCGGGGATTCAACAACGAGAACGTTCATGCGATATGGTGCTCATCCGGGTTCCGCGTGCCGCGGCAAGGCCGGGAACCGCGAAAACCGTCAACTTCGGCGGTTCGTAGGGTCGGCGGACACTGATGTAAGCCGTGCAGCGGTGTCAACGCGCGATTTCGGATGAAATTGACGACGATCGGTAGAATTTCCTCCTAACGACGCCAAATTTATGGCCTTGTCAGGCATGCATTGCAATTTATAGTATAGAAATTCTCCGATAATCTTACTAATGGTTGCATGTGGGGTGCCACAACCATAGATTTCGTGTAAGATCATCGAAGACGGGGATTTTCCAATGATGACAACACCGCTTCAAGGCGGCAACCAGCCGCTGCCGGCAATGGGTCCGGCGGAAACGGCGCAATATACCAAAGATACCCTTGAATCCCTTAGGAAAATAGCACTGCAACAGAATCAGGTTCTGCTTGCCCACCTGCTGGAACTGGCGGTTGTAGAGGCAAAGGCGTTGAGCAACGCTCAGAGCCAGGAAACCCGGTTGCCCGGATGACGAGCCAGCCTGCCGGCCAACTCCAGTTCCAGAATGACCGTCAGGACCGCCGCGGCGGGTGCGCCGCATAATCGAATCAATTCATCGACAGAAATCGGCGCGGGGCCGAGCGCTTCCTCGATCAGGGAGCGGACCCGGTCGGTCTCTTCGTCCGTCGGGTGGCCCGTCAATGGCGCCAGGCCGAGATCGCGCGCGGGCTCCTGGAATTCTCCGCCCAGGATCGGCCTTAGCACGCTAAGCACGTCGTCGGCGGTTTCTGTCAGCACCGCGCCTTGGCGCAGCAACCGGTTCGCACCCTTGGCCCGCGGATCGAGCGGTGAACCCGGCACAGCGAAAACCTCGCGATTTTGGTCGAGCGCGTAGTTCGCCGTGATGAGCGAACCCGATCCTTCCGCCGCTTCCACCACGATCACTCCGCGCGCCAGCGCGGAGATGATCCGGTTGCGGCGCGGAAAGTGGCGCGCTTGCGGCGGCTGGCCTAAGGGCATTTCCGAAACGATGACGCCTTCGGCCTTGATGCGCTCATAGAGCGACGCGTTTTCCGGCGGATAGATGATGTCGATCCCGCCGGCGACCACCGCGCAAGTGCCGCTCTTGAGCGCGCCTTCATGCGCAGCGGTATCGATGCCGCGCGCCATGCCGGAAACCACGATTAGGCCGGCCGCACCCAGCTCGGCGGAGAGACTATTCGCCAGCTTGCGCCCGAGCGCCGAAGCATTGCGTGCGCCGACGACGGCGATCATTTCGCGCTTCAGAAGCGCATCATGGCCTAGCACGGCGATAATGGGCGGCGGTGCCTCGAGGGCCTTAAGTCCGCGCGGGTAATCGGGTTCGACGGAGGCGACCAGGCGGCCGCCGAGTTTCGCCAGCGCATCGATCTCGCGCCGCGCATCGGCGTCGCTGGGCAGTCTGGGCGCCTCGCCGCCGCCGCGTCGAACCAGGCGCGGGACTTCCTCAAGTGCAGCCGCCGCCGAACCGAAACGCGCAACCAGTTGAGCGAAGGTGACCGGGCCGACATTTGACACGCGCGCCAGCCTGATCCAGGCCCGGCGTTCGCTATCCGAAAGGAGATGGTCAGTCACCGCTTATCCTGCCGCCGATGCGCGGTTCCTCGCCGCGCCAGAGCCGATGGATGTTCTCGTGATGAGTAATGAAAATGATGATCGCCAGAACCATCGCCAGCATGGCAAAGGGGAAATTGCCGAAGGCGATCGTGTAAGCGGGCGCCAGCGCGGCGGCGATCAGCGCCGACAACGAAGAAATTCTTGAGAAATAGGCGACCGCCAACCAAGTCGCGATCACCAGCACACCGGTCGGCCAATAGGCGGCCAGCATCACGCCGACAAACGTCGCCACGCCTTTGCCGCCTTTGAAGCGAAGCCACACGGGAAAAATATGGCCGAGGACCGCCGCGATTCCCGCGATCGCCGTGCCGTTGATTCCATAGAATGCGCCCGCGATTCCAACGGCGGCGGCGCCTTTGCCGGCGTCGAGCAGCAAGGTGAGGGCGGCCGCCCACTTCTTGCCGCTGCGCAGGACATTGGTGGCGCCGATGTTTCTCGAACCGATCTTGCGCGGGTCGGCGAGCCCCGCGAGCCGGGTGACGATCAGGCCGAACGGGATCGATCCGAGAAGATAGCCGAGCGCCAGGCACAGCAGCACATTGGACCACAAGATGGACGCGCCTGTAATCATTTCCGCGCCTCAACAGAGCGATCGAACACGCATTCGCCGCCGACGAAAGTCATCACGGCGCGGCCCTGGAATTTACGGCCCTCGAACGGAGTGTTCCGCGCGCGGGAATGCAGCTTGTCGGGATCGACGACGAAGGGCGCGTCCGGATCGATCAGAACCAGGTCGGCCGGCGCGCCCTTGGCCAGCGTACCCGCATTGAGCCCGAGGATCGCGGCCGGCGTCGCCGTCAGCGCCTTCAGCACATGGGCAAGGCTCGTATGGCCGTTATGCATGAGGCCCAGCGCCACCGGCAGTAGGGTTTCGAGTCCCACTGCGCCGAATGCGGCTTGCGCGAAAGGCAGGCGCTTGGTGTCGGCGGCTTGCGGATCGTGGCTGGAGACGATCACGTCGATGGCGCCCGAAGCGACGCCTTCCACCATCGCCGCGCGGTCGGCTTCCGAGCGCAGCGGCGGCTTCACCTTCATGAAGGTGTAGTAGGGGCCCACGTCCAATTCGTTCAGCGCCAGATGATGGGCCGCGACGCCGCAAGTGATCGGCAGTCCGCGCCGCTTCGCCGCCGCAATCGCGTCCAGCGAAGCGCGGCAGGAAATTTGTCCGAAATGGTAGCGCGCGCCGGTCAGTTCCACGAGGCGGATATCGCGCTCCACGATCATGGCTTCGGCGGCGGCGGGCGCGGCGGGAAGGCCCAGCCGCATCGCATATTCGCCTTCGGTCACCGACGCGCCGTCGGCGAGATCGGGATCTTCCGCATGGCCCACCACCAGCGCGCCGAAGGTCGAGGCATAGGCCAGCGCGCGGCGCAGCACGCGCGTATTGGCGATGGTGCGGTCGCCGTCGCTGAACGCCACCGCGCCCGCTTCCTTGAGCAGGCCGATTTCGGTCATCACTTCGCCGGCCAGATGGCGGGTCAGCGCGGCCATCGGCGCGACGCGCACCGAAGCCGTTGCCGCCGCACGCCGGAGAATGAAATCGACCAGTGACGGCTCGTCGATCACCGGATCGGTATTGGGCATCACCACGATGGTGGTGACGCCGCCCGCCGCGGCAGCGCGGCTGGCGGACTCCAGCGTCTCGCGATGCTCGCTGCCCGGCTCGCCGGTGAACACGCGCATGTCGATCAGACCGGGCGCCAGAACCAGCCCCTTGCAGTCGATGGTCTCGGGATCGCCCCGCTCGGCGTCGCCGAACAGGCGCGGTCCGATGTCGGCGATCTTGCCGTTTTCCACCAGCAGCCCGCCTTTGGCGTCGAGCCCGCTGGCGGGGTCGATCAGCCGCGCATTGCAGAACACGGTTCGCCGGTTGCTCATGGCGCGTTACGCCCCTCGGCCGAGAGCCCGCGCGACAGCGCGTCCAGCACCGCCATGCGGATGGCGACGCCCATCTCCACCTGTTCGTGGATCAGGCTGACCTCGATGTCGTCGGCCACGGCGGAGTCGATCTCAACGCCCCGATTCATAGGACCGGGATGCATCACGAGCGCACCGGGCTTGGCATAGGCGAGCTTTTCGCGGTCGAGCCCCCAGAAGCGGAAATATTCGCGGGTGGAGGGGATGAAGGCCCCCGCCATACGCTCCATCTGCAAGCGCAGCATCATCACGATGTCCGCGCCCTTCAGCCCTTCGCGCATGTCGGTGAAGATCTCGACGCCGAACCGTGCCGCGTCTGCGGGCAGCAACGTGCGCGGCGCGATCAGCCGCACACGCGCGCCCATCTTGGACAATAGGTGAATGTTGGAGCGCGCCACCCGGCTATGAGCCACGTCGCCGCAGATCGCCACCGTCAACCCGTCGAAACTCTTGCGGCGGCGGCGAATGGTGAGCGCGTCGAGCAGCGCTTGTGTCGGGTGTTCGTGGCTGCCGTCGCCCGCATTCACCACGCAGCAGTCCAGCTTGCGCGAGAGCATTTCGACCGCGCCGGAATCCTGGTGGCGCACGATGAGGATATCCGGCCGCATCGCGTTCAGCGTGGTGGCCGTGTCGAGCAGCGTCTCGCCCTTGGTGACCGAGGAGGAGCGCACCGACATGTTCATCACGTCGGCGCCCAGCCGCTTGCCCGCCAGCTCGAACGAGCTTTGAGTGCGGGTGGAGGCCTCGAAGAACAGGTTGATGACGGTGCGGCCCTTCAGCAGGGGCGACTTCTTCTCCTTGGCGCGGCCGAGCGCCACATATTCGTCGCCCAGATCGAGCAAGGCGGTGATCTCGCCGACCGAAAGGCCTTCGATGCCAAGCAGATGGCTGGTTTTCAGGATAGGAGTGGCTGCGGTGGCCGGGCTCATCAAAGTCCGGCTTATAGGGAAGGAGGGGGCAGGGGGCAAGCGCTGCGTTTTTCAGCGCACAGGTTCTCGCTATTTCTTCCTATCCGCCTCAGCCGCGATGTCTTCCAGGGTGCGTCCCGCCGGTTCGGGAAGGTAAAGCAGTGCCACCATCGCAATCGGCATGGTCCCCAAAAGAAGCATCAGCGCCGGGCCGTGGGCGTGGAACAGATCGTAGAGCGGGCCTTCCAGCGCCAGGCTGACGGCTCCCGCCAGAATGCTGACCAGATAACGCATCCCCGCGACGGTGGCGCGATAGGCCGTCGGCATGATCTCGGCGGTAAAGCCCTGGAACAGGGAATCGGCGCAGAGAAATCCGAAGAAGCCCGGGACCCAGAGCAGCGCCACATATTGCCAATGGAGGCCGCTGTAGAAGGTGCCGAAACTTGCCGTCGCGATGAGCAAGGCGGCGAAGACCACGACCTTGCGTCCGATCCGGTCGCTGAGCCGTCCGGCCAGGATGTTGAACGCCACCGCTACCAACCCGCCCGGCAGGATCAGCATCGTCACCTGGGGCGGCGTGAAGTGCTGCACATCCTGCAGATATTTCTGGCCCAAGATCGCCGCCGGCCAGATTGCGAAACCATACGCCGCCGCCGCGATCAATATCGTGGCGAGCCGGCGCGGATGTTCGTGGGTCAGGCGACGCGACATATCGAGGAAGCCCGCAAACCGCGAGGAGAATTTCTCCACCTCATGTTCTCGCACCTCGAAGCGCTTGGTCTCGGGCAGGTAGCGCCGCAGCAGCCCAACCAGCAAAATCGGCACCGAACCGATCACATACAAGCTTCGCCAGCCATAGGGCAGGAAGGCTATTCCCGCGAAGACCAGCGAGGCGATGCCCCCGCCCGCGTAATACATCGCCGCCAGCGTGCCGCTCGACCAGCCGCGCGCGGCGGCGGCAACCTCTTCGGCGATGACGACGTAGCACAACATCTCCTCCGCATAGCCGAAGACGCGCGTGGCGATCTGCAGCCAGACGAATTGGGCGTAATCCTGCGCTAATCCGGAGGCCAGCGTCGCCAGCCCCTGTCCGAAGATCGTGAACAGCAACAGCCGCCGCCGCCCCACCAGATCGGCCGACCAGGCGAGTACCAGCGCGGCAATCGCCGCCAGCCGGAAATAGGAAACGGTCAGCCCAACCTGATCCTCGGGGATGTGCAGGCTGAGCTGAATCTGGGGAACGGTGAAGCTGAAGACGTTGGTGTCGTAGCCGCCGAACAAGGCCGCCGCGCCGACCAGCAGGAACACGCGCTCCTGACGGATGGTCAGCCCGCCCGGCGGGCGCAGTCCGGGCGGCAGCCAGCGAATTTTCGCCGGCCGTTCGCCGGCCGCGCCGTCGGTACTCATTTTCCCCCCATCCGCATGCGATCCAGCGCCCCTTGCAGGATATAGGCGGCGGCCATTTTGTCCACGAGCACGGCGCGCCGCTTGCGCGAGGCATCCGCTTCCAGCAGCGTGCGCGTCACCGCGGCGGTGGAAAGCCGTTCGTCGCATAGCGCGACGGGCAGAGGGCTGCGCGCCGCGAAGTTGCGTGCGAAAGCGCGGGCCGACTGCGCCGAGGGGCCCTCGCTGCCGTCCATGTTCAGGGGCAGGCCGATCACCAGTCCGCCGACTCCCTGATCGGCGATGATCTTTTCCAACATCACCGCATCGGCCGTGAACTTCCCGCGCTGCAGCGTCTCCATCGGCGTGGCGATGGTCAGCGAGGTGTCGGACAAGGCCACGCCGATCGTCTTTTCGCCGAGATCGAGGCCGAGAAGGCGCATGCCCGGCGCCATCGCAGCCTTCAAATCGTCCAGCGAAAGGATATTCTGCATATTCAACCAACCGTGGTTGCCATAATGGGGATGCAAAGTTACGGTTGGGGCATCATAAGTCGGGGAGGCATGAAGTGACCAGGATTTCCACAATACGAAAGCAGTTCCGGGCGGCGCTGATCGTTTTTTCCGCGCTGGCGTGCGTGTTGTACGCTTCGGTTCCGGCGGGCGCGCGCCCCTGGAAGCCGACGCCGCAAGGTCTGGCGCAGGACTATGGGGAAATCGTGGACGGCCGCTCTCAGGGCGAGATCGTGGTGCTGTTCTGGTTTGTGCCCCAGATGGTCGCGGAATCGCCAGCCGCGAAAGCCATGCTGGACAAATATGTCGTCATCGGCGTGGTTTATGCGCGTCCCGGGCCCGGCGGCTCGATGTTGTTCGATGCCATCGACACGCTGCAGGTCAAGGACGCCGACGGCAAGCCGCTGACGCTCTTGGAGGGCGACAAGCTGCCGGCCGACGCCTCGGGGTTCGTCACCGCCATGGGCGGCACCATGAAGCAAGCGCTGGGCGCCATGGGCCAAGGCATGCGCATCTTCGTGTTCGACAACGGAGGTGTGCACTCCTGTACGAAGGGTGGCCTTTCGATCCCCTATGATGGCGAGGTCTACACCTACAACACGCCGATCCCCGGCTGCCCGGCGAACTGAAGGCCACGCGCACGACAGGGGCGGGCGTTCTGTCGGCTTGCCAGCGTGGCCCCCGGTTGCTAGCAAGGTATGAATTCTTAGCACGGCGACCCCCATGTCCGTCGACAAGGACACCGTTCGGCGCATCGCCCGGCTCGCCCGGCTGGCGCTGGAAGAAGAGCGCGTAGAGCCCATGGTCCAGGAGCTGAACGGCATCCTGGCGTGGGTGGAGCAGCTCAAGGAAGTGGATGTGGAGGGCGTCGCGCCCCTGACCAGCGTGGTCGAGCAGCGGCTGAAGATGCGCGAGGACGTCGTCACCGACGGCGGCAACGCCGACGCGCTGATGGCCAACGCGCCCGGAGGCGAGGATCACTTCTTCGTCGTGCCGAAGGTGGTGGAATAATGGCCCTTCCCGGCGCACCGACCGATTTCACCTTGGCAGAAGCGCGCGAGGCCGTCGCCGCCAAGAAGATTTCCTCGCACGAGCTGACCGAAGCGTTCGTCAAGGCCGTTGTGGCGGCGCGTCCGCTCAACGCTTTCGTCACCGAAACGCCCGAGCGCGCGCTCGCCATGGCGGCCGTCTCCGACGCGCGCCTCGCCAAGGGCGAAGCCGGGCCGCTCGAAGGCCTGCCGCTGGCGATCAAGGATCTGTTCTGCACCAAGAGCGTGCGCACGACGGCGGGCAGCAACATCCTCTCCAACTTCGTGCCGCCCTACGAATCCACGGTGACGCAGAATCTGTGGGATGCGGGCGCGGTGATGCTCGGCAAGACCAATATGGACGAGTTCGCGATGGGCTCGTCTACCGAGACAAGCTGGTTCGGCCCGACGGTTAGTCCATGGCGCGCCAAGAACTCCGACGCCAAGCTGGTGCCCGGCGGGTCTTCGGGCGGTTCGGCGACGGCCGTCTCGGCGAATTTATGCTTGGCGGCGACGGGAACCGACACCGGCGGCTCGATCCGTCAGCCCGCCGCCGTGACCGGATCGGTCGGCCTCAAGCCGACTTACGGGCGCTGTTCGCGCTGGGGCATCGTCGCCTTCGCCTCGTCGCTCGATCAGGCGGGCCCGATGACGCGCACGGTGCGCGACGCCGCGATCCTGCTGAAGGCGATGGCCAGCGTCGATCCCAAGGATTCGACCAGCGTCGAGATGCCCGTGCCGGATTACGAGGCGGGGCTGGAATCCGGCGTGAAGGGACTGAAGATCGGCATTCCCAAGGAATACCGCGTCGACGGCGCACCGCCGGAAATCGACGCGATTTGGAACAAGGGCGCCGAATGGCTCAAGGCCCAGGGCGCCGAAATCGTGGAAGTCTCCCTGCCGCACACCAAGTACGCCCTTCCCACTTATTATATAGTAGCGCCTGCGGAGGCCTCCTCCAATCTCGCCCGCTACGACGGCGTGCGTTACGGCCGTCGCGCCAAAGGCGTGAGCGAGCTCATCGACTTATACGAAAAGAGCCGCGCCGAAGGCTTCGGGGCGGAAGTCCGTCGGCGCATCCTGATCGGCACTTATGTGCTCTCGGCCGGTTATTACGATGCCTATTACGCCCGCGCCCAGAAGCTGCGTACCTTGATCGCGCGCGATTTCACAAATGCTTTCCGGCAGTGCGATGTGCTGCTGACGCCCGCTACGCCGGGTCCAGCTTTCGCCTTCGGCGCGAATGCCGACGATCCGGTGGCGATGTACCTCAACGACGTGTTCACGGTGACGGTGAATCTTGCCGGCCTGCCGGGTCTGTCTGTGCCGGCTGGGCTGACAGCGGAAGGCTTGCCGCTCGGCTTGCAGCTCATCGGCAAGGCTTTCGACGAGGCGACCGTGCTGCGCGCCGGGCGCGCCATCGAAACGGCCGCGAATTTCACGGCCAAGCCGCAAGCTTGGTGGAGGTCCGCATGAGCGCGCCCGGCTCCAAGCTCATCCAGGGTTCCACCGGTCCGTGGGAAATCGTCGTCGGCCTGGAGGTCCACTGCCAAATCCTGTCGAAGGCCAAGCTGTTTTCCGGTGCGGCCACCGAGTTCGGCGCCGACCCCAATTCGCAGGTCAGCTTCGTCGACGCGGCGATGCCCGGCATGCTGCCCGTCATCAACCGCTACTGCGTCGAGCAGGCTGTGCGCACCGGGCTTGGCCTGAAGGCGAAGATCAATCTCACCTCGGTGTTCGACCGGAAGAATTATTTCTATCCGGACCTGCCGGCCGGCTATCAGATTTCGCAGTACAAGAACCCCATCGTCGGCGAGGGCGAGGTGTTCATCGATCTGTCGGGCGGCGAGACGGCGCGCGTCGGCATCGAGCGGCTGCACATGGAGCAGGACGCGGGCAAGAGCCTGCACGACCAGCATCCCGACCATTCCTATGTCGATCTCAACCGTTCGGGCGTGGCGCTGATGGAGATCGTCAGCCGGCCGGACATGCGCTCCAGCGAGGAAGCGGCCGCGTTTCTCAAGAAATTGCGCGCCATCGTGCGCTATCTGGGCACCTGCGACGGCAATATGGACGAAGGCTCCATGCGCGCCGACGTAAACGTGTCCGTGCGTAAGCCCGGCGCCGAACTCGGCACGCGCTGCGAGATCAAGAATGTCAATTCCATGCGCTTCATCGCCCAGGCGATCGAATACGAAGCGCGCCGGCAGGTCGACGTTCTCGAAGCGGGCGGCACGATCAAGCAGGAAACTCGCCTGTTCGATGCCAAAGCGGGCGAAACCCGCTCCATGCGTTCCAAGGAAGAAGCGCACGATTACCGCTATTTTCCCGATCCCGATCTGCTGCCGCTGGTGCTGGAGCAGGCTTGGGTGGACAAAATCGCCGCTTCGCTGCCGGAATTGCCCGACGAAAAGCGGGCGCGATTGATGCAGACGGGCCTGTCGGCTTACGACGCCACCGTTCTCGTCGCCGAAAAGGAAACCGCGGACTATTTCGAGGCGATGCTGGCCGAAGGCGCCGACGCCAAGGCGGCGGCGAACTGGCTGAACAACGAATATTTCGGCCGCCTCAACAAGGCGGGACTCTCGATCGCCGACGGACCGGTCTCGGCCGCCGCCAACAGCGCCATCGTGCAGATGGTTTGCGCCGATGTCATCTCGGGGAAGATCGCCAAAGACATTCTCGACATCGTTTGGGGCGAAGGCGGCGACCCGCGCGCCATCGTCGAACAGCGCGGCCTCAAGCAAGTGACGGATACGGGCGCGATCGAGCAGGCGGTCGACGCGGTCATCGCGGCGAACCCGGACAAGGTTGCCGCTGCGAAAGCGAAGCCGCAACTCGTCGGCTGGTTTGTCGGTCAGGTGATGAAAGCGACCGGCGGAAAAGCGAATCCGGCGGTCGTGAACGCGATCCTGAAGGCGCGACTCGGTTTGCCCGAAGTTGGGTGATTCGCGCATTTGCAAGCAATCGGCACTGGAAAGCCCGGTTTTCCGCCAAAATCGTCAGTAAACTGACGAAGTGCAAATAATGCAGTAAAATTCGATACTTTATGACATCCGTGCAAAACGGGCTTTGGACCGCGAAGTGGGTAGTATTGCATTCTATTGCGCAACCCACTCATATTGTTTGCGTTTTGGGGGGAGCGACATGAGTCGCTCAGCCCGGACGAACGTAAGAGGAGTCCTTACTCATGCCAAAAGTTGCAAAAAAGAAGACGAAGAAAGTCGCCAAGAAGAAGGTGAAGAAGACGAAGAAGAAGGCGAAGAAATAGGCCTTCATTTTTCGACCGCGCCGCTTCGGCGCGCGCGGGGTTCACGGTCGCTCCCGCTTAGGCGATATGGGGTAACCGATGGCGAAGGCAAAGGCCGCGGTTTCCGGGCATTGGCGCTAAGGCGTCGCCTGGGGAGCCGCGGCCAGCCCGTTTCTGGGGATAACGAGCGGCGATGAGCGAATAGGGAAAATATCACGCGCAACCTGCCATTCGCCTACCTGTTAACAAAACCTGAATATCAAGGTTAAGCGCATTAACCGCGCCTTAGCTTCTTTCGCCTCACCATCGCCCTACGCATCGGGGGGCTTCCCATGCGCATCTTTGGGGACCTTGCGAGGGAGTTGGGCGATGGCGTGCATGGATATCGACGCGCTGGCGCAATTCGAAAACGCCGCGAAACAAGGGCGTGCGGACGCGCTGTATAATCTGGGATTGGCTTATTCCACGGGACAGGGCGTCGGCGTCGATTTCGTCGCCGCGCACAAATGGTTCAATCTAGCGGCGCTGAGAGGCGTCGAAGAAGCCAAGAGCTGGCGCGCGCAGCTTTCCCGCGAGATGGTGCCGTCGCAGATCGCCGAGGCGCAGCGCCTGGCGCGGGAATGGCTTTCCATCTTCAGCTGAGCTGAAATCAGTTCGCGATCGACGCTTTGTCGCTTGGTTTGGGCGCAGGCACGGGAACAGGTGCGGCGAGCGGCGGCGTGTAGGTCAACACCTTCGTCGGCGCTGCGTTCGGGCCGTAAAGATCAGCGAGGATACGCAGGGGCATGTCGTGCCCGGCGAGCCGGTCCCGGTAAATCTCCAGATTTTCGATCACGCGCTGAACATAGTTCCTGGTTTCGGGGAACGGGATTTGTTCGATCCAGTCGATCGGGTCCACGCTCGGGCTGCGCGGATCGCCATAGGCCGCGATCCACTTTTTCGCATTGTTAGGACCGGCATTGTAGGCGGCGGCCGCCAGGATCAGCGAATTGTTCCAGTCGCCGAGATAGCCGGCGAACTCCGTCATGCCGAGCTGCATGTTGTAGGCTTGGTTACTCATCAAATCGTTCGGCCGGTAGGGCAGGCCCGCCAGCCGCGCGTCGTGCTTGGCGGCGGAGGGCATGACCTGCATGAGGCCGCGCGCTCCGGCGTTGCTGATCGATTCCGGATCGAATTCGGTTTCCTGACGGATGATGCCGAGGACAAGCGCCGGTTCTGGCCCATTGCCCGGTCCGCGATAATCCGGAACGGGGATCAGCGGAAACGCGTAAGGCATCAGCGCGATGTCCTCGTAGCTCGCCGCTTTCGCCACCCGCAAGGCGACGTCGCCAAAGCCCATGCCGGTCAACGCCTCGGCGAGCTGTTTCACAGGGCCCGCGCCGGGATGAAGCTCCTGATAATGCAGCGCGAAATAGCGCAAATAATTCTGCGCGCCGAGATCGGCCAACACGCGCATGGCGCGGACCAGATCGTCCCGCTCAAAGGCGCTGCGCGGTAGCGGGTTGTCGGCGGCCACGCTGCGCAGATGCAGCACCGGCGTCGCGTCTATGCGGGCGAGGGCCAACTCGCCGTAGAACGTGTCGGAAGCCTTGGAGGCGGCGCGGTATTGCTGCCAGGCGGAGGCCGTGTCGCCGGCGTCTTCATAGGCGCGTCCCTGCCAATAATGCGCCCGCGCCAGGCTGATCGGACGTGAGACTCCGTCCTCCAGCTTCTTGAAATGCGGCAAAGCCGTTTGCGGCTCCTTCAGGAAGCGCAGAGCGATCCATCCCGCCATGAATTCCGCCTCTGCGAAGTCGTTGCCGGAGGTGAGACCGGTATCGGACACCAGCGCATAGGCGGTCTTGGGGTTGCCGTCCTGCAAGGCTTGCCGGGCTTCGATGTTGAGTTCGGCCCACAGCGGGTGCGCATGCAGCTTCGCCAGCTTCTTGAGCGGCGCGCGCTGCAAAAGCGCCAAGGCGCCGCTGTTGTCACCGCCGCGCCGCGTCGCGCGGGCGCGGTCGAACAGCAGATCGGGATCGGAACCGATATCGGCCGACAGTTCGGCGATGGTCCTCTGCGCGGCGGCCGAATTGGTTCTCAGCGCGAGGCGCGCGGCACCCAGCCGCTGGGCGGTATCGTCGACGCGCGCCAGCTCGCGCTTAGCGCCGGCGACGTCGTCCCGCCACAACAGATTGTCCAGCCTGCGCCGGTCGATGTCTGGTGTCAGGATGGCGCCGTCCTTCTGCACGATGGCGAGTTCCTGATCGGGCTCGAAGCTGCCGTCCAACCAGCCTTCGCGCACCAGTTCCGTCCCCGCAGCGATTTTGCCCGTCGCGATCAGCGCATCGCCCAGCCGGATCTTGCCGATGGCGCTGACCGGGTCGCGTCCGGCGAACCAGGCGATGATGGCGGTAGGCGCGGTCGCCGGATCGAGCGCCGCCTCGGCGCGGGCGAGCAAGGCGGCGCTGAGCGGCCAGTCGGGATTGGCCTTGAGAAAGGCGTCGATCTCGGCGAACGGTGCGCCGCTGTTCTTGTCGAGCAGGTAGCGCCATTGGACTAAGCGGCTTGCCATCGCGTCATGACCCTGGGCCGCCAGGCTGCGCGCAGTCGGCCAGTCGCCGTGATCGGCGGCGTCGAAAGCCCGGGCATACAAATCGTGGTCGGCGGCGCTGAGTACCTGGCTGCTCCCCGCCCGGTGCTCGATCGGTCCGGCCGGCTGGGTGTCGTTCGGCTGATCGGAATCCTGGATCGGCTGCATCATGATGACGCCGCCCTGCTGCGTCAGGCCTTCGGGCAGGGTCGTCTGCGCCTGCGCCACGATTGCCCCCAATAGGAGGGCGGTCACCAGCAGCAGGATGCGGCGTATGGGCATCGTTTCCGGTCTCGGGTTCGCTTTCGCAGCAAATGGCGAAGCAAGCCACAATAGCGACGCCGCGCCGCGCGCGCCAGACAAACCGGAATTGCAGCCGGATACCTTGCTCTGGCGGCTGTGGACTGTATTTTGGCCGAAATTCAACGAGTGCCGACCATGCCCTTCGCGCCCAACAGCTTCAAAGGTTCCTTTCCCGCACTGATCACGCCCATGAAGGGCGACAAGGTGGACGAGGTGGCGTTCCGCCGGCTGGTCTCTTGGCAGATCGCACAGGGCAGTCACGGGCTGGTGCCCTGCGGCACCACCGGCGAGTCGCCGACGCTCAGCCATGAAGAGCATATGCGCGTCGTGGAGATCTGCGTGGAAGAGGCTGGCGGGCGTGTGCCGGTGATCGCCGGCGCGGGCTCCAATTCGACGCTGGAAGCCATCGCGCTTACTCGCCACGCCAAGGAGAGCGGCGCCGACGCCGTCCTCTCGGTCACGGGCTATTACAACAAGCCGTCGCAGGAAGGAATGTACCGCCATTACGCCGCCATCGCCGCAGCGGTCGACATTCCAATCATGGTCTACATCGTTCCGGGGCGCACCATCGTCGAGGTTTCCGTCGAGACGATGGGACGGCTTTCGAAGATCCCCAACATTGTCGGCGTCAAGGACGCCACCGCCAATCTGGCGCGGCCGCTGCGCGAACGCGCGGTCTGCGGCAAGGATTGGGTCCAGCTTTCCGGCGAGGACGGCACCGCGCTGGCTTACATGGTCCAGGGCGGCCAGGGCTGCATCTCGGTGACGGCCAACGTCGCGCCCAAGCTGTGCGCCGAATTCCAGAACGCCTGCCTGAAGGGCGACTACACGACCGCTCTGGCGTTGCAGAAGCGCCTGATGCCGCTACATGACGCTATGTTCGTCGAGCCCAGCCCGGCGCCGGTAAAATATGCCGTCTCGCAGCTCGGCCTATGTACCGACGAAGTGCGTATGCCGCTGGTCGCCGCCAGCGATGCGGCGCGGGCCAAGGTGCGCGCCGCGATGGAAGCGGCTGGGGTCGTCAAGGTTTGATATGGCGAAAAAGAAAGACGACGACCGCAAGATTGTCGCCGACAACCGCAAGGCTCGCTTTTCGTATTACATCGAATCCTCGCTGGAAGCGGGGATCGCGCTGGTGGGCTCCGAGGTCAAATCGCTGCGCACCGGCAAGGCGACCATCGGCGAATCCTATGCCCAGGCCAAGGACGGCGAGATCTTCCTCATCAACGCCTATATCCCCGAATACAACAAGGCCGCGCGCTTCGGCCACGAGCCGCGCCGCGTGCGCAAGCTGCTGGTCCGCAAGAGCGAGATAGGTAAGCTTTCGTCCGCCGTGCAGCGCGAAGGCATGACGCTGATCCCGCTCAAGCTTTATTTCACGCCCAAAGGCATCGCCAAGTTGGAATTGGGCATCGCCAAGGGCAAGAAAACCCACGACAAGCGCGAAACCGAGAAGAAACGCGACTGGGCCCGCGACAAGGCCCGTCTGATGCGGGACAAGGGGTAGTTGCTCTCGCCCTCATGCTTCGACAAGCTCAGCATGAAAGTTTGATTTGACCTTCACCCTGAGCTTGCCCGCTTTGCTCCGTCGCGGAGCCGCTTTGCCGCGGACGCCCTCGTATGTCTTGACGAAGTGATCGAGGCATTCGAGCCGCGCTTTCACGTCTTCCAAGCAGGCGTCGAGTTTCGTCCAACCCCTCGGCGTCAGGCGATAGACGCGGATCGCGGGCCCGCGCCCGGAGGTGTCCCATGCGGATTTGAGTTCGCCCGCTTTCTCCAGTTGCATCAGCGCGCGGTAGACCGCCGCCGAATCCGCCTTCAGCGTCGGCAGGCAATCGTTCAGCGCGGTGAGCACGCCGCCGCCGTGCATGGGCGTTTGCGCCAGCGCCAGCAGAACGAAGGCGGGCAAATGGCGCGATTGCCGACGCGACGTTTTGGGTATGGACATTGCACGGCTCATGGCTGTAGAAATCGCTTGACACTGTTTAAAACAGTATACTGATAAAAACGAGGTAGTGCAATGTACAAGGACTGGCCCGGATTGGCGACCAACCTCACGGTCGCGGTGAAGGAATTGCGCGTCGGCGCGCCGGACACCATGAAGGCCTTTGGCGCGCTGGCGGCGGCGGCGACGCAGGCGAAAGCCCTCGACACCAAGACCAAGGAGCTGATCGCGCTCGGCATCGCCGTCGCCGTGCGCTGCGATCCGTGCATCGCCTTCCACGCCGAATTGGCGCGCAAGCACGGCGCGACGCGCGACGAAGTCCTGGAGACGATGGGCATGGCGGTCTACATGGGCGCCGGACCGAGCGTCATGTATGCGGCGCAGGCGGTGGAAGCCTACGACCAGTATGTCGCGAAGAACGCGCCCGCGAGCTGAAGTTCAGATTTGCGGCATTGCCGCCAGCTTCGCCTGTTTTACCACCGCGTCGAACATCGCTTCGGTCAGCACGCCCGTATTGGTGTTGTAGCGCGAGCAATGATAGCTGGAGATCAGCGTCAGCTTGCCGATTTCGTAGATGGCGCCGTGCTTGAAGGGGTGGGCGGATTTCTTCGCGCCCAACGCGTCGCAGACGCTGTCGTGCGCGATCTTGCCGAGCGCCAGGATGGTGCGCAGATGCGCCATCGCCGAAATCTGTGTGATCAGAAACTTCCGGCAGGTCTTGATCTCGGCGGGCGTCGGTTTGTTTTCGGGCGGCACGCAGCGCACGGCATTGCTGATGGCGCATTCGACCAGCGTCAAACCGTCGTCGGCGCGCTCGGCATAGCTGCCGCGCGCCAGCCCATGCTTCAGCAGCATGGCGAACAAGAGATCGCCCGCCCAGTCGCCGGTAAACGGCCGGCCTGTGCGGTTCGCGCCCTTGAGGCCGGGCGCCAGGCCCACGATCAGCAGGCGCGCATCGCTCGCGCCGAACGTCGGCACCGGCGCGTTGAAGAAATCCGGATAGGTGCTCGCGTTTGCCGCGCGGAATTGCGCCAAGCGCGGGCAAAGTGAACAATCGTGCGGCGGCTCGCCGGTGCTCAAGCGTTACTGTGCCGCCTGTTCGCCGGCCACCGGCGTGGCGGCGCGCGGGCCGCCTTCGCGCATGATCATCGGCTTCAATTCTTCCAGCTCGATGAAATTGTCGGCCTGCCGGCGCAAATCGTCGGACACCATGGGCGGCTGAGTGCGGATCGTGGACACCACGCTGACGCGACGTCCCTTGCGCTGGGCGGCCTCGACCAAGCGGCGGAAATCGCCGTCGCCCGAGAAGATGACGATATGGTCGACTTGGTCGGCCATCTCCATCACGTCGATGGCGAGTTCGATGTCCATGTTGCCTTTGACGCGGCGACGGCCCTGCGCGTCGGTGAATTCCTTGAGCGGCTTGGTGACCACCGAAAAGCCGTTGTAGTCGAGCCAGTCGACCAGCGGGCGCAGCGGCGAGAATTCTTGATCCTCGGCCACCGCCGTATAATAGAAAGCACGCACCAACACGCCCTTGCGCGCAAAGAGTTCGAGCAGCCGTTTATAATCGATGTCGAATTGAAGGCCTTTGGCCGCGCCGTACAAATTCGCGCCGTCAATGAAAAGCGCCAGTTTCTCCTGAGGGTAAAACAGCATAATGATCTCCATCAAAATAACGACCGTCCGAGCAATGGCCCCCCGACGGCTCGTACACCGTTCTACCCATTCGGCGGGCGCGCGCAAGTCGGTAATGATCCCATGATCGTGATCGCATTAGGCGCCAATCTCGATTCGCCTGCTGGACCGCCGGCGGAAACGATCGCGTCCGCTCTGGACGCCATGGGCCGAAACGGCGTGAAAATCGAGGCTGTTTCGGCCTTCTATGCGACGCTGGCGTGGCCCGATCCGGCGGATCCCCCTTTTGTAAACGCGGTCATTCGAGTCGATACCGCGCATTCGCCCGACAAATTGATGCAGGTTCTGCACAAGATTGAATGGGCGTTTGGACGCACGCGGAGCGGGAGGAACGCGCCGCGCACGCTCGACCTCGATCTGATCGATTACCAGGGCCGCGTGGAGGAAGGGCCGCCCACGCTGCCCCATCCGCGCATGGCGGAGCGCGCCTTCGTTGTGATTCCCCTGTCCGACGTCGCGTCCGACTGGCGCCATCCGGTAACGGGACGTTCGGTTGCTGACCTCATCGCGGCTCTGCCCGAAGAATCGCGCGCCGCCGTGGTTCGTTTGGCTCGTGGCTGAGTTTTTCGCATCGCCGGGCGTTAAGTGCCGGATCGCACTGGTAAAACTGCGTCCCTTTCATCCTCCGGCCTTAATGCTTACTTATCGTTGCGGCAACAAAGAGGGCCTAAACCCATGCCTGCCATGCTGATCGTTGTCCTCGTCATTGCGTTCATTCTCCTCTCCGGCTTTCGCGTCGCCCAGCAATATGAGCGCGCGCTGGTCTTTCGCTTCGGCCGCTTTATCGACATCCGCGGGCCGGGCCTGTTCTGGATCATCCCGATGGGCGTCGACCGCGCGATCAAGGTGGATATGCGCGTGCTGACCGACGGCGTCGAGCAGCAGGAAGCGATGACCCGCGATAACGTTCCGGTCCAGGTCAACGCCGTCATCTGGTATCGCATCGTCAAGCCCGACCTCGCCATCATCGAAGTGCAGAACGTGCGCAACGCCGTCATCCAGGTGGCGCTGACCACCCTGCGCAACGTCATCGGCCAGCATTCGCTCGACGACGTGCTGAAGGAACGCGAGAAGCTGAGCGCAATCCTGAAGGAGCGCGTCGATTCCATGACGGAAGCCTGGGGCGTGGAAATCCAGAACGTCGAAATGAAGAACGTGGAAATCCCGGCCACCATGCAGCGCGCCATGGCGCAGGAAGCCGAGGCGCTGCGCGAGAAGCGCGCCCGCATCATCAAGGCCGAAGCGGAATTCGAAGCCGCGATGAAACTGCGCGAAGCCGCCGACGAGATCATGAAGACCCCGGCCTCCCTCGAACTACGCCGCATGCAGATGCTCACCGAAGTGGGCGCCGAGCAGAACACCATGACCATCGTCATGATGCCGAGCGAATTCGTCGAGGCGGCGCGGGCGCTGGCGCAGAGGAAGTCGTGAAAGCGAGTTTAATCGCGGCTTTCGCCGCGATGCTGGCGTTGGCGCCGTCCGCCTTGGCGGCGCCGGACGCCGCGACGCTGACGGTGAAAATCGCGCGCGTCGTCGTTCTGCCGGACGGTCAGGACGACGTCACGGTGCCCGTAATGCTGACACTGGCGAATAAATCGGGCGAGGCGGTGACGCTGCGAACCTCGAACCGTTGCCAGATCCACATCTGGAAGGTGACGGATTCCGCAGGCGGCATCGTGATGGATCACGACATTTGCATGATGATCTATATGCCGCAGACCGACACGCTGGCGCCCGGCGAGCGGCAGACGGAGAACGAAAGCATCTCTCTCAAGGCGACCAAGTTTCGCGAAGGCGAGACTTATACGCTGCACTATCGCTTCTGGGGCATTTTCGCTGAAGCCAAGTTTGCGGTGAAATCGCATTAAGCATTTTACTGTCATCCTGTCCGGCACACCGGACGAGGCGGCCAGGCTCGCCGCGATCCGCGAGGCCTATAAACGACGCGTCCGTCAGGAATCCGGTCTGCTGACGGAAAACGAAAGCCGCGGTTCCTTCCGACGCCAATTCCGCTAAGCTGTTTGCCGGCTCCAACGGAAATGGACACATGGCGAACCAATATCTGCCCTATATCGGACCGCTTCTGATCGCCGCTCTGCTTTTGTGGCGCATGAGCAAGGCGATGAAGGGCCGGCCCTTGAGCCCTTCGCGGCTGTGGGTCAGGCCCGCCATCATCGCCGTCTTCATGGCGATCATGCTGTTCGTCTCGCCGCTGCCGGACCCGTTCGGGCTCGCGTTGTTCGCGCTGGCGGCGGCGGCCGGCGTTGGCGCAGGCTACCTCCAGGCGCGCCATCAGGCGTTGACCATCGATCCCGCCACCGGGGTCATCACCAGCAAGACCTCGCCGTTCGGCGTAATTCTGTTCGTCGGGCTGTATGCCGGGCGTTACGTCTTCCGGATGATGACGACGAGCGGTCAGGCTCCGGGCAAATTGACGGCGCATAGCGCCCAGATCGCGCTTTATACCGACGTCGGCCTGCTGTTCCTGCTTGGTCTGGTTTGCGCCCAGGCTTGGGAAATCTGGCGGCGGACCAGACCCTTGCTGGCCGAACACGCCGCCCGGACGTCCGCCAAGCCGGCCGGTTAATAACCCCTTGCTCCTGTGCGGCGTTTCCGATAGGTTCCGCCGCCTTTCCCGAACTCCCCAAGGATGACTCATGGCCCGCGTTACCGTCGAAGATTGCGTCGACAAGATTCCAAACCGTTTCGAGCTGGTCTTGGCGGCGTCGTTTCGCGCCCGCCAGCTCTCGGGCGGGGCGGACACGCTGGTCGACCGCGACCGCGACAAGAATCCCGTGGTGGCGCTCCGCGAGATCGCGGCCAAGGAACTCAAGCCCGAGGACCTCAAGGAAGACCATATCAAGTCGATGCAGAAGCACGCCGAGGTCGACGAGCCGGAGGAGGTTCGTCCCGACACCGACGATGGGCGCGAGGATCCGCAATTCCGCCAGGTCACGGAAGAGGAGCTGTTGCGCGCCCTCACCAGCGAGGCCCAGCGCCGCGCCGAGCCGCAGCCCGAGCCGGAAGTCGACTACGAAGAGTAGTCCCAGACAGCCGCAAAACCGGAATTCCGGTTTCTGATTTCCGCCGTCCGCGCCTATATATAGGCGGATGAACGCGCCAGCGCCCCAACCGGCCGAAAAAGCGAGCCCGCCCCCTGCACGGGCGCGTCGGCGCAAGCTCATGCGCCAAACCGAGCTGGTCGACCGCGTCAAGGCCTACGATCCGGATGCCGACGAGGCGGTGCTCAACAAGGCCTATGTCTATGCCATGAAGGCGCACGGCAAGCAGTTCCGCGCCTCGGGCGATCCCTATTTCGCCCATCCCCTCGAAGTCGCCGCCATTCTGACCGATCTCAAGCTCGACGAGGCGACCATCGCCACCGCGCTGCTGCACGACACCATCGAGGACACGCTGGCCACCCACGAGGACATCAAGACGAATTTCGGCCAGGAGATCGCCGATCTGGTCGACGGGGTGACCAAGCTGTCGGCCCTCGAACTGTTCTCGGAGCGCACCAAGCAGGCGGAGAATTTCCGCAAGCTGATGCTCGCCATGTCGAACGACATCCGCGTGCTCCTGGTCAAGCTTGCCGACCGCCTGCACAACATGCGCACGCTCGCTTTCATCAAGCAGCCGGAAAAGCGCCGGCGCATCGCCCAGGAGACCTTCGATATCTACGCCCCGCTGGCGGGGCGCATCGGCATGCAGCACATGCGCGAGGAGCTGGAGGATCTGGCCTTCGCCGAACTGCAAGGCGAGGCGCGCAATTCGATCGTCACCCGGCTCGCCCGGCTCGATTCCTCGAGCGGCAAGCTCATCGACCGCATCGCCGACCAGCTGAAGCGCAAGCTCGCCGAGAGCGGCATCGAGGCCTATGTCTACGGCCGCGGCAAGCGGCCCTTTTCGATCTGGCGCAAGCTGAAGGACAAACAGATCAATTTCGAACAGCTTTCCGACATCTGGGGATTTCGCGTGATCGTGGGATCGAAGGCGGATTGCTATCGCGCGCTGGGCGTTCTGCACACCACTTGGCAGGCGGTGCCGGCCCGCTTCAAGGATTTCATCTCGACGCCCAAGCAGAACGGCTATCAATCGCTCCATACCACCGTCATCGGACCCGAAAAACAGCGCCTCGAAGTGCAGGTGCGCACCCAAGAAATGCATGACATCGCCGAACGCGGCGTGGCGGCGCATTGGCGCTATCGCGATGTCGCGGCGCAGGCGGGCGAAGGCCATGAAATCCGCGCCTACGAATGGCTGCGCGAAATGGTGGACCTGCTCGAACGCGGCACTTCACCGGAAGAGTTCTTCGAGCATTCCCGCCTCAACCTCTATCAGGATCAGGTCTTCTGCTTCACGCCCAAAGGCGATCTGATCCCGCTGCCGCGCGGGGCGACGCCCATCGACTTCGCCTATCAGGTGCATACCGACCTGGGCCATCATACGGTCGGGGCCAAGGTGAACAGCGTGAATGTTCCCCTCTACACGCCGCTGCGCAACGGCGATCAGGTGGAGATCATCGCTCTCAAGGAGCAGACGCCGTCGCCCTTGTGGGAACAGTTCGTCGTCACCGGGCGCGCGCGCGCGGAAATCCGCCGCTATCTGCGCCTGGCCCAGCGCGGCGAGCACATCAAATTCGGCCGCAAGATTCTCGAAAAGGTCTTCGCCGACGAAAGCTGCGAGCTGACCGACAAGGCCGTGGTCGGCGTCGCCAAGAAGCTGGGCTTCGTCAAGGCCGAGGACGTCTTCGCCGAGATCGGTCGCGGCGTGTTGCGCGGACACGAAGTGCTTGCGGCGGTCTATCCCGAACTCAAGCGCGATCCCGAAAAGCGCAAACAGGCCGTGCTTGCCGAACCGCCGCCCGGCGCCCCCAAGGCGATTTCCATTCGCGGCTTGACGGAAGGCATCTCCTATCGTCTCGGCAATTGTTGCCATCCGCTGCCGGGCGACCGCATCGTCGGCTTGATGGTGCCGGGCCAAGGCGCCGTGATCCACACCATCGACTGCGCCGAGCTGGAAAGGGCGCAGACCAGCATGGACGATTGGCTGGACGTCGCCTGGGGCGGACATGCCGCCGAGATGGGGCCGTCGGTGGCGCGTTTGCATGTGCGCGTGAAGAACGCGCCCGGTTCGCTGGGCGCGGCGATGATCGCCATCGGCAACAGCGGCGGCAACATCTTCAACATGAAGACGACGAACCGCAATCCGCTCTATTTCGAGTTCCAGGTCGATATCGAAGTGCGCGACGTGGCACATTTGCAGAATATCCTGGGCGCGCTACGCGTGACGGCCGCGGTCGAATCGGTCGACCGCGTGCGTGGGCCGGAAGAAGCCCCTCATGCTTCGACAAGCTCAGCATGAAGGGCGAATGGCGAGTAGCGAATGGGGCACTGCCGTGATTTTCTGCCCCCGCGAAGCGGGGGAAGTGGCGAGCGAAGCGAGCCGAAGGGGGCTCTCATAGAGACATGACGCCAGATCAAGTTCTTTCCGAATTCGAAAAAGCCGGCGCGCTGCTCAAAGGCCATTTCATCCTGTCGAGCGGGCTACACTCGGACACCTTCCTGCAGAAGGCGCTGGTGTTCCGGGACGCGCGCCGCACGGCCAAGCTATGCAAGGCGCTGGCGGGGAAAGTGCGCGACGAGGTGAAGGCGGAATTCACCGCCATCGTCTCGCCGGCGGTCGGCGGCATCGTTCCGGGCTACGAGATGGGTAGGCAATTGGGTTTGCCCGCGATGTACGTCGAACGCCAGGACGGCAAATTCCAATTGCGCCGTGGTTTCGTGCTCAAGAAGAATCAACCGGTGCTGATGGTGGAAGACATCGTGACCACCGGCCTGTCGTCACGCGAGTGTTTGGATGCAATCCGCGCGGCGGGCGGCAAGCCGGTGGCGGCTGCCTGCCTGATCGACCGTTCAGGGGGCAAGGCCAAGGTAGGCGTCAAGTTGGTGGCGCTGGCGACGTTGAAGGTGCCCGCTTGGGAGGCCGACAAGCTGCCGCCGCACCTACGCGGTACGCCGGGGGTGAAACCGGGAAGCAGGGGATTGGCATGAGCGCGCTCCGCCTCGGCGTGAACATCGACCATGTCGCCACCGTGCGCCAGGCGCGCGGCGGAGCGTTTCCCGATCCGGTACGTGCGGCGCATCTTGCGGAAAAAGCCGGCGCCGACGGCATCACCGCGCATCTGCGCGAGGATCGCCGCCACATTTCCGACCGCGACATCGAACGGCTGCGCGCGGAACTGCATATCCCGCTCAATCTGGAAATGGCGGCGACCGATGAAATGCTGGCGATTGCGTTGAAACACATCCCGCACGCCTGCTGCATCGTTCCCGAGAACCGCCAGGAGCGCACCACCGAAGGCGGCATCGACGCGGCCGGGCAGCGGTTGCGCCTCGCCCCCATCGTGAAAGCGTTGGTCGATGCGGGCATCCGCGTCTCGATGTTCGTCGAACCGGACAAAAAACAGCTCGACGCTTCCAGGGCGCTGGGCGCGCCGGTCGTGGAGCTGCACACCGGCGCTTACAGCGAAGCGCAAGGCGCGGAGCAGGCGCGCCTGCTCGAAAAAGTCCGCGAGGCGGCGCGCTACGGCGCGTCCATAGGCCTTGAAATCCATGCCGGCCACGGCTTGACCTATGAGAACGTGGAGCCCGTCGCCGCCATTCCCGAAATTCGCGAACTCAACATCGGCCATTATCTGATCGGCGAAGCGATCTTCATCGGTTTGGAGGCTTCCGTCCGCCGCATGCGGGCGCTGATGGACGAGGCGAGGGCGTTGCGATGACCCTCATGGTTCGACAAGCTCACCATGATGGTCCTACAGAATCCCTCACCCTGAGCTTGTCGAAGGGTGAGGGAGCACCATGATCCTCGGCCTCGGTTCCGACCTGATCGACATCCGCCGCGTCGAAAAGTTGATCGAGCGCTTCGGCGACCGCTTTCTCGACCGCATCTTCACCGAAACCGAACGCGCCAAATCGGACAAACGCGCGAGCCGCGCCGCCAGCTACGCCAAGCGCTTCGCCGCCAAGGAAGCCTGTTCCAAAGCGCTGGGCACCGGGCTGAGGCGGGGTGTGTTCTGGCGCGACATGGGGGTCGTCAATCTGCCCGGCGGCAAGCCGACAATGCGACTGACAAACGGCGCTCTGGCGCGGCTCCAGGAGATCACGCCCAAGGGGCACACGGCCGTCATCGATCTGACGATTACCGACGATTTTCCCCTGGCCCAGGCCATCGTCATCATTTCTGCGGTGCCGATTGCGTCGCAAGAACGAGGCTTTGCATAAGATATGGTTAAGGCGCTATTCACCTTGACGCGCCCCCCTCCATCCGGTTCCCTCCCCTCGAAATGAACGATTTGCCAGAAATGCCTGAAATGGCGGCAATGCCGCAAACGCCTAATGGTGCGGCGTCCGCCCTCGGCCGGATTGACGCCGACGCGTCCGAGGCGCCGCAGCCGGTCGAGGAGGGCGGAGAGCCGCCCGTCGAAGAAGACGCATCCGCCTCGATAGTCCCCGGCGAAGAGCAGTCCGATTCCTGGTGGGAACTCGCCAAGCTGATCATCTATGCGCTGCTCGTCGCGCTGGTGGTGCGGACGTTCCTCTTCCAGCCCTACAGTATTCCGTCCGGTTCGATGGAAGGCACGCTGCTGGTTGGCGATTACCTTTTCGTCGAGAAGTTCGCTTACGGCTACAGCAAATACTCGTTCCCCTGGGGCCGGCTGTTGCCGTCCTTCGGCCGAGCCCTCGAACGGGAGCCCCATCGCGGCGACGTGCTCGTATTCGCGCTGCCGTCCGATCCGTCCACGGTCTTCATCAAGCGGCTGATCGGCCTTCCGGGCGACCGCATCCAGATGCTCGACAGCGTGCTCTATATCAACGACAAGCCGGTGCCCAAGGTGCGCGTGGGCGATTTCGTCGAAATCAACGCGGACGGCTACGAGCATCACGTGGCCCAGTATCGCGAGACGCTGCCGAACGGGAAGTCGTATCTGGCGCTCTACAGCGTCCCCGACGGGCCGATGGACAACACGCAGGTATACGTCGTGCCGCCGAGCCATTATTTCATGATGGGCGACAACCGCGATGATTCGGACGACAGCCGGGGCATCGTCGGTTATCTTCCGGCGGAAAATCTGGTCGGCAAGGCCGAAATCAAGTTCTTTTCGATCGATGGCAACAAAACGAACTGGTGGAGTTTCTGGACGTGGCCGTGGGCGGTCCGTTACGACCGCTTGCTCACGCTCATCGACTGAGCTCGAGGTGCGCCTCGGCCACGTCTTCGCGAACGAGGGCCTGCTCGAGCGCGCCCTGACCCACGCCAGCGCCCGCGCCGACGCTTCCAACGAGCGCCTGGAATTCCTCGGCGACCGCGTGCTCGGGCTGATCTGCGCCGAACGGCTGCATGCGCTTTATCCGAACGATGCCGAAGGGGCGCTGGCGCTGAAGTTCAATGCCTTGGCGCGGCGCGAAACCTGCGCCGCCGCCGCAGAGGCCGCCGGTCTCGCCGAGCACATCATCCTGGCGAACGCGGAAGCGGGCAGCGGCGGGCGGCACAAACAGGCGATCCTGGCGGGTGCCTGCGAGGCGGTGATCGCGGCGCTTTATCTCGACGGCGGCATGGAAGCGGCGCGGCGTTTCGTGGATCTCTATTGGACGGACGCCTTCGCAGCGCTCGGTTCGGACATGCGCGATCCCAAGACCGTGCTGCAGGAGTGGGCGCAATCGCGCAAAGGCGACAAGAGCGCGCCGGCGTACAAGCAGGTCGGGCGCGAAGGTCCGGATCACGCGCCGCGCTTCGAGGTGCAGGTGAACGTCGCCGGCGAGCAGCCGCAGACCGGCTCGGGCGGCTCCAAGCGCGAAGCCGAACAGGATGCGGCAAAAAAAATGCTCGCGAAATTGGGATTGATGGCGTGATTACAACCCCGATGCATGAATCCCTTTTTGCCTCCCCCCTTGAGGGGGAGGCAGAAAAATTCGCGAAGCGGATTTTTCGGTGGGGGGTGATGTCGATATCACCCCTCCCCGAAACGCTTCGCGTTTCGACCCTCCCTCAAGGGGAGGGTTAAGAGATGCGGTGCGGCTTTGCCGCCATCATCGGGGCGCCGAACGCGGGCAAGTCCACGCTGGTCAACGCGCTGGTGGGATCGAAGGTCGCTATTGTCAGCCCGAAAGTGCAGACCACGCGCATGAACGTGCGCGGCGTAGCGCTCAAAGGCGAGGCCCAGATCGTGCTGGTGGACACGCCGGGCATCTTCAAGCCGCGCAGACGCCTCGACCGCGCCATGGTCAACGCCGCCTGGGCGGGCGCCGCCGACGCCGACGCGGTGGTGCTGCTGGTCGATGCGCCCGACCTTGCCGGCAATCCGCAGGGGCACGCCGCGCGCGACAGCGGCGCGATTATCGAAAGCCTGAAGGCCGCGAACCGCCGCGCCGCGCTGGCGCTCAATAAGATCGACGCCATGAAGCGCGAGGAACTGCTGCCGTTGGCGGAAAAGCTGAACGCCGCCGGCGTGTTCGAACAGGTGTTCATGATCTCGGCGCTGAGCGGCGACGGGCTGAACGATCTCGCCGAATGGTGCGCCGGAAAGATGCCGGAAGGGCCGTGGCTTTATCCCGCCGATCAGTCCGCCGACATCCCGTCGCGCCTGCTGGCGTCGGAAATCACGCGCGAGAAAATCTATCTGCGGCTGCACGACGAACTGCCTTACGCTTCGGCGGTCGAGACCGAGAAATGGGAAGAGCGCAAGGACGGCTCGGTGAAGATCGACCAGATCGTCTATGTCCAGCGCGACGGCCAGAAGGCGATTGCGCTCGGCAAGGGCGGGGCGACGATCAAGGTCATCGGCGAAGCGGCGCGCAAGGAGATGGAACAGATTTTCGGCCGCCGCGTGCATCTGTTCCTGTTCGTCAAGGTGCGCGAGGACTGGGCCGAGACGCGCGCGCATTACCGCGAAATGGGGCTGGAGTTTCCGGAGGAGTAGGGCGCCGCATGGAGTGGTCCGACGACGCCATCGTGCTTTCCGCCCGACCGCATGGCGAGAGCGGCGCGATCCTGGAAGCGTTGACCCGCACGCACGGCCGCCATCTGGGATTGGTGCGCGGCGGCAATTCGCGCCGGTCGCGGCCCGTGCTTCAGCCGGGCAATACGGTGCGCCTGCAGTGGCGGGCGCGGCTCTCCGAGCATTTGGGAAACTTCACGGTGGAACTCGATCATGCGCGCGCCGGCGAATTGATGGAGGGCCGCGAGGCGCTGGTCGGACTCAACGCGCTGACCGCCGTTGCGGGAGCGGTCTTGCCCGAACGCGCGCCCTACGAATTGGTATTTGAGGTGGCCAACATTCTGCTCGATGCGATGGCCGAGGATGGCTTGTCGCACTGGGGCGCGCTTTTCGTGCGCTGGGAGGTCGGGCTGCTGGAAGCGCTGGGCTTCGGCCTCGATCTTTCGGCTTGTGCCGCGACGGGGGCGCTGGACGATCTGCGTTACGTCTCGCCGCGTTCGGGCCGCGCGGTCTCGGGCGAGGCGGGTGCGCCTTACGCCGGTCGGTTGTTTGCGCTGCCGGCCTTCTTGCTTGCCTCGCAGAACGCCGATGTGGACGCCGCCGACATAGCCGCCGGCTTGGCGCTGACCGGCCATTTTCTTTTAGAGCGCGTGCTCCACCCGCAAGGAAAAGATATGCCCGGCGCGAGGTTACGCCTCGGTGCTCTGGCGACACATGAAGAATGCGAATCGAGTTAAACCTAGCTCTATGACCACCCAACCGATCAAAGACGATATCCGGCCCGAGCCGCTGAAGGACGCGCTCAGCGAGCGCTACCTCGCTTACGCGCTCTCCACCATCACCCAGCGCGCGCTGCCCGACGCCCGCGACGGGCTGAAGCCCGTTCATCGCCGGCTGCTGCACGCCATGCGCCTGCTCGGCCTCAATCCGGCTGCCGGCTTCAAGAAATGCGCCCGCGTGGTCGGCGATGTGATCGGCAAATACCACCCCCATGGTGACCAAGCGGTCTATGACGCGCTGGTGCGCCTGGCGCAGGATTTCGCGGTTCGCTATCCGCTGGTGGAGGGCCAGGGCAATTTCGGCAATGTCGACGGCGATAACGCCGCCGCGATGCGCTACACCGAATCCCGACTGACCGAGGTCGCGCAGGCGCTGCTCGAAGGCCTGGACGAAGACGCCGTCGATTTCCGCAACACCTATGACGGCGTGGAGGAAGAGCCCGTCGTCCTTCCCGCCGCCTTCCCCAATCTGCTGGCCAACGGCTCGAACGGCATCGCGGTCGGCATGGCGACGTCCATCCCGCCGCACAATCTGGGCGAACTGTGCGCGGCGACCATCGCGCTGATCGAAAATCCCAACACCCGCGACGCCACGCTGCTGAAATATGTGAAGGGGCCGGATTTTCCGACCGGCGGGACCATCGTCGAAGACGCCGAGGCGATTGCCGAAGCCTACCGCACCGGGCGCGGTTCGTTCCGCGTCCGCGCCCGCTGGCACAAGGAAGACGGCGCGCGCGGCATGTACGAACTCGTTGTCGATCAGATCCCCTATCAGGTCCAGAAAGCCAAGCTGATCGAGCGCATCGCCGAGCTGATCGAACAGAAGAAGGTTCCGCTGCTGGACGACGTGCACGACGAGAGCGCCGAAGACATCCGCATCGTGCTGACGCCCAAGAGCCGCGTGGTCGAGCCCGAACTGCTGATGGAGCAGCTCTTCCGCCAGACCGATCTGGAATCGCGCATCCCACTTAACATGAACGTGCTCGACAAGGGCCTGGTGCCGCGCGTGATGAGCCTCAAGGAAGCGCTGCAGGCCTTCGTCGATCATCGCCGCGAGGTGCTGGAGCGCCGTTCCAATCATCGCCTAGAGAAGATCGCCACGCGGCTGGAGGTGCTGGAGGGCTATCTCGCGGTCTTCCTCAACCTCGACAAGGTCATCAAGATCATCCGCAGCGAGGACGAGCCCAAGCCCGTGCTGATGAAGGCGTTTAAGCTCACGGAGAACCAGGCCGAAGCGATCCTCAACATGCGGCTGCGGTCCTTGCGCAAGCTGGAAGAAATGGGAATCCGCGCCGAACACGACGCGCTGATCAAGGAGCAGAAGGAACTGAAGAAGCTGCTCGGCTCCGACAAGCAGAAATCGGAACGGCTGATCGCCGAGATGAAAGCCATCGATGCCAAATTCGGCTTGAAGACCGCGCTCGGCAAGCGCCGTACCCAGATTGCCGAAGCCAAGACTGTCGCCAAGCTTCAGGCCATCGCGGAGGAAGTGGTCACCATTGAAAGCGCGGTCGAGCGCGAGCCGATCACGGTCGTCTGTTCGCAAAAGGGCTGGCTGCGCGCCTTCAAGGGTCATCAGGAACCCAGCGACGCGATCAAATACCGCGAAGGCGACCGCAGCCGCTTCTGGATTCATGCCGAAACCACCGACAAGCTGATGATGTTCTCGACCGACGGGCGCTTCTTCACGCTGGAATGCTCGAAGCTGCCGGGCGGGCGCGGCAACGGCGAAGCGATCCGCAGCTTTATCGATCTGCCTCCGGAAACCGATCTGGTGGAAATGTTCGCCCACCGGGAAGGCCGCAAGCTGCTACTGGCGGCGACCACGGGCCACGGTTTCGTCACCAACGAAGACGAAGCGGTGGCGATGACCAAGGCGGGCAAGCGCGTGATGAACGTGAAGATGCCGGGCGAGGCGGCGGTGTGCCGCTTTGTCGAAGGCGACAGCGTCGCCGTGATCGGGGAGAACCATAAGCTGGTGATCTTCCCGCTGTCCGAAGTGCCGGAACTGGCGCGCGGGCAGGGTGTCTATCTGCAGCGCTACAAGGACGGCGGCCTGCTCGACGCTACGGCGTTCACCTGGAAGGATGGTTTGCGTGACGAGAACGGTCGCACCTTCACGCCCTCGGAACTCAAGGATTGGAAAGGCGCGCGCGCCCAGGCCGGACGCCTGCCGCCGCGCGGCTGGGCGAAGAGCGGGAAATTCGGGTAACGCTATTCATTCCGCCCCCGCAATGCGGGGGAGGTGGCGAGCCGCACTTGCAGCGAGCCGGAGGGGGCGCGGGTGAAATGGGCGGCAGGGGGTACTCCCACTCGTTTTTTCGAACAACACACCAGGAAAATCCTGGCGTTTTGCGATCTGATGGTACGAGCGAATTGTCGATGATGACCGCCATGGGGCAGGGCAAAAGGGGCGGTGCGGTTCGATCCGGCGATTGCGCCATAGTAACAAATATACCGCGGCGCACCGCCTTTTTTCCGTCATCTGTTAACTGCATGATGGCCCGAAACGAGACAAACCGCCCAGCAATTGGTTATCGTGCGGACGATGCGAGCGAAACCGGCGATCTCGGCGCTAAGAGCCCTCAGCCTCGTCTATCTGGCGAGCGCGTCGGCGTTTGGCGTGGTGATCGCACTCCATTCGGATGCACAATGGGCCGAGGGCGTGCGCAGCGCCGCCAGGATGGCTGCGCCCGTCGTACAGGGGGCGGCAGAGGCCCTGAACGACAAAGCGATCAAGCCGTCCGTCGCCTGGGCCGTGAGCAAGGATAAGGAATTCTTTGACCGGATGGCGCCGCCCAAGCCGATGATCGCCCGCCAGACGCCGAAAAAACCCGCGCCGATCGTCCAGGCGCAGCGCGCGGCCGCGCCGCCGGTTTTGCGTCCGGCCATCATCGAGCCGCCGAAAAAGCAAATCACTGCCGCCGCACCGCCGCTCGAACTCGCTCCGCAGGCGCCCGAGCCGGAGCTGACGCCCGCGCCCGACGCCAATCCGCCCAGCGCCGACGAACTGGCGAACGTGCTCTCGCACATGAAGCTCAGCCTGACTAAGGAGCTGTTCGCGAATTTCGAACTCTTTCTCTATGTCAGCAAAGCCGACCACGGTCCGTGGTCGCAGCGCATGTACGTCTTCCGGAAGCAAACGAGCGGCGATCTCGACCTGCTTTACAATTGGCCGGTGTCGACGGGGCGCGAAGTGCTCGTGTCCGGACCGTCGGGGCAATTGCTGAAAACCGATACGCCGCAAGGTTATTACGAACTCGATCCCGACCGCATGTACAGGCGCTATCATTCGGCGGAATGGGGCCATAAGATGCCCTATGCGATGTTCTTCAATTGGGAGCATGACGGTCTGCAAACCGGGCTCGCGATCCACAGCGCAACCGGCGACGACATCGCGCTGCTAGGCAATCGGGCGAGCGCAGGCTGCGTCCGCTTGGCGCCGCAGAATGCGCAATTGCTGTTCCGATTGATCCGCAAGGATTACAGCGGGTTGGCGCCGCGCTTCGCCTATGACAGGCGCACGGCTACCATGCACAATGACGGACTCTTGATGCATGACGCCGCCGGCAATCTGAAATACGCCGAAGGCTATAAGGTGCTGGTCGTCATCGAGAACAACGGCGGCGACAATATCGTGGCGGCGTTGTTCTAAGCTCTTCACCCTTCGACAAGCTCAGGGTGAGGGGATAGCTAATCCTTCATGCTGAGCTTGTCGAAGCATGAGGGATTCAACCCCTGCGCAGTTCGTACAGCGCGATGGCCGCGGCGTTGGAGACGTTGAGACTTTCCATCGCGGATTCGATCGGCACGAAGGCGGCCGTGTCGCAGCGTTCGCGTACCAGCCGGCGGATGCCCGAGCCTTCCGAGCCGAGCACCAAGGCGACGTCGCCCGTGCCGGCGGCGTCCTTGAGCGGGGCTTCGCCGTCGCTTGCCAGCGCGATGCGCCAAAAGTCGAGCTTGCCGAGTTCTTCCAACGTGCGCGCGATGTTGACGACCGTCACAATCGGCACGCTGTCGAGTGCGCCGGAAGCCGCTTTGGCCAGTGCGCCCGATTCCGGCGGCGCGTGCCTGTCCTGCACGACCACGGCCGAAACGCCGAACGCCGCCGCCGAGCGCAGGATCGCGCCCGCATTGTGCGGGTCGGAAATCTGGTCCAGCACCAGCACGATGCGCCGGCGCGACGAGGCGGTCAGCGCGTCGTCCAGGTCGCGGCGGGGCAGCGGCTCGCAGGCCAAGGCGACGCCCTGATGGACGGACCCGGCCGGCACAAGGCGGGCGACCGCATCGCCGTCCGTGATCTCGTGGCGGACTCGCCCCAGCAGCTTGGCGCCGATTTCCTCGGCGGCACGGGCCGTCAGCATGGCCCGCTTGAGCTTCCGCCTGGGATTTGCCAGCGCCGCACGCACGGCATGCAGGCCGTAAAGCCATAGACCGTCTGCGGCTTTGGCATCCGGCCTTGGGTAGAAATGGCGGCGATCTTTGGGCGTGGGCTTTCTGGGCATGGCGGGGTTATAGAGGGATGGGCTTGAGGCGCAAGCGACATATGGTGCCGCTTGACGGCATTTGTAACATATGTAACACTAGTTACACGGTCAATATCCGTATTCTGGCGCCTCGCAGAGATCAGGGGCGGGTTTTATAAGTTCATGACCGAGAAGGCTGGAACAACAGTTGTTCGTATTCCACGAGCACTCGATGAAAGGCTAGGAGATTTCGCCGCCAAAACCGGACGACGGAAGACCTATTACGTCTCGAAGGCCATTGAGCGTTATTTGGAAGACCTAGAGGATTATCATGACGCGAAGGAAGCGCTCAAGAAGAGTAAGCGCACCTACAGTCTCGACGAAGCCGCCCGAAAACTCGGTTTGGACTATTGAGATTACGGATACGGCTCTCGACGATATCAATGCCCTTTCAAAAACTGATCGCGAACGTGTTTTAAGGTTCATATACAAGCGCTTACGCAACCATCCGCATCCAAGGCGTCTTGCTGAGCCGTTATTCGGCAGTTTTGCCGGTTTTGGGCGGTTTCGAGTTGGAGACTTCAGGCTGGTCTGCAAATTCATGGCCGACAGGCTTTTGGTGATCGTCGTAACAGTGAAGCACCGCCGAGAAGCCTATCGATGAATGCCGTCTGGCTTGCCTTTTCCCCGGCGTCGGGTCTAGCCTTCGGCGGACGACTGTCGCGGGGGCGGATTTCTGCTTTTCCCGCGTTAATGGTCTATTGACACACCTAAGCAATTGACGAATAACCCCCGATCCGCAGCCCAACCTCGGAAAGGCGCCATTACCGTTCGTGTGTCTCACGGACGATCCTCGTGCGCCGACGGTGGCTGGCGCGTAAGTGTTTGTGCCAGTTTGATTTTTGCCGGAGGGGTGCCCGAGTGGCTAAAGGGGACGGACTGTAAATCCGTTGGCAACGCCTACGTTGGTTCAAATCCAACCCCCTCCACCAGTCTCCGCCTGCTGCGCAGGCTACGCCTGGCAAGCCAACAAAAATGCGGAGACTGCCCGGCGTAGTCCGCAGGACGAAGACGGGCCGGAGAAGGAACGGAGTGAAGTGGTCGAACCAGTACGCGGGTGTAGCTCAATGGTAGAGCAACAGCCTTCCAAGCTGATGACGAGGGTTCGATTCCCTTCACCCGCTCCACTTTCGCGGCAGAGCCGCGAAAGTGTCATGCCGTAGCCCGAAGGGCGGAGGCGGACTGTCGAAGAAAGAGACGAAATACCGCGCGAGCGGACGGAGAAGAGACGAAGGATACGATCATGGGCAAGGCCAAATTTGAGCGGACGAAGCCGCACTGCAACATTGGGACGATTGGACACGTCGATCACGGCAAGACGACGCTGACGGCTGCGATCACGAAGGTTTTGGCGGAGTCCGGCAAGGCGCAGTTTACGTCGTACGACCAGATCGACAAGGCGCCTGAAGAGAAGGCGCGCGGCATCACGATCAACACGGCGCATGTGGAGTACGAGACGGAGAACCGCCACTACGCGCATGTCGACTGCCCTGGCCACGCCGACTATGTGAAGAACATGATCACGGGCGCGGCGCAGATGGACGGAGCGATCATCGTGGTGTCGGCGGCGGACGGGCCGATGCCGCAGACGCGCGAGCACATTCTGCTGGCGCGGCAGGTCGGCGTTCCGGCGTTGGTGGTCTACATGAACAAGGTGGACATGGTGGACGATCCGGAGCTTCTGGATCTGGTTGAGCTGGAAGTGCGCGAGCTGTTGTCGTCCTACGAGTTTCCGGGGGACAAGATTCCGGTGATTCGGGGCTCGGCGCTGGTGGCGTTGGAGGACAAGCCTGACCCCAACAAGATCGGCCATGACTCGATCCTCGAACTGATGAAGGCGGTTGACGCTTACATACCGCAGCCGAACCGTCCGGTGGACCAGCCGTTCCTGATGCCGATTGAGGACGTGTTCTCGATCTCCGGACGCGGGACGGTGGTGACGGGGCGCGTGGAGCGCGGAGTGGTCAAGGTTGGCGAGGAAGTCGAGATCATCGGCATTCGTCCGACGTCGAAGACGGTTGTGACGGGCGTTGAGATGTTCCGCAAGCTGTTGGACCAAGGTCAGGCGGGCGACAACATCGGGGCGCTGCTGCGCGGCATCGAGCGCACGGGCGTCGAGCGCGGGCAGGTATTGGCGAAGCCCGGTTCGATCACGCCGCACACCAACTTCAAGGCGGAAGTGTACATCCTGACGAAGGACGAGGGCGGTCGTCATACGCCGTTCTTCACCAACTATCGTCCGCAGTTTTACTTCCGGACGACGGACGTGACGGGGATCGTGCAGCTTCCGGAAGGCACGGAGATGGTGATGCCCGGCGACAACGTCTCGATCGACGTTGAGTTGATCGTGCCGATTGCGATGGAAGAGAAGCTGCGCTTCGCCATCCGCGAAGGCGGCCGTACCGTCGGATCGGGCGTCGTCGCCAAGATTATTAAATAGCGTTCTTGGTCCGAGACTGAGTTGTGAAAATGCGAAACGAGGAAGTTGAAGGACGGTAATTGGAATCTGCACCCGAGGGCGGTGCGAAGCACTTCGCCCGAGTGGTGCATAAAGGAGTGTAGCTCAGTTGGTAGAGCGGCGGTCTCCAAAACCGTAGGCCGAGGGTTCGAATCCTTCCACTCCTGCCAACCTGCATGACGAAAGAGAAATATGGCCGAGACGACGAAAAAAACGATGGATGCCAGCGGAGGCAAGGAATTGCCGCCGGTGCGTCACCGCGGCGGGCCGATCCAGTTCTACAACGAAGTCGTCCGCGAGATGAAAAAGGTCACTTGGCCGACGGTCAAGGAAACTTGGCTGACGACGGTGATGGTTTTCATCATGGTCGGGTTGACCGTGGTGTTCTTTTTCGGTGTTGATGCCGTGCTCAACTTTAGCGAGCGTCTCTTGATCGGTGCGGGTTGAACGGATGAGCGATACGGCGGTCATGTCGGAAGGCAAGTGGTACATCGTCCACACCTACTCGAATTTCGAGAAGAAGGTGTCGGAGGAGATCAAGCGTCAGGCGCAGATCCAGGGTCTGGAGGATCTCATCGAGGAAGTCCTCGTGCCGACCGAGGAAGTGGTCGAGGTGCGTCGCGGACAAAAGGTCAACGCCGAACGCAAGTTCCTGCCCGGCTATGTGCTGGTGCGCGCCAAACTGACGGACGAGGCCTACCACCTCATCAAGAACGTGGCGAAAGTGACGGGTTTCCTCGGCCAGAACAACAAGCCGATGCCACTGCGCCAGAGCGAGGTCGATCGCATTCTCAATCAGGTGACCGAGGGCTCGGAGCGTCCGAAGCCGTCGATCACGTTCGAAATCGGCGAGCAGGTGCGCGTGGCGGACGGCCCGTTCACCTCGTTCAACGGCGTGGTGGAAGAAGTGGACGAGGCTCGTTCGCGCTTGAAGGTGGCGGTGTCCATCTTTGGCCGCGCGACCCCCGTCGAGTTGGAGTTCACGCAGGTCGAGAAGGTTTAGTTATTGGAATCTGCACCCGAGGGCGGTCCGAAGGACCTTGCCCGAGGGGTGCATAAAGTCGGGAGGGGCGGCCAGCTCCGATTGAACCGCAAACCGCTAAGGAGGCGGAAAGAAAGTGGCGAAGAAAATAGTCGGTTACATAAAGCTGCAGGTGCCGGCGGGAGCGGCAAATCCGTCTCCGCCGATCGGGCCTGCTTTGGGCCAGCGCGGCCTCAACATTATGGAGTTCTGCAAGGCGTTCAACGCCAAGACGCAGGATCAGGAAAAGGGCATGCCGATCCCGGTGAACATCACCGTGTTCTCCGACAAGTCCTTCGCCTTCGAGATGAAGACGCCGCCGGCGTCCTATTTCCTCAAGAAGGCCGCGAAGCTGGAATCGGGATCGAAGGCGCCGGGCCGCGATTTCGCGGGCTCGGTAACCAAGGCGCAAGTCCGCCAGATCGCCGAAGCCAAGATGAAGGATTTGAACGCCAACGACGTCGAGATGGCGATGCGCCTGATCGAAGGCTCGGCGCGTTCGATGGGCATCGAGGTCAAGGGGTAAGCGCCATGGCCAAGATATCGAAGAGATTCAAGAAAGCCGTTGAAGGCGTCGATGTGGCGAAAGCCTATTCCGTGGAAGAGGCGGTGAAGCTGGTGAAGGCTCGGGCGACCGCGAAGTTCGACGAGACGATCGAGCTCGCGATCAATCTGGGCGTCGATCCGCGCCATGCGGACCAGATGGTGCGCGGCGTCGTCTCGCTGCCAAACGGCACGGGCCGCACGCAGCGCGTCGCGGTCTTCGCGAAAGGTCCCAAGGCGGACGAGGCGAGGGCGGCGGGAGCGGATATCGTGGGCGCCGAAGACTTGGCGGAACAGGTGCAGAAAGGCGAGATCAATTTCGACCGCTGCATCGCCACGCCCGACATGATGGGTGTCGTCGGCCGCCTGGGCAAAGTGCTGGGTCCTCGCGGCCTGATGCCGAACCCGAAGGTCGGTACGGTGACGATGGACGTCACCCAGGCCATCAAGGATGCCAAGGGCGGCGCGGTTGAATTCCGCGTCGAGAAGGCGGGCATCGTGCAGGCGGGTGTCGGCAAGGCGAGCTTCACCGAGGACGCCATCGTGCAGAACGTGAAGACGTTCGTCGACAGCGTCATCAAGGCCAAGCCGCAAGGCGCCAAGGGCACCTATGTGAAGAAGGTTTCCATTAGCTCGACGATGGGCCCGGGCGTGAAGATCGCGCTCCCGTCCGTCGGCGCGGCGAGCGCGGAGGCGTAAAAGAACATGCCCTCATGGTGAGCTTGTCGAACCATGAGGGGCTGAATTCCGGCGGACGATCGCCGGAACCTGTCCGAGACCGCTGGAGTCCATAAGGACTTAAAAGTTCCAGCGCAGACGGGGCGAGAACCGAGATTCGAAGGCGCTGGCTTTCGCAAGATCGGGTTTGAACCCTGGGGCAGGAGTGGTCGTGGGTATCACCCGCGATCTGGTCACAGGGCGGGGATGCGGATCGTCACGCATCGCCGGTTGAGAAGGAGAGCACAGTGGAGAAAGCCAAAAAGTCGGAAGTCGTCGAAGAGCTGAAAGGCGTCTTCGCGAATGCCGGCTCCCTGGTTGTCGCCCACTATTCCGGCATGACGGTTGCCCAGATAGGCGATCTCAGGTCGCGCATGCGCGCGGCGGGAGCATCGTTCAAGGTAGCGAAGAACCGTCTGGCCGTTCGTGCGCTTCAGGGAACGGCCGTGGAGGCCATCTCCCACCTCTTCAAAGGTCCGACGGGCATTGCGTACAGCAAGGACCCGATCGCGGCTTCGAAGGTGGTGGTGGCTTACGCCAAGGACAACGCGAAACTCGTGATCCTGGGCGGTTCGGTCGGAGTGACGATGCTCGACGCAGAGGGTGTGAAGGCCCTCGCGAGCCTGCCGTCGCTCGATGAGCTGAGAGGCAAGATCGTGGGCCTGCTGCAGGCTCCGGCGACGAAACTCGCCGGCGTCATCCAGGCGCCTGCTGGCGGTCTGGCCCGCGTTATCGGCGCGTATTCCAAGAAAGAAGCGGCCTAGGCGACATCCAAACAACATTCAAACCCGTAAACACTTGAAGGAAATCAGAAATGTCGAATATCGAAAAGTTAGTTGAGGATTTGTCGAGCCTCACGGTCCTGGAGGCGGCGGAGCTTGCGAAGCTGCTTGAGGACAAGTGGGGCGTTTCGGCGGCTGCGCCGGTAGCGGTAGCGGCGGCGGCGCCTGTGGCGGCCGCGGCTGCGATCGAGAAGACCGAATTCACCGTCATGCTGATGGCGGCTGGCGACAAAAAGATCAACGTGATCAAGGAAATCCGTCAGATCACTGGTTTGGGCCTGAAGGAAGCGAAAGACCTCGTCGAGGCCGCTCCCAAAGAGGTCAAGGCCGATGTGAGCAAGGACGAAGCGGCCAAGATCAAGAAGCAGCTCGAAGACGCCGGGGCGAAGGTCGAGTTGAAGTAAGGAGGCGCGGCGGCTTGAAAAACCGCGTGCGCGTGCATATTTCGTTCACCCACCTCCCTTCGGGGCGCGGAAAAGCGCTTCGAAGGGGCGGTGGCTTTCGTTCTTAGCGATGTGAATTAAGGAACCTGGAATGACCCTTTCATTCACCGGACGCAAACGGCTCCGCAAGTATTTCGGCAAAATGGTCGAAGTGGCGCAGATGCCTAACCTCATCGAGGTCCAGAAGACCTCCTACGACCAGTTCCTCCAGGTCGTTAAACCAGAGGGCGGCCGCAAGGATGAAGGGCTGCAGACCGTTTTCGCGTCGGTGTTCCCGATCCAGGATTTTTCGGAATCCTCTCGTTTGGAATATGTCGACTACTACTTCGAGGAACCGAAATACGACGTCGAAGAGTGCCAGCAGCGCTCCATGACCTTTGCTGCGCCCCTGAAGGTCACCCTGCGCCTGATCGTGTTCGATGTGGACCAGGAGACCGGCGCCAAATCGGTCAAGGATATCAAGGAACAGGACGTCTATATGGGCGACGTTCCGTTCATGACCGAGAACGGCACCTTTATCATCAACGGCACGGAACGCGTGATCGTCTCCCAGATGCACCGCTCGCCGGGCGCCTTCTTCGACCACGACAAGGGCAAGACGCATTCCTCGGGCAAACTTCTCTTTGCCGCCCGCGTGATTCCCTATCGCGGCTCGTGGCTCGATTTCGAATTCGACGCCAAGGACATCATCCATGTGCGCATCGACCGCCGCCGCAAGCTGCCGGTGACGACGCTGCTTTATGCGCTGGGTCTCGATCAGGAACAGATCCTCGATTATTTCTACACCAAGATCGCATTCAAGCGTCAGAAGGACGGAACCTGGACCACGCCCCTCGATCAGGGCTGGATGAAAAACGCCAAGGCGAATTCGGAATGGAAGAACGCCAAGACCGGCGAAACGATGGTGGAGGCCGGTACCAAGATCACGCAGCGGTCGCTGCGCAAATGGCAGGAAGACGGCATCAAGCAGGTCTCGCTGACGGCGGACGAACTGCTCGGGCGCTATTCGGCGCTGGATATGGTCAATCCGGAAACCGGCGAGATCTACGTCGAGGCCGGCGACGAGTTGACGGCTGCGGCTCTCGAACAGCTCGGCGAAGCGGGTTTCGACGAAATCGAAGTCATTAATGTCGACGGCATCACGATCGGTTCCTACGTGCGCAACACCATGGCGGTGGACAAGAACCATTCGCGCGAACAGGCGTTGATCGACATCTATCGCGTCATGCGCCCCGGCGAACCGCCGACGCTCGACACGGCGGAAACTTTGTTCGGCCAGCTTTTCTTCGACTCCGAACGCTACGACCTTTCGAGCGTCGGCCGCGTGAAGATGAACATGCGGCTGAACCTCGATGCCGAGGATACCGTGCGTATCCTGCGCAAGGAGGACATCCTGGCCATCGTTAAGGCGCTGGCCGAACTGCGCGACGGCCGCGGCGAAATCGACGACATCGACAATCTCGGCAACCGCCGCGTGCGTTCGGTCGGCGAGCTGATGGAGAACCAGTTCCGCATCGGCCTGCTGCGCATGGAGCGCGCGATCAAGGAGCGGATGAGCGCCGTCGATATCGACACCGTCATGCCGCACGATTTGATCAACGCCAAACCCGTGGCCGCGGCAGTGCGCGAGTTCTTCGGCTCGTCGCAGCTTTCGCAGTTCATGGACCAGACCAATCCGCTATCGGAAGTGACCCACAAGCGGCGCATGTCGGCGCTCGGGCCGGGCGGTCTGACGCGCGAACGCGCGGGTTTCGAAGTGCGCGACGTGCATCCGACGCATTACGGCCGCATCTGTCCGATCGAAACGCCGGAAGGTCCGAACATCGGCCTGATCAATTCGCTCGCGACCTATGCGCGGGTCAATAAATATGGCTTTATCGAAAGTCCGTACCGGCGCGTGCACAACAAGCACGTCACCGATCAGGTCGACTATCTGTCGGCGATGGAAGAGGCGAAGTACACCATCGCCCAGGCCAACGCGACGATCGACGCCCGCGGACGCATCACCGACGAACTCGTGTCCTGCCGCAAGGGCGGGAACTTCGTGATGACGACGCCGGATCAGGTGGAATTCATCGACGTGTCTCCGAAACAACTTGTTTCGGTTGCCGCGGCCCTGGTTCCGTTCCTGGAGAACGACGACGCCAACCGCGCCCTGATGGGCTCGAACATGCAGCGCCAAGCCGTGCCGCTTTTGCAGCCGGAAGCGCCGCTGGTCGGCACGGGCCTGGAAGACGTGGTGGCGCGCGATAGCGGCTCCGCCATCGCGGCGCGCCGTTCGGGCATCGTCGACCAGGTCGACGCGACGCGTATCGTCATTCGCGCCACGGAAGAGACCGATCCGACCAAGCCGGGCATCGACATCTACCGCCTGAAGAAGTTCCAGCGCTCCAATCAGTCGACCTGCATCAACCAGCGTCCGCTGGTGAAGGTGGGTGATACGATGCAGAAGGGCGACATCATCGCCGACGGTCCTTCGACCGAGCTCGGCGAACTGGCGCTCGGCAAGAACGCGCTCGTCGCATTCATGCCGTGGAACGGCTACAATTTCGAGGACTCCATCCTCATCTCCGAGCGCATCGTGCGCGACGACGTCTTCACCTCGATCCACATCGAGGAATTCGAGACGATGGCGCGCGACACCAAGCTCGGGCCCGAGGAAATCACCCGCGATATTCCCAACGTCGGTGAGGAAAACCTCAAGAACCTCGACGAAGCCGGCATCGTCTACATCGGCGCCGAAGTGAACGCGGGCGACATTCTGGTGGGCAAGGTGACGCCGAAGGGCGAAACGCCGATGACGCCGGAGGAAAAGCTGCTGCGCGCCATCTTCGGCGAAAAGGCCGCCGACGTGCGCGACACCTCTTTGCGCGTGCCGCCTGGGGTTACCGGAACGATCGTTGAAGTGCGCGTGTTCAACCGGCACGGCGTCGACAAGGACCAGCGTGCGCTGGCCATCGAACGCGCCGAAGAGGAACGTCTGGCCAAGGACCGCGACGACGAATTGGCGATCCTTGAGCGCAACATCTTCGCCCGCCTCTCGGAGATTCTTCTGAACAAGACTGCGGCGTCGGGCCCCAAGGGCATGGCGCCGGACACCAAGATCACGCAGAACGTGCTCGACACGATTGCGCGCCATCTATGGTGGCAGATCGGTCTGCGCAACGACAAGGCGATGGCCGAAATCGAAGGGCTGCGCAAGCAGTACGACGAGTCCAGGCAGCGCCTCGACAAGCGCTTCGCCGACAAGGTGGAAAAACTGCGCCGCGGCGACGAGTTGGCGCCGGGCGTCATGAAGATGGTCAAGGTGTTCGTCGCGGTGAAGCGCAAGTTGCAGCCCGGCGACAAGATGGCCGGCCGTCACGGCAACAAGGGCGTCATCAGCCGCATCTTGCCGATGGAGGACATGCCTTATCTGGACGACGGCACGCCGGTCGACGTCGTGCTCAATCCGCTGGGCGTGCCGTCGCGCATGAACGTCGGGCAGATCCTGGAAACCCATCTGGGCTGGGCCTGCGCGGGCCTCGGCCGCAAGATCGGCGACGCGCTCGACAAGGTGAAGCGCGACGGTAAATTCGAAGGCCTTCGCCGGGCGCTCAGGCACGTCTACGACAACGACGAGCGCTTGGGAGAACTCGACGAGCCGGGGTTGATCGAACTCAGCGAAAACCTGCGCCGAGGCATACCGATAGCGACTCCGGTGTTTGACGGCGCAAAAGAAAAAGACATCGTCGACATGCTGGACCAAGCGGGGCTTACGCGGTCCGGCCAGGTCACCCTCTTCGACGGGCGCACCGGCGATTCGTTCCGCCGGCAGGTGACGGTGGGCTACATTTACATGCTCAAGCTGCATCATCTGGTGGACGACAAGATCCACGCCCGTTCGATCGGCCCCTATAGTCTCGTCACGCAGCAACCGCTGGGCGGCAAGGCGCAATTTGGCGGCCAGCGTTTCGGCGAAATGGAAGTGTGGGCGCTGGAAGCCTACGGCGCCGCCTATACGTTACAGGAAATCCTGACCGTGAAATCCGACGACGTGGCCGGTCGCACCAAAGTCTACGAAGCCATTGTGCGCGGCGAGGATACGTTCGAAGCGGGCATACCGGAAAGCTTCAACGTGCTGGTCAAGGAAATGCGTTCGCTCGGCCTCAACGTGGAGCTGGTGAACGGATAATTAAACCTGTCGTGGCCCGCGTATGCGGGCCGCCCAGGTGACGACAAGTATCGCTGCCGCGGGAAGATGCGGCGAATGGATGGCCGGGTCACGCTGCGCTGCCCGGCCATGACGAGGATGAAAGTATGAACCAAGAGCTGATGAACGTCTTTTCGGCCGGCAAGGAGGTCCCCACCTTCGACCGGATCAGGGTTTCGTTGGCCAGCCCGGACCAGATCCTGCGCTGGAGCCATGGCGAAATCAAAAAGCCGGAGACGATCAACTACCGCACCTTCAAGCCGGAGCGCGACGGCCTGTTCTGCGCGCGCATCTTCGGTCCGGTGAAGGATTACGAGTGCTTGTGCGGCAAGTACAAGCGCATGAAGTACAAGGGCATCGTCTGCGAAAAGTGCGGCGTCGAAGTGACGGTGCAGAAGGTGCGCCGCGACCGCATGGGCCATATCGAGCTGGCCTCTCCGGTGGCGCATATCTGGTTCCTGAAGTCGCTGCCGTCGCGCATCGGCCTGATGCTCGACATGACGCTGAAGGATCTGGAACGCATCCTCTATTTCGAGAATTACGTCGTCATCGAGCCGGGCCTGACGCCGCTGAAGGAGCGCCAGCTTCTGTCGGAAGACGAGTATTACAAGTCGCAGGACGAATATGGCAACGACAGCTTCACCGCCATGATCGGTGCGGAAGCGATCCGCATTCTGCTGCAGGCGATCGATCTGGAGAAGCTGCGCGACGATCTGCGTTCCGAGATTGCCGGCTGCAACGGCGGCGAGAAGCCGAAGAAGCTGGTCAAGCGGCTGAAGGTCGTGGAGGCCTTCATCGACTCCGGCAACCGTCCGGAATGGATGATCATGACGGTCGTCCCCGTGATCCCGCCCGAGCTACGCCCGCTGGTGCCGCTGGACGGCGGCCGCTTCGCGACCAGCGACCTTAACGATCTGTATCGCCGCGTCATCAACCGCAACAACCGTCTTAAGCGGCTGATCGAGCTAAAGGCGCCGGACATCATCGTACGCAACGAAAAGCGCATGTTGCAGGAAGCCGTGGACGCGCTGTTCGACAACGGCCGGCGCGGCCGCGTCATCACCGGCGCCAACAAGCGTCCGCTGAAGTCGCTCGCCGACATGCTGAAGGGCAAGCAGGGCCGCTTCCGCCAGAACCTGCTCGGCAAGCGCGTGGACTATTCGGGCCGTTCTGTCATCGTGGTCGGTCCGGAACTCAAGCTGCATCAGTGCGGCTTGCCCAAGAAGATGGCGCTCGAGCTGTTCAAGCCCTTCATCTATGCGCGGCTCGAAGCCAAGGGCTTCAGCCAAACGGTCAAGCAGTCCAAGAAACTGGTGGAGAAGGAGAAGCCCGAGGTCTGGGACATCCTGGAAGAGGTGATCCGCGAGCACCCGGTTCTGCTGAACCGCGCGCCGACCTTGCACCGCCTCGGCATCCAGGCGTTCGAGCCGGTGCTGATCGAAGGCAAGGCGATTCAGCTTCATCCGCTGGTCTGCACCGCCTTCAACGCCGACTTCGACGGCGATCAGATGGCCGTGCACATTCCGCTGTCGCTTGAAGCGCAGCTGGAAGCGCGCGTGCTGATGATGTCGACCAACAACATCCTGTCGCCCGCCAACGGCAAGCCGATCATCGTGCCGACGCAGGACATCGTGCTCGGCCTTTATTACGTCAGCCAGGAACGTGAGAACGAACCCGGCCAAGGTATGGCGTTCAACGATATCGGCGAGATCGAGCATGCGCTGTTCGCGAACGCGGTGACGCTGCATTCCAAGATCAAGGCGCGCTACAAGACGGTCGACGCCGAAGGCAAGCCGATCGTGCGGCGCGTGGATTCGACGCCGGGCCGCATGATGGTCGCGGAAACCCTGCCGCGTCATCCCAAGATTCCGTTCGAGCTGGTCAATCGCCTGCTGCGCAAGCAGGAGATCAGCCATATCATCGACGAGGTCTACCGCCATTGCGGCCAGAAGGAGACCGTGCTCTTCGCGGACGCGATCATGGGGCTCGGTTTCCGCGAAGCCTGCAAGGCCGGCATCTCGTTCGGCAAGGACGACATGGTCGTGCCGGCCGCCAAGACCAAGCTGATCGACGAAACCCGCCACCGCGTGCGCGAGTACGAACAGCAGTATCAGGACGGCCTGACCACCGACAAGGAGAAGTACAACCTCGTCGTCGACGTCTGGTCGAAGTGCACCGATCAGGTGGCCGCCGAAATGATGAAGGAAATCTCGGAGCCGCGCATCGATCCGGCAACGGGCCGCGTGGAAGAGATGAACTCCATTTACATGATGAGCCATTCCGGCGCGCGCGGTTCGCCGCAGCAGATGAAGCAACTCGCCGGCATGCGCGGCCTGATGGCCAAGCCGTCGGGCGAAATCATCGAGACGCCGATCCTTTCCAACTTCAAGGAAGGTCTGACGGTGCTCGAGTACTTCAACTCGACCCACGGCGCCCGCAAAGGCCTGGCCGACACCGCACTCAAGACGGCGAACTCGGGTTATCTCACCCGCCGTCTGGTCGACGTGGCGAACGACTGCATCATCACGGCCGAGGATTGCGGCACCAAACACGGCATGACCGTACAGGCTGAAATCGACGGCGGGCAGGTGGTCTCTTCGCTCACCGAACGCATCCTGGGCCGCACCTCGGCGGAAGACATCAAACACCCGGACACGGGCGAGATCCTTCTGCGCCGCGGCAAGGAAGTAACCGAAGACATCGCGGAGAAGATCGAAGCCGCGCATGTGCAGAAGGTGCGGGTACGCTCGGTGCTGTCGTGCGAACTCAAGGACGGCGTCTGCGGCAAGTGTTACGGACGCGATCTGGCTCGCGGAACCCCCGTCAATATCGGCGAAGCGGTGGGCGTGATTGCCGCCCAGTCGATCGGCGAACCGGGCACCCAGCTCACCATGCGCACCTTCCACATCGGCGGCGCGGCGCAGGTGGCCGGCCAGTCGAAGATCGAAGCCAGCTATGACGGCAAGATCAAGATCGTCAACCGCAACGTCGTCAAGAATTCCGACGGCGAATTGGTGGCGATGGGCCGTAACATGCAGATCGTGATCATGGACCCGAAGGGCCAGGAACGCGCGGCCTACCGCATCACCTACGGCGCGCGGATCAAGGTCGACGACGGCTCGACGGTCAAGCGCGGCGACAGGCTCGCCGAGTGGAACCCGAACGCGTTGCCGGTGCTGACCGATACGGACGGCATCGTGAAATACGAGGATCTGGTGTCCGGCGTCTCGATGAAAGAGGTGGCGGACGAAAAGACGGGCGTCACCAATCGCGTCGTCATGGATAGCCGCGGCACAGGGACGAAATCTTCTCAGGAGCTTCGCCCGAGCCTCATCCTGGTCGATAAGAAGGGCAAGATCATCAATATGCCGAACGTCGGCGACGTGCGGTATCCGCTATCGATGGACGCCATTCTCTCGGTGGAAGACGGTTCCGAGGTGCGCGCCGGCGACGTGCTCGCGCGCATTCCGACGGAAGGCGCCAAGACGCGCGACATCACGGGCGGCCTGCCGCGCGTGGCGGAGCTGTTCGAAGCGCGCAAGCCGAAGGAGGCGGCGGTGCTGGCCGAGATGGACGGCTTCGTCGAATTCGGCAAGGACTACAAGAACAAGCGTCGCGTCATCGTCAAGCCGAAGAACGACAAGATCGATCCGACCGAATACCTGATCCCCAAAGGCAAGCATATCTCGGTGCGCGAGGGGGATTACGTCGAGAAGGGCGATTACATCGTCGAAGGTAACCCTTCGCCGCACGATATTCTGCGCATCAAAGGCGTGGAGGAGCTTGCGACCTATCTCGTGAAGGAAATCCAGGACGTCTATCGTCTGCAGGGCGTGAAGATCAACGACAAGCACATCGAAGTGATCGTCCGCCAGATGATGCAGAAGATCGAGGTCACCGACGGCGGCGACACCACGCTTTTGGCAGGCGAGCAGGTCGACCTGATCGAGCAGGAAGAGGCCAACCGCAAGGCGGTGGAGAACGGCGGCAAGCCCGCCGAGGGCCGCCCGGTGCTGCTGGGCATCACCAAGGCGTCGCTGCAGACGCGTTCGGTGTTCTCGGCGGCGTCCTTCCAAGAAACGACGCGTGTCCTCACCGACGCGGCCGTCAACGGTAAGGTCGACACGCTGGAAGGCCTCAAGGAGAACGTGATCGTCGGACGTCTGATCCCGGCCGGCACAGGTGGCGCCATCGCGCGGCTGCGTGTCATCGCGGCGGAACGCGATCGTGTGATCCAGGCCGAACAGGCCAAGACCGCCCCGGCGCAGATCGAGGGACCTGTGGCGCCCCAGGAGGCGGCGGAATAACCTCGCCGGTATCGCAAACGGAAAGGGCCGGTCGCACGACCGGCCCTTCTTTTTTTGCGCTCGCCGTTCGTCAGTACCGCAGATATGCTTGACGCTCGCTCAGCCAAGCCTGTTCGTCCGGAACGGCCAGCGCATCCAAATCCCAGGGCGTCGCGGCCGCATCGTCCACCCATTCGCACAGCAGCGCCGAGCCGTTGATGACGTCGATGGCGCGTTTGCCGTGCTCGTATTCGTAGGAGAAATCGCGCCACAGCGGATAATCCGGAACCAAGCGCCGAATCGCCTTGAAGGCGAGCGCCTGGATGCGCCAGGGCTTGAACGCAATGTGCTCGTAGCCGGGATCTTCCGCGTGAATCTGCACACCGTTGCAGAGTTTGCCCGCATGTTTGTGAAACGTGGGTTCGAACCAGCAATCTCGCAGGCGGCAGCCGCCCAGCCATTGCGGCGCCAGCGCGTGCATTTCCCCCATGACGCGCCTTGCGTCGATGTCGGGCGCGCCGAACAATTCGAGCGGCCGCGTGGTGCCGCGGCCCTCCGAGAGCGTCGTGCCTTCGAGCATCACCGTGCCCGCATAGGCGCGCGCCATCCATAAATTCGGCGCATTGGGACTGGGATTGATCCATATGCGCTCGCCAAGCGGCCAGCCGAATCCCGGCGCGGCATCGGGGCGCCAGCCTTGCATCTCGATGACGCGATACTCAACATCGAGTTTCTTCGTTGCGATGAACCATAAACCCAGCTCGCCGAGCGTCAGCCCGTGGCGCATCGGCAAGGGTCCGGCGCCGACGAAACTCTCCCAGCCTGGCCGCAGCCTCAGGCCTTCCACCGGCCGGCCGACGGGATTGGGGCGGTCCAGCACCCACACGGCTTTGCGATGTTTCGCCGCTGCTTGCAGAACGTAAAGCAGCGTCGTGACGAAGGTATAGATGCGGCAGCCCAAATCCTGCAGATCGACGAGGAGGACATCGAATGTGTCCATCATCGCGTCCGTCGGCTTTCGCACCTCGCCATACAGGCTGAAGACCGGGATGCCATGGACGGGATCGTTGAAGTTGGGCGACTCGATCATGTTGTCTTGCTTGTCGCCGCGCAAACCATGCTGCGGACCGAATGCGGCGGCGAGCTTTACGTCACCGCAGGCTGCCAACACATCGAGCGAATGCGTCAAGTCTTCCGTGACCGAAGCGGGATGCGCGAGCAAGGCCACGCGCCTGCCCTTCAACGGCACACGCAAAGCGGGCTCGGCGAGAAGCCGGTCGATGCCGAATTTCATGGCCGCACCACTGCCGGAAGTTCGAGCGCAAAGCAATCGGAATGATGAAAATCCGGCTTGCCCGGCGGATGCGCCAGCGCCCAATAGGATTTGCGGCCGCTCGTTTCTTCGATCACCGCCGAGAGGCCGAGGCGCCATGCCGCATCGCTGGGCAACAGCCGATCCAACTCCAGCGAGGCCTGCAATTCGGCGCTCGTGCCGTTCGACCGCACGTCGATGCGCGGCGCGCCGATCTCGCTCGCAACAAGTCTTTCGCTTCGATAGAAGTTGAAGCGATAGGCCGCCCATTGCCGCGAGGACGCAAAATTGAACTCGACATACGCCTCGCCCGGCACCAGGCGTACGAACGCCTCGAAGCAGGTGTGCAGCCAAAGCTCGTCGCCGCGCGCGGGGGCCGCCACGGGCGGTAGGACGAGATCGCTCAGCTTGCCGGTCACGAAATAGTGCAGCAGTAAATTGCCTGGGCGCAGACGCGCGACGTCCACGTCTATGTGGGTCACCGCTTCGCAACGCGAGTCCGGATGAAGTTTCAACGCTAGGCGCATACCGATATTATGGCATTTCCGGTGATCGTACGCGAGCGCAAGGGACCGCTCGTAAGAGCGGCCCTTTTTCGCATGAATGGATCCGGCCATCTTTGAACTTCGGGCGCGGGGTGCGTCGCGAATGCGCCTTTAGGGGGTCGTCAACGCGGCAACAATTCGTCGCGATACCGCGAAAGGCCATAATGCACGAACAGCATGCGCTCCAGCCGCTCCATATGATGCGGTTTGAACCGGTAATGCCCGCGCCCCATGAGACCCTTGTTGAACCGGTGCTGTTCGCGCTCCTGCCAGGTTACATCTATGGCGCGCCGGCATTCTTCGCACGAGCGCTCTATTCGTGCGTGGCGCAGCGCGGTTTGCAGCGCGCCCGCGGGGTCGCGCGAAAAATCCGGATAACGCAGAACGCAGACGCGGTTGGGCGCCTCTTCCGCATAGGAAAGCCAGGTCGCGAAATAGCTCGCGTACCAAGGCCCCAGCATGTCGATCATGAAATCGGCTTTCGCCTCATTGTCCATGGCCGCGAAGTTCGCGGGCAACTGGCAATTGAGCCAATTATCGGAAGACTGATCCCTGTCCAGCATGTCCCAATAAGACGTCAGCATGTCCGCGACGTCGCGGATCATGATGACCGGCTTGAGATCGAAGGCCTCCATGAGAAAGCGATTGGCCGGCAGCGCCTGCATGTGAAGATGCGTGACCAGCGTCGAAGCCGGAAATCCGCCGGCAAAGTAAAGAATGAAGGTCGGCAGATACGGGGTGGCGTCGCGGCCTCCTTGGGCGTGCGTGATACGCATCAATTGCCCGTCGACGGCTTCGACGGCAGCCGAACGGAGAAACGTGCCGGCCGCTTTCGGCGGGAACGCAAACATCACCAACGGCCGCTGCGCACCCAGCTTGCGCAGATAGGCACCGAACTGCGCGTCGTACTTGCCGGTGATGTTCGGCAAGCTGAAGACGGCATTGGAGGCGTCAAGATCGAAACTGATTGGCATGGCGGCTTATCCCGGAAGCCATCGTGCCAGAGGTCAGTAAAATGAGTTTTCTTCAAGTATTTCAAATTTTACGAAAAGACTTGAGACCGCGGCCTGCCATATTCGGGTGCAAAATCGTTGTGGCCGCTTGATATCATTCGTCACAAGCGATTGTGAGCAATATCCTTAAGGCGGTCTTAGTGCCTCTATTTTCTGTTCTTGACGAGACGATGCCAAAGGAATGGCGCGGGCAGGGCAACGCCGATGGCCCAGTGCACCAGTGCGACCGTCGACAGCGCTTCGTCGCTGCCGAGATAATAAAGTAGATAGCCGCTTGCGATCAGGATCAGCAGGACGCCTAACACGACGCCGCCGGAAACTCGGTGCCGTTTGGTCCGCCAAGCCCCGACGATATGGGCGCTCCACAGCATACCGAGAACCCACAGCGAAGCGAAGGCAAAGAGGCCGTGCAGCGCCAGCCACCAATGTTCCAGCGGATGGGGAGTCGGCCCGAAGTCCGTCTTTTGCTGCTTGAAGTAATGATAGACGAGCCATAATACGCCGCTGAGCCACAGACCCAATCCAACGGCGTAAACCGTCCCTTTGCGCGCGCGTGAAAGAAACACGGGGTCTGGCTGCGGCAAGCTCATGCGCGGCCCGCGATTTCACGCCAGCCGAATTCTTCGTCGTGAAGAACGGCCCAAGCGTCGAAGTACAGAAGCAACGACCGACTGCAGGCGCCGCGCGCCATCACGACCTTAGTGAGAGCGTCGGCATCCATGCAACGCGGCGCCATCACGCAAACGAACCGATGGGCGGAACGGCGGTGGCCCTTTAGTGTGTCGACGTGCGGCCCGGCCTCCATGCCTTGCAGACGGCGCCCGGCCATGCGGCCGCTCGAACTGGCGAGGCTGCCGCCGCAGATTTCCACGATAGGAACGGCCTTTGGATCATGATGGTCCGCCCTAAGTTGCACGCGTTCGCTCTCGCACCCGAGGAGACGCAAATCGCCGCCGGCATTGACGCAGGCCTGTGTGGGCGAAAATGCGAGCAACGTCTCCACAGCGCGATCCACCGCATAGCCTTTGGCGATGCCGCCCAGATCGATCCATAGCGGCCGCCGGAAATACACGCGATGGTTCGGCAACAGCGCAATGTCACGCCAGATTGCTGTCGGGTCCGGCACACAGGTGCCATCCGGCTGCGGCAGCAGGGATCGCGCGACGAGGTCGGGCGCCACCGTGATGTCGAAGGCGCCGTCGCTCGCCGCGGCGATAGTTTGCGCCTGTTCGAGCACTTCATAGGTCCGCCTGTCCACCGTGACAGGCTCCAGATGAGCGTGGCGGTTCAAGCGCGAGACATCGCTTTCGATCTCGTGAAAGCTCATCAGCGCATGGACTGTCGCGATTTCCGCAAAGGCGGCATCGATGGCCACACGCGCTTCCTCCGGCGCCAGACCGTGTACGCGCACGGCCACGCGCGTTCCCAGCAGCGGCTTGGCCCGCTCAATGCCCGGCGAGCACGATGGCATAGGTAGCCAGAAGACGGCGCACGCCGTCGGTGATGTGCTTTGACGAAAGCGTCGCGCCGGAGATATTTTTGATGCCGCCGCCGTCGGCAAGAGCGTCGCCGTTCTTCCTGCCAGTGAATTGCGCCAGCCATTTGGGATTCATTACCTCGCCGCCATAGACCTCGCGATATTCGAGGATTTCTACGCCCTTGACCGCCCCGCTGGCGTCGATGCCGACTGCGATCGGAATAAACTCGTGCTTGCCGACGACTTCATCGGCAATGAACCATCCGCCGCTCGAAACTCGCCAGACCTTTATCTGTCTGCTGAGAACGTTTGTGTCGCTGGTTTTTTCGATGTCCGATGCCTGTGCATCCGTCAGCGTCAAGAAGATAGGCGTGAAGTTTGCCCCTGGAAACAACAACGCTTGCGCCTGTTCCACGGTCATATAAACGGTGGCGTGTACCGGCGAGACGATGGCGAGCATCGCGACTGGCAAGAGAAGAAAGCGCGCCTTCATTTAAATCTCTTTGGCAAGCCGGACGCCCAGCCGGAAGTGTTCGGCGTCGGCCGTGAATCCGTCGACAACTGCGCCGGGCACCCCGCTTGGATTAGTCGAGATCGGAAGTTGGGCCTGAACCCCTAAGACAACTCTGTAGCCGTCACCCGCATATTGGACCGTCGGGCCGAAGAAAAAGGCATTCGCGCTTTCACTGGCGGGTCCACCCAGGATCAGGCCGTCGAACCCGCGTTCGTTGTCGAATTCGAGTCCTATAGCCCAGCTGGGTACGATGTTATAGGCAACGCCAAAATCGAATTCGAGTGCGCTCTCTTTGCCCCAGAGGCCGGCATCTTTCTTCCATGTGTCTTCGAAATTGATGTTCACCACAGTACGAAGCGCATCATCGAGCAAATCCTTCTGCCCTATGATCTTGACCTCGAGGCCATGCTGATCGTTATAGATCGACGGTTCGACATAGAAGGCCAGACCGAAAGGATCTGTGTAGGGGCTCATTACCCGCCAGATCAGCTCGCCGGAGACGCCCGTGAGATTTTCTTTTTCCGCGAGGCCTAACGGATCGTGAGACCTCGTGCGCGACCAGTCATAATTGAGATAGACCTCGCCCTGAAGATTGTCCGTGATGCCGTATTCGTATTCGCTGTTGGACACGAATTCGTTGAAGGATTCGTTCGCGTGACCGGAAGACCAGCGAAAGGTCTGTTCCAATTCGGATTCGTGCGCGGGCAACAGGTCCGTCGTGTAAAGTGTGATAAATGGCCGGTCGTCCGCCATGGCCGGGTGCGTCGATCCTCCCACCACCAAAACGACCAAGCCGCACGCCAAGGTCAAACTAGCCGCTCGGCGATGTCGGATGCGTGTCATTTTACCCTCTTTATATGCAGATGAAACTCACATGCATTCATTGTGAAGTATGGAAGATGTTATGTCAATGAGACTTAATCGCAATAATGTCGCGGAGCGGACGACCACACTGGTTTGGGTTAGGCTTGCTCAAAATCGAGGGGTGACGTCATGACTTCGCTACTGACGCCGGTTCTGGCGCTGATCGTACTCACGCTGCTGGTCTGGGTATGGATGTATGCAACCCGTATCCCGGCGATGCAGAAGGCCGGCATCAAACCGCAAGACGCCCGCCATCCGGGATCGCTCGATGGGCTGCCGTCTTCGGCACGGCAGGTGACAGACAATTACAACCATCTGCTGGAACAACCGACGATCTTCTATGCGCTTGTTTTCTATATAGTATTTTCCGGACACTCGGACGGACTGCACATCTATCTGGCTTGGGCTTATGTCGTTCTGCGAGTGGTTCACAGCTTGATCCAGTGCACGGTGAACCTCGTCACCGCCAGGTTCTTCGTTTTCGCGCTTTCGACCCTCGTTTTGATGGTCATGGCGGGGCGCGAATTGCTCGCGCTCCTCTAGGCGGAAGGCACGGAATCTGCGGGGATTTCGACTATTGACGGCCCATCCCCCTCCGCCTATATAGCGCGACCTTTCAGACGCAGGCAGTCCGCATGTTTGCGCGGAAACGCTGTCGGAAAGCCAGTTTATAGCGTGTGATCGCGTGACTCGGGCGTGTCCCCAGTCCTCCGCGTTTCGACCGAGGCAGGCCGTGTCCTGCTTCGGATTTTGTTTTTGCCGCGCGCATGGTGCGTGCGGGTGTGTGACGGCCCCGCGCGGCTTGCCGCGCGAAAGAACGGGAAGACGAATGCCGACGATCAATCAGCTGATCCGCAAGCCGCGCGGCCACAAGCCCAAGCGCAACAAGGTGCCGGCGTTGCAGCATTGCCCACAGAAGCGCGCCGTCTGCACGCGCGTCTACACGACGACGCCGAAAAAGCCGAACTCCGCCCTGCGCAAGGTTGCGAAGGTGCGTCTGACGAACGGCTACGAAGCCCTCACCTATATTCCAGGCGAGGGTCATAACCTTCAGGAGCACTCCGTCGTGCTGATCCGCGGCGGCCGCGTGAAGGACTTGCCGGGCGTGCGCTACCACATCATTCGCGGCGTGCTCGACACGCAGGGTGTGAAGGACCGCAAGCAACGCCGTTCGCTCTATGGCGCCAAGCGTCCGAAGTAAGGAGAGACATTCATGGCCCGTCGTCGCCGCGCAGACCGCCGCGAAATCAACCCGGACGCCAAGTTTGGCGATCTGGTGCTTGCCAAGTTCATGAACAGCCTGATGTACGACGGCAAGAAGTCCGCCGCCGAAAGCATCATGTACGGGGCGTTCGACACTATTCAGGCGAAGACCAAGCAGGATCCGCTGGCCGTCTTCCACGAAGCGCTGCGCAACGTCAGCCCGGCGCTGGAAGTGCGCTCGCGGCGCGTCGGCGGCGCCACCTATCAGGTGCCGGTGGAAGTGCGTACGGACCGTTCGCGCGCTTTGGCGATCCGCTGGATCATCACGGCGGCGCGCGGTCGCAACGAACCGACGATGACCGGGCGTCTTTCCGGCGAGATTCTAGACGCCGCCAACAATCGCGGCAACGCGGTCAAGAAACGCGAAGACACCCACAAGATGGCCGAAGCGAACCGCGCCTTCTCTCACTACCGCTGGTAACGGACCTCAGGACTCCAGATGCCCCGAACGACTCCGCTCGAGAAATATCGCAACATCGGCATTGCCGCGCATATCGATGCCGGCAAGACGACGACGACCGAGCGTATCCTCTATTACACGGGCAAGAGTCATAAGATCGGCGAAGTCCATGACGGCGCCGCCACCATGGACTTCATGGAGCAGGAACAGGAACGCGGCATCACGATCACCTCCGCCGCCACGACTTGCTACTGGCGCGAGCACCGCATCAACATCATCGACACCCCCGGCCACGTCGATTTTACGATCGAGGTGGAGCGCTCGATGCGTGTACTCGACGGCGCCGTCGCCGTGTTCGACGCGGTGGCCGGCGTGGAGCCGCAATCCGAAACCGTGTGGCGCCAGGCCGACAAGTACAAGGTTCCGCGCATCTGCTTCGTCAACAAGATGGACCGCATGGGCGCCGATTTTCCGCGCTGCGTGCAGATGATGATCGACCGCCTCGGCACGAGGCCACTGGTGATCACCTGGCCGATCGGAGCGGAAGCCAACTTCAAGGGCATCGTCGACCTGGTCAGTATGAAGGCTCTTATCTGGCACGAAGAGCAGCTCGGCGCGAAGTTCGACGAGGTGGAAATCCCGGCCGACATTAAGGACAAGGTCAAGGAACTTCATACCCATCTCGTCGAGATGGCGGTCGAAGAAGACGAGGCGCTTCTCGAGGCTTACCTTGACGGCAAGATGCCGAGCGTCGAGGATCTGAAGCGCTGCATCCGCAAAGGCGCGATCGCCTTCAAATTCGTGCCGGTGATGTGCGGTTCGGCGTTCAAGAACAAGGGCGTGCAGCCTCTGCTGGATGCCGTCGTCGATTACCTGCCGTCACCCCTCGATATTCCTCCCTTGTGGGGCCATGTCCCGCACTCCGACAAGGAAGTGGTGCGTCCCGCCGACGACAAGGCGCCGTTCGCCGGGCTTGCCTTCAAGATCATGGACGACCCCTTCGTCGGCTCGATCACGTTCGTCCGCATTTATTCGGGCGTGGTGACGAGCGGCAGTGGCGTGCTCAATTCGGTCAAGGACAGGAACGAGCGCGTCGGGCGCATGCTGCTGATGCACGCCAATAGCCGCGAAGACGTCAAGGAAGCTTATGCGGGCGACATCATTGCCTTTGCGGGGCTGAAATACACGACGACCGGCGAGACGCTGTGCGATCCCCACGATCCGGTGATCCTGGAGCGCATGGAATTCCCCGATCCAGTCATCGAGGTCGCGATCGAGCCGAAGACCAAAGTCGATCAGGAAAAGATGGGCATGGCGCTGCAGCGTCTGGCCCAGGAGGACCCGTCGTTCCGTGTATCCACCGATCAGGAATCCGGTCAGACGATCCTCAAGGGCATGGGTGAGCTGCACCTCGAGATCAAGGTCGACATCCTTAGGCGAACCTACAATGTCGACGCCAATGTCGGCGCCCCGCAGGTGGCCTATCGCGAAACTCTATCGAAGCCGGTCACCATCGACTACACGCACAAGAAGCAGACCGGCGGTTCGGGCCAGTTCGCGCGCGTGAAAATCGAGTACGAGCCGCTTCCGTCGGGCTCCGGCTTTGTGTTCGAGAACGATATCGTCGGCGGTTCGGTCCCGAAGGAATTCATCCCGTCCGTCGAAAAGGGCATCAAGGCGCAGAAGGAAAGCGGCTTGATGGCCGGCTTCCCGGTCATCGATTTCAAGGCGACGCTGATCGACGGCGCCTTCCATGAAGTGGATTCGAATGCGCTGACCTTCGACATTGCGGCGCGCGCTTCGTTCCGCGAGTTGGCGTCAAAGGGCGCCGTCAAGCTGCTCGAACCGATCATGAAGGTCGAGGTCGTGACGCCGGACGAGTTCCTGGGCGGTGTGATTGGTGATCTCAATTCTCGCCGCGGTCAGGTCCACGGCACGGATACCAGAGGCAATGCGCAGGTCATCAGTGCGATGGTCCCGCTCGCCAATATGTTCGGGTACATCAACACGCTGCGTTCGATGTCTCAGGGGCGCGCACAGTATTCCATGCAATTCGATCACTACGAAACCGTGCCGCAAGCGATTGCCGACACGCTGAAACCGAAATAGCCGCCGACAGGAGAGAGCATATGGGCAAGGCCAAATTTGAGCGGACGAAGCCGCACTGCAACATTGGGACGATTGGACACGTCGATCACGGCAAGACGACGCTGACGGCTGCGATCACGAAGGTTTTGGCGGAGTCCGGCAAGGCGCAGTTTACGTCGTACGACCAGATCGACAAGGCGCCTGAAGAGAAGGCGCGCGGCATCACGATCAACACGGCGCATGTGGAGTACGAGACGGAGAACCGCCACTACGCGCATGTCGACTGCCCTGGCCACGCCGACTATGTGAAGAACATGATCACGGGCGCGGCGCAGATGGACGGAGCGATCATCGTGGTGTCGGCGGCGGACGGGCCGATGCCGCAGACGCGCGAGCACATTCTGCTGGCGCGGCAGGTCGGCGTTCCGGCGTTGGTGGTCTACATGAACAAGGTGGACATGGTGGACGATCCGGAGCTTCTGGATCTGGTTGAGCTGGAAGTGCGCGAGCTGTTGTCGTCCTACGAGTTTCCGGGGGACAAGATTCCGGTGATTCGGGGCTCGGCGCTGGTGGCGTTGGAGGACAAGCCTGACCCCAACAAGATCGGCCATGACTCGATCCTCGAACTGATGAAGGCGGTTGACGCTTACATACCGCAGCCGAACCGTCCGGTGGACCAGCCGTTCCTGATGCCGATTGAGGACGTGTTCTCGATCTCCGGACGCGGGACGGTGGTGACGGGGCGCGTGGAGCGCGGAGTGGTCAAGGTTGGCGAGGAAGTCGAGATCATCGGCATTCGTCCGACGTCGAAGACGGTTGTGACGGGCGTTGAGATGTTCCGCAAGCTGTTGGACCAAGGTCAGGCGGGCGACAACATCGGGGCGCTGCTGCGCGGCATCGAGCGCACGGGCGTCGAGCGCGGGCAGGTATTGGCGAAGCCCGGTTCGATCACGCCGCACACCAACTTCAAGGCGGAAGTGTACATCCTGACGAAGGACGAGGGCGGTCGTCATACGCCGTTCTTCACCAACTATCGTCCGCAGTTTTACTTCCGGACGACGGACGTGACGGGGATCGTGCAGCTTCCGGAAGGCACGGAGATGGTGATGCCCGGCGACAACGTCTCGATCGACGTTGAGTTGATCGTGCCGATTGCGATGGAAGAGAAGCTGCGCTTCGCCATCCGCGAAGGCGGCCGTACCGTCGGATCGGGCGTCGTCGCCAAGATTATTAAGTAAGGGACCGGGAAATCGGCGGTCCGAGAGGCCGTTTCGGAGAATTGAAATGCAAGGTCAGAACATCCGCATACGGCTTAAGGCCTTCGATCACCGCATCCTCGACAATTCGACGCGGGAGATTGTCAACACGGCGAAACGCACGGGCGCGCAGGTGCGCGGTCCGATTCCGCTGCCCACGGGCATCGAGCGTTTCACCGTGAACCGTTCCCCGCATATCGATAAAAAGAGCCGCGAACAGTTCGAAATTCGGACTCACAAGCGCCTCCTCGACATCATCGATCCCACGCCACAGACGGTCGACGCTTTGATGAAGCTCGACCTTGCGGCCGGTGTCGACGTCGAGATCAAGCTTTAAGGAGTGAGCGCGATGCGCACAGGCGTCATCACGCAGAAGGTCGGCATGACACGCCTCTTCTTGGAGGACGGCCGGCACGTGCCCGTCACGGTTCTGAAGCTGGATGGCTGTCAGGTCGTGGCGACGCGTCGTGAGGAGAAGGACGGCTACACGGCTGTCCAGCTCGGTTCGGGTTACGCCAAGACCAAGCGTCTGGCCAAGTCCGAACGCGGTCATTTTGCCAAGGCGGAGGTCGAGCCCAAGAAAAAGCTCGCGGAATTCCGCGTGGATGAGGCCAACCTTCTGGAAGTCGGCGATATGATTCAAGCGGATCATTTCGTGGCCGGGCAAAAAGTCGACGTCACCGGTATCACCATTGGCCGCGGCTTCACCGGTGCGATGAAGCGCTGGAATTTCCGCGGACTGGAAGCCACCCACGGCGTGTCGATTTCGCATCGCTCGCTGGGCGGCACGGGTGGCCGTCAGGATCCGGGCAAAACCTTCAAAAACAAGAAGATGCATGGCCATTACGGCACCGACCGCATCACGACGCAAAACCTCGAAGTGGCGAAGATCGATGTGGCGCGCGGCCTGATCATGATCCGCGGCGCGGTGCCCGGGCACAAGGGCGGCTGGGTGATGGTGCGCGACGCCGTCAAATATCCGCTGCCGAAAGAAGCGCCCGTGCCTGCATCGGTGAAGAAGATCGAAAAGGCCAATGGCAACGCGGCCGCTCCGGCCGAGAAAGCGGAGGGCTGACCATGAAGGCCAAGGTCCTCAACCTCGACAACAAGGCAAGCGGCGAGATCGATCTGAACGATGCGATCTACGGGCTTGAGCCGCGCGCCGATCTGATCCAGCGCGTCGTGGTGTGGCAGCTCGCCAAGCGTCGCGCCGGCACACACAAGGTGCTCACGCGCGGCGAAGTCAACCGCACGAAGAAGAAGGTCTACAAGCAGAAGGGCACGGGCCAGGCCCGTCACGGCGCGCGCTCCGCGCCTTTGTTCGTCGGCGGCGCCAAGGCGATGGGCCCTGTGCAGCACAGCCACGAATTCGGCCTGCCCAAGAAGGTTCGTGCGCTCGGCCTCAAGCACGCCTTGTCGTCCAAGGCCAGGGAAGGCGCCATTGTGGTGCTGGACGAAGCCAAGGCGAAGGCGATCAAGACCGGCGATCTGGCCAAACGCTTCGGCAAGCTGGGCGTGGAGAGCGCTCTGGTGGTCGACGGCGCGTTCGATAAGAATTTCGAGCTTTCGGCTCGCAACCTCGTCGGCGTGTCGCTGGTGCCGGCTGCAGGCCTCAACGTTTACGACATCATGAAGCGCGAAAAGCTCGTGCTGACAACCGCTGCGGTCAAAGCGATCGAGGAGCGTCTGGCATGAACACGCATCATGACGTCATTCTTTCGCCGGTTATCACCGAAAAGGCGACCAAGCTGACGGAGGCCAACCAAGTGGTCTTCCGCGTCACGCTCGACGCCACCAAGCCGGCCATCGCCAAGGCGGTGGAAGCGCTCTTCAAGGTCAAGGTGAAGGCGGTCAACACCGTCCGCGTGAAGGGCAAGAAGAAGGTCTTCCGCGGAACGAAGTTCACGCGCAGCGATTTCAAGAAAGCGATCGTGACCCTCGAAGAGGGCCACCAGATCGATATCACGACGGGACTGTAAGATGGCGCTCAAACAATATCGGCCCACGACTCCCGGTCAGCGCCAATTGGTGCTCATCGACCGGTCAGGCCTGCACAAAGGCCCGCCCGTCAAGGCGCTCACCGAGGGCCAGACCAAGAACGGCGGCCGCAACAACACCGGCCGCGTCACCGTGCGATGGCAAGGCGGCGGTCACAAGCAGCGCTACCGCATCGTCGACTTCAAGCGGCGGAAGTTCGATGTGCCCGCGACGGTCGAACGCCTGGAATACGACCCCAACCGCACTTCGTTCATCGCGCTCATCAAGTACAAGGACGGCGAGTTGGCGTACATCCTCGCGCCGCAGCGTCTGGCGGCCGGCGACATGGTCGTCTCCGGCGATAAGGTGGACGTGAAGCCGGGCAATGCCATGAAGCTTTCGGCGATGCCCATCGGCACCATCATCCACAATATCGAGATGAAGCCGGGCAAGGGCGGCCAGATCGCGCGTTCGGCCGGTACCTATGCGCAATACCTCGGCCGCGACGCGGGTTATGCGACCTTGCGGCTCAATTCGGGCGAAGTGCGCCGCGTGCGGCTGGATTGCATGGCGACGGTCGGCGCGGTGTCGAACCCGGACCATATGAACGAAGTCATCAGTAAAGCCGGCCGTAACGTCTGGAAGGGCAAGCGCCCGAATGTGCGCGGCACGGCGATGAACCCTATCGACCATCCGCACGGCGGCGGCGAAGGCCGCACCAAAGGCGGCCGCAATCCGGTCACGCCGTGGGGCAAGCCGACCAAGGGCGCCAAGACGCGCAAGAACAAGCGTACCACGAAGTACATCGTGCGTTCGCGCCACGGCAAGACGACGCAAGGACAGTGATATGACACGTTCGGTTTGGAAAGGTCCCTTTGTCGATGGTTATCTGCTCAAGAAAGCAGAGGCCACGCGCGGCTCGGGTCGCAAGGACGTGATCAAGACCTGGTCGCGTCGTTCGACGATTCTGCCGCAGTTCGTCGGCCTGACCTTCGGCGTCTACAATGGCAAGAAACACATCCCCGTCCTGGTGACGGAAGACATGGTCGGCCACAAGCTCGGCGAGTTTTCGCCGACACGCACGTTCCACGGCCACTCCGGCGGCGGTGACAAGAAAGCGAAGAGGGCGGAATAATGGGTAAGGATGCACGCGCCCGCGTTCTCTCCGATCATCAGGCCAAGGCAATCGGCCGGCTGATCCGTATTTCGCCGCGCAAGTTGAACCTCGTCGCGCAAGCGATCCGCGGCAAGAAGGCGGAAGCGGCGCTCAACGAGCTGACCTTTTCGCCCAAGCGCGTCGCCAAGGTGGTGAAGAAGGTCCTGCAGTCGGCGATCGCCAACGCGGAAAACAACCACGATCTCGACGTCGACGATCTAGTGGTGAGCGAAGCCAGCGTCGGCAAGAATCTGGTGATGAAGCGGTTCCATGCGCGCGCGCGCGGTCGTGGCGCGCAGATCCTGAAGCCCTTCAGCCAGATCACGATCGTGGTCGAGGAAAAGCGCGAGAAGCAGGAACCCGCTAAGGCCGAACCGGTCAAGGCCGCCGAAGAAAAGACGGCGAGCAAGCCGAAAAAGGCGCCGGCGAAGAAACCCGCCGGGAAGAAGCCGGCGGCGAAGAAGTCAGCGCCCAAGCGCGCGAAGGAGAATGCGTAATGGGTCAGAAGGTCAATCCGACCGGCTTGCGGCTCGGCATCAACCGCACCTGGGATTCGCGCTGGTACGCGGGCAAGAAGGAGTACGGCAAGCTCCTTCAGGAAGACATTAAAATCCGCAACTATCTGTGCGAACACTTGAAGCAGGCGGGCGTCAGCCGTGTCGTGATCGAGCGGCCGCATAAGAAGTGCCGGATTACGATTCACTCCGCTCGTCCCGGCGTGGTCATCGGCAAGAAGGGTGCCGACATCGAAAAGCTGAGGAGCGACGTGCAGAAATTCACCTCAGACGAGGTGCATCTGAACATCGTCGAGATCCGCAAGCCCGAGATCGACGCCAAGCTGGTGGCCGAGAACATTGCCCAGCAGCTGGAGCGCCGCGTGGCGTTCCGCCGGGTGATGAAGCGCGCGGTCCAGTCCGCGATGCGTCTGGGCGCGCAGGGCATCCGCATCAATTGCGGCGGCCGCCTAGGCGGCGCCGAAATCGCGCGCATGGAATGGTATCGCGAGGGCCGGGTGCCTCTGCACACGTTGCGCGCGGACATCGATTATGGCGTGGCAACGGCCAAGACCACCTACGGCACTTGCGGCGTCAAGGTCTGGATCTTCAAGGGCGAGATCATGGAGCACGATCCCATGGCCGTCGAGAAGCGCCAAGCGGAATCCTCGGATCAAAGCCGCAGCAGCGGTCAACAGCGCCCGGCAACGCCCGCGTCGGCATCGTAAGTTTGAAAGAACGTCGTCATGCTTCAACCGCAACGCACCAAGTTCCGCAAGCAGCACAAGGGCCGCATCCACGGCCCCGCCAAGGGCGGCACGTCGCTCAATTTCGGCTCTTACGGGCTGAAGTCGTTGGAACCAGAACGCATCAATGCGCGCGAGATCGAAGCCGCGCGCCGCGCCATCACGCGCGAAATGAAACGCGCGGGCCGCGTCTGGATTCGCGTCTTTCCGGACGTGCCCGTGTCCAAGAAGCCTGCCGAAGTGCGCATGGGTTCGGGCAAGGGCGCGCCGGAGTTTTGGGTGGCCAAAGTCAAGCCGGGACGCATCCTGTTCGAGATCGACGGTGTGGATCTGGAGACGGCCAAGGAAGCGATGCGGCTTGGCGCGGCAAAGCTTTCCATTGCGACGAAGTTCGTCGCTCGAAGCGCGTGAGAAGAACCATGGCCGAGAAAAAGACCAAAGCGAAAGCCGCTCCCAAGACGAAGTCGAAGGCCAAGGAAGCCGCGGCTTCGGCGAGGGTTTCGTCCAAGGCGGACGAATTCCGCACCAAATCGGCCGACGAGTTGGCCGATCAGTTGGGCAAGCTTAAGAAGGAACAGTTCAATCTGCGTTTTCAGCGCGCCAACGGTCAGCTTGAGAAGACCAACCGCATTCGCGTCGTGCGCAAGGATATCGCCCGCATCCAAACGATTTTGACGGAGCAGCGCCGAAAGGCCGGCTGAAGGATAGAAGGAACAGCAAAATGCCCAAGCGCGTGCTGCAAGGTGTCGTAGTCAGCGACAAGAACAACAAGACCGTGGTGGTGAACGTGGAACGCCGCTTCACGCATCCGGTCATGGGCAAGACCGTGCGTCGGACGAAGAAATACCATGCCCACGACGAAAAGGGCGAGTTTAAGATCGGAGATGTCGTACGCATCCGCGAGTGCCGGCCGATTTCCAAGTTGAAGACTTGGGAAGTGATCGAGCGCGTGGCCGGGAAATAGGGCGAACGGGCATCGGGAGTAGAACACAATGATACAGATGACGACCGAGCTAGATGTCGCCGACAATTCCGGTGCGCGCCGCGTGATGTGCATCAAGGTTTTGGGCGGATCGCATCGCCGTTATGCCGACGTCGGCGACACGATCGTGGTCAGCGTCAAGGAAGCCATTCCGCGCGGCCGCGTGAAGAAGGGCGAAGTGCTCAAGGCCGTCGTGGTGCGCACCGCCAAAGGCGTGCGTCGTCCGGACGGCAGCCTTATCCGCTTCGACGGTAACGCCGCGGTGCTGGTGAATCCGCAGGGCGAGCCGATCGGAACGCGCATCTTCGGGCCGGTCACTCGTGAACTGCGCGCCAAGAACCATATGAAGATCATTTCGCTGGCACCGGAGGTGCTCTGATGACTGCGAAGATTAAGAAAGGCGACCGCGTGATCGTCACCACCGGCCGCGACAAGGGTAAGAAGGGCGAAGTGATCAAGGTGTTTCCCAAGGAAAACCGTGCGCTGGTTTCCGGGGTGAACGCCGTCAAGCGTCATCAGCGCCAGACGCAAAAGCAGCAGGGCGGCATCGTCAGCAAGGAATTGCCGGTGCATTTGTCGAACCTCGCCCATGTCGATCCGAAGTCGGGCGCAGCTACGCGCATCGGCTGGAAAGTTCTGGGCGACGGTCGCCGCGTGCGTTTTGCCAAGAAGTCCGGTGAGGTTATCGATGTCTGAGGCAGGTAAAGAAAAGGCCGCAAGGGCGCCAAAGGGTGGTAACCCGATGGAGAAAGCCAGGGCTGACGCAAAGGCCGACAAGAAGGCGTCGAAGAAGGGCGCGGAGAAGACCGCCGGCACGCAGATCGCGGTCGGCGAGGCCGCGCACGATCCGAACTACACGCCGCGCTTCAAGAAGCGCTACGACGAGGTTATCTGCCCCGATCTGATGAAGCAGTTCGGCTACAAGAACCCGATGCAGGTTCCGAAGATCAACAAGATCGTCGTGAATATCGGTGCGGGCGAGGCCGCGGGCGACCAGAAGAAAATCCAATCCGCGGTCAACGACTTGACGGCAATCGCGGGCCAAAAGGCCGTCGTCACGCGCGCCAAGAAGGCCATCGCGACTTTCAAGATCCGCAAGGATCTGCCGATCGGCGTGAAGGTCACGCTGCGCCGGGACCGGATGTACGAGTTCCTGGACCGGCTGATCACCATGGCGTTGCCGCGCATGCGCGACTTCCGCGGGCTGAAGGCCAACAGCTTCGATGGCCGCGGGAATTACGCGCTGGGCCTCAAGGAACACATCATCTTCGTCGAAATCGACTACGACAAGACGGAGAACGTGTGGGGCATGGACATCATCATCAACACCTCTGCGAAGAACGATGAGGAAGCCAGGGCGCTTCTCAAGGGCTTCCAGTTTCCGTTTATGAATTAAGGCGAGGCGTTATGGCGAAGCTTTCCCAGATCAATCGTAACAAAAGGCGCGAAAAGATGGTGGCGCAGTACGCCCCCAAGCGCGCGGCGCTGAAGGCCAGGGCCGAGGATATGAACGTCCCGCCCGAGGAACGCTTCGCCGCCAGGCTGAAGCTGGCCAAGTTGCCGCGCAATTCGTCCAAGACGCGCATCAAGCATCGCTGCGATCTGTCGGGACGTTCCAAGGGTTATTACCGCAAGCTCAAGCTTTCGCGCATTGCTCTGCGCGAGCTTGCGAATTTCGGCCAGATCCCTGGCATGACCAAGGCGAGCTGGTAAGGAGAAACGGGAATATGGCGATCACCGATCCCATTGGCGATCTTCTGTCGCGCATCAGAAACGGCCAACTTCGCGGCTTGGCGAAGATCAAGTCGCCGAATTCGCGGTTGCGCGCGCGGCTGCTCGATGTCTTGCAAGCGGAGGGCTTTATCCGCGGCTACGCAGAGGTCGAGTTCAAGACCGGCGCACGCGAACTCGAGATCGAGCTCAAATATCACGAAGGCCGGCCCGTCATCCGCGAGCTTAAGCGCGTGTCGACGCCGGGCCGTCGGGTTTATGCGTCGGTGAAGGAGTTGAAGCCGCATCGTCAGGGGCTTGGCGTGTCCATCGTCTCGACGCCGCATGGTTTGATGACGGACACGACGGCGCGGGAAAAGAACGTGGGCGGCGAAGTTCTCTGCCAGGTGTTCTAGGAGAAAATGATGTCGCGTATCGGCAAGAAACCGGTTGCGTTGCCCAACGGAGTTACGGCCTCCGTGGCAGGCAAGACCGTGAAGATCAAGGGGCCCAAGGGCGAGTTGAACGTCACGCTGGTCGAGGAAATCGACGCCAGCGTGGACTCGCACGGCGTTACGCTGACCCCGCGCAAGGACATGGAGCGCGCCGCGCAAATGTGGGGCCTGTCGCGCACGCTTGTGAACAATCTGGTGCAGGGCGTGACCAGCGGCTTTTCGGAAAAACTGGAGATCCAGGGCGTTGGCTACCGCGCGGCGGTGCAGGGGAAGAACCTCAACCTCCAGCTCGGCTTCAGCCATGACGTGGCCTATCCGATCCCGGACGGCATCACGATCGCGGCGGAAAAACCGACGATGCTGACGATTTCGGGCATCGACAAACAACTGGTCGGGCAGGTTGCCGCGGAGATTCGCGCCTATCGTCCGCCGGAGCCCTACAAGGGCAAGGGCGTGCGCTATGCCAAGGAATATGTCCGCCGTAAGGAAGGCAAGAAGAAGTAGCCATGACGAAGAATCTTTTCGACCGCCGCAAGAAGCGCACGCGTTTCCGCTTGGTGCATAACGCATCCGGCCGTCCGAGGCTTTCTGTGTTCCGCTCGGGCCGGCACATCTATGCGCAGATCATCGACGACAAGGGCGGCGCGACGCTGGCTGTCGCTTCGACCAACGAGAAGGAAGCCAAGGTCGTCAAGTCCTGGAATATCGCAGCGGCTTCGGCGGTCGGCAAGAAGATTGCCGAGCGGGCGATCGCCAAAGGCGTCAAGCAGGTCGTCTTCGACCGCGGCGGTTACATCTATCATGGGCGCGTGAAGGCGCTGGCGGATGCCGCTCGCGAGGGCGGTCTGGAGTTTTAATGGAAGGCCCGATTATGAAGAAGGAATTGGCACGTGGCGCGTGAAGGCAGAGACCGCGGCGATCGCGAAGAGCGCGACAGCGAATTCGTCGACAAATTGGTTCACATCAATCGTGTGGCCAAGGTGGTGAAGGGCGGCCGGCGTTTTGGCTTTGCGGCCCTCGTCGTTGTCGGCGATCAGCGCGGCCGGGTCGGGTTCGGTCACGGCAAGGCGCGCGAAGTGCCGGAGGCTATCCGCAAGGCGACGGATGCCGCCAAGCGTGCGCTGATCCGCGTGCCGTTGAAGGACGGCCGCACGCTGCACCACGAAACCCGCGGCCATCATGGCGCCGGTAAGGTTCTGGTGCGGCCCGCCCCGGCCGGTACCGGCATCATCGCCGGCGGTCCGATGCGCGCCGTGTTCGAAGCGCTCGGCGTGGGCGATGTGGTGTCGAAGTCCCTGGGAACCTCCAATCCCTATAACATGGTGCGCGCCACGTTCGACGCGCTGAAACACCAGCAGTCGCCGCGCATGGTGGCCCAGCGCCGCGGCCGTTCCGTGGCCGAGATCATCTCGCGCCGCGAAGGTCAAAAGGGCGCCGAGGCGAGCGCATAAGGAACCCGACGATGGCCGTGAAGAAGACCGCAGCGAAGAAGACCTTGACCGTGCGCCAAATCCACAGCGCAAACCGTAAGCCCGCCATCCAAACGGCGACGCTGAAAGGATTGGGCCTGGGCAAGATCCGCCGCACCCGTACGCTAGAGGATACGCCCGCGGTGCGCGGCATGATCCGCGCCGTGGCGCACCTCGTCGAGATCGTCGAAGAAAGCAAGTGATATGAAACTCAACGAAATCCGCAACAATCCGGGCGCACACAAGCGCAAAGCGAAGCTCGGGCGCGGCTCGTCTTCGGGTCTGGGCAAGACCTCCGGCCGCGGCGTGAAGGGCGCCAAGGCGCGCACCGGCACAAAGGTGTATGGCTTTGAAGGCGGCCAAATGCCGCTGCACATGCGTCTGCCCAAGCGCGGGTTCAACAACATCTTCGCCAAGGATTTCGCGGAAGTGAATCTGGGCCGTATCCAGAAGGCGATCGACGAGAAGCGTCTTGATGCCTCCGGCAAGATCGACCTTGAAGTGTTGAAAAAGGCCGGCCTGATCGCCAAGAGCCGCGACGGCGTGCGTCTGCTCGCCAAGGGCGAGATCAAGGCCAAGCTCGATATCGAGGTTGCCGGTGCGTCGGCGAGCGCCGTGGAAGCGGTGAAAAAGGCTGGCGGCTCGGTCGTCACGACCTTCAAGAAGAAGGTCTATATGAACAAGAAGGGTGCGCCGGGCAAAAGGGCGCAGCGCCGCGTGAAATCGGCCGAAAAGCGGGCCGCGCGAGGTGGATAGAGACCAAGCCGCCCGTATGTTTCGACAAGCTCAGCATGCGGGCGTAAACAATTCCTCACCCTGAGCTTGTCTAAGGGTGAGGCCGACCCGATATAAAGTCGGCCGCGAGTCGGGAGTAAGCAATGCCCTCAGCAGCCGAACAATTGGCCGCAAACTTCAATTTCAGCTCCTTCGCCAAGGCGAAGGAACTGCGCCAACGTGTCTTATTCACGCTGGGCGCGTTGATCGTCGCGCGGCTCGGCACCTACATCCCGATGCCCGGCATTGACCCCGCGGGCATGGCACGCCTCATGAGCCAGCAAGGCGGCGGCGTGTTGGATATATTCAACACGTTCGCAGGCGGCGCCGTGCAGCGCATGGCGATCTTTGCGCTGGGCATCATGCCTTACATCTCCGCCTCGATCATTATGCAGCTGATGACGACCGTGTTTCCGGAATTGGAGGCGCTGAAGAAGGAAGGCGCGGCCGGGCAGAAAATCATCAACCAGTATACGCGCTACGGCACGGTAGTTTTGGCTGCGGTGCAGGCGCTCGGCATCGCCATTGGCCTGGAGCACGCTCAAGGCATCGTCCTCAATCCTGGTATGTTCTTCCGCATGACCGCGGTGGTGACGCTGACCGGCGGCACCATCCTTTTGATGTGGGTCGGCGAACAAATCACCAGCCGCGGCGTCGGCAACGGCATTTCGCTGATCATCTTCGCGGGCATCGTGGCGCGCTTTCCGCAGATCGTGGGGCAGGCCTTGGAAGCGGCTCGCACCGGCGCGATGAACCCCTTGGTGCTGATCTTTTTCGCGGCGTTCGCGGTCGCGCTGGTCTCCTTCATCGTCTTCATGGAGCGGGCCCAGCGACGGCTGCTGGTCCAGTATCCGAAGCGACAGGTGGGTCAGCGCATGTTCGGCGGCGAATCCTCGCATTTGCCGCTTAAACTCAATGTTTCCGGCGTGATTCCGCCGATCTTCGCCTCGTCCATCCTGCTGATGCCGATGACGATCGCGTCGTTCAACGCGCAGAGCATCCCCGATTGGCTGCAAAACATCGTCACCTATATCAGCCGCGGCCAGCCGCTTTATCTTTTCCTCTACGGCGCGATGATCATTTTCTTCGCGTTCTTCTACACTTCCATCGTCTTCAATCCGGAAGAGACGGCCGAGAACCTGAAGAAGTACGGCGGCTTCATTCCCGGCATCAGGCCCGGAAAGAAGACGGCCGATTATATCGATTTCGTTCTCACCCGCTGTACCGTGGTCGGCGCACTCTACCTTGCGGTCGTGTGCCTCATTCCTGAGTTCATGTACGAGAGCTACAACATGTCGTTCGCGCTCGGCGGGACATCGATCCTCATCGTGGTCAGCGTGACCATGGACACCGTGGCGCAAATTCAAAGCCATCTAATCGCGCAGCAATATGAAGGCCTGATCAAGAAGGCCAAGCTTCGGGGAGCACGACGTTGAACCTTGTTCTTTTCGGGCCGCCAGGCTCCGGCAAAGGGACGCAAGCGAAAACCCTGCAAGAGAGCCGCGCGCTGCCGCAGCTTTCGACCGGCGACATGTTGCGCGCCGCCATCGCCGCCGGCACCGAACTCGGCAAGAAGTGCAAGGCGATCATGGATTCGGGCGATCTGGTGCCCGACGAGATCGTCATCGGAATTATCGCCGAACGCTACGACCAGCCGGATTGCGCCAAGGGCGCCGTGTTCGACGGCTTCCCCCGCACCATTCCCCAGGCCGAGGCGCTGGACGCCATGCTGAAGGCCCGCGGCCGGCGGATCGATCTGGTGATCGAATTGAAGGTCGACGATGCGGTCCTGATCGGGCGGGTCGAGCAACGCATCAAGGAGAGCGGCGGCGTCGCCCGCGCCGACGATACGCCGGAAACCCTCAAGAACCGGCTGGCCGTCTACTACAAGAACACCGCGCCGTTGATCGAATTCTACAAAAAACAGGGCAAGCTGGTGACCGTCGACGGCATGGCGCCGATCGGGGAGGTCACCAAAGCCATCGCTGCGGTGGTGGACAAGGCTGGCCGGAAGGGGTGTGTGGGAGTGGGATAGGTTTGGCGAACCTCCGGAAGTCCTTGGATTTGGCCTGTTGACTGGGGGTTGCGCATTAATATAATCCGCGCCCTTGCGGCCGATTTCCCTGGAAAATTCCGGCTTTTGGCGCCCCTCTTTGCGGAGTGGCGTACGCAATTTTGCTAGGATCGTTCGTAAGCGTGTAATGTAATCAATTCAAGGCCTTAAAGGCATTCGGAGAAACTCGTGGCACGCATAGCCGGCGTTAATATTCCAACTCAGAAGCGCGTCCTAATTGGCCTGCGCTATATCCATGGGATCGGCCCGGCCAAGGCCAAGGAGATCTGCGACAAGGTGGGCATCGCCCCCGAGCGCCGGGTCCATGACCTGACCGACGCCGAAGTCATCCAAATCCGCGAAGTGATCGACCGCGATTACCTCGTGGAAGGTGACCTGCGCCGCGAAGTGGCGATGAACATCAAGCGGCTGATGGATTTGGGCTGTTATCGCGGCCTGCGTCATCGCAAGAGCCTGCCCGTTCGCGGACAGCGTACCCATACCAATGCGCGCACGCGCAAAGGTCCCGCCAAGGCGATTGCCGGCAAGAAGAAGGTGACGAAGTAAATGGCTCCTCCCGCTGCAGGAAAAGCGCCCCGCGCCCGCAAGAAAGAAAAGAAGAACGTCGTCGTTGGCGTGGCGCACGTCGCCGCGACCTTCAACAACACGATCATCACAATCACGGATGGCGCAGGTAACGCCGTGTCCTGGTCGTCGGCCGGCACGATGGGCTTCAAGGGCTCGCGCAAGTCGACACCCTATGCCGCGCAGGTCGCCGCCGAAGATGCCGGCAAGAAGGCCGTGGAACACGGCATGCGCTCGCTGGAAGTGGAAGTGAGCGGTCCGGGATCGGGGCGCGAATCCGCGTTGCGCGCGCTGCAGACCGTCGGCTTGATCGTCACCTCAATTCGCGATGTAACGCCCATTCCGCACAATGGCTGTCGGCCGCCCAAGCGCCGTCGCGTCTAAAAGTTTTGGTTCGGAAAACTTACCCGTCGAACGAAATGGGCGTGGTCCGACACGTCCGGGAAACGATGAGGCAACATGTTTCAGAAAAATTGGCAGGAATTGATCAAGCCGCAAAAACTCCGCATTGATGCGGGGCAGGATGCGGGCCGCGCCGCGACCATCGTCGCCGAACCGCTGGAGCGCGGCTTCGGGTTGACGCTCGGCAACGCGCTTCGCCGCGTGCTGCTGTCGTCGCTGCAGGGCGCAGCCGTGACCTCGATCCAGATCGACGGCGTACTGCACGAATTCTCTTCGATCGCCGGCGTGCGCGAGGATGTCACCGACATCGTGCTCAACGTGAAGCAGATCGCGTTGCGCCTGCATGCCGAAGGTCCCAAGCGGCTGTCGCTGAAGGCGAGCGGCCCCGGCGAAATCACGGCGGGTCAGATCCAGGCCGTCGCCGACGTGGAAATCCTCAACCCCGACCTCGTGCTTTGCACGTTGGACGAAAAAGTCGATTTCCGCATGGAGCTGACGGTGGCAGCCGGCAAGGGTTACGTCCCTGCCGACCGCAATCGCCCGGAGGATGCGCCGATCGGTCTTATCCCGGTCGACAGTCTGTTCTCGCCGGTGAAGAAGGTCTCTTACAAGGTCGAGAACACCCGCGAGGGCCAGATTCTCGATTACGACAAGCTGACGCTGACGGTGGAAACCAACGGCGCCATCGCGCCGGACAACGCGGTCGCCTATGCCGCGCGCATCCTTCAGGACCAGCTTCAGGTCTTCATCAATTTCGAGGAGCCGCGCGAACGCGTTACCGAAGAGGCCAAACCCGATCTCGCCTTCAATCCTGTGCTGCTCAAAAAAGTGGACGAGCTGGAGCTTTCGGTGCGTTCGGCAAACTGCCTGAAGAACGACAACATCGTCTATATCGGCGACCTCATCCAGAAGACGGAAGCGGAAATGCTGCGCACGCCGAACTTCGGCCGCAAGTCGCTGAACGAGATCAAGGCGGTGCTCGCCGAAATGGGTCTGCATCTCGGTATGGAAGTGCCGGGTTGGCCGCCGGAGAACATCGAAGACCTCGCCAAGCGTTACGAGGATCAGTACTAATTTTTCGAAAGTTAATGTGTCATGCGTCATCGCAATCAGGGCCGTAAGCTCAACGTAACGTCGTCTCACCGTACCGCGATGTTCGCGAACATGATGGCGGCGCTCATCAAGCACGAGCAGATCAAGACGACGCTGCCCAAGGCGAAGGAGCTTCGCCCGGTGGTCGAGAAGCTGGTGACGTTGTCGCGTCGCGGCACGGCCGACCTGCATGCCCGTCGCCAGGCGATCTCGCAGATTCGCGATCTCGCTCAGGTGAAGAAGCTGTTCGATGTGATCGGGCCGCGCTATACCGGCCGCCCCGGCGGTTATACGCGCGTGCTCAAGGCCGGGTTCCGCCACGGCGACAACGCCCCGATGGCGGTCATCGAGTTCGTGGATCGCGATCCCGAGGCCAAGGGCAAGGATTCCGGGCCGGTGATCGTTGCTGAAGAGGAAGCAACGGAGGCGTAATCCTCCGTTTAGAATCGCGTGTGACATTCGGGGCGGCTCGGCGACGGGTCGCCCTTTTGCGTCTTGGGGAATGAAATCATGAACCGTTCTTTGCTGCTGGCCGCCGCGGGCGTTCTCGCGTTTGGCGTCACCGTGATCGTGTTGGCTCCCTTTTTGGCTCCAGCCGAACCCGCGCTGGCGGCGGAACCTGCAGCCGCGCCGGCCGGAAAAGTTCCCCATGCGGTGAGCGAGGTACAACTCACTTTCGCGCCGGTGGTGAAACGCGTTGCCCCCGCCGTCGTCAATGTCTATTCGCGCAGCGTCGTCCAGGCGCCGGCGATGAACCCGTTCTTCAGCGATCCCTTCTTCCAGCAGTTCTTCGGCGTCAATCCGCAGATGCGCCAGCGCGTGCAGCAATCGCTGGGCTCGGGCGTCATCGTGCGCTCCGACGGACTGATCCTGACCAACAATCATGTCATCCAGGGCGGGCAGGACATTGTCGTGGCGCTGGCCGACAAGCGCGAGTTCAAGGCCAAGGTGATCCTGGCCGATACGCGCACCGATCTCGCTGTGCTGAAGATCGATACACACGGCGAGAGGCTCCCGACCGTCGAGTTTGGCGACAGCGACCGGCTGCAAGTCGGCGATCTGGTGCTCGCCATCGGCGATCCGTTCGGCGTCGGCCAGACCGTGACGATGGGTATCGTCTCCGCCTTGGCGCGCACCGAGGTCAGCGCCTCGAACTACCAGTTCTTCATCCAGACGGACGCGGCCATCAATCCGGGAAATTCGGGCGGCGCGCTGGTGACGACCGACGGCAAGCTGGCGGGCATCAACACGGCGATCGTTTCGCGCACCGGAGAATCCGTCGGCATCGGCTTCGCGATTCCCGCCAACATGGCGCGCCGTGTGGTGGAAGGGGCGACCACGGGGGGCGTCAAGCTTCCCTGGATTGGTGCGGACGGCCAAGCCGTAACGGGCGACATCGCCTCGAGCTTGGGACTTGCCCGGCCTCAGGGCGTGCTGCTGAAGGACGTTTATTCGGGTGGTCCGGCGGCGCAGGCGGGACTGAAAACCGGCGACATTATTCTGTCGGTGGACGGCAGCGAAGTGGACGATATGCAGTCGCTCAATTATCGCGTCGCCACCCATAAGTCGGGTGATGTCGTGCGGGCGCATATCTCGTCCCACGGCCGCGCTTCCGATGTGGCCATCAAACTGGCGTTGCCGCCGGCGGGCTCGCAAGATGCCGCCACTATCGGCGGGCGCAATCCTCTGACCGGCGCGCGGGTCGAGAGCCTGTCGCCCGCCCTCGCTACCGATCTTCAGATGGACATGATGGCCAAGGGCGTGGTGATCCGCGCGGTTGCGCCGAATACGCCGGCGGCCGGCTACGGCTTCCAGCCGGGCGACATCGTCCGCGCGGTCAACGGGCAGAGGATTACGAATGTCGGCCAACTCAAGCACGCCCTGGATGCCGCGGGCGGGCATTGGAGCCTCGTGGTCGACCGGGGCGGGCAGCAGCTGAGCCTACGCGTGGATGGATAGGCGGCGCGGCGCGGAGTAGTCTGTCGCGCCATGACCGACCTCTTCGAAGCCGGCGGATTGCCGAACGACGCCCCGCGCCCCTTGGCCGACCGGCTGCGCCCCAAAACGCTGGCCGAAGTGGTGGGCCAGGATCATCTGATCGGACCAGAAGGTCCCATCGGGCGGATGGTGGCCGCGAACCGCCCGCATTCCATCGTGCTGTGGGGACCGCCGGGCACAGGCAAGACCACTATCGCGCGGCTGTTGTCCTCCGCGTTCAAGCTGCATTTCGAGCAATTGTCGGCGGTGTTTTCCGGCGTCGCCGATTTGAAGAAGACGTTCGATGCCGCCCGCCAGCGCCGCAAGATCGGGCAGGGCACGCTGCTGTTCGTCGATGAAATCCACCGCTTCAACCGCAGCCAGCAGGATAGTTTCCTTCCGGTCGTAGAGGACGGCACGATTATCCTGGTCGGCGCCACAACCGAGAATCCGTCCTTCGAATTGAACGGTGCCCTGTTGTCGCGCGCGCAGGTTCTGGTGTTGCGCCGGCTCGACGATGCGGCGCTGGAAACCTTGCTGGAACGCGCCGAAACGCATTACGGCGAGAAGCTGAAGCTGACCGTCGAAGCGCGCGATACGCTGCGCGCCATGGCGGACGGCGACGGGCGATATATCCTCAACCTGGCCGAAGAAGTGGCGGCGCTGAAGATCGTTGCGCCGCTCGATCCCGCGGCGCTGGTGACCGCCGTGCAGAAGCGCGCGCCGCTCTACGACAAATCCCGCGAGGAGCATTACAACCTCATCTCGGCGTTGCATAAATCGATCCGCGGTTCCGATCCCGATGCGGCGCTTTATTGGCTGGCGCGGATGCTGGCGGGCGGCGAGCAGCCGCTTTACATCGCGCGCCGCCTGGTGCGCGCCAGCGTGGAAGATGTCGGCCTCGCCGATCCGCAGGCGGTGATACAGGCGCTGGCGGCCAAGGATTATTACGATTTTCTCGGCAGCCCCGAAGGCGAGATCGCGCTGGTGCAATGCGTGATCTATCTCGCCAGCGCGCCCAAATCGAACGCGGTGTATATGGCGCACGGCGCGGCGATGCACGCGGCCGGCGAACACGGCTCGCTGATGCCGCCGGCGCATATCCTGAATGCGCCCACCAAGCTGATGAAGAATCTCGGTTACGGCAAAGGCTACGAATACGATCACCAGGCGGAAGACAGTTTCTCCGGCCAGAATTATTTTCCCGACGGCATGGCGCGCGAACATTTTTATCAGCCGAAAGAAGCAGGCTTCGAGCGCGAGATTCAGAAGCGATTGGATTATTGGGCGAAGCTGCGGGCGAAGAAGGGTGGGGAATAGGCGCGCGCCAAAAGCACTGCGGCGCGGCTTCCGCCTTCGCGCTTCGGCGGACAAAAGCATCCCGGCCACATGGCGCCGAAATACAGCGCAGATGCCCGATAGGAGCAAAATCCAAGGACGCTCGCCGCAAATGACTCAAACCGTCGCCGGCTTCTCATACGACGGCGCAAGCAGCCGCCCGAAGAAACCGCGAGCCGCAATCAGAACCACAGCGGAAACCGCCATCAATCCTACATGGAGAAGCCAGAAGCGTGTGTCCGGCATAGTGCCGAGCAGACCGCCCAGATAGCCCACCAGCATGTTCCCGATGAACAGGTGCAGGTAATAGACGGCGATCATCATGCCGCCCAATCCCTTCGGCGCGGCGCGCGAGTAAAGCGCCAGCCCCACCGGCAGCACGTTGGCGAAGCCGACATCGTTCAGGATGTGGAATCCCAGCGCCCAGTACAGCGGCACGGGATGATGCGTCGCGGCCGCCACTGCCGAGCACCCCGCCAGCACCAGCGGTCCCAGCGCGCTGATTGCGACGCCGATGACGATCTTGGTGATTTCGTTCGGTTCCTTCCAGCGTTTGCCGTACCAGCGCCAGAAGGCGATGACCCCGACCATCGTCACGAAGCTGACAACGGCATCCATCGACACAATCCAGGTGATCGGCATGTTGAAGCCGAAGAACATGGTCTGGAAATTCTTCTCTCCCCAGACGAGATAGGCGTCGAAGATCTCCTGATTGCCGATAATCGAGAGCGCCAGGACCGGCAGCAGCGCGACGAGCAGGATCACCACCTGCCAGTCGCGGGTTGTGAGCGGCGGCCGCTTCTCCCCGGCACTGGTCTTTCGGACAGGTTCAGGCGGAAAGGTGCTGCGCCCGAAGAGATAGATCGCGAGCCCAAGCACCATGCCGACGCCCGCGGCGACGAAGCCCAGATGCCAGTCGATCCTCTGGCCTAGATAGCCGCAGATGACCGGCGAGAAGAACACAGCGAGCTGGATGCCGAGGAAATAAATCTGGAACCCGTCGGCGCGGCGCGGATCATCGATGGTGTAGAGATCGCCGACCTGGCTGGCGATGTTGCCCTTGAAGCAGCCCACGCCCACCAGAAGGAACATGAGCCCGAGCAGAAAGGTCGCGTTCAGCGCCAGCAGGAAGGTGCCGGCGACCATCAGAATCGCACCGGCGGTCACTGTTCTGGTGCGGCCGATCACCCGGTCGGCGAGGAAGCCGCCGGCCAACGGCGTGACATAGACGAGGGCCGCATAGAGCTGCGCCGTGTTGGAGGCGAGCGCCATCCGCGATTGCGTGCCGTAGACCCACAGGATCAGCCGGCGGAACGCGTCGAAGCCCCAGACCTGCTCGATATGGCCCGGCTGAAGCAAATAGTGCGTGAGATAGAGCACCAGGAGCGTCTGCATCCCGTAATAGGAGAAGCGCTCCCAGAACTCGGACGCCGAAAGCCAGCCCAGCCCCCTTGGGTGGCCCAGGAACACGGTGTCGGATTTGGATTTGGCTTCGAATTCGTCCAGGGCCGCGGCCGCGTTATCTCTGCTCAAGGTGAGTCCCGGGTTTGACGCGGACGCACTGTCGCTAAGCGGCGTGCCGATGGCAAGTCGCGGTCACGCTGCCTATCATGGGTTCGAGCGCCGGCAAGAAGGTGCGGCATGATTGTTTCTCAGCATCGACTTGCTTTTTCCCCACCCGGATGGCAAATCATTTTCCGTTCGCGGGGATGGAGTCCCCCTTTAAGCGCCCAGGCCGGGCTGATGGCTCCTACCGTGCAGGCCGATGCTGCGGTAGGGGTACGTGCGCGTGAAGCAACCCGCTGCGAAGCGGTTTTTTTGTGCCTACGTCATGGCCCGGAAGCTATTTGTGAAGGAAGGACTCCACCATGGAACGCATTTATGTCATCGCCGCCCTTTGGCTCTGGTTGGCCGTTGTCTCCGCCGTTATCGCCTATCACCTGCGGGTTGCCATCGCGCTGGTCGAAATCTGTGTCGGCGTGATCGTTGCCGCCGTCGCGGGATATTTCGGCAAGCTGGACGTCTTGGGATCGAATTTGGAGTGGCTGAAGTTTCTTGCTTCCGCGGGCGCCGTCCTGCTCACTTTTCTGGCCGGCGCCGAACTTGAGCCGGAGGTCATCCGCAGGAAGCTGAAGGAAGTGACGGTTGTCGGCCTTGTCGGTTTTTTCGCTCCGTTCCTTGGCTGCGCGGCGATTGCCTATTATCTGCTGGGCTGGAATCCCCAAGCCAGTCTGTTATGCGGCGTCGCGCTTTCGACCACGTCGATGGCGGTGGTTTACGCGGTGATGCTGGAAACCGGCTTCAACAAGACGGACTTCGGTAAGGGTATTCTGGGAGCCTGCTTCGTCAACGATCTCGGCACGGTCATCGCGCTGGGCATGTTGTTCGCGCCGTTCACCACCAAGACCGTGGTCTTCATCGGGGCGACCGTGTTCGCGCTGGCGGTATTGCCCGTCACCACCCACTGGCTGACCAGGGTTTACGCCAACCGGACCGCGGCCATTCGCACCAAATGGGTGATCTTGGTGCTCTTCGGTTTGGGGGGAATGGCGGTTTGGTCCGGCAGCGAGGCGGTGCTTCCGGCTTATCTCGTGGGTATCGCGCTGGCCGAGTTTTCGGGCAAGGACGCCCATTGGCTTCGTCGTCTGCGCACCCTGACCGTCGGGTTTCTCACCCCGTTCTATTTCCTTCGCGCCGGCATGTTCGTCTCCGTTCCGGCCCTGGTCGCCGCTCCGTTCGTTTTCCTGGCTCTGCTGGGCGGCAAGGTGCTTACGAAAATCTTCGGTCTGTACCCGGTGATCGGACGGTTCCGCCCCAAGCATGACGAGCGCTGGTATTACACCTTGATGATGTCCACGGGTCTGACGTTCGGAACGATCTCGGCGTTGTATGGGTTTTCGCACAACATCATCACACAAGGGCAATACTCGTTCCTGGTCGCGGTGGTGATCGCGAGCGCGGTGGTGCCGACACTGATCGCGGGATATGCCTTCCTGCCCCGCCACCTTCTGCCAAAGCAGCATGAAGCGCCCGCGTTTGAAGAAGAGGAAGCGGAGGAAGAGGGGTAACGTTCACCGCTTTAGCGTGCCTTCCTGTTCGGCGAACCATTTCAGCACGTCGCCGCGCGCGCCTTTGGCCAGGTGTACCCAACGCCCGTTGCGGAAAGCGTCAGCGTGCTCGCGATCCCACCAGGTCTCGTGCCCAGCCAACAAGGTCCATCCCCGGCGTCCGGGATGATGCAGCGTGTCGAGCTCGATCTGGAACGAGTAGCGCGGTCCTTTGTGGTTGGTGCGTTCGCGCGTCCAGACAAGCTGTCCCACCTGCCATTGGTCGCGCGCGCGGTCGGGATTCGTGCTGGCCGCGACGAGCGCGAACAGGTTGAAGAACTTGGTGTCGCCCAGCCGCATGGTTGCGCCCCTCGCAGCATCTTCATACGGTAGGAGTCATCAGCCGGAAGCGGTTTCGGGGAACCCCATCCCCATCGCCCGCAAGCTAAGGGACTATGGCCCGGAGCGTCAATTGAGCAACGAAAACAAGACCGGCGCCATCGTGGGGCGCGACGAAGACGGCATCCGGCTAGATCGCTGGTTCAAGCGCCATTATCCGGGACTGACGCACGGGCGGCTGGAAAAGCTGCTGCGCACGGGTCAGGTGCGTCTCGACGGCAAGCGCGCCAAGGCGAGCGACCGGCTGGCCGGCGGGCAGACGCTGCGCCTGCCGCCGCAGCTGACCGGCGCAGGCCTGGAGGAAAAGCCGAAAGCGGCCCGTCCGCAGATCACCGGCGACAGCCTGGAACAGTATGTGCTGTACATGGACTCGTCGGTCATCGTGCTGAACAAGCCGCCGGGACTGGCGACGCAGGGCGGCTCGGGGCTGACGCGGCATGTCGACGGGATGCTCAATTCACTGGCGTTCGAGAAGAAACAGCGGCCGCGGCTGGTGCATCGCCTCGACCGCGACACGTCGGGCGTGCTGGTGGTGGCGCGAAACGTTGCCGCCGCCGCCGCGCTCGCCAAGTCGCTGGCCCAGCGCGACGCATCGAAAATCTATTGGGCGCTGACGCGCGGCGTGCCGAAGAAAAAGCGCGGCACGATCAAGGCGGCGCTGGCGAAAGAAGGCGGCCACGGTCCGCGCGGACGCGACGAACGTATGGCGGTCGTGGAGCAGGGCGCGGACGAAGCCAAATTCGCCATCACCGATTACGTCGTGCTGGGGCAGGCGGGCGAGGAATTCGCCTGGGTCGCCGCCAAGCCCGTCACCGGGCGCACGCACCAGATACGCGTCCATCTGGCGAGCCTGGGAACGCCCATCGTCGACGATTTCAAATATGGCGGCAACGAAGCGCGCGGCACGGGCGAGATCGCCGACAAGCTGCATCTGCACGCCCGCATCATCGACATCGCTCATCCCGACGGCGGGCGGCTGCGCGTGACCGCGCCCGTACCGGCGCATATGCGCCGCTCGTGGGAGTTATTCGGCTTCGATCCGGACGACGAACGCGATCCCTTCGCGAAAGCGCGCAAGCGATGAGGCGGTTTTATAAGGAGGTTGCGGTTGGCGACGGGTTCTCCGTTCTCCTCGACGGCAAGCCGGTGAAGACGCCCGCGCGCGCGGCATTGGCGCTGCCGACCCGCGCGCTGGCGGAGGCGGTTGCGGAAGAATGGCGCGGGCAGGGCGATAAGATCGATCCGGCCACCATGCCGCTGACCAAGCTGGCCAACACGGCCATCGACCGCGTCACGGGGCGCGAGGACGATTTGATCGACAGCATCGCGGCCTATGCCAACGATCTGCTGTGCTATCGCGCCGAAGCTCCGGCCGATCTGGTGGCGCGGCAGAATGAAAGTTGGGATCCGCTGCTCGACTGGGCGGCCGAGCGCACCGGCGCGCGGCTTATCGCGCGCGTCGGCATTACCCACATCGTCCAGCCGGAAGAATCGGTAGCGGCGTTACGGCGGGCGGTGGCGCAATACGAATCGTTCGTCCTGCCGGCGCTCCATCTGGCCGCGACGGTCTGCGGTTCGCTGGTGCTGGTTCTGGCTCTGGCCGACGGGCGGCTGGAAGCCGAGGAAGCCTTCGCGCTGTCCCAGCTCGACGAGCGCTACCAGGCCGAGAAATGGGGCGCGGACGGCGAGGCCGAAAAGCGGGCGCGCGCCCTGGCGGCCGAACTGGACGCTGCCGCCCGTTTCATGGAATTGGCGCGGGCGCGGATCGGATAATTTGTGCCTGGTTGATTCGTCATGGCCGGGCTTGACCCGGCCATCCAGCGAAGCAGAAAGTCTCCCGCTGCGCCGACGCGCGGCGACTGGATGGCCGCCTGCTTGCACTCCGGCCGCGCTTTGCGCGGACCGGGGTGGCGGCCATGACGAATAGATATTAGTACGTCTGCTCTGGGGTTCCCATGAAACACATGATCCACGAACTCGAGGAACGCCGGGCCCGTGCGCGGGCGGGCGGCGGCGAGGCGCGCATCAAGGCGCAGCACGCGCGCGGCAAGCTGACGGCGCGCGAGCGCATCGAGCTCTTGCTCGATCCCGGCTCGTTCGAGGAGTTCGACATGTTCGTCGAGCACCGCAACACCGAATTCCACGCCGACAAGTCGCGCATTCCCGGCGACGGCGTGGTGACGGGTTGGGGCACCATCAACGGCCGCATGGTTTACGTCTTCGCCAAGGACTTCACCGTGTTCGGCGGTTCGCTGTCGGAATCCCATGCGCAGAAGATCTGCAAGATCCAGGACATGGCGACGCAGAACGGCGCGCCGATCATCGGCCTCTACGATGCGGGCGGCGCGCGCATCCAGGAAGGCGTCGCCGCGTTGGCCGGCTTCGGCGAGATCTTCAAGCGCAACGTGCTGGCCTCGGGCGTGGTGCCGCAGATTTCCGTCATCCTGGGGCCGTGCGCCGGCGGCGACGTCTATTCGCCCGCCTTGACCGACTTCATCTTCATGGTGCGCGATACGTCGTACATGTTCATCACCGGGCCGGACGTGACCAAGACGGTGACCCACGAGGACGTGACCCCGGAACAGCTCGGCGGCGCCAAGGTCCACACCACGAAATCCGCCGTTGCCGACGGCGCATACGACAACGACGTCGTCTGCCTGGAGGAAATCCGCCGGCTTTACGATTTTCTGCCTCTCAACAACCGCGAGAAGCCGCCGGTCTGGCCGACCGAAGACGAACCGCAGCGCGAGGAGCCGTCGCTCGACACGCTGGTGCCGGAAAATCCCAACAAGCCCTACGACATGAAGGAACTGATCCTGAAGGTCGTGGACGAGGGCGATTTCTTCGAGATCGGCGAGGCGTTCGCGCGCAACGTCATCACGGGTTTCGGACGGATCGAGGGCTCGACGGTGGGCTTCGTCGCCAATCAGCCGATGGTGCTGGCGGGCGTGCTCGATAGCGACGCCAGCCGCAAGGGCGCGCGCTTCGTGCGCTTCTGCGACGCCTTCAACATTCCCATCGTGACGTTCGTGGACGTGCCCGGCTTCCTGCCCGGCACGGCGCAGGAGCATGGCGGCATCATCAAGCACGGCGCGAAACTGCTGTTCGCCTATGCCGAGGCGACGGTGCCGAAGGTGACGGTAATCACGCGCAAAGCCTATGGCGGCGCCTACATCGTGATGGCGTCCAAACACCTGCGTGGGGATGTGAGCTATGCGTGGCCGTGGGCGCAGATCGCGGTGATGGGCGCCAAGGGCGCGGTGGAGATCATCTTCCGCAAGGACGCCGACAATCCCGAAGCCATCGCGGAACGCACCAAGGAATACGAAGAGAAGTTCCTCAATCCTTTCGTCGCGGCTTCGCGCGGCTGGATCGACGAAGTCATCCGCCCGCACAACACGCGGCGGCGCATTGTTGGGGCGCTCCGTATGCTGCGGAACAAACAGGTGCCGCAGGTGTGGAAAAAGCACGATAATATACCGTTGTGAGGCTAACGTCGGGGGGCAGGGATGCATTCAGAGTTAGCAGACATTCCAGAGCGCATTCTCGAGGTGGCAATAGGCGCTCTGACACAAGCAAATCAGCATGCCGTCTATTCTGATCCCGGCATGGAACATTGGGACTATATGTCGGTGTTGAATGCAGCACTGGCCGGAGAACTTTTTATCAAGGCAGTCATAGCCAAAGAACACCCACTGCTGATCTTCAAAGACCTGTTTCAGTTAGATGATCCAGTCCATCAGGAACTAACAATTGAACACATTATTGAAAAGGGAAAGACGTACAACTTTGAGCATTTGCCAAAGCTGCTATGGGTGTCCACGGGTGAGCGGGTGGCCGACTTGGAGAGCTTCGAGGATTTGAGAAAGGCAAGGAATGCTGTTCAGCATTTTTGCTCTCCGGCCGAAACGGTGAATTTGCGTCGAGTATCACTGGAGTTTCTGTACAAAAATATCGACCCGCTCATTCATCGTCATTTTGGATTATACACCATCGAATACCATGAGGATCACGTAGGATATGACTACGTAGTAAGATGCCTGGTCTTCAACGAGTTGTTTTTTTCAATCCCTGACGGGTTTTCGCTTACGGAGATCGACCTAGCCGAAGATCTGTCAGATACGAGCATTGGGTATCGTCAGGGACTGAAGGCACGGATTATGGCAAAGGGCCTTGATCCTACTCAATTTGCGCCGGAGAGTGCTTGGAGCGGGTGAGGGACAATGGCGAATCTGCTCGAGAATGCAGCGACGGGAGCACCATCCCCTATCTTACCCTCCCCCAACGCGGGGAGGGTGCCGAGCCACGGAGTGGCGAGGCGGGTGGGGGGACTGCGCAACTCGTAAGATGTGCTCCAAGACACGCTCGCGTTCCCTAAGCACCTCCCAATTGGCGAAGCGGATGACGTGATAGCCGCGGGAATTTAAAAAGGCTGTGCGCTCCGCGTCGTAGACGATGTTGCGGTCTTCGCCATGTTGGTCGCCATCAAGTTCGACGATGAGCTTGGCGCGGTGACAGGCGAAATCGACGACATATGGACCGATGGGGACTTGGCGGCGGAAGTGAAGACCGGCTTGCTTGAATTCGCGCAGACCCGCCCACAGAACACGTTCGGCATCGGTTTGGTTGTCGCGCAAAGTTCTTGCGAACGCTTTTGCCAAAGCGATACCCCCACCCGATCCGGCTTCACTCCGCTCTGCTACGTTACGCCGGATCGACCTCCCCGCAAGGGGGAGGTTAAACTCTACCTTACCCTCCTCCAACGCGGGGAGGGTGGCGAGCCGCGAAGCGGTGTGCCGGGTGGGGGCGCGACGTCGCACCGGCTTGAACCGAGCTTTGGCGCTCACCATTTCACTTCGGCATTGTCGGCCGAAGGAGGCGTTACGCGAAGACTCGAAAACAATTCTATTGCCGAATGGGCGGGCGAGGGTCTCCCCTCCCCCCCAGGGGATAAGGCGGAATCCGAAAAACAATGATCTTTCAAACGATCAACCTGTTGTGGATTCGGGCTATCCTCATACCATGTGCAGAAAAGCAGCAGCACCGATGACCGCGACAGACCTGAACATCCCCATCCTCTCGACCCCGCGTCTGATCCTGCGTGGCCACAGGCTCGAGGATTTCGAGGCGAGCGTGGCGATCTGGAGCGATCCGGTCGTGTGCCGCTATTTCCACGGCGCGCCGATGACGCGCGAGGACATCTGGGGCCGCCTGCTGCGCACGTTCGGGATGTGGGCCGCATTCGGCTATGGAAGCTGGGCGGTCGAGGAGAAGGAAACCGGCCACTATATCGGCCGGGTCGGTGTGGCCGAAGTGAAGCGCGATCTCGATCCGGCGCTCGAAGGCTTGCCGGAAGCGGGCTGGACGCTGGCCTCGCGCGTGCACGGCAAAGGTTATGCCACGGAAGCGACACGGGCGGCGATCGTCTGGATCGACGCGCGGCTAGGCAACCCGCGCATGTTCTGTATCGTCTCGCCCGAGAATATCGCGTCCATCCGCGTGGCGGAGAAGTGCGGCTTCCGGCCCTGGAAGGAAACAACGTACAAGGACGAACCGACTATGATCTTCCTGCGCGGTCCCCAGCCGAGATGAAACGCACAAGCACATTTGGCCGGGGACCGAACGATGTCGAAGCGCGGCTATGGGCAAAGCTGCGCGAATTCGAGGGCTACGAGTTCCATAGGAAGGCGCCGTTCAAATCGTTCATCCTGGATTTTGTCGAGCACGAAGCGCTGCTCGTCGTCGAGCTTGACGATGGCGAGCCGGGCAGGGCGCCGCCGCGAAATGTCGCGCGCGACCACCTGTTGGCGGAGGCGGGCTATACCGTTCTGCGATTTTGGCGAAGCGAGGCGGCGCGGGATTTGAACGGTGTCGTCGCGTCGATCGAACGTGTGCTTGAAGACCGCCCCCCTTCCGTCCTGCCTTCGCTTCGTTCAGGCGCGCCACCTTCCCCTATAGAGGGAGGAAGGAGAAAATAGTTGCCATGCGCGTCGGCGTCCCTAACATGCGCCAAATTCTAAGAGGAACCCATTCATGCGCTTTGTCCGCACAGTCGTCGTCGTTTTTGCCGCCGCGCTGCTTGCCGGAGCCGCTCCAGTCAAATATCCGGGGCATCCCGTCACCAGTCCGGACATCACCGGCGCGGATGTATTGGCGCGCGACAAGGCGATTTCCGACGATGTCTTCGAAGGGCGCGGGCCCGGCACCAAGAACGGCGAGGCGGCGGCTGAGTGGCTGGCCGACGAGCTGAAGCGCATCGGCGTCAAGCCGGGCAATCACGGCAGCTATTTCCAGAAAGTGCCTACGGTCGTCATCGCGCTCGACAACGACAAATCGCACCTGACCTTCGACACGCCGCAAGGCGCGCTCGCGCCCAAATCCCCCGACGAAGTCACCTATTGGACGCCGCAATACAAGAGCAGCGAAGTGAAGATCGCGAATTCGCCGCTGGTCTTCGTGGGCTACGGCGTCGTGGCGCCCGAATACGGCTGGAACGATTACGCGGGCATCGACGTGAAGGGCAAGACGGTCGTCATTCTGGTCAACGATCCGGGCAACGAAGACGCCAATCCCGATCCGAAATTCTTCAAGGGCAAGGCGATGACCTATTACGGCCGCTGGACCTACAAATACGAGGAAGCCGCGCGCCAGGGCGCCGCTGCCGCCATCATCGTGCATGAAACCATTCCTGCCGCTTATGGCTATCAGGTGGTGCGCAATTCGAATACCGGCAACAAATCGTGGCTGCTGGCGAAGGACAAGAACGCATCGATGGTGCCGGTGGAAGGCTGGATCACGCTCGACACGGCGAAGGAACTCTTCAAGCGCGCCGGCCTCGATTACGAGCAGGAGAAGGCGGCGGCCAACCAACGCGGCTTCAAAGCCGTGGCGATGAACGAGAGTTTGAACGCCGATGCCGTCTCGCGCATCTCATATCTCAATACGCGTAACGTCGTGGGCGTTATCCTGGGCGCCAAGCATCCCGGCGATTATCTGATCTACAGCGCGCACTGGGATCATCTCGGCATCAAGCCCGAGCTGCCCGGTTCCGACAAGATCTACAACGGCGCCATCGACAACGGTATGGGCGATAGCATGGTGCTCGAACTGGCCGAGGCCTTTGCTCACGATCCGAGGCCGCAGCGCTCCATCGCCTTCATTTTCTGGACGTTGGAGGAGCAGGGACTGCTGGGCTCCGAGTACTTCGCCGAACATCCCATCTGGCCGCTTTCTCACACCGTCGCCGCCATCAATCTGGATGCCGATCTGCCGGAAGGCGCGACGCACGACATGACGCTGTCCGGCAACGGCGAATCCGAACTGGAGGATTATCTCGCAGCCGCGCTGAGGACGCAGAACCGCGTCATCACGCCCGATCCCGAACCCGAAAAAGGCGGGTTCTTCCGCTCCGACCATTTCAGCCTAGCGAAGCACGGCGTGCCGGCTATGACGCCCGGCTCGGGCGTCGATCTGGTCGTCGGCGGCACGGCGGCAGGCATGGCGCTGCGCGACGATTATCGCGTGCACCATTATCATCAGCCGTCGGACGAGTTCGATCCGAACTGGAACATGACCGCGATCGTGGAAGACATCGAGGTGCTTCATATCGTCGGTGACACGCTCGCCAACGACAATGCGTGGCCGAACTGGCGCGCGGACAGCGAATTCCGCGCCGCGCACGACAAGATGATGGCGGGGAAGCATTAAAATGGCGGCGGTGACGTTCGACATTCCCGTTCTCGAAACGCCGCGCCTCATCCTGCGCGCCCATCGGCTGGAGGATTTCGACGAGCGCCTGCGGATTTCCGCCGAGCCGGTGGTGACCCGTTTCTTCGGCGGCAAACCGATGCCGCGCGAGGATGTCTGGCGGCGCCACTATGGCGGTCTCGGTCATTGGGCGATGCTGGGCTTCGGCATGTGGGCGGTCGAGGAAAAGGAAACCTGCGCTTTCATCGGCACTATCGGCTTTCTCGACGGCAAGCGCGACATCGTGCCTTCGCTGGACAGCATGCCGGAGATGGGCTGGCTTCTTTCGGGCCGGGTCCACGGCAAGGGCTATGCGACGGAAGCGGTGCGTGCCGCGCAGGCCTGGGGCGATGTGCATTTCGGCAAGGTGAGAACGTGCTGCATCATCGCACCGGAAAACCGCGCCTCGCTGCGGGTCGCAGAGAAATGCGGTTTCCGCATCCTGCAAAATACGACGTATAAGGATGAACCGATCGTCGTGCTGGTGCGGGACTGAACGTCAGCCCGGTTTGGCCACCTTTGCCGCCAGCGCGCCTACCCGTTCGGCGGTACGTTCGATATGAACCAGCCGGCGGCGCAGCGAGATCATGGCGTTGGCGCCGCCCAAGTTTTCGCTTCGGCTGCGCCGCGACAGTCGCATCGCGGGGGCCTCCTTCGCGTCGGGCGCGCCAAGCGACAAGGCCACGGCGGTCCGCGCCGTTTCCAGCAAGGCGTCGGTGCCCCCCGGTTCCAACTCGCTCGCCCGCATGCGGAACAGCACGCGCATCGACGCGAGATCCGAGGCGAACAGATAATTGGCGCCCAAGAGGTCGTTCAACGCGACCAGCGCGCGCCTGTCGACCTGCGGTTCGTCGGCCAGCCGCCGCACGGTCATGGAGAGATTGGCGGTGGCGTCGTGCGCGTGTTTGCGCGCCAGGCGAAACACTTGGTCGTTGCGGTTGCGCGTCAGCGCCAGGGCGGCATATTTGCGGTCTGCGGCGACCATCGCGGACACGAGCTTTCCCACGTTGCGCCATTCCCAGCTCGGCAGCAGGAAACTGAACAGCCAGGCGAGACCGGCGCCGATCAGCGTGTCGAAGATGCGTTCGAAGAAGACGGCACCGGTCCCGGGCGCCAGGAAGTGAAGCTGTAGCAGCGCCGTATTCGAGGCCGCGAAAGCCGTCACGGTGAAGGCGACCGTCGCAAACGCGTGCGCCATGCCGACCGTGACGATCATCGGCGCGAACAGCCAGTCGCGCGGCAGGACATGCACCAGAACGGCGGCGAACACGCAGCCCAGCGCCGTGCCCACGATGCGGTCGTTGCGGCGCTGCTTGGTGATGCTGTAGCTGGCGCGCATGATGAGCATGGTCGTCAGCAGCACCCAGCCGCCATGCACCATGCCCGGCAGGACGAGCGTGATCAGATAGCCGCAGCTCATCGCCAGCGTCAGGCGGACGGCATAGCGCAGCACCGGCGAGGACAGCGTCATCTGCGCCAGCAGCAGCTTGGGATTCATGCTCTCGACTTGCCTGAAGAGCGAGAGATCCACATTGGGCAGTTTCGCTTCCGCCGGCCCCGACGCGTTGATCACTTCCGTCATCCGTCTCAGGCGTGAAATCGTTTGCGCCAATTTGTGCCAAGTAGAGCGGAACGCGGACAGCTCCAGGGGTTCGCTGCCGCCCGCTGCCGCGCGCTCAAGGCGCAGGACCTCTTCGCCGATCGCCTGCAACTGGCTTTCGTGTCCGACGAAGGCCACGGCGGCGCCGGGTGTCACCAGCGCCAGCGCCAACTCCTGCGCGTTTTCCGCGATATCGGCGATCAGCGCGCCGAGCCGGCGCAGGAGATGATGGTGGACCGACAATCGCAGCGTTTCGATGTCGGCGTCGCTGGACAGAATGAAGTCGAAACAATCGAGCAGGGTAATGAGTGCGGCCATCCACCGCATGCGGTTCGCCGTCCTCTTACCGGTGAAGATCATGTCGCGCGCCGCTTGCAGCCGCTCGACGAAAACCGCATGCGCTTCGATGAGGACTTGCTGCGCCAGGCGAGAACGCGCGCGCGGATCGTAGAGTTCCGATTTCGCCGCGACATAAGCGCCGAAAGCGCGGATGGCTTCGCCGAGGAACTGCCTTCGGTTGCGGTCGTCGAGGACCGCGCCCATCAAGAGCGCAAATCCGGCATAGCCGATGCCGCCAGCGGCGAAGATCGCCGTGTGCCAGAACATGGGAATGGAGCCCGGCGCCGCCATGCCGAAGAGCAGCGCCAGCACCGCGGCGACGCCCAACCCTATGGCGCGCCGCCCGTAAGCCGAGATCAGCCCCGTCACAAAGCTCATGGTTGCGACCAGCAGCAGCATCAGCCAGGGCGAGCCCAGCGCGAGGATGGTCAGAACGGTCAGCGCTGCGGTGCCCCCGATCGCCAAGGCGAACATCCGCGTCTTGATCGCCAGCGGGCCCGGCTGGTCGACCACGCTGGCGCACAGCGCCCCGGTGGCCGCCTGGATGGCGACGTCGCGGCCGAAGAACAAGGCCGTTCCTAACCCTACGGCGGCCATCCCCAAGGAAACCGCCATACCGTTCTCGATATGGATGCGGAACAGGGCGAGGCCCAGGCGGCGCGGAATGGTGAACAGCGGTGCCTTCATTCGCATGGGTTTACCTGAGCGCCGGGACCTCCTAAAAGCAACCGCAAAAGCCGCCGCTCCGGCCGGGGATAGCGTGTTCAAGAAAATCCTGATCGCAAATCGTGGCGAAATTGCCTGTCGAATCATCAAGACCGCGCGCCGCATGGGCATTGCCACCGTCGCGGTCTATTCCGACGCGGACAAGGACGCTTTGCATGTCGAGATGGCCGACGAGGCCGTCCGCATCGGGCTCGCGCCTCCGGCTCAGTCCTATCTGCGCGCCGACGCGATCCTGGAGGCCGCTCACGCCACGGGCGCCGAGGCCATCCATCCTGGCTATGGCTTCCTTTCGGAGCGCCAGGCGTTTGCCGAAGCGGTGACAAAGGCCAATGGGCTGACGTTCATCGGTCCGAGCCCGGAAGCCATCGCCGCGGTGGGAGACAAGATCCAATCCAAGAAGCTGGCGCATGCCGTGAAGGTTGCCACGATTCCCGGCTTCGTGGGCGAGATCGTGGACTTAGCGCACGCCCGGCGCATCGTCGCGGAAATCGGCTATCCGGTGATCGTGAAGTCCTCGGCCGGCGGCGGCGGCAAAGGACTGCGCATCGTGCGCGCCGAAAGCGAATTGGCGCAGGCGATCCACGCTTCGCACAACGAGACGCAGGCCAGCTTCGGCGACGACCGGCTGTTCATCGAGAAGTACTTCAGCGAAACGCGCCACATCGAAATCCAGGTGATCGGCGACAAGCACGGCAGCGTCGTCACTCTAGGCGAGCGCGAATGCTCGATCCAGCGCCGCCATCAGAAGGTGATCGAAGAGACACCTTCGCCGCTAATGGACGCCAAGATGCGCAGCGCGATGGGCGAACAGGCGGTGGCCCTGGCAAAAGCCGCCGGCTACGACAGCGCCGGTACGGTGGAGTTCATCGTCGACAAGAATCGCGAATTCTATTTCCTCGAAATGAATGCGCGCCTTCAGGTCGAGCACACGATCACCGAGATAGTCACCGGCCTGGACCTCGTCGAGCTGATGATCCGCGTCGCCGCCGGCGAGAAACTGCCGCTCGCGCAAAGCGACTTGAAGCCGCAAGGCTGGGCCATCGAAGCGCGCGTCTATGCCGAAGACCCGCATCGCGGCTTTCTGCCGTCGTCAGGCCGGCTGGTCAGCTATCGCATGCCGGCGGAAGGGGCGCGCGGCGACGCGGCGCTGCGCATCGATACCGGCGTGCAGGAAGGCGCGGAGATTTCCGTCCATTACGATCCGATGATCGCGAAGGTCTGCACCCACGCGCCGACGCGCAAAGCGGCGATCGATGCGTTGGCGGATGCCCTGGACGAGTTCGCGATCAGCGGCATCCGGCACAATATCGCGTTCCTCGGCGCCATCATGCACAATCCGCGCTTTCGCGAAGGGCGGCTGTCGACGGCTTTCATCGCGGAAGAATTTCCGCACGGCTTTCGCGGCCGTCCGCTCGACGCCGCGGCCAAGCGCCGGTTCGTGGCGGGGGGTGTCGCGGCGGAGCTGGCGCGTTCGAAGCGGGCCAGCGGCATTAGCGGCACGCTCAACGGGCCGCACCGGGCGGGATCGGCCTTTATCGCCACGCTCGACGGCGAGAAGTTTGCGATTGCCGACGCCACTTTACACGAAGGCAAATTCTTCGCGCGCATTGACGGCGAGAATTACGCCGCGGCGACCGATTGGCGGCCCGGACAGCCGATCCTGCATCTGCGCGAGAAGGAACGGGAATATGCCATGCAGATCGTCCGCTCCGCCGGCGGCTGCCAAATTTCGCAAGGCGGAATGCAGGCTTTCGTTTGCGTGCGCAGCCTTAAGGCGGCTGAACTTGCCTTGTTGATGTCGAAGAAAACGGCGGCGGATAAGTCCAAGCTGCTGCTTTGTCCGATGCCGGGTCTCGTCGTCTCCATCCAAGTGGAAACCGGACAGCCGGTGAAGGCCGGCGAGCCGTTGGCCGTGGTCGAGGCCATGAAGATGGAGAACGTATTGATCGCCGAACGGGGCGGCACGATCGGAAGGATCAAGGTCAAGAAAGGCGATCACCTCGCGCTCAACGATGTGATATTGGAATTCGCCTAATCCGACCGCCGACTCGATTGGCGCCCGCGTCAGTCGAAGGTCCTGCGAATCTGAATGTAAAGCTTCGGCTGCGATTTTATCGATAGTTCTTCAATCGAGGCCAAGGATGAGGTGTTACGGGGCCCGGCGGAGTCGTAATACTTATCGTCGTAAACGAACCGCGTCAGATTATCGAGTTCGACATGCAGGCTCCAGGACGGGGTGGGCTTGTACTCCCAGAACACCAAGAAATATGGCGGAATGACGCGCTGGTGCCGCACTTGCGTCAGGCGGTAGTAGTACTGATCCCAGCAATTGAAATAGGTGATCCCCCAGGTCGATTTTAGCCGGTCGATGTCCTGCGTGAAATCAAGCTCCACGTCCTGCGGGCGCTCGCCGGAGATCACGCGATTCCCCGCGGTCACGGGGTCGCGGACCGCGCTGAAACGCCAGATATTGGTGGATTTCAGGAGCCCGTTTGGAATGCCAAACCGGTCCAGCGGCAATGCCAGCTCGACGTCGATCTGGTCATTCCGGCCATTGCCGATATTGCCCGGCGCGTCGAATGTGCCTGCGGATCCGGTCACCGGGATGTAATCCACGACGTCCTTGATCTCCTCATGCAACAGCGTCGCCGTCAGCGAGCCTTTGTCCCAGAAGTGGCGCTCGTAGGAAAACTCGTATTGCGCGTGCTGGTCGGGCTTCAGATTGGGATTGCCCGCAGTCACGCCGCTCGCGGCCAGATTGCTGCTCGCGACGAAGTCGGAGAAGTTGAGTTGCCCGACGACGACCTCGTAGCGTAAACGCAGCTGCGTGCTTTTGTCTGGCGTCCAGGTCAGTACCCCGCGCGGTTTGGGATAGAAGAACGAGCGGCTCTGATGGGGGTCGTTTATTTCGGTGATGGTCGAGAACTCGAAGCGCGATCCCGCTTCGAGCATCCAGTCCTTGGCAAATTTCCAGGTTCCTTGGCCGAACACTTCTCCACGCCGTTCGTCCACATGCGCATCCGCGGATGGAAGCGGCACAAAACCGCCGTTCAGGAAATAGCTGCTCGTACCGTCCAGAAAATTGTATGCGCCCTCCGCCCCACCTTCGAAGGTCAGATTGGGCATGGGCGGGTAGCGCAGCGTCGCACGTGCGATTGTCTCACCGGTGCTGTTCTTCGAGGAGAAGAGCTGGTCATTGCCCGCGGCGTCGGAAGCGTTGACGTCCGTCGCGCGCCCCACGCTTTGCAATATCAGCGTCTCAAGTTGCGTAGAGCCGATATTGCCGTTCCAGTGTAAGCCCAATTCGCCGTTCCGGGAGCCTGAGTGGTCGGTGATGAGCTGATTGCCCGTCGATCCGAAATAAGCGACGGACGAGTGGAATGGGCTGTCCTGAAGCGTGAGGTTCGCCTTGAACTGGCCGCCAAACAGCGGAATGGTCGCGGCCCCATTGAAGCCCCCGCCGGTGCCCATTGCCGACGTGTGCGCGCGATCGCGGGTAACGGTACCCGTAGCGACGTCGGTAATCGTGTGAATGCCGTTTCCGACGGAATTGTCGTAATTGCCATAGCGGCTGATCGAGGCCTCGTAAGTGCTGTCGCCGTCATGGCGGGTGAGTTGCAGGCTTGCGTTCGGCACGGAATGGCCGTCCACCAAAAAGATATTGTCTTCGATATCCGCGACGATCTTAGTCGTGTCGCCTTTCTTGCGGATGATGTTGGCGATAACCGTCTGGCCTTGCATATCGATGCCCGGCGCACCGCCGCGGATCACTTCGATGCGATCCACATCGGACGCCGGAATGCGCGTAAGGATCGATCCAAGATCGTCGGCTTTTGCCGTCGGTCGCTGCCCGTCGATCAGCACATTGCCGGCGGTTCCTGCAAATCCCCGCGCCGTCGTGCTGTCTTCGAAGACGAAAGCCGGCAACCGTCCGATCATGTCGTAAGCGGTGTTGGGCCGGACGTCGGCAAAGAAGGCGGCTTGATAGACCAGGACGCTCGTCTGGTCCGTCTGTGCCTGTGCGCAGGCCCCTGCAAGCATCGCCGCACCGATCGCCGCAATCGTCCATCTCGCCAACACGCCGCACCCCGTTCGCCAAGGCCTGCTTCGAACGTGGGTGTTGTGTCCCTAATGGGGCAATACGTCAAAAACGCATGGCTTCTTTGTGCCGCAGTAATCCACGCAAAATAGGGTGGCCCAATCGCTTCAAATTCTCGTGAGAGGGTGCTAACCAAAACGCATGAGCGACGACGACCTCACATCCCTGCGGTTGCGCATCGAAGGTTTCGTGCAGTCGGTCGGCTATCGCCATTTCGCGATCACCGAGGCGCGCAAGCTCGCCCTCGACGGCTGGGTGCGCAATTGCGCGGACGGAACCGTCGAGGCGCTGGTTTCGGGCCCGACGAAAGCCGTCGAAACCTTCGTCGGGCTGTGCATGCGCGGGCCGCAGGGTTCCCGCGTCACCAACGTCGAACTGCATAGGGCCGAGCCGCCGGACGTAAAGGGCTTTAACCGCAAGTCGTCGTTTTAGCCCCTTACGGGCCGAATACCTCCTGGAAGGTCTCGCGCAGCGCGACGTCGACATCGGCCATGGTTAAATTCAGTCCGAGATCGGCAAGGCTGGTGACGCCGTGGTCGCGGATACCGCACGGTACGATGCCCGAGAAGTGGGTTAGGTCAGGCGCGACGTTCAAACTGATGCCGTGAAACGTCACCCAGTGACGGATGCGCACGCCCAGCGCCGCGATTTTGTCTTCCTGCCCACCGGGTCGCGCCACCCAGATGCCGACGCGCCCGTCGCGTCGTTCGCCCTTCACGCCAAAGCGCGCCAAGGTGCGGATCAGCCATTCTTCGAGATCGCGGACATAGGCGCGCACGTCGGCCTTGCGCCGCTTGAGGTCGAGCATGACGTAACCGACGCGCTGGCCTGGCCCGTGATAGGTGAACTGCCCGCCGCGGCCGGTCTTGAAGACCGGGAAGCGCGCGTCCAGCAGATCGCTGTCCTTGGCGCTGGTGCCCGCCGTGTAGATCGGCGGATGCTCGAGCAGCCAGACCAGTTCGTCGGCGCGACCGGCCGCGATGGCAGCCGCGCGTTCTTCCATGAACGCCACCGCCTCGGGATAGGGAGTCAATCCGCCCTGAACGCGCCATTCGACGGTGTCTTTATGAGCCTGCATTAACGTGTCCGAAAGCATGTAGACCTAAGGATTTCCTCGACACCTCTGGGTATCGTCCATGTTGACCAATCTTACCAACGTCAAAGTCGAAATCTCGGTCGTGCTGGGCCGTTCGGTGATCCCGATGCACCAGCTTTTGCGCATGGGCCGCGGTGCCGTGATCGAGCTCGATTCCTGCCAGGACGACCCGGTCACCATCATGGCCAACGACAGACCGGTCGCAAAGGGCGAGATCATCATCCATGGCGACAAGATAGGGGTTTCGGTTACGGACTTGCTCAAGGGATACCAGTAACAACACATAATTTAGATGTAAAATAAAACATTCTCCACTATATACTTGCATTATAAAATCATAGCACCTACTTTTCTGTAGTATCGGCGGGCTATCCCAGGGCAGAGGTTGTTTCGTGCTTCCCATCACCATCAACCCAAGAATGGTCAGGGTAGGCCTTGCGGGCGCAGGCGAAGGGCTGGCGCGGCGGGTGGACCTGCTGGCAGAGGCCGGCGCGGACGCCGTCAGCGTGGCAACGGAAAGCAGCGACGCGGCCTTGCGTTGCCTGTCCATACTCTTCATCGCTGGCATGGAGCGGCAAAAAACAGCCGAGCTGGCGCGGCGGGCGCGCTCAGGCGGGGTTCTGGTCAACGTCGAGGACGCGCCCGAGCTTTGCGATTTCCATGTGCCGGCCGTAGTGCGCAGGGGCGCGCTGATGCTGACGGTTTCCACCGGCGGCCGGGCGCCCGGCTTGGCGAAGCGCCTGCGTGAATGGCTGCAGAGGCGCTTCGGCTCCGAATGGGACGAGCATCTCGAAATCCTTGGCGCCGCGCGTGCCGGCTGGCGAACCGACGGCCTGCCGCCGGACGAGGTCTCGCGGCGCACCCGTGATCTGATCGAAGTTAGAGGCTGGTTGTCATGAGTAGCGCGGCTGTTACCGTCATCGACAACATTCGAAGGCCGCGTGCTTTCGACCGGCAGGGTTTCGGAGTCATCGATCCCGTCACCAGGGCCAAACTGGCGCAGCTTCGCGCGGCGGCGCAGGGCCGCGATGCGGCCGGTCTCCTCGAGCTTGCGTTATGCGGCGAATTAGCCGGCAAGAGCGCCGTGGTCTCGTCCTTCGGTTCGGAATCCGCCGTGCTGTTGCATATGGTCGCCGCGATCGATCCGAACACGCCGATCCTGTTCCTCAACACCGGCAAGCTTTTCGGCGAAACGCTGCGCTATCGTGATCGGCTGCAGGATCTGCTCGGGCTGGGCGATTTGCGATCTTTGGCGCCCCATCCGATCGACCGCGCCACGCGCGATCCGGAAGGAACGCTATGGTCGCGCGATACCGACGCCTGCTGCCATTTCCGCAAAGTGATGCCGCTCAAGCGTGCGCTGGAAGGGTTCTCAGCGCAGATCACCGGCCGCAAACGCTTCCAGACCAAGGAACGCGCCACTATCCTGCCGGTCGAGTATTTCGAGGGCCATTTCCGTTTCAACCCGCTGGCCGACTGGTCGCTGGACGATCTGGAGGTCTACATGGTCAAGCACGATCTGCCGCACCACCCGCTGGTCGACGACGGCTATCCCTCCATCGGCTGCATGACGTGTACGCGGCGCGTCCATCTGGGCGAAAGCTATCGCGACGGGCGTTGGAGCGGCCTCGAAAAGGACGAATGCGGCATCCACGGCCCTGACGAGGGCACCCGCGGCGTGGACGGCGAAGGCATCTGACCAGGCGCCCTTGCCCTAGGACAGCGGGGTTTGCTACACCCCGGCCCCTACTGTGATTTCCTGACTTTGTGCGGTCGTGGCGGAACGGTAGACGCGCTAGCTTGAGGTGCTAGTAGGGCAACCTGTGGAAGTTCGAGTCTTCTCGACCGCACCAATCTTCGCTCTCGAAGCGAGAGAAGGCCGTCACGCCGTGGCCCGTCGGCCGGGAATTGTTCGAGAAGGCAAGCTAATCGGCGTTCTTCATGGTCAGCTTGACCAGGTCTTCCTCGTAGATCACGCCGAACGGTTTGCGGTTGCGCTCGTCCTTGAACACGACGAGCCCGCGCAGATGGTTCTCCGTCACCTTCGTCTGGGCGGCGGACACCAGCGCATCGTCTGAGATGCACGCCTTCATCGACAGGCCGTTGATGTCGCGCAGAACGATGCTGTAGCCAGGATTGGCGAGAACATCGACGATGTATTTCACGATCAGCGATTCCGCATCGCTGCCGACCAGGAAGGCGCGCGCGTAAGCCGCCGGGATATAACCGATGTATTCGTCGTGCTCGTTCACCAGCAGGATGTGGACGAAATTCTCGAAATCCTTCAGCGCCACGAACAGTCGCTTAAGCAGGATCGGATTGAAGACCGATTTGCCCGAAGACTTCTTGATCGTCAGGACGATGTCCTTCTTGGTGTAGGAGGACGGGTTGCGCACCGCGTCCAATTCCTCGATCACCGAATCGGGCTTGACCACGATGCGTACGCCGCTCTTCGGAAAGTGGGCGAAATCGTCGGCGCCGAGGTCGCGCAGCCGCCTGGTGGACGGCGCCTTTTTCTTTTCCGTCTTGCTGAGCGCCGTCATTGTCAGCAGCGCAATGGACGAACCGAACACGACGACGGCCGCGGCTACCATCACCGTCGCCGGCGTGAGATAAACTCCGGCATAGGGCGCGCCAATATACGCGCCCGCCAGCGCCAACCCCGCACCAACGCCGATCGCGGTAGAGATCGCGATCTTGTTCATGTCCCCTGCTTACTCCACCGGCCCAATAGCCCTAATTTTCGATTAATGATAACTCAGTCCGGAGCCAGGGCAAAGTGGCCGTAAATCCACGTTTGCGCTAATCAAAGGCCGTAAACCAAAGAAAAAGAGCCAGAAAATGAAGTCTGCAGAATTGTTGATTCTTTCCGCCGTCCGCACGCCCATAGGCGGGTTTATGGGCGATCTTGCCGCCTGCACGGCCCCGCGGCTCGGCGCGGCCGCAATCGCCGCTGCCGTTGCCCGCGCGGAGGTGGAGGCTGATGACGTCGGGGAAGCGGTCATGGGCTGCGTGCTGCCGGCCGGCATCGGGCAGGCGCCGGCGCGCCAGGCCGTGCGTTTCGCGGGCTTGGCTGACAGCGTGTCGGCGACCACGGTTAACAAGGTCTGCGGCTCCGGCATGAAGGCGATCATGATCGCGGCGGACCTGCTTGCGCTCGGCCGCGCCGACATCGCGGTGGCTGGCGGCATGGAGAGCATGTCGAACGCGCCGTACCTCTTGCCCAAGGCGCGCGGCGGCTATCGCCTCGGGCACGGCGAGGTAAAGGACCATATGTTCCTGGACGGGCTGGAGGACGCTTACGAAAACCGGCTGATGGGAAGCTATGCGGAGGATGCGGCGCGTCACTACCAGTTCACGCGCGAACAGCAGGACGCCTACGCCATGCAATCGCTGATGCGGGCCAAGCGCGCGCAGGCCGACGGTTCGTTCGCGGATGAAATCGTTTCCGTGAAGGTCGCTATCCGGGGCGGCGAGGTGGAAATCGCGCTGGACGAGCAGCCGCGCAAGGCCGACCCGGCGAAAATCCCCACGCTCAAGCCGGCCTTCTCAAAGGACGGCACGGTGACGGCGGCGAATTCTTCCTCGATCTCCGACGGCGCCGCGGCGCTGGTGCTGGCGCGCGGCGATGCGGCGGAGAAACGCGGTTTGAAGCCGCTGGCGCGCATCGTGGCCCAAGCGAGCTTCGCGCACGAGCCGCGCTGGTTCACCACTGCGCCGGTCGGCGCGATTCAAAAGGTGTTGACGTTGGCTGGTTGGAAGGCCGGCGATGTCGACCTGTTCGAGATCAATGAAGCCTTCGCCAACGTGGCGATGATCGCTATGCGCGATCTTGCCCTGCCGCACGACAAGGTGAATGTGAACGGAGGCGCTTGCGCGCTCGGCCATCCCATCGGCGCTTCCGGCGCGCGCATCGTGGCGACGCTGCTTCATGCGATGAAGCGGCGCAAGCTGAAGCGCGGCGTGGCCGCGCTCTGCATCGGCGGCGGCGAAGCGACGGCCCTGGCGGTGGAAATGGTGTGAGGGACGACGGCATCATCGCCCGCGCCGATACGTGGGGAGGCCCGCTATTTGGCCGCTGGCCCGAAACGAGCTAAGGACGAAGCGGCAAAGCAGGCCGTAACACGATGACCGATCTGGATCCTCACACCCGCATCTACTTCACTCCGCCGCCATTCCTGCGCGGATTCGGCTGCGCCGGTTGCCTGCTGGCGCTCTTCGTCATCGGCGGCATCATTGGCGTGCTGCTGTTCGGTTGGAAAACGCTGCTCGGCTACTAGAAGTTGTTCGTTCCCCGCTCACCCTCATTCGAAGTTTTGTCGCATGCCCGCCTTTGTGGCAGGATGAAAAAACTCGCTCATACGTTTCAAGCGGCGTCACGTCGTCATTAATCTTAGGGGGTGAGATGCCACAAATTCTTCATTACCTCAGGGAAGCCTTGGATTTTTTCCGTGAAGGCTTCATGCACGTCAACGCCACGCTTGGCCTGATTATCGCGCTGTTTTCGGCGTTTCGGCTATCGAGCTGGCGAGGTTTGTGGGAAATCGCTCTGGCCGCGACGCTTATCCATATTGTCGCCGTTGTGCTGATCCCGTTCGTCGACCACAACGCGCCGATCAGCCTGCCGGTCATTGTCGATGTCACCTTCTGGCGTGACACGGCCGCGATCTATATCGGCTATGTGATCATCATCGCGGCGTTCTTCTTCATCAGGACGAGGCTGTTCCGGGGCGGCGGGGGTCATTACTAATTGTCGCGCCCAAATTTTAAGCACGGTTGGCGATGGCCCTTGGCCGGCAGATGTCGTATAGTGAACCACCTTTAATGTTATGGCGGCGTGGGGGAGTACCATGGATCTTATCAACGAGTTTCTGAAGCATATAACCGACTTTCTGCATCATCTCAGCGCGCTTCAGCTGATCATCGGCGGTGTGATCGCCTTGTTCTTCGGCGTGGCGACCGGAACCATCATCGGGCTGTTCGTCGCACCGGTCCTGGCGACCGTGGTGTACATCGCTGCGGACGCCATGATCCCCCCGCTGCTGCATCATACGGCGCTCGTCATGCCGGTGTTCAACAAGGCGCTGCTGCACGAAGCGATCACGCTCTACGTTGCATTTTTCGTGGTGATCCTCGTGGTGTTCGTGATCAAGAAGGCCGTCTTGGCGGTCACTCGCTAAGCAGCGAGCGTGCCCGCATTCACCCGATAGAAATTCCTGAGAAGGATCGCGAGATGCGCGGCCTTCTCAGGCGTTATGGCGTTTTCGATCGCATCGCGCGTGATCGCGAAGACGTCTGTCGTGCGCGCTTGTCCCTGGTCGATCCGATCGAAACCCATACTCCAGTCGCCGAATAACCGTCCGTCGGTTTCCTGTTCGACCAGGATGCGCGGGGCATTGTGCTTGCGGTCTTGTTTGATGCGGGCATAAGTTTCCTCGACGGCTGCCTTTGGACCTTCAAGCACCTGCAGGAAACCGCGGTCGATGTGCAGCAGCATGCCGGTCACGCCGTTGACGCGGTTGTTGCGCCGAGATGCATCGAGTATTTCGTTCAAATCGGCATTGCTCATGGCCCATGATGCGGTGCTGACATAAACAAGCTGATGCATGGAAATTCCTCCGAAGGAGCGCGAAGCTCTCATTGCCGCATTAAGCGCGCGTAAAATAATCTCTGCGTTTTTTGAGTTTATTTCCGTTTGCCAATTCTGCTTTATAGGGCGACGCTGCCGCCGAGGTTGAACGAGGAAGTGTCCCCCGAAGAACCCGGACCAATTACGTCATAAAGAACGGTGCAGACTTTCCGAATGTTTCAAACGCTCCTGATTGCAAATCGCGTTGAAATCGCCTGCAGGAATGCGGAAGGCGCGGTGCCGGCACGCTTTGCCGGAGAGGCGCCGTGACCGTGCATCTCATAAAACTTTGCGTCGGCGTGGATTCCGTCGAAGAACTTGCGGCGTGGCAGGCGGGGCGTCTCAAAGAGCTGAAAAGGAAAAAGCGCCCGCTGGTGCTCATGCATGTCACGCGGCAGACGCCCAAGCGGGCCGAAGAGCTGCTCGGCGGCGGTTCGCTGTATTGGGTCATCAAGGGGCATATTGCCGTGCGCCAGCGGCTTCTGGCGCTCAAGCCCGTGATCAGAAACGGCACGCCGCATTGCGGTCTGGTCTATGATCCGAAGCTCATTCGGACCGTGCGCCGCTTTCATCGTCCTTTCCAGGGCTGGCGCTATTTGAACGCCAAGGATGCGCCGCTTGATGCGCGCGACCTCAAGGGCGTGAATCTGCCGGAGGCGCTGAAGATCGAGCTGGCGGAGCTGGGATTACTTTAGATCGCCATGTTGTCGATCAGGCGCGTGTTGCCGACCGTGGCGGCCGCCAGCACGCGGGCTGGACGGATCAGCGATTCCAACGGCGCCAATGTCTCCGCATCGCGCACGGCGATATAATCGACCGAAGCGAAACCAGCCTCCAGCAAGGCACGTTTGCCTTCCGCTTCCGCCGCCGCGACGGATGCTCCGCCGTGCAGGCTTGCAGCGAAACGCTTCAGGACCGAATTTAGTTGACCGGCGATCCGGCGCTCGTCCGCCGTGAGGTAGGCGTTGCGCGACGACATAGCCAAGCCGTCGGCTTCGCGGACGATCGGTGCGCCCAGAATTTCCGTCGCCAGTCCCAGATCGGCGGCCAGGCGCCGCACGACCAGAAGCTGCTGATAATCCTTTTCGCCGAACATTGCCGCATCCGGCATGACGGCGAGCAGAAGCTTCGCCACGACCGTCGCGACGCCCGCGAAGAAATTGGGCCGGAAATCGGTCTCCAGTCCTTGGCTCGGTCCGCCGACTTCGATCCTGGTGGCAAAACCCAGCGGATACATTTCGCAGACCGACGGGGCGAAGATCAGGTCTGTGCCTCCCGCTGCGGCAAGTTTGGCGGCGTCGGCGTCCAGCGTTCTCGGATAGCGGTCGAAATCTTCGTGCGGCGCGAATTGCGTCGGGTTTACGAAAATGCTGACGACGACCTTGTCCGCATGTTTTTGTGTCTCGCGCACCAGCGACAGATGGCCGTCATGCAGGGCGCCCATGGTCGGCACGAGGCCGATCCGCGCGCCGTTCCGACGGGCGGCGGCGAGCTGGGCGCGCAATTGGATTATGGTCCTGCTGGTTTGGGGAACGATCATGGCGCCGGTAGATTAGCGCGCCAAGGCAAGGACGCGCTAGAATGGACTCGCCACCAAACGACTTCCTCCACATGAGCGACAAATTGCGTCAAGCCATCGCCGATGCCTACCTCGCCGACGAGAACACCGTCTCGGCCGAACGGATCGCCCAAGCGAAATTCACGCCCGCGGAGGCTGCCGCGACACACGCCCTGGCCGGCGAGTTCGCGAGCCGAATCCGGGCCGAAGGCGGCCGGCGCGGCGGCGTCGACGCCTTTACCCAAGAATACGCTCTTTCCACCGAGGAAGGGGTGGCGCTCATGTGCCTCGCCGAGGCGCTGCTGCGCGTGCCGGACGCCGAGACGGCCGACCGTCTGATCCGCGACAAGATCGCTCCGGGCGATTGGGACAGCCATAGCGGGAAATCCGATTCGCTGTTCGTGAACGCGTCCACTTGGGCGCTGATGCTGACCGGGCGCGTCATTCGTATGGACCAGACCGGCAGCTGGGATTTGGATGGCATCCTCAAGAAGCTGGTCGGTCGCTCCGGCGAACCGGTAATCCGTCAAGCGATCACCACGGCGATGCGCGTGCTGGGTGGTCAATTCGTGCTCGGCCGCACCATCGGCGAAGCTCTGCGAAACGCGCGCGGCTATCGCGAACGCGGCTACCGCATTTCCTTCGACATGCTCGGCGAAGCCGCCTACACGGCGCACGATGCCGAACGCCATTTCGCTTCGTATCGCAGCGGCCTCGAGGCCATCGCCGCGGCCTATGCCGGCGACGATGTGCCGATCTTCGAGCGTCCCAGCATTTCGGTGAAGTTTTCCGCGCTGCATCCGCGCTACGAATGGGTCAAGCGCAAGCGTGTGATGAAAGAGCTCTTGCCCGCGCTGGTCGATCTGGCGTGCCGGGCGCGTGCCGCGAACGTCGGCTTCACCATCGACTCCGAGGAAGCCGACCGGCTCGAAATCATGCTGGACCTGTTCGAGGCGCTGGCGAACGCGGACGGTCTCAAGGACTGGAACGGGCTGGGACTCGCGGTCCAGGCCTATCAGAAACGGGCCTTGCCGGAATTGGACTGGCTGATCGATCTGGCGCGCCGTCGGGGCCGTCGCATTCCCGTGCGGTTGGTGAAGGGGGCGTATTGGGACACCGAGATTAAGCGCGGCCAGGAGGCGGGACTTTCCGATTATCCCGTCTTCACGCGCAAGGCGGCCACTGACACGTCCTATATCGCATGCGCCCGCGTCATATTCGCCGCGCGCGATGCCCTCTTTCCGCAATTCGCAACCCACAACGCTCACACGCTTTCGACCGTAGAAGTCTTGTCGGACGGTAAGGGGGATTTCGAATTTCAGCGCCTGCACGGGATGGGCGAGGCCCTTTACGAGCTGTATCACGAGGTCAGGAAACCGTCGGCGGCGGGCGCCGCGACGCGCATTTATGCGCCGGTCGGTAGCCACGAGGATCTGCTCGCCTATCTCGTCCGCCGGCTGCTGGAGAACGGCGCCAATACATCCTTCGTCAACCGCATGGCGGACGACGAAGCGCCGCTCGAAACGCTGATCGCAGACCCGGTCATGCAATTGGCCAAGGAAACGCCGCGCCGCAATCCTCGCATTCCGCTGCCGGCGAAGTTGTACGTCGACAGGAAAAATTCGTCCGGTTTTTTGTGGAGCGATCCTGAGGCGAGCGCGCCAGTTCTGGCGGCGATGGCCGATGCGTTGCGCCAGCCGGCCGCGGCCGCGCCTGTGATTGCCGGCTTGAGGCACGAAGGCAAATCCCGCCCATTGTTCGATCCGTCCGATCACAACCGTTTGATCGGGCATGTGACGGAGGCGACGCAAGTCGATGCGCTGGAAGCGCTGGGCCATGCCACGCGCGCGCGCGATTCATGGGACGGCCTCGGTGGCGATGCGCGCGCCGCGATCCTGGAGCGCGCGGCCGATCTTTACGAAGCCAACCGGGCCAAGTTGATGGCGCTCGCCGTCCGCGAGGGAGGTAAAACGCTTTCCACCGCGCTAGGCGAAGTGCGCGAGGCCGCCGATTACCTGCGCTATTACGCGGGGAGGGCGCGCCAGTATTTTTCCGCGCCGATAACGCTTCCCGGCCCGACGGGCGAAAGCAACGAACTGACCTTGCACGGCCGCGGTGTGTTCGCCTGCATCAGTCCTTGGAACTTTCCGCTCGCCATCTTCACCGGACAGGTGGCCGGAGCGCTGGCGGCCGGGAACGCGGTGCTCGCCAAACCCGCCGCGCCGACGCCGCTGATCGCCGCCGCGGCCGTTGCGCTGCTGCACGAGGCCGGTGTGCCGACAGAAGTACTGCATTTGCTGCCTGGCAGCGGAACGAAGCTTGGCGGCGTACTATTCCCCGACGTCCGCCTGGCCGGTGTGGTGTTGACAGGTTCGACGGAAGCGGCAATGGCAATCAACCGCACGCTCGCGGCCCGTAGCGGCCCGCTCGCAACCTTGATCGCCGAAACCGGTGGCCAGAACGCGATGATCGTGGATTCTACTGCTTTGCCGGAGCAGGTGGCGCGCGATTCGATCGCCTCCGCCTTTGACAGCGCCGGTCAGCGCTGTTCGGCCTTGCGTGTGCTTTTCCTGCAGGAAGACGTCGCCGACAAGATGCTGGACATGGTTTTGGGAGCGATGGACCAACTGCAAGTCGGCGATCCGATGGATCCAGCGACCGATGTCGGTCCTGTGATCGACGAGGCGGCGCGCGAAACTCTGGAGCTGCATGCGGCACGCATGACGCGCGAAGCGAAATTGCTGCGCAAACTCGCGCTGGGGCCGGAGCATGAAGCGGGGGTTTTCTTCACGCCGCATATCTTCGAGATCGAATCCCTCGCACAGCTGCCGAACGAAGTGTTCGGCCCGGTGCTGCACGTGGTGCGTTACGCGGCCGACAAACTCGATAAGGTGTGCGAGGCTATCAATGCCACCGGCTACGGGCTGACGCTCGGCATCCACAGCCGCATCGAAGAGACGGCCGCCTTCGTGCGTGCGCGGGTTCGCGTCGGCAACGTCTACGTCAATCGCAACCAGATCGGCGCGGTGGTCGGCGTTCAACCGTTCGGCGGCGAAGGCTTGTCCGGCACCGGACCGAAAGCCGGCGGGCCGCATTATCTGCTGCGGTTTGCGCTCGAGCGCACTTATACCGTGAACACGGCGGCGGTCGGCGGCAACGCCGCGTTGCTGAGCACGAGTTAGGGCATTAGCGGAACAGAATTATGCCCAGGTGCGGATACCGATGACGCCCCAATACGCCAGATACGCCGTGGCGATCAACAGCGCCAACGTCACGGCCGTCGCGTGCACGAAGACCCATTTGCGAACTTGGCTATTGCGGGCGCGCCACAAGGCGACAGCGGCGGCGATGGAAGCACCGGCGAAGATGATAGTGCCGAGCCAAAGACCGCCCGACCGCAGCGTCAGATTGCCCAAATGCTCGATCACATCTTCATCGCCGAGGGCCGTGGACAAAACAGCGATCACCATGATGAAGCTCAATGTGGCAATCAACGGCCAGATTTTTATCCAGCGCTCGTCGGGACGGCGGTGCTTTTTGCTGAGGCCGCGCAGCATCCAGCATGGCGCATAAAGGACGATCGAAACCATGGTGAGCGCGACGAAGGCGCACAGAATGAGTTCGCCAAGCGCGAACCATGTCGGGAGACGTTTCAGCGTCACGCCGTCGTCTCTTTGAATGAATTGACCGTCCGCATTGGGCGCGATCAGCGCCAGGGTGGCGAAGGGGACAGATTCGGGGCGCAACAGAGCGCCCGAAACTGGAATATACGGCTGATCCCGTCCCTGCAGAGACGTCAACAACAACTTGCCGTCCTTGATGTGGACCCAAGCCATTCCCATCAGGCGGTCGCTGAAGCGAAGGTATTCGTGGCGCGGCGACACGGGCTCGTACCATCCGGCGAAAGATTCCGCGTTCGCCGGCGGCGGAACGGGTTTGGGCATAGGCTTCGTCCAAAGGCCCAACGTGATATAATCGCGGATAGCCTTGCCGATCAGCCATTTGGCGCCGTCGTTACCGGTATTGATGCTGTAGAAATAGCCCACGCCATCATTCGGTAGATAGATCATGTCGGTCAGGCCGCCGGGCACACCTCCGGCGTGACCGCTATAGACCAGCCCGCTGTTGTCGAAGATGCCCGCACCGATTCCCAGCCCGTATCCGATTTTCAACCCATTTCGCGCCGCCCAGGTGCGGGTTGGAAACTCCGTCCGAGCGATGGAATCTGCCGGCATGATTTGCACGCCGCCGACGTTTCCGCGATTGAGATAGAGCGATAAGAGCCTTGCCATGTCGTTGGCGGAGGCGTTGATCGCGCCTGGCGGACGATAGATCAGATTCCAGTAGGGAAACGGCCTCGTGCCGTCGGAATGATAAAGCGTGACCGACGACTGCGGCGCCGGCTGGAAATAGGTTGCCGTCTTCATGCCAAGCGGCGCGAAGAAGTTCAGCGCGATATAATCCTCGAAACGCCGCCCGGTGATCTTTTCGACGATATAAGCGGCAACCGCAGGTCCGCTGTTGCAATAGGCCATTCGCGTGCCCGGCCGCCAGCGCGAGATGCGCGAGTGGTGGTCATAGTCGAACTGATCACGCAGGTTCATATGGGAGCCGTCCTTGACGAACTCGCGCATATGCTCGTCGTCCCAGCCTGTCGTGTGCTCCAGAAGATCGACGACGCGGACCGGATCGGTCGCTTCCCAGCGGTTCTCGAACCATACTTCGGGAACAAGCTTATGCACCGGGTCTTGCAGCGACAGCTTGCCCTCGTTCGCGAGTTTGAGGATCGCCAGCGAGACGAATGTCTTGGAAACGGAGCCGATGCGGAACAGCGTATCGGCCGTTGCGGGCCGATTGCTCGCCACGTCGGCCTTGCCGAGACCGGCGATCCATTCGGGGCCGTTCTTGCGGACAATCGCCACGGAGACGCCGGGCGTATGGGTATCCGCCATGATCTTTTCGATCTTCTTCTTCAGCTCTTCGATCGACGGGGGCGCAATCGGAACGTGCGCAAAGGCGGCTGTCAAAGCGGGGCATCCGGCCGAGATCACTTTGCGATCCGCCGCGGTACGCGCCGCCAAAATGAAGACGGGGCCGAGCGCCAAGGTCTGACGGCCGGTTCCAATCTGTAAGGCGGCCTCGAACTGACCGGCGCCGAAATCGCTCTGGGCGACGCCGGAAGCGCAGTAGAGTTTCCATTCAGGTCCGTTGACATCGATATTTGCGAACCCGATCACGGGATAGGGGGCGTCGCTGCCTTGCAGGGAAGCTGTAGCGCTAATCGTTTGCGCCCTTTCAGGAGGGCTTTCCGCCCGCGCCCAAAACGCCAAGAATATGGAGTCGCCCTTCTTAAGGGCTCGCTCCCCTTTGGCAATTACGAGTGTATCCCAGGCGTGAGTAGAGGGTGCGGCAATGCGAATTCTCAACGCCGCACCGCCGGAGACCGTATTGTCTCGCGCGAATGCATGTGTTTCGCCGTTGCCGAATGGCCACCAGCTATCAACATTCGGGCGATTGACGGATAGCTTCATGACATCGTCTGAGCTAACCGATGACGTGCCCGGCGCCGCTTGTGTGGAAACCGAGGCACAGGCGAACGTCATCAAGCCCAGAATTATTAGACCGCGCCTGACAAACGAAATCTTTGCCATATCAACCCCCACAATCCATCAATCCGCAACAATTTTGGAATTCGGCGCAGCGTCGCAACTCTGCCCCAACAGAGCACTCTACCGATCATGGGCGAAGGGCGTAAAATGACACATGGCCGGTGTTTATGAGTCCATCGCGGCAAATCGTGTTGGGCCAGCAAGGACCTTCCGCTCATGGCACGACATGGCCTATCGCGGATGTTGGCAACGCCCCCGCGCCAGTCCCTAGCGATTAATTCAGCGCGTAGAGATTGCGGCAAAACAGGTTTGTCCGCGTTCGGTCAAGCGCGCGCAAACCTGGCGCGCCTCGCGTTCCAAGAAGGGGCCGAAGCGGGCGCGATAGAGCAAATGTCCGTCGATCGACTGGAACGGCACGACGATCCGCTGCGCCTGTCCCAGAATGTCCATTGACTTTTCCGCATAGGCCGCAAGCTGCGAGCGGGCCTGCGTGAGATCGGTAAAGGCGCCGATCTGGATGGTCCAGTCATGGACGCTCAGCAAAGGAAGCGGAGTGCCGCTGTCGCCGATATCGCCTTCGCCGACTTCCGGCCGCAAGACCGGCTTCGGAATCGTGGGCTTGACGGGACGCGGTTGATAGGACGCGACCACGGTCGGCTGTTGCGGCTTCGGCGCCGGCGGCGCGACCACGGCATTGGATGTGTCTTCGTCGTCGCTGCGGGATTCTGCGGCGTCTTCGTCGTCGGCGTCGGATGCGGAACCGCTGGCTCCGGGGAGCGCGGCGGCGAAATTCTGCTGCGCCGGGCCAACCGGAGCATACGGGACCGTGTTCTGCGCCACGGTCAGCCAAGGCACCTGGGCGTGGGCGACCAGCATCGGATCGCGTTCGACCTTAGCGAAGGTGTCGTTGAGCAGATTGATCATTTCCTTGTCGCGGCGCTGCGCCGTACGTCCGCCAAGGACGACACCGATCACGTGCGAGCCGCCGCGCACGACGGAAGAAACCAGATTGAAGCCGGAGGCTGCTGTATAGCCCGTCTTCATGCCGTCCGCGCCGTCGTAGCGGCCCAGCAGATTATCGTGGCCGACATAGTGGATGCCGCGGAAGTTGAAATCCATGGCGGCGAAATAATGGAAATATTGCGGGTAGTCGTAAGCCAAGTGCCGAGCCAGGATCGCCAAATCGCTGGCGGTGGTGATCTGCATCGGGTCGGGCAGTCCCGACGCATTGTGGTAGAACGTATTGCGCATGCCCAGTGCGCGGGCCTTGGCGGTCATCAATTCCGCGAAATGCGATTCGGTTCCGCCTAACGCCTCGGCGACTGCCACGGCGACGTCGTTGGCCGAACGCACGACGATGGCTTTGATGGCGGTGTCGACTTGGATCATTTCCCCGGCGCTGATGTGCAGGTTAGTCGGCTTTTGCGACGCAGCATGGGACGAGAATGCCAACGGCGTCGCCAACGTCACCTGCCCGCTCTTGAGCGCGTCGAAGAGCAGATAAAGGGTCATCATTTTTGTGAGCGAGGCGGGGTGGCGTTCTGCCTCAGCATTGCGCGCGTAAAGGATCTTGCCGGTCTCTCCGTCGACGATCAGGGCGGCGTCCTTGGCCGGGTCGGTCAGGCCGACAGGCATCGCCCCGTGGTGGGAGCGTCGAGCTTCGGCCGGGGATGAGGCAGCCACGACCAGCGCTGCAGCCAGCGCCAGAACGGCCAACGCCCCCGCTTTCGCGGCCAGCTCGAAACGGTCGCGACACTGGTTAAACATCCACGGTCCCAAACTCTCGGGTTGTAACCATCACCTTACGACAAGGAGACCAAATCACGGCGGCGCGCGCAAGTCCGCATGAGGAATTGACGTTAATCTTCTGGCGTTTACAGCTGGTTAAGAGATGCGGCGACGCGCCTCTTGGTGCAGTGCAACAGATTATCCTTGAGTTTTTAATGGTGCACCGCACATAAGTCGTGCTGCACTGCAGCAGGCTGGGGCAACGGTCTCGGGCGTGGTGTGTCATGACGGAGAGGTTAGGACAATGGCAAAAACAGCAAAAGCGGCCGCTCAATGACGCTTCCGAGAACATCGAAACGGCGCTGAAGAACGGACTTGTGGCCTTCGAGGGCTATGTCGGCGAGGTCACGAAGCTTTCCGAAATCTTCCTCGCGACGACGAAAGAAGCTTTCTGGCCGCTCCAGGCGCGTTACCGGGCCCTTTTTCGTTTCCCCCAGGACAGTTCTATACGGGATATCCCGCTGTAGAGTGGGCAACGAGCCCCTATATAAACTCTATGTGCGATGGACAGTTGCGGAAGCTTCGTTTCATCCTCTTATAATGCTGTGTAAACCGGATGCGGCCATGAGCGGTAAACGCGACGACCAGGGACAGAACAACACAGGCGACGGAAACGGGACGGGACCCGGTGTCGGCGTCGTCGCCAAAACGCGTCCGAAAACCAAGAAGCCGAGCCTCTACAAGGTGCTGCTGCTGAACGACGACTACACGCCGATGGACTTCGTCGTGCATATCCTGGAGCGGATTTTCGGCAAGAACCACGATGAAGCGTACCAGATCATGCTACATGTCCATCGTCATGGCGTGGGTATTTGCGGCGTTTTCACCTTCGAGGTCGCCGAAACAAAGGTGTCGCAGGTGATTGAATTCGCCCGCCGCCACGAGCATCCTTTGCAGTGCACAATGGAAAAGGAATAACGCGCCGATGCCATCGCTTTCGCGAAGCCTGGAACAAGCGCTGCACCGCGCGATCAAGCTCGCCAGCGACCGGCATCACGAATATGCCACGACGGAGCACCTGCTGCTGGCCTTGACCGACGACGTCGACGCCATCCAGGTCATGAAGGCGTGCAACGTCGACACCGATTCGCTGCGCCAGACCCTCGTCAAATACATCGACGACGAACTGCTGACCATGGTGATCGAGGATGGCGAAGACGCCAAACCGACGACGGGTTTCCAGCGCGTCGTTCATCGCGCGGTCCTTCACGTGCAGAATTCCGGCCGCGATGAAGTGACCGGGGCTAACGTGCTGGTGGCGCTGTTCACCGAGCGGGAGAGCCACGCCGTCTACTTCCTGCAGAACCAGAACATGACGCGGCTGGACGCGGTCAGCTACATCAGCCACGGCATCGCCAAGCGCCCCGGCATGACCCAGCAGAAATCCGTGCGCGGCGCCGAAGAGGACGAAGACGTCGACAAGGGCGCCAAGCAAGGGGGCGGCGCGCTCGAAAGCTATTGCGTCAATCTCAACGAGAAGGCCAAGCAGGGCCGCATCGATCCGTTAATCGGCCGCGAGGCGGAGGTCGAGCGCACTATTCAAATCCTCTGCCGCCGCCAGAAGAACAATCCGCTGTTCGTCGGCGATCCCGGCGTCGGCAAGACCGCCATCGCCGAGGGCTTGGCGCGCAAGATCGTCAAGAACGACGTTCCGGAAGTGCTGCAGAACTGCACGATCTATGCGCTCGACATGGGCGCGCTGATCGCCGGCACGCGCTATCGCGGCGATTTCGAGGAACGGTTGAAGTCGGTCATCAAGGAGATGGAGGCCGTCGCCGGCGCGATCCTGTTCATCGACGAAATCCATACTGTGATCGGCGCGGGCGCCACCAGCGGCGGAGCGATGGACGCCTCGAATCTGCTCAAGCCGGCGCTGCAGTCGGGCACGCTGCGTTGCATGGGTTCCACGACCTACAAGGAATACCGCCAGTATTTCGAGAAGGACCGCGCGCTGGTGCGCCGTTTCCAGAAGATCGACGTGGCCGAGCCGACGGTGCCGGACACGATCAAGATCCTGAAAGGGCTGAAGCCCTATTTCGAGGAATACCATAAGGTCCGCTACACGGCGGACGCCATCAAGGCCGCGGTGGAACTGGCCGCGAAATACATCAACGACCGCAAGCTGCCCGACAAGGCCATCGACGTGATCGACGAAGTCGGCGCCTCGCAGATGCTGATGCCGGAATCGCGCCGCAAGAAGGTGATCGGCGTCAAAGAGGTGGAAGAGGTCATCGCCAAGATGGCGCGCATTCCTCCCAAGTCGGTTTCCAAGACCGATGCCGAGGCGCTGCGTACGCTGGGAGACGATCTCAAGCGCGTGGTGTTCGGTCAGGACAAGGCGATCGACGCGCTGTCGTCGGCGATCAAGCTGGCGCGCGCCGGCCTGCGTCAGCCCGAGAAGCCCATCGGCTGCTATCTGTTCTCAGGCCCCACCGGCGTCGGCAAGACGGAAGTGGCTAGACAGCTCGCCGCCATCATGGGCGTGGAACTGCTGCGCTTCGACATGAGCGAATATATGGAGCGCCACACGGTTTCGCGCCTGATCGGCGCGCCGCCGGGCTATGTCGGCTTCGACCAGGGCGGTCTGCTCACCGATGGCGTGGACCAGCATCCGCATTGCGTGCTGCTGCTCGACGAAATCGAAAAAGCCCACATGGACCTGTTCAACATCCTGTTGCAGGTGATGGACCACGGCAAGCTGACCGACCACAACGGCAAGAAGATCGATTTCCGCAACGTCGTCCTCATCATGACCACCAACGCGGGCGCGTCCGACGCCGCGCGCGAATCCATCGGCTTCGGCCGCGGCAAGCGCGAAGGCGAGGACGAAGAAGCGATCAAGAAGATGTTCACGCCCGAATTCCGCAACCGGCTGGACGCGACCATCGCGTTCGCGGCGCTCAGCCGCGACACCATCGACCGCGTGGTGGAAAAATTCGTGCTCGAACTCGAAGCGCAGTTGATCGACCGCGACGTGACCTTCGATCTCACGGCGGAAGCCACGCGCTGGCTGGGCGAGAAGGGTTACGACGACGCCTTCGGCGCGCGGCCGCTGGCGCGCATCATCCAGGATTACATCAAGAAGCCGCTGGCCGACGAGATTTTGTTCGGCAAGCTGAAGAACGGCGGCACGGTGCGCGTGCTGCTCGACCGCCCGACCGACAAGCTGGTGTTCGAGTTCATCACCGACGCCGACGCCAAGCCGAAACAGCTTCCTCCGCCCGACGGCTCGAAGAGCGAAGAGAACGTGTAGGCTTAATATGAGGGAGGAGGAGTTTCGCATAGCCGCAATCGAAGAGGCTGCTAGCGATCTCGGGTCCCTTTTTTCGTTTCTCCGTGGCAGTGGCTGCTTTTGGCATCGTACATCGCTGCAGAGCTTTGAGGCGATTATGGCCAGCGGCGCTATCGAGCCAAATCTTGGACAATTCCCAACAACATATGCACAGTCAGCGTCCAGCTACGGTCGATCAATCGGGGCTTGTATGCCTCTTCGATTTTGACACGGCAAGCTCGGACGATGTGCTCTATGAGGCCTGCAAACGGCAACCATTCCTGGTCGACCAAGGTGCTGCGACAATTTGGATTCAAATCGACAGACACCTGCTAGCTGCTGACAAGGTCGTGCCAGCTGGTGATGTTCTCGATTTCAAGTTGATGCAGATACCTGTTGTTGAGTGTTGGTACAGAGGGAGAATTGAGAGAGCAGCCTTCACTGCATATCTTGTCATTAGAGGCTCGTTGGCTGAGGACTACAGACTCATTTCGGATGAGAACTGCGGACTTGAAGCGGTTAAGGAAGTCGCAGATGAATGGGTTGCGGCTGATCAGGAAGAAAGAGTACGAAGACAATTGAGTGGCGAAATGTCCCTTGAGGATATTGTCTACGCGTCTATGCGAAAGCAGGAAGAAGAATAGGTGGCCTTTCTACCCTGACTGTCATCCCCGGCCAAGCGAATCAAGGGGAATTCAGCGACAGCATACGCATCATTCTACTCTATCGCCTCGAACGCCTCGTCGAATTTCACTTCACCCTTCGGCATCTCTCCCGCGAACCGGATCGCCATGAAGACTTCCGGCGGTACGCCAGGTTCGAATATCGCGTCCGTGTTCGCAAAACCGAAGCGCGGATAGTAGTTCGGATCGCCCACCACCACGCAGCCTTTGCTGCCGAGCGCGCGCAGGCGTTCCAACCCGGCTCGCATCAAAGCGCTGCCGATGCCCTGTTTGTGGCGCGCCGGGACGACCGCAACGGGGCCGCAGCCGTGCCAGCCGACATCCTGTCCGCCGACCGTCACTTTGGAGAACGCCGCCTGGCCGAGGATGGTGCCGCCGTCCTCAGCCACCAATGCTACGGTCGCTGCACCGCTCGCCCACAGCGCATCCATGACGAACTGCTCGCGCCCGCAAGCGACCGGCAACGTCTTGAATGCGGCGATGACCAGCTCGTGCACCGCCGCGAAATCGGCCTCACACTGATCGCGAATGACGACATCCATCCTTCGTCTCCTGCCGCGAAGCATCTTCCCGCGCAACTTGTCGCACCGTCTTGACGAATAGGATTCCGCCCCTAAATGCGGCTAATGGGCGAAGCCTGCGCGGAACGGCGCGGTTTTGCACGAAGGAGATGATGGAGCGTTTTGAACGCAGGATGGAGGTGCAACCTAGGAAGGCGATTCTGACGGCGGTTCAAGCGGTTAGGTCGAAAATGCCCTATTCGAATTCAATTTTTCGCGAAACGCTGAAATATTTCGCGAGGTCGATCGGGCCGAGCCTAAAGCGCCGCCCGGATTTTTGCTGCTATGGCTTCAAGGGTTTTGGGGTCCGCCATCTCGCGCGCGTGGAATTTCAGGTCGATCCCGGCCGTGCGCGGAATAATATGGAAGTGGACGTGGTTCACGCTCTGGCCGGCGGCTTCGCCGTTCAACTGAATCAGCATCAGGCCGGGGCAGGCGAGGGCCTTCTTCACCGCCTTGGCCACCAGCTGCGTCGTGGCGATCAGCGCCGCCACGCCTCCGGGCGAAAGATCGAAAATGTTCTCCGCCTGATCCTTCGGGATCACCAGCGTGTGGCCTTCGGCTTGCGGCATCACGTCCATGAAGGCGAGCGTGCGCACATCCTCGTAGATTTTCACGCAGGGGATTTCGCCGCGCAGGATTTTGGCGAAGATGTTGTTGGGATCGTAGGGCATCGCTCTTCCTTATTGTCATGGTCCGCGAATGCGGGCCACGCAGGTGATCGTAGGATTCGGTGGCGCCAGTATAGGCGCTGCAATCTCGCCATACATGTGGGAATTGTGAAGGTGTCAACTGGGTGGCCCGTATCCTGGGCAGCCAAGCCGCCACCCTTCGACAAGCTCAGGATGATGGCGGCTTGGTGTGCCGAAGGAGCGGGCCATGACATTGTGTGGTTAAGGGGATCTTTTGAACGGCCCAGCCTGACCAAGCTCTTCGATGTTTTCGGCAATCGCCTCGCGTTCGGCCTGCAAATAGTCCGCAACCGCGCGCCTGAGCCCCGCATGGGCGATGAAATGGGCGCTGTAGGTCGCCACCGGCTGATAGCCGCGCAGCAGCTTATGCTCGCCCTGCGCGCCAGCCTCCACCTTACGCAGGCCCCGCGCGATCGCGAAGTCGATGGCTTGGTAGTAGCAGGTTTCGAAATGCAGGAACGGCACGAACTCGATGCAGCCCCAGTTGCGGCCGAACAGCACGCCTTCGCCCAGTAGGTTGAGCGCGCCCGCGATGTATCGGCCGCCCGAGCGCGCCATCACCAGGAGGATCTGTTCCGGCATGCTCTGGCCGATGCGGCTGAAAAATTCGCGCGTCAGATAGGGATTGCCCCATTTGCGCCCGCCCGTGTCCATGTAGAACTCGAAAAAAGTGTCCCAATGGGCCTCCGTAATGTTGCGGCCGGTCAGCCAGTCGAATTCGATGCCGGCCTCGCGGATGCTGGCGCGCTCCTTGCGCAGATTCTTGCGCCTGGACGACGACAATTCGCCCAGGAATTCCTCGAAACTGGCGTAGCCGCGGTTTTCCCAATGGAACTGCCGGTCGGTGCGCAGCAGGTAGCCGAGTTCGCCGGCCGCGCGCCATTCCTCTTCGGTCGGGAAAGTGATGTGAAGAGACGAGACCGAGAGCTGCTCCACCGCCGCCGCGCCGGCGGCCAGCAGCGCCGTGCGCGTCGCCGCTTCGTCGGCGTCCGGTGCGACCAGCAAGCGCCGCCCCGTCACCGGCGTGAAGGGAATGCCGGCCTGAAACTTGGGATAATAGGCGCCGCCCGCGCGCTCCAGCGCATCCGCCCAGGCATGGTCGAAGACATATTCGCCCTGCGAATGGTTTTTCAGATAGAGCGGCAGGATGCCTTCGATCCGCTCGCTCCGTTCGATCACGAGATGCAGCGCCCGCCAGCCGGTCTGTGCGACCGCCGATCCGGATTCCTCCAGCGCAACGAAGAATTCGTGGCGCGTGAAAGGGTGGGGATCGGGCAAGCAGCCCGGATTGGCGCATCTGTTCCACGCCGCTTCCCCAATCTCTGCGGCGCACCCGGCCAGACGTGCGGAAATATCTGCCTTTGTCACGCGATCTCGAAAAGGGCTTCCACTTCGCACGCCACACCGCGCGGCAGCGATCCGGCGCCCAGCGCGGCGCGGGCATGTTTTCCCGCTTCGCCGAAGATATCCACCAGCAGATCGGAAGCGCCGTTGGCGACTTCCGGATGCTGGGTGAAATCGGGCGTCGCGTTGACGAACACGGTGAGCTTGACGCAGCGTTTGACGCGGTCGAGATCGCCGCCGCACGCGGCCTTGGTCTGGGCCACGACATTGATGGCGCACAGCCGCGCCGCCGCCTTGCCGTCCTCCACCGTCAAATCCCGGCCTACGGTGCCGACATATTTCAGGCCTTCCGTCGTGAACGTGACCTGCCCGGAGACGAACACCAGATTGCCGCTTGTCACCGTGGGCACATAACTCGCCACCGGCGCGGGCGGCGTCGGCAGGGTAATTTCCAAATCCCTCAAACGCGCTTCTATGCGACCTGTCATTTTCGATCCTCGTCTTCGACGAAACTATAGCGGCAAAAACGATTTTGCGAAGCCCGCTTTCGTTAAAACGTCGGCCAGCCGGGATGGCGCGGGCGCGGCGTCACCCCGTGAGATCAGGGCGCAATACGCGGCGCGCGCATGTCTCGACCGTTCTGGTGCAGGACAACAGCGACGACGTTTCCTTTCGCGTCGCGTTCGAAGCTGAGTTGTGCATCGACAACCTTGTAGAAGAATTGATCCTTTGTGCTGGCATAGACTGGGAGCGCGCTCTGGCCGGTCAGTTGCGCGAACAGTTGGTTTCCCGTCAGTGTGATGTCGAATACGAAGTTGGGCGCGAACTGAAATTTTCCGACATAGGATTGCAGCGTTGCGGCATCGAGCGCGATTTCCTTCGGCTCGGCGGGTAACTCCGCGGCGGTCGTTTTTGGCGCGGCGCGATCCCCGTTCTGATGCAGCACCAATCCGCTGACCATGCCCTTCGCATCGCGCGTGAAGCTGATGCTGATGCCGCCGACCTTAGCAAAGAATTCGTTCGGCGCTGAGGGAAAGATCGGGAACGCGCCCTGGCCAGTGGCCTGGGCCAGAAGCTGATCGCCGTCGCGGAAAATTCTGAGCAGAAAATTCTCCGCAAGCTTGTATGTGCCGACATAATCTTTAAGCGAAGCGCTCGGCAGGGTGACCGCTTTAAAGGCTGGCGCCAAAGGCGCAGCGGTCAGGAGTGTGGCAAATCCCAGATCATCGACATCTGCGAACGTGTTGGCGAGAACGACAACACCATGGCGTCCATCGGCGCTGAAACCAAGAAAGCTCCTATACCCGCCGGTCCCGCCGTTGTGCCAGACGATACCCTTGTCGGTCGTCATCCAGGCAAGGCCGATGCGATTACCTTGGTCCACATCGCCGCGCGGCTGCTGCGCGAATTTCATCGCTTTAGTCAGCGAAGGGGCGCCCGCGCCCATATTGGCTTTCAGATAACGCAGCATGTCAGAGGCGGTGCTGCGGATCGCGCCGGCGCCAGCCAGCGCATCGATATCCCAGTTCTTTACTAGCTTGCCGCTCGCGTCGTGTCCTGGCGCGAGATGGGCGCGCACGACGTCGTTGAATGCCGTGCCGCTCATCGTCATGCCGAGCGGAGAAAAGATTTTCTGTCCGGCCAGTTCGCCATAAGTCATGTGAGCGGATTGCGACAGCGCGGTGCCAAGCAATCCGAAACCCAGATTGGAATATTCATAGGACGCGCCGGGATCGCGCGGTAGCTCGTAGCCAGCAAGAAATGTCTTCAATTTCGCGGTGTCATAATCCGCATAAGGGTTGGCGGGGTCAGCGGGCGTCATATTGGTCGGCAACAGCGGCAGGCCGGAATGCTGGGTGGCGATGTCGAGAAGCGTGATCTCTTTACCGTTGTGCGTGGGGATCTTGAAATCCGGCAACAGGTGCTGGACGGGCGTGTCGAGTTGCAAGCGTCCGGACAGTACGGCTTCGGCCAGCAGCGTCGCGGTAAAGGTTTTTGTCACCGAGCCGATTTCATAGACGGTGTCGCCATCGGGCGCTTTGCCGTCGGGCAGCTTGCCGAACGCGACGATTTCGCTTTTGTCGCCGTCGACCACCGCGAAAACCAGTGTCTGATAGGTGCCGGCGTCGATGCGCTCCTGGGCGGCTTTTGCGACGCGCTCCGGTAAAATGCCGGCATGGGCCGCGCAGGTGAGACAAAACAGAACTGGTAAAATGGCGATGTGGCGGTTCATGTGGATGCTCCATGGCGCAAAGGCACGCAGTTTAACACGTTAGTAAGGTAGTCGTCAGGGGGTGGAGTTTCTTACAGGAAAATCCGCAACCTCCATGCCTACTTTGTCAAACCGCCAGAACTTCTTCCTCGCGCCACAGCCAGGCGGCGCCACGCACACCGCTGGAATCGCCATACACGTTTTTGACGATTTTGGTCGGTCCTTCGGATGTGAACGCGTAACGCTCCACGCGCGGCGGCAATTCCGTGTAGAGAGCCTCGATGTTCGACAGTCCCCCGCCCATGACGATGACGTCCGGGTCCAGGATGCCGACTACGGTGGCGATCGAGCGCGCGAAGCGGTCGTAGAAGGCTTCCATCTCTGCGATGCAAGCGGCGTCGCCGCGGCGGGCGGCTTCAACGATCTCGGGTACAGAGAGCTTGTTCCCCGTGCGCTTCTCGTACAGAGAAACCAGCGACGGACCGCTGCACCAGCTCTCGATGCAGCCTTGCCGGCCGCAATAGCAGCGCGGAGCTTCGTCGATTTCCTGGCGCCCACGCGGCGCGGGCAGAGGATTATGGCCCCATTCGCCCGCAATGCTGTGCGCGCCGGACAGAACGCGTCCGCCGACGCAGATGCCGCTGCCGATGCCGGTCCCGGCAATGATGCCGAACACGATGTCGTACCCCGCGCCCGCGCCGTCGGTCGCTTCCGAAAGCGCAAAGCAGTTCGCATCGTTTTCGATGCGGACTTCGCGGTGTAGCGCTGCGCTCAAATCCTTGTCGAGCGGGTGGCCGATCAGTCGCGTGGAGTTGGCGTTCTTGACCAGACCGGTCTTGCGGCTGATCGCGCCCGGGATGGCGACGCCCACACTACCGCAGCAGCCGAGTTTGGCCTCGGTGTCGTAAACTAGGTCGTGGATGGCGCGGACAATATCGTCGTAGTTGTCGCGGGGGGTCGATATGCGGTGTCGAAGCCGTTCTTCTCCCCGGTCGCCGAGCGCCAGGATTTCGATTTTCGTGCCGCCGAGGTCTATGCCAAAGCGCATCGTCGGGTTTCCATTATGTCAGCTGCGCCGTTATGAATGCCTCGGCGGACCCCCAGTCCATCGCGCCACAATGTGCATGAATTGGCAGCGGCAACAACCCTCTCAAACGGGCTTCGCCGACGAGATGGATTCTGAACACCTGAGGTGCGAACTCTGCCGTGGATGCGAGATGCTGCGGAATATCATCGATAAAGAAACTTGCCGCTTGCGTGCGCGCTGCCAAGGCTCTGACCGCCGGTCCTTTCGGCCCGCTGTTGGCGACGAGCGGAAAATCCAAGGACAGCGACAAAAGGTTGCGCCTGCGAGCTGGGGCTTGGGCTTCGGTAATGTTGGATAAAACGACAATACTGGCGAGGCGCGACAGGTTGGCTAACGACTCGCGCGCGCCTGGGACCGCTTCCAGCGAATCGAGGTCCTGACGGAATTCTTCGAGCAGGGCGGTCACTTCGATGTCGAGGAGGGTAGCGTTGTCGGCCCGCGACTTGACGTTGCCCTGTAGGCGATAGCTGGTCAGATCGAGATAAAGCCCACGATCCCGCAGGAACCGATCGAAACCATCGACAAAGCGCAGGGTCACCTCATCGGCATCGACGATCACCAGCGGCCGGTCTGGGGAGAGCCTCGCCAACGCCGGGGCTAGGTTGAATCCGCCGCTCACGAACCGCCTAATACGCGATGCGCCATGTGGATGTCGCGCGCATCCAGATCCTGCTCCTTGCAGAAATCCGCGACCAGGACGTCTTGCGTCAACAGGAAGTCCAGTATGGCCCGCAAAAAATCGGGATCCGAGGCGCGCGCACGCAAGGCGGGAATTTCCAGGCCGGAAAGGCGCAGGAAGCTATCCAACTGCTCCGGCAGCCCGGCGAGGAAGGCCAAGCCATCGAGCCCGATCGTCTCGGCACGTTCCTGGGTCATCCTTTCGCGCATTCTTGCTGCCGGCGTTTTGCTTCAGTGGAGAGGATACGGCAAACGGAGGGCTCCTTTTATCCTGCTTTGTTGGAGACGCGGACCAGAGTGGCGCGACCTTGTGCGAATTCCATGAGTTGCCACGGCAGCGCGCGCAGGTCGTTGTAGGCTCGGACCAGTTCGCGCTTCAGATGCCGCAGGTTGAGATTGCGCTGGGCAATTCGTCCGCCAGCGATATCGGACAATCCGCCCAGAGAGGAACTCTGCCGCGCAACGGTCGGCAGCATCTGATACGGCCGCAAGCTGTCGAACAGCGGTGAAATGTTCGGATTAAACAGCATGTGATCGACGGGCAGCGGCCAAGCCGGAACCGCATGGAGAAGCACATCCGCCGCTCTACGAGAGAGAATATAGGCTCCCGCCCCCACGTGGCGCGAACGCAGCCGCGCGATTTTCCGTTGCGGCGCTACATCGATGGCTTCGGCAATCAGCACATACTGGCTGTCTGGTCCGAAATGCTCCAGTTTCACCACATCGACGCCGGACGGGATCCAGGCATCGTCGCGCAGCAGTTCCGCCGCGCTTTTGTCCAGGGCGATGTCGTCCTCGAGAATCAACGCGCGGGGCTCGCTGCTGTCGAGGAATGCCCGTAAAGCGCGGCGGTGGCTCTGGCCGCAGGCTTTGTCGCCCTTCGATAGGATGCCGAGCGGACCGTTGGCGGCAAAGCCGCACTCGATGTTTTCCGGGGTGGCGGTCTGCGCGTCCAGAGCTTCGATTCGCTTGAATGGGATAGCCAGCGCTTCAAGCTGAGCCGCCATGGCGTGCAAGCGGTCGGGCCTGCGGTCCAGGTTGATGACATAGGTCTGCATGAGGCCAGCCTAGCCCGTATCTCTTATGGTCCGATGCCGCCGGCGCCCTGGAAAGCCGGTTTCATGGGACCGGGCGCCGCCGCACCATCTCTAGCCGCCAAAATCCCATAACAGGGCAGGTCCGGGTAGTCGAGAAGATTAAGATTAGACAAATATGCCGCAACCGGATTTCCACATTCGGGGCGGTTCTTTTGGCCGGAAGCCCTCAATGTCAAGGGAGCGTTAAGACATCCAAACTAATACTACGCAAGGCCGAAACGTCGAGTCGGCCCCGCCGCGCAATGAGCGCGGTTTAGCGGCGGCAAAAGGTGCGCGGCTGTGGAGAGTCGGAAAATGGATGCCAAGACCAAGACGGTCCTGATCGTGGAAGACAACGAGCTGAACATGAAGCTCTTCCATGATCTTCTCGACGCGCACGGCTACAACATCCTGCAGACCAAGGACGGGATGGAGGCGCTCGACATCGCACGCGAGCATCGCCCGGATCTCATCCTCATGGATATCCAACTTCCCGAAGTGTCCGGCCTGGAAGTCACCAAGTGGCTAAAGGAAGACGACACGCTGAAGGCTATTCCGGTTGTCGCGGTCACCGCTTTCGCCATGAAAGGCGACGAGGAAGTGATTCGCCAAGGCGGCTGCGAAGCTTATATCTCCAAACCGATATCGGTCACGAGCTTCCTGGATACGGTTCGCCGTTTCATCGGTTAGGAAACGGCCATGACGGCGCGTGTTCTTGTCGTCGATGATATCCTTTCGAACGTCAAATTGCTCGAAGCCAAGCTGACGAGCGAGTATTTCGAGGTCGTCACGGCTTTTTCGGGAGCGGAAGCGCTCGCCAAGATCGACGAGTGCGAACCCGACATCGTGCTCCTTGACGTCATGATGCCCGGCATGGACGGGTTCGAAGTCTGCCGCCGCATCAAAGCCAATCCCAAGACCGCGCACGTTCCCGTCGTTATGGTCACCGCGCTGGATCAGCCGAGTGACCGCGTAACGGGACTGGAAGCGGGTGCCGACGATTTTCTCACCAAGCCGGTCGACGACGCCGCGCTATTCGCACGCGTACGCTCGCTGGTGCGCCTGAAGATGATGACCGACGAGCTGCGCATGCGCGAGACGACGGGCCAGAGCATGGGTCTGCTCGATCCGGCGTCGACATTGAGCGACGACATGTCCGCGGGACGCATCCTGGTGATCGAGGATCGGCCGGAATCGGTCGCCTGGTTTACTGCGGCTCTGCAGCCGGCCCACGAAGTTTCCGCCGTCGACACGTTCGAGGAAGCGCTGGTGCGCGTGCGCGGCGGCGATTACGACCTCATCATCGTTAGTTTGGGCATGCGCGGTTTCGACGGACTCAGGCTGTGCTCGCAGCTTCGCTCGCTGCCGGAAGGGCGCAACGTGCCGATCCTGGTCGTGGTCAGCGACGGTGATCGCCGCAAGCTCACCCAGGCTCTCGAAATGGGCGTCAACGATTATCTGACGCGCCCGGTCGACAAGAACGAACTGGTCGCGCGCGTGCGCACCCAGTTGCGCAAGAAGCTCTATGCCGACAGGCTGCGCCACAACGTCCAGCTCAGCCTTGAAATGGCGATCACCGACCAGCTTACCGGCCTGCACAACCGCCGCTACATGAGCCGACATCTCGACAATCTGCTGGCCCAGGCGCGCAAATCCGGCAAGTCGCTCTCCTTCTTCATCATGGATATCGACTTTTTCAAGTTGGTCAACGACACCCACGGCCACGACATCGGCGATGAAGTTCTGCGCGAATTCGCCAGACGCATTGCCGCCAACGTCCGCGGGATCGATCTGGCTTGCCGTTACGGCGGCGAGGAATTCGTCGTGGTGATGCCTGACACGGACATCGCCTATGCTTATACGGTGGCGGAGCGTCTACGCAAGAGCATCGAGACGACGCCGATCGAGATCAGTCGCGCGCCCGGCAAGCTCACCATCACCATCAGCATCGGCATCGCCCAGTCCGAAAACGACAGCGACAGCGCGGAAGATCTTTTGTACCGCGCCGATCAAGCGCTCTACCGCGCCAAGAAGAATGGCCGGAATCGCGTGGTCGCCGACGCGGCGTGATACTCCCTGCCGTTATCTGCTGCTTAGCCGTGTAACCGGCACCATCACGACGTTGGTTTGCGACACCACCTTCACCTGAACGACGCCGTAATGCGGCCAATGCGCGGCAAGGCGGGCGCTTACCGGCAGGATCGCCTGCGCCACGGCCGTGCGATGACGCGGCGGCGTCGCCACAAATTCCACTTCCAGCGTGCTTGCTTCAGGCACGGAAGCTTCGTGCAGGCGCAGTAGCGGATTCATCCAACCTCCGGTGCTGACGGCGCCTCTCGCGATGATGACAAGGCGATTATGTTCGATCGCCGCCGTGACATGGTCGATGCGGTACACGAGTTTGGCCGGTGCAGCTGCGCAAGCGCCCGTCGCCAGTGCAATCAGAATAAAAACGAACGCTGCACGCGCGCGCATTCTTGCAACTCTCCATGTTCGCTAGCTTGGTTGAGTAGTTAAGCAAGAAAAATGCGGCGCAAATGAGGAGCAGATTGGACCATAGAAAGGCGTTCGTATTTATTGCCTCAAATATCCAGTTCGCACCACACCGGCACATGGTCCGATGGCTTTTTGCGGCCGCGTACGCGCTTGTCGATGGTGCACGCCGTCAGCCGATCGAGCGCCTGTGGCGATAGCAGAATGTGGTCGATGCGGATGCCGTGGTCTTTTTGCCAGGCGCCGGCTTGATAATCCCAGAATGTGTACTGATAACGCTGCGCATTGTAGGCGCGGAACGCATCGCTGTAGCCGAGGTTTTCGATCCGTCGCAGCGCGGCGCGGGATTCCGGTTGGAACAGCGCGTCGTTCGCCCAGGCGGCGGGATCGTAACAATCCTCCGGCGTCGGGATGACGTTGTAATCGCCCATCAGCGCCGCCGGTTCCTCGAAGGCGAGCAGCACGCGGGCGCGTTCGTACAAGCGCTCCAGCCACGCCAGCTTGTAGGCGAACTTCTCCGTGCCGATCGGATTGCCGTTTGGCGCATAGATCGACGCCACGCGCGCCACGCCCTTGTCGCCGGGTACCAGCGCTTCGAGGTAGCGCGCGTGCTCGTCACCCTCGCCGCCGGGCAGGCGAGGCGTGACGTCCTCCAGCGGCCGCTTGGACAGGATCGCCACGCCGTTGTAAGTCTTCTGTCCATGTACGGTGCAATTATAGCCGAGGTCCTCGAAGGCGCCGGCCGGAAAAGTGTCGTCGGTACATTTGATTTCCTGAAGACAGACAACGTCCGGCACGGCTTCCTTCAGCCAGGCCGTGGCGGCCTCCAGTCGCGCTTTCACCGAGTTCACGTTCCAAGTAGCGATTTTCATGGAGGCCCGAAAATTCGTTTACGGGGTCATTCTAGACAGAGTCGTCCCGCCCATCGAATTGCGGTTTTTTGAAAAATACGCGCAAAGCCGGGCCACGAGGCGCAGCCTGCTTCAGGGCACATATTTCAGAATATAGGAGAAATGGTCATTCGAGCGGCAAGGTTCAAGGGCGGGTTCTAGCCGATTTAGGATGCTCGCAGCTACAATTTGAGACACATGGCCGGATCGGCATCAGTCGACTTGCTCTACCGGCGAGTTTAGACTCAGCGCTTGTTTCGGAATGCGTTTTACGGTCGAGGGAATCCTCGCGGAAGAGTCCGAACATGCGTAAGGTCGCAGCACTCCTTGCCACCATCGTTTTGCTTTCGAGTGTGAGCATCGCGTCCGCCGCAATGGTAAGCAGCGGGAATATCAGCGCCACGCCGACCGTCGGTACGCCGGCGAATAGTGGCTCGCATGGTAGCCCGAATGGCGCAGGCGGCGGCCATCACGGCGGAGGCTATCCCGGTGGGGGTGGAAGCGGCGGGGGCCACCATCATGGAGGCTATGGCGGATATGGCATCATCTATCCCTATCCGTATTGGCCTTACCCGTCATATCCCTATCCTTATCCCTATCCAGATTCACCGGATTCGACACTGCCGCCCGATGGGCCGCCGCCTACCGCGACGCACGATGCGTCCACCGACGTGCCGTCACGGCCGTTCTGGTATTATTGCGATCAGCCGGACGGCTATTACCCATATGTGAAGATTTGCAAACACGATTGGACGGCTATCCCCATCTCGGCTCCGCCGCCTTCGTCTGGCGCGCCGATATCGGACGGAAGCTGGGAATGGTGCGCCGAAAAGAAAGGCTATTTTCCGTATGTCGCGTCCTGTCCGCATGGCTGGACGGCCGTTCCGGTGACGGCGCCGCAATCGGAAGGCGCGGCGGATACGCCACCAACGACAGCCAATTGGTTCTATTGCGACGACCCCAAGGGCTATCTGCCCTATGTCTCGGACTGCAAGAAGGATTGGCGGGCGGTTCCCTCCATGCCGCCGCCGAACGCGAACCAGGGCACGAAGTAGGTTGCCGCTAGGGTATAAATTTCAGGATGCGAGAGAAGGATAATCCGAGCGGCAAGTTTCAATCTATTTCGAATAATGCTGCATCTTGCCTGGGTCGTAACCGTTCAGCACGATGTCGCTCATACACAGTAAGGTGGCAAGATTGACGATATTCAGGGCAGAGCTGTTAGGCGACGCACAAGGCAGTAGCAGCGGCGTCTGCTTGATCAGCAACTCCCTTTCCCAACGCTTTCCGTTCTTGTAGTCCGGTGCCAGTCCAAAGGCTTCCGGATTGGCAGCCACTGCCATACCGATGCGGCGGCAAGCGGCGCGAACTTCCTCGGATTCATTGCCGTAATTTTCTGGCGCGCAGGACGACAAAGCTAGGCTCAGTCCTTGGAGGTTCGGCTGCGCTGCCGAAGGGGCCGGACTGAAATTGTAGTAGTAACGGTAAAGAGCCTTCATACCGGGCGCGGCTCGAAGCTTGGCGCGTAGTGGCGCGCTTCTTTGCGGTGTCAGCGCAACGATGGTTTCGGGTTCTTGCGCCTTATGCACGATGTATTTTGGAATTGTGTTCAGTAAGACTGCGACGATCGCGACATGAAACAGAATGGTGGCCAAAGCAGCGGGAAGCCGGTCGTAAGTATATCTGACGGTCGGCATCAGCATGGTGTAAGCCCTAACGGCAGCCACGAACCGAGGAGCAAGTCTAACAACCCAAGCGCGCGATGGAACACGTGCCGAAGTGTTTTCCCGGCTTAAGAATTGTTCATGAGACCGGGACGGCTACACCGAAAAACTCGTCCCGCAGCCGCAGGAGGAGGTGGCGTTCGGATTGTTCACCTTGAACGAGGCGCCGATCAGGTCATCGACGAAGTCGATCTCCGCGCCCTTCAAAAACTCCAGCGACGTGGAGTCGATCAGCACGGTCACGCCGTCTTCTTCGATGACCAGATCGTCGTCGGCGCGCGCATCGTCCAGCGCGAAATTGTACTGAAAGCCCGAGCAGCCGCCTCCGGTTACCGCCAAGCGCAGCATCGTGGGGGCCCCTTCGGCGGCGATAATCTCCGCGATCCGCTTGGCGGCGCGGGGAGAAACCGTGACGGGCAGGGCAGTTTCGGTGCTCATGAACTTCCTTTGCGTGCCATAATCATAGCGAGTCTTATGTAGTCATGGGAATGACAAACGCAAAGGCCGCAATGAGCGAGAATCCGCCCGCCGGGCGTCTTTTGGAGCCCCTTTATGTCCCTCCCGCCGCGCGCGCGCCGTTTGCGACCAGGCCGGCCTATAGTCGCGGCCGGCTTTACCCCGAGCCCGAAAGCGCCACGCGCACCTGTTATCAACGCGACCGCGACCGCGTTCTGCATTCCACAGCGTTCCGTAGGCTCAAGCACAAAACGCAGGTCTTCGTGCAGAGCGAAGGCGATTATTACCGCACGCGTATGACCCATTCGCTGGAGGTGGCGCAGATCGCCCGCACGACCGCGCGTGTGCTGGCGCTGGACGAGGACCTCGCCGAGGCGCTGGCCCTGGCACATGATCTCGGCCACACCCCGTTCGGTCATGCCGGCGAGGAAGCTTTGGCGGCGGCAAGCGCCGACATCGGCGGCTTCGATCACAACGCCCATGCGCTGCGCCTCGTCACCAAGCTGGAGCACCGCTATGCCGGATTCGACGGGCTGAATCTGACCTGGGAAACGCTGGAGGGCCTGGTCAAGCACAACGGCCCCATCGCCGAACCCGTGCCCGCGCCGATCGCCGGCTTCGATGCCCGCTGGCCGCTCGATCTTTCGACCTGGCCGGGGCTGGAAGCGCAGATCGCCGCGCTGGCCGACGACATTGCCTATCTCACCCACGACATCGACGACGGATTGCGCGCGGGTCTGTTCGGGATCGACGATATGGCGCAAGCGCCGCTGGCGGGCGTACCGGTGGAGACGATCCGCAAGCGCAACGGCGAGCTGGAACTCAGCCGCTTCATCGGCGAACTCGTCCGTACACTGATTGGCGCCATGGCCGGCGACCTGCTGGAGGAAACCGGCAAGAAGCTGTCCCAGACGCAACCTGGCTCGGCCGCCGGCGTGCGTGCGGCGGGCGGTCCTACGGCCGCCTTCTCGCCGGGGATGGCGCGCGAAGTTGCCGCGCTCCGGCAATTCCTGTTCGTCAGAATGTACCGTCACGCGCGCGTCATGTCCTCCATGGACAAGGCGAAGACGGTCGTGGCAGAACTGTTCCAGGCCTTGTCACGCGAACCCTCGCTGCTGCCGGCGGACTGGGCAGCAAGCTGCGGGCAAGCGGGCGATGGGGCTACGGCCCGAATTGTACGCGATTACATAGCGGGCATGACCGACCGTTTTGCGCTACAGGAATATCGTCGCATATTCCACAGGGAGATAGCGCTTTAAGGGTATCCGAACACCGTGATTCGGCCGCAGGCGGGTGCTAGATTGAGATCATTAGATTCGGAGTAGGCGCATGGCCAAATACGAACGCGGATCCACCAACCCGGACGATGTGCGCGTCTTCGACGGCGGCGAGGACGACGAGGAAGACGGGGGCTCTCACCTTCCGGTCGTGATCGTTATATCGCTATTGGTCCTGGCGGCGTTCGGCGGAGTGGTCTGGCTTGCTTATAACAACGGCGTGGCGCGCGGACGCGCCGACGTTCCGGCGCCGGTGATGGCTGAGAGCACGGTCAGCGAGCAGCAGGCGGTGGCGCCTGGCAGCGGCGCGAGTCCGCCCAAACAGATCAAGGTCTATCAACAGCAAGCCGGATCGGACGAAGACACGGATCAGCAAGTTGCCACCGCTCCGCCTGCGCAGTTGACCAAACCTGCCACGCCTCCTGCGGCGCATGTGCAACCCGCCGAGGCCAAGCCCGTACCGGCGGTCCAGAAGAGTCCACCTGCGCCAGAGGCCATGGCACCGGCGCCCAAGCCTGCAGTGGTGGCGCCAGCGACGTCGCCGCCGGCCACCCCCCCTGCGAAACCTGTGGTAACGGCCGCGGCGAAACCGGCGGCCGAGACGCCCGTTAAACCTCCAGTCGCAACTCTGACAAAGACTGCGGCGACTGTGCCGCCCGCGGCTGGAGCTTATGTGCTGCAAATCGGCGCTTATAAGTCGCAAAGCGACGCCGACGCCGCCTGGAAGGCTTATCGGGCCAAGCACGCAGCGCTGCTTACCGGTTTAGGGCCGAATGTTCAGAAGGCCGATCTTGGAGACAAGGGGGTGTGGTATCGCCTGCGCGTGGGGTCGTTCGCCGACAAGGACGCTGCGGGCGCATTGTGCGACCGGTTAAAGTCGGAGGGCGGCGTGTGCTTCCCGGCAAAATAAAATGAGCGACGAGAACGGGTAAAGGGGATCATGCGTACACGCGCCATCTACGGCTGCTCAGGCCAAGAGCTTGGAGCGGAGGAACGGGCGTTCTTCCGCGACACCATGCCGTGGGGTTTCATCCTCTTCGCCCGCAACATTGACGATCGCGAACAGGTGCGCGCGCTGGTGGACGCCTTGCGCGAAACGGTAGGCGACGCGGGCGCGCCCGTGCTGATCGATCAGGAAGGCGGCCGTGTGACGCGGCTGAAGCCGCCGAACTGGCGCGAGCGCCCCCCTGCCGCGCGGTTCGGGGAGGTCTATGCGAATTCGCGAGAGGTGGCGACGGAAGCGGCTTATCTCAACGCCAGGCTGATCGCCGCCGATCTCGGCGAACTGGGAATCAATGTCGATTGCCTGCCGGTACTAGACGTGCCGGTGGAAGGCGCCGACAATATCATTGGTGACCGTGCCTTCTCGTCCGATCCTGCCGCGATCATCGCGCTGGGGCGCGCCGTCATCGAAGGACTGATGGAAGGCGGCGTGCTGCCGGTGATGAAGCATATTCCCGGGCATGGGCGCGCCCTGGCGGATTCCCATCTGGCGCTGCCGCGCGTCGCCACCACGGCCGAAGAATTGAGCGCCACCGACTTCGTCACTTTTCGCAGTCTGAACCAGTGCCCGTTGGCAATGACGGCCCATGTCGTCTACGAAGGCATCGATCCGCAGCGCCCGGCGACCACCAGTCCGAAAGTGATTCGCGACGTGATTCGCGGCGAGATCGGCTTCGACGGGCTTTTGATGTCGGACGACGTGTCTATGGGGGCCCTAGAAGGGCCGATTTCCGCGCGCGCCAAGGCGGCCCTGTTCGCCGGCTGCGATGTCGTGCTTCACTGCAACGCCAAGATGGACGAGATGAAAGAAGTGGCGTCAGGGGCCAAACCGCTCGAAGGGCCGTCGCTCAAGCGCGCGGAACATGCGCTGTCCCTGTTGAGCGCAACCGATCCGTTCGATCCCGCCGGCGCGGAAGCGCGTCTAACGGAACTATTGGGGACGCCGGCATGAGCGAACCGCTCGAGACCGATACCTTCGAGGAGTTTGACGCGTCCGCCATCGCGCCCGACGAAGCGCTGGTGGTGACGGTCGACGGTTTCGAAGGTCCGCTGGATCTCCTGCTGACCCTGGCGCGCAACCAGAAGGTCGATCTCGCGAAAATCTCGATCCTCAAACTGGCGGACCAGTATCTGGAATTCATCGAATCCGCCAAGAAGATGAACCTCGAACTAGCGGCGGATTATCTGGTGATGGCCGCGTGGCTGGCTTACCTGAAATCGCGCCTGATCCTGCCGCAGCCGCAGGGCGCCGACGGCGAGCCGACCGCCGACGACATGGCCGCGCGTCTGCGCTGGCGGTTGCAGAGGCTTGAGGCCATGCGCGAGGCCGCGGCCCGGCTGGTGGCGCGCGACCGGCTGGGGCGCGAGATCCTCGCCCGCGGCATGCCCGAGCCAGTAAACGTAATAAAGCTGCGGACCTATACGGATTCGCTCTACGACCTGCTCACGGCGTACGCCGCCGAGCGAGCCAAGAAACTGCGCGGCAAAAACTACACGCCGCTCATGTCCCCCGTTCTGTTGATCGAGGAAGCGCGCGAACGGCTGGAACGCATGCTGGGCCGCATCCCCGACTGGAGCGGCCTCTCAAAGCTGTTGCCATTCGAGTGGTCGGGAGGGCTGAGGCGGCGTTCGGCGCTTGCGAGCACGCTTTTGGCATGCCTAGAACTGGCCAGGGACGGCCGGGTCGAGATTCGTCAACTTGCGCCGTTCGACGAAATTTATGTCAGAGACCGTGCCAGAGAGGCCGTATCATGAACCGCGTACTGCGTCTGAGAGAAACGCTGGCCGAAGCGATTGCCGGCGACATGCTTGTCTCTGTGGCAGAAGGGAGCGAGGAGCCTGTGTCTGGCGTCAACATCGAGCATTTGCGGATGGCCGAAGCGCTGTTGTTCGGGGCCAGCGAACCGCTGAGCATCGATGCTCTTGCCTCCTCGCTGCCGGAGGGAGCGGATGTCGGTAGCCTCGTTGCCGAGCTTCAACGTATGTATGAGGGCCGCGGCGTAACCCTCGTCTGCGTCGCGGAAAAATGGCAATTCCGTACGGCGCCGGATCTGTCTTTCCTGCTGCGCCGGGAGAAGCCCGAGCAGAGACGGCTATCGCGCGCTGCGATCGAGACACTAGCGATCGTCGCCTACCATCAGCCCGTCACCCGGGCCGAGATCGAAGACATCCGCGGTGTCATGCTGTCGAAAGGCACCATCGACACCCTGATGGAAGTCGGATGGGTCAAAATCAGGGGCCGCAAGCGTACCCCGGGCCGCCCTGTCACCTATGGCACCACGGAGGCGTTTCTGGTCCAGTTCGGCTTGGAGAGCGTCAACCACCTGCCGGGTCTGGACGAATTAAAGGCTGCCGGCTTCCTGGAGGCCATGCCGCCATCCGGTTTCGACGTGCCGTCGCCCACCGATCAGCTCGGACCCGACGAGGACCCCTATGACGGCGAGGAACCGGACGACCTTGCCACCGGCGGCGCGGATCCGTTCGCGCCGGTGACGGCCGGAGAATAAGGCACAACCCTGAAGTGTCATTGAGCGGCAGCCGGCGATGGGCGAGAATGCCCCCCGCAGGGGCATACGGGCTGCGCGCTGGCGCGGCCCCCGAAATGAAGGACGAGACGATGAAGATCGCTCTGACTGCTGCCGTATGCGCCATTGGTTTTATTGGCGCGATCGGCCAAACGGCTTATGCGGATCCGCTGCCGACGCCGCCAGCGCCGGTACACAACAATGTGTGCATCGATCCGAGCCGCATCGACCACACCTCCTATCCGGACGAACACACCATTCTGTTCTATATGAATGGCGGCAAGGTGCGCATCTGGCGCAACGATCTGCCGCGCGCCTGCCCGGGACTGACATTCGAGCGTGGCATCGCGTACACAATCCGCGGCGGCGAGATTTGCTCGAATATGCAGGTCGTTTATGTGATCAACCGCTGGACGCCGTGCTTCTTGGGGGCCTTCACGCCCTACACGCCGCCTGAGAAGGCGCCGCCGGCTGCTCCGCCGCCCCCGCCGCTGAAATGAGCGAATAGGGAATCGCGAATAGCGAATAGAAAGAACCTCTATTCGCTACTCGCCATTCGCTATTCGCCTTCTTCTTCCAGCTCCACCACCACCGCCTCGCCGCCCTCTAGCGCGATGGCGAGCGCACCTTTGCGCAGCGCGACGGCATCCTTGCCGAAAACCTCGTTGCGCCAGCCATGCAGAGCGGCAACGCCGTCGTCGTCGCCGGCGGCCAGCCGTTCGACGTCGTCGGTGTTGGCGATCAGGCGCGGCGCCACACCGGAATCTTCGGCCCTGAGCCTGAGCAGCGTCTTGAGCAGATCGACCGCCGCCGGCGACGCCTCGTGCCTGCGCCGTTTGTGCTCTGGCTGATCGCCGACGTCGGGCGGCGGCGCGTTACGGCCTTCCGCCACGGCTTCCAGCAGACTCTTGCCCATGCGCGAGGCGGCGAAGCCTTTCGGCACGGCGCGGATGCGTTCCAGCGCCTCGGCGCCCTCGGGCGGCTGGGCGGCGATTTCCAGCAGCACTTCGTCCTTGAGCACGCGATTGCGCGGGACGTCGCGGCTCTGCGCTTCGCGCTCGCGCCAAGCGGCAACCGCGGCCAGCGCTGCCAAAAACCGTTTGTTGTTGGTGCGCGGCTTCAGACGCTTCCAGGCATGGACCGGATCGAGCGCGTAAAGTTCTTCGCTCTTGAGCGCGGCGATTTCCTCCGCCACCCAGCTCTCGCGTTTGGTCTTGGCGAGCTGGGCCGAGAGCGCTTCGTAGATCGTGCACAGATAGGTCGCGTCGGCCAGCGCATATTCGAGTTGGCGCTTGGTCAGCGGGCGGCGCGCCCAATCGGTGAAGCGCGCGGACTTGTCGATCTGGACGTGGGCGATCTTGCGCACCAGGGTTTCGTAGGACGCCGCTTCGCCGAAACCGCAGACCATCGCCACGATCTGGGTGTCGAACAAGGGATCGGGGATGACACGGCCCAGAAACCAGAAAATCTCGATGTCTTGCCGCCCGGCGTGCAGCACCTTGACGATACGCGGGTCCTTGAGCAGCTCGAAAAACGGCGCGAGATCGATGCCATCCGCCAGCGGATCGACGATGGCCGCGATGCCCGGCGCCGCGATCTGCAACAGGCAGAGCTTCGGCCAGTAGGTCGAGTCGCGCATGAACTCGGTGTCGAGGGCGATATAGGGCGCGCCCCTAAGCTCGTCCGCCAACGCTTTCAAATCCGCTGTGGTTTCCACGATTCTCATGGGCAGGTGATAGCGGATTCGCGCCGCCCGCGCGCCTGACTTAACGTCCCGCGTGGCGCTCTGCTGCACCGCCGGGGCAGGGGCAAGGCCGGCGCTCTCGCTGCAATCATAGGGTGGTTCATTCCTATATCCAGCGGTATCAAAGTCGAAATCTACCTCCTGTTGATCTTTGTTTTTCATATTACGGCAGAATACCGGGGGGGAGGCCTTTCGGCCATTCGGTGATCCACATTCCGCAAGATAATTGTTTTCGATTTTTCGCGGGGGCCTCATTTTTAATTTCTGCATTTTTTGAATTCGAATGCCGATATTTGCGCTTAAGCCTCTGAAGTGAAATCATAAACTGCGAATTAACGGAGCACCCTGAACCTGCACCGAAGCGCCGTGGGCTTGCTGCCTGCCCAATTGAACCTCGATTTTGCGTGGGGGGTACCCCTCTCCGCGCCTCCGCACTTTGTTTTCGAAACCTCCTTCGACAAACAATACCGGAGATATGTGGAAACCGGCGGCATCGCCTTCAAGACCGTGCGGCGATGTGGACCAGTGGCGGTGGCCTCTATGAACATATTTGCGGTATTATGCAGTAAGCACACCTAGCCTCCGGCTGAAACGAAATTACGTCTCGGCTATGGCCAGGCAGTTTATCCCCCAAGGATTTCAGCTTTCCCGCGTGTTCATGGGCTTTGGCCGTATTGGCCGGGGCCGGGACTCGTGGGAGGAATCAAGCATGTTCTCCACCGTCAAGAAGATCGACGACAAAATCATTGCCGCCGGTAATCGCTGGCAGTCTTACGCAACGTTGTTCCTCCTGTTTTTCGGATCAGGCGGCATCGTGAGCACGTTCTTGAAATTCACGCATCCGTTCTTCCCACCAGGGTGGGGATGGCCCGAAGCTATCGTGCTTGGATTTGGCGTGGCGTGTGTTTTGGTAGTTATCGCAGCCTTCGCCCTAATTGCGATCCGCTTTTTTAAGCCTCTTACGCTGCCGAAGGTCTATGACGACCTAGTCGCGACAGCCGCGGCGGTGTCAAATGTGTTTGGGGAGAAGCCGGTTGAAGCCGAGCTGAGGACAGTTCGAGAACAGGTCAATAGGGTCGAAAATCAGAACCAGCAAGGACTTGCCGATCTCAATAACAGATTTGTCGCTGCAATCGGGGAGATGCGGAATAGCTTGCAGAAGGAAATCGTGGAGGTAACCAAAGCCAATTCCGCCTCGCACTGGGATTTGCTACGTCTATTGGATTGGGCGTTAAATCGCGCGTCGTCAACGGTTATCAGAATGCTCGCTGAAGAATGCCCGATCATCCATGAATTAGAATGTCCCCTAGATGCGACAGTTCGCAACGGTCAAATGGATGAGGCTCAAGCTTGGGTTAGGAGGGTCGAAAGCCACGTCCAGTCGTCGTCGTTTAGGTATGATATTCTCAGTGCCATTCCCAACGCAAAGTTGGACGGCGAAGCAATAGTAAAGCAATTACAGCCGGATCAGCGACCACCGGGAATTGACCCCTACGTGTTCCGCGATTTCTTTGTAGTTGCCCACCAATGCAATTTGGTTAGAAAAATGCTCAAAAATGTATTGAGGGAAATCGATAACAACGAACTAAGCAAACTCCAGCAGCTTCGCGTACAATTCAGCGCTCGGCATAAGCCGTAGATCTAGAGCTTTATCTCTTTTGCTCCCACCGCCTCCAAACACTGGGGAATTCGGTGGGGAATTCGGGGACAGGTTATCCATTGCAATAACACCGCCTGCTCAGTTGTTTGGAAACAGATTACCTGTCCCAAGAATTGCGTACCAAGAATTTCGTTCCAGGAGCACTTGTCCCCCGTCGATCTACTTCGCCGTCAAGCCGACCGTGCGCCCCGGCATGCCCGCCGCGTTGAAATAGCGTGTGGAACCGACCTCTTCCAGGTCGAGCACGGTGCGAAACCCATTGGGCGCAGCCGGTGAGACGATTGTCCGGCGGAGGGGCTTCGGCAGCTTGCCGCCCTTGAGCGCCTCGACGATCACGCGGCCTTTGAGCGTGCCCGGCCCGGACAGAGTCACGCCGAGGATGTGCGCCATCGTCGGCGCGACGTCGACGTTGCTGATGGGCGCGCCGTCCACGAATTCGGTTTTGAAATCCGGCCCGATGGCCGCCATGAAATTGCGCGTGTCGGCGCGGCTGAAGCTGCCGTGCATGCCCTGACCGGTGTGCAGGCCGGTGTCGGCGATCTCCGCCGTGCACATCTGCTCGCCGAGCTTGCACCCCTTCACGACGAACGAGCGGAAGCCGACCACTATGGCGGGCTGCGGCACGTTGGAGGAGCCGATCAGGTTGATGTCGCTCATCGGCAGCGCGCCGGCAAAATCTTTCGGATTTCCGCTCTTGAGCAGCGCGTCGTTGACGAACAGCGCGCCGACGTAAGGCGCTTCCAGCAGCTTGTCGAAGATGCGCTTGGCGGTAGCGCGGCGCGCGGGACCGTCCGGCACATAGATGAAATCCGTGCCGCCGTTCGCCGTCACGACGGCCATCGGCGCATTGGGCGAGGGACCGATCAGGGCGTCACCGTTCTGCGGATGCTCGCCGCTCAAAAGATCGAGTTCGGCGTTCGAACGATCCGGATCGAAGACTTTCTGGTTGCCCAGCCATTCGGCTATGTCCAGCGCCAGGAAACCGCCCGGCAGGGTTGCTCGCTCCAGCGTGCCTTGCGGCGTGGGAATGCCTTTGGCGATGGTCGAGAAGCCGTGATCGGCGATCACGAAGACGTCGGTGTTGTCCGCCATGCCCCATTGTTCCAGCGCGTCCAGGATGCCTTTCAGATCGTTGTCGGCGTTGGCGATGGCGGCGCGGGCGTCGGTGCTGTTGATGCCGGGAATGAGTTGGCCGTCGCTGTCGAGCGCGCCGTGCTGGGTGGCGTCGGGATCGCGCGACCAGAATAGCATCACGAACGGCTTGCCGGAATCTTTCAGGTCCGGGATCAGAACCTGGGTCGTTGCCGACAAAAGATAGGATTGCTGGACCAGATTAGGCGTGGAGGTTAAAGCCGGCGCGGCTGCGCCGGTGGCGCGGAAAACATCCGCGGCCAATTGCCCGCTCAACGTCGTGCTCTTGGTCGGTGTGCCGTCGGCATTGGTGGGACGGTTGGTCGCGTCGTCGATAAAGACGCCCAAGGGGCCGTCGACGCTGTCGTTCTTGCCGTCCAGCGCCCGCAGATACTGGATGGCCAGCGGTCCGCGCTTGCCGACCAGGATCGTGTCGTATCCCGCCTCGCGCGCGCCCTGCAGAAGCGTGGTCTGGCCGAGATAGCCGTTGACGTAATGCGCCTTTACCTCGCGCAGGATGCAATCGTCCTCGAGGAAGGCGACGACCATGCCCTGCTCGCAGGAAACGGGGAAACCGGTATAGAGCGTGTTGGCGTAGTCGCCCGTGTCGCCCAGGAAATGGCCGGTGGCAATGGCCGAGGCGTTGGCGGTGGTCAGCGTCGGATACACGGCATGGCTGTTGCCGAAATCGACGCCGTCGCGGCGCAGCTTCGCCATGGTGGGGGCGGTCTCGGGGGTTACGCTGGAGTAGCGCAGTCCGTCCGCCACGAAGATCACGACGTTCCTTTTGGGGCCGCCCTGGGCGGGCAGCGCCGCGGCCAGACAGAAGAGCAGGGTGAAAACGAAGCGCTGGAGGGTCATGAGGCTGGCATCCCTGGAAAATCGTGCGGAAGCCTAGCCATTCTTTGCGACAGATAAAGCATAATTGGGATGCCGACTCGGCCCTTGACCCAGCCCCCTCGAAGCCGCCACATACCGGCCTTTTTCAAGGAATCCGCCATGCACGCCTATCGCACTCACACCTGCGGCCAATTGCGCAAGAAGGACGTCGGCAGCCGCGCCCGGCTGTCCGGCTGGGTCAACCGGCGGCGCGACCATGGCGGGCTTTTGTTCATCGACCTGCGCGACCATTACGGCATCACCCAATGCGTGATCGAGCCGGACGCCCCGGCCTTCGCCGAGGTCGACAAGGCGCGCTCCGAATGGGTTCTGACCCTGACGGGCACGGTGGTTGCCCGCTCCGAGGACACGGTCAACAAGGACTTGCCGACCGGCGAGGTGGAAATCCGCATCGAAGAGGCGGCGGTGCAATCGGTGGCGCAGGAGCTGCCGTTGCCGGTGTTCGGCGACCTGGAATATCCCGAGGACACGCGGCTGAAATATCGCTTCCTCGATCTGCGCCGCGAGCGGCTGCACAAGAACGTGGCGCTGCGCTCGAAGGTGATCTCGTCGATCCGCCGCCGGATGATCGAGCAGGGCTTCACCGAATTCCAGACCCCGATCTTGACGGCGTCGTCGCCCGAAGGCGCGCGCGACTTCCTGGTGCCGTCGCGGCTGCATCCGGGCAAGTTCTATGCGCTGCCCCAGGCGCCGCAGCAGTTCAAGCAGCTCATCATGGTGGCGGGCTTCGACCGCTATTTCCAGATCGCGCCCTGTTTCCGCGATGAGGACGCGCGCGCCGACCGCTCGCCGGGCGAGTTCTATCAGCTCGACCTGGAAATGAGCTTCGTGACGCAAGACGATGTTTTTGCTGCGGTTGAGCCGGTTCTGCACGGCGTATTCGAGGAGTTCGCAGAGGGCCGCAGCGTGTCGCCCGCGCCGTTCCCGCGCATCGCTTATGACGAGTTGATGCTGAAATACGGCGTCGACAAGCCGGACCTGCGCAACCCCATCGTCATCGCCGATGTTTCCAGCGTCTTCGCGCGCGAGGACGTGGCCTTCAAGGCGTTCAAGGAAAAGACCGTGCGGGCGATCCCCGCGCCGGGGGCGGCCAGCCAGCCGCGCTCCTTCTTCGACAAGATGAACGATTGGGCGCGGACCGAGATGGGCGCGCCGGGGCTGGGCTATATCGTGTTCGAGGAGGAAAGTGGCGCACTGACGGGCAAGGGGCCGATCGCAAAGTTCATCCCGCCAGCTGCGCTAGCGGAGATGGCCGCGAAAGCCGGCGTGAAAGCAGGCGATGCACTGTTCTTCTCGGCCGACGCCAAGAAGGGGCGTGCAGCGGCGCTGGCGGGCGCGGCGCGCATCCGCCTCGGCCGCGAGCTTGGCCTGATCCGCGAAGGCCAGTTCAAATTCTGCTGGATCGTCGATTTTCCGATGTACGAGTGGAACGAGGACGAGAAGAAGATCGACTTCTCGCACAATCCGTTCTCCATGCCGCAATTCGACCGCGAGAAATTCCTGGCCCTCGATCCGGCCGACCGCGCCACCGTCGAGAGCATCAAGGCCTATCAATACGACATCGTCTGCAACGGCATCGAACTGTCGAGCGGCGCGATCCGCAACCACGATCCCGATGTGATGCTGAAGGCGTTCGAGATCGCCGGCTACGCGCGCGCGGAAACCGAGGAGAAATTCGCCGGCATGCTGAATGCGCTCCGCTACGGCGCCCCGCCGCATGGCGGCACCGCGCCTGGCATCGACCGCATCGTCATGCTGATCGCGGGTGTGGAAAACCTGCGCGAAGTCACCATGTTCCCGATGAACCAACAGGCCGAAGACCTGATGATGAACGCACCGAGCGAGGCCTCTCTGAAGCAATTGCGCGAGCTGCATATACGGGTGGTGCTGCCGGAGAAGGGGTAAAAATCAAGGGGCTGACGTAGATAATCCCCTTATCTACGTCAGCCCCTAAATTCGAATGGAACCGCGTTAAGCGTGGGGAATGACCCCAAATCCTAATTCGTCATGGCCGCCACCCCGGTCCGCGCAAAGCGCGGCCGGAGTGCAAGCAGGCGGCCATCCAGTCGGCGGGCGTTGGCGCGCCGGAAGATTTCTTTGTTTTGCTGGATGGCCGGGTCAAGCCCGGCCACGACAAAATAGGGTTATGGTCGAAACCGCGCAGGCGTCACCTGGGTGGCCCGCACTAGGCGGGCCATGACACCGGTGGATGCGAACGGCAGCTAGTTCAGCTTGTCCGGCAGTTCTTTGATGCTCGCTTCGACCAGCGTGGCGGCACGTTTTTCGTCCATGCGCGCGGCGATCAGCTTTTCGGCCGCGGTGGTAGCGGCGTCCGCCGCTAGTCCGCGGATTTCGGACAGCGCCGCGGTTTCGGCCTGCTCGATCTTTTCCTTGGCCATCTGAGCGCGCCGGTCGATCTGGGCGCGCAGCTGGGTGCGCATTTCCTTGGCAAAGCGTTCCGCTTCGGTCTTGGCGTCGGCAATGATCGCGGCGGCTTCGCTTTCGGCCTGCGCGGCTTTCTGCACATAGGAGGCGAGCACGGCGGCGGCTTCGTCGCGCAACCGCCTGGCTTCGTCGAGTTCCTTGGCGATGGCGCCGGCGCGCGCGTCCAGCAGCTTGGCCAGTATCGCCGGCACCCGCAGGCGCAGGAAGATCGCCAGCACGATGGCGAAGCCGACGGCTACCCAGAATTCAGGATTTTGGAAAAGGGTCATCGAAATACCCGGAACCTCAGCGCGATGGATGACAAGAAGAAAGACCGCCAAGCCGATCGCGAGCGACGCCGTCGCGAGGCGAAAAGTCGACATGGCAATTCCTCCCCATCGTCAGGCGCCCGATTCCCTGACGGCCGCCTCGGCCTCCTGAGGAGATACCGTATCCCCAATCAGCCGCGCGACAATAGCCGCTGCCGCATCCTGCGCCGCGATTGTGACATGTTTTGCAGCCTCTTGGCGCATGTCGGCGATCCTGGATTCGGCTTGGGTCGCCGCCTCTTTAGCCTCGGCTTCCGCAGCGGCCTTGGCCTTTTCCACCTCGGCGGCAACCTGTTTGCGATTTTCGTCGGCTGCTTTCTGGGCGCGGGCGCGGGCCTCGGCCAGGGCGGACTGGTAGGCGGCTTGCGCCGCCTCGGCGTCCTTGCGGTGCTTGCCGGCGGTCGCGAGATCGCCGTCGATCCGCCCCTTGCGTTCGCCGAACACCGCGCTCATGCGCGGTCCGACGATGCGCCACATCACCACGAGCAAGAAGACGAACGTGATCGCGAGCCAGAAAAGCTGGCTCGGGAACGTGTCCGTCGCGAACGGTGGAAACGCGTTGCCTTGCGGCGCGACGGTTCCCGTGGCGGTGGCTGGCGCGGCCATCGTCAGGTGAACAGGATGATAAGGGCGATCACCAGACCGTAGAGACCGGTCGCTTCGCAAAGCGCGAAGCCGAGCAGCAGGTTGGTGGTCTGGCTTGAGGCCGCGCCCGGATTGCGCAACGCGCCTTGCAGATAGCTGCCGAACACGATGCCGATGCCGTTGCCGGCGCCGGCAAGCGCGATACAGGCAAGTCCCGCGCCGATCATTTTTGCTGCGTGAAGATCCATTTCGAAAAACTCCCTCGGTGGTTCAGTGATGTTCGTGAAGATGCAGGGCTTCGTTCAGGTAGATGCAGGTGAGGATCGCGAACACATAGGCCTGCAGGAATGCCACCAGCATTTCCAGCGCGCCGATGAAGACGATCATGAACATCGGCGTGATGGATAGCAGCGAAAGAATTCCGCCCGCGGCGCCCAGCGCGATCACGAAGCTGGCGAACACCTGCAGCATCGTGTGGCCCGCCAGCATGTTGGCGAAAAGACGGACGGAAAGGCTGACCAGCCGCGTCAGGAACGAGATGATCTCGATCGGCACCAGCAGAATCAGCAGCAGGAACGGCGCCTTCGGCACGAACAGCTTGAAGAAGCCGAGCCCGTGGACGACGAAGCCGGTGACGATCACCGTCAGCATGACCACAGCAGCCAGCGCGAAGGTCACCGCGATCTGGCTGGTCACCGTGAAGGCGCCGGGGATCAGGCCCAGGAAATTGCTGAACAGCACGAACATGAAAATGGCGAAGACGAAGGGGAAGAACACCAACCCATCCTCGCCCGTGGTCGAACGGATCATGCCGGCGACGAATTCGTAGGACAGCTCGGCCATGGATTGCGTACGCGACGGCACTAGGCGCCCGCGCGACATGGCGAGCGTCAGGAACAGCGTCACCGCCGCCACCACGACGCACATGAACAAGGCTTGGTTGGTGAAGTAGATGTCGTGGCCGCCGATATGCAGCAAAGGTTGCTGCAGGATCGGCTTCACCTCGAACTGCTCCATGGGGTTCATGGCCACGGTGCTATTTCTCCACGTCTTTTTTCGCCATCTCGGCGTTTATCTCTTTCGCGGCCGCCATCACGTTGCGGATTCCAGCCGCCGCGCCCAGCACGACCATCACAACCATCCCCCACGGGCGCGTCTGTAAATGCGACCAATGGTCGAAGGCCCAATCGATGCCCCATCCCAAGCCGCCGCCCACCAGGAGCGCCGAAACCATTTCCGTCGCAAAACGGAAAGCAATGCCCGACGACGACATTGCCGGGGCAGGTTTCGTCCGCTGCGAGCGTTGCCGCTCGGCCTCGTCTATGCGCTCACCCAGGCGCTGCAGATCGTCGGGTTTGGGAGGAGGCATATGCAACCGGCTCCCCGCTTTGCCGTTGAACATTTCGCGGCGCGGTTCGAAAGCGGGCGGGACCATAGGGGCAGGGCAAAAAGGCGTCAAGCATGCGCGAATTGACGCAACGCCTTGGAATCTCTTGGCAAATCATTGGCGCGGCGAAAAGGCCGCCTTTACTCCGCCGCGACGCGTTCCGCTTCGGCCAGGGTGACCGAGACCAGCTGGCTGATGCCGCGCTCAGCCATCGTGACGCCGAACAGCCGATGCATGCGCGACATGGTCAAGGCATGATGCGTGATGACCAGGAATCGCGTCTGGGTGATGCGGGTCATTTCGTCGAGCAGATTGCAGAAACGCTCGACATTGGCGTCGTCCAGCGGGGCGTCGACTTCGTCCAGCACGCACACCGGCGCCGGGTTCACCAGGAACACCGCAAAGATCAGCGCCATCGCCGTCAGCGCCTGTTCGCCGCCCGACAACAGCGAAAGTGCCTGCAGCCGTTTGCCGGGCGGGCGAGCGAAGATCTCCAGACCGGCTTCCAGCGGATCCTCGGATTCGGTGAAAGTAAGCTTGGCTTCGCCGCCTCCGAACAGCTTGGTGAACAGGGTCTGGAAGTTCTCGTTCACCTTCACGAAAGAGGCCAGCAGCCGTTCGCGGCCTTCGCGGTTCAGGCTCTGAATGCCGCGGCGCAGCCGTTCGATCGCGCCGATCAGATCGTCGCGGTCGGCGGTCAGCGTGGCGAGGCGCTGTTCGTGCTCGCCCGCTTCTTCCTCGGCGCGCAGATTGACGCCGCCCAGCTGCTCGCGCTCCTGCTTGAGTTTTTCGACGCGCTTCTCGGCCTGTTCGAGCGGAGGAAGTTCCTCGCCGTCCTTTATTTCGGCGCGTTCGGCCAAATCGTCCGGCGCGATTTCCAGTTCGTCGCGGATGCGGCCGCTGAGTTCGGCGATGCGCGCCTCGGCGCCTTCCAGCAAAGCCTCTTCGCGGGCGCGCTCCTCGCGCGCCACCGACAGCGCGTGGTCCGCGGCCTTGGCGACCTTGTCGGCTTCGGCCAAACGGGTTTCCGCTTCGGCGCGCGCATCGCCGGCCTGCGCGCGCTCGGTTTCGGCGATGCCGATGGCGTCGAGCAAGCCGCCGCGCTTCTCCGCGATGGCTTGCGGCAGTGATTCGGCGGCGACCAGTTCCTGGTCAAGCTCGACGGAACGGCGGTCCAGTTCGGCGATATGCTCGGCGGCGGCGCTGCGGCGGCCTTCCCAGCGTGCGCGTTCGTCGCCGATCACCGACAAGCGTCGGCTGCGTGCTTCGCCGTCTCGCTTCAGCCCGTCTAGTGCCGCGCGGGCATTCGAGTTGGCGGCGCGGTCTTCGCTTGCCCGTTCGCGCGCATTGGCGACGCTCTGAGCGAGCGCGGCGCCGTCGCCGAGTTCGCCGAGCGCCAGGGCGGCCTGCTGTTCGGCCTCGCGCGCGGTGTCGCGCGACTGCGTCAGGCGGCGGATTTCGGCTTCGAGAGAGGCCAGCCGCGAGGCGCGCTCGGCCGCCGCGCGCACGGCAATGGTGGAAGCTTCCTGAGCCGCGATGATGGCGTGCTCGTGGCGGCGTTCGTCTTGCTCCGCAGCGCGGACGGCTTCGCGCGCAGCCTCGGCCTGTGCCTTGGCCGCCGAATAATCGGCAAACGCCGCGGCGCGGGTATCCTTGGCTCCAGCGATTTGTTCTTCCAGCGCCGCCAGCCGGTTCCTCTGCGATAGGCGCACCGCCGCTGCAGACGGTGCGTCGGCGGAAGCGCGATAACCGTCCCAGCGCCACAGATCGCCGCGCGGCGACACCAAACGCTGGCCGGCTTTCAAATCCTTCTGCAGCGCCGAACCTTGATCGGGGAAAACGATGCCGGTCATCGCCAGCCGGCGCGATAACGCGTGCGGGCCCGTAACGAATTCCGCCAGCGGCTTGGCGCCGTCGGGCAGCGGCACGGTCTCGTCGAATGCGCCAAGATCGCGCCAATGATGCGGCGCGGCTTCGTCGAGCGGGGCCTGCAAATCGTCGCCCAACGCGGCTGCGAGCGCAGCCTCGTAACCGGGCAGGACCGTGACGGAGTCGACCAGCGGAGGCCACAGGCTTTGCCCTTCGGGGCGCAACAAATCGCTCAACGCCTTGGCTTCGGCGGACAGGCGTTGCGCCTCGCGCTCGGCCTCTTCGAGAGGCGCACGCTTCTGCTGCTCCGCGAGTTCGGCTTCGGTCAGCATGGCGCGCGCTTCTGCCACAGCCACGGCGGCGGTCTGCGCCAAGGCGCGCGCGTTGTCGGCGGCAGTTTCTGCGGCGCGCACGTCGGGCGCATCCGCCACGCCTTCGATCGCGGCGGCGAGGCGAGATTCGGCCTCCCCAAGCTGCTGGCTGCTGGTTTCCGCCAATTCGGCGGCGACGGCGCGCGAGCGTTCCAGGCTCGATCGGCGGGCGTTGCGTTCGGCCAATTCGGAGGTCAGCCGTTCGAGCAGGCGCTCGGCATCCGCCAACACCTCGTTCAGTTCGGCGGCGCGAGTTTGCGCTTCGGCGATGTCCTGGTCGGCGCGTTCCTGGGCGGCTTCGAGTTCGTTCGCTTCGGCGGCGAGGGCGGCCGACGCGGTTTCGGCGTCGCCGTGCAGCGTGCGCTCGCGTTCGATGTCCTGCGCGGTCTGGGCGATGCGCTGGCGCAGCGACTGGGCCAGCTCGCGGGCGCGGGCTTCTTCGGCCTCCAAGGCTTCGCGCTCCAGCACCAAGCGATGCAGGGCGGCGGCTTTCTCCGCCTCGGACAAGCGCAAAGGCGGCAGCGTGGCAGCGGCCTCGGCTTGCACAGTGGAGGCCTGCGCCGCTTGTTCCGTGCAGCTCGCGACCACCGCAGCCGCGGCGGCAAGCGCTTCGGCGGCGGCCTTGGCGCGCACTTGGGCGGCCGTCCAGCGCAGATAATGCGCCAGCGCTTCGGCGCGCCTGATATGGCCGGAGAGGTTGCGATAGCGCGAAGCCTGGCGGGCCTGGCGCTTCAGGCTCTGTAACTGTCCTTCCACTTCGCGGATGACGTCGTCGAGCCGGGACATGTTGGCTTCAGCCGCACGCAGGCGCAGTTCGGCCTCGTGGCGGCGCTGATGCAGGCCGGTGATGCCCGCCGCTTCTTCCAGAATGGCGCGGCGTGCAAGCGGCTTCTGGCTGATCAGCTGGCTGATCTGTCCCTGACGGACGAAGGCGGTGGACGCGGCGCCCGAAGATGCGTCGGCGAAGAAAATCTGCACATCGCGCTGGCGCACGTCGCGCCCGTTGATGCGATAGACCGATCCGGCCTCGCGCTCGATGCGCCGCGAAATCTCGATGGTTTCGAAATCGTCGTAAGGCGGATTGGCGGTGCGGTCGGAATTGTCGATGGTAAGAGCAACCTCGGCCATGTTGCGCGCCGGACGCGCCGCCGAGCCCGCGAAGATGACATCGTCCATCTCGCTGCCGCGCACCGAGGTGGGCCGCGCTTCGCCCATCACCCAGCGCAGCGCGTCGAACAGATTCGACTTGCCGCAGCCGTTCGGGCCGACGATCGCCGTCAGCCCGGGCTCGATAATGAGCTCGGTCGGTTCCACGAACGACTTAAAACCGGAAAGCCTTAGTCTATTGAACCTCAACGGATACGCGCCGTCCTACGCTGCTGCGCTGCCCGGCTAATGTTTGGACAGCAGGGAATCGAGTTTTGCCTGCAATTGCGACCATTCCACGCCCCCGGTCTCCCATACGGTTCCGTTGATTATGAGAGTGGGCACGGCTTGAAGGCCGTATTTTGTCTCGCCATCCTGGGCGACTTGATTGATGCGGTCCTGCTCGTCCTTATCCGCGATACACTGGTCGACTTTCTCGGTGGTCATTCCGGCGATGCGGGCAACTTGGATGAGTCCGCCGCGCACGTCCGTGATGCCATACTCCGGATCCCATGTTTTCTGATTCCGGAACAGAAGGTCAATGAACCAGAAATACTTATCCGCAGGCAAACAGCGCGCGATCGATTCTGCCGCGCCGTCGGCCGGCTGGATCGGGAAGACCCGGAAGATATAGAAGACCTTGCCGGTATCGATGTAGGTTTTCTTCAGCAGCGGAAAGACCGTCTCGTCGAAACGGGCGCAATGCGGACAGACGGGCGCCGCGTATTCCAGCATCGTGATCGGCGCTTTGGGCGAACCGAGCGTGCGATCGTACTCGTAGACCTGGATCGGCGTATTCTGGCCGTTGGCGAGCGTCATGTCGTCGCTCGAGCCAGGGTTGAAAACGAAGAAATAAAGAATCGCCGCGACGGCGAGGACAACGACCGCGGCCGCACCGATGATCATCTGGGTGCGCGAAAAGATTGGCGTGGCTTCTGCGGTCTTTGGCTTTTCGCCCGTCACGGCAGGCTTGGCTTTCTTGGCCGGGGCCGCAGGTTGGGAGACGCCGGGGGAGCGCAGGAAAGCGCGCAGGGCGTCGATCTCGAAGCGTTCGGCCTTTGCCAGCTCGGTTTGGCCCGCCGCGGCGAAGCTTGCCGCCTTTTGCTCGCGTTCCGCGATGATTTTGGTGATGGCCGCATGAACATCGGCGTCCGTGGCGCCTTCGTGCGCATCGACCGCGGCCAGAACCTCTTGCAGTGTCGCAAGGCGGCGCGCGTTGTCGGCGGGCGTCGAGTTCAGGGCGTCGTTGAGCAGGTCCCTAAGAGCCATTGTTCTCTCCACATCTAAAAAATGAATTGGACAGGCTATCAGCCGCCCATATTAGTCAGACTCCGACGGGCGCGGGCAAGGTCCAGTAGTGCCGCGCGCAGCCCCTCCGGCCCTTGGTATTTTTGTACCGGATCGGACGGAGAAATGCTGCCTGGCGGCGGTCTGCGGGCCGGCGGGGCGGGACGGGCGGCCAGCGGCCCTTGCACGAATCGCAGGCGGGAGACCGCCTGCCGGCCCAAATAGCCGTTGATGCGCTCGCACAGCGGCCTGGTCTCATGCTGCAGGAACAGGGCCGCACCGGGTTCGGCCTTGAGGGTTAGAACGCCGCCGTTTGGGCCTTCCGACAGCCGAATGGGGCGAGCCAGCCGGGCGGTTTCGGGGCCTGCGATCTCCTCCCAGCGCAGCACCAGGGTCGGGTCGGAGAACCCCGCGCGGGTGAAGGCGGCCTGGGCCGCCACGGCGGCGCCCGGCGCCAAGGCCGATACCCAGTTGCGACGCTGCGGTTGTTCGTCTTTGGCAGATCGGGTCATGGTGGGGATTATGCACGGTACACACCCGCCCAAGCAAAGGCCTCGACGCAGTCACGCACAGCGTTTGCTCGCTTGGTACGACGTCCATAGGCGCGAGCTGCCCTGGCGCGCCAAGCCGGGCGAGGCGGCCGCCCCTTATCGCGTGTGGCTGTCGGAGATCATGCTGCAGCAGACCACGGTGCAGGCGGTCGCCGCCTATTACCGAAAATTCATTGCGCGCTGGCCGACGGTGCGGGCGCTGGCGAAGGCGCCGTTGGACGACGTACTGGCCGCCTGGGCGGGGCTTGGCTACTACGCGCGCGCCCGCAACCTGCATAAGGCGGCAAAGATGGTTGTGGATGAAATGGACGGCCGGTTTCCAGCAACCGCCCTTGAGTTGCGGAAGCTGCCGGGAGTGGGGGCTTACACATCGGGCGCAATCGCCGCGATTGCGTTTGGCGCGCGCGAAGCCGCCATGGACGCCAATGCCGAGCGGGTGATCGCGCGATTGTTCGCGGTGGAAAAGCCATTGCCCGGCGCGAAGGCCAAGCTGCTGGCGCTCGGCAGATCGCTGGTGCCCGAGAAGCGGGCGGGCGATTTCGCACAAGCGCTGATGGATCTGGGCGCCGGCGTGTGCACGGTGAAGCGGCCGGCTTGTGGGAATTGTCCGTTGGCGGATGATTGCGAGGCGCGCAAACGCGGCATCGCCGAGACGCTGCCGGTAAAAGCGCCGAAGCCGGCGCGGCCGCTGCGGCGCGGGGCGGCGTTCGTGGCGCGCGATAAGGGCGGCGCGGTGCTGCTGGTCAAGCGGCCGGAAAAAGGCTTGCTCGGCGGAATGCTGCAGCCGCCGCTGGGACCGTGGGGCGAGAAATTTCCTTCGACCAAGGACGCGCTGTCACAAGCGCCGTTCCGCGCGGCGTGGAAGAAGTTGCCCGGTCTCGTGCGCCACACCTTCACGCATTTCGAATTGGAGATTGAAGTGTGGACGGCGGAGGTGGAGAACAAATCAAAATTGTCATGGCCCGCAAATGCGGGCCACCCAGGTGACATAGACTTTTTGAAGAAAGAAAAACTGGATGGCCGGGGCAGGCCCGGCCATGACGAGTTAAAAGAGCAATGGGTTCCTGCAGCGAAATTGAAAGATGCCGCTCTTCCCACCGTGATGCGCAAGATCGTGGCGTACGCGTTCGATGCCCCCTCCGGCGCTGCGCGCCACCTCCCCCGTAAACGGGGGAGGAAAGGTTAGGCCAAATCCGCGCGCAGGCGCTGACGCAGAACGTCGATCGGCACCAGCTTTCCGTTCAATTCGAATTGCCAGAAGGTCCAGCCGTTGCAGGCATCGAGCCCCTGCACATGCGCACCGATCTGATGGATCGAGCCGGTGGCGTCGGCGCAGACCAGCGTGCCGTCGGCGCGAACCTTGGCGCGATGCTTTTTCTGCTGGCCTTGCAGCACGGTGCCTGGCGGCAAGAGCCCGCGCTCGACCACCCAGCCGAAGGGGATACGCGGCTCGGCGCGTTTGGATTTGGTCGTCTCGATGGCTTCGCCGTCCGCCGGTTCGATGTCGGCGATGCGCGAACGAGCAATGCGGGCATAATCCTTGTCGCGCTCGATGCCGATGAAATGCCGTCCCAGCTTGCGCGCCACAGCGCCCGTCGTGCCGGAGCCGAAGAAGGGGTCGAGCACCACGTCGCCTTGCTTGGTCGAGGAAAGGATGACGCGATAAAGCAAGCTCTCCGGCTTCTGTGTCGAATGGGCTTTTTGCCCGTCCTCGTCTTTCAACCGCTCGCCGCCGGCGCAGATCGGCAAGGTCCAGTCCGAACGCATCTGCAGATCGTCGTTCAGGGCCTTCATGGCTTCGTAATTGAAGGTGTAGCTTTTCTGATTGGCGTTCTTAGCCGCCCAGATCAAGGTCTCGTGCGCGTTGGTGAAGCGACGGCCGCGGAAGTTCGGCATCGGATTGGACTTGCGCCAGATCACGTCGTTGAGCATCCAGAAGCCGAGGTCCTGCAGGATCGCGCCGACGCGAAAAATATTGTGATAGGAACCGATCACCCACAGCGCGCCGCTATCCTTCAGCACGCGCCGCGCCTCGGTCAGCCATTCGCGGGTGAAGCGGTCATATTCCGAGAAGCTGGAGAACTGGTCCCAATGATCGTCGACGGCGTCGACCTTGGAATTATCGGGACGGCGCAGTTCGCCCTTGAGCTGGAGGTTGTAGGGCGGGTCGGCGAAGATCAGATCGGCGCAGCCTTCGGGCAGCGCCCGCATTTTTTCCACGCAATCGCCCTCGATCACCCGATCCAGCGCGTCTTCCAGTTTCAGCTGCGTCATGTCCCGCCCGTTTCATCCACAAAGGACGGCGACAGTGATTCGTGTAAGTCCACAGGTCAAGAGTCTTATGAATCAAAGCGTTATAGGGGATTCAGATTGAGTCCACAGGATTCGATGCACACAACATGTTGTGGACAGGCGCAAAGCTGCGGCGGTGGTGAGGGCACGCCCCGAACCGTTTCAGTGCAGAAAGATGCTCCGGCGTGCCGTAGCCCTTGTTGGCCAGCCAGCCATATTCGGGATGCTGTTCGTGCAGCACCATCATCAGCCGGTCGCGCGTCACCTTGGCGATGATTGAGGCGGCGGCGATAGAAACCGAGCGCCCGTCGCCGCCGATAATGGCCTTGCACGGGCAGGGCAAGGCGGGCACGTCGTTGCCGTCGACCAGCGCGAAGACGGCCGCGGGCGACAGCGCGCGCACGGCGCGGGCCATCGCCAGATGCGTCGCTTGGCGGATGTTCACGAGATCGATTTCGTCGACGCTCGCCTCGCCGACGCCGACCGCAATCGCCTTGTCCATAATGCGCGCGAACAAATCTTCGCGCACCGCAGCACGCAGCTTTTTGGAATCATCGAGCCTCTTGGGGATGCGCTTCCTGTCGAAGATTACCGCCGCGGCGACCACCGGCCCCGCCAGCGGTCCGCGTCCGGCTTCGTCCACGCCGGCGACGTATCCCGGAATCCGGGCGAGAACGCGCGACTCGTAAGCATAATTCGGCATCGCACGGTTATAACCCGGCAACTATAGCCGGGCGAACTGCCGTTCGAGCAGCAGCGAAAGCACGACCACCGCGGCGGTGATATTCAGCGCCTCCAAACTGGCGATCTGGGGAACGACAAGGCCTAACTCTGTGCCGATCATCCGCAAGGGTAGGATCAGCAACGCCAGCACGACGCAGGCCGCCACGCTCGCGGCAGTCACGAACAGCCGACGGCGGCGGTGTGCGCGGACTTCGTCCATGACGCGTTCGGAGAAACCGTCGTCGGCAATGGAACTCAGCGGGTGGTTCAGCAGATCGTCGATACTCATGACACAGCCTTTATACGCCAGGCGTCCAACATGGCCGAAAGCTTTTCGCGGCCGCGATTAACATGCGATTTCAGCGTGCCAAGCGGAATGTTCAACGCTGCCGCTGCCTCCTCGTGCGAAAGCCCGAGCGCGAAGCACAGCGTCAGCGCCGCGCGCTGGGCCGGCGCCAGGCGCGCCATCGCCTTTTCGAGATCGAGCCGCGCGAGGCTCGCGGTTTCCGGCTCGGGCGCGTCGTCCGACAGGTTCCCCGCCTCGTCCAGGTTTTCCAGCTTGCGCTTGCGCGCCTCCATGAGATAGCGCGAATAGCCGATGGCGCAGAGCCAGCCGAAGAACGACCCGCCGCCGCTGAATTGCGCGATCTTGCGGAACGCTTCCAGGAACGTCTCCTGCGCTAGATCGTCTGCCAGCGCATGATTGCCTTTCGTCATGCGCAGCAGGAAGCCGCGCAGCTTGGACTGATGCTGCCGCACGAGCACACCGAAGGCCGCGGCGTCTCCCGCCGCGGCTTCGCGCGCCAACCATTCGCTTTCGCTCATCACGGCCCAGCATAGCGCCTCACTTCGGCGAACGCCTCTCTGTCAGGCCGCCGATAAAGCGAGCTAAACCGATCATGAACGGAAAAATGCCGATCACGAGCAGCCAGCTAGGCGTGCCGACGCCGTGGAAAACTCCGCTGCCGCCGCTCAGAGCCCAGAAGAAAACCGCCAGCGCGATGCCGATGCACATCAGGAAAATGCCCGATTGGATCGGGCTTCCACGCCGGTCGTCATGGCCATTGCCGTTGCTGATGCTGGCGAGCAGTTCGGGCGAAAGGGTTTGCCCTTTCTCCACGAGCCTCTCGATCATGCGGTGCTTGCTCTCGCGTGTTTTGTATTTGAAAAAGCTGCCGATCAGCACGAAGAGGACAATCGCTCCCCAGAACACTACGTACGGCGCTACCGCAAAGTTCCCGAATTCCATCGTTTCCAGCCCCTTTCAGGCGTTGCATTCACCCCTAAGATGCAGGGCGAGGCGGTTTTGGATGCGGGGGCGCGGACTTAGTTTCGCCTGGGCACGCTTGCACCCCCCTGCTTCATCTGAAGATTGTCGTAAGGTGACAAGGCGTTGCGCCGATCTTTACCACGCGGTTGAGGACAGCGGCCATGTAACCGCATTCAAGCTTGACGACGTGAATGCCGACGGCAAACACGTCCTTGCTTACGACTGCAGGGGGCAACTCATCCTCGGCGCCGAGCGCCGAAATCATGCGGTCGGCCTGGAACAAGAACACGGCAAGCGCAAGGCCGACGCAAATCTGGAAGATATTGGATCGGATCGGGCTTGCGTGCCGGTGGCCGTTGCTGCCGCTTGAGCGCATGTCGAACCCCATTCTAGCTCTGCCTTCGCCCGTGAGATGCAAGAAGAGGCGGGTTTGGATGCAGGGGCGCAAATTCTTTGTTCGGACTGGTTCGCACTCTCACACCTTATCTTTAGGTAAGCTTGCGTTGACGAGGCTTGCGATGAGCGTTGGGCCAATCCCAGACGCAAGGCGGGGGAGGAATGCTCGGGTTCCGTCAAGCTGCTCGAATGGGAGAGACGGTCATGATGTGGAAATTCAACGCGCTGTTTTGTGCGGCGCTGGCGGGCGCGGCGATGCTGTCGGCGCCCGCCCGCGCGGATACGCAAGCGGATTGGTTCATCTGCGAAAACGACTACTACAATGCCGATGCGGCCATCGCGGCCTGCACGTCGGTGATCCAGTCGGGAACCGTAACCGGCGCAGACTTGGGCGAAGCCTACAGCGATCGCGGCGTCGACTTCTACGGCAAGGGCCAGTATGACCAGGCGATCCAGGATTTCGACCAGGCGATCTCGCTGAAGCCCAACGATGGGAACGCTTTCGGCTATCGCGGCAAGTCCTACTATCAGCTGGGCCAATACGCCCGCGCGATCCAGGACTTCGACCGGGAGATCGAATTGGGTCCGCTGCCGTCGTTCGGCTACTACGATCGCGGCTTGGCGAAAAAGAGAATGGGCGACGAGGCAGGCGGCGATGCCGACATCGCGACGGCGAAGGGGCTCGATCCAAGCATCAGCTCCGACTTGAACCCCTGAAGTTCCTCCGGAGGAGACTGTCATGATGCGGAAAGTCAACGCGCTGTTTTGTGCGGCGCTGGCGGGCGCGGCGATGCTATTGGCGTCAGTCCGCGCGAATGCAGGAGACACCTGGGACAGCTGCATCATCGGCGGCGATACGGGCATCCAGGCCTGCACATCGCTGATCGAGTCGAACACGCTGTCGAAAGAGGAACTGGCCTCGGCCTATACCCATCGCGGCGCCGACTATCTCGAGACGAGCCAATACAACAGCGCGCTCGAAGACCTCAATCAGGCGATCGCGGTGAAGCCGGATTTCGAAGAGGCTTACTACTATCGCGGCATTGCCTACTTCGACACCGGCAACAACGACAATGCGATCCGAGATTTCGACCGGGCGATCGCGCTGAAGCCGTCCGATCAAAACGTCTGGAGCAATCGCGGCGCCGTCTATTCTGCTATGGGCCAATATGCCCGCGCGATCAAAGATTTCGACCGGGCGATCAAACTGGATCCGCGTGATGCGATGCCCTACTACAATCGCGGCGTGGCGAAGAGCAAGAACGGCGACACCGCCGGCGGCAATGCCGACATCGCCAAGGCAAAAGAAATCGATCCCGGCATCGGGGATTGAAACACGGCAAGCCTAAAATAGCGCGAGTTGATCGCCCGTGCGCGGCGGCGGTTTGAACAGGCGGGTAGCCAGCGGTTTGCTATCCTTGTTCAATCCCAGCCGTCTGACCGCCATATGGAAGCGCCGCGCGATCATTTCGGCGTAGGGCCCGGTGCCGCGCATGCGGGTGTGCCACTGGGCGTCGTAATCCTTGCCGCCGCGCATCTGGCGGATCAGCGACATCACATGCTTGGCGCTGTCGGGACGGTTCGCCTCCAGCCATTCGCGGAACAGATCCTTGATCTCCAGCGGCAGGCGCAGCAGCACATAGCCGGCCGAGCGCGCGCCGGCATCACGCGCCGCGGCGAGCACGCTTTCCATTTCGTCGTCGTTGAGCGCGGGGATCACCGGCGCGAACATCACGGCGGTGGGAATGCCCGCGCCGCTCAGCGCCGCAACAGCCTCCAGGCGGCGCGCAGGCGTTCCGGCGCGTGGCTCCATCGCGCGCGCCAGCTTGCGGTCGAGCGTGGTGACCGACAGTGCCACGCGGACCAGCCCCATGTCCGCCATCTCGCCCAGGATGTCGATATCGCGCAGCACCAGCGGCGATTTGGTGACGATGCCGACGGGATGTTTGAAATCGCGCAGCACCTCCAGCACGCCGCGCATGATGCGGAACTTCTTTTCGATGGGCTGATAGGGATCGGTGTTGGTGCCGATGGCGATGGTCTTCGGCACATAACCGGGCGCCGACAATTCCTTGGCCAGCAGCGCCGCCGCGTTGGGCTTGGCGAACAGGCGGGATTCGAAATCCGCGCCCGGCGACATGCCGAGATAGGCGTGCGTCGGCCGCGCGAAGCAATAGATGCAGCCATGCTCGCAGCCGCGATAGGGATTGATCGAGCGGTCGAAGGAAATGTCCGGCGACTGGTTGCGCGTAATGATCGTGCGCGTGGCGTCGGCGATGACCTCGGTGCGCAGGGGAGGAGGCGCGTCGTCGCCCTCGCGCCAGCCGTCATCCCAGCCATCGTCGATCAGCACGCGGGCGTGGCGCTCGTAGCGCCCGGCGGCATTGGATACGGCGCCCCTCCCGCGCAACAGGCGTGGATCGGCGGTTCTGTCTAGGACCGTTGTCATGGTGGGAGGAATATAGGGAAGGAATTAGAACAAAGCAAGTACATATTTGGGGAAGGCGATTATCAGGTACTTAGCAGTAACAAAGTCCCCATCCCTACTCTCGCTGGAATGCGGTCCCATATGGAGACCAGCGGCGGTATCTTCGGCCCTGGGAGGCGGAGTTGCCGCCTCGAAGGAATGGATAGCATGGATACGGGAGTCGTGCTGGGGATGATCGGCATTTTTATCAGCATCGTGGCGCTGGTCATGGCCATATCTCCACTTGCACAAATGCTATGGGGGCGTCCGAAGCTGAGCTTTGAATTCACTGAATTCACAGGATCAGATGGGAAGAACTTAATTTTTTGCGTTAAAAACAAGCCGGTAACTAGTTCACTTCTAGGCTCAGGACCTATTAATTTGCTTGCGGAGATGGCGAAGGGTTGATTCATTGTTGGCGCCGGGAGGTGCTTCGATGAGTGATTTGTTCTGGCTGTCGCGTGCGCAGATGCGCCGGATTGAACCGTATTTCCCGTTGTCTCATGGCGTCGCACGTGTCGATGATCGGCGTGTGATCTCGGGGATTGTCTTCGTGATCCGCAATGGGTTGCGTTGGCGTGACGCGCCGAAGGATTACGGCCCGCACAAGACGATCTACAATCGCTTCATCCGCTGGAGCCGTCTGGGCGTGTTCAACCGGATTTTTGCCGAACTGGCGGGCAAGGGCGCCAAGCCTGACCGGCTGATGATCGACGCCACCCACCTTAAGGCTCACCGCACCGCTGCCAGTCTGCTCAAAAAAGGGCTGTTCCCCGACGTATCGGGCGCACGAAGGGTGGCTTGAACTCCAAACTCCATGCGGTGTGCGATGGCGAGGGCCGCCCGCTGGTGATGCTGCTCAGTGAAGGCCAGATGAGCGACTACAAGGGCGCGGCCCTGATGCTTGATGCCTTGCCGCCAGCCAAAACGTTGCTCGGCGACAGAGGCTACGACGCCGGTTGGTTCCGCAACGTCCTGGCCGAACGTGGCATCACTCCCTGCATCCCGTCAAAAGCCAACCGCAGAGTGCCAATCCCTCACGACCGCGCGCTCTACCGCCAGCGCCACAAGATCGAAAACATGTTCGGAAAGCTCAAAGACTGGCGACGCATCCACACCCGCTATGACCGCTGCGCACACACCTTCTTCTCTGCCATCTGCATCGCAGCTATCGTCATCTTCTGGATCAATCAATGAGTCCTGAGCCTAAGGCGCATCGGAGTAAGGCGCGAAACTGGAGAAATCAATGCATCAATTAACATCTTAAAGCAGGGAACAAGAGAATTTGTGGCAATGCAGATACCTGCAATGATCAATGACCCAGTAAGAAGAGAAATAAGCTTTGAGGCGAATTGCCGACCGCACTTTCATGCTGCATTCGCTGTGATCCATTGCATTAAACAAGGGCCATCAATTTACGATCCTCGCGAACAGGCTTATGTGGCGCTTGCTCCTGGCATCTATGATGCACTGATCCAGGTAATATGTGGTGATCAGTATTATCAACAAAAACGGATTTTTCGTGCGCACACTGATCCTGTGCAAACAAATTGGTTATAAAATGTCACATAGCTCGTACGCTTCTCCGAAAATATCTGCGTTCAAGCGATTGTTATAGCGAAATTGAAATTCCGCGACGTACAGCGGCAGGTATTTGGCGCTGACTTTGTGGAAGCTGTGGACGACCCCGCGCTTGAAAACGCCTCATAAGTTCTCAGATCAGGAATTATTTCCACGCAACAACCTGTCCCTATAATCCCTGCGACGGGAAATTTACTTGCGCCCGCTGCGTCATCGTTCATATTGCGCTGCATGATAAGCGTCGTCATCCCGACACATAACTGCCAAACGACCCTGACGCGCTGTTTCAACAGCCTGATCGGGGCGACCGTGCATGGCGTGGTGAAGGAAGTGATCGTCGCCGACGGCGGCTCGAACGACGACACGCTCGCGCTCGCCGACGCGGCCGGCTGTCATGTGGTGCAGGCGGGCAAGACGCGCGCCTCGCAGCTTGCCGCCGGGGCCAAGGCCGCGCGCAGCGACTGGATCCTTTTCCTGCATCCCGAAACGGCGCTCGATCCCGATTGGGAAGTCGAGGCGGAGAATTTCATTTCACACGTGACGATAGAGCATTTGCGGGCTGCCGCGTTCCGCTTCGGACTCGACGAGTTCGATGGGCCGTCGCGCCGCGCGGAGGCGCTGACCGCGCTGCGCTGCTGGCTGTTCAAATTGCCCTACGGCGATCAGGGGCTGCTGATCCCCAAGCGGCTGTACAACAAGCTCGGCGGCTATCGCGAGGGCGCGATGGAAGATGTGGACCTGGTGCGCCGCATCGGCGTGCGCCGTCTGGTGATGCTGCGCGCGCGGGCGGTGAACAAAACCGTGGCGCGGCCGAGCGCTCTTTGCAATCTCACGCTGACGGTGCTTCACGCGCTGCGGCTGCCGACGCGCGTGCTGGCGCGGCTGGGGTAGATTCCCTCAGTTCTCCCTCAACCTCGGCATGATCTCGACGAAATTGCAGGGCTTGTGGCGGATGTCGAACTGCCATTTCAGGATGCCGTCCCAGGCGTCCTTCACCGCGCCGGGCGAGCCTGGCAGGGCGAACAGATATGTGCCGTTCGCCACGCCGGCGCAGGCGCGGGATTGAATTGTCGAGGTTCCGATCTTCTCGGCGCTGATCTGATGGAAGAGCACCGAGAATCCGTCGATCTCCTTCTCGAACAGGGAACGGAACGCTTCCACCGTCACGTCGCGTCCGGTCAGGCCGGTGCCGCCGGTGGAGATCACGGCGTCGACCGCCGGATCGTCGATCCAGGCGCGAAGCTGCGCCGCGATGCGCGCCCGGTCGTCGGGCAGAATGGTCCGCGCGGCGAGGATGTGCCCGGCCTCGGCGATGCGCGCCGCCAGCGTATCGCCGGAGGTGTCGTTGGAGGCATCGCGGCTGTCGGATACCGTCATCACCGCGATGCGGACGGGCACGAAGGCGCGCGTTTCGTCAAGTCGATGGGGAATCATCATCATCATCGTCGTCCTCGTCGGTGTCCGTCGGCGGCGGCGGCGGCGCGGACTGTAGCGGGGCGTGATAGATCGGCCAGGCTCCGTGCGCGACTTCGTCGAGACTGGGCGCGGCGTCGTCGTTACGGCGGTGATACATCCAGTAATAGGTCAGCAGCCGCTTGACGTAGGATCGCGTTTCGGGCGCGCGCATGCTTTCGATGAACATCAGCGCATCGTCTTCTTTGCCGTCGCGCGCCGCCAACCACTGCGTGACCTTCATCGGGCCGGCGTTGTAGGCCGCGCCCAACTCGACGAGATTGCCGCCGTAGCGGTCGAGCAGCTGGGCGATATAGCGCTGCCCCAGGCTCATATTGTAGCTGGGATCGAACAATTGGTCCCAGGCGCCCTTGCCGCCGATATGCGCCGCGGTCGCGGGCATCAGTTGCATCAGGCCTTTGGCGCCGGCCGGCGAGATGGCTTGCGCCTGGAAACGGGTTTCGATGCGCACGAACGCCAGCACCAGCGAGGGATCGATAGTGTAGCCGCCCAGCGGTTTGTACTGCGGGATGGGAAACAGGCCGGTGAGCAGCAAGCCGCGCGCGGCGCTGGTCTCGCTGGCGCGCAGTTCGAGGTTGGGAACATCGAGCGCCCGCGCCAGCGCGGCGAAGGCGGCGTCGAGCTTCAGATCGGCGGACTCGCCGAAGGCGCGGTTCAACTCGGTATTGACGAAATTGTCGTAGCCCTTTTCGTCGATCTGCCACAGCGCCACCGCGCGATGGGCGGGCAAGTCCTGCACGATGCGGTCGAAATCGCCGGGCAACAGCACCGGATCGGCGAAGCCGGTTTGCGGGTCCTCGCCCAAGAGGCGCTCGGCCAAGAGGCCGTAGAAGCTCGGCTCGTTGCGCGCGGCAAAGCTGAGGAGGGAAACGACGCGGCTCGGATCGCCGGCGCGCATATAGGAACGCGCGGCCCAGAAGGCGGCGGCGCTGCGCGTCCAACTCGGCATGGCCGAGACCTGCGCCAGGATTTCGAAATGCTTCGCCGCATCATCGAATTTGTTCAGCCGGAAGGCCGCAAGCCCCGCGCACCAGTCCAGCAGCGGCGCATCCTTGCGCCCGGCAGCGGCTGCGCCGTCGCCCAGCGCATAGGCTTTGTCGTCCATTCCCTCCGCCAGATAGGAGTAGCAGACGCGCGCCGACAGCCGCGAGATGTCCGAGGCGGGCGCGGTGTTCGCCGCGATCAGCGCCTGCAGGGTGGCGAAGGCCTGATCGGGATTGTCGCTGTGGATGTCGGCGTTGAACTGTTCCAGCACGGCGCGCGCGGCATCCGATACGATCGGCGGATCGGGCGGATCGGAATCCTCATAACCGCCGCCGCGCGGATGCGCCGAGGTCGGCTCCGGAATCGCGGCCGTCATCACGGTGACCACCTTGTGATGGCGTTTATGGATTTTCTTGGTCGCGCGCCTGACCGCGAGTTCGTGGACGCGATGGGCGATGGGCAGATCGCCATAGTCGCGCATCCAGGTCACCAATTCGGAGACAGGCGTGTGTCCGGAATGCGGCGAAAGCATATGCTCGGCCTGCAGATACCCCTTCAGCGACGTGTCGCCGAGTTTCTCGTAGAGCGCCTGCGCCTTGTCGAATTTGCCGGCGCGTTCGGCCGCGATGATTTCGCGATAAGTGCGCACGTCGTCCTGCGACAGAACGCTGGGCGCGAATTGCGGCATGGCTTCGTCGGCCAGCGCGGGCGCGGCAACAAGGAACATCAACGTAAACGCAAGACGACGGATCATTTCCAGCCTTTCAAGGTCGCGCAGTGTTAGCGGACAGCAGCCTTGTCCTCAAGCAACTTTAGGGAAATGATTTTCTGTTCCGCCGCTTGAAGGTCGCGCCAAGCGAGTTTTTTGTGCGCGGGCTGGCGTAAAAGATAAGCCGGATGCAGCGTCGGCATCACCGGAACCATGCGATCGCCGACGCGATATTCCAGCCAGCGCCCGCGCAATTTCATGATGCCTTCGGAAAATCCCATCACATGGCGAGCGGCCACCGCGCCCAAAAGGATGATGATCCCCGGATCGACCAACTCGATGTGCCGGCGCAGGAAGGGCAGGCACATCGCCGCTTCCTCGGGCGAGGGATCGCGATTGTCCGGCGGCCGCCAATTCAAAACATTTGTAATGTAGGCGCTCGTGCGATCCAGATGGATCGCCGTCAGCATCTTGTCGAGAAGTTTTCCGGCGCGGCCGACGAAGGGCAGGCCGATGCGGTCTTCGTCGCGCCCCGGCGCTTCGCCGATGAACATGATGCGCGAGGCGGGATTGCCGTCGGCGAAGACCGTATGCGTCGCCGTCCGCTTCAGCGCGCAGCCGTCGAAACCTTCCAGCGCGGCTTTCAATTCGGCGAGCGAGTTCGCAGCGCGTGCGAGCGACTGCGCTGTGCCGATAGAGTCGGATTCTGCAAAAAGTCTTCCACCCTCCCCTTGAGGGAGGGTGGAAATTTGCGGAGCAAATTTCGGGGAGGGGTCAGTACGAGGTAGCAAACCCCTCCCCGAAGCCGTTTTCGCGCTATCGCGCGAATCCGCCTTCGACCCTCCCTCAAGGGGAGGGTGGGGAGGTTTCTTCGCAAACCTGTCCACCGGCTCCTCGCCGATAGCCTCATCTGCTCCGGCTTCGACGAGCCAGGCGAGGGTGGAAAGAGGATTCGATTTGGTTGGATCGGCCATGGCGTCAGCATACGGTACGGAAGCATTCCGCGCGACACCTTCGGTTGACCCCACCGATCCGGCCGCCGCATAACCTGTGGGGGATTGAATCTCAGGTTTTGGCATGTCCGATCAGCGCGAAAGCATGGAATACGACGTGGTGATCGTGGGCGGCGGGCCGGCGGGCCTTTCCGCCGCGATCCGGCTGAAACAGCTCGCGGCGGAAACCGGGCGCGAGGTTAGCGTCTGCATCCTGGAGAAGGGTTCCGAGATCGGCGCGCATATTCTTTCGGGCGCGGTGCTCGATCCCGTCGCGCTCAATGAGTTGATACCGGACTGGAAGGAAAAAGGCGCGCCGCTCGACACCCCGGTCACCGACGACCGCTTCTATTTCCTCACCGTGAACGCCTCCGTCCGCTTGCCGAATTTCGCCATGCCGCCGCTGATGAGCAATCGCGGCGCTTACATCGTCAGCCTGGGTAATCTCTGCCGCTGGCTGGCGACCGAGGCCGAAGCACTCGGCGTAGAGATCTATCCGGGCTTTGCGGCGGCCGATCTGGTCATTGGCGAGAAGGGCGAAGTGAAGGGCGTCGTCACCGGCGATCTCGGCGTGGCGCGCGACGGCCATCGCAAGCCAACCTATACGCCAGGCATGGAACTCCACGCCAAGTACACGCTGTTCGCCGAAGGCGCGCGCGGTTCCCTGTCGAAGCAGCTCATCGCCAAATATGCGTTGGACGAAGGCCGCGACGCACAGAAATTCGGCATCGGTATCAAGGAACTTTGGGAATTGGCCCCGGAAAAGCACCAGCGCGGCCTGGCGATGCACACCATGGGTTGGCCACTGGCCAACGAAACCGGCGGCGGGCTGTTCCTGTATCACTGGGGCGAACGCTTCTGCTCCATCGGCTTCGTGCTGCACCTCAATTACAAGAACCCGTACATTTCCCCGTTCGACGAGTTTCAGCGCGTGAAGCATCATCCGCGCATCCGCCCCTTCCTCGCAGGCGGCAAGCGCATCGGCTATGGCGCCCGCGCGGTGACGGAGGGCGGCCTTCAGTCGGTGCCCAAGCTGGCGTTTCCCGGCGGCGCGCTGATCGGTTGCGGCGCCGGCTTCATGAATGTCCCGCGGATCAAAGGCAGCCATAACGCCATGAAATCCGGCATGCTGGCGGCAGAGACAGTCCTGGCGGCGCTTAATGAAGGGCGCAGCGGCGACACGCTGGAGAGCTACGAGACCGCCTACCGCAACAGTCCCGTTTACGAAGATTTGAACAAGGTGCGCAACGTGAAGCCGCTCTGGTCCAGGCTGGGGAGTTTCCCCGGCATCCCGCTGGGCGCCCTGGACATGTGGACCAACCAACTGTTCGGGTTCAGTTTTTTCGGAACGCTGCGGCACGGCAAGCCGGATTACGCGACGTTAAGGAAGGCCACGGACAGCGACCGCATCGCCTATCCCAAGCCGGACGGCGTCATCGGTTTCGACAAACCTTCCAGCGTATTTCTCTCCAATACTAACCATGAAGAGGATCAGCCGACGCATTTGAAACTTGGCGATCCAACCCTTCCGCTGCGGGTCAATCTGCCCGAATATGCGGAGCCGGCGCAGCGCTACTGCCCGGCGGGCGTGTATGAGATTGTGGGCGAAGCCGGCGAGGCGCGCTTCCAGATCAACGCGCAGAATTGCGTGCACTGTAAAACCTGCGACATCAAGGATCCGTCGCAGAACATCACCTGGGCGACGCCGGAAGGCGGGGGCGGTCCGAACTATTCGAATATGTGAGGAGTATCGAGGTGCGTATTCTACCGCTCATTGCCGTATTGGGTCTGTCGGTTTCGGTCGCGGGCTGTGCCGCGACGGACGGCAAGCTGCTTGCGTCCATGTCGCCTGATGTAGACGCCGCGTCGAATGCAGGCGATCTCGAGGAAGGCTACGGCGATTATCTTTCCGCACGCTTTGCCGCGGACCATCACGACCTGGCGGAAGCGGCGGAATTCTTCCGCGTCAGCTTGGATCGCGATCCCAAGAATTCGGAACTTCTGACCTTCGCGTTTTTCTACGCCGCCAGCGCCGGCCAGATCGACCGGGCGGCCGAGCTTGCCGGTCGTCTAGCCGCTCTTTCGCCGGGCGACCGCGCCACGCGCCTTACCCTCGCCGTGGCCGCGTTGAAACATCGCGATTATAAGACCGCACGCACCCAGATCGCGAAGTCCGCCAACGGGCCGTTTACCTCGTTTACCGTCGCGTTGATCGACGGCTGGGCCGCGGCCGGCGCGGGAGACGAAGCGGGAGCCGAAACGGATCTGAACAGCCTGCATGCGCAGAGCGGCGCGGACGCGCTGGCCTATTTCAACGAAGCGATGCTGGCGGAGTTCCTCGGCCAGAAGGACAAGGCCGACGCGCTTTACAATTCGGAACTGAAGATCGCCGGACCGTCTCCGCGCGTTGTCGATGCGTATGGCCGGTTCCTGGAGCGGGGCGGGCGTGCGAAGGACGCCCAAGCGCTTTACGCGAAGGTGGCCGACGATAGCGCGTTCGCGCCCGTCGTCCAGGTCGGCTTGGCGCGCATCGCAGCGGGCCGGACGCCCGAGCCGCTCATCCAGCATGCGGAAGACGGCGCGGCCGAGGCTTTGTTCGGAATCGCCGCCTCGCTTGGCGACGAATCCAGCCGGGATGTTTCCATCCTGTATTTGCGCTTGGCGCTCTATCTGCAGCCCAACCTCGATCTCGCCAAGCTGCTGCTGGCGGATCGTTTCGAAGCTTTGGAGAAATACGACAGCGCCGTGGAGGTCATTCGCACGGTCGGACGGGATTCTCCCTATTACCGCGTCGCCGCGGTGGAGATTTCGATCGACGAGGCGCGCCTGAACAAGCTCGACGAAGCCATCGCGAACCTGAAGACGTTGTCTAAGAGCTATCCCGCCGACGTCGAGACATGGACCGCGCTCGGCGATACCTATCGCCAAGCGGAGAAATATCCCGACGCGACAAAAGCCTACGACCGGGCAATCCAGGCGGCAGGGGCGCCCGCGAAGAAGGACTGGCCGCTCTATTACGCCCGCGCCATCACCGAGCAGCAATCGAACGATTGGAGCGCGGCGGAGACCGATCTCAAGCTGGCGCTCAAGTTCAGTCCCGACGAACCGCAGGTGCTGAATTATCTCGGCTATAGCTGGGTCGATCAGCATCGCAATATTTCCCAGGCTTTGGGTATGCTGGAGAAGGCCAGCGCGTTGTCGCCCGACGACGGCTACATCGTCGACAGCGTCGGCTGGGCCTATTACCGCCTCGGCCGCTACGCGGATGCCGCCAAGGCTCTGGAAAGGGCCGTCCAGATGGTGCCGGGCGATCCCACCATCAACGATCATCTGGGCGACGCCTATTGGAAAGTAGGCCGCAAGCTCGACGCGCGTTTCCAATGGAACCACGCGCTTGCCTTCGGCGCCGACGCCGCGGAAAAAACCAAAATCGAAAAGAAGCTGGAGGTCGGTCTGACCGGTGGCAAGCGAAGCTGAGGCGGCGCGCGTCTTTGCGCCCGCCAAAATAAACTTGTTCCTGCATGTCGGCGGCAAGCGCGCCGACGGTTATCACGAGCTGGAAAGCTTGGTCGTCTTTGCGCGCGCGGGCGACGAGCTTGCGTTCGAACGCGCCGACGAACTCTCCTTGACGATCGACGGTCCCTTTGCGGGCGCGCTTTTGCCCGATCCCGACAATCTTGTGCTGAAAGCGGCACGGACCCTGGCGGCTCTTGCAGGCGTCCGCAAAGGCGCGCGCATCGCGTTGACCAAGAATTTGCCGGTCGCTTCGGGCATCGGCGGCGGCTCGGCGGACGCGGCGGCGGCGCTGCGCGGGCTGAATGTGCTTTGGCAAATGCATCTTCCGCCAGAGGAACTTCGGACCATCGCGGCGCAAATCGGCTCGGACGTTCCGGTATGCGTCGAAAGCAAGCCTGCCTGGATGGAAGGCCGCGGCGAGAAGGTGACGGCACTGGCGGGAATCCCGGAAGCTTCGATGGTACTGGTCAATCCCGGCGTCGCCGTGTCGACGGGAAAGGTCTTCGGAGCATTGAAGGAGCGCCGCGGCGTGGGCGGACCGCTTCCGCCTGCGATGAAAAGCGTGTCCGGCCTTGTCGCTTTTCTAAGAACGACTGCCAACGACCTTGAAGCGCCCGCGCGCGGGATCGCGCCTATCATCGGCGAGGTGCGGGATGCGTTGGCATCGCAACCCGGCGTAATGCTCGCGCGCATGTCGGGCAGCGGCGCGACGTGTTTTGCGTTGTTCGAAAGCGATGCGGCGGCGCATGACGCAGCAACGGCCCTTCGTGCTCGACAGCGCAATTGGTGGGTGGTCGCGACGGCAACCGTTTAATACGCCCGTTCGACGCAGAAATCGGCGATGTCCGCGAGAACGTCGCAGGTTTCGCAAGGCGCGACCGCGGCCAGCGCCTGGCGGGCCCGATCGGCGTAGGCGCGCGCCCGCGCCATGGTGTCGGAGATCGCGCCGGTTTCCTCGACCAGGGTGATGGCGCGGTCGAGATCGCGTTCGCTCTGCGGGCCGGTCTCGATGGTACGTTGCCAGAAGCTGCGCGCGCCGTTATCGGCGCGCGCATGAGCCAGGATCACCGGCAGCGTTACCTTGCCTTCGCGGAAATCGTCGCCGACGGATTTTCCCATCAACGCCTGGCGGCCGGAATAATCGAGCGCGTCGTCGACAAGCTGGAAGGCGATGCCGAGATTATCGCCATAGCAGCGCAGTGCCTCGACATAGTCGGCGGAGCGTTTCGCCAGCACCGCGCCGACTTCGGCGGCGGCTGCGAACAACGCCGCTGTCTTGGCGCGGACGACCGTCAAATAATGCTCCTCGGTGGCCGCGAGATTGTTCGCCGATTTGAGTTGCATCACCTCGCCCTCGGCGATAATCGCCGATGCCCCGGATAGGATGTCGAGGACGACCAACTCGCCGGTCTCCACCATCAACTGGAAAGCGCGGCTGAGAAGATAATCGCCCACCAGCACACTGGGCTTGTTGCCCCAGACGATGTTGGCCGAAACCTTTCCCCGGCGCAGTGAGCTTTCGTCCACCACGTCGTCGTGCAGCAAGGTGGCAGTGTGGATGAACTCGACGGCGGCGGCGAGTTTCACATGGTCCTGGCCGGCATATCCGCCCATCCGGGCGGCCGCCAGGGTCAACAGCGGGCGCAGGCGCTTGCCGCCGGAATCGATCAGGTGGCGCGCCACGTCGGGGATGAGGGCGACCGTGCTGCTCAGCCGTTCGTGGATCAGCGCATCGGTCGCACGCATATCGGCCGACACCAGCGCGAGCAGCCGCTCGACGGGCGAGACCCCGGCATCTTTCGTCGCATTCGATCTGCGGGTTTCAGGCGCAAGCATGGCAGACCATCCCTAAGCGGGCTTGCCGGACCCATCCGGCACCTGCGACATTGAAAGGCCCGGCAAGCGCGGTCAAGCGGGCGGTGCTAAGGTTATGCCATAATGTGACCCGGAGAACGCATGCGCGCAGTCCTGAAAACCAATAACCCTGTACTGTTGAACTTCGCGGAGGTTCTGCTGGCGGATGCGGGGCTGCAGACCGTCGTGTTCGACGGCGAGATGAGCATCATGGACGGCAGCGTAGGGATTCTGCCCCGCCGGCTGATGGTGGCGGACCAGGATTTCGCGCGGGCCCAGGCAATCTTACGCGACGGAATCAAAGATGCGCCGATCGAGACGTGACCGATGAAATCACTGCCGGATCCCAGAGGCACGGAACCGTGACCGCAACGACCGAAGACCGATTCCTTGGCGGGCGCGTGCTGGTGCGCCAGCCGGAGGACGGTTTTCGCGCCGGCCTGGATGCGGTGATGCTGGCGGCTTCCGTGCCCGCGCACCCCGGCGAGGCTGCGCTAGAGCTGGGCGCCGGAGCCGGCACGGCCAGCCTGTGCCTGGCGCGGAGAATCGAGAACCTGACCATCGCCGGACTGGAGATCGACGAGCGCCTCGTCATTATGGCTAACGCCAACGCCGCCGCGAACGGCATGGACGGGCGCGTCTTATTCCTCGTCGGCGATGTGCTCGATCCGCCGGAAGCGCTGCGCCGGCCTTTCGATCATGTCTTCTGTAACCCGCCGTTCCACCAGGGCGAGGTTTCGCCCGATCCGGTCCGCGCCCGCGCCTTGCAGGACAACGGCCGGCTGGCCGACTGGCTCGCCGCCGGCTTGAGACGAACCGTTTCGGGGGGGACGTTCACGGCGATCCTACGCGCCGACCGGCTGAGCGAGGCGCTGGGTGTGCTACCCGAGCGCGGGGTTGCGATTTTTCCGCTTTGGCGGCGTGTCGGCGAACAGGCCAAGCGGGCCATCGTCCAGGTGCGCAACGGATCGCGCGCGCCACTGCGGCTCCTGCCCGGTTTGGCGCTGCACGCTGCGGAGGGCAACTACACGTCTGAAGCGGACGCGGTTCTCAAAGAGGGCGAAGCGCTGTCTTTGTCCGATTGAGCAATCCTATTTGGCGTAAACCAGCAGCCTGAAGGTACCCGGCACGACCGTTGGCCGCACACCCGGCGCGGTCGGCGGGTTGAAGTCCGCGGTGACCAGGAACACGTCGTGCGATTCCGTGTCGAGCTTCATCGTGCGGGCACGCGGTTGCGTCTGAACCGTGTCGAGCACCTTGAAGTCGTCGTGCGACGCTTCGCGAACGACAGTCAGCGTGCCTTCGCCGTTGGAGCTGAACGCCAGTTGCGTTTGCGGATCGAAACCCGCGCCATCGGGGCCTTCGCCGATGGCCGGGGTAGCGACGATCTTGCCGGTAAGGGCATCGACAACCGCCATCATCTTGTTGTGACAGACGGCGAACAAGCGGTTGTGCGCGGTGTCTATGGCCAGCCCGGAAGGTTCTTGGCAAGGCGCGAGCGGCCAGCGGTTTGCGACCGTCAGCGTCTTCGTGTCGATGGCGACGATCTGCGACGTGTCCTCGATATTGACATAGACCTTGCCGTTGCCGTCCGGCGCCGCGAACTCCGGCTTGCCGCCCAGCGGAATAGTGCCGACGACCGTTTGCGTCTTGGCGTCGATGACGGTCGCATCTTTGCTGCCGCCATTGAACGTCAGCACCTCGTTCGAGGCGGGGTCGTAGACGATGGCGTCCGGTCCGGTCCCCACGGCGATGCGTTTTGTGGTTTGTAACGTGGACAGATCGAAAACCGAGACCGTGTTGTCGCCGCCGTTGCTCGTGAATCCGGCGTCGGGTGCGAAGGCGACGCCATGCACGCGCGGGGTATTGGGGATGTCGCCGGCCACGCTGAAATCGGCGAGGTTGAGCACCAGAACATGCGTCCCGTGGGTGATGAACAGCCGGCGCGTCGCCTGGTTAAGGGCGAGATCGTCCCAGCCGTCGTCACCCGCCAGGGGGACCGTGCGGGCCAGATGGTAGCCGGATGGGCCGGCCGCTGGCGCGGCGTGGAGCGGAACCGCCAGAACGGCGGTGAAACAGATTGAAATCCAGGTTGTCTTCATGTCCGTTTCTTCCTTATCTCGCTGTCTTGCGCCCTGCCGTTCTTATACAGCGAACGGCGCGAGGTTATGACACACCATTTCGTATGCTGCTTGTCCAATCGGGATGCTGCCTATAGGTTCCGGCTTCGTTTCGAAGAGAGCCGAATCGTGGCCAAAACCTTCCAGGACCTGATCCTGACGCTCCAGAACTATTGGGCGGGGCAGGGCTGTCTGATCCTGCAACCCTATGACGTCGAGATGGGCGCGGGCACTTTCCACCCGGCGACCACCCTGCGGGCGCTCGGTCCACGCCCGTGGCGCGCCGCCTATGTTCAGCCCTCGCGCCGGCCTAAGGACGGGCGTTATGGTGAGAACCCCAACCGCTTGCAGCACTATTATCAGTATCAGGTGATCCTGAAGCCGGCGCCCGAGGACGTGCAGGAGCTGTACCTCGGCTCCATCAAGGCCATTGGCCTCGATCCAGCGCTGCACGACATCCGCTTCGTGGAAGACGATTGGGAAAGCCCGACGCTAGGCGCCTGGGGGCTGGGCTGGGAAGTCTGGTGCGACGGAATGGAGATCACCCAGTTCACCTATTTCCAGCAGGTCGGCGGCATCGACTGCGATCCGGTCGCGGCCGAGATCACCTACGGCCTGGAACGGCTGGCGATGTACGTGCAGGGCGTGGAGTTCGTCTACGATCTGGCGTTCAACGAGAGCTTTCGCTACGGCGAAGTCTTTCATCAAAGCGAGCGCGAATTCTCGACCTTCAATTTCGAGGCGGCGGATACGGCGCTGCTGTTCCGCCACTTCGAGGATGCGGAAAAGGAATGCCAGGCGCTGGTGGAAGCCAAGCTGGTGCTGCCGGCCTACGATCAATGCATCAAGGCGAGCCATTGCTTCAATCTGCTCGATGCGCGCGGCGTGATTTCGGTGACCGAGCGTGCCTCCTATATCGGCCGGGTGCGGGCATTGGCCAAGGCCTGCTGCGAAGGCTGGCTCGCCTCGCCAATGGGCGAATACAAGCCGAGGTATGGCTGAGATGCCCGATCTTCTCCTCGAACTTTTCTCCGAAGAAATTCCCGCGCGGATGCAGACCCAGGCCGCCAAGGATCTGGAACGTCTAGTGGTCGGCGCCTTGTCGGACCGCGGGCTGATGTTCGACGGCGCCAAGGCGTTCGCGGGACCGCGGCGGCTGACGCTGGCGGTCGCCGGCCTTCCCGCCAAACAGCCCGACGTCAGCGAAGAAAAGAAGGGACCGCGCGTCGGTGCACCCGAAAAGGCGGTAGAAGGATTTCTCCGTTCGGCGGGTGTGACGCTGGAGCAATGCGAAAAGCGCAGCGACGGCAAGGGCGAGTTCTATGTCGCGGTGATCGCCCGCACGGGCCGCGAGACGGCGGAGGTCTTGGCGGAAATCCTGCCGGAAGCCATCGCCAAATTGCCCTGGCCGAAATCGATGCGCTGGCGGACGGCCGATCCGGTACGCTGGGTGCGGCCGCTACATTCCATTCTTTGCGCGTTCGACGGCGAAGTGGTGCCGTTCGAATTCGCCGGCGTGAAAAGCGGCAATACGACGATGGGCCATCGCTTCCTGTCGCGCGGAACCATCGAAGTGCGGCGCTTCGACGATTACGTCAAGAAGCTGCGCGACGCGCATGTGATTCTGGACGGGGCCGAGCGTAAGGAGATCATCCTGCACGAAGCCAGGCAGAAAGCGTTCGCTTTGGGTCTCGAACTGATCGAGGATGAGGGCTTGCTGGAAGAGGTGGCTGGACTGGCGGAATGGCCGGTCGTGCTGATCGGCACGATCGAAGACCAATTCATGGAGCTGCCGCCGGAGATCCTTCAGACCTCCATGCGCACGCATCAGAAATATTTCTCATTGCGCCCCTCGTCCTTCGAGACGCCCGGGGCAGCGATGCCGCCCCGTGCTCCTCAGGATGAGGGGCGCTTTAAGCCTAGCCCTCATCCTGAGGAGGCGCGAAGCGCCGTCTCGAAGGATGGGGGCGTGAAGCTCGCGAACCGTTTTGTGGTCGTCTCCAACATGGTTTCGGCCGACGACGGCAAACAGATCGTCGCCGGCAACGAGCGCGTGCTGCGCGCGCGGCTGTCGGATGCGAAATTCTTCTGGGACCAGGATCAAAAAATTAAGCTGGCGGACCGTGTTGCGGCGCTGAAGGACATCGTCTTCCATGCCAAAGCCGGGACCATGCAGGACCGGGTGGACCGCGTTACCTTCGTGGCGATGGTGCTGACCGGCGTGTTGGACGTCGATTTCGAGAAGACTAAGCGCGCGGCCTGGCTGGCCAAGGCCGATCTCACCACCGGCGTGGTCGGCGAGTTTCCGGAGCTTCAGGGCGTGATGGGCCGCTACTATGCGCTGCACGACCACGAAGCGCGCGGGGTCGCCGACGCCATCCGCGATCATTACCGGCCGCTCGGCCCCAACGACAAGGTTCCCACCGCGCCCGTCTCGGTCGTCGTGGCGCTGGCCGACAAGATAGATACTCTGATCACCTTGTGGCGCGCCGGCGAAAAGCCGACGGGATCGAAGGACCCGTTCGCGCTGCGCCGCGCGGCGCTGGGCATCATCCGGATCGTCCTGGAAAACAAGCTCAGGCTGGAGTTGACGCTGCCGATCTTTACCGCCATCGGCGCCGCCAAGCCGCGCGAGGAAAAAGCCTGGGAACAGCGGGTCCGCGATGCGTTCTCGAGTCATGCGCTTCTAAAGGGCATTACCGAGGATCTGTTCACGGCGGCGCGCCGGCACCGCGACGTCGAGAAGATCACCAGCAGCGGATTGACCGAGGGTTTCTCCAAGGACGATGAAAAAGCCATCGCCGAAGTTCTCGAATTCCTGGCCGATCGCCTGGAGGTGGCGTTGCGCGAGAAGGGCACGCGTCACGATCTGATCGATGCGGTGTTCAGCTTGGGCCATGAGGACGATCTGGTGCGGCTGGTCGCGCGCGTCGAGGCGCTGCAGATGTTTCTCGCCTCCGACGACGGCGCCAATCTGCTCGTCGCCTATCGCCGGGCGGCGAATATCCTCAAGGCCGAGGAAAAAAAGGACAAAACCGCTTACGACGGCGCTCCCGATCCGGACGCCTTCGTGCTGCCCGAAGAAAAGGCGCTTTATGTCGAATTGGCGACAGCGGGCGAACTGGTCCGCGCCGAGATCGGGCGCGAACGCTTCGTCGAGGCGATGGGCGTGATGGCGCGGCTGCGCGGGCCGGTGGACGCCTTCTTCGACAAGGTGACGGTCAACGACAAGGACCCGAATCTGCGCCGCAACCGGCTGCTGCTGCTCTCGCGTCTGCGCACGACGCTGCATCTGGCGGCGGATTTCTCGAAGGTCGAGGGCTAGCGGCCGCTGCCTGCAAAATAGGCACGGAAGCGGTGTTCTGGAATGAAACGCAGGACGGAATGACGCACCGTGGAAGCCGCGCGTGACAGGGCTTGCCGAGACTCGACAGACAGGTTTTGGGATAAGACCAAGGTTTGAGGCAAGAATTTGATTTTACGCAATTATCATACGCCGCTCTCGCGCCCGCGTGTCACATTGCATCCCGCCACCAGTGCCCATAGATCAAAGCGTACGTAGAGTCCCACACTATAATCATTGTCATGGCCCGCGTATGCAGACCGCCTAGGTGAAGATATCTCCGGCGTCGAACCGCCTCGGAAGAATCGAAAGCCGACTATAAAGGCGAACTTGCTCCAGACCGGGTGGCCACATTCGCAGGCTATGACGATGCGGACGCGATGGCGAAGACACAAACAAGGGTAGAGAAACAATGACCAAATGGGTTTATTTGTTCGGTGACGGCAGAGCCGACGGCGAAGCCAAAATGAAGAATTTGCTCGGTGGCAAGGGTGCGAACCTGGCCGAAATGAGCAACCTCGGGCTCCCCGTTCCTCCGGGCTTCACCATCACGACCGAAGTCTGCACCTACTATTATGCCAACGGCGAAACCTATCCCTCCGATCTGGAGAAGGAAGTCTTCGCGGCGGTCGATAAAATGGGCAAGTCGACCGATGCGAAGCTGGGCGATCCCGCCCACCCGCTGCTGGTTTCGGTGCGCTCAGGCGCGCGCGTGTCGATGCCCGGCATGATGGACACGGTTCTCAACCTCGGCCTCAACCCCGAAACGACGGAAGGCCTCGTCAAGCTGACGGGCAACCCGCGCTTCGTGTATGACTCCTATCGCCGCTTTATCCAGATGTATTCGAACGTCGTGCTCGGTCTCGAGCATGCTGACTTCGAAGAAATCATCGAGAGCGCGAAAGAAGCCAAGGGCGTCGAACTCGACACCGAACTGAACGCAGACGATCTCAAGAAGATCGCCGCCGAGTTCAAGGACCTGGTCAAGAAGAAGCTCGGCAAGCCGTTCCCCGACGACGTCAAAGCCCAATTGTGGGGCGCCATCAGCGCGGTGTTCGGCTCGTGGCAGGTTCCGCGCGCCAAGACCTATCGCCGCCTCAACAAGATCCCCGAGGATTGGGGCACAGCGGTCAACGTGCAGACCATGGTGTTCGGCAACCGCGGCGACACCAGCGCGACGGGCGTCGCCTTCACCCGCGATCCGGGCACCGGCGAGAAACTGCTCTACGGCGAGTTCCTGATCAATGCGCAGGGCGAGGACGTCGTCGCTGGCATCCGCACCCCGCAGCCGATCACTAAGATCGTGCGCGAGCGCCAGGGCGGCAAGAAGCCGTCGATGGAAGAGGCCATGCCGACGATGTATGCGGAACTCAAGCACATCGGCGACACGCTGGAAGACCATTTCCGCGAAATGCAGGACGTGGAATTCACCATCCAGGAAGGCAAGCTCTACATGCTCCAGTGCCGCACCGGAAAGCGCACCGCGAAAGCGGCGCTGAAGGTTGCCATCGACCTGGAGAGCGAGGGCCTGATCGACAAGAAAACCGCCATCATGCGCGTGGACCCGGCCGCTCTAGACCAGCTGCTGCATCCCACGCTGGATCCCAAGGCGGCCAAGGAAGAGATCGCATCGGGCCTGGCGGCTTCGCCGGGCGCCGCGGTGGGCGAGGTGACCTTCACGGCCGACGAAGCCGAGAAGCGCGCTGGCGAAGGGCATGACGTCATTCTCGTCCGTACCGAGACGAGCCCCGAAGACATCCACGGCATGCACGCGGCCAAGGGCATCCTGACGGCGCGCGGCGGCATGACCAGCCACGCGGCGGTGGTCGCACGCGGCATGGGCCGTCCTTGCGTGGCCGGCGCCGGCGCGCTTCGCATCGATCCCGATGCGGGCGTGATGACGTCGGGCGCCTTCACCGTCAAGCGCGGCGAGATCATCACGATCGACGGAACCTCGGGCAAGGTGTTCAAGGGCCGCGTGCCCATGCGTCAGCCCGAACTGACCGCCGACTTCAACAAGCTGATGGGCTGGGCCGACGAAGTGCGCACGTTGAAGGTCCGCACCAACGCCGACACGCCGACGGACGCGGTGACCGCGGTCCGCTTCGGCGCCGAAGGCATCGGGCTGTGCCGCACCGAGCACATGTTCTTCAATGACGACCGCATCATCGCGGTGCGCGAGATGATTCTGTCCGAAAGCAGGCCGGAACGCGAGAAGGCGCTGGCGAAGCTGCTTCCCATGCAGCGCGGCGACTTCGAAGCGATCTTCAAGACGATGTCGGGTCTGCCCGTCACCATCCGCCTGCTCGATCCGCCGCTGCACGAATTCCTGCCCCACAAGGAAGAGGAATTCGCCGACGTGGCCAAGGCCTGCGGTTCCACGGTGGCCAAGCTGCGCCAGAAGGCCAACGCGTTGCACGAATCCAACCCGATGCTGGGTCATCGCGGCTGCCGGTTGGGCGTGACGTTCCCGGAAATCTACGAAATGCAGGCGCGCGCGATTCTCGAAGCGGCGCTGAACGTGGAAGCGGCCGGCACCAAGGTGCACCTCGAAATCATGATCCCGCTGGTCGCCTTCAAGACCGAGCTCGACATGATGAAGGAGCGCATCGAGGCCGTGGCCGCGGACATCAAGAAGGAACGCGGCAAGCTGCCGTCCTATATGATCGGCACCATGATCGAACTGCCACGCGCGGCGCTCAGGGCGGCCGAGATCGCCGAGACGGCGGAGTTCTTCTCGTTCGGCACCAACGACCTGACCCAGACCACTCTGGGACTCAGCCGCGACGATGCCGGCATGTTCCTGCCGGAGTATCTGGCGAAGGGCATCCTCAAGGCCGATCCGTTCGTTTCGATCGACCGCGACGGCGTCGGCGAACTGATCAAGATCGCCGCGCAACGCGGGCGTTCGACGCGCGCGAAACTCAAGCTCGGCATCTGCGGCGAGCATGGCGGCGACCCGGATTCGATCCAGCTTTGTCATGAAGCGGGACTCGATTACGTCTCGTGTTCGCCGTTCCGCGTGCCCGTGGCGCGTCTTGCCGCTGCACAAGCGGCGCTCAAAACGCCGATCGATCGCGACGTGTAAGGTATAATCTGTACACGGACTAAACGGGGAATCCTTGGAGAATATCCAGGGATTCCCTGTTTTTTTGTAACATTACATGACACGGTGTCACGTTTAGAAATTTTTTATTTGACGATTCGGCTTTTCTTAGCCACAAGGCGCGACCTTGCAGATGGGGGATGGAACTGGGGCCATTCGGAATTAACGCCGCACTTGTACGAAACGAAATCCGAAGGGAGTCATTCCCGATGAATCAGAAATCGAGAGACACGTTGTTGCGGTCCGACCGCGTACTGGTCGTTGCGTTGGCTATCGTGCTTGCCGCGGTGAGCGCCGTGGTCGGAGCTGCGGCGGCATATCGTCCGCATACTGAGCAAATTAAGACCGCCGTGGTGGTGGCAACACCGGCGACGCCCGTTGCGTCCGAATCGATCCCCGCGGCGACGCAGCCTGCGGACAAATCGCTGGTCGAAGAGCTCGTCGTGAACAAGCTGATGGCGGAGCACCGTTGCCTATCGGAGGTGTTGTATTATGAGGCGCGCGGCGAGGGCTTGAAGGGCCAGAAGGCCGTCGCCGAAGTGGTTTTTCACCGCATGCGGACCGGCAATTACGGGCATTCGATCTGCGCCGTCGTCTACGAAGGCGCGGACAAGCCGGGCTGTCAGTTCTCCTTCACCTGCAACGGCGAGCTCAAGGAGCGCAAGGCGTCCCAGGCCTGGGTGCGGGCGCAGGTCCTGGCCGCGCGCATCCTGACGGGCGAAGAGGACTTGAACGACGTCACGGGAGGCGCCACCAGCTTCCACGCGACCTCGGTCCAGCCCGACTGGGCCAACGATCTGCAGCGCACGGTGCAGATCGGCAATCACATCTTTTACAAGAATCCGTCGCATTCGCGCACGATGTAGTTTCTAGAAGTCCACCGTCACGTCGAGGCAAGGCGCCGAATGCGTGATCGCGCCTGACGAGATGAAATCCACGCCGGTCTCGGCGATGGCGCGCACCGTCGCAAGGGTGACGTTGCCCGAGGCTTCGAGCACGGCGCGGCCCTTGGTCATTTCGACGGCGCGTTTCAGGTCGGGGGTGCTCATATTGTCAAGCAGGATCGTATCGACCCCGAGCCGCAGCGCTTCCTCGAGCTGATCGAGGGTTTCCACCTCGACTTCGATCCGCATCATGTGGCCGGCGCCGGCGCGCGCGGATTCGAGCGCGCGGGCAAGGCCGCCCGCGGCCACGATGTGATTGTCCTTGATGAGCACCGCGTCGTCCAAGCCGAAGCGGTGATTGAATCCGCCGCCGCAGCGCACGGCGTATTTCTCCAGCAGGCGCAGGCCGGGCGTGGTCTTGCGGGTGCATACGATGCGCGCCTTGGTGTCGGCAACGGCGTCGGCCAGAGCCCGCGTCTGCGTGGCGACGCCCGAAAGGCGGCCGACGAAGTTCAAGGCGACGCGCTCTCCCGCCAGGATGCCTCGTGCCGATCCTTGCAGCGTGGCCAGGGGCGCGCCTGCCTCCGCGTCGGCGCCGTCCCGCGTGTCGAGGCGGAATTCGAGGGTGGCGTCGAGCAGGTGAAAGGTGGCTTCGGCGCAGATCAATCCGGCGATCCTACCGGGCTCGCGCGTCTTCAGCAGCGCTTTGGCGCGACTCCGGGCGGGTACCACCAACTCGCTGGTGATGTCACCCGCACGGCCCAAATCTTCCTCCAGCGCGCGGCGCACGATGGGTTCGAGAAGCAGCGGGTGGGGCGGATGCGGCAGAGCTTGGGTCACGCCAGGCTCCTTGCCGGCGCGGTGGCTCCTGGCTCGGCGATCATGCGTTCCGCCTGTGCCAGCGTCAGGAAGGTACGTACGCCGTAAGGATCGGTCTGTGGATAATCGGTGCGGAATTGGCTGCCGCGGCTCTCGCGCCTGGCCAGCGCGCCAGCGGCCACTAGCTTCGCCGTGGCGGTCATGTTGAGAAGCGTCGGTTCGTGCGCGCCGGCGCGTTCGATCTGGATGATGATGCGCAGCGCTTCGCTCAATCCCTCGGCGCAGCGTTCGAGACCGACGAGGCGGCTCATGGCGTCGCGCAGCGCCCGCGGCGGCGGGAGCACGCGGAAACGTTCGGGCGTGGGCAACGTGCCGCGGCCCGGAAGCCGCGTGTCGCGTTCGCGCAATTCTTCCGCCACGCGCGCGCCGAACACCAAGGCTTCCAGCAGGGAGTTCGAGGCCAGCCGGTTAGCGCCGTGCAGGCCCGTCGCCGCACATTCGCCGACGGCGCGCAGCCCCTCCAGAGAACTGCGCCCGCGCGTGTCGGTGGCGATGCCGCCCATATGATAATGCGCAGCGGGCGCGACCGGTATCGGCTGGATCGCCGGGTCGATGCCCGCCTCGCGGCACGCCTCGTAGACCGTGGGAAACGCTTGCGCGAACTTGGCGCCCACGGCCTCGCGGCAGTCGAGGAACACTTTGTGTCCGGCGGCGATCTGGCGATGGATGGCCCGGGCGACGACATCGCGCGGACCGAGTTCCGCGGCAACGTGGATCGCCGGCATGAAACGCCGCCCGGTTTCGTCGATCAGGATGGCGCCTTGGCCGCGCAGGGCTTCGGTGGCCAGCGGCGCGGGAGAGCGCCCGACGGCGATCGCCGTGGGATGGAACTGCACGAACTCCGGATCGGCGATCACGGCCCCGGCGCGGGCCGCCATGCCCAGGCCTTCGCCGCGGGTCTCGGCCGGATTGGTGGTGACGGCATAGAGAGCGCCCAGGCCCCCCGTCGCCAGGATCACCTCTTGTGCGCGGAACAGCACCAAGCGCGCCAACTCGCCAGCGCCGTAACGCGCGAACAGGCCCGCGACACGGCCGTCCTCCATGGCCAGTTCGATGGCGTGAAAACCTTGCAGCAACGTGATCGACGGCGTCGCCAGCGCGCTTTCGCTCAAGGCGCGCATCACCTCCGCGCCGGCGCGGTCGCCGTTGACATGGACGATGCGCGCGGCCGAATGCGCGGCTTCGCGGCCCACCGCCAGCGTTCCGTCTTTCCTGCGATCGAAGGGCGCTCCGAAACGAACCAGATCCTCGATGCGCGCAGCAGCCTCGCGCGCCACCAGGGCCGCGACCGTGGGGTCGCAAAGGCCCGCGCCGGCCGCAACCGTGTCGGCGGCGTGGGCTTGCCAGCTGTCGCCTTCGCCCACCGAGGCGGCGATCCCGCCTTGCGCCCGCGCGCTCGATCCCGAAACGCCTGGATAGGCGTCGGCCAGCACCAGAGCGGGGTAGGGCGACAGCTTCAACGCCGTGAACAGGCCGGCGGCTCCCGCGCCCAGGATCAGGGCGCCTTTGGCTTCGATGACATTGTCGACGCGCAGGCTCATGGCGTTCACGCTGCGGCGCGGCGGGGAGCGCGCACCGCCAGCATGCGTTCGACCGAGGCGCGCGCCCGCGCGGCAATGATAAGATCGACCGTCACTTCGACACTCATGGTTTGCAGCGAATGCAGAATCTTGGGCAAGGTGATGCGCTTCATGTGCGGGCAGAGGTTGCACGGCCGCACGAACTCGATGTCGGGATATTCGACGGCGACATTGTCGCTCATCGAGCATTCGGTGACGAGCACCACGCGCGGCGGGCGATGCTTGCCGACATAGGCGATCATGCCGGAGGTCGACCCCGCGAAGTCGACCTCGGCGATCACCTCGGGCGGGCATTCGGGATGGGCAAGAACGACCAGTCCGGGATTGGCCTCGCGATAGGAGCGGATATCGGCCGGCGTGAAGCGCTCGTGCACTTCGCAATGGCCTTTCCAGGTAATGATCTTCACCGCCGTCTGCTTGGCGACGTTCTTGGCCAGGTATTCGTCCGGGATCATGACGACCGTGTCCGTACCCCGTTCGCGCGCGATGTCTTCCACCACCGCCGCCGCGTTGGACGAGGTGCAGCACACGTCGCTCTCCGCCTTCACCTCGGCCGAGGTGTTCACATAGGTGACCACCGGCAAGCCGGGATATTTTTGTTTCAGCAGGCGAACGTCCGCGCCGCAGATCGAAGAGGCCAGCGAGCAGCCGGCGTCCGGATCGGGAATCAGCACCGTCTTGCCGGGCGAAAGAACCTTCGATGTCTCCGCCATGAAATGCACGCCCGCCTGGACGATGATTTTCGCGTCGGTCTTGGCGGCCTCGCGTGCTAGCTGCAGAGAATCTCCCACAAAGTCGGCGACGCAATGAAAGATTTCCGGCGTCATGTAATTGTGGGCGAGAATGACGGCGTCCTTCTCGTGCTTGAGCGCATTGATCGCTGCGATATAAGGCGCATGCACCAGCCATTCGATCTCGGGAACGACATGCGCGACCTTGTCGTAGAGCCCGCGCGTGGCGCGCGCGATGTCCGGCGTGTAGGGGAGGCGGGCTTCGTCGTTCTGCATCAGCATCTCTTTTCATTCCGCCTAATAATACTCGTTGTGAGCATATATATAGGGCGAAAAGGCCGGCCTTCAAGGGCCGGCTGGTACCTTTATGCTACCTATGAGCACAAAGAGGTCAAGAGCAGAGTCCGCTTTGTTCGTTCCAAGTTCTCAACCAAGCCGTGAGTTTCAAGGAAAATATATATCGAGACAGGCGCTTACGAACCCGCGCGCCGCGTGGTGAGCCGCACGCCCGGCGACGGGCGCTCGCGCAGCACTTCGCGCCGGAAACGGAACAGCTCGGCGGGCCGTCCGCGCGCCTGCGTGGAGAACTTGCCGGTGCCCTCCACCAAGCCTTGGCCTTCCACCAGCCGGCGAAAATTCTGCTTATGCAGGCGGATGCCGGAAATCGCTTCCACCGTGCGCTGCAATTCCAGAAGCGTGAAGGAAGGCGGCATCAGCTCGAAAACCACGGGCCGGTATTTCATTTTGCCGCGCAAACGGGCGATCGCCGTAGCGAGGATACGGCGATGATCGAAGATCATGCCGGTGCCGAGCGGTGCCATCCTGGCCGCACTCGCCCGTCCGTCGCGCGCGCTTTCCGGGACCAGCCCTGCCTCGTAAAGCAGTTCGTAACGCTCCAGCACTTTTTCTTCGTCCCACGCCAGACCGTCCAGTCCGAAACAGAGCCTTGCGCGGTCGCGCCGCAATTGCGCGGTTCTCGCATCCGGTGCGGACTTGGCGAAGGCCGTCAGCGCGGGCACGATCGCCGCGGCGATAACGGCCGGCTTCTCGCTGCGCCAATCCTCCCACGGGAAATAGCGGTACCAGTCGCGCCATAGTGTGGCCGGCGCCTTGAGTTCGCCGTTCTGGCGTGTCAACGCCAGATAGCCGACCGAGACGACGCGCGGGCCTTCGCCGGACTTGAGTTCGTGACGTCCGCGATCGCCGAAAGTGTAAAGCTGTTCGGCGTAGCCGAGATCGAGATAGGTCTGCTCGCTCACCCAGGTACGCAGGCCGCTCTCGAAGGTGCGGTGCAGGAGCGGATCGAACGGACCGAAGGGCAGGGCGTCGTCGCCGCTTTCGGGATTGTGCACGACCAGAACGCAAGGGCGTTCCTCGACGACGGAAACGATGGCCGCCGACAGGCCGATGGCGACGACATGTTCCTGGGCCGGGCTCATTGGCCGGAAATGGTCAGGGGCAGTTCCACCGGAACCCCCTCGTCGACCAGTCTTCCCGGGCCCATGGCTTCCACCGCGCGCACCATCCGCCCGCCCCGGTCCAGCGACTGGTCCGCCAGGCGCACCAGCAGCCGGTTGGGCTGGGCGTGCGAAGCGCGCGCCCGCATTTCCTGTGCGATCTCGTATTCGGAACCCGGCCCGGCGCGGTCGCACAACAGCGTGAAGGCGGCCGCCATGGAACGGCTGACTCCTGCCCAGCAATGCACCAGCATGGGTCGCGACCCATCCCAATCGCGGCCGAAGGCAATCAATTGCGCGATGTGCCGCGCGGCCGGAGGCGCCGCCCCCAAGCTGGGATCGGCGATGTCGTTCAGGCCGAGCCGGAGATGGCGCTCTTGCTCGATGTCCGGCGGCGTTTCGATCATGTTCTCGGGCGACAACAGGGTCACAAGGTGCGAGGGACGATACGCACGAATGGAATCGAGTACGGCGGAGAGCGGTGTCACGAGAATCATCGGCATGGCGCTATTCTGCTAGCGCATCATTGTGGCGCGCAAAAGTCGCGATCGGGAGCGGGTTGACGCAGCGACTAACTGAGCCGTCGGAATCGCTCCAGGAACAAAGCTTGTGCCTCGGCGGTTGCAAGGGGCGCCAGGCGCGGCGTCTTGAGGGCCTTGGGCGGGGTCCCGAAAGTGCGCTTGGCCTCTGCAGGCGAAAAGCCGGCGAGCTGAGTGGCCTCGTAGTAGGCCGCCAGGATGTCGGCTTTCTTGAAAAGAGCCGACAGCGGCGCAGGAGCCTTGGCCGGCAGCCCAAAACGAAGGTGAATTGCCGCTAGAAGTTTGAGCTCGAAGTCCTTGTAATCAATACCAACTGCGGCCTTGAACGGGCTGATGAGGTCACCGACAACATACTCCGGCGCATCATGCAGGAGTGCCATCAATCGGGCTTCTCGGGCCAGCCGGGGGTAGAGTTCGGCGGTCAGCCGTTCGACCAGCACGCAGTGCTGAGCCACGGAAAAAGCGTGCTCGCCCTTGGTCTGGCCGTTCCAGCGCGCCACCCGGGCCAAGCCGTGGGCAATGTCCTCGATTTCCACGTCCAGGGGCGAGGGATCGAGCAGATCGAGCCGGCGTCCGCTCAACATCCGTTGCCAGGCGCGGGAAGGCTGTTTCGCCAAATCGGCACTCCTCAAGTGATCGGCTCTCAAGCGGCCAATTTGCGCAGAATCACGCTACCCACCGAATATCCGGCGCCGAACGCGCAAAGCAATCCGATATCGCCGGGCGCGAGATCGGCGCTGTATTTGTGGAAAGCAATCATCACGCCGGCCGAGCTTGTGTTTGCGTATTCCTGCAGGACGTCCGGTGCGAAGCCCGGTTGCGGATTGTGCCCCAGCACGCGACGCACGATCAAATCGCTCATGTTGATATTGGCCTGATGCAGCCAGAGCCGTTTGAGCGCGGAGGGCCCAAGCGCATTTTCGCCAAGATGCTCGAGGATGAAATCCGATACCAGCGGCACGACTTCCCTGAAAACTTTGCGGCCTTCCTGCACGAACAGCTTATCGCGGGCGCCGATGCCGTCCGGGGCGGCGCGATTCAAGAACCCGAAATTGTTGCGGATGTTGTTCGAGAACCTTGTCTTGAGCTTGGTGGAGATGATTTCCCAGGGGTTTCGCCCCCTGGCCGCATCGGCGCGCTCGACCACGAAAGCGGCCGCCGCGTCGCCGAAAATGAAATGGCTGTCGCGGTCGCGAAAATTGGCGTGCCCGGTCAGGATTTCCGGATTGCAGACCAGAATGGCGCGCGCCCGGCCCTGGGCGATCATGTCGGCGGCGAAGCTCATGGCGAAGGCCGCCGAGGTGCAGCCGACGTTCATGTCGAAGGCGAACCCATCGATGCCGATGGCTTGCTGCACTTCTATGGCGACGGCCGGATAGGGCCGTTGCAAGTTGGCGCAGCTGACGATGACGGCATCGATCTCCCCGGCCTCGCGGCGGGCATCGGCGAGCGCCTCGCGCCCTGCCGCCACCGCGATTTCGGCCTGGAGGGAAAGCTGATCGTTCGGCCGCTCGGGGATGCGCGGACACATGATTTCCGGATCGAGCACCCCGGCCTTGTCGATCACGTAGCGGCGCCGGATGCCCGAAGCCTTGACGATGAAATCGCCCGAAGACGCCTGCAATGCGGCAAGCGAGCCGGCGGCGACCGCTTCGGCATGCGTCGCATTGTAGCGACGTGCGTATTCGTTGAAGGAGGCTACGAGTTCCTCGTTCGAGACAGATTGCGCCGGCGTGTAAAGCCCCGTCCCCGAAAGAGCCAATCCGGCCACGATCGTCATCCTTTTGTTTTCGTTGACTAACGTGACCGATGCACAATCGGAAGGCAAGCGCGCGGCCTCAACCCGGTGTTTAGAATTATTCGCTAGGAATGGGGTTTGAATTTTGGGGTGTATCGGTGGGCAAGGTGGTTTCTGCGCAATTGCAGCAGGCCGGTTTGGCGAAGATCAGGCGGGCGGATACGAATACGGCGAGCCGCCTTTCGCTGTCCGGCATGCTGGCAGTGCTCCTGCTGGGCGCTGTAGTCGGTGTGGCCTCTACCACGGTCGACCGCGGCGAGTTCACGGCGGGTCTTGTCATCCTAGTTGTATTAGGCATCACGGTCCTGGCGCTGAACCGCCTCGCCGAACGCACCGACAAACGGCTAATGGCGGGCGATGCGAGCTACCGCGCCTTTTTCGAGCATGCGATCGAGGGTATTTTCCGCACCACGCCGGACGGACATTATCTCGACGCGAACTCCGCGCTTGCGGAAATATACGGCTATCCGTCGCCCGCCGCCTTGATGAGCGGCCTGACCAACATCGCCTCGCAGCTTTATGTCGATCCGCGCCGGCGCGAGGAATTCAAGACCCTGATGCAGATGAACGATCAGGTGAAGGATTTCGTCTCGGCGATTTACCGGCGCGACGGCGAGACCATCTGGATTTCCGAGAATGCGCGCGCGGTGCGCGATTGGTCCGGCCGGCTGGTCTGCTACGAAGGCACCGTGGAGAACGTCACGGCGAAATTCGAGGCCGAACGCATGATGCGCGAAGGCCTGCGCGAGGCCGAAGAGGCCAACCGCGCCAAGAGCGCCTTCCTGGCGGCGATGAGCCACGAGCTGAAAACGCCGCTGAACGCGATCATCGGCTTTTCCGAGATCATGAAGGACGAAGTTTTCGGTCCCATCGGTCAGCAATCCTACCGCGGCTACGCAGCCGACATCCACGTCAGCGGCACCAAGCTGCTGTCGATCATCAACGATGTGCTCGATGTCTCGCGGCTGGAAGGCGGAGCAATCACCGTCGATCCGCACCACTGTTGCGCCCGCGATCTGGCCGAGGACGCGCTCGCGATCGCGCGCCGGCTGACCGGGGACGGTCGTGACGTGAGCATCGACGCAGCGCAGACTCTGCCCGCCATCCATGCCGACCCCGGCCGCTTGGGCCAGGCCCTTGCCAACCTCTTGGCCAACGCTCTGAAGTTTACACCCGAAGGCGGCACGGTGTCGGTGCGCGCCTGGCTGGGAAAGGCGGGCGGCGTTTCGATTGCAGTGATCGATACCGGCATCGGCATGGCGCCGGAGAAGCTTGCCACCGCGCTTGAACCTTTCCGCCAGTTGGACGGTTCTTTGGCGCGGCGTTTCGAGGGAGCTGGCTTGGGCCTGTCCATCGCCAAGGCGCTGGTTGAACTGCATGGCGGCACGCTGTCGATCAAGAGTTTCGTGGGTCGGGGTACGACGGTGACGATTGCCCTGCCGCCGGCCCGCACCTGCAAGCGTGATATTTCGGCGGTGGCCTAGGGCGCTACGACGCGCTAAACAATCCGTTATGAACACGGACGGCGCCTTGGTGCTTTTTTCCGGTGGACAGGATTCGACCACCTGTCTGGCCTGGTCGCTGGCGCGATTCAAACGCGTGGAGACGGTCGGCTTCGACTATGGCCAAAGGCATCGCGCCGAGATGGATGCGCGCCTACGTGTGCTGGCGGCAATCCGCGCGCGGTTTTCCGATTGGGCGGAGCGGCTCGGCGACGATCACGTTTTATCGCTCGACGTGCTGAAACAGATCGGCGGCACGGCGCTTACCGACGCGACGAAGATCGAGATGGGCGCCGATGGGCTGCCCACCACTTTCGTGCCCGGACGCAACGTGATGTTCCTCACCGCGGCGGCGGCGCTCGGCTATCGCCGCGGCATCGCCGACCTGGTCGGCGGCATGTGCGAGACGGATTTCTCCGGTTATCCCGATTGCCGCGACAAGACCGTGGCCGCCGTCGCAGAGGCGCTGACGCTCGCGCTCGCCCGCCGCGTCACCATTCATACGCCCCTGATGTGGATCGACAAGGCGGCGACCTGGGCGCTGGCGGAAAAACTCGGTGGGGCGGCGCTGGTCGATCTGATCCGCGAGGAGACGGTCACCTGCTACGAAGGCGACCGCACGCAGCGCCACGATTGGGGCTTCGGTTGCGGCGTCTGCCCGGCCTGCGATCTGCGCGCCAAGGGCTATGCGAAGTATAAATCGCGATGACCTACCAGGTGAAAGAAATCTATTACACGCTGCAAGGCGAGGGCGCCCGCAGCGGCCGCGCTTCCGTGTTCCTGCGCTTCGCCGGCTGCAATCTGTGGAGCGGGTTGGAGCGCGACCGCTCGGGCGCCGCCTGCCGGTTCTGCGATACGGATTTCGTGGGCACGGATGGGACGGGCGGCGGAAAATTCGCGGATGCCGAAGCCTTGGCGCGGGCGGTGTCGCAGAATTGGCCGAATGGCAGCGAGGCGCAGCCCTACGTCGTGTGTACCGGCGGCGAGCCGCTGTTGCAATTGGATGATGCGCTGATCGAGGCGCTGCACGCGCAAGGCTTCGAAATCGGCATCGAGACCAACGGCACCTTGGTCGCACCGCACGGCATCGAATGGATTTGCGTCAGCCCTAAAGCGAATGCGGACCTTGTACAGACGCGCGGCCAGGAACTGAAACTCGTCTATCCGCAGGACGGCGCTCCGCCGGAGCGCTATGCGGGTCTGATGTTCGATCACTTCTTCCTGCAGCCGATGGACGGGCCGGAGCGCGAAGCCAACACGCGCGCTGCGGCGGATTATTGCCTCGCCCATCCGCAATGGCGTTTGTCGCTCCAAACCCACAAGCTGATCGGGATCAGGTGACTTCCTAAAATCGCGTGACGATCTTTTCCATATCCGGCCGCGGGCGTTCTTCGAGCGGGACCGTGCTCGTGCCGATATAAATGAATCCCGCCACGCGTTCGCCGGGTTTCAATCCAAGCCTCTCCAGTACAAGCGGATGATAGGCGCACCATTCGGTCAGCCAATTGGCGACGAAGCCCAGCCCATGCGCTGCGATTAGCATGGTCTGGCAGACGGCGCCGGCGGAAAGCTGCTGCTCCCATTCCGGGATGGGAATACCCCCACGCACGCGGCTGACCACGCCGACCACGACCGGCGCGCGCAGAAATCGACCGGTTTCCAGCGCCGCGCGTTCGGCGGTGACCGTTTCGGTCGTCCGTAGGCATTCCACGAGCAGTTCGCCGAAGCGCGCCCGCGCCTCGCCTTCGAAAACGATGAAGCGCCAAGGGAACAGCTTGCCGTGATCGGGCACGCGCGCCGCGGCCCTGAGGATAGTCCGTAATTCTTCGGCGTTCGGCCCCGGACCGGTCATGGTTTTGGCCGAGCCGGAGCGTCGGGACAGCAACAGGTCGATGGTCTGCGGCGCTGGCCGGTTGAAGACGTCCTGGGATGCTGAATTCATGTTTAACCTATTCGAATTTCGACGGTTGTAGCTTGGCTCTGGCTTCCTATCTAGGTCTGGAAGAGACGCTTTGGAAACGGCTTCGCCTTACGGTACACTGGTTTTTCAGGGAGAAAGACATGGCCGTCACGGTTGAAAAAGTCGCCAGTTGCGATCCGGTTTGGAGCGCCATGCGCGAGCAGGCGGAGGGGTTGGCCACGCGCGAGCCGGCGCTGGCCAGTTTCATCCACGCCGCGATCCTCAAGCATAGCCGGCTGGAGGATGCGCTCGGCTATCACCTCGCCAAAAAGATCGGCGGCGATGATCTGAGCCCGATGCTCACCCGCGAGATCTTCGAAGAGGCGATCAACGCCGATCCCGCCATCGGCGACGCCGTGCGCGCCGACCTTTCGGCCGTGTTCGACCGCGATCCGGCCTGCCAATCCCATGCCGAAGCGTTCCTGTTCTACAAGGGGTTCCAGGCGCTGGAAGCCTATCGCATCGCCCATTGGCTGTGGACCGTGAAGCGCGAGGGCATGGCGCTGTTCTTCCAAAGCCGCATTTCCGAATTGTTCGATGTCGACATCCACCCCGCCGCCAAGTTGGGCCGCGGCATCATGATCGACCACGCCACCGGCGTCGTCATTGGCGAGACCGCGGTGGTGGAAGATGACGTCTCGATGTTGCACGGCGTGACCCTGGGCGGCACCGGCAAGGAGGAGGGCGACCGCCATCCCAAGATTCGCCGCGGCGTACTGCTGTCGATGGGCGTGAAGGTGCTGGGCAATATCGAGGTGGGCGAATATTCGCGCGTCGGCGCCGGGTCGCTGGTGTTGAAATCCGTCCCGCCCCATTGCACGGCGGTGGGCGTGCCGGCGAGGCTGGTCAATTGCGCGGGGTCCGAGCGGCCGTCGCAGGAGATGAACCAGTTCATCGACGAGCCGGACGATAAGTAAAGCCGCTTGCCGCGCTATAGTTTAGCGGATTGCTTGGATTCGACGCCCGATTGCGGTGCGCCCGCCCGCGCTGTCAAGACGCTTGACCAGTTCCTGCGGTCATGCGAGTTCAAGCCACACCGTTAGGGAGACGCCTGTGACCCGTAGCGAAATCTGGCGCATTGAGAAATACCTGCGGAATCTGTTTCGTCTCGATACGATCAACATAATCGAGCGCCCGAAGCAGGCGGATTCCGTCGAAGTGCACGTCAATGGAGAATTCATCGGCGTGATCTTCAAGGATGAGGAGGATGGCGAGACCTCCTATGCCTTCAACATGGCCATTCTCGAAATGGACTTGCCCGAGCCGCCGGCCAGCCGCGCAGGGTAAGGTTTGATGGCGGGACGCGGCAGCGGGGACGGCGGGGTTGCCGGCGCAGCCAGGCAATTCGCGCTTCGCCATCGCGTTCTGCTGCTTTCGATATCGCTTTCCATTCTGGGCATCACAACGGGCGTGGCCACGGCGAACGCCATCCTAGGCGGAGCGCCGCTCGGCGATGCGGGGTTGATTCTTACGGGCGCCGCCTTGGCGGGTGTCTGTTCCCTGGTGCATAAGCGTCATCCGGCGTTGGCGTTTCTGACGGCCGTGGCGCCGTTGCCGGGCTTGGCCTGGGCGGCGCCGATGAACGCCGATGCGGCGCTCGGCATCGCGCCTGTGCTGGCCTATATCTTTGCTTACGCCGTCGCCATCATGCTGGCGCAAAATATCCTGGTCCGTGCGCTGGACGACGGCACGGCCGGGCAGCCTTACAAGCCGCTCGCCGCGGCGGCGGGATTGATGGCGGCGCTGACGCTGTTGTGGTTCTGGCGGTCCGCGACAGCCGCCTCGGCCATGCAGGCCGTGCTCGATGTCGTCTTGGCAGCGGCCTCGGCCTTGATCGTCATGCCCCTCGGCGCGTCGGTTCTGCAATTCGACGAAACCTTTGTGGCCTCGGCCAACCGCGCGCGTGAACGTCGTCAGCGCCTGCTCGAAAAGATCGCCATGGTCGCAGTCCCGCGCTGGGGCATGAGCATCGCCGGCATCGCTTTGATCTTCGTGGCTTTGGCGTGGTTCGGAGCGGAGCCGGCCATTTCCTTCGTGCCGAATGCGCCGGTGCTGTTCGCCGTATCGCTCGGCTTGACCTTTGCGCTCGCGGTATCGGTCTGCTGCGGATGGCGTGAGGGATTTGCCGCCACGATCGCGGCGGGCGTTGCCGGTCTGAGCGTTCTATGGGGATTTGCTTTCATCGGCAGGATGGCGCCGACCTCACCCGTCGGCGTTCTGGAGCTTGTATCGCTCGCATTGTTCCTGATGTTCTGCGGCGCGCGGCGCGCGGCGGTGTATCGCCGGCTGGGCGACGATCCGTCCATCGCCCAGTTGCGCGCCGTGGAAGATCTGGGCGGTCCCCAATTCTTCGCGATCCTGGGCGGGATCGCTATGCTTCTGCCCATCGTCGTCGTGCATCCCGCTTATGCGATTTATATGGTGGCGCTGGCATTTGCGGGGGCGGGCGCGCTTGGCTTCGCTCCGGCGCTGGCGACGGCCTGCGGGATGCTGTTGCCCAGGCGGCATTCGCTAGAAGAATTGTACGGGCGGCGTTAGACTCCTGCTTCCGACAAAAAGCGTTCGACCATCGGCCGGTAACCGCCGCCGAACAGCCGCAAGTGAACGAGCGTGGGCCACAGCCGATAAATCGTCAAGCGCTCTTCGTGCCCCGGCTCCAGCGGACCGTAAGCGTCGTAAAATTCGGCGCCGGGATGATCGAACAGCGTGAGCATTCCGAGATCGACTTCGGCATGCCCGTAATAACAGGCCGGATCGATCAGTCCGCTGACACGGGTTCCCGCGACCAGCACATTGCCGCCCCACATATCGCCGTGCAGAAGCGAGGGCGCGGGGCGCTCCGGCAGCCGGTTCGCTAGATCGGCGGCAAGCGCTTCGATGCGGCGCGCGAGAGGGGACGGAAGATGCGCGAAATGCACCAGCAGGCGGCGCTCGGCCCAAAAGCGCGGCCAACCGTCCGCCCAACCGTTTTCAATCGCAAGCGAAGCGAAGGCGTAATCCTGCGGCCAGCCGTAGCGCTCGCCCTTCACGCGATGCAGCGTTGCGAGCGCCGATCCCAAGCTCGCCCAGGCGTTGGAAAGCGCGCCATCGGTCGGCAGAAGTTCGATCGCCAGCGCCTCGTCGCTTACGCCCAGCACGGCCGGGGCGGGCGCACCGCTTGCTGTGATGGCTTTCAGCATTGCCGCTTCGGTTCTTGGCGAAGGTCCGTTCTTCACGATGGCTTCGCGCCCGTCGGTGAGTTCGATCCGCACGATCTGCGATAAGCTGCCGCCGGAAAGCGCCTCGGTCCGGCGCAGAGTGCCGCCGAGGAGTGCGGCGCCGGTCTCGGCGAGCGCGTTCATGTCTTCGCCGCGATGTCGCGCGCGAGCCCTTTAGCGCCCCGAGTCACCTCGGCCCAGGTCTCTTCGAAGTCGTCTTCGCCGCCATAATAGGGATCGGCGACCGACTGGCCTTTGCGCCCATCGACATGATCGAGCAGCAAGCTGAGGTCCGCCGTCGCGTTCGCCGGCCGCATCGCCTTAAGATCGGCAAGGTTCTCTTGGTCGAGCGCGACGATGTGGCTGAAGCGCCGGAAATCCTGCTGCGTCACTTTCCGCGCGCGATAGCTACTGATGTCGATGCCGTGGCGCCTTGCGACCGCGCGGGCGCGCGGGTCGGGCGGCTCGCCCACGTGCCAGCCGCCGATACCGGCAGAGTCGACGTCCACGTCGAGGCCGATGCGCGTCGCCTCCGCCTTGAAGGCCGCTTCCGCCAGCGGCGAACGGCAGATGTTGCCAAGACACACGAACAATACCGCAGGCTTTTCGGCCACGACGCGAAACCCTTGATCAATCAATTGCGAAATGACCTGCCTGCGCGCCGCAGGTCAAGGGCGTGCACACTTTGCTTCGCCCTATTTCGGCCGCTTCTCGAACGAGGCGATGAGAGCGTCCACGCTGTCGCCGATGTCGCGCCATTTGGGGAGGTACGTGCGCTTGAAGCGATAGAACAGCGAAACTCCGCGCGCGACGGGCAGATCGCGGAAGCAGTTCGGACTGGTGACGTCGGGCGTAAGGTGCGCGCAACGCATCACCAGAAGGCCCTTGGAGGTCTCGCCGACGAACAGGTCTTCGTTGTGATAGCCGGAATCCGGGCGGAAGGCATATTGCTTTAACCCGTAGGGGCCCTCCGTACCGCGCGGATTGACCACATAACCCATATAGACCCGTTCGAGCCGGTCGGACTCGGTCAGATTGAGATCGTCCTTGCGGATACGCAATTCGATGATCGGCGATTTTGCCCCGTAGTCTGTGAAGGTTTGCGCGTCCCAGTTCGACCAGCCCGTCATGTCGGGCAACATCGCGAACAGCGCGATTTCGCGGCGGTCGCCGCCCTGGCGCGCGCTTTCGTATTCCAGATAATTCGCGGGAATGTAAAAAGCGCGGGCGCCGACCCTGAGAGCCACGATATCGTTGCGCGAGGTCGGCGAAACCTGCTCCTGGAACAAGCTCGGGGCGTTGGGGGCGAGATAAATCAGCAAGAACAGCGCCGACAGCGCAAAGGTGACGAGGAACACCCCGAACGGGATCAGCCACCCGGAGCGTTTCCGAATTGTTTCGTCGTCGTCTGTCGTGTGGCTCATTCCCGGTCCCGTGCCCGAGTCGGTATTCTAATCGCCCTATCTAGCATACCGGAATTAACGATCCGCACTGCCGCAAGCGCGCACCAAATCGACACGTGAGGTCTCGCCGTGCCCGGGCCGGGCGGGGACGCGGCGTGAAGAACCGTCCCGTAACGGCACAAAACGCGCCTTCAAGCCGGGCATAACGCCTGCAGCAGCCTCCCCAAGCATATGGGGATGGATAAGTTGCACGATCTCATTGTCATGTTGTTCTCAGTCGCCGCCGGCTTCACGGCATCGGGAATCGTGGCAAATTTGTACCGCTTGTTGGCGAACAAGCCGGAAAGCAAAGTCGGCAAGTCCGTCTATGTCGCGGTCATGATCTTCGCCGGCCCCAGCGTTCTGGTCGGGAGCGCAGCCAAAAAGCTCCGGGCGAAGAACTGCTCCATCTACGCCTTCTGGCTGGCCGCCGCCGTCGCGGGCTATTGGAGCTTTGCGATCGGGCTCTTCGTCCTCAATCTCAGCATGGCGCTGTAACCGTCATAAAACAGTGAGCATTCCCGCGACCAGGGGATGGCGCACGATATCGCTTTCGCCCAGCCAGATAACCGCGATCTCCGGCACCCTTTCGAGCCGCTCGGCCACGTCGCGCAAGCCCGACAGGCCGCTGAGCAGGTCGGTCTGATCCGGGTCTCCCGTCAGCACCATGGTCGAGCGCCAGCCCAGCCGCGTCAGCAGCATCTTGAGCTGGCCGTAAGTGCAGTTCTGCGCTTCATCTATGACGATGAAGCAGTCGTTGAGCGTTCGCCCGCGCATGTAAGCGACCGGCGCGATCTCGATGATGCCTTCGGCAACCAGCGCCTTGAGCCGCTTGGTCCCAAGCCGCTCCGTCAGGCAGTCGTAGAGCGGTCGCAGATAGGGCGCCAGCTTGTCTTGCAGGTCGCCCGGCAGGAAGCCCAGGCTCTCGCCGGCCTCCACCGCGGGACGCGACAGCACCACGCGGCTGGCGCGGCCGCTCTCCAGCGCTTCGACCGCTTTGGCGATGGCGAGATAGGTCTTGCCGGTGCCGGCCGGGCCGAGCGCAAGCGCCACGGCACGCTCGTCGATGGCGTCCATGAGACGCTGCTGGGTCGGGCTCATGGCCCGCACGTTCTTTACGTATTTACGGTCGCGCGCCTCTCCGTCGCGCGGATTCCAGCCGCCGCGGGCCGGAAACAATGGGCGGACGTTTTCGTCGTCCGTGAAACTGGTTTCACGAGACTTGTAACGTGCGGAACGCTTGGCCATGGATACTCCCCGGTCAAAAATCGAACGCTGATCGGAAGATGCGAAGCGGCGTGTGTGCGCGGGCGGGGCATTGCGCCTTTTAGGTTCTGGATCTGCAAAGTGCAGCGACGCACTGTGATCTAGCCCCCGCTAGTTTACGAATCACGCCGACGTGTTCAGGATAACAGAACTTCGAAAATCGAAATCGAATTTTTGCTGCGTGAATACGCCCTGGCGAAACCGTCAAATCGTCGTCAAGATGTCAAACGTAGCGGATATACAGACGAGATTTGCGAATGCCGATTTATGCGTTGGAAGGTGTTGCCCCGGAATTTCCGGCGGACGGCCGATACTGGATTGCGCCGACGGCGGTTCTTGTCGGGCGCGTGCAACTCATGACGAACGCCAGCGTGTGGTTCGGGGCCGTTTTGCGCGGCGACAATGATTTGATTTCCATCGGCGAGAACAGCAACATCCAGGATAATTCGGTCATTCATACCGATCCGGGCCAGCCGGCGACAGTGGGCGCGAACGTAACCGTCGGCCACACCGTGATCCTGCATTCGGCGAGCGTGGGAGACAATTCGCTGATCGGCATGGGCTCGACACTGCTCAACCGTTCGCGGATCGGAAAGAATTGCATCGTCGGCGCGAATGCGCTCGTTACCGAAGGGAAGGAATTCGGCGACGGCATGCTGATCGTCGGCGCTCCGGCGCGCGCGATACGCCCACTTGGCGAAGCGGAACTGGCGCTGGTAAAAGCGTCGGCCGAGATTTACGTCGCGAATTATCGGCGCTTCCGCGGCGGTCTCGGCCCGATCGGCTGATCAGCCGGTCGCGCGCGCGGCCTGTTCCTGCGATTTTTGCCAGATGCGGCGGATGCGCGCTTCGGCTTCCGGTCCGAAATTGAACCAAGCGGCCTTGTCGTGAGTGGCATCGACGACGAGCAGCGTGTCAAGCTTGCCGAGTTTCTTCACCAGCGCATTGCGTATCGCGTTGATCGACGTCTCGCTCGATAGAATCCAGCCCTGGGGCATGATCGGGTAGGCCGGCCCGAAATTGAAAATCTCTTCTTCCAATCCGGAGATCGACCGCGATTTCATGTCGGCGATGACGACATAATGGGAGCGTTCGCCCGCTTTTTCTTCTTCGTTGCGGCCGAAATTCTGCTGCCCCGAATTGCCGTCGGCTGTGAAGAAAGCCGCTTTCGCCGAGGCCGGCGCCGCCGACCGGAACAAAGCCGCCAACTCGCTGTCGGCCGACGCGGGGTGGAACTGTTCCTCGCCGTCGTGGGCGATCAGCGAATGGGGCGCAAGGCGTCCTTCCGCCGCGAAGGCGCGCATTTGTGCAGCGGAATAAGGCCCGTAGGAGCGGCCGCTTACGCTGATGGTCCAGGTATTCGACATCTTGGCTCGAAGTCCAGTGGCCTGTGGCCAGCCTAGGACCGAATGGTTACCCAAATCTTTCCGCGCGCTGGGTCCTGGGCCGAATTAGCACAAGGGCGTTGGCGGTAAACTCGAAGCATTGCCATAAAAAACCCCGGCTTGTCGCCAAGCCGGGGTTCTAAAGCATGATCTCCTTGGATGGAAACGTCTGCGTTGCGTGCCGGCGAGGCGATCCGCCAGGCGCGGCGCGAAGGGCGATGCGGGGACATCGGTCGAGCGCCGCAACGAAGCGGGCGCCCGCCAGCACGCAACCCGAAGGGCCAGGGGCTTCGATCCCAGGAGATCATGGCTCCAACATCTCGCTCCACCGACGTTCAGTCGAAGCGCCAGTTCCCGTCATGCATGCGGCAGGCCGTGCCCGAACGGGTGTAAGAACGTCCGCCCCGGTAGGTCGTTTCGCTGAAGGAACGGCAGACGGTACCGTCGCGCTGGAATTCGCGCTCGGGTGTGAAATAGCCATAATCGTCGCCGTGACGCCATTCGTAGCGATGGCCGATGTCTCCATCGAGGCCTTCGGCATAGACTCGCATGGCGTAGGGATGATCCTCGCACGGCATGTCGCGTGTGATCGCGTTGCCCAGCATACCGCCCAGGATCACGCCGCCGACCACCGCGCCGCCGTGGCCGTGGCTTGCCGCGCCGCCGATCAGTCCGCCCGCGAGCGCGCCGAAAATCGTGCCGGCGACGTTGTTGTCTCTGTGGCAGTTCTCTTCGTATTGACCTTGCTGGTAGTAGCCCGGCGGCGGACCGTTGTCGTAGCCTTGGTTGTCGCCTTGATCGGGGCCGTTCTGCCGCTGGTCGTCAAAGCGGATGTAACGGCCTGAACGGTCGTAATAGCCGTCATGGTCGTATTGGCTGTAATAGCCGTAGGGATCGGGTCCGGGCGGCGAACCGTTGTCGGATTGCGCCGATGCCGCCGTCGCGCCGAATATCAGCGCAACCGCCGTCGCCGCCAACAAAAGTTTTTTCCTCATTACGCAGCACTCCTCTGTCGCTGAAGGTGGCAAGCAATTCCCTGCGCCTAATCTCGTCCCGGCTCGCTGAATGCATGCTGAACGGATTAAGGCGGGATTGGGGCAGCGTTACTCAGCGCTTTCGGGCCACGATTTGCAACAGGCCGGGCGTAATGACGAGAGAATTCGGGTCGGCTGCGGCGCGGTCGAGCAGGGCGGCGACCGCCTCGCCCTCGCTGCAGTCGAGGTCCCCGTCTTCGACCATGACGGGAATGTACTGCCGCGCGAAATCCATCGGCCAGTTGGCGGCAAAGTCGTTCATGCGCGCGGTGAAAACGGCCGGCCGCACGGATTCGATTTCCAGTCCGGCTTCGGGAAGCAAATGGGGCAGCGCCAGGCCCACGTCGGAGTCCCCGCCGGAAGCCCGCCATTTGGCGATGATCTTTGCGACATAGTCCTCGAACAGGGGCGAACGTGGGGCCAAGTGCCACGACGCGTAATCGTAATATTCCTGGATCAAGAGTTTGCCGCCTGGCCTCAGCGCACGCGCGATGCCGCGCAACACCTTCGCCGGATCGTTGACGAATGCCAGCACCCAGCGGCACCAGGCGCGGTCGGCGATCGATTCCGGCCAGTCGTACTCCAGAAGATCTGGTCTCTATCGTTTCGATATTGGTCAAGCCGCGTTCCGCCGCGAAGGCCGTCAGCGCACTCAGGAATCGATGCGAGCGTTCCAGCACGATCACCTTGCCGTTGCGGCCGACGATTTCCGCCAAGTCGAGGGCCGCGTGGCCCGGTCCCGCGCCGATATCCAACACAATCTGTCCGCTGGTGATCCCTCCTTGCCGCCACAGATCGAGCACGCTGGCTCGCCAGACGCGATGCTGCACGCCCAGCCGCTCGATTTCGGCGTCATGGGTTCCGATGATGTAGGATTTTTCCTGGCTCATACGGACGAGTGTAAGCACTAGCCGGGCTTTCCAGTCGACCCGATTCTTGCGATGCTGCCGCAGGCTCGCGGAGCAAATCAATTCATGGCGCAATCGAAGTATTTTTCTGCGGAAGACCGCGCGGAGCCATTCGGCTTTGTCTGCAGCCGGTGCTCGCATTGCTGTCACGACAAGCTCATCCAGCTCAATCCTTACGAGATCGCGCGTCTGGCGGCGAACCGTGGCGTCGGAACGGCGGAGTTTCGCGAACGTTTTACGCAAGACGGCGAGGGCCTTCATCTTGCCCGCACGGAAGACGGCGCCTGCGTTTTTCTCGGTCCGCAAGGCTGCACGGTCCATCCCGATCGCCCGCTGGTTTGCCGGCTCTATCCGCTCGGTCGGCAGATTGGCGCCAGTGGCGAAGAGAGATTCGTTCATGCCACGCCGCACCCCCTTTCGGGCGGCACCTTTCACACGCGCGGCACGATCGCGGATTTTCTTGCAGCGCAGGATGTCGAGGACTTCATCCAGGCGGCGGACGATTATTTTTCTTGGTTTTGCCGGGCGCGTGACGCCATGGCGGAGGCCGGCGAGGGCGATCCTGCCCTTACCGCAGACGCGAACGAGCTGCTCGACATGGATCGCGCGATTGCCGCCCATTGCCTTCGAACCGGCGAAGAGGCACCCTCCGACATCGAGGAGCGTCGGCGGCTGCATTTGGTCATTTTGAACCAAGCGCTTGCCGAATATGAAGGGAGTTCGTCATGACGACGAAGAACATGGGCCGCAATCAGGCATTGGCCGCGGCATTGACTCTGCTCGGCGCATCGCTTGGCGTCAGCACGCCGGCCGGCGCCGCCGAGACAACAGGGCTTTTTCTCAAGGGGCACGACACGACAACGAGCAAGCAGATAAAGGGCGAGACGACAAGCAATCAGTATAAGGAACATCCTACAAGCCAGCAGCAGAAGTTCTGGGCTCCCAAGGCCAATTTTCTGAAGCTTGATGCGACCAAGTCCAATCAGATCAAGTTGGATCAGACCAAATCCAATCAGATCAAATTGAACGGCAATGCCCAAAGCCATCAGATCAAGGGCGAGGCCCCGAACAATTAGATCCACGGCAGTGACAAAGCCGGTTCAAATTTTCCGTGCGATTTTGGCGGCGATGACTTGGCGGTAGAAATCCTCGATGTGGGCGACCGACCTGCGCGCATCGAATCTTCGCCAAGTCGTAGCCGGTTCTTGGCAGCGCGCCTTCTTCCGCGCGCGTCAGCAAGTGCTTCAAGGCGGCGCTCAGAGTTTCCACATCGCCTGGCGGCACCAGCGTGGCGGAGGTGCCGCGCAGGACTTCTTCCGTGCCGGCGCAAGCGGTGGCCAGAATCGGGGTACCGCAACGCATCGCTTCCAACGGGGTGAGCGGCAATCCTTCCCAATGCGAAGCCAGGACGAACAGATCGAAGGCGCGATGCCATGCATCGATTTCCGTTTGATGGCCTAGAAAACGGATGCGCGGCTCTCCCCTGGCCAGCGCTTCCAGCTTTGCGCGTTCCGGCCCGTCGCCGACGATCGCCAGCATGCTATTGGGCGTGGCCGCGGCACGATAGGCTTCGATCAGAAGATCGACGTCCTTGACGCGAACAAGCCTGCCGATGTAGCCCGCGACGACGGTGTCGGGTGTGGCGCCGATCTGCCGGCGCAGCGCCGCGACGCGGTCGGGTTCCGCCGGCACGACGGCCGGCGGCCAATTGTAGGCGGTCGTGCTCAGGTCGGGAAATTTCGCGATTTCCTTTTTTTGCCAATCGGCAATGCAAATCAGCCCTTCGAGGCCTTTGGTTTGATCGGCGCGATAGCGCAGATGAAGCGTCAACACCGCGGGCGGACGCGGCTTCACCAATTTCACGGCGCGCGCGGAATCGCCCAGATGCGCATTGATAATGTCCGCATGCTGTTCGCGGATGGCGCGCGCGATGGCGAAGCGCGCGAAATTGCGTCTGACGAGATAGACGTGCGCCCCAGGCGGGACATGATCTTGCACGGCGTCTTTCTGGCCGTGGCGCAACTGCCAAGCAACCAGCGAGACGCGGTGGCCGGCTTCGAGCTGATAGCGCATGAGATCGGCGCAATAACGCTCCGTGCCGCCGAAATTGTGGGTGAGATCGACATGAAGGATGGAAAGCGGCGGCGGTGTTTTAGCAGCCAGCGCCGGCCGATGCTGCGAAGCCGCGTTGACAGGCGTTTTTCGCTCCAGCCGCGCCAAACGTTCGACAGCCCGTTCGTAGATTGGGCGCAGCCGTTTCGACAGAATGCTCGCTGCGGACATGTTGCCCCCGCGCCCGGTCGTTTAGCCCGGCTCAGTACACCCGCGCCTTGGGTGGGATGTATTTCACGTCGTTGATCAGCGTGTAGCTGTGCACCGAGCAGTAATCAAGGCGCACCTTGCCGGTCTTAACGTCGAACCAGGACAGCGTGTGCTTCATCCAGTTCTTGTCGTCGCGCTCGGGGCAGTCTTCGCGGGCGTGCGGTTAATGTCGCTCGAAACAGCGCGCGGACGACTGGGTATAGGGCAGGGGGGGTGAAAAACGAAAAAATCGAATTCAAATCCCTCTAAATCGACCCTAATTCGTTGCGGCGCTTCGATATTCGCTTTGCGATCCGGAGCATCCGAACGCGCATCAAGCTGCATTCAGACGTACGCGAACTGCAACCGAGATTCATCCTCATCCACGATGTCAAACAACCCACATTATGTGGGAAGCGCGGCGTGTCGCTTCAAGGGCGCGTGGCGCGCGCCGCCTATCTGTAAACGTCTCGGCGGTGGCCGATTTCGACGACGAGTACACACAGCTTGCCGTCCTGAATCTCGCAAATGATGCGGTAGTGCCCGACCCGGTAGCGCCAGAAGGTGCCGAGCAGAGGGCCGGTGAGGACTTTGCCGGTGTCGCGGGGGTTCTGTGCACCGGCGATGCGCTCGTCGAGAAAATCGAGGATGCGGCGGGCCGCCTGTTTGTCGAGTTTGCGAAGCTGCTTCCTGGCAGTGGCGGTGTAACTAATCGTCCAGGCCAAGGTCGTTTCTCACATCCGCCGCGGAATAGGTCTGCTCTTCTCCCTTGCGAACGCGTTCCACCGTTGCGGCGGCAAGGTAATAGTCTTCCAGATCGTCCATGCCCCTCTGAACCAGCTCGCGCAGGTAATAGGCTTTGGTCCGGCCAGTGCGCCGGGCCAGCGCGTCGAGGCGTTTTTCCAAGGGGGCTTCGAGGCGGACGGAGGTTGCCATGGGAAGAACTCTAATGATGAATACGTGTATTCAATGTATTCTTGGCACAGCGTTATGTCAATGACAGCCAACCAGACCTGCGCCCGCCCAAGCCGGGCTTCGCGGGCTCGAACAAGCTCTCATCATCCGCTCGCTCCGTGCGCTTGAAGCGACCAACTGCGAAACCCTCTGTCAGGCAAATGCGCAAATTCTGGGATAGTTGTGCAGTTGGGACAGATGCTCCTGCAATTTAGTTCTAATACTGGAGCTCAACTCTAATTCTTTTTGGGGAGCAGATTCACCTGGTTTCGAATCTCCACTGAATTCTTGCGCGAATATAGCGAATCGCGTCTAGAATCCCAGACGAGGCCATCTGCATGGAGTACCCAATATGGTCAAGACGCATCCAGTTGCTTTCAAGGCGAAGAAGAAGGTGCCCGTGAAAGTGCGGGTCGACTTCAAGACCCGTGACGGCGAGGAGGTCGAATTCCCTGCACACAAGAAAGTTACAAAAAGAGTGACTGTGAAGTTCCGCGCCAAAAACAAATGAACCGTCGCGGGAGAATGAGATCACCCAGCTTCATTCTAACCTTAGTTGTTCCGACATGCGCAGAAAACTCCGATACGCACCACTCGAAGCGACGGAAACGTGTGCCTGCGATTTCTGTAGTATGAAGCGATCATACGGCCACAACTATTGGCACAACTTGCGCAGGATTCCGGGAAGTAGTGCGATGATTTGTGGTGCTTGCGACTGTTGGGACGGGATGGTCGCAACAAACACGGCTCTCACAAAGTTTAAGGAATTTGGAATTCCAATTTGCTTCCTCGACAACGGCTGCTTGGTGATACCGCGATAAGCGCACGTGCTCCTATCACTAGAATCTCCGGGAGAAGTGAGAAAGCCGCATGCCTCGAAATAACAAAGTGAAGAAGATTTGCTTCTTTGTCGCGCCGATAGGTCAGCCGTGCTCAGAAGACCGTAAGCGTGCCGACCAAGTTCAACGGTACGTTTTGCGGGAAGTCCTTGGGGCAAAGTACAAGATCATTAGGGCAGATGAGTTGCCGCAGCCGGGCTCAATAACGCATCAGATCATATACATGTTGTACAATGCCGATCTGGTTATTGCAGATCTGACAGGTTCGAATGCCAATGTGGCCTATGAGCTAGCTGTTCGACATGCCTTCAATAAAGTCGCTATCCATCTGATTGACAAGGCTGATCAAATTCCCTTCGACTTGAAGGATGAGCGCACAATTGTATTTGATCTCAGTGATCCTGATTCCACTAACGAATGCAAAGAAGAGTTGAAGAAGTACGTTAATACCATAGAGAAGGGGAAGTTCGAATACAGCTCCCCGGTATTCCGTACCTTAGGCGTCGCCGCAGCTACCGCAGAGGAAAAGGAAGGCTTCCTCGAGAAGTTGGCCGACACGGTGAACGCGGTCGCAAGCGATGTCAGTTCAATTGAGTTGACCTTAACGATGTCGGACATCGATCAGATTGACTCAATCTCAGAAACTGTCAGCGCTCTAGAGGAACAAGGTGAGAAGGTCACTCTCAAACTGGACGCGTTCGGTCAGACTCTCAAAAAGATACTTGCTAGGCTTGACGGCGCGAAATGAGCAATAGCAGGAACTCACTATGTCTCACTTTGTGGTCGAGACTTATGAAGAATTGAACATGCGGCGGCAGAGACGATCTTCGCTTGTCTTCGCTAATTCCCCCTCACCCGGTTTGCCTAAGCCGTTAGCTTCGCTAACGGCAAGGCAACCCGCCGCCACTACGCTGGCGCTAGTGCCCCCTCAAGGGGAGAGGGAAGTGCCCTCAATACACCCTTGCCTTCGGCGGAATATATGCAATCTCGTCGGTCAGCGTGTAGCTGTGCACTGGGCGGTAGTCGAGTTTGGCCCTGCCGGTTGCGGGATCGAGCCATGACAGCGTGTGCTTCATCCAATTCGCGTCGTCGCGATTGGGATAATCCTCGCGGGCATGCGCGCCGCGGCTTTCGGTGCGGGTGAAGGCGCCTTCGATGGCGACCACCGCCTGCTGGATCAGGTTCTCGAATTCCAGCGTCTCGACCAGATCGGTGTTCCAGATCAGCGAGCGGTCGGTCACGCCGATGTCGCCGATATTCTTGTAGATCGCGTCGATCCGCTTGCGCCCTTTGTCGAGCGTTTCGCCGGTGCGGAACACGGCGGCGTCTTCCTGCATCGCCTTCTGCATGGCCAGGCGCATCTCGGCGGTCGAGGTTTTTCCCTTGGCACTCCGATAGCGGTCGAGCCGGGCCAGGGATTCCTCGCCCGCATTCTTGGGCAAATCTTGATGCGTCGTTCCTTCGCCCAGCGACTTCGCGGCCTGCACACCCGCGGCCTTGCCGAACACCACAAGATCGATCAGCGAATTGGAGCCCAGCCGGTTGGCGCCGTGCACGGAGACGCAAGCGCCTTCGCCGACCGCCATCAAGCCGGGGATCACAGTATCGGGATTGCCGTCCTTCAGCGTCAGCGCTTCACCGTGATAATTCGTGGGGATGCCGCCCATGTTATAGTGGACGGTCGGCAGCACGGGGATCGGCTCCTTGGTCACGTCGACGCCCGCGAAGATGCGCGCGCTTTCCTGAATGCCGGGCAGGCGCTCGTGAATGATCTTGGGATCGAGATGCGACAGATGCAGGTTGAGGTGGTCCTTCAGCGGGCCCACGCCGCGACCCTCGCGGATTTCGATGGTCATGGCGCGGCTCACCACGTCGCGCGAGGCAAGGTCCTTCGCGTTGGGCGCATAGCGCTCCATGAAACGCTCGCCTTCGGAATTGGTGAGATAGCCGCCTTCGCCGCGCACGCCCTCGGTGATCAGCGTGCCGACGCCGTATATGCCCGTCGGATGGAACTGGATGAATTCCATATCCTGCAGCGGCAGACCCGCGCGCAGCACCATGCCGTTGCCGTCGCCGGTCTGCGTATGCGCGCCCGTGCAGGAGAAATAGATGCGCCCGTAGCCGCCGGTCGCCAGGATCACCTTTTGCGCGCGGAAGCGGTGGATCGTGCCGTCGTCGAGGCACCAGGCCATCAGCCCGCGCACCGCGCCGCCCTCCACGATGAGATCGAGCGCGAAATACTCGGTGAAGAAGTTCACCTCGTGCTTCACGCATTGGCCGTAGAGCGTGTGCAGCATGGCGTGGCCGGTGCGGTCGGCGGCGGCCGCGGTGCGCTGCGCGATGCCCTTGCCGAAATGGCTGGTCATACCGCCAAAGGCGCGTTGATAGATTTTCCCGTCCTCGGTGCGCGAGAACGGCACGCCGAAATGCTCCAGTTCGTAGACGGCTTCCGGCGCGTTCTTGCAGAGATATTCGATGGCGTCCTGATCGCCCAGCCAGTCCGATCCCTTCACCGTGTCGTACATGTGCCAGCGCCAATCGTCCTCGCCCATGTTGCCGAGTGCCGCGGCGACGCCGCCTTGTGCGGCGACAGTATGGCTGCGAGTGGGAAAGACCTTGGTCACGCAGGCGGTCCTCAGCCCGGCGCGGGAGCATTCCAGCGTGGCGCGCAGACCTGCGCCGCCTGCGCCGACAACGACGACATCGAAGGTATGGTCGGTGATGGGATATGCGGTCATTTCAGGTTCCGAAATCAGATCGTAATTCTGAGCAGGGCGACGGCGCATAGCGCCGCCACCAGAAAAGCGAAGACGTAATCGCAGAACACCAGGGCGAGCTTAACGCCTTCGTGCGGCACGTAGTCGACGATGACTTCCTGAATGCCAAGCGCCATGTGATACAGCGAAATCAGGATGAAGGTGCCCAACAACACCGCGTTCAGCGGGTTGGACAGGAAGATCAGCACCGACACTTCCTTGGCTCCGACCAGACCCAACACGGAGACCGCGAACCATACGGTGAGGGGGATCAGCGCAATCGCCGTCACGCGCTGATGTTTGAAATGGTCGACGCCGGAATGCGCCGAGCCCAGGCCTTCGACTTTATGCTGGGGGGTTTCGAGGCTCATTGGTAGTATCCTCCCTTACCCAGGTAAGCGAGCGCAAAGGCCCCCGCCGCCAAGAGCAGCGACAGCGCGAACACCACGATGCCCGTCTTGTTGGCCGTCGGCACGGCGAAGCCGTAGCCGAAGTCCCAGGCTAGGTGGCGGATGCCATTCACGAAGTGATAGGCCAGCGACCAGACGAACCCGAACAGCACAATCTGGCCGAGCGGCGTCGTGATCGTGCTGGTGAAGAAATTGAAGGTTTCCGGGCCCGACGACACGGCGGTCAGCCACCAGGCGATGAGCAGCGTGCCGCCGGCAAGCGCCACGCCCGTCATCCGATGGACGATCGATGTCGCCATGGTGATCGGCCAGCGATAGACGGTCAGGAAAGGTGAAAGCGGGCGCGGTGCCACTTTCTGCGGATGGTCCGCCATGAAGGTCCTCGAGGAAAAGAAGGGCTGAAAACGGGCCGGAGTGTAGGTTTGCGGGCCTCCGTGTCAACCGAAGAGGCGTGTAAAACAAGAGGCGAACGGCGGTTTGCGGTTTAGCGGGCGATGCGGCATTCTCATGTTCCGGGTGGGATTTTTTCTTCGGCGTTTGGGCATGAGCGATTCGCAAGCTGGGGTGGTGAGCCCGGGCCGGTTGGTTTTGCGGCCAGCCGCGCCACAGATTCGGCCTCCCGCGTTGCCGCTATCCAAGCTGGCCGCCGAAGTCGCCGCCATCGCGCTGCTTTGTCCGCTCTTCCTCTATGCCGCGCTGTGGAACGGCTTTCCCTTCGTCTTCTTCGATACGGGCGCCTATGTGCTCGAAGGGCTGGGCCATTTCTTCGTGTCCGAGCGTTCTTCGGTCTATTCGCTGTTCCTGCTGTATGCGGGCGCGCGCATCAGCCTCTGGTGCGTGGCGCTGGCGCAGTGCCTGATGACGGCGTTCGCGGTCGTCGAATTCGCCCGCGCGGTACGTCCGCGAACCGGCCTGTGGGAGCTGCTCGCCATCGGCTTGGCCTTGGCGCTTTTCACCAGCGTTGCCTGGGCCGCCGGCCAAATCGAACCCGACTGCATGACGCCGGTGCTGGTGCTGGCGTTTTACGTGCTCGCCTTTCGCACGCGGCAGGTGGGCTGGGTGCGAGGGGTACTGCTGGTGTGCGTGGCCGCGTTCGCGACGGGCGCGCATCCTTCCAATTTGGGTCTGTCGGCGGGATTGGCGATCGGCATTGCGTCCGCGAAGCTTGCGAGCCTGATTTGGTGCGGGCTGCCCCGGCCAAATCTGCTGCCGCCGGTGCTCGCCTTCGTGCTCGGCTTGGGACTGGTGCTGACGGCGAATTACTCGCTGACCCACAAACTGTTCGTCAGCCGTTCAGGCGCGGTCTTTCTGACCGCGCGGCTGATGGGCGACGGCATCGTCAAGCCCACGCTCGACGACATCTGCCCCACGCGGCATCTCAAACTTTGCGCCTACAAGGACCGCCTGCCGTCGACGGCCGACAATTGGCTTTGGGGCGCGGAGAGTCCGTTCAACAAGCTTGGCCGCTTCAAGGGCACCGAAGGGGAATCACGGATCGTGGTTGGCGAAAGTCTTCGCCGCTATCCCTGGACCAGTCTTGCCACCGGACTGTTCGGGTCGTTCCGGCAATTCTGGATGTTCCGCACCGGCGACGGCTTCTCTCCCCAACAATGGGTCCTCAACCCCGAATTCCAGAATTTCCTGCCGGTTCAGTTCAAGCAATATCTCAAAGCCCGGCAGCAGCGCGGCCTGTTGAGCTTCGCCGCCGTGAACGTCGTCCACTATACCCTGGCCTTATTGTCGCTGATCTGGCTTGGCTTCGTTCTAGGGAGCGCCGTCCGGCGCCGGCAATGGAAGAGGGCGGCGCTGCCGGCCTTTATATTCCTGGCGCTGGTCGGCAATGCGCTGGTCTGCGGCCTGTTCTCGGGTCCGCACGACCGCTACCAGTCGCGGCTGATTTGGCTGCCGGCGCTGGTTTTGCTGTTGACGGAGCGCCCGCGTCTCGAAGTTACCTTGCGGAGGCCAGTCGAATCCGGCACTTAATGCCGCCTGATGACTGCTTCCGTTCGCATCGCTCCTTCGATTCTATCGGCCGATTTCGCGCGGCTCGGCGCCGAGGTCGAAGCGCTTTCGGCGGCCGGCGCCGATTTGATCCATGTCGACGTCATGGACGGCCATTTCGTGCCTAATATCACGATCGGGCCGCCGATCGTGAAGGCCTTGAAACCGCACGCGAAAAAGCCCCTCGACGTGCATCTGATGATCTCCCCGGCCGATCCATTCATCGAGGCCTTCGCCGAGGCGGGAGCGGACGGCATCACGGTGCATCCCGAGGCCGGTCCGCACATCCATCGCACGCTGCAGTTCATCCGCAGCCTCGGCAAGAAGCCCGGCATCGCGCTCAACCCCGGAACGCCGATTGACCACATCGACCCGGTGCTCGACCTGGTCGATCTGGTCCTGATCATGACCGTCAATCCGGGATTCGGCGGCCAGAGCTTCATCGCCAGCCAGCTGAAGAAGATCGAGGCGGCGGCCGAACGCATCGCCAAGACGGGGCGCGACATCGCGCTGGAAGTCGATGGCGGCATCACGCCCAAAACGGCGAAACAGGTGATTTCCGCCGGCGCCAATGTGCTGGTGGCCGGAACCGCGGTGTTCGAGGGCGGAGCCGGGAGCTACGCCGCCAACATCGCCGCGCTGCGAGGATAGAGGCGTGAGCCGGGCACAGGCGCCGTCGCCGCCTCTGGCGCTTTTTCCCGAAGCAACCGGGGTGGCGTTGTGGCGCTTGGGCGGAGGATTGCGGCGCTGGCGGCGGCGGACTTGGCTTTATCGCCAATTCCTGAAAGGGCCGCTGGCGGACCGCATTGCCTTTCACCCCTACGATGCGCTGCCGCGCCGTCTGGAGGACGCCGATGCGCTGCTGCGCGGGCGATTTCGCTTCGACGGCGACGTCGTCGAGGCGAACGACCGTTCGATCTTCGACATGCCCGCGCCGTCGCGCGAATGGGCCGAGGCGCTGCACGGTTTTGCCTGGCTGCCTCCGTTGTCCGCAGCGGGCGGAGAGGCCGCCCGCACCTTGGCGACCAACCTGCTCAGCCAATGGCTGAAGCGCAACGCGCGCTATTGCGAACCGGCGTGGCTTCCCCATGTCATGGCGCGGCGTCTGGTCAACATTTTCGGGCACGGACGTTTCATCGTCTCCAATTCCGAAATGCTGTGGCGCTCGAAAGTGTTCGTCTCTCTGCGCGAGCAGTCGCGCATGCTGGCGCGCACTGCGGGCGAGGCGCCCGAAGGATTGCCGCGCTTCGAAGCCGCGGCGGCGCTGGCCTTGTCGGGCGCCTGCCTGTCCGACAGTCCGCGCCGGCTCGAAGCAGGCCTGCTGCGCCTTGACGCCGAAATCGCCCGCCAGATCCTGCCCGACGGCGGCCATATCAGCCGCTCGCCCGAGGCGTTGGTGCACGCCTATCGCCATGTGGTGATGGTCATGGACGCGCTCGCCGCCACCGGCCAAGTGGTGCCGAACGCACTGCGCAGCGCCCACGACCGCATCGCCCCGATGATCCGCTTCTTCCGTCATGGCGATGGCGCCATGGCTTTGTTCAATGGCGGATTGCAGAGCGACGCGCGCATGATCGCCGGCCTTCTGGCGCGCGACGAAGTGCACGGACTGCCTTTCGCCTATGCCCCCCATTCGGCCTATCACCGCTTGATGGCGGGACGCACGCTGGTGCTGCTGGATTGCGGCAAGCCGCCGCCCGGCGCTTTTTCCGTGAGCGCTCACGCCGGATGCCTCGCGTTCGAACTGAGCGCCAACGCTCAGCGGATCGTCGTCAATTGCGGTTCGGCGGGCGGCTCGGGCCACCGCAAATGGGAAAGCGCGCTGCGGGCCACCGCGGCGCATTCCACCGTCACGCTGGCCGACACCTCGACGGGAGCGATCCTGGCCGAAGGCTGGATGCGCAATCTGTTGGGACCACGTTTGATCGGCGCCATGAACGAGAGCGAGACGCGGCGGGTCGAAACCGAGAAAGGCTGGACGGTGGAGGCGAGCCATGACGGCTACGTCCGTCCGTTCGCCACCCGCCACCACCGCGAGCTGACCCTGTCGCCGCAAGGGCTGGCCCTCACCGGCGTGGACCGGCTGGTGCCGCAAAAGGGGCACGCCGGCCGCGCGGTGCCGTTTGCCGTGCGCTTCCATATCCATCCCGACGTGCGCCTGTCGCGCGCCCAGAGCGGCGACATCATCCTGAAGCTTCCGAACGGCGAAGGCTGGCGCTTTCGCGCCGGCGCGCATGTGGCGGTGGAGGAAAGCATCTATCTGGGCGGCGACACCGTGCGCCGCGCCGAGCAGCTTGTGCTGACGGGAACCGTAAAGGACGCCGAAGTCGAGATCGCCTGGATCTTCGAGCAGATCGGGGCGGGGTAGGCTGCCGCCAAATATATTGACGTCATCCTAAAACTGGGATAATCATGGCGCGACAATTGATAACCGGCGAAAAGCCCGTTGCCTGGGTCGGATCGGCCAAACGCGACTTCCTGGAGTTCCCCGAGCCGGTCAAGGGTGAAATGGGAAATGCCTTGGGTGTCGCGCAGTTCGGCGGAAAACACCCGTCTGCGAAGCCGTAGAAAGGGCAGGGGGCAGGCGTCTTTGAGATTGTGGAAGATTTCGATGGCGACACCTACCGCGCCGTTTACACGGTGAAATTTCGGGAAGCGATCTACGTGCTGCATGCCTTCCAGAAGAAATCTCCCAAGGGCATACGGACGGCGCGCGGCGATGTCGATCTGATCGACCGGCGTCTGAAGATTGCGCGAGAAGATTACGAGGCACGGTATGGAAAAGAAAAATAAGGCGGATCGAGAACAGATCGTTCATGGCTCCGCCAATGTGTTTGCCGACCTCGGCTACCCGGACGCAGGCGAGCGCCAAACCAAGTTGCGGTTGGCTTATGCGATCAACCGGATCGTCGAACAGCGCAAGCTGACGCAAGCGGCCGCGGCCAGCGCTTTGGGCGTGAACCAGCCAAAGGTGTCGGCATTGCTCCATTATAAGCTCGAAGGATTTTCGGTCGAGCGGCTGATGACGTTTCTCACGGCGCTGGACAGGGATATTGAAATTTTAATCAAGAAGAAGCCGCGTGCGCAATCATCCGGACGGATCAGTGTTGTGGCTGCCTGACGAATGGAGCAGGCCTGGAAACTGCACCGCGAATGGAATATCCCAGCGGAAGTTCTCCTTCGCCCCTACCACACGACGCGGGCGTGATCGAGATGGTGAGAATGTCGATTCCGCCCTCAATTTTTCTTCGGCCAGGACGTCAGAGACAGGCCAGGCCATACCGGCCATTGATCCACGTGATTTTCCCGTGAACATCTGATTTCCAATCAACGACGAGCGTATTGAGGCACGGATACCAACTCCATTCATATTCCGCGGACTTGGCTTTCTCGTCGATTTTGAAATCTTCCTCACGGAGCGAAGCTTCAAGTCTCGCTTCGTTTGATCCCATGGGAAAGCGATGACGAAGAATTGCTGTCCACTTTGGCTCGCTTGTCCATCCACCTATCCAATTAAATCGGGCTCCTTCAGCGATAGCTGGTGCGAGCGCGTGGCGACCAGTCAGGTACTGGTATGCAGCGGAAACGCTATCGGGGAAAATTTGCCAAATGACAGCAATGCCGAGCATTAGAACGACAGTTCCGCCAAACAATATTCCCGCGATCCTCATCGCAGTGCGTGCCATTGTACCCCCGCACGGATTTCGTCTCCCGATGCTGCCACCGCACAACTCGCTCCGCAACCTGCACGGCTACACGTAACAACGGCAAGTTCTGGCCAAAGCGGACCATCGACGACGAGGGCAATCGGCACATCGCTTCCCATCGCCGCACTGGGTTGAAGGCGGCGGAGCGCGTTCCCACATCACTCCGGCAGCGGCGGCGGATGGAGGCTAGGGGAATTGAATTCATAGAAATGGAATGAGGGGGATACCCCCCTCCAAGAAGTCGAAAACAACCTCTGAGGCAATTTCCAGCCGCTTCAATGATTTATGTTTTTCAGGCTGCGACGATCGCACGGACCGGGCGCACGATCCGCAAATGTGGGCGGCGGTTTGGCGCAAAGATCGTGCGGTAAATTACAACGGCATTGCGGCGCCTTGGGTGCTTTGATAAGCCCGCCGCGGCACCCGGCGAAAGGCACGATTCCATGAAAGCTCTCGTGAAATCCAAGGCGGCGGAAGGCATTTGGCTCCAAGACGTGCCGGAACCGAGCTACGGCATCGATGACGTCCTGATAAAGGTGCTGAAGACCGGCATCTGCGGCACCGACGTGCATATCTACAACTGGGACGCCTGGGCGCAGAAGACCATCAAGATCGGCACGGTGACGGGCCACGAATTCGTCGGGCGCATCGTCGCGGTGGGCAGCAACGTGGAGAGCCACAAGATCGGCGATCTGGTCAGCGCCGAGGGCCACATCGTCTGCGGCCATTGCCGCAACTGCCTGGCGGGCCGCCGCCATCTTTGCGCCAACACGCTGGGCGTCGGCGTCAACCGCGACGGCGCCTTCGCCGAGCTGGTCGTCGTGCCGGCGATGAATATCTGGAACTGCGACGCCAAAATCCCGATGGAGCTTTATGCCATCTACGATCCGCTAGGCAACGCCGCGCACACGGCGCTGTCGTTCGATCTGGTCGGAGAGGACGTGCTGATCACCGGCGCCGGGCCGATCGGCGTGTCGGCGGTGCCGATGGCGGTGAAGGCTGGCGCGCGCTACGTGGTGGTGACAGACGTCAACGATTACCGCCTGGGCCTCGCCAAGAAGATGGGCGCCACCGCCGCGGTCAACGTCAAGAACCAGGACCTGCGCGAGGTGATGAATAAGCTCGGCATGCAGGAGGGTTTCGACGTGGGCCTGGAAATGTCCGGCAACCCGGCGGGCTTCGGCCAGATGATCGACACCATGGCGCACGGCGGCAAGATCGCCATGCTCGGCATCCAGCCCGAGGCGACGGGCATCGATTGGAATTCGGTCGTGTTCAAGGGCCTCACCATCCGCGGCATCTATGGGCGCATGTTCGGCGAGACCTGGTACAAGCTCACCTCGATGATCCAGAGCGGCATGGATATCGCGCCGGTCATCACCCACCGCTTCTCCTACAAGGATTTCCAGAAAGGCTTCGACGTCATGCGCTCGGGCAATTCGGGAAAAGTCGTCCTCGATTGGAGCGAACTATGAGCCTCGACGAATCCCTGCGCGCCGATCTAGCGGCGATGGATAAGGCGGGCACGCTGAAAAGTTTCCGTCACATCACCGGCCCGATGGATACCGAAGTGACGATGGCGGAGAAGACCGGCCGCGTGCTGGTGCTGTCGTCGAACAACTATCTCGGCCTGGCCGATCATCCCGAAGTCGTCGCCGCCGGCAAGAAGGCGCTGGACGAGTACGGCGCCGGCACGGCCTCGGTGCGCTTCATCTGCGGCACGTTCTCCATCCACGACCAGATCGAAAAAGCGCTCGCCAAGCTGTCGCACACAGAAAGCGCGTTGACCTATGTTTCCTGCTGGGTGGCGAACACCGGCCTGATCCCCGCCGTCGCGGGCGAGGACGACGCGCTGGTGTCCGATGCGCTCAACCACGCCTCGCTGATCGACGGCTGCCGCGGCGCTAAGGCCAAGCGGCTGGTTTACAAGCATTCCGACATGAAGGACCTCGAAGCCAAGCTCGCCGACGTGAAAGGCGCGCGGCGCATCTTCGTCGTCACCGACGGGGTGTTCAGCATGGAAGGCGACATCGCGCGCCTGCCCGACATCATCGCGCTGGCGAAGAAGTCCGGCGCGGCGGTTATCCTCGACGATTCCCACGGCACCGGCGTGATGGGCAAGCACGGTCGCGGCACCGCGGAGCATTACGGCGTAGAAGGCGAGGTCGACATCATCACCGGCACGCTGGGCAAGGCGCTCGGCGGGGCGGCGGGCGGCTATGTTGCCGGATCGAAGGTGCTGACCGATTATCTCAGCCAGGTCTCGCGGCCGCAGATATTCTCCAATGCCTTGCCGGCGACGGTCGCCGCCAGCGCCATGAAGGCGATCGAGATCCTGGAGCGCGAGCCGGGCCGCGTCGAACGCCTGCACGCCATCACCCGGAAAATGCGCGATGGGTTGAAAGCGCGCGGCTTCAAGCCGCTGGAAGGCGACTCCGCGATCGTGCCGATCATCGTCGGCGACACGGCCTTCGCCATCCGCATGAGCAAGGAGCTGCTATCCGAAGGCATCTTCATCACCGGCTTCGGCTATCCCGTGGTGCCGGAAGGCACGGCACGGTTGCGCATCCAGGCCTGCGCCGCGCTGAGCGACGCGCAGATCGATTTCGCTCTGGCGACCTTCGAGAAGGTGGGCAAAAAGCTGGGCGTGATCTAAAGCGGGAAGACACGTTGCCAAGAGCTATCCCGGCTTGCTAAGCACCTGGGCCGGTATTTTTGGGAGTGCGCGTACGCCATGGTCCAATTCACTTTGCCCAAAGGCAGTAAACCCAAGAAGGGCAAAGTGTGGCCCGCGCCGACCACAGCCAACGGCAAGAAGGCCAAGCGCACCAAGACATTCCGGGTCTACCGCTACGACCCGGAGGATGGCGGCAATCCCCGCGTCGACACCTATACGGTCGATCTGACCAGTTGTGGGCCGATGGTCCTGGACGCGCTCATCAAGATCAAGAACGAGATCGACCCGACGCTGACCTTCCGCCGCTCCTGCCGCGAGGGGGTGTGCGGTTCCTGCGCCATGAACATCGCCGGCTCCAACACGCTGGCCTGCACCAAGGCGATCACCGATGTCTCGGGGCCGGTTGCCGTCTACCCGTTGCCGCATATGCCGGTGGTGAAGGACCTAGTGCCGGATATGACGCATTTCTACGCTCAATACGCCTCTATCGGTCCGTACCTGCAAACCAAAACGGCTCCGCCCGAGACCGAGTGGAAGCAATCGCCGGAAGACCGCGCCAAACTGGACGGGCTTTACGAGTGCATCCTGTGCGCCTGCTGCTCGACCGCATGTCCGAGCTATTGGTGGAATTCCGAGCGCTATCTCGGCCCAGCGGCGCTGCTGCAATCCTATCGCTGGCTGGTCGACAGCCGCGACGACATGACGGGCGAGCGGCTGGATAATCTGGAAGACCCGTTCCGGCTCTACCGCTGCCACACCATCATGAACTGCGCCAGCACCTGCCCGAAGGATCTGAACCCCGCCAAGGCCATCGGCGAAATCAAGCAGATGCTGGTGAAGCGCAGCGTGTGACGGCTACGACGCCGCTTCCGCACCGACGCCGGACAGGCCGGCGCGGACTTTCAGCATGCGCCACAGCAGCGCTTCGGCCAGCTTCGTCAGGCGCCCGTGCGGGTCCACGCCCGCTGCTTTCGCCACCATCTGGGTCAGCTTGCGGATGTGGCGGCGGCGATAGATGCGCAGCGTCGTATTGTATCCGGCCTTGGCGAAGGACGCGCGCAAATAGGGCGTAGCCGCTTCCCGGTCCGCCGGCACGGTGGCGCAGTAATAGGCGTAGCACAGTTCGTCGTCGTCGGATTCCGTGATGCGGCCAGCCGCGATCAACAGCTTCTTCCAGACCGGCAATTCGGGCTCATCCTGTTTGTGCAGGGTCTCGAAGAACAGCTTGTAATAACGGAATTCGTCGGCGGCGATCCGTCCGGCGATCTCCTTCAGGACCGGCTCGTCTGTGGCGTCCTTGATGGCGGAGTAATAGGAGGAGGTGCCGCTTTCCACCACGCAGCGCGCCACCATCTCGCCGCGGCGCGAGCCGCGCACCGAAACATCGTTCGGGTTGGCGAAATGGGCGGGCCGGTAGCCCTTGTGGAAGCGCGCGAACGTCGCGTCGAGCTTAAAGCCGGAGTCGGCCATCTCCGCCCAGCGGCCGAGCACCCTGCCGTGCTGGCTTTCCTCGCGCCCCCATTGCTCGATATCCGCCAAGGTCTCCGGTCCGGCATCCTTGAAGACGCGCTTGAGGTAGGTGACGTAGTCCGGGGCGTTGAATTCGACCAGGGCGGCCGCCTTGATGGCGGTCAGCAGCCAGGGTTCGACCTTGGACGCATCGAACTTCGCCCAGTCGACGTCGTCCGGGTCCCAGCCCTGCGGATAAACCTTGCCGTCAGGCATCGGACAGCCTGATCCTTCTGCTGCAATGCAACTGAGTTGTTATAGCAGACAGAAACGGCGGGAAGGAACATGTCCGTCGTGGAAACGCGACCTGGACGTTAAACCGCCGCCCGTAACCCCTTGAGATAATCGAGGGTTTCCTGAGCCTTGGCGCGGTCCGCGTCGCTCTTTGCCAGGGCGAGGTCTTCCTCGGCGTTCTTGATCCGCAGATCCAGTGCCGCTGCGTCAAGCTCGGCGACGGCCACGGCTTCCTCTGCGAGCACTGTCAACTTCCCTGGGTTCACTTCCGCGAAGCCGCCCAGGACATAGAAACGCTGCTCGCCGTCGCCCGACACCGCGATGGCACCGGGGCGCAAGGTGGAGATCAGGGGCATATGGCCCGCCATCACGCCCATGTCGCCCTCCGTGCCGGGAATGGTGATCATCTCGGCCTCCGTGGACAGCAGCAGCCGTTCCGGCGAGACGAGGTCGAAAGAAATTTTGTCGGTCATCGACTACGCCGCTTCCGCCGCCAGTTTCTGCGCTTTCGCCACTGCGTCCTCAATGGTGCCGACCATGTAGAACGCTGCTTCCGGCAGATGATCGTATTCGCCGTTCACCACCGCCTTGAAGCTCCTGACCGTGTCCTTCAGATCGACGAAGATGCCGGGGAAGCCGGTGAAGACTTCGGCGACGTGGAACGGCTGCGACAGGAAGCGCTCCAGCTTGCGGGCGCGCGCCACCGCGATCTTGTCGTCTTCCGACAGTTCGTCCATGCCCAGAATCGCGATGATGTCCTGCAGGCTCTTGTAACGCTGCAGCGTCTCCTGCACCTGGCGGGCGACGTCGTAATGCTCCTGGCCGACCACGCGCGGATCGAGAATGCGCGAGGTGGAATCCAGCGGATCCACCGCCGGATAGATGCCCTTTTCCGCGATCTGGCGCGACAGCACCGTCGTGGCGTCCAGATGCGCGAAGGAGGTGGCGGGCGCCGGGTCGGTCAAATCGTCGGCCGGCACGTAGATCGCCTGCACCGAGGTGATCGAGCCCTTGGTGGTGGTGGTGATGCGCTCCTGCAATTCGCCCATGTCGGTGGCCAGCGTCGGCTGATAGCCCACGGCCGACGGAATGCGGCCGAGCAGCGCCGATACTTCCGAACCCGCCTGGGTGAAGCGGAAGATGTTGTCCACGAAGAACAGCACGTCCATGCCCTGGTCGCGGAAATACTCGGCGACGGTGAGGCCGGTAAGGCCGACGCGCGCGCGCGCGCCAGGCGGCTCGTTCATCTGGCCGAACACCAGCGAGCATTTCGAGCCTTCAGTGGAACCCTTCTTCGGGTCCTTGTTCACGCCGGACTCGATCATCTCGTGATAGAGGTCGTTGCCTTCGCGCGTGCGCTCGCCGACGCCGGCGAACACCGAATACCCGCCGTGTTTCTTGGCGATGTTGTTGATGAGTTCCTGGATGATCACGGTCTTGCCGACGCCGGCGCCGCCGAACAGGCCGATCTTGCCGCCGCGCGCATAGGGCGCCAAGAGGTCGATGACCTTGATGCCGGTGGCCAGCACCTGGGTTTCCGTCGATTGCTCGGTGAAGGAGGGTGCTTCGGCATGGATCGGGCGCATTTCGGCGGCGTTGACGGGGCCCGCTTCGTCGACCGGCTCGCCGATGACGTTGATGATGCGCCCGAGCGTGCCTGCGCCGACGGGAACTGCGATGGCGAGGCCCGTGTCCTTGACCGGTTGGCCGCGGACAAGCCCGTCGGTGGTATCCATTGCGATGGTGCGCACCGTGGATTCGCCCAGATGCTGCGCCACTTCGAGCACCAGCCGGCGGCCGTGATTGTCGGTCTCCAGAGCGTTCTGGATTTGCGGAAGATGTCCGTCGAATTGGACGTCCACCACCGCGCCGGTGACCTGCGTCACCCGACCTAGCTTGTTGCTCGTCATGACATTCATGGCATTAACTTCCTTTGAAATTAGCTCAGAGAACCGTCAACGTGACCGGCACGTTGCCGCGCGTCGCTCTGGAATAGGGGCAGATCTCGTGGGCGTCTTCGAGCAGCACCTGCAAGGCGGCCTTGTCGGCGCCCGGAAGGAACAGAGTAATGTCGACTTTCAGCGCGAAGCTGATGTCGTCCTTGTCGAGCGTGACCTGCACGCCGATCACCGCCTTTGCCGGATCGATACCGTGTTTGCGGCCGAGCGCGATCACCGCCTGGTTGAAGCAGGCCGCATAGCCTAGCGCGAAAAGCTGCTCCGGATTGTGCCCGTCGCCCACGCCGCCGAGTTCCTTCGGGAACGACATCGACAGCGCCAGCGCGCCGTCTTCGAGATTGGCGCGGCCTTCGCGTCCGCCTTTGCTCGTCGCTTTCGTCGTATAAGTAGGCATCGTCAATTCTCCCGCTTCAAAGCGCTTCCGCGCCAGAGATGATTTCGATCAGTTCCTTGGTGATCTGCGCCTGTCGCGTGCGATTATACAGCAGTGTCAGATTGTCGATAACTTCGCCGGCGTTGCGCGTGGCGCCGTCCATCGCGGTCATCTTGGCGCCGAATTCGCCGGCGACGTTTTCCAGCAGAGCGTGCAAGATCTGCACGCTGACATTGCGCGGCAAAAGGTCGGCCAGGATTTCCTGCTCGTCGGGCTCGTACTCGTAGACGGCGCCGGACGCCGCCGCGGATGCCTCGACCGGGGCAGGGATCAGCTGCTGCGCCGTGGGGATCTGGGTCATGACCGATTTGAAGCGCGAATAGATGATGGTTGCCGTGTCGAACGCGCCTTCGTCGAACATCGCCAGCACGCGCCTGCCGATCCCCAGGGCGTTGACGAAGCCGATGCGCTTGACCTGGGTGAATTCGATGGTGTCGACGATCAAATGACCGTATTGGCGCTTCAGTTGATCGCGGCCTTTGCGGCCGACGCACAGGATCAGCACCTTCTTGCCGTCGTTTGTCAGCTCTTCGATCTTCTGTTTGGCCAGCCGCACGATGTTGGTGTTGAAGCCGCCGCACAATCCGCGATCCGACGTCGCCACGATCAACAGATGGGTGGCGTCCTGGCCGGTGCCCGCAAGAAGCTTCGGTGCGCCGGGATTGTTTTTGAGGCCGCCCGCTAGGTTGGCGATCACTTCGCCCATCTTCTCGGCATAGGGACGCGCGGCAATGGTGGCATCCAGCGCGCGGCGGAATCTTGAGGCCGCGACCATCTGCTGGGCCTTGGTAATCTTGCGCGTCGCCTTGACCGAGGCGATGCGGTTGCGCAGCGACTTCAGGCTAGCCATTAGGCAAAGGCCTTCGCGAATTCGTCCAGGATCGACTTCAGCTTGCTTTCGATGTCCGGCGTCAGCACGCCGCCGGTGCGGATGGTGTCGAGTACGTCCTTGTGCTTGGAGCGCATCAGGCGCAACAGGTCGGCCTCGAAGCGGCCGACATTGGCGATGGCGAGTTTGTCGAGATAGCCGCGCATGCCGGCGAACAGCGAGATCACCTGTTCTTCCACGGGCATCGGCGTGAACTGCGGCTGCTTCAACAGTTCGGTAAGTCGCGCACCGCGATTGAGCAAGCGCTGCGTCGAGGCGTCGAGGTCGGAGCCGAACTGCGCGAACGCGGCCATTTCGCGATATTGCGCCAAGTCCAGCTTGATCGAGCCCGCGATCTGTTTCATCGCCTTCACTTGCGCGCTCGAACCCACGCGGCTGACCGAAATGCCGACGTTCACCGCTGGGCGGATGCCCTGATAGAACAGTTCGGTCTCCAGGAAGATCTGGCCGTCGGTGATCGAGATCACGTTGGTCGGAATATAGGCCGAGACGTCGTTGGCCTGGGTCTCGATCACGGGCAGCGCCGTCAACGACCCGCTGCCGAAATCGGCGTTGAGCTTGGCGGCGCGCTCCAAGAGGCGGGAATGCAGATAGAAGACGTCGCCGGGATAGGCTTCTCGGCCCGGCGGGCGGCGCAGCAGCAGCGACATCTGCCGATAGGCCACGGCCTGTTTCGACAGATCGTCGTAGATGATCAGGGCGTGCATGCCGTTGTCGCGGAACCATTCGCCCATGGCGCAGCCGGAGAAGGGCGCCAGGAACTGCAGCGGTGCGGGTTCGGAGGCGGTGGCGGCGACGACGGTGGTGTATTCCATGGCGCCTGCGTCTTCGAGCGTCTTGACGATCCGCGCCACGGTGGAGCGTTTCTGGCCCACGGCGACATAGATGCAATAGAGCTTTTTCTTCTCGTCGCCGCTGGCGTTGATGTTTTTCTGGTTGATGATGGTGTCGATGATGATGGCCGTCTTGCCGGTCTGCCGGTCGCCGATGATCAGTTCGCGCTGGCCGCGGCCGATCGGGATCAGCGCGTCGATAGCCTTGATGCCGGTCTGCATCGGTTCGTTCACCGAGCGGCGCGGAATAATGCCGGGCGCTTTGACGTCCACGCGGCGGCGTTCGGCGACACTCGTCAGCGGGCCCTTGCCGTCGATGGGCTCGCCTAGCGGATCGACGACGCGGCCGAGCAATCCCTTGCCCACCGGCACATCGACGATGGCGCCCGTGCGCTTGACCGTTTCGCCTTCCTTGATGGTGATATCGGCCCCGAAGATCACCACGCCGACATTGTCGCTCTCCAGGTTCAGCGCCATGCCCTTGATGCCGCCGGGGAACTCGACCATCTCGCCGGCCTGCACGTTGTCGAGGCCGTAGACGCGGGCGATGCCGTCGCCGACGCTCAGCACCTGGCCGACTTCGCTTACTTCCGCTTCAGCGCCGAAATTCTGAATCTCGCGCTTGAGGATGGCGGAGATTTCGCCCGGTTGGATGTTCATCAGTCTCGTTCCTTCACTCTTGTTCTTTTACTTCCCCTTGAGGGGATCGGCAGCGACAGCGTATCGACGACGCGCGCGCCACACGTAGGGTGAGGGTTCAACTCCCTCTCATCGCCGCGCGCACGCCGTTGAGCTTGGCGCGCAGCGAGGAATCAATCATGCGCGAACCCACTTTCACGATCAGACCGCCGAGAAGCGTGGGATCGACGCGCGCGGCAAGCTGCGGGTCGCGTCCGAACTTGGATTTAAGCACGCGTTTGAGTTCCGCCGTTTCGCTTTCGTTGAGCGGGCGCGCGGAGGCGACTTCGGCATCGATCTCGCCGCGCTGGCGGGCGAGCAGGCCTTCGAAGTCGCGGATGGCGTCAAGCAGCACGAACAGCCGGCGCTTGGCGGCGAGCAGCAGCACGAACCGCGTGGCCAGCGGCCCCGCTCCCATTTTGTCGAGGATGGCCGCCATGCCGTTGACCTGTTCGCGGCGGTTGAACACAGGCGCGCGCACGAAACGGGCGAGGTCGGCACTTTGCGAGATCATAGCCTTGATGGCGGCGAAATCGCGCTCCACCGCTTCGAGGGATTTTTCTTCCAGCGCCAGCTCGAAAACCGCCAGCGCGTAGCGTCCCGAAATCCCGGACATATGAGCTTCGTTTGCCAAGCCGGCTCCGTTTCCTGGAAATTGCCGGAAATTGTCCGGCTGACCTGCTATAACCTTTTGATTCGGCGATGAAATTCACCGGTGCGCGCGAATCCTGATTTACGTGCGCGCTGGCCTTAGCATGGGCGGGGGAGAGGGTGCAACAAAAGGTGCGGAGTCCCGGTGTCGCGGGCGGCTAGGTACGCCGGCGTTGGCGTTTCACGGTCTTCTTCAATTCCTCATTGATCCGGCCTTGCCAACCAGGCCCGTCTTCCTTGAAGGCGCCGACCACATCGGCGTCGAGTTGTAGCGTCACCTGCACTTTGGGGTATTCGAGCTTGGGCCGGCCGCGCGACCGCGTCAGTTTGATCTCCTTGACAAATTCCGGATAGACCTCGCGCATCGGACGCATACGGCGGATCATTTCCGGCGTCAGTTCGGGACTGTCCGGATCGTCGATCGCTTCATCGTCTTGTTTGTGAGGACCGGTTTTTTTCTTCTTCATAGATGCGTATCTCTCGAGCGTTTGCCTTTCTGAAACTGATCATTCGCGTAACGTTCCCGCGTACGGTGTAAACCACGACGTGCGCGCGACCACGAAACAAGCCCAAAGCAATTCGTCGTTCCTCGCCATATTCGAGTCGATTATCGACAACGACGCGAGCGTTCTCCCACTCGAATTCGAGCGCGTATGCGAAATCCAACCCGTGTTTTTCCAGGTTGCTCCGCCGTTTGGCTTCGTCCCACTCGAACTCCATCGGAGGGCCTATTAAACGTAGTGCATAAAATCGCGCCCGTCAAGAATAAATGCACTACAAAAAAGTGTGCCGCGGCGCCCTATCGCACGCCGTTCAGCAGCCGCGAGAAGCGAAATTCCGTTACCCAGTCCCAGATCGCGTCGGCATTGGTGAAATCGACCGAGGCGATCACTACGAACACCCGCCCGACCAGGTTTCCCATGGGCACGTAGCCGACCCCGCCGAAAACAGGCGGGACGCGGCTGTCGGCAGAATCGTCGCGATTGTCGCCCATCATGAAGACGCAGCCTCGAGGCACGACGTACACGGGCGTGTTGTCGTAAGGGCCGTCCCAGCGCTTCTTGTAGATGGGATGCTCAAGGCCATTGGGCAGCGTCTCGATATATTTCGCCACAGTAAAATATTCGCCCGCTCCTTCTTCATCGGGGCCCGCTTCGTCGGGACCGCTTCCCGCTTCGCGCAGTTTCAGTTCCTGCCCGTTGATCCACAATCGGCCGTCGCGCATCTGGATGCGGTCGCCGGGCAGGCCGATCACGCGCTTGACGTAGGTCACTCTGGTCTGGCTCGGCAGGCGGAACACGGCCACGTCGCCGACCTTCGGCATCCGGCCCAGGAAGCGGCTGGGCGGCGTGGGGCCGTTCATGTAGGGGATGGAATAGCGGCTGTAGCCGTAGTTGAATTTTGTCGCCAGGGTCAAATCGCCGATGGCAAGGGTCGGCTGCATCGACCCGGAGGGCACGTAGAAGGGCTGGGCGATTGCGGTCGTGGCGGCGAACACCAGGACCACCGCCAGGACCGGCTCCTTGAGCCAGTCGATGGTCGCGCGCACCTCCCTGCGGGAGAAAAAGGCGACAAACGGCGCACGCACTTGTTGGGCCAGATCACGGACGCGCGTCCGCCACTGGGTAGGATCGAATTTCATAAGCTGAGCCTTTTTCTTTTCCCGTAAGGATTTCGGGGTTTTTCGTCTTGAATTCAAGTCCTCTCACAAACGTGACCGCGTAGGGAAGACAGCCTGTCCGCCGCGTACCATAATCGGCGTCCACCAGGAGGTGCCCCATGAAGTCCTGTCTCGTCACTCTAGCATTGCTTTGCGGCCTTAGCGCGATTCCTGCGCACGCAGCGCTGGCGGTCGGCGCCGCCGCGCCCGATTTCACCACCAAGGCCTCGCTCGGCGGCAAGGAATTCGATTTTTCGCTCGCCGAAGCCCTGAAGAAAGGCCCTGTGGTGCTTTATTTCTACCCGGCGGCCTTCACCAAGGGCTGCACCATCGAGGCGCACGAATTCGCCGACGCCACCGACAAGTTCGCGGCGCTCGGCGCCACGGTGATCGGCGTCAGCCATGACGACATTGCCACGCTCGACAAATTCTCGGTCAGCGAATGCCGCAGCAAGTTCGCGGTCGCCGCGGACCCGAACGGTACGACGATCAAGGCCTACGACGCGGTACTGGCGAAAAATCCCGCTTATGCCGACCGCACGTCGTATGTAATCGCGCCCGACCACACCGTGCTGTTCGCTTACACCGACATGGATCCCACCAAGCATGTGGACCTGACGATGGAGGCGGTGAAGAAGTGGCGGGACGCGCATCCCTGATCTCGGCTTGACGGGCGGCGCGGCGAGCGTAAAAGCCGGGTGTCATGGCTAAGAAACTCACGCAACTCGGTCGCCGCGTTCCGCTTCCCGGGTCACCTGACGAGGCGAAACTAGAAGCCGTCGCCAATCCGCATTCTGGTAGCGATTATATCGTGCGCTTCACGGCGCCGGAATTCACCTGCCTGTGCCCGGTAACCGGCCAGCCCGATTTCGCGCATTTCGTCATCGATTATGCGCCCGGCAAATTGCTCGTCGAATCCAAATCGCTGAAGCTGTTCCTGAACAGTTTCCGCAACCACGCCGCCTTCCACGAGGACGCGACACTTCACGTCGCCAGGCGCCTCGTGGCGGCGATCAAGCCGAAATATCTGCGCATCGCCGGTTACTGGTATCCGCGCGGCGGCATGCCCATTGACGTGTTCTGGCAGACGGGAAAACTGCCCGCCGGCGTCTGGCTGCCCGACCTGGAAGTGGAGCCTTATCGTGGACGAGGTTGAGCGAACCTCACCGGCAATAGCTCAGTGTTTCAGATGCGGATCGCGTTCGCCGGCACGCACGGCGAGGGGAATGTTGTCCACAGCGAACGGGCAATTGTAGAAAGGCGAGCGCGCGCAATTGGGATTGTAGGCGTAGTTGAAATCGATCGTCACCGCGGCAGGCGGAAATTTGGCGAACTTCTCGACATCGACATAACGCCCGGCGCTATAGGCACCCTTGCCGGTCAGCTCGTCGGTGAAGAAGGACGTCATCCCTTCCACCTTCGAGGCGATATTGGCGTCCGCATAAAGTGGCAGTGTCACGGTCTTGCCTTGCAGCGAGAAGGTGGCGTCGCCCGTATGGTAGAACTGCTTGTCCAGCCCGCGCGAGGTGCGGAAGATGCGCGGCGCCATCTTGGGATCGGCTTTGAACGTCGCCGCGATGCGATAGGCGGGGTCGTAGGGGAAGTAGTCGACGCCCTTAAACGCCTTGGCAATCTTGTTCTGCTGATTGAAGACCATGATGCGCAAGCCGGTCGCGCGCGGGCTCATCTGAGCGGGCATCCCGGCAATGTCGACACCGGGCGCGATATCGACGCCCTTGGTCAGCGCGTCGTCGCTCAGCGCCTTGCCCGCTTTGGTGACCAGTGGTTTGCCGCCTGCGAAGGTCGCGATCACCACGGCGCCGGCTTGCTTTCCCTTGGCCCACTTCCAGCTATCCGGATTCTTGGTGTCGCCCACCAGCGACACGAATTCGCCCGCGCGAACATAGGCCGCGTCGTTGATCTTCAAGATGGCATGCTTGTTCGTCGCCCACGCCGCATTGTCGTCGTTGAGCGAAGCTTTCCAAAGTTCCTCGAGCGTCGGCACATGCTTGGCAGCCTGCGTGGCCGCCTGTGCGCCGGCCAACACCAGCGCGAAGGCTAATAGAGCACGGTGCATCTTCATCCCCCTGCGCGTTTCCGACTCTCCCTGATCGATGGGAGCGCGATCTTATCCGCTAATTTCTTACATTCCGCGTGCCGATGGCAGTCCACGATATGATCGTTGACCATGCCGATGGCCTGCGCGAAGGCGTAGACGATCACCGGACCGCAGAATTTGAAGCCACGCTGTTTCAACTCCTTCGCCAGTCCTTCGCTCATCGGCGTTTTCGCCGGGACTTGCCTGGTTGATTTGTAGCGGTTGAGGCGCGGCCGCCCGTTCACATGCTTCCAGATCATCTGGGAGAAGCCGCCCGGCTCTTTTTCCTGGATGTCGAGCCATAGCTGCGCGCCCATGATCGCCGCCTTGATCTTCGCGTTCGAGCGGATGATGCCTTCGTTCTTCATCAGGCGGGCGAAATCGCGTTTGCCGTAGCGCGCGATCTTCTCGGGATCGAAGCCGTCGAAGGCGCGGCGGAAATTCTCGCGTTTGCGCAGAATGGTGATCCAGGAGAGGCCCGCCTGGAAGCCGTCGAGCACGAGCTTCTCGTAGAGCGCCCGATCGTCGTATTCCGGCACGCCCCATTCTAGATCGTGATAGGCGACATAAAGCGGGTCTTCGCCCGGCCAGGGACAGCGAACGAACTTGTCCGTCACGTCCGCTTCGCCTTGCGCTTGGCTTTCTTCTTTTTCGGTGTGGCCTTCTTGGCGGCTTTCTTCGCGGGCTTGGCTTTCGCCTTGACCGTTTTCTTGATCGTTGCCGCCTTGGGTATCGCCGTCAGCGTGGCTTCCAGCTTGTTGCCGTCTATGTCCAGGACGAACGCGCCGTAATAGTCCGGGCCGTAGTCCGGGCGCGAGCCGGGTGCGCCGTCGCTGGTGCCGCCGTTCGCCAGCGCCGAGGCATGGAAGCGGCGCACCGCATCTTTCGAGTGCGCCATGAACCCGATATGCACGCCGTTGCCGACGCTTGCCAGCTGCTGGTTGTGCGGAAGCTGCACCCAGAACGCGGGATGCTTCTCGCCATAGGCAACGGCATAGGGCAGGAACTCCATAACCCGTTTGTAGCCGAGCGTGCCCAGCACGGCGTCATAGAATTTCGCGGCGCGTTCGACGTCGCGCACGCCCACGGAAACATGATGCAACATGGTCGATTCCTCCACGATCCCGACAAAGACTCTGATCCGTGCACAACTGCCGTCAAGAGGAAAGCCAAGACGGCTTTATGACATCCACAGCCGCACCTGCGGCCTCGAACGGCTGGGCGGCGTCCGCCAGCCGGTCCAGCCTGACAATCGCGAAACCGCGCGTGCCGTAAGCCGATGCGACGGCGCCGATCTCCAGGCTGCCTGCCGTTACCGGAGCGTCACAGACGAGAGGGATTCCGCTGTGCGTGGCGACGGTCAACAGACGCTTGCGCGCCGTGCCGCGGTGCTTCATGCGCGCGGTAAGTTCCTGGCCGACATAGCAGCCCTTGTCGAACGAAACGGCGTGCAGTTCGTCCAGGTCCCCATCCAGCGCGAACATTTTGTCGGACCCGAAATCGTCTCCTTCCGGCACGCCGAGATCGAGCCTCAAGGCATGGTATTCGTCCGATCCCGCTTGCATCGCGATTCCGCCCCTGGTCGCGAAGGTGCGCGTACCCAGCGCGGACAGGCGCGGATCGGTAAATCCGCCCGGCAAGGCTTCGCCGCACAGTCCGGCGAACACGCCAAGATCGTCGCGCGCCTTGATCTCGACTTTCGCCCTCAGCTTGTACAAGGATAAGCGCTTGATCAGCGCCTCACGCGCCTTGAGGCGGCAATCGAGCAGCAGGGTGCCGTCCTTCTCGCTTATCAGGAAGTCGAACAGAATCTTGCCCTGCGGGGTGAGCAGCGCGGCGTAAAGGGCGTGGCCGGGCGCCACTTTTCCCATGTCGTTGGTAACGAGTCCCTGCAGGAAAGCGCGCGCTTCCGGCCCGGAAACGGCGATCACGGCGCGGTCGGTCAGTTCGGCGATCATGGCATAGGAAGTAATAGGCCGCGCTCCCGTTGCCAAGGCGGGCTGTGCGTCCTACTCCTTGGCACATGACGGAATCCTTCGATCTGCTGATCCGGGGCGGGGTTTGCGCGACCCCGAACGGCATCGCGCCCGCCGACGTGGGCGTGAAGGGCGGCAGGATCGCGGCCATCGGCGCGCTCGGCGCGGCCAAGGCAGCGGAGGTTTTCGAGGCGAAAGGGCTTCACGTCCTGCCCGGCGTCATCGACACCCAGGTCCATTTCCGCGAGCCCGGCAACGAGCACAAGGAAGATCTCGAAAGCGGCAGCCGCGCGGCGGTCTTGGGCGGCGTCACGGCCGTCTTCGAGATGCCCAACACCGCGCCGCCGACCACGACGCGCGCGGCCATCGAAGACAAGCTCGCCCGCGCCAAGGACCGGATGCATTGCGATTATGCGTTCTATGTCGGCGCCACGCCGGCCAATATCGGCGCGTTGGCGGCGTTGGAGCGATTGCCCGGCGTCTGCGGCGTCAAGGCGTTTCTCGGTTCGTCGACCGGCACGCTGCTGCTCGACCGCGAGGATGCGATCCTAGCGGCGCTGAAGGGCGGCACGCGGCGCATGGCCGTTCACTCCGAGGATGAAGCCCGTCTCAGGGAACGCAAGCATCTCGCCGCTTTGGGCGACGTGCGCACCCACCCCGTCTGGCGCGATGCGGAAACGGCGCGCGCCTCCACCGAGCGGGTGCTGCGCTTGGCGCGCGGGGCGGGCCGGCGGCTGCATGTGCTGCACGTGACGACGGCCGACGAACTGCCGCTGTTGGCCGCGGCGCGCGATCTCGCCACGGTGGAGACCACGCCGCAGCATCTCACGCTAGCCGCGCCCGAATGCTACGAGCGGCTTGGAACCTACGCCCAGATGAATCCGCCGATCCGCGAGGCTCATCACCGCGAGGCGCTGTGGAAGGCCGTACAGGAAGGCTTGATCGACGTTATCGGTTCCGACCATGCCCCGCACGCACGTGCTGAAAAAGACAAGACCTATCCCGATACGCCCTCGGGCATGCCCGGCGTGCAGACGCTGGTGACGATCCTGCTCGATCATGTGAATGGGGGCCGGCTCACGCTCGAACGTTTCGTCGATCTGACCAGCGCGGGCGCGGCGCGTATTTTCGGCATCGCGGGCAAGGGGCGCATCGCGCGCGGTTACGATGCCGATTTCACCATCGTCGACCTGAAGGCGAAGAAAAGAATCGAGAATTCCTGGATCGCCTCCAAATGCGGCTGGACGCCGTTCGACGGCATGGAAACCACGGGCTGGGCGCTCGCCACGATTATCCGTGGCCGGACGATCATGCGCGACCGCGCGCTGGCGGCGCCTGGGCAGGGTGAACCGATGCGTTTCGTGGAGACGCTACCCCCTAATTCAGCGTGAACTCTCCCCCCGCCAACTTCAGCTCCGCGTCGGAGATCAGCCCGCGCGCGGCCACGCGGACCGAATGCAGCCGGCCCTCGATGCCGGTCTCCCAGAAGCGGAGGAATTTGTTCAGGACGGGGAACTTGGGAGCAAGGTCGAACTCCTGCCAGATAAAGCTCTGCAGGACGGCGGGATGGTCCGGGATGTGGTACAGTATTTCGGCCGTAGTCAGACGATAGCCGCGCAACGCCAATTCAATTTGTCGCATGACACCCCACTTCCCCGGTTCTCGAACCTTTCTATCCTAGCCGTCCGAGATGAAAGCTTGCCCTCATGTGGGGTTTCGTGTCGAGTTTTGTCTTGCATGAAGATGCGGATTCGGTTGCCTTAACGCCCGCCATAGCCTCAAGCAGCAATAAGACAAGGGAAGTGCCAGGATGAAGGACCGCTTCAGGACTTTGTTTGCAGTCGTCGTCGAGACTGCCGCCGAATGAATTACATCGTCCTCATCGTATCCGGCGTGCTGATCGGTTTTTTCGCCGCGCTTCCGATCGGGCCGGTCAATTTGATTTGTATTCGCCGCACGCTGCAGTGCGGCTCGTTCCACGGATTTGTTTCCGGATTGGGCGCTGCGCTGGGCGACGGCCTGTTTGCCTCTATCACAGGTTTCGGTTTCACCGCCGTGGCGCAGTTGATCGTCGGCTTTTCGACCGCGTTGCAGCTGATCGGCGGGTTGCTGTTGCTTTCCTTCGGTATACGCACGTTTTATACGCCGCCTCCGCTGCGCTTTGACGAAAGGCTGGCGGCAAACGAGAACGGCACCTCGTCTTATGTGCGCGCCATGGCTTCCACCTTCGTGCTGACGATCACCAATCCGGCGACGCTGTTCGGGTTCACCGCATTGTTCGCGGGGCTAGGCGGGCTTGCGGGCGACAATCCGAGTTTCTTTTCCGCCTCCTTCGTGGTGCTGGGCGTGTTCGGCGGTTCGACTCTGTGGTGGCTGACGTTGACCACGGTCGTGGGGCTTTTGCACGCGCGCATCAACGACGGAGTTGTGCGCCTCATCAACGAAATATCTGGCACGATGGTCGCTCTGTTCGGGGTGGTCGTCCTCGGCCACCTCGTTTTGCATCTGCTGGGCCGCTAAATGCGGCAAAACCACTGATACGTGTACATGTTCGTCCGTCGCGCCCAACGTGTAGTGGCGGAGGCCGCACCCTAACCAAACTGTCCGGCTCGGCTCCCAATTTCCGGCCGGATGTGACATCCTTTGGCAAAGGGCGTGGGGTAAGGCGCGGGGCATGACTTCCGAAATCGCTGTGATGAATCAACGCGCGGTGGCGCTCGCGGCGGACTCCGCCGTGACGCTGATCGATGGCGGCGCCGTGGTCGTGCGCAACGACCAGCGCAAGCTTTTCAATCTGGCGAACGGGCTGCCGGTGGGCGTGATGTTCTTCGGCGTGGCCGACATGATGGGCCATCCCTGGGAGCATCTGATCGAACATTTCCAGAAGAAGGGGAAGCCGGGGCCGCTGCCGCATGTGCGCGACTACGCCGCGAAATTCACCGGCATGCTCGACAATCTCGAAGAGTTCTTTCCGCGCGATCGCCAGAAGGACGATTACAAGCGGCTGCTGGCGTCCGTATACCGCTACGTCTTTCATCTGGCGCAATATCTGCGCGAGACCGGCGGGACCGAGCGCGCCCACGTCCCCGATGTCACGATTCTTCAGGAAGCCATCGAGCACGTCTGGAAAATCTATCAGTTCCGCGACGACGGCAGTCCGCGTCGGGACCTCGGCTGCTTTCCGCCGGGGTTCGCCGCGACCGTGGCGCGCGATTACGCCGACACGGTGGACGAACTGATCGCCTACGGTTTTTCGTCTTTCAGCCTCGGCAAAGCCGCATTGCAGCAACTGCGCGATATTGCGCTCTTTTCGGTGGTCAAGGATCTGTTCCTCGAGGACGTGACGGGACTGGTGTTCGCCGGTTTCGGCACGGAAGAGCGCTACCCGGTGGTCGTCACCTATTTTCTCTCGGCCATCGTGGGCGGGATCGTCAAGCGCGCCGTGGCCGGCATCGACGCGATCGACGGCGAGGTGCGCTCGCAAATCCGGCTTTTCGCCGACAGCGAAGTCACCAGCGCCTTCATCCGCGGCATCGACCCCGATCTCGAACGGCGCTTCTACGGCACCACGCAGCTGATGATGCACGGCCTCGTCGAGCATGTGCTCAGCGCTTTCACGAATGTCGATCAGGCGCAGCGCGAAGGCGTCAAGAAGCAGTTCCAGGCGCAGATTTTGCCGAAATATTTCGACACCTTCCGCGCCATGATGGGGGACTACCAACAGCAGGCCTACATCAACCCGGTGCTCAGGGTGCTGGAAATCGCCGCCCGCCCCGAACTGGCGGAGACCGCACGCGAACTCGTCGCTCTCAATATCTTCAAAAAGCGTATTATGGCCCAGCACCAGACGGTTGGCGGCGCCATCGACGTGGCCGTCATTAGCCGCGAGGGCGGCTTTCAGTGGACGACAAAGCAGGGCGGAGACTGAACCATGGCCGAGACACGCAAACCGGGCGAACGCGGTTCCCTGGTAGATGGCGCGGAGCGGTTCGACCGCTTGGCGCGTATCGTCAAGGACAACCAGCTTAGCCGGACCAGAACGGGCCCCAGGCCGCCGGCCACCGAAACCTTCACGCTCAGCCCGGAAGACGCCTGGGCCAAGAAGTATATGACCCAATGCATCGGTCCGATCTGTTTCGACCTTGCGGCCGAACCGCCGGTTTTCGCCAAATTCACCGCACCGCCCGTGACATCGGCCCAAAGCCTGGGATTCCGCGCGACCGGGCCCCAAAAGGCGCCAAGCTTACCTCCGCGCCCGCGGGAAGCGCCCCAGCGGGCCTCTGCGGCCCCAATCGGCGCGGCAATCGGCAAGCCATTCCGGGCGCATTCCTGGCTCGGCCGGCTGTTTGGGCGCTGAACCTACGCCGCGGGATTAAGCTTATTTGTATCGGCGCTTGCGCAAGCTATGAGCTATTGTCCAAAACCCCGGTGAGAAACGAATGGGAGCTGTAGCGATGAAGCGTTTTGGATTTCTTCTGGCCGCTCTGGCGGCGGTGTCGTTTTCGGCCGAGGCTGCCGACAGCGCGCTGAGCCCGGCGGCGAATGCGGCCTATCTCGCGGCCAATGCCAATAAACCTGGCGTGGTCGTCAAGGCGGACGGTCTACAATACCGCATCCTACACAACGGCTACGGGACACACCCGGCGCCCCAGGACTATGTGACAGTCTACTACACGGGAACGCTGATCAACGGTCAGGTGTTCGACGGCACGGAGCCGGGGATGCCGGCGCGCTTCAAGGCAAGCAGCCTGATCCCTGGCTGGACCGAAGCCCTCTCGTTGATGCGCGTGGGCGATCATTGGGAGGTGGTGATCCCGTCGTCGCTGGCCTACGGCGAACGCGGTACACCCGACGGTACGATCCCGCCCAATCAGACGCTGGTGTTCGATCTCGAACTGGTCAGGGTTGTGCCGCCGAAAACGCGGCCGCACGCGCCGGACGAGGACCCCGACAAGATCAACGACAACGAAGACTTGGGGCCCGACGACAGCGGTGGGCAATAACGGGCCGGAGCGGCGACGACGGTGTTTGAATCGCTTGTGGGACGGCTACGCTCGCGCTTGAGCGGCGGGACGCTGCGGATCGCCGTCGCACTGTTTCTGGTCGTCGGCGCCAGCGCGCTGTTCTGGGCCAGCCGCGATTATACGGTCGTCGCTCCCGACTGGGACGGGCTGGTCCGCGGCGTCACCTACAACCCGAGCCACATCTTCACCGAGCGCGAATCCAAACAGGTCTCGCCGGAGCGCATCAATGCGGACATGGCGCAATTGTCCCGGATTACCGGACATATCCGCACCTATACCGTTTCCGGCGGCCTCGATAAGGTTCCGGAGATCGCGCGCCGCTACGGGTTGACCGTTTCGCTCGGCATCTGGATCGGCGCCGACCTGGACAAGAACGAGCACGAGATCGACACCGCGCTCAAGGTCGTTCTCGCCAACCGCCGGGTGATCGACCGAGTCATCGTCGGTAACGAGTCGATCCAGTTCGGCAACGTCTCCGCCGACCAGTTGAACGGTTATATCAAACGCGTACGCGATGCCTTGCCGGCGCGCATCAAAGTCACCACCGCCGAAACCTGGGCGAGCTGGCTGCTGCATCCCGAGATCAGTGAAAATGTCGACGTCGTGTTCGTGCATATTCTGCCCTATTGGGAAGGCACGGACGTGCGCAATGCGGTCGCCCGCGTACAGCATGAATACGACGACATGCAGAATGAATTTCCCGACAAGCCGATCGTCATCGGCGAAGTCGGCTGGCCGTCGGAGGGACGCACCAAGAACGCCGCCGAGCCCTCGCTCGCCAACGAGGCGTATTTCATCCGCAATTTCGTCCAGCTCGCGCTGGACAAGGGCTACGACTATTACATCATCGAAGCCTACGATCAGCCCTGGAAGGCCGGCAACGAAGGCATGGTGGGCGCCTATTGGGGCTTGTTCGACGCCAGCGGTAATCCCAAATTCCCCTTCACCGGCCTGCTGCGCACCTTCCCCGAATGGCGCAGCTTCATGTCGGTAGCAGCCATTCTTACGTTGCTGCTCGGGCTGTTCATCCTGGGGCGCATGCCGCGCGTGCGCCAGACGGGCTACATCGTCATGGGCGGACTGGTGGCGATCGTCACGACCGGCCTGCTCCTGGTGATCGACGCGACCACGCTCGATTACATCGATCCCGCCGACATCGTCATGATTCTGGCGATGTCGCCACTGGTGTTCCTGGCCTCCACCGTGATCCTGACCGAAGGCATCGAGTTGGCCGCCAGCCTGTGGCGGGTAGAGCGGCGCAGCGTGCGCGCCTGCGTTCCCGAATTGAGCGAGCGGGTCTGCGTGCAGGTGCCCTGCTACAACGAGCCGCCGGAGATGGTGATCGAGACCCTCGATGCGCTGGCGCGGCTGGATTACGATAATTTCGAAGTCATCGTCCTCGACAACAACACGCCCGATCCCGAGACTTGGCGGCCGGTGGAGGCCCATTGCGCCACTCTTGGCCCGCGCTTTCGCTTCTATCATTTCGACGATGTGCAGGGCTACAAGGCCGGCGCGCTCAATCTGGCGCTGGAGCTGACAGGTCCCGAGGTGAAATTCGTCGCCGTCATCGACAGCGACTATCGCGTCGAGCCGAATTGGTTGCGCGTGACCTTGCCCTACTTCGCCGAGCCGAGCATCGCGCTGGTGCAGGGCCCGCAAGACTACAGCGACGCCCATACCAGTATCTTCAAGGCGATGGCCTTCGAGGAATATCGCGGCTTTTTCCAGATCGGCATGGTGGAGCGCAACGAGCACAACGCCATCATCCAGCACGGCACCATGACCATCGTGCGCAAGGATGTGCTGTGGGAGGTGGGCTGCTGGAGCACTTGGTGCATCACCGAAGACACCGAGTTAGGGCTTCGGCTGTTCGAAGCGGGTTATGGCGCGGCCTATATCCCGCAAAGCATGGGCAAGGGGCTGATCCCGGATACGCTGAAAGCATTCCAGAGCCAGCGCTACCGCTGGGTCTACGGCGCCATGCAGATCTTGAAGCGCCACAAGGGCGCGATTTTCTTGGGCCGAGCGCGACTCTCGTGGGCGCAGCGCTATCAGTTCCTCAGCGGTTGGCTGCCGTGGATTTCCGACGGGCTGGGCATGGTCGTTACTCTGATCGCGCTGGTCTGGACGTTCATGATGTGGGCGGCGCCGCGTTACGTCTATGTGCCCATGCCGGTGCTGTCGGCGGCGGCGCTGGCGTTGTTCTTGGCCAAGACCTTGAAGACTATGCTGCTCTATCCCCAGAAGGTCGGTTCGGGCGTCAAGGGCGCGCTGATGGCGTCGGTCGCCGGACTGTCGCTGACCCACACGGTGGGCAAAGCGATGTGGGCGGGGCTGTTCACCAGCGGCAGACCGTTCCTGCGCACGCCCAAATGCGTCGACGAAGCGCTGCTGAGCCAAGCGCTGCGCGGCGTTTGGCAGGAAACGACACTGCTCGTTTTTTGCCTGCTCGCCATCCTCTCCGTACTGTCCACCGGACGGCTCGACGATCCCGCGGCGCTGCTCTGGATCGTGATGCTGAGCGTGCAATGTCTGCCTTATGCCGCCACCGTCGTCACGGCGGCGATCAGTGCGCGCTCAAACGCCAAGGACCGCCACGCGCCGACTCTGCCGGCGGAAAACTCCACGACATTGGCAAAAGCAGCTTAATCCGGCACCAGCTTTCCGGGGTTCAGGATGTTCTTCGGATCGAGCGTGCGTTTTAGCGCGCGCATCAGATCGATCTCCACCAGGCTCTTGTAGCGCTTGAGGTCGGCGCGTTTCATCACGCCGATGCCGTGCTCGGCGCTGAACGAACCGCCGAATTCGCGCACCACGTCGTGAACCACGCGAGCGATCTCGTCCCAACGGGCGAGGAACGCAGCCATGTCCGCGCCCTTCGCCGCCTGGATATTGAAATGGATATTGCCGTCGCCGAGATGGCCGAAGGGAACCGGCCTGCCGTCTGGCAACGTCGCCGCGACGGCGGCCGAAGCTTTGTCGATAAAATCCGCCACCGCCGCGACCGGCACCGAGACATCGTGTTTGAGCGAGGGACCTTTCTTCTTCTGCGCTTCCGACATGCTTTCGCGCAGTTTCCACAGCGCCGCGCGCTGCGCTTCGCTGACCGCGATCACAGCGTCGCTGGCCAGACCATCGTCGAAGGCCGCTTCCAGCGTGGCTTCGAACACCTCTTTCAGCGCGGCAATGCCGGACACTTCGCACAACACATACCAGGGCGAGGGCGCGGCGAACGGATCGCTGGTCTGCGGAATATGCGCCAGCACCAGTTCCAGTCCGACCCGCGGCAGGATTTCGAAGGCGTTGACAAGCCCGCCGCTCGCCGCTTGGAGGCGCGCCAGTAAAGCGACCGCCGCCTTGATACTCGGCACGGCGAGGAAGGCGGTGCAGCGCATCGCCGGCTTGGGAACCAGCTTTAACGCCGCCGCGGTGACGATGCCCAGCGTGCCTTCCGCACCGATGAATAGCTGCTTCAGATCGTAGCCGGTATTGTCCTTGCGCAGGGTGCGCAGCAGTTCGAGCACGCGTCCGTCGGCCAGCACCGCTTCGATGCCCAGGATCTGCTCGCGCGCCATGCCATAGCGCAGCACGTTCACCCCGCCCGCGTTGGTGGAGAGCGTTCCGCCGATGGTGCAGCTACCTTCCGCCGCCAGGCTGAGGGGCAGCATCAATCCTTTGTCGTCCGCCGCGCTTTGCGCCGCCGCCAGCACCACGCCGGCCTCGGCGATCATGCTCGAATCCTCGACATTGAGCGCGCGGATACGATTCAGGTGCGACAGGCTGATCAGAATTTCGTTCTCGAACGGAATCTGAGCGCCGACCAAGCCGGTGTTGCCAGCTTGCGGCACGACGGGCGTACCGCTTTCGTTGCAGATCGCCAGGATGGCGGACACTTCCGCCGTCGTCGCCGGCTTGAGCATCAGTGTGGCGCGGCCTTTGTACTTGCTGCGCCATTCCTCCAAATGCGGCGCGATTTCCACAGGATCTTCGGTGAATCCCTTCGCACCGACGGCGGCTTTCAATCTTGAGGCGACGTCGTTGTTCATGGCGTGCCCCCTCGCGGCGCGGCGGCACGTGCCAGCCGGTCGTTGATGGCTTCGCCCAGTCCGCTGGACGGAACGGGCATGACGGCGATGGCATCGGCTTCCGCGTCGAGCGCGCGCAGCATCGCGAACAAGTTCGCGGCGGCTTCGCCCGGATTGCCGCTCGGACTGAGGTTCAGCATTCGGCGCGCGGCGGGGACATCCGGTCCGAAGGCGAGCAGGGCTTCGTCCGGCGTCGGTTCTAGCACGTTCAGCCTCAGTCTCGCGCGCGGCGCATAATGGCTGGCGAGCCGTCCGGGCGAGGCGATGGCACTGTGCGTCGGCGCCGTCAGCGGCCCCGTGATTCTTTCGATGGCTTCGCGCGGCACCGCGCCGGGGCGCAGCAGCACGGGCCGACCCTCCTCGAATCCGATCACGGTCGATTCGATGCCGATGAGCGTGGGGCCACCGTCCAGGATCATGTCCAGCTTACCGCGAAAACCTTCCTCGACATGCGCGGCTAGGGTCGCGCTTACCCGTCCCGATGGATTGGCGCTGGGTGCGGCCAACGGCACGCCGGCCTCGGCGATCAGCCGCTGGGCAACCGGATGGGAAGGTGCGCGCATGGCCACGGTGTCCAATCCGGCGCTCACCAGAAGCGACAGGCGGCAATCATCGCGGCGCGGCAACACGAGCGTCAGGGCGCCCGGCCAGAAGGCTTGCGCCAACTCTTCTGCTAGTGTGGAAAATACAGCGAATTCCTCTGCTTGCTCCATATTCCTCACATGAACGATGAGCGGATTGAAGTGCGGCCGGCCCTTGGCGACGAAGATCGCCGCCACCGCCCGTCCGTTGGTCGCGTCGGCGCCCAGCCCGTAAACCGTCTCGGTGGGGAACGCGACCAGACGCCCGGCGCGCAACATCGCGGCGGCGGCGGAAATTGCCACGGAATCCACGGTGCGGACAATGACAACATCGGTGTCGGTCATGACACAATCTAGCGCGCGGACCCGCTTTTTGTCGCCGTCAAATCGACGCTGACCGTCGCCTCGTGCGCCACTGGCGCAGGCGCTGCGCACGGATACCCCTCATGCGTTCCCGCGGATACGGGTTCCGGGCACCATGCGGGCCAGCACGTCGTCGCGCCGTACGAATTGGTGATAAAGCGCGGCGCCGACGTGGAGCGGAATTAGCACGATCGCGCTCCAGGCCAGCCAAACATGAATCGTCTCGAAGGCCTCGTGATAGGGATGCCCCGCAGCGCGCGGCATGTCTGCAAGGATCGGGAAACTCGGCCAGCCGAATAGGCCGAAGACCGGGGTCGGATGTCCCATCGAGCCGACCGACACCATCAGCCACCCGGCCAGCGGGATCGCCACGATCAGGAAATAGAGAAGGAAATGCACCGCCCGGCCGGCGAATTTCAGCCACGGCGCCAGTCCCGGAGGCGGGAGCGGAACGGGATTCACCAACCGCCATACGACGCGCAGAACGCTCAACGCCAGAACCGTCAGCCCGATCGACTTGTGCAGAGCGATCAGCTCGAATTTGCTCGGGTCGGCGCGCGGCAGATCGGCCATGTATAGGCCGATGCAGAGATTGGCGATCACGGCGGCGGCGATCAACCAATGGAGCGACATCGCTACGGTGCCGTAACGCAAAGGTGCTTTCACGACGGGCATCGCTACTCCTTTTGTTGCTGGAACATGGCTTCGACGACCAGCTTGATGCGGATTCTTGGCTGCCTCTCAAAGCGTCATATCCTTAACCTTGACGCCTTTTGCTTCGTCTTTCCATAGTCCCGTCCGTCCGGGCCGGGCAGGTTGCGGAAAAATATTTAGGGAGAGCGCCATGTCTCTTGCCGGAAAAACCCTATTCGTCACCGGCGCCAGCCGCGGCATCGGCCTGGCCATCGCCTTGCGCGCGGCGCGCGACGGCGCCAACATTGTCGTCGCCGCCAAGACGGATGCGCCTAATCCCAAGCTTCCCGGCACTATCCATACGGCGGCCCAGGAGATTGAGAGGGCCGGCGGAAAGGCCTTGCCGCTGGTTTGCGATATTCGTTTCGAGGACCAGGTGAACGCCGCCGTGGAGCGTTGCGTGTCGCATTTCGGCGGCATCGACATCTGCGTGAACAACGCCAGCGCGATTTCGCTCACCGGCACGCTCGCCACGGACATGAAACGCTACGACCTGATGCATCAGATCAACGCGCGCGGGACCTGGTTGGTTTCGAAGGTCTGCATCCCGCACCTGAAACGCGCGGCGAATCCGCATGTTCTGATGCTGTCGCCGCCGCTGGACATGACGCCCAAATGGTTCCGCGGCTATCCCGCCTATACGATGGCCAAGTTTGCCATGAGCATGTGCGTGCTGGGCATGGCGGCGGAATTCGCCGACGACGGCATCGCCTTCAACGCCTTATGGCCGCGCACGGGTATTGCCACGGCGGCCATCAGGAATGCGCTGGCGGGCGAGGAGGGGCTGAAGCATTGCCGCACGCCGGATATTCTGGCGGACGCGGCGTATCTGGTTTTCGACAAGCCGGCCAAGAGCTTCACCGGCAATTTCCTGATCGACGACAGTTTCCTGGCCGAAAACGGCGTCACCGATTTCGACCGTTACCGCGTCGATCCCTCCAAGGCCTTGATGCCCGATTTCTTCGTGCCGGACTGGGCCGCCCCGCCCACGGGCGTCAGCCTGGAGCCTTTGTCATAAGGCTTGGTTACTCTTTCGTGCGTCGGCAGGTGCGAAATCGGTAAACTTGTGCAGAATGGGGTCCGGAGCGGGGGAGGAAGCATCATGGATTGGCATATTCCGGCAATTCTGGCGGCGGCGTTGGCGTGCTGCGAGGCGCAGGCGGCGGCGCCTCCATGCGCCGGGGACGTCGAAATCGGCGATGCGCACATCGTCCGTGTTGAGAAAAACGACGTCCTGGTTCTGGACGACGGCCGCGCGCTGCATCTTGAAGGCATCCGCTTGCCGAACGCGGCCCAGGATCGCGCGCCGCAGCCGTTGAACGATCAGGCCTACGGCGCGCTGAATGCGCTGGCGAACAACCAGGATGTCGTAGCCCGTGCCGTCTGGCCCAAGGAAGACCGCTACGACCGCGTACGCGCGCAGATTTTCGCCGAGGACGGAACTTGGTTGCAGATCGAATTGTTGCGCCGGGGCTTGGCGCGCGTCGATCTCGCGCCGGATCGCGGCGAATGCAATCGCGAACTTTATGACGCCGAGAGCGCGGCGCGCGCCGCGCACCTTGGCATCTGGGCCGCGCCGGCTTATGCGGTCCGCACGCCCGACACGGTGAAGGCCGACGTCGGTACGTTCCAAATCGTGGTCGGCAAAGTACTGAGCACGGATGTGAAGGACGGCCGCGCGTACCTGAATTTCGGGCCCGACTGGAAGACCGATTTCACCGTCACGATCTCGCCCGACGACATGAAGACGTTCCGCCGGATGGGCGTCGATCCACTGGGCTATCAGGACAAGCTGGTGCGAGTGCGCGGGATCGTGCAATCGCTGAACGGGCCGGAGATCGAAATCGGCAACCCCAAACAGATCGAGCTGCTGCAATAACGAAAAGGCCCGAAGTCTCCTCCGGGCCTTTTCACATCTCGTTGCAACGAAAGGATTACGCCGCCTTCTTCAGCAGCACGCCTTCGACGCGCTTGACGGCAGCCTGCTCGTCGATGCGTTCGACCGCCGCGACTTCGCGCGCCATGCGGGCGAGCGCCGCTTCGTAGAGTTGCCGCTCGGAGTAGGATTGTTCCGGCTGGCCGCTGGCGCGGTGCAGGTCGCGCACCACCTCCGCGATCGACACCAAATCGCCCGAATTGATCTTCGCTTCGTATTCCTGCGCGCGACGGGACCACATGGTGCGCTTGATGCGGGCGCGGCCCTTCAGCGTGTTCAGCGCGGTCGCCACCGTATCGGGCGAAGAGAGCTTGCGCATACCGACGGCTTTCGCCTTCATGGTCGGGACGCGCAGGGTCATCTTGTCCTTGTCGAAGGTGATGACGAACAGTTCGAGTCTCGTGCCCGCCACTTCCTGCTCTTCGATACGCATGATCCTGCCGACGCCGTGGGTGGGGTACACGACGTGATCGTTGGCCTTGAATTCGAATTTCCGATTGGAATTTGCCGGGACCTTCTTGGGGGGCACCGGGGGTACAGTCGTCTTAGCCGTGGTCATCTATTTCCGTTTCCGTTTCGCGCACTCAAAACCGCGCCATCCATGCGGAGGCATCGCATTATCTTGCACTGCAACAGAATGCGGCGCCTCCGGATCTCTCGTTAATCCGGGTGGGGCAGCGCCTTTCGAGTTATTTCAGAACAACTACAATGTAACACATTGTTCGCGAAAAGGGAAGGGCGAATTCGTCAAACCTTTGAATTGTCGAAACTTATTTCAAAGCCAAGGAGAGATTGTCACAAAAAACGCCGCTAAAAGGCTGAATTCGGCGGCTGAAAGGCCGCCTCTCTCGCAGATGCAAAATTGTTAATTTTACGTGCCGGAACCGGGCTTCTCGCTGAAATACTTCTCGAATTTGCCATTCTCGCCCTGGAACTTGTCCGCGTCGGCCGGCGGGGTGCCCTTCTGGGCTATGTTGGGCCAGGTCTTGGCGTACTCGGCGTTCAAGGTCAGCCACTGCTCCAGGCCGGTTTCCGTATCGGCCTTGATGGCTTCGGGCGGGCATTCCGGCTCGCAAACGCCGCAATCGATGCACTCGTCCGGGTGGATGACGAGCATATTCTCGCCCTCATAGAAACAGTCGACGGGGCAGACCTCCACGCAGTCCATGTATTTGCATTTGATGCAGGCGTCGGTGACGACGTAGGTCATTGCGTACTCCGGAGGTGTCCTTGTTCGTCCATTAAGGCGCGCGCGGCGCGGGATCAAGCGGTGCGTTGCTGCAGGGGGGCGTCCGCGACGATTTCGTAGAGCCGCTGTGCTTCCGGCGCAGGCCCCCTGCGCTGGGCGCAGGCCAGTACCCGCACCACGGCGATTTCCCTTGCGCGAGGTACGGTTAAAATATCGCCCGACTTGATCCCCCGCCCGGCTTTTTCGACACGGCGTCCGTTGAGCCTGATGAGGCCGGATTCGCAGGCCTGCCTGGCCAGCTCGCGCGAGCGGTAGAAGCGGGCGCACCATAGCCATTTGTCGAGGCGTTCGCTCATTTGCCCCCAATCAGGCCGGCGAGTCCGGCGAAGGGAGAATCTTTCCTGACCGGCGGAACCTTCATAGGACGGAGCGGTTCGCGCTTGCCGGTCCGCCGCCAGACCTTGCGGGCGCCTTCGCCCGCCACCTCGGCTTCATACCAGCCAAGCTCCGCCAGGATCTCGCGCAGCTCGTCGTTGCCGCAACCGAGCAGCGAAACCAGCTTGGGCAGTAGCGCTTCGGCCGTTGTGCCGTCGAGCGTACCTTTCTCCAGCAAGTCTTCCAGCCGTTCGAGCATGTCGAGGCGAATGGCGCGGCCGGACACCACGCGAAATCCCGCCGCCGCCAGAAATCCCTCGGGCGCAGCGGTATCGTTGACGAACGAGGTCAGTCCCGCGCGCGGCAGCGCCGGCACCTGCTCCAGCTTGGCCCACAAGCCCCACAACAGCGCTAGCAGTGCCGCCGCATCGGGCCGCAGCAATTTGGTCAGATAGATCGAACGCCGTCCGAACCACACGCCGTATGGGCGCAGCGCCCGCAGCAACGCGCGGCGATCCGCAGGTAACGTCCCCTGTGCGGTTGGGAGCGAACCGAAATTCTCGCAGAGTTGATGGGCGATGCCGCGCGCCGCCGCGGGGATTGCATTGGCGGTTCCGGCTTTCGCCTCCACGCCCGCACGCAACACAAGCAACGGTTCGAGCTTCGCGGCGATGCGCGCGGACAGCCATTCCTCCAACCGGCGCTGGATGCTTTCACGCGGGCTGCCTTTCAGGATTTCGTCGGCCAGCAAAGCCACGTTCGGCGCCAGCGGCGCGGGGCCTGCCGTAAGCCGCGCCACGATGGCGCCGTCCCACCATAGCCGCCCATGCTCGCTGAGTGTGATATCAGCGTCCGCCGCGAATGCCAGCCGTCGCGCGCGGGCGAAGAATTCCCCCTCCAGGCCTTTCATCGCGGCCGCGCGCAGCGCGCGCTCGTGGATGCCCGCTGCGCTGTCGGCCTGCGAGAAACGGAATCCGTCCAGTTTGCCGACGATCTCGCCGCCGATTGCCACGCCGCCGGAATCGTCGAGCACCAAATCGACATCGTCGAGCGCCAATTGGCGCATCAACACCGAGGTACGCCGGTCGATGAAGCGTTGCGTCAGCCGCTCGTGCAGCGCGTCCGACAACCGGTCCTCCACCGCGTGCGTCAGTTCCTGCCAGTGCGCGCTGTCTTTCACCCAGCCGGGCCGGTTCGCCGCGTAGGTCCAGGTGCGTACCTGCGCCAGCCTTCCGGAGAGTGTCGCGACGTCGCCTTCGGTGATGTCGAGGCGCGCGATCTGGCGCGCCAGCCAATCCTCCGGCAGCGCGCCGTCGCCGCTCGTCAGATGGAAGAAGATCGTGCGCACGAGGCGCACATGTTCCTCGGCGCTGAGCTTGTGGAAGTCCGGCAGCTGGCAGGCGTCCCACAACAGGCGTACTTGTGCGGTCGCGCGCGTGCGGTCGCGCACGTCGTCCTGCTCGCTCAAGCTGCGCAGCGCGATCACGTCGCTGGCGGGACGCGCCTTGACCAGTCCGCGCATCGGCGGCGGTTCGTCGAGGCTGGCGATCAGCGCATCGAGCGCACGGAACGACAGCGCCGAATTGCGCCATTGCAGAACGCGCACCGGCTCGTAGCGGTGGCCTTCCACCCGCGCCACGGTCTCCGCGTCGAATTCTTCGGCATCGCCGGTGATGCCGAAGGTGCCGTCGTTCATGTGGCGGCCCGCGCGGCCGGCGATCTGTCCGATCTCTTCGGGCTTCAGCGGCCGCGTCCCCAGCCCGTCGAATTTCTCCAGTGCAGAGAAGGCCACATGATCGACATCCATGTTGAGACCCATGCCGATGGCATCGGTCGCCACCAGGAAATCCACATCGCCCGATTGGTAGAGCGCCACCTGTGCGTTGCGCGTGCGCGGAGAGAGCGCGCCCAGCACCACCGCCGCGCCGCCGCGCTGGCTGCGGATCAGTTCGGCGATGCCGTAAACATCTTCCGCCGAAAATCCGACCACCGCCGAGCGCCGCGGCAGGCGCGTCAGTTTCTTCGAGCCGGTGTAGGCGAGGTCCGAGAACCGCGCCCGCGACATGAAATAGGTGTGCGGCACGAAGCGCTGGATCGCGCCGCGCATCGTATCGGCGCCGAGGAACGCGGTCTCTTCCTCGCCGCGCGCATGCAGCAGCCGGTCGGTGAAAACGTGGCCGCGTTCGGCGTCGGCGCAAAGCTGGATCTCGTCGACCGCCAGGAACGCGGTTCCCAGATCGATGGGCATCGCTTCCACGGTACAGATGAAATATTTCGCATGCGGCGGAACGATCTTTTCTTCGCCGGTGATAAGGGCGGCGAGACCTACACCCTTCAGCCGCACCACCTTGTCGTAGACCTCGCGCGCCAAGAGGCGCAGGGGCAGGCCGATCATGCCGGATTTGTGGGCCAGCATCCGCTCGATGGCGAAATGCGTCTTGCCGGTGTTGGTTGGGCCAAGAACGGCGGTGATCCGGCCCCCGGCCTCCGCCTTATGCATACGCGTGCGCTGTGGGATCATTTCCCCGGAACATGGGAGTTTTCGATTTGCGGTACAAGAAGAGGCGCGGGCGAGGAGCGATGCAAGATGCCCGTCTTCATCAGGAACGAGAGCGGAACAAACGATGCCCGAATCGCTAACCGACTCAATATCGGCCTTTGTTCTCATACTATGTCGTGTTTGTCAATCTACTTTCGTCGCAACATCTTGTGGATGAAGCGAGCCATGGAGTCTCGCCGACTTATCCACGTAAAACTCCGTATACGGAGCAGCATGACGGTTTCCTGACACCTTCGTGACGGCAATTTGACCGCCTTCGGCGGGTGCGATACTCCCCCGCGCGCTGTCGCACCACATGCCGTAACCGGCTCGGCATGAACGAAAAACCGGCCCCTGATCGGAAAGGGCGAGGACTCGATGACGGAAAAGACGCCGAAAGCCTGGGCCGGACTGGCCGCCAAGGAGTTGAAAAGCCGCTCTCTTGCAGAACTCACCTGGGCGGCGCCCGAAGGCTTCGATGTTAAGCCGCTCTACACCGCGGCGGACCTCGAGGGCATCGAGGCGGCGGACTCGCTGCCCGGCTTTGCTCCGTTCCTGCGCGGGGTGCGCGCCACCATGTATGCCGGCCGGCCCTGGACCATTCGTCAGTATGCGGGCTTTTCCACCGCCGAAGAGTCCAACGCTTTCTACCGCAAGAATCTCGCCGCCGGTCAGACGGGCGTGTCGGTCGCTTTCGATCTTCCCACCCATCGCGGCTACGACAGCGATCATCCGCGCGTGGCGGGCGATGTCGGCAAGGCGGGCGTCGCCATCGATTCCGTCGAGGACATGAAGATCCTGTTCGCCGGCATCCCGCTCGACAAGATGAGCGTGTCGATGACCATGAACGGCGCGGTCATTCCGATCATGGCAAACTACATCGTGGCGGCGGAGGAGCAGGGCGTTGCCTTGGCGAAGCTCTCCGGCACGATCCAGAACGACATTCTCAAAGAATTCATGGTGCGCAACACCTATATCTATCCGCCCGCGCCCAGCATGCGCATCGTCGCCGACATTATCGAATATGCGGCGAAAAACATGCCCAAGTTCAATTCCATCTCGATCAGCGGCTACCATATGCACGAAGCAGGTGCGACGGCGGTGCAGGAGCTGGCCTACACGCTTGCCGACGGCGTCGAATATGTCCGTGCGGCGTTGGGCAAGGAACTTGAGGTAGATGTTTTCGCGCCGCGGCTGTCGTTCTTCTTCGGCATCGGCATGAACTTCTTCATGGAGATCGCCAAGCTGCGCGCCGCGCGGCTCTTGTGGGCACAGATCATGGCGGGCTTCGGAGCCAAGAAGCCCGAAAGCCTGATGCTGCGCACCCATTGCCAGACCTCCGGCGTGTCATTGACCGAACAGGACCCGTATAACAACGTCGTACGCACGGCCTATGAAGCGCTGGCGGCGGTGCTCGGCGGCACGCAGTCGCTGCACACCAATTCCTTCGACGAGGCGATCGCGCTGCCCACGGAATTTTCCGCGCGCATCGCTCGCAACACCCAGCTCATCCTGCAGAACGAAACGCTGGTTACCAAAACCGCCGATCCGCTCGGCGGTTCCTATTACGTGGAGGCATTGACTCACGCGCTTGCCGTCCACGCCCGAAAGATCATCGACGATGTGGAAGCGATGGGCGGCATGACCAAGGCGGTGGAGGCGGGTACGCCCAAGCTCGCCATCGAGGAATCCGCCGCGCGCCGCCAGGCCCGCATCGACAAGGGCGAGGACGTGATCGTCGGCGTCAACCGCTACGAGCCGGAAAACGCCGAGACCGTGGAATACCGCGACATCGACAATGCGGCTGTTTTGAAGTCGCAGCTCGCGCGCCTGAAGGACGTGAAGACCAAGCGCGATCCCGCGAAGGTCGCCGCCGCGCTGGAGGCTTTGCGCAAGGGCGCGGCCGGCAGCGCCAATCTGCTCACCCTCGCGGTCGATGCCGCGCGCGTCCGCGCCACCGTCGGCGAAATCTCCGATGCCATCGAGAAAGTTCATCTGCGCCATCGCGCGCAGACGCGCATGATCCGTGGCGTTTATAGCGGCGCCTTCGAAGGCGACAACGAATTCGCGGCGCTGAAAGGCGAGGTGGAAGCGTTCGCCAAATTCGCCGGCTCCCCGCCGCGCATCCTGGTCGCCAAGATGGGCCAGGACGGCCACGACCGCGGCTCGAAAGTCATCGCCAGCGCCTTCGCCGACATCGGTTTCGCGGTGGACATCGGCGAATTGTTCCTGACGCCGGAGGAAGTGGCGCGCGAAGCCGTCGCGGCGGGCGTGCATGTCGTGGGCGTTTCCAGCCTCGCGGCCGGCCACAAGACCTTGGTGCCGGAATTGATCGCCGCGCTGAAAAAGGAAAAGGCGGACGTCCTCGTCGTTGTCGGCGGCGTCATCCCCGCCAAGGATTATGCGTTCCTGAAAGAGGCCGGCGTCGCGGCCGTCTTCGGCCCCGGCACCAACATCCCCGACGCCGCGCGCAATGTGCTGCAGCTCGTGCGGGGGAAAAAGACCGCATGACACGCGTACTGGTCATAGGCCCCGGCGCCGCGCTAGTTCCGTTGTTGGCGGCGCTCGATCCATAAGTAAACGTCAGTTCCCGATATTCTCCTTCAGGAACTTCTCAAGTTCCTTCAGCACTCGGATGCGAGTGTCGGCAGTCTCCATGTAATGTGTCTCTTTGTCGAACTTGACGAATTCGACTTTCTTATGGGCATCCCGCAGCACGTCTTCCATGATTTCGCTTTGCTTGATGCTCACAGTGGTATCGTCCGTACCGTGCATCAACAGAACCGGACATTTGATGTGGTCGGCAAACTTGTCCGGCGAAGCTGCTTCAAGTTTGGCAGCATCTTTGTCATGGTCGCCGATAAAGCGCGCCCAGGCCGAAAGTATTGCCGGATCGTTCGCGGTTTTGTCGCTTTCGGTCTCGTACAGAACGTTGAGGTCTGATACGCCCGCCCAGCTTGCGGCGCATGCGTAAAGATCGGGCGTGAAAGCTGCACCTGCCAGCGCTGCGTACCCGCCATAGCTGGCGCCGACGATGCAGATGCGCTTGGGATCGGCGATACCATCGGCGATCAGTTTCTGCACGCCGTCGGTGACATCGTCCTGCATCTTGCGGCCCCATTCGCCGAAGCCCGCTTCCATGAATTTTTCGCCGTAACCTGCGGAGCCGCGGAAATTCGGCTGCAACACGGCATAGCCGCGATTGGCCAGGAACTGCGCCATCCAGTCGAATGCAATTTGATCGCGCTCCATCGGCCCGCCATGCGGCATGATGACCGTCGGCAGGTTCTTTGCCGGCTTGCCCGGCGGCAACGTCAGATAGGCCGGAATGTCTAGCCCATCACGCGCCTTGTAAGGGTAGGTTTTTACTTCACCCACGTCGGCGTCGCTTAGGTTCGGATAGGTCCTGCTGAGGCCGCTTGCGTGGTGCGTGGTCCGATCCAGCAGGTAATAAGCACGCGGTTCGCGCGGACCGTCCACGGCCACGACGAGCTTGTCCTGCGCAGTATCCCACGCCACGGCATGAACCGATGTTCCTGGAAACGCCGCTTCAAGTCCTTTTTGCAGCGCTTCCATTTTGGGATCGAAGTATCGGTATTCCTCCCAATCGGCGATAAAGGACACGCCGATTACGCGCCCCGACCATGGATCGAACAGCGGTTCGTCAATGTCGTATTTTGTATCAAAGAAGAGCGGAGTTTCCGTCGCGTCCGTCAGAGCCAAACACAGCAAACCTTCTATTCCGCCTTGATTCACGGCGCGCCTAGCCAGCGCTGCGCCGTCTATGGTCAGTCCTTCGATGGCCGCCGTGTTGCCGCTAGAGGCATTGACTACCGCAAGCGGTTTCGCTTCGTCATCCTGATACAGCATGAGGTATTCAGTGAGCGATTGAAAAGGTCGGACGAGAGCCGCAATGAGTTTGCCATGTCCATCCATGATCCATGTGGCATATCCGTCCCAAGCCTTCCCGATTCTGACGGCATCGCCATCCGTAACGTCGACTTGGTACAGCCCCGTGGAGACCGCTTGGGTCATGATATTCTCCACCAGTGGCATGTAGACATGCGTCTCGTCGTCGATATCCAGATCGGCGATCTCCGCCAGAGACGTGGCGAAATCTCGGGCCGACCTGCTAAATAGAATGACGGGATTCTCGCCGGCTGTGCCCACCGAGACCGTTCGGAACAATGGCACCACTCCATCGACGAAATGCACTGTCTGGTTCCGGTTGATCGTGATGAGTAGGCGGCTATTGTTTTTCCATCGCATGCCGACGATGAACCCGTCCGAATAGGGTAAGATGACGGGTCTGCTGCCTGACGTCGCGTCGAGATTGTAGATCACGGCTGCGGGACGACCGTTATAGGCTTGAATGGCCGCAAGATGCTTACCGTCCGGCGACAATGCCGGCTGCGAAATGGCCGGAAGCTGTCCGAAAGCCTCTGCCGGCGGCAATGTTTGCGCCACGCACGGGGCTGCCAGTAACAGTCCGCAAACGACAAGCGCTTTGCCTCGCGTTACGCGATACATATGCGCCATGACCCGATCCCCCGTGTCCCAACACGAAAGCGATCTTAACGCACAGCATGTACGGCCACCAGAAAACTATCGCCTGGGTTGAGAAGGCCCTAGAATAAACCGCCTCAGCCGCCAGCTGGCTCGGCGCCGCGCTAGTTCCGTTGTTGGTGGCGCTCGATCCGTACGTCAGTTCCCGATATTCTCCTTCAGGAACTTCTCCAGCTCCGTCAGCACCTGAATCCGGGTGCTCGACATTTGCATGTAGTGCGTTTCCTTGTCGATCTCGATCAACGTCACCTTCTTGCCGGCGTGACGCAGCGCTTCATCCATTTCTTCGCTCTGGTCGATGCGCACAGTGGCGTCGTCTTTTCCATGCATCAACAGCACCGGGCATTTGATCTTGTCGGCGTTCAAAGCAGGCGATGCGGCATCGAGTTTGGTCGCGTCGTCAGAGCGGTCGCCGATGAAGCGTGTCCAGGCCGAGACCTCCGCCGAGTACGCGCTGGAGCTTTCCTTCCGTGTAGCAAGAAATTGCCTCAGGTCCGAAACACCGGCCCAGCTGGCGGCGCAAGCATAAAGGTCCGGCGTGAAAGCGGCGCCGGCCAGCGCGGCATAACCGCCATAGCTTCCTCCATAAATGCAGATCCGCTTGGGGTCGGCGATGCCGTCGGCGATCAGCTTCTTCACGCCGTCAGTGATGTCGTCCTGCATCTTGAGACCCCACTGGCCATAACCCGCCTCCATGAACTTTTTGCCGTACCCGCTGGAGCCCCGAAAATTCGGCTGCAGCACCGCGTAGCCGCGATTGGCAAGAAACTGTGCCTCGTAGTCGAAGTGCAGCCAGTCACGGGCCATCGGTCCGCCGTGGGGGAAGATCACGACCGGAAGGTTCTTCGGCGTTTTGCCAGGCGGCAACGTCAAATAAGCGGGAATATCCAGGCCGTCACGCGCCTTGTACGGATAAGGTTTGACCTCGCCGAGATCGGACGATTGCAGCCCTTCGTATGTTCGGCCGAGGAGTATGGCGTGATGCGTAGTCCGGTCGAGCAGATAATATCTGGGCGGCTGTTGCGGCCCTGACACGATCGCAATCACTTTCTGGCGGTTCAGGTCCCAGTCCACCGCATGCACCGCATAGCCTGGAAAGGCAGCAGCCAAACCCCTCTGGAGGGCCTGGAGTTCGGGATTGAAATAATTGTCCGTTACCTGGTCCGTAATGACGGATGCCCCGATCACGCGCCCGGTCCAAGGATCTGCGAGAGCACCGTCGACGTCGTAGTGCGGGTCGGAGAATAATTCCTTTTCTTTGAGGTCGGTCAGGTTTCTTGCGATGAACTCGTATGTTCCAAGCTTGTCGCTCACAGCTCTCTCGACAATAGCCGTGCCGTCCTCCGTGGGGCCATCTACGTCCAGACCCCGCCCGCCTGACGCATCAGCCGTTTCGACTTCCTTCCAGTCTTCTTGGGCTGTGTGGAGCATCAGGTGGTCTGTCAATGGAAGCAGCGTCTGGTCGACGCGGGCAATCGGTTGACCATGCCCGTCCATAATCCATTGGTTCGTGTGCTCGCCGCCGAGGAACACACGGTGGGACCGTCCGTTCGTGACGTCCACTTGAAACACCGAATAGCGTACGTCGCTAGCACCAAATGTATATTCGGTTTCCTTCTCATCAGCCCACATTGCCATGTAGATATGGTCGGGATCATTCAGAGCAAGGTCCACGATATTCGAAGCGGAGTAGTTCATGGCCAGGCGGTCACGGGCGTCAGAGAACATAATGACGGCGTTTTGGCCCAGGGTGTCGATCGAGACGGTGCGATACCAGGGATTAACCTGATCGCCCCATACCTTTGCGTTCGAGTTGATGGTGATGAGCAGGCGATCGTTATTGGCCCATTGAACTCTGACGATGAATCCGTCCTCGTAAGGCAGGATTACAGGCTGCTGGCCGGGAGGATCGAGCGTCCTGATCACCGCGACGGGCCGGCCCTTGTAGACCTCGACGGTGGCCAAATGCTTACCATCCGGCGACAGCGAGGGTTGGGAAATTTGCGGCAGCGTGCCAAAAGCGTCCACTGGCGGTAGCGTCTGTGCCGCACACGGTGTTGCCAGCAAAAGTCCGCAAACAATAAGCGCTACGCTACGCGCCGCGCGACACACATGTGCCATGGCCAGATCCCCCCTTGTGTCCCCACGTGAGAGCGATCTTAACTCAGACCAGATTGGGTTTCCAGAAAACTATCGTTTTGGTTGAGAAAAAAGCGAGACAAACCGCCTCAGCCGCCGGCGCCTTTCGGCTCCACGCCGTCGACCTTGAGCGATGTCGCCACCGCGGCGATCACGCCGTATTGCGATTGCGCCCAGACGCGAAGCGGCACCGCATAGCTGCGTCCGGCGATATTGCTGGGGAAGGTCGCCACCCAAGCGTTGATCGTCGGAAAATTGGCGTCCTTCAACACCCGCGGCTTGAAGCCGGAGAGCTGCTTGTACTTGATCGTGCACAACAGCGCCGGGCCTTTGTACAGACCGTTGTCCATCTTCACCGTCGTATCTTTGACCTTGGTCAGTTCGATATTGTAGCGGCGGCGCCCGTCATAGACCGGCGCCAGCACGCTGCAGGGATTGTTCGCATCGGCGCCGACGCCCGAGGCGATGTAGACCACCGCGCTCAGCGGATCGAAGGTCGATTTCTTGTCTTCCGGCTTCACATCGTATCCGGTCGTGCTGTAGGGCGGATTGGCGTAGAGGCGTACCGGCGTTCCGCCCTCGTAGGACAGCGAAACTTCCTGATGCTTCTCGGTGTGTCCGGTATAGAAAGAATTGTAGAGCGTCGGCTGCAAGAGATGGCTCTCGATCTTGCCGCTGGAGCTGGCCTGGATCTCGGACTGCCAGAACGCGTTGACAACGCCGCTGGTCTCCAGGTTCGAGACGACATGATAATTATCGCCCACGATCTTGGCGTCCATGTCGACTTTGCCGATGGTGATGCCGCCGGCATAGATCGTCATCCCCAGCGCGAGGCCGGAGGTGGGCTGCTGGGTCTGGTCCGCCGCCGTGCCGCCGGCCCCATAGGCCGTCCCGGCGAAGGGCAAGGTGCAAAGGGCGAGACCGACTGCAAGGGAACTGAGTTTCATTGTGGGATCATCTCCGGTGGGGGGCTCGGGCCGTCATGTCCAGGCTTGCGGCGATCTATGGTTCGATTATGACGCCTAGGATGGCAAGGCGGAACGTCCTGCTTGGCAAAAAGTTAATCCTCGCGGGGAGTTGGGCACATCCTCCAGCCCGGAATACCACCCTGTGGCTTGACCGGAGCGGCCCTCACCCTTAAGAGAGCGCCTCTTTCGTGCTTCGCAGAGCAAACCGTCCCAAGGAAACCGTCATGTCCCGTCGCTGTGAATTGACCGGAAAAGGCCTGCTGGTCGGCCACAATGTCAGCCACGCCAACAACAAGACCAAGCGGGTCTTTCGTCCGAACCTACAAGTGATATCCCTTGCCAGCGACGCTTTGGGCCAGACCTACAAGCTGAAAATCTGCATGAATGCCTTGCGCACGATCGACCGCTCGGGCGGGCTGGATGCGTTCCTGCTCAAGGCGAAGGACGATGTTCTGTCGCCGCGCGCCCTGCGTCTAAAACGCCTAGTCGCGAAAAAGGCCGTTACGGCAGCTTAACCAGCACGGTTAATGCCGATTTACTTTGCTTTGCCGGCATTTCGGCATGGCATCTGCATCCATATTCTCGTAATGTATCAAAATGTGTCAGGCCGCAGCACAAACGGCCGACGCAAGCGGGGTGGGTGCGGTGCGGGCGTTCACACAACAGCTTTTTGAGGGCGAGCGCGGAAGTATAGTCGCGCGGGTGGCATCGTCGGGGGCGGTGGAAGACGGCCCCTATCGGTTGCGCAGTGCAAGTGATGCGGCTTTGGCCGGTTATGCGGCCTACGGCCAGCGCGAAACCTTCTGGCAGAAAATCGGCGGGGCGTTTCATGCCGTCGTGCGCATGATTTTGCCGGTTATGGCGCTGCTGGCCACCTTCGTCGGCTTGTACCTATATCGGGACACTCCCGTGCCGCTGTTTCCCGACGGCACAGGCGCCCCGTGGCTGACGGCAGGTCATTTGCTGGTCGCCATAGGTTTTTTGTGCATCCATCTCACCAACCGGCGTTACGGACCGGTTTACGCCTTCGCGCAGGTCGTCGTTTCCTCGGCGCTGATCCTGGCGTTTATCCTCTTCGCGGCGGACGAGATCAAAATCTTCGTACCACAGGACACTATGCCGACGGTGCGCGAAGCGGCCGGCTTCGGCGCGGCTTTCTTCCTGGCGAGCTTCGTCTCCATCGTTGTGTTCGACGGCACGCGCGGCGCGCATTGGTGGACTGCGCCGCTGTTCGGCTTCCTCACGGCCGGTGTTTTCTTCGCCTGGATATTCTATCCGGCAGCTTATGCCGGCACGGGAGCGTTATGGATCGACCACGCGCTCGTCTATGCGGCCATGTTGGCGGGCGAGGGCATCTTGCTGCTGATCCCCTATTGGATGCTGCGCGGTATCTTCCCGCCGATCTCCGGCTTCGGAGGATACTGAACCCGTCACCGCACCGCCGCGCGCTTGAGTCCCTTGCGCCGCGCTCCGCGCGCATGGGCATCGCGCGCTTCCGCGAACAGTCCGATCAGTTGGTCCGTCATCGCGCCGCCGAGCTGTTCGGCGTCGACGATGGTGACGGCGCGGCGGTAATGACGCGTCACGTCGTGGCCGATGCCGATCGCCGCCAGCTCGACGCTCGATTTGTTCTCGATATCCTCGATCACCTTGCGGAAATGCCGCTCCAGGTAATTGCCGGCGTTCACCGACAGCGTTGAATCGTCGACCGGCGCGCCGTCGGAAATCACCATCATGATCTTGCGCTGTTCGGGGCGACCGACCAGGCGGTTGTGCGCCCACATCAGGGCTTCGCCGTCGATGTTCTCCTTCAGCAGCCCTTCGCGCATCATCAGGCCGAGGTTTTTGCGCGCACGCCGCCAAGGCTGGTCCGCGTTCTTGTAGACGACGTGGCGCAGATCGTTCAGCCGTCCGGGATGCGGCGGCTTGCCGTCGGCGACCCATTTTTCGCGGCTCTGTCCGCCTTTCCAGGCGCGCGTCGTGAAGCCGAGGATTTCCACCTTCACAGCGCAGCGTTCCAGCGTGCGCGCCAGGATGTCGGCGCACATCGCCGCCACCATGATCGGCCGGCCGCGCATCGAGCCCGAATTGTCCAGCAGGAGCGTCACCACAGTGTCGCGGAACGTGGTGTCCTTTTCCTGCTTGAACGAGAGGGGATACATCGGATCGATGACGATGCGCGTCAGCCGCGCGGAGTCGAGCAGTCCTTCTTCCAGGTCGAAATCCCAGCTGCGGTTCTGCTGCGCCATTAAGAGCCGCTGCAGCTTGTTGGCAAGGCGCGACACGACGCCCTGCATCGCCAGCAATTGCTGATCGAGAAAATTGCGCAGCCGCGACAGTTCCTCGGCGTCGCAAAGCGCATCGGCCTCGACCACCTCGTCGAACTGGGAAGTGTAGATCTTATAGCCCCACTCGTCCTGATGGGAGAAGGGCAGGTCGGGCCGCCATGGCTTGACGCCTTCGTCGGGATCGGGGACGTCGGAAGATTCGTCGCTGTCCTCGGCGCGCATTTCGGCGGCGGTTTCTTCGCCTTCGCCTTCGGCCTGCTCCAGATCGGCGTCGGCGGAGGAGGATTTGCCGCTGGCGTCTTGTTCCTCGCCGCCTTCCTGATCGGAGGCGCTTTCGCTGTCCTCGCCGCCTTCCTCGCTTTCGGAGTCCTTGTCGCCCTCTTCGCCGAAATCGAGATCCTTCAGCACCGTGCGCGTCAGCTTGGCGAACGCCTTCTGATCGCGCAGCGCGTTTGTCAGCTTGTCGAGGTCCTTGCCGGCGCGCTGCTCGATGAAATCGCGCCACAGATCGACGGCGCCGCGCGCGCGCTCCGGCGGCTGCTCGCCCGTCAGCTTTTCGCGCACGATCAGGCCCAGCACGTCGGCGAGCGGCGCTTCCTTCTTGTCGCGCGCCGCCGCCAAGCCGCGCGCGCTGCATTTCGCTTCCAGATTCGCCGCAAGATTTTCCGCCACGCCTTTCATCGCCAGCGCGCCGATGGCTTCCACGCGCGCCTGCTCGGCCGCTTCGAACAAAGCGGCCGCTTCCGGCGTGCGGGGGCGGAACTGCGCGTGGATCTTGGCTTCGTGATAGGCGACCTTCAGGGCATAGGCGTCGCCGGCGCCGCGCACCACCGCGACTTCATGCGGCGGCAGGCCCCGCGACGGCAGCGGCAGGCGTGCCTTCTGTCCGTGCAATTGCGACGGCTCGGCGCTGTAGGTGACTTCAAGCTCCGGCTCGCCCGCCAGCGCGCGCACGGCGGTGCCGACGGCGCGCTTGAAAGGTTCGGAAGGATTCTCGGGGTTCATCGAAGGCACGCGAATAGCGAATAGCGAATAGCGAACAAAAAGCGAGCAGTCCCTACTCGCCATTCGCTACTCGCCATTCGCCTCGTCGCGTTCACGCCACCAGTACCTTCGCGGCGCTTTCCGGCAGTTCCTCGCCGAAACAGCGCTGATAGAACTCGGCCACGCTGGCGCGTTCCAGTTCGTCGCATTTGTTGAGGAAGGTGAGGCGGAAGGCGAAGCCGATATCGCCGAAGATTTCGGCGTTCTCCGCCCAGGTGATGACCGTACGCGGGCTCATCACGGTGGAGATGTCGCCGTTGATGAAGGCATTGCGGGTCATGTCGGCGACGCGCACCATCGCGGCGATCTGTTTTTTCTTCTCGGGCGTCGAGGCATAGGAGGGCACTTTCGCCAGCACGATCTCCACCTCGCTGTCGTGCGTGAGATAATTCAATACGGCGACGATGCTCCAGCGGTCCATCTGGCCCTGGTTGATCTGCTGGGTGCCGTGATAGAGGCCCGTCGTGTCGCCCAATCCGATCGTGTTGGTGGTGGAGAACAGGCGGAATGCGGGATGCGGGCGGATCACGCGGTTCTGGTCGAGCAGGGTCAGCTTGCCTTGCACTTCCAGCACGCGCTGGATGACGAACATCACATCGGGGCGGCCGGCGTCGTATTCGTCGAACACCAGCGCCACCGGATGCTGCAGCGCCCAGGGCAACAAGCCTTCGCGGAACTCGGTGATCTGCTGACCGTCCTTCAGCACGATGGCGTCCTTGCCGACCAGATCGATGCGACTGATGTGGCTGTCCAGGTTGATGCGCACGCACGGCCAGTTGAGCCGCGCCGCGACCTGTTCGATGTGCGTCGATTTCCCGGTGCCGTGATAGCCCTGGATCATCACCCGGCGGTTGAAGGCGAAACCGGCCAGGATCGCCAGCGTGGTGTCGCGGTCGAAGCGGTAGGCGTTGTCGAGATCCGGCACATATTCGTTCGATTTGGCGAACGCCGGCACCTTCATCTTCGCCTCGATGCCGAAGGCAGCCTTCACGTCGATTTGCGTATCGGGCGTCAGCGAAGGATCGAGGCCCTGCGTCTCAGTGTTCATTGGTAATGATCCGGCTATGACTCTCGCGGCCTGCGCCGCGAATAAGGAGGAGGGCGCCAGAGCCCTCTTTAGGTCAGCCCAGAGGCGCGTAATACGCCATAGGCCTTAATAACCTGCTTCAGTCGCTCCTCGGCGCCCCGATCGCCGCCATTCGCGTCGGGATGAAACCGCTTCACAAGTTCCTTATACCGCGCCTTGATTTCGTTCAAGGTGGACGAACTGTCGAGGTTCAAGACGTCGAAAGCTTGGCGCTGCAGCCGGCTCAAGACCCGCTCGGGGCGGCGCGGGGCGGGCCGGGTGTCGTCCTCTGCAAAAACCGCATAGCCGTCCTCTACCCGGGTGCCGGTTCGGCCGAACGAGACCCCGGCGGCGCGCTTGCCCAGCGGCCAGGTCGGGCGGTGGCCGTAGATCGCTTCCGAACGGAAGCGTTCGATCTCGACCTCGCTCATGCCGGCAAAATAATCCCACTTTTCATTGTGCGCGCGGGCATGGGCAAGGCACAGCCACAGATAGGAGGTGAGGGCATCGCGGCTCTTGGGCACCCGATAGGCGCCTTCCTCACGGCAGCCGTCTATGGCGCAAGGGCGGACTTTGACCGCGGGCGCGGGCTCGCCGTCCGGCTTTATCCTGATGTCGTGCCCCAGTCGCGGTTTGTAATGCGCTTTCGCCATGGACGAATTATGGGGTCGAACCGTGAAAAAACAAGAAAACGATGTGCTTGACAGGAGGCGCGGCGTGCGCGACGGCTTTTAGTATGAGCATGACCGATACAATTCGGAACAAATTAACCGCTGCGTTTTCTCCGGTCGCGCTGGATGTAATCGATGACAGCGCGCGCCACGAGGGCCACACCGGGCACCGTCACGGCGGCGAAACCCATTTCAACGTGCGTATCGTTTCGGCGGCGTTCGCGGGTCTTTCGCGCGTGGAACGCCAGCGGCGGGTTTACGCCACGTTGGCCGACGAAATGAAATCCCAAATCCACGCGCTTGCACTGACATGTTTGGCGAATAGTGAAATAGCGAATAGCGAATAGAAATCGTTCACTATTCGCTACTCGCCATTCGCTTTTTTTCCGGCGGGATGACGCGCAGCGCGGTGATCTGATTGCGCTGGCGGCGCAGAATCTCGAACTTGAAGCCGTAGAACGCGAAACGCTGGCCGACGTCCGGAATGGTATGCGCTTCGTGGATCACCAAGCCCGCCAGCGTCGTCGCCGCGTCGTCGGGCAGGTTCCATTCCAGCGCGCGGTTGAGGTCGCGGATCGTCGTCATGCCGTCGATAAAATATGAGCCGTCCGGCTGCGGGCGGATGCCGGTCTGCGCCATCTCGCCGTTCTCGTCGGGGATGCGCCCGAAGACCTCGTCGAGAATGTCCTCGCGAGTCACCAAGCCCAGGATCACGCCGTATTCGTCGACGACGAGGGCGAAATGCGAGCGCCGTTCGCGGAAAGCGTCCAGCAGTTCCTCCAGCGCCATGGTTTCGGGCACGAACCAGGGCGGGGTGACCAGCGCGGCGATATTGATCCCGTTCGGCGACACGCGATTGGCGAGCACCGCGCGCACGATGTCCTTGGTATTGAGGACGCCGACGATATTCTCGGGCTCGTCCCGCCACACCGGCACGCGCGCGTGATGCGTCGCCATCAACGCCCGCACGATCTGGTCTGCGTTCTGATCGATTGAGACCGTCATCATACTTTTGCGATGGATCATGACGTCGCCGGCCTTGAGTTCGCGCAGATCGAGCACGCCGCTGATCATGTCGCGGCTTTCGCGCTCGACCGTGCCTTCCTGGTGGCGCAGGAAGACCGTGCCGCGGATTTCGTCGTGCGCCTCGGCGGCCGTTTCCACGTCTTCTTCCTTGACTCCGAACAGATGCAGCATTTTCCACACGAAGAACTGCACCGACCCGACGATCGGCCACAGCACGCCCACCACGCGCCTGACCGCGCCGGCCACCGTCAGGGCGAAGCGGTCGGTGCGCGCTATAGCCAGCGTCTTAGGCAGGACTTCGGCGAACACCAGGATCAGCAGAGTCATCAGCACGGTCACAACGGCAACCGCGCGATGTCCCAGCCGGTCTTCCAGCACCGAGGTCGCGAGCGAGGATGCCAGGATGTTGACGAAGGTGTTGCCCAGCAGCAGGGCGCCGATCATCCGCTGGCGGTCGCCGATCAGGCGGTTGACGTTCGCGGCGGCCCGCGAGCCGTCCTTTTCAAGCTGGTGCATCTTGCCGCCCGAAACCGCCGTCAGCGCCGTCTCGGACCCGGCGAAAAACGCCCCGACGCTCACCAGCACGACGATCGACAGGAGTGTAACGAGCAGAGATGTGTCCATGACGGAATCCTCGAAGACGGGGGGAGCATATCTTATTCACCTCCCCCTTGCGGGGAGGTCGGCGAGCCAACGACGAGCCGGGTGGGGGGCAAATGTCGACGGCGCCCCCACCCGCTTCGTCTTCGCTGCGCTTCGCCGGATCGGCCTCCACGCAAGGGAGAGGTGAAGCAGAGCTACCCAGCCAGCACTTCCCGCACCGCTTCGCGCGGCACGTCGGAAGTGACGAAGGCCTGGCCGATGCCGCGCAGAAGCACGAAGGTCGGCCTGCCGTCTTTGGCCTTCTTGTCGTGTGCCATATGATCCAGCAGCACGTCCACACTCGGGCGCGGCCCCGGAACATCAGCAATTTCAGCGGGTAATCCGACGGCCTTGAGATGTCGCCTGAAGCGCTCCGCGTCCTGACCGCTGCACAAGCCAAGCTTCAATGACAGGCGGAACGCCAGCGCCATGCCCAGCGCCACGCCTTCGCCGTGCAGCAGCCGGTCCGAATATCCCGTCGCCGCTTCCAGCGCATGGCCGAAGGTGTGACCGAGATTAAGCAGGGCGCGCTCACCCGCCTCGCGCTCGTCGCGCGCCACGATGTCGGCCTTCATCCGGCAGGAATGTGCCACGGCGTATGCGATCGCCGCCGCGTCGCCAGCCAACGCCTTCGTGCCGTTCGCTTCCAGCCATTCGAAGAAGGCCGCGTCGCCCAGCGCGCCGTATTTGACCACCTCGGCATAGCCAGCCAGCAATTCGCGCCGGGGCAGGGTGGAAAGCACGCCCGTATCGGCCAGAACGATCCTCGGCTGGTGGAACACGCCGACCAGGTTCTTCCCCTCTGCCGTGTTGATTCCGGTCTTGCCGCCGACGGAGGAATCCACCTGCGCCAGCAGCGTGGTGGGAATTTGCGCGAAATCGATGCCGCGTTTGAGTACGCCCGCCGCGAAACCCGTCAGGTCGCCGATCACGCCGCCGCCGAACGCCACCACCAGCCCGCCGCGGTCGACGCCCGTCGCCAGCAGTTCGCTGCAAAGCTTTTCCAGCGAGCGAAAACTTTTCGTTCCTTCGCCAGGCTCCATCACGATGGGCCGCGCGTCGAGCCCGGCTTGTTTCAGCGCCTCCAGCAGCGCCGGCAAGTGCAGCTTCGCCACATTGGCGTCTGTGACGACCGGCAGCGGCCCGCGCGCCAGCGGCGCCAACAATTTGCCGGCCTGCGCCATAAGACCGGCTCCGACCAGGATGTCGTAACTCCGTTCGCCGAGATTGACCGTGATGCGCTCGCTCATTCTTCCTCGCAGACGCCTTGTTCCTTCAGCGCCGCCACGATGCGCTCCACCGTGTCGGCGTGCGGACCGTTTTCGCTTTCGACGGTGAAATCGGCTTCGGCATAGATCGGCGCGCGCTCCGTGAGCAGTCGCTCCAGGATTTCGCGCGGATTGCCTGCCTTGAGCAGCGGACGGTCGTCCTTGCGCTGCACGCGTGCAAGCAGGACATCCACCGGCGCCTTGATCCAGACCGACACCGCGCAGTCCTTCATGTGAGCGCGGGTTTCGGGGTCGATGAACGCCCCGCCGCCGGTCGCCAGCACATGCGGCGGCTCGCCGAGCAGCCGGTCGATCACCTTGCGTTCGCAGTCGCGGAAGGCGTCTTCGCCGTAGCGCGCGAAAATATCCGCGACGGTGCAACCGGCGGCGTGCTCGATTTCGCCGTCGGCGTCGCGGAACGGCACTTTCAACCGGCTCGCCAGCCTGCGCCCGATCGAACTTTTACCGGCCCCCATCATCCCGACCAGTGCTATGGTGCGCCTCAACTCTGCCATATCCTCCCGCTACCACGGCGGGGCCGCACGTCGCTAGCGGGACTTGCGGCGAGAGCCGCGAAAAAGGCCGCTAACGAGGTGGTGATATGCGTATGGCACGGTCGGAAGACACGGGATGGGGCAGGTGGGTCGCGCTCGGCCTGGGGGCACTGCTGATTCTGGCGGCCGCCGCGCTGGCGATTTATGGTGGTTCGGTGCATCCAAGAATGCACGAGATCAGGCAGGTTCTGTCGAATGACAGGTTTCCAAGTTAGAGCAATTCCAGTTCTCCTGGCATTACTGGCCCCCGCTGCGTGGGCCGGCTCCGCCGCATCGTCGCCGGCCGTCCCGGCGGATATCGCGGCTGAGGCCCCGCCGCCCGTGGCCGACGACGAGGACGCACCGTCCGCTACGAGCGCAACGGCAGCGCCTCAAACATTGCCCGGCCCGACGAATATGCCGGCGACCCAGCCGACGGCGCCGCAGGATTCCAGCGTCGTGGTGGGCACGCTCGGCGCGACGGAAGGTCCGCCCGTAGGTCTTCTCAATTCGTCCAATGGCGGGCTGGGCGAGAATATGTGGAGCGGCTCCGAACGGACGACCGTTGAAGAACTGCTGTCGCGCGTTCCGCTGGTTTCGTCCGACCCGGCCGTCCGCGCGCTTGCCAAGCGTATCGTCTTGACCAAGGCCGCCGCGCCGTTCGGTCAGTCCAAGCGCGCGCTCGTCAGCATCCGTATCGAAAAATTGCTCGACGCCGGCCTGATCGACGAGGCAGGAGCGCTCGCGGCCCAGGCCTCGGTGCCCAACGATCCCGATTTTGCGCGCCTGCAGGCCGACGCGCTGCTCACCGCCAACCGCGCCGCCGACGTTTGCGGCGATTTGACCGCCACGCGCTTGTCCGCGGGCGAGCCGTTCTGGCTGGAGCTGCGCGCCTATTGCGCCGCCGCCGGCGGCGACCAGCCGACGGCCGATCTCACCCGCGCCGTGCTCGATGCGCAGGGCCATACCGACAAGGCCTACGACACGCTGGTCGACGATATTCTGAATCACAAAGGCGTTCCGCCGGGTCCGATCGTCCATCCCACGGCGATGCATCTCTTTCTGCTGCAACAGGCGGGCTGGCCCATACCGGGCGACGTCGCCGCCGCGATGGGCACCTCCGCAAATCTTCTGGCAATGCGCGACGCGCGCAATTCGGCGCAAGTGCGTTTCGCCGCCGCCGAGCGCATCGTGCGGACCGGCGCCGTTCCCGTGGCCGAGTTGAAGTTGGCGGCCGACGCCCAGGACATTCCGCTGACGCGCATGGCGAACGCGTCTGCCGATGCGCAGAACGCGCCGTTCTTCGCGGGCCAGGTGCTGCTGCGCCGCGCCGCCCTGATCGAGCCCCGCCCCGACGTCAAGGCGCAGCTTGTCCACGAAGCGCTTTCCCTGGGTGAAAAGGCCGGCCTATTGCCGCTGGCCGCCGGACTGCAAGCCGATATCGTCGCGACGATCAAACCCACGCCGGCAAATCAGGGCATGGCGCACATGTTTGCGCGCGCCTTGATGCTGGACGGCCGTTCCGAAGCCGCTGCGCGCTGGCTGACTGACAAGGATGTGCTGAAGACCGCGGTGGATTTGGCTGCGCCCAATCCGGCGCGCGACGCCAAGGCGCAAGCCGCCTACAGCGCCATGGCCGCAGCTTTGGTCAAGAACCCGCCGGACGCGGACGCCGACAAGCCCGCCAAGGCATTGTTGCTTGGCATCGCCGACGTTCTGGGCCGCCCGCTGCCGCCCGACGCCAAGGCGCAGGCGCCTGGGATCGAAGCAACGAAATGGGACGGCAAACGGCCGGACGCCGATGTCATGCGGCGCATCGAAAGCGCCTCTTTGCATCCCGACCGCAAGGGCGAAACGCTGCTGCTGATCCTGGATACGATCCACTCCGTCGGCCTGCGCGACATGGCGCCCGATGTGACCGTCGAGCTGGTCCGCCTGCTGGGCGCGATGGGGTTGCCGGATGCGGCGCGCGATCTGGGCCTGGAGGCGCTGGCGCTTTACGTTCCGCCGCCGCCCGCGCCTGTGGCGCCTGCGAAATGAACGCCGGCGGCGCGCGCTTGATCGAGGCGTTTCTCGACATGATGAGCGCGGAGCGCGGGGCAAGCGTCAACACGCTAGCCGCCTATCGCCGCGACCTGCTGGACTTCCACGGCTTTCTCGCGGGACGCGGAGCCGACGCCAAGCGCGCCGCGCGCGACGATGTCAAACGCTATCTGGCGAGCCTCTCGGCCTGCGGCATCGCCGGCTCGTCCCAGGCGCGCCGGCTGTCGGCGCTGCGCCAGTTCTTCGGCTTTCTCTATGCGGAAGGCATCCGCGCCGACGATCCCACCAATGCCGTCGATGCGCCCAAGCGCGGCCGCACGCTGCCGAAAATCCTGTCGCGCGAGGACATGGAGTTGTTGATCGACGCGGCCCAAAAGCGCGCCGCCGAAAGCGAGGAGGGCGCGCGGCTGCTCTGCATCCTGGAGATGCTGTACGGCTCCGGCTTGCGGGTATCGGAGCTTGCGACCCTACCGCTCGTTGCCGTGCGCGGCCGCGAAGCCGTGCTGCTGGTGAAAGGCAAGGGCGGCAAGGAACGGCTTGCGCCGCTGAACCCGCGCGCGCGCCAAGCCATCACGGATTATCTCGTCGTGCGCGAAAAATTCCTGCCGCGCGGCGAACGGCGCGGACACGCCGAGAAATTCCTGTTTCCTTCGCGCTCGGCGGAATGCCATCTGACGCGCCGCCGCCTGCATCAGATGTTGAAGGCTTTGGCGCTTCAGGCCGGCCTCGATCCCGAAAAGTTGTCGCCCCATGTGCTGCGCCACGCCTTCGCCACGCATCTGGTGGAAGGCGGCGCCGATCTGCGCAGCGTGCAGACCATGCTCGGCCATGCCGACATTGCCACGACGCAGATCTACACCCATGTCGCCCGGGACCGCCTTGCGGCGACGATGGCTTCCGCGCATCCGTTGGCGCGACGCAGCGCAAAAAAAAATCCTCTCCCCTGAAAATGGGAAGCGGATCGCTCGAAGCCATCGTGGCGCAGATGGAGATGATCAAGTCGCGATCATGACCACCTGCGCCATGTGGAATGGCTAATTCTGCGTGTCGTGCTCCCCTTTTTTCTTGTGCTCGTCCTTCTTGGGCTCGCTCGGAGTCGTAGCCACCGGTTTTGTGCTCTGGACGACCGGCGGCGGAGCGTGGACGACCGGTGCCGTATGCACCACTGGCGCCGGGTGCACCACCGGCTCTGTCATCGGCTTCATCGCCGGTTCCGTCACAGGGGGCTGCACCTTATGCTCCAACGGGTGCACCACCGGCTCGATCACCGGCTTCATCGCCGGTTCCGACACAGGGGGCTGCACCTTATGCTCCAACGGATGCACCACCGGCTCTGTCATCGGCTTCATCGCCGGTTCCGTAACCGGGTGCTGCACCTTATGCTCCAACGGATGCACCACCGGCTCTGTCATCGGCTTCATCGCCGGCTCCGTCACAGGGGGCTGCACCTTATGCTCCAACGGCTTCACCACCGGCTCTGTTACCGGGTGCAGCATCGCAGGCGTATGCGATACGGCTCCGCCGCCAGGCGCGCCGCCTGTTGGACCGGCGTGTAGTCCTTGCGGACCGGTTGGCGCGAGAGGCGCCCCGGCAGGCGTTACACCGATCGGGCCCGCTTTCGGCTTGCCATGGAATTGGGCAACCGCGGCGGGAGCAGCGATCGTCGTCTTCGTGAACAAATGGGAAGGTGCGCCGCCGACTTTAGCACCGGCACCGCCGGCATGATGTACGGCGACCTTGTCGGAAAGCTTGCTGATCACGGCCGGCGGAGGCGGAGGCGCCGAGTTCGCCACGCCCGTGCCGTGGGGCGCGCGGTCGAATTCCCGCAGACGGTTTTTTTGGCCCGCCGCGACCGTCACGACCAGATTGGGATGCTTGAAGACCGCCGCACTTGCGACCGCGACGATGGGGTGGCCGCTGGCACGCTCGACCGCATGAACGTCGATGCTGCGATTCACCATGTAGTTGTTGACGACCGTGTAATTCGTGATGTTCGTGGTCTGATGAATGATGGTGACCGTCCGGTCAGGAGTGTAGGCATCATGGCGATAATCCCGATCCGCCATATGGCCGGTATCGACGAAGGTCCAGTTCGCGGCGAAACGCCGTTGATCGTAGTCCCGGCCGTACCAGCGCGAATAGCCGTAATCGCCCGATGTGTCGTTCCAATTGACCGACACGCCGCCGAACGAAATGCCGATGGAAACATCGCCTTGCCCGCCGAGGAACTGATCGTCCGGCGGCATCGGCATCCAGCCGATGGAATGCGCGTTCGAGCGCCAAACGACCCAGCCGGGGCTCCAGGTATAACCGGGGATCCACATCCAGCCGTCATACGGATCGTCGACCCAGCGTCCGTAATGGAACGTGATGTCGCCCCAATCGTAATCGGAAGCCCAGACCCATCCATAATCGTCGGTGTAGGCCCAATGACCGCCGGTGTAGTAGGGGCGGAAATCGTCAGGCACATCGCCCGGCTGCCACACCAGCCCCCAGCGGTCGCTGTAGACCCAGTCGCCATATTGCGCCAACTGGTCGTGGAAACTGTCGAAGCTGACGTCCGATTGCTCCTGCGCTTGGGCAGGGACAGCGGCGACAACGAACGGAACAACGCTCACGGCAAGAACACTGGCCAGAAGCCTGGCCCGAAGAATTCGGCGCATACCTTCGTCTCCCTAAAGGGCTTCCATATTCGTCAGAAGCGAGATTCTACAAAAGCGAATATATCGCATCCAGGATCGTTCCTATACAGCGCATCAACGGAATTCGGCATTATTTTGCGACGCAAATGCGTACGAAATGCAGTGCAGCAGCGCAGGCGGCAAAACGGCGGCAATAGGCTCGGAAACTACCCAGGCTCGCCCTACTGGGTATCCGCCTAGTCCCTTACTACCTTATCTTTTGTCCTGACGGCCGTGAGCACTGTGCAAGTCCTCTTCGCCTAGGCGAACGGCATCCGCGGAACTCGCACGAGCGGGACGCGAACCGAGCAAGCGGTGACGCGCAGAAACTTGCTGTCATGGCCCGCAAATGCGGGCCACCCAGGTGACGGTGGCTCGTTACCGAAAGGAATTCACCGCATTCCTTTTTGAAGGTCGCCGAGAAATGGAGTCTGAGCCCAATTCTTTTGGAGGAGCGAGTTGACGGCCCCGGAATTGTAGCGGGGTCAAAGCTCGTCATTCCGGATCAACTAGCGATAAACCTCTTGGCATCGAAATAGATCATGTAATTCGGTGCCAGGAGCACATGTTCCCATGTGCGGGGGCCGACGCCGCTGGACCACATCGCCGCACTGCCTTGAAAGCGGCGGCATCGCTTTCCACATCTCTCCGGTATTGTTCGCCAAGGAAGGTTCGGGAAACAAAACGCGGAGGCGCGGAGAGGGCGGCCCCGCAAATCGAGGTTCGATCATCGGGCAGGCGGCAGGCTGATGACGCTTCGGTGCAGGTTCGTGTAACGCCCTAAATGCGAGTTCTAGGTTTCGGTTCAAAGACTTGAGCGTGTTTTTCGGGATTTGAATTCAAAAAACGGAAAAAATAGGGGGGCACCCCGCGAAAAAATCAAAAACAATTATCTTGCGGTAAGCGGAAGCCGGAGGACTCTCCCCCTTCCCCCCGGGGGGATTGCCCCAATTTCGAAAAACAATGATCGAAAAGGTCTACATCCGGTATGTTTCGCCCTTGCCCCCCATATTTGAGGCCCCCCTTTACCTCAGATTGACTCGCCGGAGCGACATTGCCACTTTCCCGGCCCTTTTGGCCGCTATGAGACGCCATGCACGCTTATCTCGATTTCGAACGTCCCATCGCCGAGTTGGAAGGCAAGATCGTCGAACTGCGCCAGCTCGCGGCGCAGGACCCGAACCTGCAGATCGACGCGGACGTCGCGCGCCTGCAATACAGGGCCGATGCGCTGGTCAACGACATCTATTCCCGGCTGACGCCTTGGCAGAGGGTGCAGGTGGCGCGCCATCCGGGCCGGCCGCATTTCTCCGATTACGCCGTCCATCTGTTCGACGAGTTCACGCCGCTGGCCGGCGACCGCGCCTTCGCGGAGGACGCCGCCATCGTCGCCGCGCTCGCCCGTTTCCGCGGCCGCGCGGTGGCGGTCATCGGCCACGAGAAGGGCAGCGACACCAAAACCCGCCTGACGCACAATTTCGGCATGGCGATGCCGGAAGGCTATCGCAAGGCGCAGCGCCTGTTCGCGCTGGCGGATCGCTTCGCCTTGCCGGTGATCTCGCTGGTGGACACCTCCGGTGCTTATGCCGGCGTCGCCGCGGAAGAACGCGGCCAAGCGGAAGCCATCGCACGCTCGACCCAGGCGTGCCTGGATCTGCGCGTGCCGTTCGTCGCCACCATCATCGGCGAGGGCGGATCGGGCGGAGCGCTGGCCATCGCCACGGCCAATCGCGTCTATATGCTGGAAAACTCGGTCTATTCGGTGATCTCGCCGGAAGGCTGCGCCTCGATTTTGTGGCGCAAGCCCGAGAAGAACCAGGATGCCGCCGCCGCCATGCGCCTCACCGCGCAAGACCTTTTCGGGCTGGGCGTGATCGACGCCATCGTGCCCGAGCCGGTGGGCGGAGCCCATCGCGGCGTCGAGGAGACCATCGCCAATGTCGGCGAACAGGTCGCGCGCGCGCTGGCCGAGTTGTCCTCGCTGTCGCCCGACGAATTGCGGCGCCAGCGCCGCGAGAAATTTCTCGCCATGGGCCGCGACCTGACCAAGTGATGCAGACACCCTTCGACAAGCTCAGGGTGACGGAATTGATTTATCCCTCATGCTGAGCCTGTCGAAGCATAGGGAGCGACGCGATGCCAATTGAATGTAGAACGCATTAGACTGCCCGCCGATGCGCCTTCCGCCGCCTTCGTCTTTCAAAACTCCGCGCGCCGCTGCCACCGCGATCCTGGCGCTGGGCGGACTGACAACCTATATCGTGAACTTTCCCGGCTCGCTGTCGTTCGATTCTTATGTCCAGTTGCTCGAAGGGCGCGAGGAAAGCTACGCGAACTGGCATCCGGCCATCATGTCGTGGATGCTGGGCGTCGCCGACGCGTTGCGTCCCGGCGGGGCCTATTTCGTCCTCTTCGACATGATGCTGGCGTTCGGCGCGCTGCTGTCGTTGCTCTGGCTACCGCGGCGCGTGTCGTGGGCCGCGGTTGTCGGCGCTGCGCTCGTCGTCTGCCTGCCGCAGCTTTTTCTCTACCAGGCGCTCGTTTGGAAAGATGTGTTGTTCGCGGATGCGACGCTCGCCGGCTTTGTCTGCCTGGCGCATGCGGCGGCGCGCTGGCAGCTGCGCCGGTTCCGTCTCGGCATGATCGGCGGCGCAGCGCTGTTTCTCGCGCTGGCCGTTTTGGCGCGGCAAAACGGTATCATCGTCTTGCCGTGCGCCGTCGTGACGTTTGGTGCGATAGCGACTGTCCGGGAAAAGCAATGGCAAGCCGGCGTGGTGCGCGGCGCGGGCCTGTTGTTCCTAACCATGGCGATTGTCATCGCGGTCAATGCGGCGCTGCAATTACGCGCCGACGGCACGCCCAGCACAACCAGCCAGATCAAGATTCTGATGCTTTACGATACCGTCGGCATGGTGAAAGCACAGCCCGGTTTGCCGCTCGCGGTCTTGGACAAGCAGTCGCCCGCGCTGGCAAAGGCCGTGCGCGGCGATGGCGTGCGCCTGTTCGCGCCGGAGCGCAACGATACGCTGGCCAAATCCGCCGGCTTACAGACGGCGTTGGAGGCGACGCCCGCGCCGGTGCTGGCGCGGCAATGGTTCGAATTGGTGCGCCGCCATCCTGCAGCCTATCTCGCTTTGCGCGCCGAATTGTTCCGCTGGGTATTCGCAGCGCCCGACCCGTGGCAATGTCATCCGTATCACGTCGGCGAAGACGGCGATCCGGCGGACTTGACGGCGCTCGGCATGCGGCCGCGTTACGACCGCCGCGACGCGATGATCGAAAATTACGCAAAGGCGTTTGTCGGCACGCCCGCTTTGGCCCATCCCGTCTTTGCGCTGGCGGCGCTGGCGGCGCTTGTTCTGCTGGTTCGCAGACGCCGGCCCGCCGATCTGGCGATGGCAGGACTGCTCGCCGCCGCGCTGTTGTTCGCACTCAGTTTCTTCGCGATTTCGATAGCCTGCGATTATCGCTATCTGTACGTGCTCGATCTTTCGGCGATCGCGGCGGCGCTTTATCTGCTCGCGGATTGGCCACGAAAAAGGGGGCCTGAAGGCCCCCTTTGACGCAAAACATAAGGAACGTGTTCTATTTTGCGAGTTGGAACAGCAAAGACGACACCCATCCCTTGTTGCCGGTTTCATCGCTGACTTCCCACCACACGCCGTCCTTATTGCCGGTGGGATAGAGCATCATGCCGGGATCGAGACTGCGTACGACCTTGCCTTTGCCGCCTGATTTTTCATACATGCGGCCCGGCTTGGCCATCGTCACCGCTTGTTGCGCATTGTCCGCCGATGCGTTGTCGGAAATGCCGCCCAACTCGGTCACCAGCTTGGTGTAGGCGTCGAGATAAGCCAGAGTCACGACCTGACCGATTTCGGTATGCTGGTAGTTGTCGACGCCCAGGCCGGCCACGCCGCCGCCCCACCAACCCCCGCCGCCGATACCGAAGCCGACGTCGCTCTTGGAGCCGTGGCCTTCTTCCATCGCCACCTGCTCGGAGGAGCGCACGTCGGTGACCGTCAGAACCATATCCGCGGTGCTGCTGTGGATGCTGAGGCCGCTGAGGATCGCTCCGGCACCGCCGCCGACCAAACCGCCCAGAAATCCGGGGACATTGGTGCCGCCGGAATTGGAGTTCTTGGAAACGATATCGGGCACGATCACATAATCGGCCGCCTTGATCTGGCCTTTGCCCATGTTGGAGCCTTGCTGGAGTTCGCCTTGGCCGGCCAGTTCGCGTTCTTGCTGGACGGCGGCAAAGCCCTTGCCGCGGTCGACCAGCTTGAAGCAGTGGGACCGCATCACAAATACCTTGATGAGTGCCTCTGGCGATTCCAGGCCCAAGCCTTGCCACCAGTTGTTCTGAGGCTCGTAGATGGCAGCGGTGCCGATGATGTGCGTGCAGGTCGGTATTTGTGCTTCCTTCTGCTGGGTCTTGTCGTGAATGGAATCGGCTAATACCGGCGAAGCGACGGCGGTTGCCAGCGCTAAAGCTGCGGTCGCGCGCAGCGGACTAAAAATGCGCATCTCAATCCTCTCCTGTGATTCCCCAAGCGAGATAGCCACACGGCCCTTGCGGCCGCATTACGCGTCCTCGCTCGAAGATTAACGCAAGTCCGATACTCGGTAAACGCCGGACGGCACGCTCAGGATTGCGGCTGAGTTTAGACCAACGCCCCGTGGCAATGCTTGAACTTGCGGCCCGAGCCGCACGGGCAGAGCGCGTTGCGCTGCACCTTACCCCAGGTGGTCGGATCGTTGGGGTTGACGGGCACATCGCGCGGCCGATTAAGGCGCGGCTGGCCCGCGCGTTGCTCGGAGCCCGGCGACATCTCGTCTTCGCCGGTGAGCGGATCGATCTTGGTTTCGCGGATCTGCAGCGGCGCCTGCGTCGGCAGCTCCGGCGGCGGCTGTTCCACGTTGATCGAGATGTGCATGAGCTGGCGCACGACGTCGATGCGCAGCTTGCTGAGCAGGGCTTCGAACAACTCGAAGACTCGCTCTTGTACTCGTTCAGCGGGTCGCGCTGGCCGTAGCCGCGCAGGCCGACATACTGGCGCAGATGGTCGAGGTTGACGATGTGTTCGCGCCAATTATGGTCCAGCGTCTGCAACAGGACCGCCTTCTCGGCGTAGCGCATGATCTCCGGACCGAAATTCGCGGTGCGTTCGGCGGAACGGGTTTCCACCGCCTTCATGATGCGCTCGCGCACTTCCTCGTCGGCGATGCCTTCCTCATGCGTCCAATCGACGATCGGCAGATCGATGCCGAAGATTCTATCCACCTCTTCGTGCAGACCGGTTGCGTCCCATTGCTCGGCATAGGCCTTGGGCGGGATGTGGCGCTCGACCAGTTCGTCGACCACCTCGGCGCGGTAATCGGCGATCTCGTCGCTGACCTCGTCGGCGGACATGATGACTTTACGCTGCTCGAAGATCACCTTGCGCTGATCGTTGAGAACGTTGTCGTATTTCAGGATGTTCTTGCGGATTTCGAAGTTGCGCGCCTCGACCTTCTGCTGCGCCTTTTCCAGGGCCTTGTTGACCCAGGGATGCATGATCGCTTCGCCCTTTTCGAGGCCGAGCCGCGTCAGGATCGAATCCATGCGCTCCGATCCGAAAATGCGCATCAAATCGTCTTGCAGGCTGAGGAAGAATTTGGAGGCGCCGGGGTCGCCCTGGCGGCCCGAACGGCCGCGTAGCTGGTTGTCGATGCGCCGGCTCTCGTGACGCTCGGTGCCGACGATATAAAGCCCGCCCGCGGCGATTACCTTTTCCTTGTCGACGGCGACTTCGGCGCGGATTTGCGCGGCGCGTCTGGCGAGTTCGTCCTGGTCGAGGATGCCGCCGAGTTCGGTCTTGATGCGCATGTCGGCGTTGCCGCCGAGCTGGATGTCGGTGCCGCGGCCGGCCATGTTGGTGGCAATGGTGACGGTGCCGGAGACGCCCGCCTGAGCGATGATCGATGCTTCTTGCTCGTGATAGCGTGCGTTCAACACGTTGTGCTTGAACTTACGCTTCTTCAGCAGATCGGAAAGCTGCTCGGATTTCTCGATCGACGTGGTGCCGACCAACACCGGCTGGCCACGCCTATGGCAGTCTTCGACCAGTTTGATGACGGCTTCGTTCTTTTCGTCGGTGGTGCGATAGACCTCGTCGTCGTAATCCGCGCGCTTGACCGGCAGGTTGGTCGGGATGTCCATGACATCGAGCTGGTAGATGTCCATGAACTCGGCGGCTTCGGTCAGCGCCGTGCCGGTCATGCCGGCGAGCTTGTCGTAGAGCCGGAAATAGTTCTGGAAGGTGATGGAGGCGAGCGTCACGTTCTCGGGCTGCACCGTGACGCCTTCCTTCGCCTCAAGGGCCTGGTGCAAACCTTCGGAGAAGCGGCGACCCTGCATCATGCGCCCGGTAAACTCGTCGATGATGATGACTTCGTCGTTCTTGACGATGTAGTCCTTGTCCTTCTGGAACAAGGTGTGCGCCTTCAGCGCCTGATTGACGTGATGGACGACGGCAATATTCTCGATATCGTACAGGTCTCCTGTTTCGAGTAGTCCCGCCCCGCGCAGCAGTTCGACCATGTGCTCGTTGCCGGAGTCTGTGAGCGTCACCTGGCGCTGTTTTTCATCGAGTTCGTAATCGCCGGGCTTGCCCGGTTGTCCTACCGGATCGGCCTTGGATCCCGCCTTGCCCTCGACCAGAGTCGGCATCAGCGCATCGACCTTGCGGTACATTTCCGTCAGGTCCTCGGTCGGGCCCGAAATGATCAGCGGCGTGCGCGCCTCGTCGATCAGGATGGAGTCCACCTCGTCGACGATGGCGTAGGAATGCCCCCGCTGGGTCATCGTCGCGATGGAATACTTCATGTTGTCGCGCAGATAGTCGAAACCGAATTCGTTGTTGGTGCCGTAGGTGACGTCGCAGGCATAGTTTTCGCGGCGCTCTTCGTCGGTCAGGCCGTGGACGATGCAGCCCACGGTCAGTCCTAGGAATGTGTAAATCTGGCCCATCCATTCGGCATCGCGCTTGGCCAGGTAATCGTTCACGGTCACGACGTGGACGCCTTCGCCCGCCAATGCGTTCAGATAGACGGCGAGGGTGGCGACCAGGGTCTTACCTTCGCCGGTCTTCATCTCGGCGATGTTGCCGTAGTGCAGGACCATGCCGCCGACCAACTGGACGTCAAAATGTCGCTGGCCCAGCGTGCGCTTGGCCGCTTCGCGCACCGCTGCGAAGGCTTCCGGCAGGATGTCTTCCAGGGTCTCGCCCTTGGCCAGCCGCTCCTTGAAAGCGGGGGTCAGCGCCTTCAACTCGTCGTCCGATTTGGCGACATAGCCGGCTTCCAGGTCGTTGATTTCCGCGACCCTGGACCAGAACCGCTTTAGCTTGCGTTCATTGGCCGAACCGAAAAAACGCTGCGCAATCGCGCCAAAACCGTGCATGCAAACCTCTGTTCGGGCCAGAAACCGGCCGGCCGGCACGAAATGGACCCCGCCGCCGCGCCGGAGAGATAAGAACGCCACACCCCCTTGTCAAATCACACGATTCCGGCCAAACCCCGCCCCCGGCTCTCGGATAGACCATAATGACGCAGGTCCGTAACAAGGCGATGACCAAGGCGCGGCCAGCCGTATCCGGCGCGATCTCCCCTCTGGCCCCCAAAAGCTTCGCAAGCCTTCCTCCTCTGGCGGGCGTCCGCCTGGCCGCGGGCGAGGCTGGCGTCCGTTACAAGAATCGCACCGATGTGCTGCTGGCGGTGTTCGCGCCCGGCACCCAGGTTGCCGGCGTCTTCACCAAATCCAAGACCGCGTCGGCGCCGGTCGATTGGTGCAAGGCGAATCTGAAAACCGGCTCGGCTCGCGCCTTGGTGGTGAACAGCGGCAACGCCAACGCCTTCACCGGCAAGGCGGGACTGGAGAGCGCGCGCGCCGTCGCCCAATCTGCGGCCGCCAGCGTCGGCTGCCGGGCTTCGGAAGTGTTCCTTGCGTCCACCGGCGTCATCGGCGAGCCGCTGCCGGCGGAGAAGATCACCAAACTTCTGGGTACGCTGGCGCAGGACATGTCGTCGGGCGGCTGGCGCGCCGCAGCCGAAGCGATTCTGACCACCGATACGTTCCCAAAACTGGCGACGGCAACGGCGTCCATCGATGGCAAGAAAGTGACCATCAACGGCATCGCCAAGGGTTCGGGCATGATCGCCCCCGACATGGCGACGATGCTGGCCTTCGTCGTCACGGACGCGAACCTGCCGGGGGCCGTGCTGCAGGAATTGCTGGACGCCGGCGTGAAGCCCTCGTTCAACGCCATCACCGTCGACAGCGACACTTCCACCAGCGACACGCTGCTGCTGTTCGCGACGGGCAAGGGCGGCTCGCATCCCGCCATCGCCAAGGCGGGCGACAAGCGGTTAGGCGATTTCCGCGCCAAGCTCGACGGCGTCCTCCTCGATCTGGCGCTGCAAGTCGTGCGCGACGGGGAAGGTGCGCGCAAGCTTATCCGCATCGACGTGAGCGGCGCCGAGAGCGATGCCGCCGCCAAACGCATCGCGCTTTCCATCGCCAATTCGCCATTGGTGAAGACCGCCATCGGCGGATCCGACGCCAACTGGGGCCGCGTGGTGATGGCCGTCGGCAAGGCGGGCGAAAAGGCCGACCGCGACAAGCTTGCCATCCGCTTCGGCAATCAGCTGGTCGCCGAAAAGGGCGAGCGCGCCATGAAGTACGACGAAGCCGCCGCCACCAAGGCGGTCTCGGGCCGCGAAGTGGAAATTTCCGTCGATCTCGCGCTCGGCAAAGGCTCCGCGCGCGTTTGGACCTGCGATCTGACGCACGGCTACATCGACATCAACGGCTCGTATAGAAGCTAGGTGCTCAAACACTCGAGGAATGCGAGAAAACCTGCATATCGCAGGCGTCGCGGCCGTAACGACAATCAAAACTGGTTCTTGGATCAGTCCGCCGCGACCGTGCGGTACTGTCGTTTCATTGTATACACGACAAAGATCAAGAGGATCGTGACGAGAACCAGCGACGAGCCGATCGTCCCGAAGCCGAGGCCGCCCAATTTCGGGGATTTGGTGAGAACGTCGCCCATCGTCGCGCCGAACGGACGGGTCAGTACGAACGCGATCCAGAACAGAAGGGTCTTCGAGATGCTTGTGAAGTAGTTCGCCAAGGTCACCAGAACGATCAATCCGCCGATCAGCATGGCGCCGCCGGCGAACCCGAGCCCCGAACTGTCGGCCAGGAAATCGCCGAGCGCCGTCCCCAGCGTGTTCGAGAACAGGATGGCAGTCCAGTACATGGTCTCGACTTTCACTGACCGGATATTCACAACGGAGAAAGACGCTTTTGTGAAATGCCAGAACGCGAAGATCGTCAGCAAGATGGCGAACAGGATGGCCGCGCCTGTCGGATAACCGAGCTTCAAGGTGCGATCCATGAAATCGGACATCGTCGTGCCGGCCGTGCTGGTCGACAGGATGACGGTCCAATACAGAAGCGGATGGTATCTTTTGGTTGCGAGCTGCGTGACGAGCGTGACCAGGAACACGCCGATCAGGATCATCGAACTGACGGCATAGCCCACATTGAGCGTCATGGATAAAAGATCGCCGCCGGTCTCGCCCAGCGTCGTCGCACTGATTTTCATGATCCAGAAGATGAGCGTGATCTGGGGAAGCTTGTTCATTCCACCTCCGTACGAACCCAGGCGCGCCGCCGCTGAGTTCGCACGCGCCCGCCGCGATGGCAAGGGTGCGCCACGCCGCGCGGCCCGCGATCGTTCGTCAAAGCCGATTTACCCAATTCTTGACCTGCCGAATTTCGCCCCCATATCTCCTTAACGGATGGGGCAGTTCGCAGGGCGGAAAGGACGGCGGCAAGGGGATACCACCCCCCCAGGGCCGAAGTCGAAAACAATTCATTGTGGTCGTTACCGTCCAGACTACAAGATTTAGTGTGCCTTGCACGGAAAACTGGCTTTGCCGCCTGGTTAATCCCTATGGTGGGCTTTCGACGATTACTTAAGCCACCCTTAAGCAGCCCATCCCCATATTGGAGACGATCGCATGATGCAGGTGAAGCTGGTTCTAGTGGCGGCCTGCGCCCTGATCGATCCCGACGGGCGCGTGCTCCTTGCGCAACGGCCCGACGGCAAGAACTTGGCTGGGCTATGGGAATTTCCGGGCGGCAAGATGGAGCAGGGCGAGCGCCCGGAGGATACGCTGATCCGCGAGCTTCGCGAGGAGATGGCGATCGAGGTGAAGGAGCCGTGCCTGGCTCCGTTCAGCTTTGCATCTCACAGCTACGCGGACTTTCATTTGCTCATGCCGCTTTACGTCTGCCGCCGCTGGGAAGGCACGCCTCAGGCGAAGGAGCATCCGGCGATCAAATGGGTGAGGCCCAAGGACATGTCGGCTTATCCGATGCCGCCGGCGGACATCCCGTTGATCCCAATGCTGCGCGATCTGTTGTAGGGGATTTCTTCCGCGACGAGCGCGGCGCCACGGCCATCGAATATGCAATGATCGCCACGCTTATCTCTATTGTCATCGTTGGCGCCCTCTCGCTGATCGGCAGCCGCGTAAAAGCGATGTTAGCGAGCGTCGTGTTCTAATTCCTCTTGCGTACGGACCCGTGGCGGCTGCTATGGTCGACGCCATGAGCAGTAGAATTGAAGTCCTCTACCGCGTCCGCAGCGACGCTAAGTCCATCGCCGCGCGCGCCGAAGGCATCGCCGTCGAGCAGAGCGTCGAGATGCCCGTCGCCGCCATCGACGATGCTTTCGTGCTCGCCGAAACCTTGGGCCGGGTGGTGGATATCAAGGACATCGGGCGCGGCCAGTTCGAGGTGCGCATCGGGCTTGCGTCCGTCACCACGGGGTTCGAGCCGGGCCAGCTCTTCAACATGCTGTTCGGCAACACCTCGATTCAGGACGACGTAACGCTGGTCGATGCGCGGTTCCCCGAGGAGTTCGCCGCTGCCTTTCGCGGCCCCAATCACGGTCTCGCCGGCTTGCGGACGCGGGTGAAGGCAGAGGGTGCGCTCACCTGCTCGGCCCTGAAGCCGCAAGGCTCGACGTCCGCGGCGCTCGCCCAGCTCGCGGGCCGGATCGCTGCCGGCGGCATCGACTACCTCAAGGACGATCACGGGCTCGCCGACCAAAGCTACAGTCCTTTCGCCGAGCGCGTACCTGCCATCGCCGAAACGGTGGCGGACGCCGCCGCGCGCACTGGCACGCCGACGCGCTATCTGCCGAGCCTCAACGGCAATCTGGACTCCCTGCGCCAGCAGGTGGCGCTATGCCGCTCCTGCGGCCTCGATACGGTGCTGATCGCGCCGGTGATCGCGGGGTTGGCGCAATTCCACACGCTGGTGAAGGAGAATCCCGACATCGCCTTCGTCACGCATCCCACCATGGCCGGCGCGGCGCGGATCATGCCGTCGTTCCTGCTGGGTAAGCTTTTCCGGCTGCTCGGTTCGGATGCCACGATCTTCCCCAATCATGGCGGCCGCTTCGGCTATACGCCCGAGGAATGCAAGCGCCTCGCCGGCTTCGCGCTCCAGGATTGGCCTGGCGTCAAGCCTTGCGTGCCGGTTCCGGCGGGCGGCATGAGCCTCGAGCGCATCAGCGAGATCCTGGATTTTTACGGCGCGGATATCATGCTGCTGATCGGCGGCAGTCTGCTGTCGACGCGCGAGCGGATCACCGAGGAAACCGCGCGCTATGTCGAAGCGGTGCGGAATTATCGAACCCGGTGACCATGGACAAGAAGAACCCGATCCGCCGTTTCAAATCCTTCCGCTGGGAGGAAACCGATCTGCTCGCCTACAAGGAAGAGGGCAGTGCGCCGTTCAAGGCGATCACGCGCCAGACCCTGTTCCGCGATCCGGCGTTGAAATGCGAGCTGCGCTATTTCGAAGTCGCGCCTGGCGGCTATTCCACGCTCGAGCGTCACGAGCATATGCATGCGGTGCTGATCCTGCGCGGGCGCGGCGAATGTTTGGTGGGCGACGAAATCGCCAAGATCGACACCAACGATCTCGTCGCCATCGACCCGTGGACCTGGCATCAGTTCCGCGCCGGTCCCGACGCGCCGCTCGGATTCCTTTGCATGGTCAATGCCGAACGCGACAAGCCGTCGCTGCCGACCGAGGAAGAGCGCAAGGTCCTTGAAGCCAATCCCAAGGTCGCAGCGTTTTTGAAGGGCGATTAGCGCCGTTTCGGATCGGCCTTGTCGCCGGCCGATCGCTCCTCCGTTCCTAGCGCCTGCGCCAATCGCGTTTTCGCGGAACCGGGTTTCAGCGGTTGTTGCTGGCTTTCGTGCGGCGCCCAGCCGGTCAAATAGACGATGTCGAAGCTCGCGCGCAGCCGTCCGTCGGTCTCGCTGTGCTTCGCCGCATAATGCGCCAGTGCGGCGCGCAGCGTGGCGCGTGACAGTCTTTGGCGTTCGACCAGCGCATTGGTTTCGCCCATCAGTCTGAGATCGTTCGCCAGCGTGGCGAAGTCGCGATAGAGAACTGTCGTGTGTTCCACATCGGCCACGGGCAGCGCAAAACCCGCCCGCTGCAACAGCGCGCCCAACTCGCGCACATCGGCGAACGGCGCGACGCGCGGCGTAATCCCGCCGAGTGTCTCGATCTCGCCGGCGGCGAATGCGTCCCGCAACTCGCAGAGCGTCGCTCCGCCGAATAAAGCGGCCACGAACAATCCGTCCGGTTTCAGCGCCCTGCCGATTTGCACCAGCGCGCCGGGCAGATCGTTCATCGCGTGCAGCGACAGGATGCTGACGGCCAAATCGAAACCACCGCTACCGACATTCAACCGCTCGTCCTTGCCAAACAGGCCGATGCGCCATGTTGCCGCTGCATCTTGCAGTAGCTCCGCCGCGCACCCATCTACGGCGAGTGCGGTGACGAACGTGCGGTTCACTGGCGCTAGGCGGTCTGCGATCCCCTCCGTCGCATCGACCAGCAGGAATCGTTCGCCCGCCATCCGCGCCGCGCGGGCGCGGTGTAGCGCCTGTGCATGGGCGTCGAAAATCCGAGGCGGTCCGTTAGTCATCGCGCTACACTAGCAAAATGGGCGTTGTAATCGAGAGCGGTTGGAAGCGGGCGGGGCGCAGTGTCCTCGATCTTCTGTATCCGCCGTTGTGCATTGCCTGCCGCGAATATGTGTCGGAGCCGGGCAGCTTGTGCCCCGACTGCTGGCGAACGCTGCATTTCCTCGACGGGCCGGTATGCGCCGCTTGCGGCTTGCCGTTCGAGATCGATCCGGGGCCGGATACGTTGTGCGCCACCTGCCATGCGCATCCGCCGTCCTTCGACAAGGCGCGCGCAGTCTTGCGCTACGACGACGCCAGCCGCAAATCGATCCTGGCGCTTAAGCATGCCGACCGGCTGGATTTAGCTCCAGCCTTCGGACGCTGGTTGGAGCGGGCGGGGCGCGAGTTGCTTACCCAATCCGACCTCATTGTCCCAGTGCCGTTGCATCGCTTCCGGCTGTGGAAGCGGCGCTATAACCAGTCCGCCGAGTTGGCCAGGGCGCTGTCGCGCCTGGGCGGGTTACCGGTCGATCCGTTCGCGCTCAGCCGCATCCGTTCGACGCCCAGCCAAGGCCAGATGCCGTCGGCCAGCGCGCGACGGCGCAACGTCCGCGGCGCCTTCGCCGTGCCCGAAAAGCGCCGATCCGCGGTAAACGGCAAGGACGTCCTGCTGGTCGATGACGTGCTGACCACAGGAGCGACCGCCAATGCCTGCGCCAAGGCGCTCAAGCGGGCGGGAGCGGAAAAGGTGTTCGTCCTGGCCTTGGCGCGCGTTGCCCGGCCGCTGGCCGACACTATATAAAGGATCGCCGCTACAACCGTGTCCGCCATGTCCAAGGTCCGCATCTACACTACCCCCATCTGCCCTTTTTGCGTGCGAGCGAAGGCGCTTTTTGCCAAGAAGGGCGTCGCCTACCAAGAAATCGACGTCTTCATGGACGACGACGCCCGCAAGGATATGCAGGCAAAGACGAGCGGCGCCCGCACTGTGCCGCAGATTTTCATCGGCGATCGCCATATCGGAGGCTGTGAAGAGCTCTACGCGCTGGACAAGGCCGGCGAACTCGATCCGTTGTTGGTAGAATGACGGGATTTCGCGCCGCGTGCGTGCAGCTCCGTTCCTCCGACGATGTGGCGGAGAATATACACGCCGCATCCTCGCTGATCCGCGAAGCCAAGGCGAAGGGCGCGGATTTTATCGCCACGCCGGAGAACACCACGCTGATGGCGTCCGACGGCGGGGCCAAGCTCGAACGCAGCTTTTCCGAACCAGCCGATCCCGCTTTGCCTGCGTTCCGTGCACTGGCGGAAGAACTGGGCATCTGGCTGCTGATCGGTTCGCTGGCGATCAAGGTGAGCGACAGCAAAACCGCCAACCGCTCGTTCCTGATCGATCCTAACGGCGCCATTGCCGCACGTTACGACAAAATCCACCTGTTCGATGTCGACCTCCCGTCGGGCGAGATCTATCGCGAGTCGAACACCGTGGCCGGCGGCGACCGCGCCGTCATTGCCGATCTGCCTTGGGGCAAGATCGGGCTGACGGTTTGCTACGATTTGCGCTTTCCTCAGCTTTATCGAACGCTGGCGCAGGCGGGCGCATTTATGCTTACTGTTCCCGCGGCTTTCACCGAAACCACAGGCAAGGCGCATTGGCATGTGCTGCTGCGCGCCCGCGCCATCGAGAACGGCGCCTTCGTGATCGCGCCGGCGCAAGGCGGTACGCATGCGGGCGGCCGCAAGACCTACGGCCATTCGCTGATCGTCTCGCCATGGGGCGAGATTCTAGCCGAAGCGGAAACCGATCTTGGCGTGATCGTCGCCGACATCGATCCCGCGCTCGCCGCCGATGCGCGCGCTCGCATTCCCAACCTGCGTCATAACAAGCCGTTCGAGGCGCCATGATCCTTCGTATCGAAAACGCCGGTTCACCCGCCGCGCAAAGACTGATCGCCGCGCTCGATGAAGATATTGTGAGCCGCTATCCGGGCGAATCCACAAACGGCATTGACGTTGCGGGCTTTGAAGCTGCGGGCGGGGTATTCGTAGTCTGTTACGTGGACGACATGCCGGTCGCTTGCGGCGCGTTCCGTCCGTTCGAGGGCTCGGCCGAAATCAAGCGCATGTACGTCGTGCCGGCATTGCGCGGGCGCGGCTTGGCGCGCGCCATGCTCGATTTTCTCGAAGCGGAAGCCGCGCGGCGAGGTTTCTCGCGGGCGATCCTAGAAACCGGGCGAAAAATGACCGAAGCGCTTGGGTTGTACCGCTCTCGCGGCTGGCGTGAGATTCCGGTCTTTGGTCCCTATGTAGGCGACCCCAAAAGCATTTGTTTCGAGAAACGTCTTGCTAAGCTTCTGCAGGGTTAACGGCTTGCGAAGCCTGCCTTTTCGGCTCATCCTTTCGGGTTGAAGAACGCGACAGGCGCAAGAGCGTGATTGTCTACAACCTCATTTGCGGCAGCGGCCACGAGTTCGAAGGCTGGTTTCAGAGCGGCGCTGCCTTCGACGAACAGGCTGCGGACAGCAAGCTCATGTGCCCGATGTGCGCTTCCCGCAAGATTGAGAAGGCCATCATGGCGCCCGCAGTTACCGGCACAAAGAAGGCCGTTTGCACGAAAGACGAACTGAAGAAGATGCGCCAGTTCGTATCGGGCATGCGCAAATATGTGAAGGAGAACGCGGACTATGTCGGCCCGCGCTTCCCCGAAGAAGCGCGCAAGATCCATTACGGCGAAACCGAGGAGCGCCACATCTATGGCGAAGCCACGCTCAAGGAAGCCAAGGAACTGATCGAAGAGGGCGTCGACGTAGCGCCTTTGCCGCCGGACCTGGACGAAGCGGCGAATTGACTTCGCGAAAGCGAAGTCATCCCCGGCGACCGCGCCAAAGCGCGCGAGGGAAGGGTATCCAGGTTCCTTTTGCGCTTAATATCGCCTTTTAATTCGATACTTTAGCGCCGCGCTCGCTCGCGATTATGCAGACTCGATTTACTATGTCTTTGGCCCTTCCCGTGCCTTTCAGAACCTGCGACGACGGGCCGACTAGGCTCCATGGCTGTTCTTGAGACCCCGGCACAAAATCGATCATGAGCGACCAGTGGGTACCGGCCATTGAGTTGCTTGCCTTTTTGTTTTTCTCGGTTGGGTTATTGAATTGAACAAACTGAACGTCGCTGCACTCTTTGGCAGAAGCAAATTGCGAGGCAAGTTCAACCTGAAAATCCGATATGCCGCCGCTATCATCAACCACGCACGCTTCATGCACCTTTGTCATTTCTGGACAGCTTGTTACCATTTCGCAGCCCAATTGATTGATGAGCGCCGAATTTTCTTTCATCCATTTCTTGGCGTTACTGCAATTGCCTTTTGCATAGTCGACGTTCCACCAACCATCCAGCACAACCGTTGGCTTGGGCTTGTTGCAGCTAACCAACACCACCATCAACGACAAAGATAGCGCAGCCAATCGCTTCATGGTGGCTCTTCCAATAGTGTGTTGGGAATATTACTCTACTTCCCCGCCACCACCATGTAGTTCACGTCCGTGTCTCTCGACAGCCGCCAATTCCAGGCCAACGGGTCGAACGCGACACCTTGCGTCTTCAAGACCTTAAGCCCCGCCTCCTCAAGCATCGCGTGAAGCCTGCGCGGCTCGACGAAGCGGCTCCAATCGTGTGTGCCGGGCGGCAGCCAGCGCAGCAAATATTCCGCCCCAATCTTCGCCAGCGCCAGCGACTTCAGTGTCTTGTTGAGGGTCGCCACGAACATCAGCCCGCCGGGCTTCACCAGCCGGGCGCAGGCGCCGAGATAGCCGGGCAGGTCGGCGACGTGCTCGATCACCTCCATGTTGAGGACGATGTCGAAGGCGCGGCCGTCCGCCGCAAGTGATTCGGCCGTCGCGACCCGATAGTCGATCTCGATGCCGGACGAGGCGGCATGGGCGGCCGCCGTCTTGACGTTCTTCTCCGACGCGTCGGCTCCCAGCACCGCAAACCCCAGCCTGGCCATGGGCTCGCAGAGCAGCCCCCCACCGCAACCGATGTCCAGCAGCCCCAAACCCTGGAACGGTTTCAGGCCCTGCCTGCCAAAATGGGCCGCAGCCGTGTCGCGGATGAAGCCCAGCCGGATCGGGTTGAACTTGTGCAGGGGGGCGAATTTGCCCGTCGGGTCCCACCATTCGGCCGCCATGGCGGAGAACTTTGCCACTTCGGCAGGGTCGATAGAGGGTGCGTCGGTCATGTGCACGTTTCGGCGTTGAGCATGGCGCAGGTGCCGTCTATGTATGGCTTGCGAATGGCAGGCGTGCAAACGGAACGACCCATGGCGAAGATTGCGATGAAATTCGGCGGGACCTCGGTGGCCGATCTGGACCGCATCCGCCATGTGGCGAGCCTGGTCGGCACGGAGGTTTCCCGCGGCCATCAGGTTGCCGTAGTGGTCTCCGCCATGGCCGGGGAGACCAACAAGCTGGTCGGCTGGATCAACGGGATATCCCCACTGCACGACGCTCGCGAATACGATGCGGTGGTAGCGTCTGGTGAGCAGGTCACGGCCGGCTTGCTGGCGGTGGCCCTAGGCGCCATCGGCATTTCGGCGCGATCTTGGATGGGCTGGCAGATTCCGGTCCGCACCTCGGCCGTGCACGGATCTGCACGCATCGAGGGCATCGACCCCACGCTGCTGAACGAACGCCTGGACCAGGGCCAAGTAGCGGTGATCGCCGGTTTCCAGGGCATCGCGCCGGACAACCGCATCTCCACGCTCGGCCGCGGCGGCTCGGATACCAGTGCGGTCGCGGTGGCCGCCGCAATCCAGGCCGACCGTTGCGACATCTACACCGACGTCGACGGTGTCTACACCACCGATCCGCGCATCGTGCCCAAGGCGCGGCGGCTGGAGAAGATCGCTTTCGAAGAAATGCTCGAGATGGCGTCGCTGGGGGCCAAGGTCCTGCAGACGCGCTCTGTCGAGATCGCCATGTTATACCGTGTGCCGGTTCGCGTCCTGTCAACCTTCGACCCCGACGCGGGCGGCACGCTTTTGTGCGACGAGGAAGACATCGTGGAAAAGAAACCCGTCACCGGCATCGCCTATTCGCGCGACGAAGCGAAGATCTCGCTGATGAGAATTCCGGATCGCCCCGGCATCGCCGCGGCGATCTTCGGTCCGCTCGCGGATGCGGGCGTCAACGTCGATATGATCGTGCAGAACGTGTCGGAGGACGGTCGCAGAACCGATCTGACCTTCACCTGCGCGCGCAGCGAATTGGCTCGCGCGATCGACGCCCTCGAAAAGGCCGGGCCCACGATCGGCTATCGCGAGATCACCTCCGACTCGAACATGGCGAAGGTCTCGATCATCGGCATCGGCATGCGCGCCCATCCCGGCGTGGCGCAAACCATGTTCCGCACCCTTTCGGAGAAGGGCATCAACATCCAGGTTATCTCCACCTCCGAAATCAAGGTCAGCGTACTGATCTCCGAGGAATATGTGGAGCTGGCCGTCCGCGCGCTCCATTCGGCCTACGAATTGGACGAGGCATGAACCGCGACCCTTCATACCCTCCCCCTGAAGGGGGGAGGCGGGAGTCCGACTAATGCCTCCGGTCGCCGCCGGCGGCCCGCGCATTCTGCTGCGCCGTTTGCGCGAGATCATGGCAGAGCAGACGAGTGCGCAAACGCGCCTCGACAAGCTCGTCACTGTCATCGCCGCGAACATGGTGGCGGAGGTTTGTTCGATCTACCTGCGGCGCGCCGGCAAGGCGTTGGAGCTGTTCGCCACCGAAGGCCTCAATCCCGCCGCCGTCCACCGCACGCGGATGAAGGAAGGCGAGGGTTTGGTGGGCCTCGTCGCCGAGACCGCGGAAGCGGTGAACCTGAGCGACGCGCCCAGCCATCCGCATTTCTCCTATCGTCCGGAGACGGGCGAAGATCCGTACCATTCGTTCCTCGGCGTGCCGATTGTGCGCGGCGGGCAGGTGTTCGGCGTGCTCACCGTGCAGAACCGCGCGGCGCGCCAATATGCCGAGGAAGAGGTCGAGGCGCTGCAGACCGTCGCCATGGTGCTGGCGGAAGTCGTGGCGCAGGGCGGCCTGTTCAACGTCGCCGAACTGGACGAGCCGGAGCTGAGCGCCGACAGGCCGCGTAAATTCCGCGGCGAGGGTCTGTCGGAAGGCGTCGCTGTCGGTCAGGTCTTCCTGCACGAACCGCGCGTGAAGGTCGAGCGCATGATCGCCGACAATCCGCAGGAAGAACTCCTCCGCTTGGACGAAGCCATCGGCAGCCTGCGCCTCGCGGTCGACCATATGTTGGATTCCAGCGAGCTGGATTTGACCGGCGAAAGCCGCGAGGTGATCGAGGCTTTTCGTCTGTTCGCCCACGATCAGGGGTGGCGCCAGCGCATGCGCGACGCGGTGCGCACCGGACTTACCGCCGAGGCGGCCGTGGAGCGCATTCAGGACGAAATGCGGATACGTGTCAGCAGGATCAACGATCCGGTCCTGCGCGAACGCGCCCACGACCTCGACGATCTGGCGCGGCGACTGTTGCGCCATCTATCGGGCGACGGCCAGGACGCGGTGCAGAACGTGCCGCGCGACGCGGTGCTGGTGGCGCGCGGAATGGGACCGGCGGAGCTGCTCGATTATCGCCGCGACAGCTTGCTTGGGCTGGTTCTGGAAGAAGCGGCATCGACTTCCCATGTCGCCATCGTCGCGCGCGCCATGGGTGTGCCGCTGATTGGTTCCGTTGAAGGCATTACCGATGCGGCGCGCGGGGGCGATCCGATCGTGATCGACGGTGAGACGGGTGAAGCGCATTTGCGCCCCGCGCAGGAAATCGTTGCGGCATTCGAGGCCAAGCGCACCTTGCGCGCCAATCGCGTCGCGCAATTCGCCTCCCTGCGCGATCAGCCGGCCGTGACCAAGGACGGCGTGCATATCAAGCTGATGATGAACGCCGGCTTGCTGCTCGACATGCCTCATCTCGGCGAGTCCGGCGCCGATGGTATCGGCCTGTTCCGCACCGAGCTGCAATTCATGATCGGCGAGACCATGCCGCGACTGGCAGACCAGGTTGCTTTCTACAAAGAGGTCCTGGATGCGGCTGGCGACAAATCTGTCGTCTTTCGCACTTTGGATCTTGGCGGCGATAAGGTGCTGCCTTATGCGCGCTGGGAGCGGGAAGAAAATCCGGCGCTCGGCTGGAGGGCGATCCGCATCGCGCTCGACCGCCCGGCGCTGTTGCGCTACCAGGCCCGTGCACTGCTGACGGCGGCAGCCGGGAAAGTGCTGCGCGTCTTGCTGCCGATGGTCAGCGACGTATCGGAATTCAACGCCGCTCGCGCCCTCATCGACCGCGAGATGGAACGGGCGCGCCTTTTAGCCAAGCCGCAGCCGCGCCAAGTGTTGGTGGGCGCCATGCTGGAGGTCCCTGCCTTGGCCTTCATGCTGCCCCAAATCATGCGCAGCGCCGATTTCGTCTCGATTGGGTCCAACGACCTGCTTTCGCTAACCTTTGCCGTGGACCGCACCAACCCGCGCGTGGCGCGCCGATACGATTTTCTGAGCCCGGCGGCTCTGACCTTGATCCGGCAGATCGTCCGTAGCGCAGCCGAGGGTGGGGGCGAAGTATCGCTTTGCGGCGAGATGGCCGGCCGGCCGCTGGACGCCATGGCCTTGATTGGGCTTGGTCTTCGCACCTTGTCCATGTCGCCGGGCAATATCGGGCCGGTCAAAATGATGATCCGTAGTCTCAGTCTGAGCGAAGTGTCGCAATTTGTGGATAAACAGTGTGCGCGCACCGACCACAGCCTGCGGTCACGTTTGGCGGCGTTCGCGGCAGAACGCGGGATTATCCTCCGATAAGCAAGGCGGAAAAGCACAATCTTCGTGGATTTCCAATTGTCTAACAGGGGTCTTGCAGGTAGATTTGGACTGCGGGCGCAGGCTTCATGGCTTGGCGTCTCCTGTTTGTTTGCCCAAGGATGAAATCTCGTTGCAGATGACAAAGGTCACACGGCTGACATTGGATGACGAAGGCGGGCTTGATAGCCGGCGCATTCATCTTCGCGAGATTTCCGGCGATCTCGAGACGCCGCTGGAAACCGTCGGCCAGGATCTGCACGCGGCGCGGCTCCGGCGTGGCGACGATTTGGCGACTGTTTCGAAGGTGTTGAAGATCCGCAAGGACCATCTCGAAGCGCTGGAAGAAGACCGCATGGAGGCTTTGCCCGGGCGAACCTATGCCGTGGGTTTCGTTCGTTCGTATGCGGATTATCTCGGGCTGGATGCGGTCCAGTGCGTCGAGCGCTTCAAGGCGGAGATCGCCGGTCGTTCCGACGAAACGACTCCACCCATCACGGTCATCGACGAGGATGAACATCGCCGTCTGCCGCAAGGCTGGAAGATCATCGCCGGCGTGGTGCTGGTGCTGGTGCTCTACGGCGCTTACCAACTCGCCGAGTCGGCCGACCGCATGCTCAACGAGCCGCAGACCGCGCCACCACCGCAGCAGATGTTGCCCAGGCCGGCCGCCATTGCACGGCAAAAGCCCGCGCCGGTCGAACCTGTGGTGGTGCAGCAGCCGCTGCTGACGTCGCCTGCCGACAATACGGCCGTACCGACGCCTGCCGCTCCGACGCAAACGGCTCCGGTGCAAGTGGCGACCGCCACACCCAATGCCTCACAGCTGCAGCCATCCGGCGTGTCCGATGCTCTTCCGGCCGGTCAGGTCTATGGCGGACAGAATAAGAATTCGCGGGTCGTCCTGCGCATGCACCAGGCCGCCAGGATTCTGGTCGAAGGGCCGGGCGGCATGGTCTTCATCAACCGCACCCTGAAGCCCGGCGACAGTTATCAAGTGCCCAATCTCGTCGGCTTGACCTTGACCACATCAAACGCGGCGGCAGTCGAACTCGATCTCGACGGGTCCGCCGTAGGCCTTGTCGGCAAGAACGACGAAACCGCCGAAGCGCTGTCGCTCGATCCGCAGTCGATCATGGATCGCAACAATGGCGGACGGTCGGGTAGATGAAATCCACAGACGAAAGGTTGTCATGAGCGTTCGTGCGTACCGCGACATTTACCGGCGTAAATCCCGGCAAATTCACGTAGGTCCCGTGGCCGTCGGCGGCGACGCCCCGATCAGCGTGCAAACCATGACGAACACCGTCACCTCGGATGCGCGTGCCACCATCGACCAGATCCGCCGCATCGAAGAAGCGGGCGCCGATATCGTGCGCGTTTCCTGCCCCGATGAAGAATCCACCGCCGCGATGAAGGCGATTTGCAAGGCTTCGCGTATTCCCGTCGTGGCCGACATCCATTTCCACTACAAGCGCGCCATCGAGGCGGCCGAGGCGGGCGCGGCCTGCCTGCGCATCAATCCCGGTAATATCGGCAGCGCCCAGCGCGTCAAGGAAGTCGTCAAAGCCGCCAAGGATCACGGCTGTTCCATGCGTATCGGCGTCAATGCGGGTTCTCTGGAAAAGGACCTGCTCGAACGCTATGGCGAGCCATGCCCCGAAGCGATGGTCGAGAGCGCACTCAATCACGCCAAGATTCTCGACGACAACGATTTCCACGAATACAAGATTTCGGTGAAGGCCTCGGATCCATTCCTCGCGGTCGCCGCCTATCAGGCACTGGCCGAGGCCATCGATTGCCCGCTGCACCTGGGCATCACCGAGGCCGGCGGCATGATTTCCGGTACGGTGAAATCCTCCATCGGCATGGGCATGCTGTTGTGGAGCGGCATCGGCGACACGATCCGCGTTTCGCTGTCCGCCGATCCGGTGGAAGAGGTGCGCGTCGGCTTCGATATCCTGAAATCGCTGAACCTGCGCCACCGCGGCGTGAACATCATTTCCTGTCCGTCCTGCGCGCGGCAGGGCTTCGACGTGATTGACACCGTGCGGATTCTGGAAGACCGCCTCAAGCACATCACCACGCCCATGTCGCTGTCGATCATCGGCTGCGTGGTCAACGGACCGGGCGAGGCGCGCGAGACCGATCTGGGCTTCACCGGTGGCGGCGCGGGCAAGGGCCACGGCCAGATTTACCTCAACGGCGAGATGGCCTACCGCCTCGACAACAAGAACATCGTCGACCACATCGTCGAGCTTTGCGAGAAAAAGGCCGCCGAGATCGAGGCCGCCCGCGGCAAGCTCGAAGCCGCGCAGTAAAGAGCGAATGGCGAAAAGGGAGCCGACCTTCGCGTCCTATTTACTATTCGCTGTTCGCTACTCACTATTCGCTTCACTATGATTCCCACCAACAAACTCGAACGCCTGCTGGACCGCTTTCACGCGGTTGAGGCGGAGCTTTCTTCCGGAGTGGCGGGCTCGACCTTTGTGAAGCTATCGAAAGAGCACGCCGAACTCGCCCCCGTGATCGCAGCCGTAGAAGCCTATCGCACCGTCGAGAAGCAATTCGTCGAAGCGGACGCGTTGGTGAACGATCCCGCCACCGACTCCGAAATGCGTGCCCTCGCCGAACAGGAACGTGCGGACCTGAAAGTCAAACTCGAAACGCTTGAACACGAACTGAAGCTGAAACTCCTACCCAAGGATACCGCCGATTCCTCGTCGGCCATCGTCGAAATCCGCGCCGGTACGGGCGGCGACGAAGCGGCGCTGTTCGCGGGCGATCTGCTGAAGATGTACACGCGCTATTGTCAGCTTCAGGGCTGGAAGACCGACTTGATGTCGCTTTCCGAAAGCGATCTCGGCGGCATCAAGGATGCAACCCTGGAAGTGGATGGCACCGGTGTCTACGCCAAGCTGAAGTTCGAAAGTGGCGTGCATCGCGTGCAGCGCGTGCCCGTCACGGAGGCAAGCGGGCGCATCCACACCTCGGCGGCCACCGTTGCGGTTCTGCCTGAGCCGGAAGACGTCGACGTTGTCATCAACGACAAGGATTTACGCATCGACGTCTATCGCGCACAGGGGGCCGGAGGCCAGCACGTCAATAAAACCGAAAGCGCGGTGCGTATCACCCACTTGCCGACTGGCATCGCCATCGCACAGCAGACTGAGAAGTCTCAGCACAAGAACAAAGCCCAGGCGATGAAGATGCTGAAGGCAAAGCTCTACGAAATGGAGCGGCACCGCGTTGATAGTGCCCGTGCCAGCGAGCGCAAGGGCCTGGTCGGTTCCGGCGACCGTTCCGAGCGCATCCGCACCTACAATTTTCCGCAAGGGCGCGTCACCGACCACCGTATCAACCTGACGCTCTACAAACTCGACCGCATTATTTCCGGCGACGATCTGGGCGAAATCGTCGACGCGCTGGTGACCGAAGACCAGGCCAGCCGTCTGGCCGAGCTGGAAGCGGACGGCGCGTGAGCGATTCGCTTCTGCTTGATGCAGCACGCCGGCTCGCCGCCGCCGGGATCGAATCACCCCGTCTCGACGCAAGGCTGCTGCTGGCCCATGCGAATGGCGATAGCTCGTTTTTCGAATCACTCGTCACCCGCCGGGCTGCGCGCGAGCCGCTAGCCTACATCACGGGCCGCAAGGAGTTCTGGAGCCTGGACTTCGAGGTCGGGCCGGGCGGTCTCATTCCACGTCCCGAAACCGAGACGATCGTCGAACAGGCGCTCGCCTTCTTCCCCGATCGCGCCGCGCCGCTCAAGGTCCTCGATCTGGGCACAGGCACCGGCTGTCTGCTCGTCGCACTCCTGAAGGAGTTTCCGAACGCCGCCGGTCTAGGCATTGATAAATCTGAAGAAGCTCAAGTTTATGTGTCGCGCAACGTTGCCCGTCACGGTCTTGTCGGCCGCTGCGCAATCCAGAGCGGCGACTGGGCCGAAGTCTTCGCCGGCCTATACGATGTCATTCTCTCGAACCCTCCCTATATCAAGACCGCGGACTTGACCGGCCTTGAACCGGAAGTTGGATTTGAGCCGATCCTTGCCCTGGACGGCGGACAGGATGGGCTTTCGGCTTATCGTGCTATGGCCCCTGCATTGGCCCGGCTACTGAGTCCAAACGGGCGTGTGTTCCTCGAAATAGGGGTGGGGCAAAGCGGTGAAGTGGGGCTCATTCTGGCACAGTCGGGTTTGCAGGTAATAAAGGTGGCCCCTGATTTGGCAGGAATTCCGCGGGTTTTGGTGGCGGGACATAAGAATTAGCCCTTTTCATTGCGGCGAAAAAGGTGTTGGAAATGCAACGCCGACCCGTTAGCTTCCCGGGCCGGGGACAGGGATCCCGCCGAACGGCCGATAAAAATGCGGCTGAGGCGGCGGCGGGGACGCGTTAGACGCGTCCGGCCTTGGACAAAGCGAAAGACGAACTCTGCATGTTTCCAATGTAACGCGGCTCGCGCGCGTTTGAACGCGCCGGACGATGATGATGGAAAACCGCAGGACGGATCAGTGCCGTCCACATCCAAAGGGGCAACAGTGAAACGTTCGAGAAGAGGCGGCCGCAGGCCGCAACCCGGTCATAACGGACACAACGGCGGAAACGGCGGCGGCGGACACAACCCGAACCGTACGTTCGACTCCAACGGCCCCGAAATCAAAATCCGCGGTTCGGCCTCCAATGTGTACGAGAAGTACCTGCAACTCGCCCGCGACGCCAACGCGTTCGGCGATCGGGTTATGGCGGAGAATTATCTTCAGCACGCCGAGCACTATTACCGCATCATGGCGGCGGCGCAGGCACAGGCCCAGCAATATCAGCAGCAGAATGGCCAGAATCCAGCCAACACCCAATATCGTCCGGCGACTGGGGCAGGCGATCAGCCTTACGTCCAGCCGCAGCCCGGCTCGCCGCAGACCAGCACTCCCTCTTTCTCCCTGACCGAGGGCCAGGAAGACGATTCCGACGAAGATGAAGGCGATGAGGCGGACGCGCCGGAATAGGCAAGTCACGCTGGGGGTTGTTCTTTCGGCCGTTAATTCCCACATATCTGCCAGGGTTCGGCGCCTTAACGGGGCCGTAGCCTAAATCTATGAGACTCGTCCTAGGCTGCTCACTAAGGGCCGGGACCCGAGAGGCAGAGATGGACATCGAGAAATTCACTGAGCGGGCACGCGGTTTTATTCAATCCGCTCAAGGGTTGGCGCTACGCTTCAACAACCAATATTTCACCCCGGAACATTTGCTGAAGGTCCTCATCGACGATGAGGAAGGCTTGGCGGCGCGTTTGATCGCGGCGGCCGGCGGCAAACCGGAACAGGTTCGCGACGGCGTCGCCCACGCGCTGGCCAAGATTGCCAAGGTGGAAGGCTCCGGTTCGGGGCAGGTTTACCTCGCTCCCGAAACCGCGCGTCTGTTCGATGCGGCGGAGCAGGCGGCCAAGAAGGCCGGCGACAGCTTCGTGACCGCGGAATATCTGCTGCTGGCGTTGGCCATGGCGGCGGGTACGCCATCCGCAAAGATGCTGAAGGACGCGGGTGTCACGCCGCAGAACCTCAACAAGGCGATTGCCGATTTGCGTAAAGGCCACACGGCCGACAGCGCAACCGCCGAAAACCAGTACGACGCGTTGAAGAAATACGCGCGCGACCTTACCGAACTCGCGCGCACCGGCAAGCTCGATCCGGTCATCGGCCGTGACGAGGAAATTCGCCGCGCGATCCAGGTTCTTTCCAGGCGCACGAAGAACAATCCCGTGCTGATCGGCGAACCAGGCGTCGGCAAGACAGCCATCGCCGAAGGCCTGGCGCTGCGCATCGTCAACGGCGACGTGCCGGAGAGTCTGCGCGATAAGCGGTTGATGGCGCTCGATATGGGCGCGCTGATCGCCGGCGCGAAGTACCGCGGGGAGTTCGAGGAGCGGCTGAAAGCCGTGCTCGGCGAAATCACCGCAGCCGAAGGCAAGGTGATCCTCTTCATCGACGAGATGCACACGCTGGTTGGCGCGGGCGCGGGCGAGGGCGCGATGGACGCTTCCAACCTGCTCAAGCCGTCGCTGGCGCGCGGCGAGCTGCATTGCATCGGCGCGACCACGCTCGACGAATATCGCAAGTACATCGAGAAGGATGCGGCGCTGGCCCGGCGCTTCCAGCCCGTGTTCGTGTCCGAACCGACGGTGGAGGACACGATCTCCATTCTGCGCGGTCTGAAGGAAAAATACGAAGTCCATCATGGCGTGCGCATCACCGATTCCGCCATCGTCGCAGCGGCCACGCTATCCAATCGCTACATCACCGACCGCTTCCTGCCCGACAAGGCAATCGACTTGATGGACGAAGCGGCCAGCCGCTTGCGCATGCAGGTGGATTCCAAGCCGGAGGAACTAGACGAACTCGATCGCCGTGTGGTGCAGCTCAAGATCGAACGTGAAGCCTTGAAAAGAGAAACCGACAAGGCCTCGAAGGATCGTCTCACCGCGCTAGAAACCGAACTGGCTGAGTTGAGTCAGAAGGCCACCTCGCTCGCCGCGAAGTGGCACGAGGAAAAGAAGTCCGTCCAGGACGTACAGAGCCTGAAGGAAAAATTGGACAAGGCGCGCCAGGATGCTGAGATCGCCCAGCGTCGTGGGGATTTCGCGCGTGCGGGTGAATTGACCTATGGCGTCATTCCGGACCTCGACCGCAAACTAAAAGCGGTCGAGGAAATGCAGAGCACTGCGCTTGTGAAGGAAGCGGTGACGCCGGAGCATATCGCGCAGATCGTCTCGCGCTGGACCGGCATTCCCGTCGATAAGATGCTGCAAGGCGAACGCGACAAGCTCCTGCACATGGAGCAAGCGCTGGAGTGCCGCGTCGTCGGCCAGAGCGAGGCCGTACGCGCCATCTCCAACGCCGTGCGCCGCGCCCGCGCCGGGCTGCAGGATCCCAACCGACCCATTGGTTCTTTCTTGTTTCTCGGCCCCACCGGCGTCGGCAAAACGGAACTCACCAAGGCGCTGGCCGCGTTTCTGTTCGACGACGACAGCGCCATGGTGCGCATCGACATGAGCGAATTCATGGAGAAACACGCGGTCTCACGGCTGATCGGTGCGCCGCCGGGCTATGTCGGCTATGAAGAGGGCGGGGTGCTCACCGAAGCGGTGCGCCGGCGTCCCTATCAGGTGATCCTGTTCGACGAGGTCGAGAAAGCACATGCCGACGTCTTCAATGTGCTCCTGCAAGTTCTCGACGACGGACGGCTGACCGATGGGCACGGCCGCACGGTCGATTTCAAGAATACAGTGATCATCCTGACCTCGAATCTCGGTACGGAATTCCTCACCGGCGAAGACACACGCGCCGCCCACGCCCAGGCGATGGCGGCCGTGCGCGCGCATTTCCGGCCGGAATTCCTCAACCGGTTGGATGAAATCATTCTGTTCCATCGCCTGACCCGCGCCAACATGGACAAGATCGTCGACATCCAGATCGCACGCCTGCAGAAACTGTTGGCCGACCGCAAAATCGAAATCGTGCTCGACGCCAAGGCACGCGCATGGCTTGCGGATGCCGGCTACGATCCGGTGTATGGCGCGCGGCCGCTCAAGCGCGTCATCCAACGCCGGCTGCAGGACCCACTGGCGCAATTGCTGCTGGAAGGAAAAATCATGGACGGCGCCAATGTGAAAATCGGCACGGGCAAGACCGGACTCACGATAAACGGGCAGGAATTTGCCGCCTCATCGGACGAAGCCGATATCGAACTGGCCCCAAGCAAGGCGCTACATTAAGCTTTACTTCGTCGCCGCTCTGAGATCGCCGGAAAGATCCGCCACTTTGGTTTCTAGCTTGGTGGAAGCCATTTCGGAATTGAGGCGCAGCCGCATAGTGAGGAAATCGCGCAATTCGCGGCCCATAAGCTTGAGCCCTTCGGCGATTTTCACCGTCGTGGGGTTAACTTGAATTTTATCCTTGCGAATTTCGTAGTGCAGATGTGGACCGGTCGCCATGCCTGTCATGCCGCTATAAGCCACCACCTGCGCCTGCCGTACGCGTGAACCTTTGTGCAGGCCGGGCGCGAAGCGCGACAGATGGCCGTACGCGGTCTCGTAGCCGTTGCCGTGGTTGATCAGCACGAATTTCCCGTAGCCGTTTTCCCATCCCATGAATTCGACCGTGCCCGAGCCGGCCGCCATGACCGGCGTTCCGATCGGCACGCCGAAATCGACGCCTTTGTGCATGCGGCTGTAACCCAGGATCGGATGGAACCGCATGCCGAAGCCCGAGGTAATGCGCGCCCCATCGACAGGCGTTTTCATCAACATGCCTTTGGCGCTCTGGCCGTGGGCGTCGAAATAGTCCGCCGTGTCATTGGGGTCCGATTGATAACGGTAAAGTGCGATCTCGCGGCCGCCCAGTTTCATCATCGCATAGGAGATGCTGCCTTGCTTCGCGGGCTGACCTTGGGGCGTGTAGTAGTAGTCATAGAAGACCTCGAAGGAATCGCCGGGGCGGATATCGCGCTGGAAGTCCACTTTGTACGAGAACATTTTGATCATCTGGACAACGACGTCGGCCGGGATTCCCGCCTGCATCGCAGAGAGATAAAGGCTCGAGTTGATCGTCGCACCGGCGCGATGGAGATGCGCGACAAGCTGCTTCACAGCGTCGTTGGCGGCGAAGCTGCCGTCTGCGGCGCGCGTTACGGTGATGTCGTGTTCGATCGAGGGCGAGAACGTGATGGACAACAGCTTTGTGATCGGTTCGCCGGTCGCGGGCTGGGCGTTCGCGAGATCGCCGTTGTCATTGTCGTCGGACGATATGTCCGTGAGATTGGTTTGGCTTGCGGATTGATCCGCGTAGTTCGCTGTTGCGTAGGTCAGATCGAAGGACTGTCCGGTTCGCAGATTGCGCGGATTGTAGACGTTCGCCAGTGCCGCTATTGCTGCATTGGCGTCGTCGGCGGAAATTCCGGCTGCTTCCAGGGCTCCCGCAAGCGTATCGCCGGACTCGAGCGTCACCGTATGAGTCTCAACGCCGGGATTAGTGTTGCTGCCCGCGCGTTCGCTCGCCAGGGCATTGTCCAGCCGGCTTGGCGTGGCCGGTTCGGTCTGGGCAGGGGCGGTGCCCGGCGCGGTGAACAACGTGCCGCCGCTGGATTGAGTTAATTGCTGGAACAGACGATAGGGCAGGAAATTTGCCGTCTCGAACCCGCGCGAGTTTGCCGGCGCCATGGTCCCTATCGCAAGCCAGGCGATGGAGCCGGCGATGATGGCGGTCAGGGACGTTGAAACGAGGGCCCAGCGCCCGTCGGTGGTGGACAAAGCGGTGGCGGCCTTCTGCGCGGAAAGGCGCCAGTCAGATGTGAAGGAAATCTGCGTCGTCTCTGATCGACGGTCCACGATGACTCCTGCGTTATTGGTTCCGCGGTTGCATGAAATGCCCAGCCCCTGATTTGCGCTTAGGCTGACCGACGACTCTGGCATATAGCCCGACCTGATACTGGGCCGTCAACCATTACCGGGTCGTTAAGTATACGGCCACCCATTTCTGGACAAAGAGTTGTGCCAGCATGCGAATCTCGCTTGCACAGCAGCAAGTTTCGGGCCGAAAAGAGGGCGCAATGCGCCTATCGGCCGCGTCCGTGTCACTCGCGAGATCTTAAAGGCGGACGAGAAGCCCTTCGGCGATCCGGCCATGCAGCCAGCCGATGGCTCGCGCGGCGTGCAAAACGACAAAGAACAGAAGCAGACCCACCACGGCCACTAGAATCAACCCGGGCGCCGTATGCAACAGGTGATCGAGCCAAGGAACGTCGCCGACCTGGAAGTTGCTGTGGTTGGTGACGAGGGCATAGATCGCGCCGCCTGAAACGCCGAGCGAACAACTAAGCCCGACAACCGCCAACGTGAAATAAACCACGCCGAGCGGCAGCATCAGCAGCAAATAGAACATCGACGTCCAAGTCCGTATGTCGAGCAGCGCTTCTTTGATGCGCGTCCAAATGGATTCGTCGGATGGCGTGGTCGAAGGCAGGCGGCGTGGCATGCGCACGCCAAGCAGCGCTTCAACGATGCGACCTTCGACATGACTGAGCATGCGGATCGAACCGATGAAGAGCAGCGCGAAGGGAATGCCTAGAATGAGGAGCGCGAATCCGGCCGTCAGCGAGATTCCCACAATCGTCCATGTGAAATAGAAAATTCCGGTCACCAGCGCCAACAACATATAGAGCAGCGCGCCATAGGTGCGCGGGTCCGAAATCACGTTGAAGAAGCCGTAACGGCGCAACGCCTGTTGTTCCGGCTTCGGGAACGGGGTGGAAATCGTTGCTTCCATGTCGCGATACTCCTCTGCGATTTCTTGCGGCGAGCCGTAGGTTTCCACCACGGAGGCCAGGATCGTGGGTTCATCCAATTCGGGGTTTTGGGCGATTTCGCTGTTCAGATGCTCTTCGCAGTCCGCCAACGCATCCGAGATCAGGCCGGGCGGCGCGCCTTTCAGCGCGCGGCGCAACTGGTCCAGATAGGCGCGGACGGTTTCAGGCGGTCGGTCTGAATTCATGGGCCATCCCTCCGGTGCCGGCCTTGAGTGCGTCGTCGACGAACTCGCGCATATCGCGCCAGGCGAACTGCCATTCGCCCAGAGCGCGGCGTCCCTCGTCGGTGATGTTGTAGTAGCGCCGCGGCGGCCCGAAGGCGGAGGCTTCTACCCGGCTCTCCAAGAGGCCCAGCGCGTTCAGCGAGCGCAGAACGGGGTAGATCGCACCCTGCTTGAAGATCAGACCGCCTTCGCCCTCGGCCTTCACGGCTTTGGCGATTTCGTATCCGTACATCTCCCGGCCCGCGCGAGCGAGCACAGCCAGGAGGACGAGCGATGAGAGCCCGGCCATCAGTTCCTTACGGAATTTGCGCGTGTATTGAGATTCGTCCGTCACAGACCGCGCCTTTCTTCCGCCCTCCAAACTATTGCGAAGTGATATCTAGCATGAACTTCGTAATACGCAAGAGCCTAATAGTAGGAAGTTGCAAATATTTTGAGTTGGCTTGAGAGATGGTTAACGAGGCGTTTTGCCGCAGCCCCAATCGTGGTCCGCCCCGGAAAGTGACAATCTTGGGTTTAAGGAACGACACATAGGGGGAAATCATGAGCAGACTTGGAATCGCAGCAGTCGTGGCGCTGGCATTCAGCTTATCCGTTGCTCAGGCCGGACCGGTCGATCCGCACACGATTGTGGTATCCGGCGCGGCCGAAATTCTCGTTAGTCCTGATCTCGCAACTATCGACATCGGCGTTGTCACCTCCGATCCGGTTACAGCAAAGGCGCTTCACGCAAACAATGTGGAGATGCAGAGAGTGGTTGCCGTAATCAAAGCATTGGGCATTTCTGAAAATGCCATGCAGACATCGAATTTTTCAGTGGATGTGCTGCACCCAAAAACAAAAAACGGCGAGGATGACGAAAGCCGTATCATTGCTTATGAAGTGACTAACAAACTTTCCGTCTCTGTGACAGAACTTTCGAAAGTAGCAGACATTATCGACGCGGCCGTGAATGCAGGTGCAAATTCTGCCAATTCCGTCACTTTCGATGTCAAGAACCGCGCCGATTATGACGAACAGGCGCTAGCCGCCGCCGTGCGCAACGCACGACACAACGCTGAGATTATGGCATCCGCCGAACGTGCGAGCGTCGGCAAAATGATTTCGATGACAAACTCACCGTCAGATCGCCAATTCGTACCGGCACCAGATTTTATAATACAGACGGAGGCACCACACGCGCCCATCTTGCCAGGCCAAATCACCATTCTTGCGAAAGTTACGGTAACCTACGCCGTCGAGTAGCTGCGGCGGTTAAGCTTTCCGCGCTGTCAGCACGGGCGAAGAGCCGACTTTGCCCTCGATCCGCGTCTCGCTGAAGCCGCTATTCGCCAGAAGTTCGAACGCGCCTGCGATTTCCTGACCGGAGCGGCTGATCGGATTCGGCAACCATTTCGGTCCGGCCTTCTTGTGCGCGCGCAGGATCAGCAGCAGCAAACCGCCGGGCTTGAGCACGCGGCGCACTTCAGCGATGTCGTGCGTTGGATCGTTCCAAAAATGGAAGCAATGCAGCGCCGCCGCTTTGTCGAACTGCGCGTCGGCCCAGGGCAGGGCGGCGGCGTCACCCAGTTTCAGCTCGACGCGGCCTTTCTTGCGGAACTTTTTCGTGCGCTTTTCCGCCGTCTGAAGCATCAGCTCGGACGGATCGACGCCGCAAACGAACCCTTCGAGGGCCTGTTTTGCAATCTTTCGCAAAAGCCGGCCCGTGCCGAAACCGATCTCCAGAATGGTGTCCGTCTTCTGCACGTCGAGCCGGCGCAAAGCGAATTCGTGCGCGCGGGCGTTGCGTCTGTCCATGAACCAGCCGAAGACGCCGCCCCAAAATCCGTGGGGACGCATCGGTTGTGGCATCTTGCTGTCAACCATGTTCAGGTCTCGGCCAGGATGATCTTCTCGACCTTTACATAATCCGTTTTGCCGGTGCCGAGCACGGGGATGTTGTCGGCGTGGATAATGCGGCGCGGCACGGCGATCTCGGCGACGCCATGGTTTTGCGCCCAACCGACCAGATCCACGCGCTGGGCCTCGGGGTTCGTCGTCAGCAGCACGATTTGCTCGCCCTTGCGCCCATCCGGAACGGCAATGGCCGCATGACTGTGATCCGGCCACATCGACGAGGCGCAATTCTCCACCACCGCCAGGGATACGGTTTCGCCGCCCACTTTGGCGAAGCGTTTCATGCGGCCCTTGATGGAGATAAAGCCTTCCTCGTCGATCGAGACGACGTCGCCCGTGTCGTGCCAGCCGCCTTCCACCGGAATAATGACTCCCGGGTTCTCCGGCCTGATATAGCCGAGCATGACATTCGGCCCTTTCAGAAACAGCCGCCCAGCATTCGGAATGCCTTCCACCGGCTCCAGCCGTGCCTGCATCCCCGGCATCAAGCGGCCAACAGTGCCTGGGCGGTTCGCGCCGGGCTGGTTGGCGGCGGCGACGGGAGAAGTTTCCGTCACTCCGTATCCTTCGATCAGGTCGATCGCGTATTTCTTGCGCAGCAACTGGCGTGTTTCGTCGCGCACCCGTTCCGCGCCGCACACCGCAAGACGCAACGAGTTCAGATCGCCTTGTTCGCCCGCGCGCGCATATTGCGACATGAAGGTATCCGTCGTGAGCAGGATCGTGGCGCCTGTCGCCCTGACGCGGCGTACGATCTCGTGCGGCTGCAGAGGCGTGGGATGGAACACGGCCTTGATCCCAAGAAGCAGCGGCAACAGCGCGCCCGCCAGCAGCCCGAAGCAATGGAAAGTAGGCAACGGGTTGAACATAACGTCGGTTGGATAAAACGCGACATGCTCGCGCACCTGCTCGATATTGGCCAGCAGGTTCATATGTGACAGCGCCACGCCCTTTGGCGCGCCCTCGGTGCCGGAGGTGAAAAGAATGACTGCCGGCGATTTATACGCTGGGCGCGATGTGACGAGGCCCGGCGCGAATTGTCCGATGCCCGCGACCGCCTTGTCGAAGATCGACAATTTCTCGCGGACGTCCTCCAGATAGACCAGCTCCGCCGTCATCGAAATTTCGGCCGCCAGCGCGTCCAGCTTGGCCAGTTCTATGAAACGCCGCGCCGTGACGACTTTCTTGACCTTGGCGGTCCGCAGCGCGCTCATGACGGCAGCCGCGCCGTTGGTAAAGTTCCCCATCGTCGGTATGCGACCGAAGGCGGAAACCGCAAAAAAGGAAACGATCGCACCAACGCTAGTCGGCAGCATAATGCCGACGGCCTCGCCTCTGGCCGTTCCCTTCTTCAAGGCATGGCCAAGCGCTAGCGAGGCGCGCACGATCTCGTCATAGGTCACGACCCGCTCGTCGCCGTCGATGATGGCCTGACGGGCGCCGCCATAGCGCGACCGGGCGTCAATCAGCGCCTGGAATATCGTCTTCTTGGTACGGACCATGTCGAGCAGGACGATGTCCTCGCCCGACGCGGCAGCGACGGTAGCGACAGCCAAAATGATTCCTCCCCAGACGGCGGGCATGGCCCGCTCTTGGCATTATGGCAGCAACCTAACGGAACCCGATGGTTTTCGGTAGAGCAATCTAAATGTAGAGGGGAATGACCACATTTTTCAACCAATCGAACAAAGACCGCCGCGCCCTCCGCCGAAGACGCCGCCCCAAAAGCCGCGAGGACGCATCGGTTGTGGCATCTTGCTGTCAACCATGTTCAGGTCTCGGCCAGGATGATCTTCTCGACCTTTACATAATCCGTTTTGCCGGTGCCGAGCACGGGGATGTTGTCGGTGTGGATAATGCGCCGCGGCACCGCGATTTCGGCCACACCGTGGCTTTGCGCCCAACCGACCAGATCCGCGCGCTGGGCTTCCTGGTTCGTCGTCAGCAGCACGATTTGCTCGCCCTTGCGCCCGTCCGGCAAGGCGATGGCCGCATGGCGGTGATCCGGCCACATCGACGAGGCGCAATTCTCCACCACCGCCAGAGATACGGTTTCGCCGCCCACTTTGGCGAAGCGTTTCATGCGCCCCTTGATGGAAATAATGCCTTCGTCATCGATGGAGACCACGTCGCCCGTGTCGAGCCAGCCGTCTTCCGGGGGCACAATGACTCCCGGGTTCTCCGGCCTGATATAGCCGAGCATGACATTCGGCCCCTTCAGGAACAGCCGGCCCGCGTTGGGGATTCCTTCCGCCGGTTCCAGCCGCGCCTGCATCCCCGCCATCAGGTGGCCAACCGTTCCAGGGTGGTTGTCGCCGGGCTGATTGGCGGCAGCGAAGGGTGAAGTTTCCGTCAGACCATATCCTTCAAGCAGTTCGATCGCGTATTTCTTGCGCAGCAGCTGGCGTGTTTCGTCGCGCACCCGTTCGGCACCGCATACCGTAACGCGCAACAAGTTCAGATCGCCTGGTTCGCCCGTGCGCGCGTATTGCGACAAAAAAGTATCCGTCGTGAGCAGGATCGTCGTGCCGGTTGCCTTGACGCGCCGCACGATCTCGTGCGGCTGCAGAGGCGTGGGATGAAGCACCGCCTTGATACCTAGGTACAACGGTGACAGCACGCCCGCCGTCAGCCCGAAGCAATGGAAAGTCGGTAGCGGGCTGAACAGAACATCGTCCGGATAAAACGCGACGTGCGCGCGCACCTGTTCGATATTGGCCAGCAGATTGGCATGCGACAGTGCCACGCCCTTGGGTTCGCCTTCCGTGCCGGAGGTAAAAAGGATGACCGCTGGCGATTCATACGACGGCCGCGACGTAACAAGGCCAGGCGCGAATTGTCCGATGCCTGCGACCGCCTTGTCGAAGATCGACAATTTCTTGCGGACGTCCTCCAGATGGACCAGCACCGCCGCCATCGAGATTTCGGCCGCCAGCGCGTCCAGTTTGGCCAGTTCTATGAAACGCCGCGCCGTGACGATGCACTTGACCTTGGCGGTGCGTAGCGCGCTCATCAGGCCAGCCGCGCCGCTGGTGAAGTTCAGCATCGTCGGTATGCGGCCGAAGGCGGAAACCGCAAAAAAGGCGATTACCGCGCCCACGCTGGTCGGCAGCATGATTCCCACGGATTCGCCTCGCGACGTTCCCTTCTTCAAGGCGTGGCCGAGCGCCAGCGCCGCGCGCACGATCTCGTCATAGGTCACGACCCGCTCGTCGCTGTCGACAATGGCCGGACGTGCGCCGCCATAGCGCGATCGGGCGTCAATCAACGCCTGGAATATCGTCTTCCTGGTCTGCGTCATGTCGAGTGGGACGATATCCTCGCCCGACGCGGCGGCGACGGTAGCTACAGCCAATAGCTCCTCCCCGGAGGGCGGGCATCGCCCGCTCTTGGTTTTATGACTCAACCTAATGGAACCCGGTGATTTTAGGTAGAACAAGCTATATGTAAGGAGACATGACCACAGTTTTCGACCAGACGGACAAAGACCACCGCGCCCTTCGCCACCCGGAAAAGGCTCACCGGCCCGATAACCCTGTCCTGCGCAAGCCGGGCTGGATACGCGTCAAAGCGCCACTAGGGCGGGAATATTCCCAAACCGAGACCATCGTGCGCGAGCACGGGCTGCACACGGTCTGCGAGGAGGCCGGCTGCCCCAATATCGGCGAATGCTGGACCCACCGCCACGCTACCATGATGATCATGGGGGATACCTGCACGCGGGCTTGCGCCTTCTGTAACGTCAAGACCGGCTTGCCGGGGCCGCTGGATGCCGGCGAGCCGGGACGGGTTGCAGATGCGGTCGCCAGGCTCGGCCTCAAGCATGTCGTCATCACCTCGGTGGACCGCGACGATCTGCCCGACGGCGGAGCAAAACATTTCGCAGAAACCATTCACGCCATCCGCAAGGCCAGTCCCGGCACGACGGTGGAAGTGCTGACGCCTGACTTCCTGCGCAAACCCGGCGCCATCGAGGTCGTGATGGAGGCAGTGCCCGACGTCTTCAATCATAATCTCGAAACCGTGCCGCGGCTTTACCTCAACGTCCGCCCCGGCGCGCGCTATTTCGTCAGCCTGCGCCTGCTTGAGCGCGCCAAGGAGCTGGTGCCCGACGGTTTCACCAAATCCGGCCTGATGGTGGGCCTGGGCGAGAGCCGCGAAGAGATCATGCAGGTGATGGACGATTTGCGCGCGGCCGGCGTCGATTTCCTCACCATCGGCCAATATCTCCAGCCCACGCGCAAGCACGCGTCGCTCGCTCGCTTCTGGTCGCCGGAGGAGTTCAAGGCGCTGGAATCCGTGGCGCGCGCAAAAGGTTTCCTGATGGTGTCGGCCAGTCCGCTGACGCGCTCGTCTTATCATGCCGATTCCGATTTCGCGCAGCTCAAGACGGCGCGGAATGCTTCCTTCCTCCCTTGAGGGGGAAGGTGTCCGGCAAAGCGCAGCAAAGCCGGACGGATGGGGGGTGAATGGCGCAGCACTCTGAATGCAGGATTCTTCCGTACACAGCCGACCTCATGTACGCGGTCGTGGCGGACGTGGAAAAATATCCAGAATTTCTGCCTTGGTGCCTCGGCCTGCGCGTGTTGTCGCGCGAACGCGTCAACGAGCGCGAGCGTCTGCTGGCGGAAATGTTGGTTGGTTTCAGGGCGCTGCGCGAACGCTATACCAGCCGTGTGGTGCTCGATGCGGCAGCGCGTGCTGTCGATGTAACGCAAACCGACGGGCCGTTCCGGCAATTGGACAGCCATTGGCGCTTCACGCAGCAAAACGAGGGCTGCCGCGTGGATTTTTCTATCGCCTTCGAGTTCAAGAACCGCCTGCTTGCGACCGTCGCCGGCAAAGCCTTCGAGCACACAGTCTTGAAAATGGCGGACGCGTTCGAGGCAAGAGCAAGGGCGCTTTCAGAAAAGCCGGCGTAGCAACTTCAACGCCGCTTCCACGCTCTTCAGCCGCACCTCGGTGCGCCCGATGTCGCCGAAGCGGTGTACCTCGTGGATCGTCGAACCGCCTTTGCGGCACGCCGCTATATGAACGAGCCCGACGGGCTTCAGGGACGTTCCACCGCCCGGTCCGGCGATGCCTGTGACGGCAATCGCCAATTGCGCATAGGAATTCGCCACGGCGCCCTCGGCCATGGCGCGCGCGACCTCTTCCGAAACTGCGCCATACTTGGCGATTAGCACCAGTGGCACGCCCAACAATTCTTCCTTGGCCTCGTTGGAATAGGTGACGAAACCGCGCTCCAGCACATCCGATGAGCCGGGAATTTCGGTGAGTAGGCCGGCGATCAAACCGCCGGTGCAGCTTTCCGCCGTGGCGGTGCGCAGCTTTTTCTCGCGCGCTGCGTCCAGTACCGTTCTTGCCAGTGAAAGAAGGGCAGGGGAAAACATTACAGAAGTCCGAAATGTACGGCCAGAAGCACGATAACACCCGCCATCGCGCCCGCCACTATGTCGTCGGCGACAATACCAAGGCCGCCGCGCAGCTTCTCCGCCGCCGAGACGGGCCAGAGTTTGGTCATGTCGAACAGGCGGAACAACACGAACGCCAGTGCAAAGCCCCACAAGGTCATGGGCGCGCAGGCGCATGCAAGCCATTGTCCGGCCAATTCGTCGATCACACAGTCCGAAGGGTCCTCGCGCCCGGATTCCTTCTCATAGGCTCCCGAGATGGGAACGGCGAACAGCCCAACCGCGATGGCGAGCGCCAACAGCGGCACCGGCCCGAACGCCATCGCGATCAGCCAGGCGAACGGTAACGCGACCAGGCTCGCGGCCGTTCCCGGCGCAAGCGGCGCGCGGCCGATGCCGAACAGGGTCGCGCATCGTCCCGCCATGCTCATGGCAAGCGCACCGTCGCCACGGCTTGCGCCGCCAACCCTTCGCGCCGCCCCGTAAAGCCCAGGCCTTCCGTCGTCGTCGCCTTGACGCTGATGCGCGAGATATCGAGGTGGAGAATCTCGGCGATCTTCGCGCGCATCGCATCGCGGTGCGGCCCAATCTTCGGCCGCTCGCAGATGATTGTGACATCGCAATGGGCGATCGCGCCTCCCTTGCCACGCACCAGACCCGCCGCGTGATCGAGGAATTTCCACGACGGCGCGCCGCGCCAGCGTTCGTCCGTAGGCGGAAAATGCTGACCGATGTCGCCTTCGCCGATGGTGCCCAAGATCGCGTCTGTCAACGCGTGCAAGCCGGCGTCGGCGTCGGAATGGCCTTCCAACGCGTGATCGTGCGCGATTTTCACACCACACAGCCAAACATGATCGCCCGGCACGAAGCGATGGACGTCATAGCCGGATCCGGTGCGCGTATCGTCTAGCCGTGCTGAAAGCAGAGCTTCGGCCACCACGAAATCCTCTGCATTTGTCACTTTCATATTGGTCTCCTCGCCGGGCACGGCCACGATTTTCAAGTCCGCCAATTCGGCCAGCGCCATATCGTCCGTCGCTTCGTGCGTGGCGTGATCGCGATGCGCCTTCAGGATTGTTGCGAAGCGGAAACCTTGCGGCGTCTGTGCCCGTAGCAGGCCATCGCGCGGCACCGTGATCCACCTACCGTCCTCCCGTTTGCGCAGCGTATCGGCCACAGGAAGCAGCGGCACGGCGGCATCGGCGCCCGCTTCAAGAGCGGCGATCACGCCGTCGATCAAACGAGACGAGACGAGCGGACGAGCGGCATCGTGGATCAGAACGAAGTCCGGAGCCGCGCCAGCCAACGCTTCAAGTCCGCGACGAACGGAGTCCTGACGTGTCGCGCCCCCAACGGCCGGTGGGAGCAGATCGAGGCCCGCCGTCGCCGCCCGGAATTGCGCCTCTTGGTTCGGACCTATCACGACTTGGACGATCGTATCCCGCCGGCCAGCAAAGGCTTCCACGGACCGGCGCAGCATCGGCTGCCCGAAAAGCGGAGCATATTGTTTGGGTGTGCTTCCCCCCGCACGTTCGCCCTTGCCGGCGGCGACGATCAAAATGGCTGTTCGAGGCATAAAGACTCCGCTCTCGTTTGTTTTCTTGGTAGCATGGGCGCGCCGGTGCGCGATGGGCTTGGAGAATTTCTACCAAGGATCATATTCCCAGGATGGCGACTTCCTGTCGCACCAGATGTAAAATTGGAAATAGGCAATAATAAATTGCCTCTTCGTTTGAACGCACAGTTGCACACATAATCGGCAGTGTACTATCATGCCTAAGTATTAGGCACGGTACTCTCGTGACAACGAATGCCAAGCAGCCGCTCGAAAGTCAGGCAACAAGCCTGATCGCCAATGCTTTGCCGATGCCGGTGATCGTCGTCGGTTCGCAGCAGCAAATTATCTTCGTCAACCCGGCTGCCGAGCAATTCTTCGACATGGGCGCGGGCTTGCTATTGAAGCAGAAGCTCACGGACCTCATCCCGTTCGGCAGCCCGCTGTTCCCATTGATCGGTCAGGCATTGGAGCGGCGCGCCTCGGTGGGCGAACGCGACGTAGATCTATCCACGCCGCGGCACGGCGAACGCGTCGCCGACCTCATCGTCACGCCGCTGCCCGAACCGGAAGGCGCGGCGATTGTCATGCTGCAGGAACGCAGCTTGGCGCAGCGCATCGACCGGCAACTGCTTCACCGCGGAGCGGTGCGTTCGATGCACGGCATGGCCGCGGTGCTGGCGCACGAAATCAAGAATCCGCTCGCCGGCATTCGCGGCGCAGCACAGTTGATCGAAGAACATCTGCCGGCAAACGAACGCGATCTGACCCAACTCATCTGTTCGGAAGCGGACCGCATCCGCGCGCTGATCGACCGGATGGAATTGTTCGGCGACACGCGCGCGTTTACGCGCGCACCGGTGAACATCCACGAAGTTCTGGATCGCGTGCGCCGCGTCGCCGAGACGAGTTTCGCCAAGAACGTAACGTTCGTCGAAACCTTCGATCCCTCCTTGCCGCGCGTGCTGGGAGACCGCGACCAACTCATCCAGGTGTTCATGAACTTGGTGCGAAATGCGGCCGACGCGCTGCCGGAAGCCGGCGGCGAAATCACGCTGACCACCGGCTATCGCCCCGGCGTACGCTTCGGCGCGGCGGTGGCGGGGGAGCGGTTGAGCCTGCCGCTGCTGGTGACCGTACGAGATAATGGCGGGGGCGTGCCCGCCGATCTGATGCCATACATCTTCGATCCGTTCGTGACCACGAAACGCGGCGGCTCGGGACTGGGGCTGGCGCTGGTCGCCAAGATCATCGGCGACCACGGCGGCGTCATCGAGTGCGATTCCGTGCCTCGCCGCACGGTATTCCGCATCCTGTTGCCGAAAGCGGCAAACGACAGCGAAGGAAGCTCCGATGCCTGAGGGCACGATCCTGATCGCCGACGACGATTCGGCAATCCGTACGGTGTTGAACCAGGCTTTGGGACGCGCCGGATACGACGTGCGCACGACGGGCACCGCAGCGGGCTTGTGGCGTTGGATATCGGCCGGCGACGGCAATCTGGTCATCACCGACGTGATTTTGCCGGACGAGAACGGCTTCGATCTCATCCCGCGCATCAAGCGCCTGCGGCCGGATCTGCCCATCGTGGTCATGAGCGCGCAGAACACCATTTTGACGGCCATAACGGCCGCCGAACGCGGCGCCTTCGACTATCTGCCTAAACCGTTCGATCTGAAGGAGCTAACCGCCGTCGTCCAGCGTGCGCTCGCCAGTCCCCAGGTCAAACGCGAAGCGGTCCCGGCAGAGGAGGGTGCCGACAGTTTGCCGTTGATTGGACGCTCCGCGGCGATGCAAGAAATTTACCGCGTCATCGCGCGGCTCACGCAAACCGATTTGACCGTGATGATCATGGGCGAGAGCGGCACCGGCAAGGAACTGGTCGCGCGCGCCCTGCACGACTACGGCAAGCGCCGGCACGGTACGTTCGTCGCGGTGAACATGGCGGCGATCCCCAAGGAACTCGTCGAGAGCGAATTGTTCGGCCATGAGCGCGGCGCCTTCACAGGCGCAACGAACCGCGGCATCGGCCGCTTCGAGCAGGCCGAAGGCGGCACGCTGTTTCTCGACGAGATCGGCGACATGCCGCTGGAAGCCCAGACGCGCCTGTTGCGCGTCTTGCAACAAGGCGAATACACGACGGTCGGCGGACGCACGCCGATCAAGACCGACGTGCGTATCATCGCAGCGACTAACCGCGATCTGCGCCAGCTCATCCAGCAGGGCTTGTTCCGCGAAGACCTGTATTACCGGCTCAACGTCGTGCCGATGCGTCTACCGCCGTTGCGGGAGCGCGCCGAGGATATCCCAGATCTGGTGCGCCATTTCCTACGCAAGGCCGAGGAAGAAGGTCTGCCGGCGAAACATCTGGACACGGACGCGCTGGATATTCTGCGGCACTACCGCTGGCCGGGAAACGTCCGCGAACTAGAGAACCTGATCCGGCGATTGGCGGTTCTAAGCTCCGGCGACACGATCCCCGCCGCCACCATCGCCGCGGAGCTGAGGGAACCGGCCAAGTCGAGCAGTCTCGATGACGGCGACGAACCCGTTTCCTTGAGCGTGGCCGTCGAACGTCATCTGACGAAATATTTCGCCGAACATGGAGATCGCCTGCCGCCGCCGGGCCTTTACGACCGGGTCCTGCAGGATATCGAGCGCCCGCTGCTGTCGATTTGTCTGGCGGTGACGCGCGGTAATCAGATTCGCGCCGCACATCTTCTGGGTCTTAACCGCAATACTTTGCGCAAGAAAATTCGCGATTTGGGGCTGGAGGTCATCCGAGGGTTGAAGGTGGATTAGGAAAAAAGCGAATAGGGAGTGGCGAATAGAGGGAAAAATCCTATTCGCAGTTCGCCCTTCGTCCCTTCCCATTTAACCCTGTTGTTGAATTGCATCGCAGCATTCTTGCAACAGGTTGCTAGTTCGCTACACTGGGAGATTGCAGAGCGACGCTCGCGGGTTAGCGGGCTTCATCCGTCAACGACGGTTGGGTATGGCCACAGCGACAGCAGTCGAAAAGCGAAAAAGCGGAATGTTTGGGATATCGCGGCCATCGCTGCTTGCGCTGGGCGTGACCTCGCTTTCCGTGCTGTCGTGGCTGGGCACCTACGCCATCCTGAAGGGCTTTACGCCTTTCAACCTGACTCCGACGGTTCTTATCGCCCTTCTTTTGATCAATTTAACGTTGGGCCTGTCGCTTGGCGCCCTGATTGCCTGGCGGCTGGTACGGCTATGGAGCGAGCGGCGCTCGGGCAGGGCAGGAGCACGGCTGCATGTTCGCCTGGTGGCGATGTTCAGCGCCATCGCCGTGGTGCCCGCGATCCTGGTCGCGGTCTTCGCGGCGGTGACGCTCAATCTCGGCGTCGAATCGTGGTTCTCGGCGCGCGTTAGAACCGCGCTGGATGGCGCGTTGACCGTTGCCCAGAACTACATGATGGAACACGAACGCGGCATTTATCTCGACGCCGGCGAGATCGCGGCCGGACTGCAAAACGATCCGCATATTTTTGATTTGAAGGACAAGAAGGTCAATCTAGTCCTGATGTTCGCCAAGCTCGAAGACATGACAAGAGATCATGGTCTTCAGGCGTCCTTTATTGTCGACAGTCACGGCAAGTTGCTGGGCAGCAGCGCCTGCGTGCCGGGGCCGCGCTCCCCCACCCGCGAGTGCAAGCTCAAATACTCTGCGACGCTTGTGCCGACGCCTGAGGCTTATGCCGCCGCGCAGGCGGGAAACATCGTGCTGGACGGCGAGCCCGACAAAGGTATCGTGCATGCACTCGTGCAACTGCGGGCGCTGCAAGACGCCTATCTTCTCGTCGTGCGAATTGTCGATCCGAAAGTGTTTGGCTACTACCATCACACGCAAGACGCGGTCAGCGAATATCACCGTCTCGAGCAAAGCCGCTCACGCGTCCAACTCGTCTTTGCGGCCCTCTACAGCGTGGCGTCGCTTGTCATCCTGCTGGCTGCGATCTGGCTGGGCCTGTTGGCCGCCAACCGGCTGGTGAGACCGATCTCGAGGCTGATCGGCGCGGCCGAACGCGTCTCGGAAGGCGACCTCAAGGCACAGGTCGAAGTCGAGCACAACGACGACGAAATCGGAACGCTGGGCCTGGCCTTCAACCGCATGATGCAGCAGCTCGACTCCCAGCGCAGCGCGCTGATCTCCGCCAACCGGCAGATCGACGAACGCCGCCGCTTCACGGAAACCGTGCTGGCGGGCGTTAGCGCCGGCGTGATCGGACTGGATGCGGACGGACGGATTACCATCGTCAACCGCGCCGCCGCTCGTTTGTTGAACGCCGCCCCGGAGGAACTCGAAGGCCAGCATTACGCGGAAGCCGTACCCGAGCTTGCGGTACTTATCCGCCGCGCCATTCAGGAGCCCGCGGCGCGCGCCGGCGGCGAAGTGACGGTCAAGCGCGCGGGAACAACGCGTTCGCTCAGCGTTCAGGTCACCAGCGAGCACGGTCACCACGACAGCGGCTACGTCGCCACTTTCGACGATATTACGGACCTTGTTTCCGCCCAGCGCACCGCCGCCTGGGCCGACATTGCACGGCGCATCGCCCACGAGATCAAGAATCCGCTGACGCCCATCCAGCTTTCCGCTGAACGGCTCAAGCGTAAATACGGCGGACAAGTCGGCATCGACCGCGAAGTGTTCGAGCAATGCACCGATACGATCATCCGCCAGGTCGGTGACATCGGACGCATGGTCGACGAATTTTCCTCCTTCGCACGCATGCCGACTCCGGTCATGCGGCGCGAATGCGCACAGGAAATTCTGCAGCAGGCCGTGTTCCTGCAGCGCGTGGCCCATCCGCAGATTACCTTCGAGACCCACATACCCAGGGAACTTATCTGGTTCGAGTGCGACGGGCGGCAAGTCAGCCAAGCTCTGATCAACGTGCTCAAGAATGCCGCCGAAAGCATCGCCGCACGCAACGCCGCGGGCGACGACGCGGCAGGGCGCATCGCGGTGGCGATCGAGGCTACGGATACGCAGATCGTGATCAGGGTCTCCGACAACGGCATTGGCCTGCCTGCGGAGCACCGCCACCGTTTGACGGAACCTTACGTGACGACTCGTGCGAAGGGCACCGGGCTGGGGCTCGCCATCGTGCGCAAGATCATGGAAGACCATGGCGGCGAGATCGTTCTGGAGGATGCAACGGAAGACGGAAAGGGAGCGCAGGTAAAGCTCTCGTTTCCATCGAAAAAGAATACGCGTGGAAAAGGTGTAACCGATGAGCAAGCACGGATTGCCACTCGCATCTGAAATCCTTGTCGTCGACGACGAAGAGGATATTCGCGATCTGATTGCCGGAATTCTCCGCGACGAGGGTTTCGAAACCCGCGTGGCCGGAGACAGCGACGGCGCGCTCGGCGCCGTTCGGCAAAGGCGGCCGCAACTGGTCGTGCTCGATATCTGGCTACAAGGCAGCCGGCTCGACGGCATTCAGGTGCTCGACACGCTCAAGCGGGAGCAGCCCGATTTACCGATCGTGATGATCTCCGGCCACGGCACGATTGAAACCGCAGTCGCCTCGATCAAGAAGGGCGCCTACGACTTCATTGAAAAGCCGTTCAAGGCTGACAGGCTGATCCACGTCGTCGGCCGTGCGCTCGAAGCCGCACGCCTGCGGCGCGAAGTGCAGGAGCTTAAACTCAAGGCCGGCGACGAGACCGAACTGGTGGGCCAGTCCTCCGCCGTGTCGCAGATCCGCCAAGCGGTGGAAAAGATCGCGCCGACCAACAGCCGCGTGTTCATTTCCGGGCCGCCGGGGTCTGGCAAGGAACTGCTGGCACGCCTGATCCATGCGCGTTCGCGCCGAGCGGCGAACGCCTTCGTCGCCGTCAATTGCGCGACGATGGAACCGGATCGCATCGAGGCGGAGCTATTCGGCATCGAGACCAACGACGGTCCGCGCAAGATCGGTCTTCTTGAACTGGCCCACAACGGCACCCTCTACCTCGACGAAGTGGAAGACATGCCTCTGGAGACCGAGGGCAAGGTCCTGCGCGTACTCGTCGACCAGACCTTCATCCGCGTCGGCGGTACGACGCGCGTGCAGGTCGACGCGCGCGTCATCAGTTCCGCGTCGCGCGATTTGCGCCCGGAGATCGCCGCCGGTCGCTTCCGCGAGGATCTTTACCATCGCCTCAACGTCGTGCCGGTGCGCGTGCCTTCGTTGGCCGAACGCCGCGATGACATTCCGCTGTTGGTCTCGCACTTCATGAAGCGGCTGTCGGCGGCATCCGGACTGCCCATACGCGAGATCGGCGACGACGCGATGGCCGTGCTGCAGGCGCATAGCTGGCCGGGCAATGTCCGCCAGCTTCGCAACATCGTGGAGCGGTTGTTGATCCTGGCGACCGACGACATGACGCAAGCGATTTCGGCGGATCTTCTGCCCTCCGATCTGGGCGCCAATGCGCAATGGAGCGGAACGGGGCGCAGCGACCTCGTCATTTCGCTGCCTTTGCGCGAGGCGCGCGAGATTTTCGAGCGCGATTACCTGATGGCGCAGATCAACCGTTTCGGCGGCAACATTTCGCGCACCGCCGCGTTCATCGGCATGGAACGCTCCGCCTTGCACAGAAAGCTCAAGTCGCTTGGTGTGGGATCGAATATGGGCGGCCGGGAAGGCTTCAACGCTTGAGTGATCGCTGGAACGGGCGGCGCCCGCCCGGCCGCATCGCCTATGTCGACGGCCGCTATGTGCGTCATGGGCAAGCCGGCGTACACATCGAGGATCGCGGCCTGCAGCTTGGCGATTCCGTCTATGAAGTCTGCCGCATCGCAAACGGGCGCATCGTCGACCAAGAGGAACATCTCGACCGTCTCGAGCGTTCGCTGGGCGAAATCGAGATGCCGATGCCGATGGGCCGCGGCGCGCTCAAATCCGTGATGGCCGAGATCGCGCGCCGCAATTGTACGCGCGATGGTTTGCTCTATCTCCAGGTCACGCGCGGCGCGCTGCGGCGCGACCATCCGATTCCGAAGACGGCGACGAAACCGACGCTGGTCCTTACCGTGCATCCTGTGGATCCGGCCGCTATCGCGCGGCGACATACCGAAGGCGTCGCGGTCGTCACCTGCCCCGACGAACGTTGGGGGCGATGCGACATCAAGACAACTCAGCTTCTGGCGAACTTGCTCGCCAAGACAGCAGCGAAGCGGGCAGGGGTCTTCGAGGCTTGGCTGGTAGACCGGGACGGATATGTGACCGAAGGCGCCTCCACCACGGCCTGGATCGTCGATCGCGAGGGCCACATCGTCACCCGCGACCTCAGCCGCGCCATCCTGCCCGGGGTCACCCGCCGGGTCATTCTGGAGGCCGCTGCGACAACTCAACTACCGATCAAGGAGCGGCGATTTACGCCGGAGGAAGCCTTTTCGGCACGAGAGGCGTTTCTGTCATCTGCCACGGGGGGAGCGGTCCCGGTCGTTGCCATCGATGGTCGGAAGGTGGCGGACGGCAAGCCCGGCCCAACGACCCGCTGGATCATGGCGCTCTATGCCAGGCTCTCTCAAGAACGACTCGCATGAAGAAACTTGCATACCAGACCCCATGACCGCATGTGGGGCTTTCGCAAATGCAACAATTCGCCCTATGCTGACGCTACTGCTTCGCGGGGACGCAGGGCAAAAAACAGACGGGTATAATCAATGAGCGAAAAACAACAAAACCTGCAAGACACGTTTCTTAATGCAGTCAGAAAGAGCAAATCGTCGGTGACTATATTTCTCGTCAACGGCGTGAAACTCCAGGGAAACATCACGTGGTTCGACAATTTTTGCGTGCTTCTGCGTCGCGACGGGCAAGCTCAGCTCGTTTACAAGCACGCGATCTCGACCGTCATGCCGATGGGGCCGATCCAGCTGCAGGAGCAGGAAACGATCGTCGAAACCGCTTAGCCTTGAAAACTGCGAGTGGTCATGCGTCCGGCGTACGTGCGCGCACGGCTATGGTTGTTCATGTCGAGCCCAAGTCGCGCAAGGCGGCCGAAAATCTCGACCGCGACGCGCAAGCGCGTTTGGCCGAGGCGGTCGGGCTGACCGCGTCCATCGGCCTGGAAATAATCGCCACGCATATCGTGCCTTTGGCGCGCGCCGCGCCGGCCACACTGATCGGCAGCGGCAAGGTAGACGAGATCGCGTCGGAAACGCGAGCTCTCGAACCCGAAGTAGTCATCGTCAACGCCCAGCTTTCGCCGGTCCAGCAACGCAACCTCGAACAGGCCTGGAAATCGAAAGTGCTGGACCGCACCGCGCTCATTCTTGAAATCTTCGGAGAACGGGCGCGGACGCGGGAAGGGCGCCTCCAGGTGGAGCTGGCGCATCTCACATGGCAGCGCAGCCGCCTGGTGCGGTCGTGGACCCATTTGGAGCGCCAGCGCGGCGGCTTCGGCTTCCTGGGCGGTCCCGGCGAAACCCAGATCGAAACCGACCGGCGGCTGATCGGCGAGCGGCTGTCGAAAATCCGCCGCGAACTCGAAGGCGTGAAACGCACCCGCGGGCTGCAGCGCAAAGCGCGCAAACGCGTGCCGTTCCCGGTGATTGCCCTGGTCGGCTACACCAACGCCGGCAAGTCGACGCTGTTCAACGCCCTGACCAAGGCGGGCGTGCTCGCCAAGGACGTTCTCTTCGCGACCCTCGATCCCACCATGCGTGGACTGCGCCTTCCGGGTGGGACGAAAGCCGTCCTGTCCGACACGGTGGGATTCATCGCCGATCTGCCGCACGAGTTGGTCGCAGCGTTCCGCGCCACTCTGGAGGAGGTGCTTGAGGCCGACATCATCGCCCATGTGCGAGATGCCGCTCATGCCGAGACCGAGGCTCAGAAGGCCGATGTGCTGAAAGTTCTGGCCGAATTGGGGGTAGAGCCCGGTCGCGATCGGCTCTTTGTGGAAATCCTCAACAAGATCGATCTGTTGGAACCCGGCGCTCGCACGGGATTGCTGGCGCGCGGCGCCGCGCGCGCCGAAGCCCCAGCGGCTGTCTCGGCGCTGACGGGCGAGGGGTTGCAGGTATTGCTCAAGCGTTTCGAGGCGGTGTTGACGGGTGGCAACATCGTGCTTCGGCTGGAGCTTGAGCCGTCCGACGGCGCAGGGCTGGCTTGGGTCTACCGGCACGGCCGCGTCCTGGAACGGCGCGACGACAGCAACGGCGGCATCGTCCTGACGCTCAGCGCCAATCCACAGGAAGCGGCAAAATTCGAAAACAAATTTGCCGGGAAAATATCTATAGAACAGGCTCTTGAAGCCAATACCTGATGTGAATTATTGGGCAGGGGATATGTGGACAAGGCGAGGGTGGTCTATTTCTCCGCCTTCTTCGCCTCCTGCCAGAGCGCTTCCATCTCATCCAGGTTCGCCTCGGCCGGTGTCTTCCCGCGCGCTGTAAGTCCGGCCTCAATGAACCGGAAGCGGCGGACGAATTTGGCATTCGTGGCGCGTAGCGCCTTCTCGGGATCGACCTTGAGATGGCGGGCTAGATTGGCGACCGCGAACAGCAGATCGCCGACTTCCTCTTCCAGCTTAGACACAGATGCCCCGGCGGCTTGGGCCTCTACAATCTCGCCGGCTTCCTCGGCAATTTTCTCGACCACCTTGGGTGCACTTTCCCAATCGAATCCGACGCTTCCGGCTCGCTTCTGAAGCTTTTCCGCACGCAGCAGCGCGGGCAGGGCGTACGGCACGTCATCCAAGATGCCGCCTGGCCTTGCAGCTCGCTCGCCGCGTTTGTGCTCCTCCCAGGCCACGGTCTGGGCCGCGGCGGATTTCGGCTGTTGCTTGCCACCGAAAACATGCGGGTGGCGGGCGATCATTTTGCCGGTGATTGCCTCCACCACGCCGCCAAAGTCGAACAAACCGCGTTCCTCGGCCATGCGGGCGTGGAAGACTACCTGTAACAGCAGGTCGCCCAGCTCGTCCTTCAGGTGGGCCCAGTCCTTGTCCTCGATGGCGCCAGCAACTTCATAAGCTTCCTCGATCGTGTAAGGCGCGACCGACGCGAAGTCTTGCTCTCTGTCCCATGGGCAGCCGCCGGTCGGATCGCGCAGCCGCCGCATGATCTCAAGCAGCGTTTCGATGTCATTGCTGGGCTTTGGATTCGCCATTCAGGGATTGAACGGGCAGGCCGGCTACGGCGCAAGCTTTCCCATGCCACAGTCGGCCCAACCAACAATTATCGTATAAGTTATATTATGGGAAATAAGACGGCGATATTATACTTGACGTAGGAAATTGATTAGGCCACTAAGTACATGACAGGCCGTCATTTTCTAAGTCATTTTGCGGGCGATCCGCGTTAATATCGCCAATTCCCATAGGATCGCCCGCAGACACAGGCATGTGCCGTGGGCACGGAAAAGATACCGCTTTCAGGGGAACTCTTCGATTATAGCCCTAACCCTACATGTGAAGTTTCTGAGGACGCCGATTGCTGGCTGTCTGGTTTTCAGCAAGGTGGGTTCGTTGAAAAGTATCTCAGTGGTGAAAAGTGTATTGCCTTTCGTAGGGTGGAATTGTCCACGAGGGATGCGGAACAACGCGGTTTTATCCTTAGATACCTCATGGATGGGCACGCTCATTCCGGGAAAAAGGGTAATGGATGCGCCCTCAAGGAAGGCCTCAACGGTGAGCAACCGCTCATGCTTCCGCAGTATGTCCAGCTTGTGGATGGGGTACAGAAAATGGTCTCCGCCGTCGTAAGCCCGTGTTTGTTTGATAGCGGCAGCTTCGTCGGCCCTGAGCCACTTTTTGCTTTCCAGCATCGTTACGGCAGCCAGAAAATCGCCGGAGGACCTCCTAATTGGGAAGTGGGCGTCGCTATTAGGTTTTTCGCCGTTGGCCGCCAGGAGCGCCGAAAGGAGCAAATCGAGAGCAGTTCGTGTGGAATTGATGATGGCTCCCACATCGCCTTGGATCAAAGGGTCGATGGGCGTTCTCAACTGAGCGACGAGCAGTTCCCATTCGGGGTCGTTAGGATCAGGCTCCATGACAGGCTCGTATGGGCCGCGCCTCTGCCAGGATACGAATCTCTCTTGCAAGACTGGGATATGGGCATCGGCCCAGTTGACAACAGCTAGCGCATCCCGAAGATCATTACGCATGACCAAACCCACTATTCAAAATCGCGAGGATGAAGTCCTGTTGCGGATGCTGAAAACGCCGCCAAAGCCTCACGCGGAGATGAAGCATCCCCGCGTGAAGAAACCTAAGCCGAGTCGGGTGAGTCGCACTAAGCGCGCGGCCTCCACCAACGCTTCCAAGGTGGACGGCGTTTCTTAGCAACTGCATCTCCCTGAGCCTTGCGCCAGCGGATAAATGCCTGAGCCTGTTGCTTAAGCGTGAGCGGCTGCGCCAATCCGCCGATAGGTGAGACGCTTCCCGGCAATACCTTCCAAGGCAATATCGGCGCGCATGTCATCGGTCACGCCCAAGCGAGCGCGGTTGCTCATGCGGAAATCGAACTCAGCGAGATAACGGTGCAAATGCTGTTCGCTCATATGCTGGTAGGTTCCGACCAATCCGCGCTTGAAGATCGAGAAAAAGCCCTCTGCCGTGTTGCAGTGAACTTTTTCGCCATCTTCGCTTGTGCGGACGAATTGCTTGTTGTGATTGACCGCTTCGTGTTTCGCGACCATCGGCGTGTATTCGTAATGCTGCGCGCCGTCCGTATGAAGTGTGCTGGCTTCGTCAACTTGGTCATAAAGGGCTTTGCGAACTTCGCTGGTAATCGGACCCTTGGAGCCGATCAGTTTGCGCGAGCGGACGCGACCATCACGCTCGACCAGCGACACGAATTTCATGTTTTTGGAACGTGCGCGCGGGCGCGTCTTGCGGGAAGGCGCGATCTCGGTTTCGTCGGCTTCGACCACAAAGCCATCACCGCCCAGAGGAGGCTCGGAACCAGCAACGGGGGCCATGGCGGCGCGGATACGGTGAGACATGAACCAAGCGGTTTTGACCGTCACGCCCAACATACGGGCCAGTTGTTGCGAGCTAATGCCTTTCTTTGACGAGCAAAGCAGGTGGTTCGCGTACAGCCAGGTATTCAGGGGAACCTTGGAGCGCTCATAGACGGTATGCACGGTCACGCTAAAGGGGGCCTGACAGGCGTTGCACCAATAGACGCCCGGACGGGTGGATTTGCCCTTGAGGGCCGTAGCTTCGCCGGTAACGCCGCAATGCGGGCAGATTGGGCCTTCCGGCCAGAGCAAACCTTCAAGGTGCTGGCGGGCGGCGGTGGCGTCTGTGAAGCGTTTCGGAAGGGCTTTAGGCATAACGGCTAACTCCTTATGCCATCAATCTAAGCCTTCATCCGTCCTACGTCAAGTATAATATCGCCAATAAGACATGCGACAGAGTCAACCAAGACAAGAGCTTATGCGAATACTACCGTTTAACGATTGGATTTATTTTGCGGGGGAACGGCGTCAGAACGCCGCGCACTAGCCATGTCGCCTGCCGAGTTGCGGGAGGAAGCACGTCGTCTCGAATTCCAAGCCGTGCAGCTTCGCAGCTTAGCCCAGCAGCGCGAGTCCAGGACGGCCGAACGCCAGGAGCGCGACCGTCGCGCCCGGATCATCAAACAAGCCGCCCAGCGCGCCGCCCGAGGCGTCGACGACGCAGAAATCGTGCGCGCCCTCGCCTTGCAGCTTCCTTGCCAGAGGGGCGACGCTCAACTTATCCTGGCGGAAGAGCGCAGCCGATCGCGCACCGCCCAGAAGGCCCTGCGCGATCGGCTCATTCTACAGCAAGCCTGGAAAGGGAAAACCAATGCCGAGATCGCCAGCCGCTTCCACCTCTCCGAAAAACACGTCTCGCGCATTGTCGCTAGGCGCCTGCGCCTTGTTCACTGGCCTCTTGCTAACGAGCTGGCCGGCTGATGCTCAGACGGGAAATGACCTTTACAAGATGTGCGGCAACGCCTTCAAAGCCGGCCTTCTCCATCGCGATGCTTGTCACAATTTCATCGCCGGCGTCGCCTCTGGCTTATCGGCCGCGGGAACGATTTGCATTCCCCCCGGATCCACCCCGAAGCAAGAGGTGATGATCGTCCAGAAATACATGCGCGACCATCCGGACCGGCTCAGCGTAAGCGAGCAGCTCGTCGTCAGCGATGCACTGACAGAAGCGTGGCATTGCCCTTAAGGAGATACGCGAAGATGCCTAAAAAACCTACGAAAGCCGAGCTTGAGGCACGCATAGCCCAAATCGAACGCACTCGCACCGGCCGCACGATTTGGTACGCAATCATTTTCGTTATCATTATCGTGCTGGTCTTCAGCCGACATCATTTTTAAAGCGGCACACGGAACAGCGCGCCGACGCGCTCGCACCCTAGCCGACGATAGAAATTCTCAGCCGCCGGTGAGCCGCTCGTCACGCCAGGCCAGACGTCTAAAGCGCCCTGCCCCTTCGCCCATCCAACAAACGCCTGAAAAAGACGGAAGGCCGCGAGGCCACCTCTTGCTTCGGGACGGGCATAGAACAGCTTGTCCCAGGCTCCGCAGTCAGATCCGAAGAAGTGCGGCCCAGCACACCCGACGAAAAATGCCAAAGCGGATCGTTGTCCTTTTCCATATAGGAACACGCACACATCGGAGTCCTCCATCCACTTAACGAAATTCGCCGCCATCTTGCCCTCGTCATAAGCAAGGTGGCGATACACGCTCTCGGCATGCATCGCCCTTGCCATGTCGAGGAGCTGACGCAGATCGGCCGGCGTCGCCAGCCGAACGCTCATAGGCCCGCTACGCCAAGGCCCAAGAGGCCCTTGTGGCGCTTCTTATGCGTGCGGCGGCGGGTGTGCGACTTCACGCGCACCCGCTTGGCCTTTTTCTCCTTGCGGCGCCTACGAGGCATTGGAGCCCCCAGCGAGCTTCGCCGCCATGCCGGCGATAGTTGCCGCCGCCGGAACGGCGGGAGCCGCTACGACGGCCGGCGTCGGTGCGGGAGCCGGTACGGGCTGCACGACCTGCGCAACGTCCTGCGCGACCGTGCCGACCACTTGCGTTACGGCCGTAGCCGCGGCCGCTTCCGGCGCGAATTGAGGGAAGATTTCCGCGACCAGAGCGGCGACGAGCTGTTCCAGCCCTTCGATGCGCGTGATGAGCGGGCTTACGCGATTGTCCATGTTCAAAGCCTCAGTCGTTGTTCGGCCGAATGTTCACCGTATTGATCGTTCCCCGCCGAACGGCCGATAGCGAGACGGGTTTCGATCCTGATTAAGCGGATTTCGTGGCGCAGAAGGATGCGGCCGACGCCGTACACAATCAGGCCAGCATGAGCTGCGAGGAAGAGAGCAATCGTGACCAGGTCAGATACGGTCATTTCAAAAGCGCCTTATGGAAAAGCAGCGCGATGACCGCACCGACAATCGCCCAGCCCAGCGCCTCGCCAATTCCGCTCTCAACATCGGAGGAAAACGCGGTCATATGCCCGGCACTCCGTAAGTGCCGTCGGCCATCGCATCGATGCTGTCCTGAGATAGGCCCCCGGAGCCGTCCGAGTTAGACGCTGTGCCCGATGCAAGAGGAAGCGTCCCTAAAAAAGAACCGATGCCCGAGACCAAGGCCGAAAGCGGACTAACGCTGACCGGCGCCGTCGTAATCGAAGCAGCCGCCGCCTGACGCTGCACATAGAGAAACGTCAGCAGCGCCGCGCCCCCGATGACCAATGCAAGAGTGAGGTTCTTGGTCATGAGACGTCCGTGAAGTTCATCTCGCCCTTATGCGCGAGCGCAGCAATTTCTGCGGCTTGTGCTGCGGTATGGGCGGGCGCGACAACGGCATGAGCAGTCGTCGCGGCCGTCGTCGCCTTCTTTGCCGGCGTCGCTACCGCAGGCGCAGCAGGCTTGCGATTGAAATACCAAAAGCCGCCGCCCACCGCCGCGATGATGATGCTCAGAACGATGACTTCTTGCCACTTCATTTCTTCAGCACCACATAGGCCAAAGCCGCCACGCCGATAATCAGCGCGGCCGTCGTCAACGTACTCGTTGCGGTCGTAGCCGCCTGTTGCACCCCCTGCCCCGCGCCTTCGACCGCGTTGTAGGCCAGCACGCCGCCGCCTAGCAGCGCGCCGCCCATCAACCAGTCGCCAAGCTCGATGCCGAGGATCACGGGCACGTCAGGCGCTCCTAAAGAAAATCTGGTTGCCGATTTGCCCGGTCTCGATCATCGAATAAGCCCAGTCCGGCTCGTCAATCGACGCGGCGTAGTAGTTCGTCGCGCCGTTCGTGTTGTCGGCGATGCTGCCGTCGATGATGCCGTTGGCGATGGTGAGGCATTGCGCGAACGTCGCGTCCGCCGTCGTAATCGCCAGCATCGGCGCGTAATTCGGATCGTTGCTGTTCCAGCATGAGAATTGATCGGGAGATTTGCAGACGGCCGCGTAACCGGAGCCGTAGGTTCCGGCGTTGACGCGATTGCGCACGACCGAGCCGACGGCCACCTGGCCATCGTAGCCCTCGCCGCGCGCCTCGCCCCATATCGTGCGCGCCAGCGTGTCCGCATCCGTCGAACTCAAACCGAGAGAAGATGTCACCATGTCGCCAAAGTTTCCTAACCAAACATTTGCCGCTGCGCTCGAACCCGTCGCCCCATAAGCGAGCGCCCCGATAAAAGCGCACCACGCAACGATTTCGAGGGCGTCCATTACGACGAAATCTTGAAACTTAGCTGTTGAAGGTTCACCGCTGCCGCGCCCGCGTTGTACGCATACATGTCCTCGTTCGCGGGCAGTGTGATGTTCTGACCGGGAGCAAGCCAAATTCCATTCGTCGCCGACACGGTCGCGTCGCCGATGGTGACGCCGTTAGCGGCGCCCGGCAGAAGCCCCAAAGTAGTTTCGTAAGGTTTGCCGTTGGAATTGGCAATTTTAGTCTGACCTGTCGCTGGCACGACATTGTTGCCGAAGGTCATGACACAGCAAAGATCGCGCAGCGGCGGAATAGGAGGCGGCGCAATGCCGGAGCCGTAGCGCACCACAACCGATTGCGCGAATGAATTGCTATTGGTGAAGAGAACTGTGTTCCATCCAACCTCCAACGACAGCGACGATTGCGCGGCAAGCTGCGGTCCGCCGTCCAAACTGAAGGTGATGTAATTGCATCCCCCCAGTATTTGTATCCAATCGTATCCCGCCTGGTCGCTGATGGGGAACGTTCCATTCCCCGGCACCGAAATCGATTGCGCGTAAATCCGCAGGCTCATTTGTCACCTCTCAAAATCACCAGGCCGGCAAGCACGACGCCGCCCACAAGCAACAGCGTCTCCATTTGCTCGGTCGGAGTTTCCGTAGCCTCGGCGTCGAGCGCCTGCGCATCCGCAAAAACCTTGTCGGCATCTTCAATCGCGCCGTAGTCGGTCTCGGTGACGTTTTCCGTTGCCTCGGTTGTGGTTTCAGATTTGGAGCCGCCACACATAAGCTCACCGCTTCAAAAGCAAATAGACGACAACGGCGACCGCAATCCACGGCAAGAGCGAAGAGACGGTGCTTGTCACCGGCGCGGCGGCTTCATCCGCCGCCGTCCCGGTATAGATCGGCGCGAAGTTGATCGTGCCGCCCGTTGCGCCGGACGACGGATCGCTCGAAAATCCCAGCGAAGGAAGGCCCATAACGCACCTCTACGCGGCGAGGGGCGCGCCCTTGCGAATGAACAGGAACCAGATCAGCACCGCGCCGCCGATCAGACAGAGAGGCTTGTGCGCCTGATAGAAGGCCATGGGGCCTTTGCCGGCGACCGCGCTCTTGCCGGTCGCAGTTCCCTTGGTCGCGATATTGCCGGCCGGCGCATGACCATTGCTCGCCGTAGTCTGATGCGCGGGCGCGACGGCCACCTCACCCGGAGGCGTCGAGACCTTGGCGTGCGTTACGGCATGCGACGGCGCGGCCACGGTGTTGACCTTCCTGTTGACCATCGAAACTTTTGCAACGGGCATCATGACGAAATTCTCCTTACTTGCGCCGGACGAGGACGATGACGGCAATGCCCGCCACTGCGATGATAAGCCAGAGCGGAATTGCCGAAGACGTGGCAACGGTTGCCGGCGCGCTCGCGGAAACCGTCTGAAGAGGCGATGCGAGACCGAGTGCAGCCAAGCCGGTTTGCAGCAAGCCGCCCGCACCCGTCGCCAAGGCGCTCAGGCCCGTTCCGATTTGACCGCTTCCAAGGTCCGCCTCGGAAGCAACCTCGGTCTCGGTCGGAAGTGCGTCGGCCTCGAAACTCGCGTCCAGGCTCGACGTATCGACCGAACCGATACCGAGACCGGAGAGCGGCGCACTCAGAATGCTGTCAAGATCGTCCACGGCTCACCTCTACGAGGCCATCAACGGACCCATGCTCTCCTGAATGACGGGGAGCGCCGCGTTCGTCGCGGCGTGCGTCGAGCGCAGTTCGAGATTGGCGCAGTTGATCCCGTCGAACAGGTTGGCGAATTCTCCGCGCTCGCCCCAGTCGATAGCAACCCAACCGGCCTGCGGCGTGCGGACCTTGATGCTGGTCTGCGCGTTTTCGTTTTCCTTGGTCGTGCGGTTTTTGAATTCCTGGTTCAAGTCGCGCAGCAACCGGAAATTCGTGATGTTGGTGTCGGTGTCGCCCAGCCAGATGCGATGCGTGTAAGGGCGCAGCTTGTCCTTGATGAAGCGGGCGGAATTGAGATGGAGGAACTCACCCGTCGCCGCGACGTTTTCCGTCCAGCGGTCGATACGCGGCAGCATGACGGACTGTTCGGTGTTCACATCGGACACGTCCGCATACATCGCCAGCGTCGGCGCCGTCGCTCCGGCGATATCGATTTCGATCCGAAAGTCCGTGATCGGAACCGGACATTGCGTGCCCTTGCTGTTCGAGCCGGTATTGATCGCGGTGATATAGCGCGCCTTGTCTTCGGCCATGCCGATCCGTTCGAACGGGATGACCAGGTCCTTGTAGGTCGAGGTCGCGGACAGCCCGTCGAACTGGTTCCACACGTCACGCTGCGTGCCGGTGAAGTTCTGGAACAGCGTTTGGTTCGCATACAGACGAATGGCGCTCATGTACGTGTTGTCGAACGTCGTGCCGCCATAAAGCAGATGCAGGAAATGGTAGCGGTAGCCGATGGGCAGTTGCAGATACGCCGTCGAGTTCGCGGCCACGCCGAGCACGGCCGGAAGAATTTTGTTTTCGATCTGCGGCGCGGCGTTCGCGCCCGTGTTGAAGTTCAAGCCGAGCATAGCGCCACTCCTAGTTCATGAAAGAACGAGCATCGGTTTGGCCTACCGAGCGTGACGGAGTTGCGAGATGTCCTTGGGAAAAGGAACCGGACTTCTTCGCGTTGCCGAATTGTTGAAGCGCGACCATCGCCAGCGCCGTTCCCAGCGCCGTCAGGATGACGAATTTGATGTCGGGGTTCATGGGCAGCCGTCCTACTCAACAGGCCGCCAAGCTCACTGTAGAGAAAAGTCTTTTCAGGGACAGCGGGGCTGTCAAGCCCCCTAGCGTTTGGCCGTTTTTCCCTTGGAAACGCGGCCTTCCTCGGCCACAAGGAACTCGAAGCGAGCGAGCGCGCGATACTGTGCGCCGTATTCCGGCCCGATGTGCTGAAGCACCGTCTCGCGCGAGGTATGATCGTGCAGTTGGAAAGCATACCAGCGCGGGCAGTTGTCTCGATAGCGCGCCGCCACGTCGGCCGGACGCTGAGAAATCCCCACCACGCTCACGCCGAAGTGACGGCCTTGGAGAATGACGCGGCGAAAGCCGCTGAGATATTGGCGCCGCGCATCGTCGTTGCCATAGGCTTCCGCCATTTCGTCCACAACGATGGTCACCTCATCCTCTTCATGGTGCAGACGATAAAATTTTTCCTGATACGCGAGGACGAGATTGGAGAGGTGATGCAAAGCAATCGCCTCATGTCCGGCCGGCGGCGTGTAGACACAATCGAAACCATCACGCCAGCGCGCGGCAATCAGCTTGGACAAATCCGGTAGTGAGCGCACGGCCCTGACGCCATGCGCCTGCCAATCCTTCGACGGATCGAGAACGACGCGGCGGAAAGCGCGCGCCGTCAACTCGCGCGCCTTCGTGCTCTTGCCGCTTCCACGCGAGCCGAGAACCAGGACCAGCTCGCTCATGCCGAAAACCGCACACCATCCTCTTGCGGCTCGCGCTCAGGTGGCGCTTCCCTTTTCTCCGGTTCGGCCCATGTGACTTTTATCTCCGCCCGCACGGCCGAGCCCACCGAAATTCCGAAGGCACCGACAATCGCAAGCCGCGCCCAGACGGAACTCTTGCGCTCTAACAACCAATGCATCCACGGCAGTTCGAGAAGCGTTTCGTACAGCGCATCGGAGGCCGGGCGCGCCAGCGGATCGCCGCCCGCTTGAATGAGCGCCTGGAGCTCCGGCTTGCCGATGACCAGCGGGGGCATTCTTCCCGCCATGACATAGATGCTGCATAGCCGTTCGTGGAATTCGTCGGCCGTGAGCAACGCGGCCAAGGTTTCCTGTTGCACGCTTTCTTGTGTCGCCTGTTCTTGTTCCGCTTCCAACGAAGGAACCGGCACAATTTCGACCGCTTCGGCGGCCACGTCAGTCACAGGCTGGATCGGATCAGAGTTTTCCATCATAGAACCTATGTAGGGGGTGGTCTCGATTTTTTTTTGGTTCCGGTTCGGGCTCGGGAACCGGAGGCGGCGGCATCGGAAGCTCGGGCTCCGCCATAGAGCGCTTCACAAATCGCCCGTGACCGCAAGCCGGGCATTTCATGTGAATGCGAACATGGTTTGGTCGATCCGTGCGCTTCACTTCAGTCAGCGTCACGCCATCGTGCTCACATTTTGGACATTTCATTTTGCTTCATCGACCTCCTCGTATCTGAGCTGCAACTGTTCGACCTTTCGTACAAAATCCGGATCGTGCGTGATGCGGTTCCACACCGGCGCCAGCAGCTCACGCATCTTCGCTTCATCGAACTCGCCGAACGCGAGCACCGATGTCGAAAGAATTGTCCCGGTGATTTGAGCGAGCGCTTTTTCGACCAGCGCATCGCGCGCGCCGGTCACCTTGCGGCCGATGGGAACCATTTCGGCCGCGCCACATTGACGGATGACTTCGCTCCACAGCGGATGAAGCGGCCAACGCCGACGATTGCTATCGTCCGGCTGAGGCGAAGTAAGCCGGCGATTATAGATCGCCTCGGCGATCAACTGCGGACGTAGCGCAACGAGCTCATGCGAGCGACGGACGTTTCGTTCCTTCAAAAAATCGGAACCGAAACGCACCTCGACACGCCACACGTCGGCGTCGAAAATCTCCCCATCGGCATGGCGCGCCCACAGCTCATAGAACCAGATCTTGCCGCTGGCCTCAGTTATCTCCAGCGTCTTGTCGTACACTTCGACTTGAAGGCTCGACTTACGCCCGATGGTGTGCGTTTGGCCCTGCCCGCTGGTCGCCCATGTCGAATAGGCCGCGCCCCGTTCCTGCACCTTGCAGGACGAATGGCAGACAGTCGCGCGCTGTAATGCTCCCGGCTGAAATTCGCGCGTGAAGGCCGGCGAATAGAAATCGTAGGCATAGTCGGCGCGGCTGACGCGCTGAAAATCCGAGGTGTTCGGTTGCGTGTACGCCGCGAGGCTCTTTAGCGCGCGCACGCGCAGCGCTTCGACGCCATGTTCCCATAGGCCCGCGGCGAGATAGCGGATCGACACCGGCCAATCCGTATCGGGATTGGCGAACAGCATGAGGTAATCGTCGCATTCGACTTGCCAGCGATAGCCCTTCGTGCCCGTCGCGCGGACGTGATAGGGGACGCCACCAAGCTCCAAAGGCGCAAGGCCCGTACGCCGCTTGTCCGCCTCGCCTGCCGCCGCCTTGGCCGTTTCAAGCAATTCGACCAGGGCCGGCGACATGGCAAGATCGAAGGCTTCCTGGATCGTATCCCAGCCATGCGCGAGCAATCTTGCGTAGGTAGGCGGGCAGTCGGAGAGGGGGACTTTTGGAAAGTCGCGCACTTTAGAACGGTTCTGGTCCTGTACGCCCAACCCCCCCTGTTAGACGGGCGGGGGGTTGGGGAAATCGCCACAGCTCCAATTCGACGTCGCGCAGATATTTCGTCATGTGAGACGTGGCAGGCGCGAGGAGCGCATCGGAGAAAGTTTTGAGAAGATCGAGCGGGTCCAAAGTCGCGTGCGCGATCAATGCAGCGCCCGTGCGGAACTCCCGCGAGTAGATGTCCTGGGTGACATAAGCCGCAGCCTCTTCTACCGTGCGGCTGCGGGAGATGCCCCGGAAGCGGAGGGTTCCCTCCGCGTCCAGAACAACCTCCATGATAGAGGGCCGGATAATCATGCTCCTAAACTTCCTACGCGCGACAAGTCGTAAATTAACGGCTCACCACGGGTGTGAGTGATGACCTCCGCGATGAGCGCGCTGCCTGGGCAATGCGCCCGAACCTCGTTTTCTATCTGCCCTGGGAGGATCGGGCTGCTTTGGATGATGGGCGTGACGGCCTGCAGCACGTACCCGGCGCGGTCGAAATAGATGATCGCAACGCGCCGGGTCTTGGGGAGCGGGCCCATTAGTACGGCGGTGCGTCAGAGGGGAGCGCGGCGCGGGCGTCTTCGCCCACCTTCCCGCCACGCGGTCGCCCGCGAACGATGACCCAGCGCGGGTCTTTAGCGGGATCGTCGGAGGGGAAGGCGGCGACGTTAAGGTCCTGGCCCTGTTCGGGCTGCAGCAGGATCGAAATGTATTGCTTTTTCTTGTCGGACTTCTTGCGCCAGGCGATGCCCCACGGCACGAAACCCTGGGTTCCCCGCTTCTCGATCAAGACGGTGAAGTCCGGGGTATTGGCGCTGCGCTTCTCGCCCTCGGTGGGCTTCAGAGCAAAGCGGCCGGTAATAAGCTGGGAATTAATCTCGCCCACGAAACCCTCAAGGTTTGAGCTTTGGGATTTGTGGGGAGTGAAAAAGCCGATGGTGGTCATAATGCTGTCCCTTCGCGGTGTGGCGCGCTTCGCGCCGACCCCCCTTTGGGTTTTCAGGGACGGGGTCCGGGGGGAGGGGTGGGGCTGGCCTTCCCCTCCCCGTCCGTCCCTCAAATCCCGCGCCACAGGGGGGGGAGCGACGCGGGCAAAGCTCGGGCCCTGGCGGGGCTGGGACGGGGGAGGAAGGAAGCCTTGGCGGCTAAACCCCCCGCCCCTGCCCCGCGAGGGAGTGTCGAGATAAACTCGACGCGCCTATGGTCCCTCACAATCCCTAGCGGCTTGCAAGAGGCCCAAACCAACGCTTAGTATTGCCCCCTGACTCTGAGCTTGGCGGCTATTAACCTTGGATATTGGCGAGTTACTTGATCGCGCGAAGGCGCGCTTGCAGGTGCAGAGCGAACGGGCGCTCGCACGGGCGCTTGGCGCGGATACGGCCTCGGTGCCCCGCTGGCGTCAGCATCTTGAATACCCGACAGACGAAAGAATGATCCGTATTTGTTTGGCCGCGCGCGTGCCACCCGAGCACGGTCTTTTGTACCTCAACATGTGGCGTTCGAGCGGCGACGCACGCGCCACTTATAGGGTGATTTGCCAAAAATTGGTCAACGGTGCTGACCTATCGCTCCAAGACAAAAAACCGCGCGAACAAGGGCGGAACAAATCCACATGTAGTCCTTGAACACGTTATATTATGGGAAATTGATAGGCGATATAGAATAGAAAGGTCCGACGGGTGTATCTTGATCGCCGTCATCTTAGGTAACCCATCCATGAGCGATTCAAAGAAAAAGCGCACACTCTCGCCGCAGGAGATCGCGAGGCGCAAAGAAGCGGCGCAAAAGCAGGCCATGCTCAACAATGAGCCCTCGCCGACCTCCTATGCGGCTTTGGCTGGGAAAGGCGGCAAGTTCGCCCCCAAGAAGTCGGCGAACTTCAGGCATCAGGGCCGTTAGGCGCGCCGCATCGGCTCCCGCACCATCAAAAATATTTTGCCGGCCCCCTTGAACCGTGCCGGTCGAATTACCATTTCCCTTGAATCCCTGGATTTGTGGACGGCCCTGTCAGAGCCCGGCTGCGACGGTCATACCGTCGTAGGCCGGCTCGACATTTGGCGGCAATTCGCGTTTCAGGGTTTCGAAGTCCAAATCGACATGGAGGTTCGTTAAAATTGCGCGCTTCGGCTTAACGCGCGCGATCCATTCCAGCGTTTGCGCCACGTGCGAATGGCTGGGATGGGGCGTATAGCGCAGCGCGTCGACAATCCAGCATTCCACCCCGGCGAGCGCGGCGAAGGCGGCTTCGTCCAGCAGGTTGGCATCCGAGGAATAAGCCACCGGACCGAAACGAAATCCAAGCGACCGCATGCGGCCGTGGCGCTGTCCGAAAGCCAAAACAGGCGTCGGGCTCCCTGCTCCGCCGATGTCAAACGGCGCGAACGGTTCGGCGATGGCATGCAGCTTGGCGATGGGCGGGTAATCGCTGCCTTCCGGCTGCACAAAACAATAGGAGAAGCGCGAAAGAATGGCTTCGCTCGTCGGCGCGTCGGCGTAGACGTCGACCCGGCGGCGCTGATGGATGGTCACCAGCCTGAGATCGTCGATGCCGTGGAGCTGATCGGCATGATCGTGGGTGATGAGCACGCCGTCCAGCTCGCTGACGCGGGCGCGCAGAAGCTGTTCGCGCATGTCCGGCGAGGTGTCGACCAGAACGCGCGTAACGCCGGCGCTCGAAATCCGCCGTACCAGGATGGAACAGCGGCTGCGGCGGTTTTTCGGATTGGCGGGATCGCAGGCGCCCCAATGGCCGGAGCCGTCGGCGCCGCCCAGGCGCGGCACGCCTCCGGACGAGCCGCAGCCCAAAATGGTGATTTCGAGTTTGTCCGTCATGTCGGGCGCGCGACTTTCGTAAAGAGCCGGAAGAAATTGTTGGTGGTGGCGTGCGCCAACTCTTCGGCCGTCATACCTTTGAGTTCCGCAAGCGCGGCAGCGGTATACGCCACGAAAGCCGGTTCGTTGCTTTTGCCGCGATGCGGTGCGGGCGCGAGATACGGCGCGTCCGTTTCCACCAGAAGCCGGTTCAGCGGCACGTCCTTGAGGACCGCGCGCAAGGCTTCTGACTTCTTGAACGTCATGATTCCGGAGGCAGAAATGTAAAATCCAAGATCCAGCGCCACCTCCGCCAACAGCTTGCTTCCGCTGAAACAATGCAGCACGCCGGTGAACGCGCCCTTCGCCATTTCCTCGCGCAGGATGGCCACTGTGTCATCCTCTGCGTCTCGGGTATGGACGATGAGCGGCAGTTTGGTCCGGCGCGCGGCTTCGATGTGGGCGCGAAAGTTTTCCCCTTGCGCCGCGCGTGGCGAATGTTCGTAGAAATAGTCCAGCCCCGTCTCGCCGATGCCGACGACCTTGGGATCGTCGGCCCGTTCGATCAGCGGCGCGGCGTCGGAAAGCGGCTCGACGGCCGCCTCGTGCGGATGGATGCCCACGGAGCACCACACATCGTCGAAGCGCGCCGCCATCTCGCGCACGCACGGAAATGTTTCCAGCTTGGTGGAGATGCTGACGCAGACGCCGACGCCCGCGGCCCGGGCTCGCGCCATCACCGCGTCGATCTCCGAGGCAAGATCGGGAAATTCCAGATGGCAGTGACTGTCGACAAGCATGGCTGAATCCTAGACCGGCCCAACGCGCCGCGATGCTGCGTTCATTTCGCGCGCCGCCGTAAGAAGCGTCTGGCGCGAGTCGAGATACAGCGCGTCGGTACGCGCGAAATTCTTGCTCAACTGCTCTAGTGCGCCAACCCATCTGTTCAGATGGGGTTGGCCGCGAAGCGCGCGCGCGCGGATACGCTCGGCCAGCGCCTGGGTCAGGAATGCGCCCAGCATGTCCAGGCCGTCGGTGATGCGCGATAGTTTTTCGGCCAGAGCGAACAGCGCCGGAATGTCGGGCTGCGCTGCTTGGTCGATCAGCCGGTCGGCTTCCTTGGCGAGCATGAGCCCGTCGCCGCCCGCCAGCTTGAGCGCGGCGCCCAGCGATCCGCACGCCAAACGCGCAAGCGCCGCGCGTTCTTCCGCGTTCTGTTCGGGCAGCAACCGCTTAAGTTCCGCTTCCAGATCGGGTTCGTTCAACGGCCGCAGGTTCAGTCTCTGGCATCGCGAACGGATAGTTGGCAAAAGCCGTCCCGGCGTATTCGACAACACCAGCAGCATGGCGCGCGAAGGCGGCTCCTCGAGCAGTTTCAACAGCGCGTTCGCGGCGGCGTCATTCATGTCGTCGGCGGTGTCGACCACGGCCACGCGCCAGCCGCCCGCGCCCGACGTCATGCCGAAAAAGCCCGAGAGCCGCCGCACTTCGCTCACCGAAAGCACGTTCATCAGCTTGCCGGTCTCCGGATCGACGCCGCGTTTGAGAACCAGCAAGCCGGGATGTGAACCGGCCGCGACTTGTAGAGAAGTGGGATCGTTCGCGGGCACGCTCAGATCGGCCGGGCCTTGGTCGCTCGCGCCGTAAGCCAACAGATAGCGCGCGATGCGATAAGCGAGCGTCGCCTTGCCGACGCCGGGCGGACCGCAGATCAGCCAGGCTTGCGGCGGCCGTGCGCTGCGCAAGGCGCGCGAAACGATCGCCAGCGCCCGGTCCTGCCCGATCAGGCTCGTCGTCTGGCGCGGATGATCCACGCCTTCGATGCGATCGATTTCGACGATTTCCTGCGGGCGGGAGCGCTTGGCCATGCGGCTAGCTTAACGCAAATCGAGCGGCCACGGCTTTCCAGATCGCCTCCGCAACCGTGTTTTCGTCGGCGCTTGCATCGATCACCCGGCAGCGGTCCGGCGCGCGCCGGGCGATATCGAGAAACGCTTGGCGCAGACGTTCATGGAAGCCGATATCGAATTGCTCGAAGCGCGATTCCGTGGAGGCGCGTGCGTTGGCGCGCTTGAGGCCGTCCTCCGCCGGCAGATCGAGAATGAACGTGCAATCCGGCTTGAAATCTCCGATGGCCACGGCTTCGATCCGGCGCACGGTCTCGCGGTCAACCCCCCTGCCCGCGCCTTGGTACGCATAAGTCGAGTCCGTAAAGCGGTCGCAGATCGCCCAGTGTCCCTGTGCAAGTGCGGGCTTGATCGTGCGCGCGACGTGGTCGGCCCGCGCCGCGTAAAGCAACAGCGTTTCGGTGAGGGCGTCCCAGCGTCCGGGTTCGCCGTTGACCAACAATGTGCGGATTTCCTCCGCGCCCGGCGAGCCGCCCGGCTCGCGCGTGATGATGCAGGAAACGCCGCGCTCTTCCAGCGCCGCCGCGAGACGGCGCGCCTGCGTGGATTTGCCGGTGCCCTCCCCGCCTTCGAAGCTGATGAAGCGGCCCTGCTGCGTCATTGCGCGTGGCGACCCGTGAAGAGCGCGCGTAATCCCGTTATCATCCGTCCGAAAATACCGGCGCGCGGTACGCTTTGCGCGGCATAGACTGGAACGCTCATGTCCGGGAAATCCGGCGCGGTTACGATCAGCGTTCCAACCTGCTGGCCTTGAGCGATCGGCGCCTGCAGCGGTCCGCTGTAGTGCAGTGTCACCTTCATATTGGGTCGGGAGTCGACCTGCAGCGTCACAGCGAGAGATTTGCCGACCGTCACCGGGACAGTTCTCTTCGATCCGCCCCAGACTTGCGCGACGCCGGCGATCTCGCCCGCCTTGAAAAGCTGGTAGCTGCGGAATTCGCGGAAGGCCATCCCCAGGACACGCGCAGCTTCTTCGCCGCGGCGCATCTCCGCGAACCAGTCTTGCTTCACCGGACTGTCCTTATCCAGATCGGGATAGCGCAGTCCGTTCAACACCAGGATTAGGCGATGGCCATCCTGCACCGCCGAAGACGTCACACCATAACCCGCCGCGTCCGTATGGCCGGTTTTCAATCCGTCGGCGCCGGGGAACTTGTCGAGGACGGTGTTGCGGTTGGGCTGGCGGATGTTGTTCCAGGTGAATTCCCGCTCGCCGAAGTAATGGTAATAGGCCGGATAGTCCTGCGACAGATGCCGCGCCAGCACCGCTAGGTCATAGGCGGACATAAGCTGGCCCGGAGGATCGGGAAGCCCATCCGGATTGACGAAATGCGAATTTTTGAGCCCAAGCTCCTTGGCGCGGCGGTTCATCATGTCGACAAAACCTTCCACCGTCCCGCCGAGAGCTTCTGCGACGACGATACAGGCGTCATTGCCCGACTGGATGATGATGCCGCGGATGAGATCTTGCACCGCGATGTGGCTGCCCAACGACACGAACATTTTCGATCCCTGCGTGCTCCAGGCGCGCTGAGACACAAGGAATGTATCGGTCGGCTTCACCCGGCCGTCCTTCAGCCGCTGGAACAGAAGCTCCAGTGTCATCAGCTTGCTCATGGAGGCGGGCGGCATGGGCGTGAACCCGTCCTTGGCCCACAACACTTGGCCAGTAGCCGCATCCATCAGCAAGGCGTGCTCGGCGCTGGTATTCATCTCGGCGCGCGCCGGCGAAAGGCCAAATGCCAAGAGGAGCGAGGCAAGGATGAGAAAGCGCGAATGCGGCATGGACATACTCCGGTATTGGAAAGATGGACTATTATTGGTCGACGACGATTTGCGCATCGTTGCTGCCGAGACTGACAATCTTGGACAACGCTGCGTCGGCATCGTCGGTCGTATTGAACGGACCCAGCCGCACTCTATAGAGCGTTTGACCGTTGCGTTGAATGGTGGAAATCTTCAATCCACCGTCTAGACGCGCCGCCAGACGCGCGGCGTTCTGATAATTGCTGAAGGCGCCAACTTGAACATAGAGATGTGTGACGGCTGGGACGGCGATGCGGGTGACCTGTCCGGTCGGTAGAGCGCCGACATCGGCAGTCAGCGGTGCGGATGTCGCAGGCGGCGGCGCAGGTGGGGCTGCGGTCGGCGGCACCAGCGCCGCCCCCGGAACTGCGTCAAGCGTGCCCGTCTCGACCTTTCCGACCGGCGCCGACGGAACCGCGCTTGCGACCGCGGGGGACGTGTCCACGCCGAAGGGCTGCGGTGTGCCGTTGGGAAGATCGGCGCGTGAAATATAAGTAACCCGTACCCGCGCCGTGCCTGCTCCATAGAAACCGAGCAGTTTGGCGGCGCGCTCCGACACGTCGATGACACGGCTCTTGGCGAACGGCCCGCGATCGTTCACCCGCAGGACCAGGGACGCTCCATTCTCCAGGTTCGTCACACGCACGTTCACGGGCAGCGGCAGTGTGCGATGGGCCGCCGTCAATGACTCGGCGTCGAATACTTCCCCGTCGGCCGTAGGATGCCCGTAAAAGCCCGGTCCGTACCAGGAGGCGATGCCGGTTTCGTCATAATCCGGCTGTTCGTGCGGGTAATACCAAGTGCCGCCGATCTGATAGGGGTTGCCGATCTTATAGACGCCGGCATTGGGCGGAACGCTGACCTTGTTTTCCGGCGGCGAGGCGCAGCCGGCAGCAAGCACGCCGAGCGCGACCACGGCGCAAGTCAGTCGCAGCGATCGATACATCACAAGCCGAATCAAGCCCTAGATCGAGCCTAGATCGTAGACGATGGCGCACCGATGCTCAATCGCCGATGATTGCTAAAGCCTTGCTTATGGCTGCGGATCGGGTAACGAATTGGCGCCGGAGGATGGCGTCTTCTGCCGCTCATTCGGCTATACTGTCCCGAATAACAACAGGAGGACACGATGCGCCACCGGATAAAGCTGGTCTGCCTTGCACTGATGCTGGTTGGCTCGACTGCCCATGCGGACATTCTACCGGAACCGGACCGCGGTCCGCCCATGGCCAGCGCCGCCGGTTTGGACTTTGCCGTCCAATCGGTCGAGGTGAAGTTCCCCCCCGGTTACACGAAGACGCTGCAGGTCGCCGTGCTCACGGGTTGCACCGACGGGCACCCCAATTGCAAGCTGGCCCGATCCAGGAATCTCATCGGGATGGAAGTGCTCACGGTCGACGACGAGTACCTGCGGCCGGAGAACGGCATGGTGCAGCAGATCGTTGACGCCTTCGAGCGCAAGTCGGACGCCAAAACAGTCACGCTTGAACTGTATTCGCGCGCGTCGAACAACGAGTCGATAAAGGTCTCATTCGCCCGGCACTGACAGTCCAGCGCGTCAGCCAACGATCAGAAAACCGGCAGCACAAGATGCCGCATTGGTCACCAGCGACAGCAGCATGGCGCGATGAAGCGAAAGGCTAACCATCCAACCGATCAGGCCACCTTCGACAAGAACGACGATCGTTTCCAGAACAATGGCGCTCGGCCAATATCCAAACCGTGGATAGGCCCACAAAGCCGCCGCCCAAAGCTGGGGATGGGTCACCGCCGTCGCAACGGCCGCCGCAAATCCCACATGGACTGCGCCGCGGCATGGCCAATGCGTTGCTCGGACGATCAGAAACGCAACCGGCGCCTCGATCGCCGCAGAGATCAGAAGCGCTTCATACTCCAGCATAGCCTCGTTCAGTGCGGTTTGATCATTTCGGCTTCGCGCCGGGATTGGCAGTGGCGGCCGAACCTGCGATGAGCGTCTTCGCGCGCTCGTTCTGCAGGTATAGTGTCCAGGTTGCGTTGGCTTCGGCCTTCGCTGCGGCCTGTTTCGCTTTCGAGGCTTCGACCAGCAATTGCTGGTGCTTTTTACCGTTCTTTTCGCCGACGGCCTGGGCCTGCAGCGCCTGAGCCCGTTGGTTGGCCGCCTGTTCCTGCGCCTCAAACTTCGCACGTTGCGCGCCAAGCTGCTGGTAGCGCGCGTCATTGGCCACAATGGCGGGAATTGGTTCCGGAGCAGGCGGGGCTACGACCGAAGCGCCGCCCGTCGGACTTGGCGTCGTGCCGCCCTGAACGACCGGAGTGCTCGCCGCCCCCCCGGGCGATGGGTTTGTAGAGCCGCCGGTGGAACTCTGTGGGGTATTATTCTGTTGGTTTTGCGTATTCGTGTTGGTGGCGGGCGCCACAGGAGGAGCCTGCCACTGCGGTGTTGGCTGTACGCTCGTCGCGGGGTGGTGCGCCGGCGGCGATATTGGTTGTGGGGCGGGTGCCGCGTTCGTCGTTGGATGGTATGGCGGCGGCGAAATTTGCCGCGGAGGGGATGTTACACTCGTCGTAGGATTGGGCGGCGGCGGTTTATCGGGCGGACCTTGTGTTATCCCAACGCCGCCGATCGATTGCCCTCCGCCTGGGCCGATGACGTTCGGAGCCGTCGAAGTTGTGGAAGGTGGTGTGCTTGGCTGCGAATATGTCGTGTGATTGCCAATCCCCTGGCCAGAGGAGTTGTAGGCCAATTTCGTGTAGCTGCGGACGGCGGCGGCCTTCGGAGGCATCAATTTCCCAAGTTCGCGAGCCGACGGTGCACTCTGCGTGGCAACGGGCGTCGCCGCCTGGGTTGGCGTTGCGCTTGCCAGTGCCACAAAGGACACCGAAAACCCGAAGAGCATAACGCTGGCTGCGCTGCCGCGCAGCGCGTCCCGGCCGAATGCGTGCGACACAGATGTCGTCTCGCCTAACGGTAAGGCGGGCGGATCTTTTTCTTCGCATGACGGGTCCACGAAGACATTTCCCAACTTTGGGAGTCTCTCGCATTCGACTACGTCGCAGCGAACTTCACGCTTCTTTTGCAGAGCAGCAAAGAGTGCGCGCTGATGTTCATTGCTGAGGCGCAGGGAACCGGCCGTCGAGCGCAATTGGCCGCTTGCGGAAAGCTTGCCCCCAGTGATGAGAAAATGAAAGCGACCATTGGCCTCCGCGCACGCGGCGTCGCCCGAGATGGGCTCCAAGACAACGACGCCATGCGATCCGAACTGCGCCGTCGGGAAGTATGTGCCATTGCCGCTCTTCAATAGCTGGCGTACCGCATAGCCGCCGGCCGGTGTGTCACCGTAACACAAGAGTGTGTCGCGGCTAGCATTGCCGTTGGCCGCGGCGAGCACTTCGCTGGCGCGACCGGCTACCGGGAATGGGCCGCAAATTTTGCGGCCGCGCTCGTCGAAAAGCGTCAGCGCGCCGCAGCGGTCTCGGGTTGAGATGAATTCAATGACCAAACGGTTCATGTGCCCAGTCCATGTCAGCCCCGTAGTCAATATAAAGGGATTTGCGCATTCTGAACAGGAGGCCTTGTTACTGCTCGATGACGTTCGGGAACCGTCGCATATCAACAGCGAAAGCACTATAGTTTCAAGGATTCTTGCTCAACCAGCTTTAAGGCCAGGATGTTGAACCGATTCGACATTTCCGACGAGGCGCTCGCTTATACGGCTGCGCGGTATAGCCGGCCGAAGTGGGCGGCCGGCACGATCAGCCGCGATGACGCTGCTTTCATTTTCGATATGCTCATCCGCGAACATCCGCGTTCTGTTGCGGAAATCGGGGTGGCATCCGGCACATCCACGGCATTCCTGTCCACAGTCCTTTCGGACCGCCTACGCGACAGCCGGCTCTATTCCTTTGATCAACTGGAATGCCTCTATGACGTTCCCTCGAAGCCGGTCGGCGCGTATCTGTACGATTTGTTCGGCGAGCTGCCCGAAAATCTCACGCTGGGCGCCGGCATCGCGTCGACGAAAATACGGGGATGGCCGGGACGCCCGCAACAATTCGATTTTGTTTTCCTGGATGCAAGCCACATACATCCGTGGCCTTGCATCGATCTATTGGCGATCATCGATATCGTAAATCCCGGCTCATGGGTCGTCTTGCATGATGTCTGGCTGCCGCTGCTGAGTTGCGATACCCGGGAGTACGGCCCGATGTATCTCTATCAAAATTGGCCGGGCGAAAAGTGCGCGCCAGTCGGAAACAACGCGAATATCGGGGCCGTGCGTCTTTTTGAAAACCCAGCCGATAGCGCCGCGGCGCTAATCGACTGTTGTAGAATTCCATGGCAAAAACATTTGCCGTTTTCGGTGTGGACGGGATGCCTACAGGCGCTTTCCCAAGTGGACATCGATGGTCGCGAATCTCTACGTGCCATCCTGGAAAGGCCACCTGTGGCCAAGCACCCACTTCTGCGCAATTGCGAGGTTCTCATACGGGGCACAAATCCATGGTCGCACTTCGCCGCGGATTTAATTTCGGACAAAATGATCCTTCATGCGAACCACCGCGGCGACCCTGTAATGTCCATTACGATTCGGGGCCTCAAACGCAGCGAATGCAATGGAATCGTTTTTCCATACATTGTCCGATCCGACGATGCGTCATCTCCAATTACTTTGACATTGGCTTTGAGACCATCCGGCACAGTGCATGAGTTCAGTCGCACGCTCCTGCTGGCGGATAACACGAATCATTTTGCCTTTCTGGCGCCGCCCGACGGTTTTGATGGTTTTTTTGATGCGGAGATCAGCGTGTCACTCGCCGAAGAGACGGAAGAGCTCCACGGCGCATGGGTTAAATTCGAGGCCGTGCATTTTGTTTAGTGTAAGCTGCCGATATCCGCCCGTTATATTTGAGTATTCGCCGCAAGAAGCGGCTCCCTGTATACCGCGGCAACCTCCCTTATAGCCGAAGCGACCTCGGCATAATTCGCGACAACGCCGGTCTTATCGAGGTTGTTCTTGTGGTACAGGCACGTCTCGGGAAACACATAGTCTTCCTGCATCAAACGAGAGAGTTTCGCGCGGACGTCGAGAGCCAGCGCTCCATCGGCGTTAAACAAGCGTTCATAGCCGAGCATCAATACGTGCGGATACATCTTGAGATTGTGATAGAAGTACCTTTCTGAAAGACACAGCAGCATCGCGCGCGTCTTGATCTTTTCGACATCAAAAACGAAAGGCTCTCTGGCATCGCCGGGTTCCAGATTGTGCCACTTTCCGATGCGATCCGAGATCCTGTCGCTCAGAATCTGAGCCACAATATCCTGTCGCCAAACGAAAAGCAGCTTTGCCTTCATCCATTTCAACTGCGTGAGAAAGAAAGGTTCCTGGTGCATGTATGTCCACGGCATCCGGATTTCGCCCCAGGAATTGAACTTCACATCGAATAGAAGATGCTTGGCTCCCGCTTTGTTTCGCAATACGGACATATAGTCCTTGCAAAGACCCTCCGCGTCAGGGCCCGAGAGCACGTCGACCAGCTGTAATTTTCGTTGCCGACAATACCCAAAAAACGACTCCGGCAAATCGATTGTGGAGGTGTCGAATATCTCGCCTAGATCGGCAAACCGGTCGGTACCAGAAATCAGACTTCGCAAGGCCGTGGTGCCGCTGCGTTGGCCCGCCGTTATGCAAAGAATCTCCTGCGCCATAACCTAAGGCCTTTATCTACCAGTGTTTTTTCATACACCAAGAGTTGAATTCAGGACCAGGCAATACGCCAATCGATCCGCGGCTAAACCCGTTGAGACGTCGAGCTGCCCACAGGTGACGCGACGAGCGTGACAACTGCGGACCGCGGACGACTTGACGAGCGTAACAAGTAAAGCGCAGCGTAGAAGCGCTGCCCGCATGCGTGACACGCTGAGCCGCCGTGGGCAAAAGTCAATGGGGGCAAGATGATTTTAGTCACGGACCCATCCGGAATTGTCCACCTAGCCGCGGTTTCACGCATGGTCGACGACGAACGTGCACCAGAGCACTGCCGGCGCACAAACATGAGCGGTTTGCAGACGATATAGCGTTATAGGTCCGGTCGATGACCACAATCTCAAAAGACAACAAAATAATCCATGGAATGTGGATTGGGACGCATCTTTCGCCTATGGAATTGTTGACGTTGCATTCATTCACCTTTTTTGGTCACGAATTTCATCTGTGGGCCTATGACGACCTATCCAAATACGAGTTCCCACGTGGCGTACGCTTGCGTAATGCGGAAGAGATCATTCCGCGCAATGCAGTTTTTGCCAAATCAAGTTTGGATCCGGAGACCGGCGTAGGCCGCCACAGTTTCGGGGCGCCGTTCTCCGACCTGTTCCGCTACAAGCTTTTGCTTAAGCATGGCGGAATCTGGGTTGATATGGATGTAACGTGTCTGCGCCCGTTCGATTTCGCCGGTGAATATGTCTTTAGGCCGCATCGTGTCGGCGTCGTCGGAACGATCCTGAAGTGTCCGGCAGGCAGCACGTTGATGCGCAAGGTGTATGAAGAAACGGCGCGCAGTGTGAATCCGGACAGTGAATATCTTCTACCGAATCGGATTCTGACCAAGCACGTAGCAGCCATGGGGCTCGAATCTTCCATTATTGAGAATATCTCAAACCCCGACCATTGGATGGAGTTCATCCGTCCGTTGATTGAAGGCCCTGTGGAGATACCCGAAGAGTGGCACGCCATTCACTGGATCAACGAGATGTGGCGGACACTCCAGTCCGACGACGGTAGTTATCGGGGAAAGAGACTGTTGGATTACGTGCCCGACAAGAATGCGCCCCGCCCGGGAAGCACGCTTTGGGAGATGTATCGGAAATATCGGTTGATCGATCCGCAGGAGGGTCCGGCAAAACAGGTCGATGGCCAAACAAAATTCGGCAAGAACACTGCACCGCTTCCCATGCGTTCATTCAAAGACCAACCTCGAACGATTACGCACCTGAATATGCTGTTGCCAAGTCTGGTGCGCGGCGGCGCCGAGCGCAGCGTCCTGGAAACGATGACCGCACTGCAAAGAATGACCGGTCTTACGCAAAGACTTTTTGTCATTCATCGTTCGCGCCGTCAGTACCCCGTCAGCGTGGGCGAGAATTTGAAGGTTACCTTTGCCGACGATGCCCCGGACATGTCGCGGACCATGCGGTCGTTCGCTCTAGAAATACTGCAGACGTCGACGCCGGTCATCTACACACATCTCATTCCGGCGGACCAGCTTCGCCACCTGTGGAATATGGGGATCTCGACGATTCCCGTGGTACAAAACATGAGTGGAGGATGGACGGACCCGCCCTCTTCCTACGACGATCCGCATATTCCTTTCGTCCTTGGCGTATCGGATGCCGTGAGTGCGGAATTGCGAGCTTCAGGTTGCGCCAAGCCCGTTATAACCCTGCGCCACGAACTACAACGCTCTTATGCCCCGAACGAACTTGCAAGGCACAGGCGTGAAATCCGGGATCGCTATGGCCTTGCCGACAACACTTTGCTTATCGGAATGGTGGGTCAGTTCAAGTCGCAAAAGGCCTATACGCGCGCAGTTCGCGTTCTTCATGGCGTTCGCCAGGAGATTCCCGCAAGGCTCATGATTATTGGCGGTTGGGACCATGAATATGGCGCCGGGCGGACCGCCTATGAAGCGACGTGCCGGCGCGCCGTGGATTTGGGCGTTATCTCCGACATGATCATGCCCGGCGACGTGCATCCGGTTGATCCCTATTTGGCTGCCTTTGACGTCTTTCTGAACACCAGCATTTATGAGGGGCTAAGCGTTGCGCTGCTGGAGGCAATTCAAACTGGTTGTCCGGTTGTCACGGCCGACGCGGGCGGCAATCGTGAAGTTCTGCCCTTTGACGCCGTTCTCGTCACGGACGGTTCCGACATCGAAGCCTATACGCGCGGTATCCTTAAATTTGCGAACAGAACCGAGCGCGTCTTGCCGACTAAGGAGCCGGAGCCCGCGCTTGTACCGCGGCTATGGTCCCTGCTCGCGAAGCACGGAATTGCAAGCAGCGTTTCGCGCTTGGGTGCGCCGTCGGGAACACTTTTCGTGACCGAAAACTTGGAAGTCGGTGGGCCGCAAAAGTCACTCGTCAACCTGCTTTCGGGATTGTCGTCCGAGAGAAAATCCGCCGTTTGCATCTTGCAGGGATCGCCGCTGGCTTCTCACAAGCGCAGGCTAGACGAGGCACAAATACCAATACTTTCGGCGGACGGACTCCTAAGCACCATCGACAAGGCCGAATTCGTGCTGAATTGGGCGGACGTCCTTCACGTACGCGACATCTGCTTTTGGAACGTCGGCCCGGAAATGAAGCTGGTGATTGCCAAAGTCTTGTCTGTGCGCGGCATCCGGCTATTCGACGTGAGTCCGGGCCCAATGCTGTTCGACGAACTCGAAGCCTCCGCGCCCTTTCAACGCAGAGTGTCGCTCACAACGGCGCAATACTTTGATCGATTGGATGGTTTCGTCACGAAGTATACCGGCGGCGCGCCCTCGTCGTCGGTTTGTGCGGATCGCACGAAAATTCATACAATTCCCAATGGCGTCCGGCGTCCTTCGAGTTTTGTGCCGCTTCCGCCTGTTGGAAGTTTGCTGCCAAAACATGCGGATCCAAATCTGGCCATTGGAACGTGCTGCCGCATTGTGCCGGACAAACGCATCGAGTTTCTCCTGGACGTGATGCAGAACCTGGCGATCCGTTCGCCGGGAGCGTCCTTGACAATTGTCGGAGGACCGGACTCCCAAAGCGTGAGCTATTTCGACGAGCTTCGGGCGCGCGTGCAGCGCGATGTGATGCAAAATGTCTTCTTCGTCGGCGCGCATGTAGACGTCACGCCATTTCTCAGCCAATTTCAGATCTTCGTCATGATGTCGGACAGACAGGGATGTCCCAATGCGTCCCTGGAGGCAATGACGATGGGGCTTCCAATTGTCGCGAATCGATCCGGCGGCGTGGAGGAACAGGTGCAAGACGGCGTGAATGGGTACTTGGTATCAAGCACGGACGAAATGGCGGATCGCATCGTGGCATTGCTGAAAAGTAAGCGTCTGCGCCAGAAAATGGGGCGGGCGGGACGTGCCATCGCGCTGAAACGATTCTCTCTCGAAGAGATGGTCGTGAAATATTCCCGACTGTTGGATGGTGTCCCCAATAAGAGTGCTAAATCGAGGTAGCGGCGATTTTGCCGGGAGTAAGTAAGGCAAGCGCCGCCTACCATTCTTCTCTATTTGCAAGATTCCGTCCTCGGCAACGCGCCCGAACTGAGGTAGGACAAAAGTGCATGCAATTGGCGGCAAATTGGTGGTAGGTGCTGCCATCTTGCATTCAGAAGGCGTCTTAAGTATCTGAATTTGCTTATTGGATGGGTGGCCGAGCGGTTGAAGGCACCGGTCTTGAAATGCGCGCAAGGCTATTCCCAACAGTCCCTCGCCGTGCTGCCTAGCCCTGAAATCGGGCGAAAATCGCTCATCTGGCGACGTCCCCGTCACACCCTATCCCGCCCCATCCTTGGAGGTCCGGTGGCAATTTCGGTGGCAATTAAATGACGGTAGCGTCGCGTCTGGCGTTCCCGATATGGCAAGCGTCAGACGATTGACCAACCGTTCCAGTGAAGCTTGCGCGACTATTTATTTCGCCTGAATCGAGGTCGGAGACACGTCGAGTACGACAATATCTACGCGTCCTCGCTCAGCGGGGTCGAGACATTCGATAAGCATCTGATGCAGTTGTTCGGGTGTTTTCGGCAACGCCTTTTTATCTGGATGCGGCGGCAACGATTTCCCGGCAACGGGACCAAACCACAGAACCAGATAAATACCGTGACCGTCGGCACGATAGTCTTTGGTGTAGAGGTCAATCAACTGGCTCGACACCGCTTCCCAGACGTCCTTGTGCCATTGACCCTTCACCTCAATAGGCAGGCCCAACCCGTTGTAGATGACACCAACATCGGCGCGCTTGGCATCAGGCATTCGAGTTTCGGGTATGGCAGAGATAGCTTTGGGTAGGTGTCCACGTAACACGTCGAGGAGTCGATCGCGGCAGGTGTTTTCGTCGCAAGGCGTTGATCCAGACCAGAACGCCTTCCAAGCCATCGTGTCGCCACGCCGAAGATACGCTTGCACCGTGTCTATGGCATCACGCACAAACGCTTTGAGATCGTCGATTGTTCCGGGCAATCCACCTGCTAGCATGGCCTTGGTTTCGGAGAATGAAGGCACATGATAGTCGGAGTTGCGGCGCAGTCTTTGCTGGCCCGCGCGAGCATGTTTTATCTGGTCGCGATACGCCGACGCGCGTGAACTAGCAACGAGGCGATCTAAAGCATCGGATGCATCCTTGCTCTTGTTAGCACCGATCGATTCGATCGCAGCGCGAATGAACTCGGTTGCATCCCAAGCGTTGTTGTCCCCCGTCCAACCGCCAACGGGATGACTTGCTGGCGGCCATGTCTCAGCGAACATCTCGACAATGAACTCAAGCTGGCGAACCGACAGCGGTAGCCATCGTTCACTGCGTTCAGAGCGGATGCTGCTTCGCAATGCCCAGAGATGAGCTGCATCTTCCTGGCAGAAAGCACGGATCACGGCTTCACTACGGTCAAAATCGACTGCAAAAAGTGCTCCCATCCAGAGCGACCGAAGAGCGGCTTGCTCTGGCGCTGCAGATACCGCACGTTCGCGGGCGAGTGTGCAGAATTCATCACGTGGTGCGAAACGTAGGGCACTATCGATTAGCTCATGCTGCACCGGAGTTTTGGCTTCGGGATAGGCTTTCAGCCAAGTCAAGGCGAGGCGACCGGCTACGTTGCGGAATCTTTCGTCGCGGGAGAGTTGGTAAAGGCCTGAAACGTGTTCATGGCCCGCGCGGATGCGCGGCTCCATCACATCGGTCAGGAAACCAGCGATTTCGCTATCAGACGTAAGCACCGCGGCCTCAAGCGGTTTGCCCAAATCGTCACCAAGCTTTTGTGTATTAAAATCTGGATATTCCCACCACGCCGCCAATGCGGACTCGAGAATCTCACGCGGCACCCCAGTCAAAGGCTCGCCAGTGCGCACCAGCTCCGCAATCCCGCAGACTAGAACCGGCTCTGCGTTAAAGGCTTTTCCTTCGGCATGCGTCTCGCCTATTTTCTTCGCCGTCGGTAGATCAGTACGGTGCAGAGCGGCGACAAAGCCAGAAAGAGCCGCCTCCGCAAGCTCGTCACCAAGCCACTCTTTCAAACGCGCAACTGCGCCACCTTTATTGTGCAGGTCAGAGTAACGATCAAGGTATGCATTCGCCAGGCTATGCAACATGCCAAATGCCTTGCCGGACGCGATGTCTGCGCCGTGTGGGGCAAATTCTTCACGGTGTTTGCGGAAACGCTGATTTCTTTCTCTGTTTGCCCGCCGTTGCCGCTTTTCCTCTTCCTTGCGCCAATCGAGTTTAGGAGGCGCTGTGATTTCATCCCAATGCCGCTGCAATTCGGGATGTCTCACAATTCCGCGACGCGCGGCTTGCTCAACCAACGACGGGAAACCGTCGTGCCAACCATTGATGCGCAATAACGCCGTCCATAGTTCGATGTCGAAGTTCGAGAGCGCGTCGCGGACAGCGATTTCGTCCAAGAAGTACGCTGAATCGTCCGGCGTGAGCACAAGCGCCGGATTAATGTGAGGAAGATCATAAGCAATGGCCATCCAGGGGGCACCATCAATGTCATTGTCCGAAAACGCCAACCGCTGAACATTGCGGCGGAGTTCGTTGTTAGCTCGCAGATACCCGGCGATTTTCGTGCGTTCATCGTCGTTCAATCCCTGTTCGCCTGCGGTCAAACGAATCCACTTCCAAAGACGGTCTGCTGCCGGAGCTACATTTGCTTCCAGGGCCTTTGTGACTAAGCTGAATGTGGCCCAACCCATGCGATGGCCGATTTGCCAGTGCCGATTGCGCCGTAATGGGGCAACCTGATCAGCGACAGCGTCGAGGATTTCGCCGCTTTGCGATGACGACAACCTTTTCAGCAACGTATACTCAACGCCCAACACGTGGTCGTCCTCGCGTCCTTCACGGAAAACGCCATGGTAGTCGAGCAGCGCCTCGGCGATGTCCTTGCTCGGAAAAATACTTGGATCGAGCTGGCCTGTAAGTTCAAGCGCAAGGCGCTTACCGCTCCCCTGGCCTCCCGCACGAAGTTTGCGTGTAAGCGCAACCCAATCCACATCGACTTTCGCATTCACAAGCGCTTCTGCGGCGTTGTGGCGCTCGATGTAGATGGCGTGCTCGTCTTCTAAGAGTTGGATCAATTCGGGCACAATCTCGCCAGTCAATTCCGAGCCAGCGAGCGATTCGAGCACCAAGGTCGATAGATGCAAGTGCCTATCGGGCTGCTTGAGCAAATCGAGGATTTCGGATTTTAATTCCCGCCGGGCCAAACCCGCTACAGCACGACGACCCCAATCCTCGCTGCGAAAATAGGGGTCTTCATTCGCTAGAGCACCAAGCGATTGCAGAAGAAGCCGCGCCTGCGGTAGCGACAGCCGCTCGGGATCGCCGTAACGCAATGCGCCGTAGGGATCAGTTCGAATACAAGCCTCGGTCATACGAGTGGCAAAGTGGCCGAACCATGCGTACACGCCACGCAGGGCTGTGGGCACGCCTCCCGCAAAAGTCAGCGCCTGCAAGGCGCGTCGTTCTGACAGCCCTGCATCGAGCCTCTTCGCAAGCCAGCGACCTGCAAGAAATTCGGCAACGACACGATGGTATGGTACAAGGAGGTTCTCCTCGTTGCTTTGGAACAAACGTGTCTTCAACACCGCGATCGTCAGTGCGGCGTCCGACACTCCGGTAACGTCACCGATGGGGATGAAGCCAAGCGGGACGACGCTTGGCGGCCGATCGGCGATGCCGAGCGATCCTGACAAAAGCAGATGAGCAAAAATGGCGCCGGCGGAGTCGAGCAAATCGTCTGGACTTGCCATGCCGCCCTGGTCGCGCTGATGGATGGCGTTATCTTCGCGCACAAGTATGCGCGAAGCTTTATCAAACAATTCTGCACGGCCTTCAGGCAGGCCCTGCGCATCCTCGACGATTTCCGCGACCAACGTCAGTGTCAGTGGATTCTTGTAGAAGTCGCCGAGGTCGCGACGGTCCAGACCATCAAGCAGTGACTTGGCGTCGAGTCCTCGCGCAGAGAGAACACGGGTTGCGTCACCTCGCGAGAACGGCTCCAGCCTGACTGTGACCGGCTCGATGCCATAGTCTTCACGAATTTTGTGGCGGTCTGCCGAACCGTTCCAATCGGCGGCACGGCAAGACAGGATAAACGGTGGATGGCCCATTACGGAAAGCTTCTTGAGCACATCATCCACTGCGGATGTGCCGCTCGATGCCACGAGTTCGTCCAGACCGTCGACGATAATGGAGTTTGCGCCTGAGGGCTTTAGGGCATTGAGGTCAGCGGCGCGGCTGAACGATCCCGCAGAGATGCGACGCACCCCTAGTCGCGCAGCCAGAGATTCTGTGAGCTTGGTTTTTCCCATGCCAGGGTCGCCAAGCACTACGAGCGGAAGGCTAAGAGATAAAATGCCCGCCTCGGAGATGGTCCTCTCCGTTCCGTTCTCGTCGACAGTCAACATCCGTTCTACATATATCTCGGACATCGGTGCCCTTCACACTTCGCGGGGCCTGGAACATAGTACCTGTACCACCCCAGCGTTGTTTTGGCTCTCCCTTTCGATCATTCCCGTCGTGCCCGACAGGGGGCGACGGAAAGCGCCGGATCGCACGTCGGGCACCCTGCTTTCCGCCCGCGCATGGTCCGCGGCGCCCACTTGGTTCGAGACTTGACGTGATTAAACGCAGCTCAAACTCGGTTCGCCCACGCTGAGTGCGACTGACGCGTCCGACGCCGGCTGACGGCTTTGACAGGGGTTCCCATTTCCTTTCATTTTCTGACGCCGACGTTCCCTCACCTTCTTTTTGATAGAAGAAGGAAAGGCCCGTCAGATGCGTCATGCCCGCCAGTAGGTGTTGCATCTCAACTGCTTGGGCCGCACTGCAACGTCTCAGTGTCCTGCCAAAACACGTCAGCGATAACCCACCGACGCCCACCAGCGTGCAGGATTTGGCTGAAAGGTCGGCTGATCAAGCATTTTGATCGAGATCGGCAACCACGAGGTGCAAAGTTGCAGCGTGCATCGAAACAGCAATGCAACGCCGGAAATCTGTTGCATCACTGCGAAAAGCTCTCACTGGAAACCCAAAATGCGCAGTTTGCCCGTATAGGTTTCGCCTTCAGGAAGGACCCGCTGATTCGAAGAAAATCGAGCCAGTGCCCACCGCACGCGGGCATGACGCGGGCCAAGCTACATGAGGGGCGCGGGGATCGATCTTGCCTTAAGGTGTCCTCGCATTGCCAAGCTGAGCGAAGCCGAGAATGGTCAAGCGAAGGGTCAAACCCGGAAAGGTCACCAAGGCCGACTATGAGCGTGCAGCGGCGTTCCTGTTGTCGGTGGGCGCCAAGGCCGCGTCGGTGGAACTCACGCCTGGCCGGGTCAGGATTGTCACGACGGACGGCCAGGGGATGACGCTGAACGACGAACAGGCCGATCTCGATCGCGAGCTAGCGGAGTTCCGCGCCAAGCACGGATATTGACGCGCCCTTGCCCATGGGAATTCACAGGTGCCCGACGACGTCACCTTGGCGCGACACGCGAGCGCCTCCATTCAACCTGGGCCGATTTGCGGCCTGGTGGTGGCGACTGACGCTGAGCGGCGCTCCTACAACAACATTCGTTTCACGGTCGATTTGGGCCACTTACGGGCGCCCCCGATCACGATGGAAAGCGTCTGCCGCCTTCTGAAACCTCGCTTGGTCGAAATGCTCATCCTGTGGCAATAGACGGAGAGCCTGAAGCACTTGGTCGCGGACATAAACCCCACGCTCAATCGGTTCCGGAAAAAGGCCCGTACGCCTCCGACGCGTGAGCGTAGCGCGGGAGTAGCGAGCCAACGCCAATACCTCGCGCGTTGTCAGACGCGCGGGGAGCGCCAGCGGATCGGATGTGTCGAGGTTGGTGGGCGGCATGCGTTGCACGAATACCTCAATTCAAACTGCGCCGGTTCGCGGCTGGGCAATGCTCAAGGTCCTGCGCGAGTCCCGTCGCGTTGTTGGCAACTTGGTCGGCGAGACACTGGATCGCATATAGGTCCTGCTCGGATGCTTCTCCGGTGAGCCCCCTATCGATGGTCACGAGCCAGCGTAGCGCCCGCGCGAGGCCCCATAGGCGAAAGGCCTCGCCGCCCAACTCCCAGCCGCTTGGCGCAGCCCCGGAGACCTTGGCGTCCTCCTTTACAGCCTCGTACAAGTTGCGGAACTGATCCGAAAGGCGCTCGGCCATGAACCGGAAAAAATTGCTTCTCTCGGAGGCTTCCTTCCGGGCTGGCCCGCCTCTGATTTCAGCGACTTCGCAGCTTGTCATCTTGGCAAGAACGAGCGCGTCGACCGAACAACTGCGCGCCAGTTGTGCGAGGTTGCTTCCGGTGTCTGCATTCGTCTCGCACATGTCACATCACCTCTACCGCGCATCCAGCGACGACGAGACGGCTACGGGCTGCCTCGCAAAGCGTCGCTAGGTCGCGCAACCTTTCGGCAGTCTCTTGGAGCTGCCGGCTGATCAAGGCCGCCCCGCGGCCGCCGTCAGAGTGCTCAACGGCATCTGCGGTCAGTTTGCGTAGTTCGTCGACCAGCTCCGGCTTCGTGTGGCTAACGATCATGACCGCATCGCGGAAGACGGGGGCAAGCTCTCCAAGATCGGCCGCTATCGCCTCGCCTCGCAGGCCCCGTAAGTCAACCGCGTCGAATTCAAGCAGCGCGGCGCGCTGGACCCGCCGCTTATAGGGAGCGCCGGTTCTCGCGTGGTGCATTTCGCTCTCCGCCCCATTTGTCGACCTATCAACTACGCTGCCGGATCGGCTAGCGGTTACCACCGGCTCTACAGCCCTCGTATTTGTCGCTCGCATGTTCATATTGTCTCCTAACGCGATCATCCGCTTGCTCAACTGACAGACGTGGCGACTCGCCCTTGCAAGTCCACATATTTTGTGCATACTTACACTGAAGTCAACATATATTATGTGGGGTTTGAAAGTGGTCCTCACCTCCGAGCAATGCAGAGCCGCGAGGGCTCTCCTGGGATGGTCCCAGGACTACCTCGAAACCAAGTCCGGGGTTGCGATGAAGACCATCGCCGACTTCGAGAGAGGCGCCCAAATTCCCTACGAAAGAACGCTCCAAGAGCTTGCGCTGGCATTTGAGGCCGGCGGCGTGGAACTGATCCCGGAAAACGGGGGCGGTTCCGGTGTCCGCCTCAAGCGGTCCACACCCAGGCTCGCACGCCGGCGCGTCTCCCGGTTCGATCGAATGGCAACGCTCGCCATCTCCTATAGGGGTCGGGAGTATCGCGTTCGATTGTCCACCGATATTCTCGATGACATCGACCGCACCAACTACGAAAGCGACGCGGCCTTTGAAGCTGCCGCCGATAGGCACATGAACCTGATCCTGGTACGTGCAGCCGCGGCGATCGACACGGGCTGTGCCGACGAAGCGGGCGAGTTGATCTTGTCGCCGGCGGACTTCCCTGAAGTGGGATGATCGATCTGCCATCGGCGAAAAGCGTGCGCGGAAGCCGATGAAGGCGGCAGGTGCATCTGCAGCGCCGCCTTCCATCGTGCTTGTCATCATCGCCGATCTTCGTTCCACAGCCACGATTTCAGGTCCGCGGTCGGAATCTTGGTTGCGCGCCAAATCGGGTATGGGAAAGGAGTGCCGCCGGCCCAATAGGCTTCGATCGGCGCTGACAGCAGGTCCACAACCTTCAGCTCCCTGCGCTGCACCATCTCGCGGTATCGCCGATTGAAATCCTCGACCGCCCAATGTGCGGCTTTCTCTCTCTGCAGCAACGCGACCACCGGCGCCACAAGTTCGGCGATCTTGGTAAGATCGGCCGTGACACCGTCGACTTCTGCTTTGATCTTGGCGCGTTCCGCCTCAAACTTCGTGATTTCTTCGCGTGCCGCCGCCCTTTCCCGACGCGCAATGATCTCTGTGCGCATGACGGGGACGCGCTCAAGCTCTGCGCGTGCTACGGCAAGCGCCGTCTCGGCCTTCGCTACCTCGTCGGCCGTCCCCGAAATGAGAAGAGCGCCGCGACCGCTTTCGAGCGCATCGATCCGCGCCTGGACCTCGACCTCGACTTTCGCGAGTTCGTCGAGCTGTGTGCTCCAGGCCAGGGACGTGTCGGGCGACGGCCGTGGTCTCCAGAAGCCTGTCAGAATTTGGGTGTTCATTGTTGTGTCTCCGTAGTGGCCGCACGTTTGGCGATCGAGCGCGCGCGGCCGGCGCGCCCGACAGCAGGATCAAATCTTATGGGACGTCCAAATCTTTGCGCCGTCTGGGCGCGAACGCGCCTGAACCGCCTCGATGTTGGCGGCTGCGCACAACGCGGGTGCGATCTGTGCGAGGCGACGACCCAAGCGGCTCGCCGTTTTCGGCCAATCGTGACCGCAAGCCGTTTCCCTGGTTACGCGCGATGAAAGTTCCGCGAGGAGCTGTGCTGCGGTTCCGCGCCATAATCCTCTCCGCGCGGCGAGATGGTCCAACAATGCGGCAGCGACTGCGTCCGTTTCGACAATGGTGCGATGGTCCGTCATGCATCTCTTCCTCGTTTCGGCCGCAAGTTCTGTGACCGGACGAGCGCGACCAGCGCGCCCGGTCGCAAGGTCAAATTCGACGGAACGTCCAAATCCGCGCGCCGTCGGCGCCCGAGCGAGCTTGCTTGGCTTCGATGTTGGCGCCCGCGCGAAGCGCCGGCGCAAGGCGCCGAAGGCGAAGGCCCAAGGCACTCGCCGTCGCCGGCCAATCCCTGCCCCGCGCTATGCGTTCGCTGACGCGCGATGAAAGCTCATTAAGAAGCTGGGTCGCCGTCCCTCGCCATATGTCCTCGGGACAAGCCGCGAGATGGCTGATCAGCGCAATGGCGACGTCGTCCGTCTCTATAATCGCGCGATCGCCCGCGTTGCGGTTTGCGCGCCACGCGGGCGCGATTGATTCCGGGGCGAGTCCAAGTCCAGCGGCGCAGGCCGTCGCCCAGCGTGCGGCCGATGCCATGCGCGGCGGGTCGACGATTTCCACCTTATCGAAAAGACGCAATCCCGCCGACAGTCCATCAAGCAACAATCCGAGAAGCCCAGGCCAGGCTTCCGTCCATCGCTTGTCCAATTCCTCGTCCGTGCGCCGCGTTTCGGGCGGCGTCAGCTCTATGCGCAGCGTCCGATCGGCGAGATCGGCGCGGCCGAGAATGTCCGCAATTCCGTTCACGATGACGGGCCTGATGGCGAACGTGAGATGCTCGTCCGCATCGGTGTGCAGGCGCCGCGAGGCAAAGCCTCCGCCCGTCGCGATGCGAGCCAGAGCATCAGAGAGCCACGTCGGCAAAGAGGATAGATTGTCGAAGGAAACGAGGTGTCGCGCGGCGACTGCGGCCGCGAGATCGCGCTCCTCGCGCGGCAAGCCGCGCCCTGTCACACCCGACGGGTCCACAAGGTCTTGCAGCCGGCGCGCCGCCGAACTCTTCCCGGCGCCCTGCAAGCCGCTGAGAGCTGCAATCGGATAAGCCTTGGCACCTGGCCGGGCCGCGCAAACGAGCCACGCCCATGCGAGCGCAAGGTCATCCTTGGACTGCAAGCTCAAGAATTCCTGAAGGGTCTCGACGCGGGCCGCATCATGTTCCGGCTTCGGCATTGCGAGCGCGTCGGCAGGACGCGAGAATTTTACGTCTGCCACGGCCTCAACGATCTTCCAGCCGCCGCCATTTCGATCAATGACGGCGTAGCCCCGGTTTGGATCGTCCGACCCGCCCAGGTCGCACGCTATATCCCCGCCTGCTGTCTCAGCCCAACGCCGGCACGGAGAAAAGCGCCGGCCGCCATTTACTGCTCCGGCAATTGCCAGCGCGGCGAATTCACCGAGGCGAGTGGCGCCTAGCGGCTCGCCGGTTCGCTTGGTGTATTCGGACTGGCCGAAATATTCGAACGGCCGCGATTTGACCGGCATATTCTCCGGCCCGACGGACGCCATTGCCTCGCCGTTGTCGGCGCAAAGCCACAGTTCTATGTCCCCCGAGGTCAGCATGTCATGCAGGACCGTGCGCTGTGCATCTCGTTTTCCTCCGCGCTTTGCGGGGTCTCCCGCTGGCGGACCGTCCGCACCGGGGAGGTCGTCGCGAACGTCAAATCCGTCTCCCCCGCCCGCCATTTCATTTGATCCCACGCCGGCGCTTCAGCACGTCGTTGAAATCGTCGCCGGGTGCATCGGGCAGCGCGACCTTGACCACGAAACCGAGAGCGCGTAGCCGTTTGAGCGCTTCGCTCGCTGCGCGTCGACCGGGCGCGTCATTGTCGACGGCAATCATCACTTCGCGAACGTCGCTGGGCGGCGTAATGGCGCCCGCGAGATTGCCCGCGTTCAAAGCTGCCCAAGCGGGCGCTCCCAGAAGTTCGGCCGCCGCCAGCGACGTCTCGATTCCTTCGCCGATGATCAGCCTTTCGCCAGCCGGAAAGAGCCGCACTGCGCCACCGCATGTTCCACCAAGCGTCGATCGCGGCGGGTCGACGTCCGCCTTGCCGCTTCCATCGCCGCGCAAGTACGTCGTGTGGAGCGCAATGACGCTTCCGGCGCGGTCCCTCACGGCCGCTCGCATGGCCGGCAAGCGAGATTTGTTGGGATGAAGTGCACTCGCCTCAAATCTCAGAGCATCGCCTGGCGGGAGCACCAAGCCGCGCGACGCGAGATAGTGCTCGACCAGAGAACCAGCGGCGGGTCGCGTGCCGTGCCACAGCCGCCTCGCCAGTTCGGTCCGATCTTGCGCCGGCGCAGCCGCATGGCTCCGCGCGGGCGTCGCCGCTCTTTGCCCAAAAACGACGGAGACGAGAGCGTCGCGTGCGCAACCATTCGCGCACCAGAAGAGCGGCAATCCTCCCTTGCTGGTCAGAACGAAAGCCTCGGAGTAGCCACAGCACGGACATTCGCCGCGCCATTCGTTTGGATGCTTCCGTCGGAGTTTGTATCGGCTCGCAATATCAGCAGCCGTCTCCCGATCCCGCGCGTCCATTCAACGACCTCCACCTAGAATCGACGGTGTCGCTTGGCGGCCTTTGCCTTCACAGCGGGCACAGCCCTGGCGAACCGGCGAAGCGCCGCTCGTAGCTGTCAAGTGATGATGGTGTGGCTTCCTCACAGAATATCCTCGAAGACAGGACGGGCCGGATGCGACGCCGAAGATGCTCGTGCGTAGACGCGCAACGCCTCGACGAATAGTTCCTGCGCACGATCCCATGCCACGGGCCTGATCCTCGCGCGCAACATCGCCGCTCCGGCGTCTTCGAGTGCAACCGCTTCGTCCTCACAGCTCACGCAAAGTTGGCGAAGTTCAGTTAGTTCGGCGCAAGCATGGGCAAAGGCTAGCGCGCTTTCCGTGCTCGGGGGCATCGGCCATTTGAGGCCGAAGGCTTCATGAATTACGTGGACAATCGACACCCGCACTTGGATGGCGTTATCGCTCAACGCCTCATGCGCGTGGTGTAGGAGCCCGTAAAGGCCGGCGGCCGGCCCCTCCTCGCGTGCCATTTCTCCGGCGACGATGCACGAATGCTGCGCGATCGAGTAGAAACCCCAAGTCGCACCGCGATACATCGGAAGCTTCGCAAGATGCTCCGCCAAGTCGCGCGCGCGGATCAGTGATACGTCAGGCTCAGCAAGATCAATTCGACGGCCGGACCGTGTGAGCGCCTCAAAACGCGAAAACGTCGTCAGAATTTTCATATTTCACCCCTACGACTCTTCGGTTGCCGCCGACGCTTACGGCCATGGCGGCAATGACGGCGCGCGCTCATGGCCATCATCATCGCGCGCCGTCACGCGTCGCCTCGCACTGCGCGATCGACATTTGTCGCCCTCAATTCAATCGTCCGATTTTCGTGCGAGAATTTCGCGCGCCACCTCCACGCCGGCGCGCGTCAAGTTCGGATCGGTCTCCTTGCCTTGAACGAGACCGCGCTCGCGCAGTGCCGCAACGGCTCGCTCCACGGCAAGCTCGTCCTGTGTCTTCTCCGGCGTCTTGATTTCAAAAGGGTAAGGACGCAGCACATGTGCGATGCGTCCCAGGGCGTTCAAGAGCAGCGTTTCCTCGACTACGCTCTCGCTCAACTCGCTCGGCCTTGGCTTTGTCATCTCATACACCTTTCTGATCTTTGATTGTGGACCGCGAACCGGACGTTTGCGGATGGCGGCTGCGAAAGCGCGAACCCAAGGCGCGCATTTATCCCCGCGGACACGGCTAGCTCGCCTTTGGCGAAGTGGTTCCTGCCAAGAGCCTCTCAAGCGCCACTTTGGGTACGAGAATGCGCTTGCCGATTTTGATCGACGGGATTTCGCCGCTTCTGGCGGCCTCATACCCGCCGTTCCGACTGAGGCCGAGCCGTTTGGCAGCCTCCGGGATGGTCATGGTGAGGCAGTCGGCGTCATTTTCGTCACGCATCATTTGCTCCCGAAGCAACATGATCCACTTGCTACCAGGGTGGACTTGACAGAACCACTCCATTTGACAAATATTTGTAAGTCAAATACCTGGGAGAAATCGTGCGATGGCAAAAGCCGGTAGGAAGCCCAAAGGACCCTATGTCGACAAAGGTAGCGTCTTCAGTGCAAGAATTCGCTCCGACACGCGGTGTGACATCGAGAAGGCGGCTCGAAACAGTGGACGATCCCTCGCCCAGGAAGTTGAGCATCGCCTGCGCAGGTCATTCGAAGATGACCGTACAATATCCCGACGGTTCGGCAGCAGAGAGACTTACGCCGTCGCACGACTGATTGGGTTGGCCGTCGAAATCGAAAACGGTCCCAATTCCCGGACGTGGTTGCATGAAGCCCACGCGTTCGACCAAACCTACGCTTCAATCAAAGCATTGCTCGACCAACTTCGCCCCGCCCCGTTGACCGACAAACCTCGCGTAACCAAACCTCTCTCGACGGAAGTTGGGCTGTCTTGGCAGCGAGCGTTTAAATCAATCCGAGATACCAGTGGCCTGCATGTGGCCAGCATGATCACGGCGGAACTGCGAGGTGCGCCTCTCGGCCTGCCCCTTGCTGTCCATCCGGCCGAGTCACGAGCTAAGAGAATCGAACATTGGAAAGCCGCCATCAGCTCGATCCGGGACGACCTTGGTGTTTTGACAGAGCGCTTCAACGCTGAAGCGATACGAGACGAGATGATCGAGCAAGAGTCGACTGCCGGCCAACAGTTCGATGACCGCTTAAATCAACGGCAAGTAAAGGCTGTCTCTAAGAGGAGGCAAAAATGACTGGTCACATCCGACGGCGCGGTTCACGATCGTGGGAGTTGAAATTCGACGTCGGCACTGATCCGCTGACTGGTCGGCGCAAAACTCGCTTTACCAGCTTCAAAGGAACGAAGCGGGAAGCAGAAGCGGAACTGGTACGCCTCATCAATGCCGAACATATCGGCCAAGCAGTCGACCCGTCGCGCGTCACGGTCGCGGAGTTTTTGGAGCGCTGGGAGCGCGACTGGGCGACCGCGAACGTCAGCCCCAAAACACTTGAGCGCTACAGCGGGCTTCTGCATAAACAGGTTATCCCGAACATCGGGATGGCCCGCATCCAAAGGCTACGCCCCGTCGATCTGACGGAGTTGTACGCAAAATTGCTGCGTGAAGGGCGCGCGGCGGATCGTGGCTTGTCAGCCCGTACCGTAACGCATGTTCACCGTGTCATCCATCGCGCCCTCGGGCATGCTGCAAGATGGGGCGTCGTACAGGCGAATGTCGCAGCTCTTGTCGATCCACCGCGCGTCGCGTCGGCGGAGATTGAAATTCTCTCTGCCGACGCCATTAAGGCGATTCTGGCGAAGCTTCGCGGGCGCACGCTGCGCCCGATCGTTCTCATGGCTTTGGGAACCGGCGCGCGGCGCGGCGAATTGTTGGCGCTGCGCTGGCAGGACATCGATTTGGACCGCGCTGTCGCTCGCATCGAGCGGTCGCTAGAACAGACCAAGGCGGGATTGCGGTTCAAAGAACCGAAGACGCGACACGGGCGCCGCTCGATCGCGCTACCAGCTTACCTTGTGGCTGAACTGAGGACACACTGGAGAGCCCAACAGGAACTCAACCTAGCCATGGGCGCTGGCAAGCTGGCACCGGACGCGCTGGTGTTCCCGACGTTCAATGGCAAGCCTCGCAGCCCGAACGCGGTAACAAAGGAATGGTCCGTAGCTTCGAAGGCTGCTGGCGTGTCCGCAACATTCCACGCCCTACGACACACCCACGCCAGCCAGCTAATCGCTTCGGGACTCGACGTACTGACGATTTCGCGCCGGCTGGGGCATGGGAGCCCGACGGTCACCCTGGGCGTCTATGGGCATCTGTTCTCAAATACCGACGAGCGTGTAACCCAGGCTTTGGAGATGGCATTCTGAGCTGCTGCCGGTTTTGAAGACACCGAGTTTGGTGTTTTTATGGAAACCGGAGGCAGACCATGGAACGACGGAAGTTTACGCGAGAGTTCAAGCTTGAGGCGGTGAAGCTGATCAAGGAGCGCGGCGTGGCATACGCGCAGGCGTCCAAGGATTTGGGTGTTCACCAGACAGTGCTGCGCAATTGGGTCAAGGATTTTGCGGTCGATCCGCAGCAGGCCTTTCCCGGCCATGGGCAGCAGAAGCCCGAACAGGCAGAGATCGCGCGGCTCAAGCGCGAAGTGACGAAGCTCAAAGCCGAACGGGACATCCTAAAAAAAGCCGCGGCCTACTTCGCGAAGGAGAGCACATGATGTTCACCTTCATCGCGAAGCACCGAGGAATCTGGCCGGTGGAATGGTTGTGCGGGGCGCTCGGTGTCTCGCGTGGCGGCTTCTATGCATGGCTCACGCGACCGCGAAGTCGGCGCAGCCACAGCGACGAAGAGCTGGGAGCCAAGGTGCGGGCGAGCTTCATTGCGAGCGACCGGACCTACGGCGCCAGGCGCGTGTGGCATGACATGATCGAGGACGGCGTGTCTTGCGGGCTGCATCGGGTCGAACGACTGATGCGGCTGCAGGCGCTCAAAGCGCGTCCGCGGCGACGTCGCCTGCCATCCGATCCGGGTCAACGGCAGGCGAGCGCCGTCGCTCCCAACGTGCTGGACCGGGCCTTCGAAGCCCCAGCCCCAAACCGCAAATGGATCGCTGATTTTACGTACATCTGGACGGGGGAAGGTTGGCTTTATGTGGCAGCGGTCATCGATCTGTTCTCCCGGCGGGTGGTCGGCTGGTCGATGAGCGCCACGATGACGGCGCAGTTCGTCACCGATGCGCTGCTGATGGCGATTTGGCGGCGAGGCAAGCCCGATGCGCTTCTCCATCACTCGGATCGTGGTAGCCAATACACCAGTGAACAGTTCCAGCGGTTGATGGCCGACCACGGCGTTACCTGCTCGATGAGCCGCTCAGGCAATTGCTGGGACAATGCGGCAATGGAGAGCTTCTTCTCTTCGCTGAAAACCGAACGCACGGCGCGCAAAACATACCGGACGCGGAACGAAGCAAGGGCTGACGTGTTCGACTACATCGAATGCTTCTACAATCCGAGACGGCGCCACTCGACGATAGGGTATGTGAGCCCGATGGACTTCGAGGAGAAGGCTGGATTAGCTTAAGTGGGTGTCAACCGAACCGGCAGCAGCTCACCCAATTGTAGTTTGAAACGAGGGTTAACACCGTCGCAGGTGCAGTCCGATAATCGAGGGAACTCTCCCATAAGGAGAAGGTAAAAGCCCCCCTCACCCTGCCCTCTCCCCCTGCGGGGGCGAGGGATTCTCTAAACGTGTTGCCCCCCGTTGATGTGCAACTCCGCGCCCGTCACGTAGCTCGATTGCTCCGTGCACAGATAATAAATCGCCTTGGCGACTTCCTCGGGGTGGCCGAGGCGGCGCAGCGGGATGGTCTGCACGATCTTCTCGGTGCCGGGCGAGAGGATCGCGGTGTCGATCTCGCCGGGCGCGATGGCGTTCACCCGCACGCCCAGCGGGCCGAAATCCGCCGCCATCTCGCGCGTCAGCGCCGCCAGCGCCGCCTTCGACGCCGCATAAGCCGAGCCCGCGAAGGGATGCACGCGGCTGCCCGCGATGGAGGTGACGTTGACGATGGCGCCGTGCGCGGCGGTCAGCTCGTCGCGCAGCCCCACCGCCAGGCGAAACGCGGCGAAGAAATTGATCTCGAAGACCTGCTGCCAGATCTCCATCGGCGTGGTCAGCGTGGTCAGCCGCGCGCCCAGCTTGCCCTTGGGCGAAATGCCGGCGTTGTTGACCAGCGCGTGCAGCTTGCCGTGCGTCAGCCGCTCGCGCATCTCGGCCACGGCGCGCAGCGTGTCGGCGGCGTTGGAAAGATCGACCTGGATGTGATCCTCGGGGCCGCTCGCCCACGGGCAATCCTCCGGGAACGGATGGCGCGAACAGGTGATGACGCGCCAGCCGGCGCTGGAAAACCGCTTGACGGTGGCGTGCCCGATGCCGCGGCTGGCGCCGGTGAGGATCAGCGTGCGTTGCTCTTCGGCGGCGGGCGGCGGGACGGGTTCGTGCTTGGGTTTGGTTTTGGCTGGGGTCATGGGGAGAGATTAAAGCGAATAGCGAATGGCGAATAGCGAATAGTTGGACCCACCTCGCCATTCGCACCTCGCACTTCGCCTTTACGACTTCGCCAGGCCGGCGACAGCCTCGTAACCTTCCGGGTCCTCGTGGATGATCACTTCGGCGTTGGGGAAGGCTTCGTTGAGAGCGGCCTCGACCTCGTCGGCAATCTTGTGCGCCGCCATCAGGCCGAGCGCCGGGTCGAGCTCGATGTGAACCTGGATGAAGGCGCGCAAGCCCGCCGCGCGGGTGCGCAGATCGTGCATGTCGTGCACTTCGGGATGGCGCATGACGATGCGCTTGATGCGCTCGCGGTCGGCGTCGGGCAGCTCGCGGTCCATCAACTGGTTGCAGCTTTGGCGGAACACGTTCCAAGAGCCCGCCGCCAGCAGGAACGCGACCAGGATGCCGATGACGGGATCGGCGGCCTGAAGACGGAAGGTCGTGGCCAGAACGATGGCGACGATCACGCCCAGATTGACGCCGATGTCGCCCAGATAATGCATGAAGTCGGCGTTGATCGCGATCGATCCGGTGCGCTTCACGACGAACCGCTGGGCGACGACAAGGCAGATGGCCGCCGCGATCGAGACGGCCATCACCGCCAAGCCCGCGAAGCCGTGCTCGACGGGGCGCGGCGCGATCAGCCGCTCGGCGGATTCGACCACCAGAAACATCGCCGAGCCGGCGATGAAGGCGCCCTGCGCCAAGCCGGCCAGCGGCTCGGCCTTGCCGTGCCCGAAGCGGTGCTCGCGGTCGGCGGGCGTCAGCGCGTGGCGTACCGCCAGAAGATTGACGAACGAGCCGATCACGTCGAGCGCGGAATTGGCCAGCGAGGCCATCATCGCGACGGAATTGGTGACAATGAAGGCGATGATTTTGATCGCGACGAGGAACAGGCCCGTGACGACCGCGGCCAACGCCACGCGGCGCATCAGCGCGCCATGCTCGGCGATCGTGCTTTCGTACTGGGACACGGCCGGCGTCATGGGAACAAGCGCTCCGTGCGCCAGGGTATGTCGGGGCCGTCGCGGCGATAGACCAGCCGGTCGTGCAGGCGGAACGGCCGGTCGCGCCAGAATTCGATCTGAAGCGGGCTAATGCGGTAGCCCGACCAATGCGGCGGCCGCGGAACCGTCGACAGCGCGTATTTCATCGCGAATTTCGCGATCTCCTTCTCGAAGACCCAGCGGCCCTCCATGGCGCGCGACTGCGCCGAAGCCCAGGCGCCGATCTGGCTGGTCTTGGCGCGCGAGGCGAAATAGGCGTCCGCCTCCTCGGCGCTGACCGTCGTCACGGGCCCGCGCACCCGAACCTGCCGGCGCAAGGTCTTCCAATGGAAATTGAGCGCGGCGTAGGGAAGGACGGCAAGCTCCTCGCCCTTGGCGCTCTGGGTGTTGGTGTAGAAGACGAAACCGTGCGCATCCACGCCCTTCAGCAGCACCATGCGGATGTCGGGCCGGCCCTCGGCGTCCACGGTGGCCAGCGCCATGGCGTTGGCTTCGTTGGGCTCCGTCTTGTCCGCCTCTTTCATCCAGGCGGAAAACATCTCGAAAGGATCCTTGGCGGCCACAATGCCGCCGTCGTCAACAGGTCCGCCGATCTCGCTCATATCCTGTCGCATATCACCTAAGTTTTGCGCGCGGAAGCGCCGGTCTGCTAACGTAGGGCGGCTATGCGCAAGATACACCCCGCTCTGCTCGCCCTTTGCCTCGCCGGCGCCGTCCTCGCCGCCTGCGCCGACGACCCGGTGGATTCGTCGGCCGCCATCAAAACGATCTTCGACGAAGGGCTGAAAGACTACGATTCGGGCAACTTCGAAGCGGCCTACAAGAAATGGTCGACCATCGACGAGGTGGATCTGGCCGCCATGCGCAATGTGGGAATCATGCTGCGCACCGGCAAAGGCGTGCAAAAGGACCCGAAAGCGGCCGAGGCGATGCTGCAGCGCACCGCCGAGGCGGGGCTGTTCACCGCCCAGGCCGATCTCGGCGACATGCTGCTCAAGGGCGAAGCCGGCCCGCCCGACCCCAAAGCCGCCGCGCCCTGGCTGGCCATGGCCGCACAGGCCGGCCATCCGATGGCGCAGTACGAACTCGGCCAACTCTACGAACAGGGGGACGCGATTCCGAAGAATATCGAAGCGGCGCGGGCTCTCTACAAAGCCGCGGCCGCCGGCGGCGTGGCGGAAGCCGCCAAACGGCTGGCCGCGCTGCCACCAGCGCCGGCTCCTCCGACCCCTTAACGCAGAAAGAAACTAGTCCCTATATAGTAGCTGCCGCCCATGAGTCCCGGCGGCTGGAGAAGGCATGCGAGACCCTTACGAAGTGCTCGGCGTCCCCAAAGGCGCCAGCGAAGCAGAGATCAAAAAGGCGTTCCGGACGCTCGCCAAGAAGCACCACCCCGACACCAAGGGTGGCGGTGATGCGGGCGCGAAAAAGCGCTTCCAGGAAATCAGCGGCGCCTACGACATCCTGGGCGACAAGGAAAAACGCGCCAAATTCGATGCCGGACAGATCGACGAGGCCGGCAACGCGCGCGGCTTCGATCCGCGCGCCCAGGGCTTCCGCGGCGGACCGTTCGGCCAAGGCGGACCCGGCCAGGGCGCGAACCCGAACGATTTTCATTTCACCTGGACCGATCAAGGCCACGGGCGCGAGGGCGAAACCGCCGAAGGCTTCCGCCCGGAAGATTTGTTCGCCGACCTGCTCGGCGGCCTGGGCGGACGCGGGCGCGGACGCGCTCAACCACGCGCCGGACAGGACTTTGCCGTGCAAACCATGGTCAGCTTCGAAGAAGCCGCGCATGGCGGAACCAGGCGCGTGGTGCTGCCCAACGGCGAGCAGATCGACGTCAAGATTCCGCCTGGCCTCAAGGACGGCCAGCAGATCAGGCTGAAAGGCCGCGGCGGCGCGGGCAAGAGCGGCGGTCCGCCGGGCGACGTGATGATCCACGTTTCGGTGGCGCCGCACCCCGATTTCACGCGCGACGGACGCGACCTGAAGATCGACCTGCCCGTCTCGCTCAAAGAGGCCGTGCTGGGCGGCAAGGTTCCGGTCAAGACGCTGACGGGCACGGTGTCGCTGAGCGTTCCGGCGAACTCCAACACCGGCACGGTGCTCAGGCTCAAGGGCAAAGGCATTCCCGCCCACGGCGGCGAGGCGGCGGGCGATCTTTATGCGCGCCTGATCGTGACCTTGCCGGACGGCGAGGACGCGGACCTCAAGAAATTCGCCGAAGGCTGGAAAGCGAGCTACGATCCGAGAGCGAAGCCCAAATAACGGCGTCAGGCGCGTTCGCGGAAATCCTTGTAGCCGAAATCTTGCGGTATCAACGTGACTTGGCGGATCATCTGCAGGCCGCGATCATGATGGACGAATTTAATCTGACCGTCCAGAATTTTCCGCTCAAGGATCGGCCAGATCACTTTCCAATGTTTCCTGATCGCCTCTAACGTTTGCTGTTTCGTCGCGTGATTGTGAAAATAGTCGTCTATCGTTTCTTTCTCTATAAAGCAGCGTACTCGAGTACTGTCACCATAGTCCGCCCAGAAAACATGGTCCCATCCAATTTGGTGGATGTCTTTCTCAGCCGTCACATCCATATTTAGCGTCCAGAGTGTCTCCAGCGGCACCGCCAGCATATCGTCGGCGAATGCAATCGTTTCGCGTCCCATGTAGAGGACGATGCCGCGCGTGAAATCCTTGCCTGCAAGTTCTTTCAGAACTTTCAGCCCCGCGAAGTCTTCGGCCGTCACGGATTCGCGCGCCTTGACCTCAATGCCGATCAGCGCGCCCGAGCGGCGCTCGATTACGAAATCCACCTCGCGATTGTCCTGCGTGCGAAAATGATAAAGCACTCCGTCTTGCAGCATCGCGATCTGTTTCATTAATTCCGAAGCAACGAAGTTTTCCGCGATACGCCCGTATAGCCCGGGGTTTCTTTGCGGCAGAGTGCCAAGCTCGACGCCCAGTTGATGGCAGAGTAACGCAGTATCTGTGAAATACACCTTTGGCGACTTGACAAAACGCTTGCCGATATTGCGAGACCAAGGCGGCACCAGCGCGATCAGGAAAAGCTGTTGTATCAGCACCCGGTAGCGGCGATACGTCATGGCGTTAAGTTTGGCGTCGCGAGCGCAGTCCGCGTCGTTCAGCAGCCCGCCAGTCCTTGCCGCAAGCGCATTCAGGATATTAGGCAACGCCGATACTTTTTCGATTTCCGCCAACTGCCGCACATCGCGTTGCAGCAACGTGGAGATGTAGCCGTTGAACCACAAGGTGGCGTCAGTGCTGCGCGCGCCGGATATTTCGGGAAACGTTGCGCGGTTGACGATTTCTTCTAGCGTGTAACGCTTGCCGTCTGCGTTGTCGTTGCCAGACGCGAGATGTTGATCGAACAATCCGTTGATGACCGGTTTGCCGCGGCCTAGGGCTTCACCCGCCGAAAAAGGATACAAGGTGAGAACTGCCATCCTTCCGACCAGCGCATCGGCAAGTCCGGGCAACGCCAGCACGTTTGCCGATCCTGTCAGCAGGAACCGCCCATTGGCATGCGCCTTGTCTCTTAGGCGATACTCGTCCGCGAGCGATTTGATGACTCGGAAAACATCGGGAACCATTTGCACTTCGTCGACGATAAGCGGTTTCGCAAAGCCCCGCAGAAAACCTTCCGGGTCTGCGGAAGCCGCAGCAAACGTGCTGATGTCGTCGAACGTCGTGTAGTCGGCATCAAGTGGCGCCGTGGCCAGGTGCCTTGCCAACGTGCTTTTACCTGCCTGCCGGGGACCGTTCAGAAAAACGATCGGCACGAGGATCAGCGCTTCGCAAATGCTCGTTTGAAGATATCTTTCGTAATAGACCATGTTTGGTATTATAACAGTAGTTGTTATATTCATCAACAATAGTAAGTTATTCTACAGAAAGGAAAAATCACGATTGCGCGCGGCGGCCGAAGAGCGTCAGGGCAAAGCCGACCGCACCGGCGACGAAGGCAAACGCGACGATGCCGAGCGCAAGATTGAAGGTATGTGATACTTGACGCTCCACCGCCTGTTGGCGCGCGGAGAGCTGTTTCATTTCGCCATTGTGCATGGCCGTCAGCGTATTCTGCACGGCGTATCGTATCTTCCGCTTCTCCGGATCGACGATCACGGCCGCCACGTCCTTCGCGTGACCCGGGCCGAGACTCGAGAGTTGCGAAAAGACTTCCTCGTGGCTTGCAACGAGTGCGCGCAGTTTTGCCATACTGGCCGACTGTCCCGGTTCGTCCGACAGCAAGGAAGCGAGGTTGTCGATCGCCATGCCAAGGCGATTGCGGTTGTCGGCCTCGTAGACCAGAAAGTCCGGATTGTCGGTGAGCGCGTAGCCGCGCACCGTCATGTCGATCCCCATGACCAGCGTGTTGATCTCTGCGAGGTCGAGCAAAACGCTGTTCGACCGCTGGACCCGGCCGTAGCTCTCGCGTAGCGCCGAGACGTTGGCGTTCAGCATCGACATCGCAGAGACAAACAACACGGCGGCTGCAAGCAGCGCCGGCACGCCGATGTCGCGAAGACTGGCGCGCTCGAGAAAATCCCTGAATTTGTGCGGCGTCCGAGGCATACAATCCTCTGCGAAAAGCCCGATATCATACGAAACCAAGGATTAAGCCTTCTTATTCAAACCAGATTGGTTGCTAGTAGGCGTAACATGTACCTATAGTTGTATCGTTCGCCTGCCCGCCCGACCGGCAGCAATCCCGTTTCTTGATTTTGCTGGCCTTTTCGCGCATTGGAAGCATGCAAACCGATGGGAGTACACGCATGGCGTTCGAAGGCCTGATGAAGGGCAAACGCGGCCTTATCATGGGCGTGGCCAACGAGCGCTCGATTGCGTGGGGCATCGCCCAAAGCCTTGCCGAGGCCGGCGCCGAGCTGGCCTTCACCTATCAGGGCGATACCTTCAAGAAGCGCGTCCTGCCGCTGGTCGAACCGCTGAAGCCCGTCGCCGTGCTGGACTGCGACGTCACCGACCCAGGATCGCTGGATGCGCTGTTCGAGGCATTGACCAAGGTTTGGGGCAATCTCGATTTCGTCGTCCATGCCGTCGCCTTCTCCGACAAGGAGCAGCTGAAGGGCCGCTACGTCGACACGACGGCCGAAAACTTCGCGATGACGATGAACATTTCCTGCTTCTCGTTCACGGCCGTCGCGCAGCGCGCCGAGAAGCTGATGAACGGCGGCGGCAGCTTGCTCACCCTCACCTATTACGGCGCCGAAAAGGTGATGCCGCATTATAACGTGATGGGCGTGGCCAAGGCGGCGCTGGAAGCCAGCGTGCGTTATCTGGCCGAGGACCTCGGCAAGCGGGCCATTCGTGTGAACTCGATTTCGGCGGGGCCGATCAAGACGCTGGCGGCCTCGGGCGTCGGCGATTTCCGCTACATCCTCAAATGGAACGAATACAACTCGCCTTTGCGCCGGACGGTGAGCACCGCCGAAGTGGGAAGTGCGGCATTATTCCTGTTATCCGACCTGGGCAAGGCGGTCACGGGCGAATGCCTGCACGTCGACGCGGGCTATCATATCATCGGAATGAAAGCGCCTGATGCCCCCGACATCGTCGTGGGCAAGAACGGGGACTGATGTCTCACAACACGTTCGGCCATATGTTCCGGGTCACGACGTTCGGCGAAAGCCATGGCCCGGCGCTGGGCTGCGTGATCGACGGCTGCCCGCCGGGCATCGCGCTCACCGAAGCCGACATCCAGGCCGATCTGGACCGCCGCCGCCCCGGCCAATCGAAATTCGTCACCCAGCGCAAGGAACCCGACCGCGTGCGCATCCTGTCCGGCGTCTTTCAGGACGAACGGATGAAGGAACAAGTGACGACGGGCACGCCCATCGCGCTGCTGATCGAAAACGTCGATGCGCGTTCGAAGGATTATTCCGACATCCGCGACAAATTCCGCCCAGGTCACGCGGATTACACCTATTGGGCCAAATACGGCGTGCGCGACTATCGCGGCGGCGGGCGGCAGAGCGCGCGGGAAACCGCGGCGCGGGTGGCGGCGGGCGCCGTCGCACGCAAGGTGCTGGATAGCCTCTATCGCGGCGTGCGCGTGCGCGGCGCGCTGATCCAGATGGGCACGCAAACCATAGACCGCAAGCGCTGGAACTGGGACGAGGTTTTGCGCAACCCCTTCTTTTGCCCCGACGCCAAGGCGATTGTTCCGTGGACGGAATATCTGGAGGGCGTGCGTAAACGCGGCTCTTCCTGCGGCGCCATCGTGGAAGTGGTGGCGGAAGGCATTCCGGCGGGTCTCGGCGCGCCGGTCTATGCCAAGCTGGACGCCGACCTCGCCTCGGCGATGATGAGCATCAACGCGGTGAAGGCGGTGGAGATCGGCGACGGCTTCGCCACCGCCGCGATGTCGGGCGAGGAAAACTCCGACGAGATGCGCAAGGGACGCGGCGGCAAGCCGAAATTCCTCTCCAATCACGCGGGCGGAATTTTGGGCGGGATTTCCTCCGGCCAGCCCATCGTGGCGCGCTTCGCGGTGAAGCCGACTTCGTCCATTCTATCGCCGCGCAAAACCATCGACGTGGACGGCAACGAGACCGAAATCGTCACGAAAGGGCGTCACGATCCGTGCGTCGGCATCCGCGCCGTGCCCGTTGGGGAAGCGATGATGGCTTTGGTGTTGGCCGACCACGCGCTGAGACACAGAGGGCAGACGGGCTGCTAAATCGTTTCGGGAAAGGGATACGTCATGGACGTCGTCATCACGATTATTATTTGCGTTGCCGCGTTTTTCGTACTCACCATCATACTGGGAAGCTATTTTACGGTGCAGCAGCAAAGCCGCGCGATCGTCGAGCGCTTCGGCAAATATGTCCGCACCGCCAATCCCGGACTGAATTTCAAGATCCCCTATATCGAGACCATCGTTCAGCGCGTTTCATTGCGCGTGCAGCAATTGCTCGTGGAGGTCGACACCAAGACGCTCGACAACGTCTTCGTGAAAATCTCGGTCGCGGTGCAGTACCGGGTGGTCGAAGGCAGCGAGGCGGATTCCTTCTACAAGCTGCAGGACCATGTGCAGCAGATCAGTTCCTATGTGCTCGACGTGGTGCGCGCCAAGGTTCCCAGAATGAGCCTCGACGAAGTGTTCGAGAAGAAGGACGACATCGGCACCGCCGTGAAAAGCGAACTCGACGTCTCGATGAAAGTCTACGGCTTCGAGATTCCGAATGCCTTGGTTACCGACGTCAACCCCGCCGACAACGTCAAGGCCGCGATGAACGAAATCCAGACGCAACAGCGCCTGCAGGTCGCCGCCAACGCGAAGGGCGAAGCTAACAAAATCCTGGTGGTCAAAAACGCCGAAGCCGAGGCGGAATCCAAGCGCCTTCAGGGCGAGGGCATCGCCAAGCAGCGCCGCGCCATCGTCGACGGCTTGCGCGAATCCATCGCCGCCTTCACCGACAAGGTCAGCACCGTAAACGAGCATGAAGTGCTGAACCTCGTGCTGCTGACGCAGTATTTCGATACGCTGAAGGAGATCGGCGTCTCGGCGGGCAGCAAGGTGATCCTCACCCCGCACGCGCCGGGCGGCATGACCGACATCACCGACCAGCTGCGCACGGCGATCATCCAGGGCAACGAGACGACTGCGACGAAGAAATAGCCCGCGGTTTTATTTCCATCGCGGAAAGGTGTTCGCGTCGTACGCGCCGATGAAAAGTTGCGGCTTGGACGGCAGGTCGACCTTTTCCTTTTTCTCGCGCGCCTCGACGCAGCCGATCACATCCTTGCCGAAAGCGGCGAAATCGCCGGCCTTGGTCAGCCATTGCACGGCGCAGGTATCGAAGAAGGTGTATTTGTCGGTCTCGCCGCAGCCGAACGATGGGCGGTCGGCCGCCGCCGCGGTCAAAATGATCCGGTTGGGCGCTTCCAGCGCCGGAACGAACACCCCCGAATAGCAGGCCGCCACGATCACCACCGTCGGTCGCTTACCGCAGGAATTGCCGACGATGTGCGCCATCTGATCGGGCGAAAGCGACGCGTCACCCAGGGCGATGCCGTCGGGAGAACCGTGCGAGGTGAAATAGGCCAGGCACCCGCCGCTGGTGCGGTTCGACAAATCCCACAACCCGCCGGCGATGTATTGCGCCGTCGCGGCGAGCGGCGCGGCGGCGGGATAGCGCTCCGGCCGCACCGAGAATTGTTCGATGTTCGACGGCGAGAAGCCGATCGAAACCAGTTCGTTCGCGATGTCGCGCCGCGCATTGTCGAAGACTTCGCTGGGCGCGCCGGAATGCGCATGCCAATCGCCCGCCACGACGACAGCCGCCCAGTCGGAGAAGCCGTTCGCGGCAAGCGCCGGCGTCGAACACAGTCCGGCCAGGATCGCCGCGAAAAGAATGGCCCGCATCGTCAAACCCGTTCGAACGCCGCCACCAGCTCAATATGCGACGACCAGAGAAATTGGTCCACGGGCAAAACGCGCGCCAGGCGGTAGCCGCCGCCGATCAGAATGCGCGCGTCGCGCGCGAAGGTGTCGGCATCGCAGGAGACATAGGCCACGCGCTTGACCTTGGAGAGGGTCAAAGCTTGTGCTTGCGCGAGGGCGCCCGCGCGCGGCGGGTCGAGGCAAACCGCATCGTACCCGCCGACATCGGATGCGGAGATCGCGTGTTTGAAAAGATTTCGTCTTTCGACGGTAACGGGCTTGAGGCCCGATGCGGCGCGAGCGGCGGACGACAGCGCGTCGAGCATGGGCGCTTCGATCTCCACCGCATGCACGCGGGCGCGCTCTGCCAGCGGCAACGCGAAGGTTCCGCAGCCGGCGAACAGATCGGCGACCCGCTTTGCGCCGGACAGCGCGGATAGCACGAAGGCCTGCAATGTCGCCTCGCCTTCGCGCGTGGGCTGAAGGAAAGCTTCGGAGGGAACGAACACCTCCACCTTGCCGAGGCGCACAGAGGGCCGCGCCAACTCGATCAGCGTTTCGCCGTGACGCGCGACACGCGCGAGCTTCAGCTTCGCCGCCCAGCGCGCCAGCTCGGCGACGGTGGCCGCATCGTTGGTTTTCTGCCAACGCAGCGAAAGGTCGATGCCGGTGTCGGTATCGGCAAGACGCAGCTCCGCAGACTCGCCCGCACCCAGCAGCGCCGCCAGCATCTCGCGCAGTTTTGGGACCAGCGCGACGAGCCGCGGCGTCAACACCAGGCACTCTCGAAGGTCGACGATGTCGTGCGAACGCGCGCCGTGAAAACCGAGCGCCACGCCGCCCTCGCCTTTCAAGGCTTTGAACGTCGCGCGCCGCCGCGTGGCGGGCGGGACTTCCACGATTTCTTCGACGGGCGCCTCGATGCCGTGCTGCGCCAGAGCATCGACCACCAGGGCGCGCTTGAAGGCGCGATAGTCCGCGCCGGGCATGTCCTGATGGGCGCAGCCGCCGCAAGTTCCAAAGTGACGACAGAGCGCGGTCACGCTTTTCTCGCCGCCAGCAGGAATTCGCGATTGCCGTCGCCGCCGGCAACCGGGCTGTCCATCGTTCCGATCACCGACCAGGCGGATTGCCCGCCGAGCCAATCGACAATGCCCTTGAGCGCCTCCTCGCGCGCCGCTTCGTCCTTGACGATGCCGCCCTTGGCGATGTTTTCGCGGCCGGCCTCGAATTGCGGCTTGACCAGCGCGACCAGCCAAGCGCCGCCGCGCGCGAACTTCAAGGCGGACGACAGAACGAGCTTGAGACTGATAAAACTCACATCCGCGACGATGCAATCCGCCGGTTCCGGGATGTGCGCCGGCCTCAGATCGCGCGCGTTGACGCCTTCGAGAAGAATCACGCGCGGATCGGCGGCGAGCCTCCCATGCAACTGGCCGTGGCCGACATCGACGGCATAAACCTTATGCGCGCCGCGTTCGAGCAGGATTTCGGTGAAGCCGCCGGTGGAAACGCCGACGTCGATGCAAGTCAGCCCGGCCGGCGATAGGGCAAAACGATCCAAGGCGGCGGCGAGCTTCAAGGCGCCGCGCGAAACATAAGGATGCGCTTTTTCATAGGCGATGGCGGCATTCTCGGCGATCATCTGCGAGGGCTTCGACACCGGCTTGCCGTCGGCGCGGACATGACCCGCGCGAATGGCGGCCTGCGCCTCGGCGCGGCTCGACGCGTAGCCCTTTTCAACCAGAAAGATGTCGGCGCGAGTCATAATGGTGAGCTCTGTATCAGCAACACCCCCCACCGAAAAATTCGCGCTGCGAATTTTTCTGCCTCCCCCTCAAGGGGGGAGGCAAGAATTACGCGATCTGGCTGACGGAAGCGGCTTCTTCTTCGCGGCCGAGTGCCGAAAGCGCCGCAGCCGCGATGGAATTCGCATCCAGACCCGCGTCCGCGTACATCCGCTCCGGCGAGTCCTGGTTCTGGAAGCGGTCCGGCAAGACCATCGGGCGGATTTTCAGCCCCTTGTCGAGGCACCCTTCCCAAGCCAGAAACTGCATCACATGACTGCCGAAGCCGCCCACGGCGCCCTCTTCCACCGTCAGCAGTACTTCGTGCTCGCGCGCCAACCGGCGCAGAAGATCGCGGTCCAGCGGCTTGGCGAAACGGGCGTCGACCACGGTCGCGGAAAGTCCGTAGGCGGATAGTCTATCGGCGGCAAGCAGCGCCTCCGTCAGCCGCGTGCCCAGGCTGAGGATCGCAATGGAGTTGCCCTCGCGCATGATGCGGCCCTTGCCGATCTCGAGCGGCGTGCCGGCCAGCGGCCGTTCCAGTCCGACGCCTTCGCCGCGCGGATAGCGCACCGCGCTCGGACGGTCGTCGATGGCGGCGCAGGTCGCCACCATGTGCATCAGCTCGACCTCGTCGGCCGCCGCCATCACCACGAAACCGGGCAGCGTCGACAGATACGCGACGTCGAAAGCCCCGGCGTGCGTGGCGCCGTCGGCGCCGACCAGCCCGGCCCGGTCCATGGCGAAGCGCACCGGCAGCGACTGCAGCGCCACATCGTGTACGACCTGATCGTAGGCGCGCTGCAGGAAGGTCGAATAGATCGCGCAGAACGGCTTGAGGCCCTCGGCGGCAAGCCCGGCGGCGAAGGTCACCGCATGCTGCTCGGCGATGCCGACGTCGAAGCAGCGGTCGGGAAATTCCTTGGCGAAATAGTCGAGGCCGGTGCCCGCCGGCATCGCGGCGGTAATGGCGACGATGCGTTTGTCCTTCTTCGCTTCGGCGATCAGTGCGTCGGAGAAGACCTGGGTGTAGGACAGCGCCTTGGAATTCGATTTTTTCTGCTCGCCGGTGAGCACGTTGAACTTGGTGACGCCGTGATATTTGTCGACGCTGGCCTCGGCGGGCGCGTAGCCTTTGCCCTTCTGCGTCACCACATGGACGAGGATCGGGCCGTTCTTCATGTCGCGGACGTTTTCCAGCACCGGGATCAGGTGATCGAGATTATGGCCGTCGATCGGGCCGACGTAATAGAAGCCGAACTCCTCGAACAGCGTGCCGCCGGTGACGAAACTGCGGGCAAATTCCTCGACCTTGCGCACGCGCGCCGCCATTCGTTTCGGCAGAATGCTGGCAACGCGTTTCGCCACCTTGCGGATGCCGCGATAGGGCTTGCTCGACACCAGACGCGCCAGATGCGCGCTCAAGGCGCCGACCGGCGGGGCGATCGACATGTTGTTGTCGTTGAGCACGACGATCAGGCGCGCATCGGTCGTGCCCGCGTTGTTCATTGCTTCATAAGCCATGCCTGCGCTCATCGAACCGTCGCCGATCACGCAGACGACGTTGTGCGATTTGCCTTGCAGGTTGCGCGCGACGGCAAAGCCGAGGCCCGCCGAAATCGAGGTGGAGGAATGCGCCGCGCCGAACGGATCGTATTCGCTTTCGGCGCGCTTGGTGAAACCGGAAATCCCGCCGCCCTGGCGCAGCGTGCGCATGCGCGCGCGCCGGCCGGTGATGATCTTGTGCGGATAGGCCTGGTGGCCGACGTCCCAGATCAGTTTGTCGTGCGGCGTGTCGAAGACATAGTGCAAGGCGACCGTCAGTTCGACGACGCCCAGGTTGGAACCCAGGTGACCACCGGTCACCGACACGACATCGACCAACTCCTTGCGTAACTCGTCCGCGAACTGACGAAGAGCGGAACGCGGCAGCGCACGCAAATCGCTCGGCGTATCGACGCCGTCCAAAAGACGCGTTTTCGCTGGAATACTCATGAACAAACTCCGGTCGCCGCGCTCTAGAGGCGCGTTGCCCCCGCCTATTTCGCGGCCGCGGCCAAAAGGTCAGCCTTTTAAACGAATAAATCAAGGCAACGAACAGACCTAGGCCTCATGGAGCGGCGGCCGCATGCCTTAAATTTTCCGCAATCTTCCAAGGATACCGAGGTATTGGCGGCGTATGACGATCCGTTCGCGCGCTAGCGATGCCGTTTAACCGAGTTCGACAGGTTCCGCGCCGGTCGGTCCTGCGGCGCCCTGGACGATCTTCTCCAGGCGGCTCTCGGCCGCCTTGAGCTTGTGCTCGCAATGAGCCTTCAACGCCTGACCGCGTTCGTAAAGCACAATGGAATCCTCCAGATCGACCTGTCCTTGCTCCAGACGCGAGACGATGCCTTCAAGCTCTTTGAGAGCTGCCTCGAAACTGAGCGTGTCTACGGAAGAAGCTTCCGGCTTTGCTTTGGCGGACATCGCTTTGGTTCCCTAATGAGCGCGCAAACGGGACGATCCACGCGAGAAGATGTGCCGTGAGGTCATAATCGCGGGCGCGGTTTCAGACAATATTGCCTCTCGCTCTCGACGACCGTCGGTTGACATTTCTTTCCGCCAAGTAATGCGCAACGGAATTGCTGAAGAATCGTGGGGGATTGTATTGTTATGCGTGTTAACCAAATAAAAAGACTGATTAATTTCTCATCAAAGCGATGCCTTTCCAAGCAGGTCTATCGGATCTACTGTAACATATTGAAAACAAAGGCATTTTTTCAAGTGACGTGAGTGGCAACTTTCGCCTAAAAAGTATGCAGTATTGGTAATATTATTGCTAATAAATGTTATATATTATAATAATATAAGCACACCATGCAAATTTGACGCTAAAATGCAACATATCTTTTGTGAAACATTGGTCTGCGTAATTCGCCTTTTGACGCCCCCCTACAACGCTCCTAGCATTTTCCCCAATCGGGCAAGAGACGCGTGCGTCGATACGTGCGTGGAGTTTAGTTTTTATAGCCGACCGATGCCCGCGAACGAACGTCGTTACGACGAAACCAAGGGGGTTCCAGTGTACAAAATCAACAGCAATTTGCGGTCCGCATTGCTTCTCGGAGCAGCGGCCGTCGCAGCGGTCAGCCTCACAACCACGGCTTTCGCCCAAGAAACCATGGAAACGGTCGTGGTCACCGGTTCACACATCGCACAACCGACCCTGGATTCGGCCGGCCCGCTCACGATGTTGTCCAACGTCGACATCGGTAAAATGAGTTCGACCTCGGTCGATCAGATGCTACAGCAATTGCCGGCGGCGGCCTCGGGCCAGATTGGCCAGGCTACGAACAACGGCGGCTATGGCGACGCGTTCATCGACCTGCGCGGTCTGGGAGCCTCCAGAACGCTGGTGTTGATCGACGGTAAGCGCACGGTAAACGGTAGCGCGACCGGCGTGAGCTCGGCCGTCGACTTGACCTCCATCCCGACCGGCATGATCGACCACATCGAAGTGTATCAGGACGGCGCTTCGGCTATTTACGGTTCGGACGCCATTGCCGGCGTGGTCAACGTCATTCTCAAGTCCGATTTCACGGGCGTCCAGGCCTCGGCCCAGTACGGCCAGACCGACAAGAACGACGACGACACCTCCGACCTGAGCGCCGTCTTCGGCTATGCGGGCGACAAAGGTCATGTGATCGTCGGCCTCGAATATGCGAACCGCACCGGCGTTCTGCAGGGCGACCGTTATTTCAGCCATGCGGCCCGAAAAGAACCGTCCGCCGGAGTTATTCAGTGGAAAGGCAGCTACAACGCGGTCGGCGGCTACGCTTTCACTTATAACAAGCATACCTTCGTCTACGGCCAACCGGTGGCTTCGTGCGGCGGCGCCACCTCGTTCACTTGGCAGAGCGGGAGCTGTCAGGCTTGGGCCGGCGCGTCGGACACATTCAACTATGCAGCGCGATCCTATCTGTCGACTCCGCAAGACCGCACCAGCCTCACGGCCTCCGGTGAATACGACATCTCGTCGTCGGTCACGGCTTTTGCCGAAGGCTATTTTACCAACCGTAATTCGACAGAGCAGCTGGCGCCCGATCCGTCTGGACCGATCTACATCCCGGCTTCGAACCCGTACAATACGACCGGTTCTGGGCTGAATATGTATCGCCGTCCACTTGAAAACGGCAACCGTATCTACACCCAGAGCATTCAGACGTACCGCGTCGACGCCGGCTTGAAAGGCACGCTGGACTTCATTCCCGACGGTACGTGGGAAGTCAATGCGATTTACGGGCGGACGAGTTCGGTCTCCACCACCCATGTTTTGAACCTACTGTCGCACTATGCGATCGCGCTGGATCCGGCCTTATGCGCCGCAGATCCGCTGTGCAGCGCCGCAGCGGCGAACGCCGGGCAGTCGGCCGTCGATGTGTTCGGGCCTAACACAATTAAAGCAGCTTGGTTACCCTATCTGACCGCCGAGACCCACGACACGGGCGGCAACTCCATGGAAATGTACACGGCGGCCGTCAATGGTACCGCCGCGGAACTGCCGGCCGGCAAATTGGGCTTCGCGGCAGGCTTCGAGTATCGGCAGGAAGCTGGATTCTCCCACCCCGATTATCTCAATGCCACGAGCCAGACCGACCAGGGCGGCCTACCGACCGACGGCGGCTTTAAGTCGTACGAAATGTACGGCGAACTGAGCGTTCCGATCATAAAGGACCTGCCATTCGCCGAAAAGATCGACCTCAGCCTTGCCGGGCGCCTCGGCGAATTCTCGACCGCCGGCAGCAGCAAGGAAGCGCCCACCTATAAGATCGGCCTCAACTGGCAACCGATCGACGATTTAAAGTTCCGCGGCATCTTCAGCCGTGCAACCCGTTTCCCGTCGATCGGCGAAATGTTCGGCGGCAGCTACACGAGCTACGACTTTGCCATCGATCCGTGCAATCAATGGGCGACCTCTGGGGTCAGCGCCACGGTACAAGCAAACTGCGCGGCACAGGGTGTTCCAGGCACGTTCAAACAGGGAGGTTCCTCTCAGGTTCTGACGGAGTATACGTCGAATCCGGCTCTAAGCCCGGAGCGGGCCACGACCTACACGTTGGGACTTGTGTTCACGCCGCAGGAAATCCCGGGCCTAACGGCGACGGTCGATTATTGGCATGTTCACGTCAATGGTTACGTCGGCACGATCGATACGCAGACCGAGCTTACCGCCTGCTATGAAAGTGTCGGTCTCTCCTCGCCGTTCTGTTCGCGCTTCACGCGCAACGGGGCAAAACAGATCACTGGTAACACGTCACCCACGACGAATCTCGACTTCATCCAGACCGACGGTGTCGACTTTAGCGCGACTTACCAGATGGATCTCTTGGGTGGCGGGTTGAGCTTTTCTCCTAGTTTGACCTGGCTGGATACCTGGGTCCAGGAACCAAATCCGATCGCGGGACCGACGGAGTATGCCGGCACGATAGGGGAGTACGGCAGCTACACCCACTTCCGTGGTCAGATGGGGGTCAACTACGACATGGATGATTGGGGCGTATCGCTTAGGGAACGGTTCATCGGTGGCTCGAAGGACACAAACGCCCCGGCGACCAACAAGTGGAACAAGGTTCCCGATATCTACTACAGCTACCTTGAAGGCCACGTGAACTACGGCGCAGAGACCCTGACGGTCGGTATCGACAATCTGTTCGACCAGCAGCCGCCGTTCTACGACGACTATCCGGATGCGAACACCGATATCGGCACATACGATGTGGTAGGACGCTACTTCTGGGTTCGTCTGTCGACCAAACTGTAAGTCATATCCATTCTCGAACTTTCGGGGGGCGCTGGTCGCCCCCCGTTTGTTTTTTGGGGGGCAAGTCTTTATTGAAGAAGCCGGACTTCGTTCCGCGCGGTATCATATGAATAAAACACCTCTACACCCGCTTCTGCTCCGTGGGCAGGATGCTTTAAGGCAGAACAATCTCGACGTCGCCCTGCAATGTGCCGATCAGCGATTGGCCGAAGAACCGCGCGATGCCAGCGCCATCGAGCTGCGTTATCTCGTTCAAATCAGGCGCAACGAAATCAAGGAAGCCATCGAATCCCTCCGTCAGATCGTAGACATCAATCCGGTGGCTCTGTGGGCGGCCGAAGAACTCACGGTCTTGCTGTTCGAAAGCGGTCAGTTGTGGGAGTCCGAAGAGGCTGCGCGCCACGCCATGCGCCTGAACCCGCTGAGACCCCAAGCACACAACATACTTGGGATGATTCTTTCCGCACAAAACAAGCTCATGGCCGGAGAATGGCATTACCGGCGCACGATGGAACTTGCCGCGGCGCATCCGAAGCTTCTTGCCAACCTCGCGCTCAATCTGCAGCAGCAGGGCCGGCTGGAAGAAAGCGAGAAATATTACCAGGAAGCCGCCCGCCTCGAACCCGACAATCCGGCCACGCTCGTCAACTGGGCGCGCCTGTGCGAGATCCAGGGCAGGCTCGACGAGGCCCATGTCTTGCTTGACAAGGCCGAAAAAAACCTGGAATTGGTCGGCGGCGACGTTGGGTTGGCGCGCGCCACCGTCCTCTCGCGAGAGTCGCGATTCGAAGAAGCGCTGGACGCGTTGCAACGTTCGCGCACGAACAAAAGCGACGCACCGCTGATGCCAATGCGCCAACTCGAACGGGGCCGCCTTTACGACCGTTTGGGCCGCTTCGGGGAAGCCTGGGCCGATATCAGCGAAGCCAAGTCGCGCCTGGCGGACGACCCACATATGACCTATGACCCGAAACAAATCGAAGAGTTTTTTTACCGGCTCAGATCATTCTTTATCCGCGAACATCTCGATCTCATTCCCAAAAACCCGGCAAGAGAAGGAACGCCGCAACCGATCTTCATCCTGGGGTTCCCGCGCTCCGGCACAACGATGATCGAGCAGGTGCTCAACAACCACTCGAAGGTCCATGCCGGCGACGAGCTGACATACATCCCTGACCTCACATACATCACGCCGAAGATTGTGAGCAGCCCATATGATTTTCCCGAGTCGCTCGCGGAACTATGGATGGCCGACAAGCATTTCGGGATGCAAGTTTTCCGGGACTATTACCTGGGCCGCGCCGAACAGAATGGATTATTCAAAAGCGGCAAACCCTTCTTCACCGACAAATTGCCGTTGAACGAAACCTATTTGCTGTTCATTCACATGATCTTCCCGGAAGCGAAATTCGTACATTTGATCCGGCATCCCCTCGATGTCGGCGTGTCGGTCATGTCGAACTATCTCACGCACGGATTTCACTGCGGCTTTAAGATCGAGCACTTCGCCCATCATTTCGTCGCCGTGCATGATCTGGTCGCGCACTATCTAACACAGGCAAAACTTAGCTACTACCCGTTGCGCTACGAGACATTTGTGCACGACCAGCGGCACCAAACCGAGAAGCTTCTCAATTTCCTTGGCTTGCCGTTCGAAGAAGCCTGCATCTCCTTCCACGAGAGCACTCGGTACGCGAACACGGCCAGCTACGCCCAAGTGACCCAGAAACTCCACGACCGCTCCATTGGGCGTTACAAGCATTACCTCGAATTTTTGCAACCCACCTTACCAGTGCTCAGTCCTGTGATCGCCAAACTCGGTTATGAGATTTGACGCCGAAAAATTCGCGATTCGGTTTTCTTACTGGGCAGTAGGTAAATTCGTCGCCCTCAGTTCCACGTCGGCGCGCGGAGCGGACTTTACCGCCGTTATCGCCTCGCGCACGAACGGCGAATTCATCAGCGTGGTGAAACGCTCGATGGCGCTGACCTCTTCCGACGGGCCGCCGAAGAAATCGTCCACGGCGTCGAAAAAGCTCTTGTGGCGGGGATAGCGCTCGAACACGACGCGTTCCGACGCGGCAATGCCAGCCTGCTTCTTGGCCAGATCGACCGCCGTCCAGAAACCGCCGAGCTTGTCGACCAAGCCGCGGGCATTGGCATCCGCGCCCGACCACACGCGCCCGCGCGCGATGTCCTGGACCTTGGCGAGCGGCAGCTTGCGCCCGTCTGCCACCTTCTTGGTGAAGTCCTGATAGATCGCATCGGCCTGGGCGTTCAACACGGCCCATTGCTCCGGCGTGTAGGGCGTGATGCCGGAATTCATCAGCGCGTTCTTGCCGATGCCGACTTGATCCGTGCCCACGCCGATCATGCCGAGCGACTTGCCGATCGCCACCTTGCCGGTGAGAACGCCGATCGAACCGGTGATCGTCCCCGGCTCGGCGACGATCTTGTCCGCCGACAAGGAAATGTAATAGCCGCCCGAGGCCGCGACGCTGCCCATGCTGACTATCACCGGCTTGCCGGCGGTCTGCGCCTTCTTCACCGCATCGAGGATCTGATCCGACGCCGTCACCGAGCCGCCGGGGGAATCCACGCGCAAAACGATCGCCTTGATGTCCTTGTCGGCCGTGGCCTGGCGGATGGCGCGGGCCATGTCGTCGCTCGCAATAACGGAATCGCCGCCGAACAGGCCGCCGCCGGCGGTTCCTTCGACGATATCGCCGGCCGCTTCGACCAGAGCGACGTGGGGGCCTCGGCCGTAACGCGACGTCTCGCTCTTGACGCGCACATATTGCGCCAGCGGAATGCTTTGCGCCTGGGCGCCGGCAAGTTTGATCGCGGCATTGAGAGCGTCGTCGTCATAGCCGATTTGGTCGATCAAACCTGCCTTTTTCGCGTCTTCCGTGAACTGCGGGCTGGCCTCCAGCACGGCGGTCAGCGCCTTGGCAGGAAGTTTGCGGTCGGACGCCGCGCCCGCGACCGCGGAATCGTACCAGGACTGCAGGAGCGCCGTAAGCTGCTCGCGATCCGCCGCCGTCATGCCCTTTTCCATGTACATGTCGGCGGCGCTCTTGTACTCGGCGCGCTTGGCGATCTGCGGTTCGGCCTGGATCTTGTCGAGGAGACCACGCAGGAAAAGCTCGCCGCCGCCCTCGCCCGCCGCCCCGAACGGGCTCTTGGGCTGCATCCAGATCTGACCGGCGGCCGCAGCCGCCAGATAATCGCCCAGACCGGCGTCCTCGAAACCCTGCGCATGCGCGATCACGAACTTGCCGGAGGCGCGGAAGCGCTTGAGCGCGGTGCCGAGCTCTTCGGCTTGCGAGATCGGCAGATTCGCGCCGCCGACTCGCACGAACACGCCCTTGACGCGCTTGTCGCGCTCAGCGGCATCCAGACCGAGCACGATATCCATCACGGTGACGGGCCGCGCCCCGAGCGAGAATTCCACCGGCGCCGAATCCGCCAAGGGTTTGCGCAAATCCAGCGACAGCACCATGTTACCGGGAAGGCCGTCCCCCTGCGCCAGACCGACCAGCACAAACGCGCCAACGATGACGACAATCGCCAACACGAATTTCAAGATTCCGTTGAACGCGCCAGCCACGATCGAGCCAGCCCAGCGCAGAAACGCGATCATTTAATCGATCCTTCGACTTAGAGGCGGCCCGCGCCAGCCTCATCCCCATTTATATGGGGATCATATTAAGGAACACGAACGCCGTCGCTAGGGCGGTAGAGCCACAACGGCAAGTTTAAATTATCCCATTGAAAGATAAGGGTATTATTCCTCAGGCTGACACACCGCCTCAAGGAAACCGAGCTTATCGACCTCGACACGGACACGGTCGCCCGCCTGGAGGTATCTCGGCGGCGTCATCGCCATGCCGACGCCCCCCGGCGTGCCGGTGAACAGAAGATCGCCCGGCTCGAGCGTCATCACCTTCGAGACATGCTCGATCTGGTCCCAGACGTCGAAAACGAAATGGCTTGTGTTCGAATCCTGACGTTTCTCCCCGTTGACGAAGCTGCGCACGCCCAGCGTGTGCGGATCGCCGGCCTCGTCCGAGGTGGTGATCCACGGGCCGAACGGCGCATGGGTATCGAAAGACTTGCCAAGCATCCATTGCGTCGTGGCCATCTGCCAATCCCGCGCGCTGACATCGTTGCCGCAGCAAAAACCGAACACGGTCCCCGGGGCGCGATCCTTCGGGATGGCGCGCCCGCCTTTGCCGATCACTGCCACCAGCTCCGCCTCGTAATCGACCTTCTCGGAGACCTTCGGCAGGCGGATCGGATCGTAAGGCCCATTCGCGGCGGTGGGCTGCTTGCAGAACCAGACCTGCTTGGCGGGCATCTCGTGACCCGTTTCCAGGATATGGTCGGCATAGTTGAGGCCGATGGCCAGGATCTTGCCGGGACGCGGGACCGGCGGCAGCAGCCGCACCGACGTCAGGGCAAGCCGCGGGCCGGATTTGGCTGCGCGCCGGACTTCGCCCTCGATCTCGCCCCAGCGGGCGATCAGCTCGGTCATGCCCGAGGCCAGGCGCGGCGCGGCCCTGGAAAGGGATACGACCTCGTCACCCTCCGCCACGCCGATTTCCGCGTTCGTACCGCCTGTGAAGGTCACGAGCTTCATAATCGACAGCCTTTTCTACGAATGTCACGACGTTATTACAGCAAGGAAACGGCGGCAAAAACCGGCGGATTAGGGAATATTGCGACAGCTAGGCACGCTTTATTCTTATTCCGTTCCGACGCGGCGGTGGTTACACTATTTTCCGCCGGAGGCTGCTTCAGCCGACCGATCCTGCTATTCCCCGACCACACATATCATGGGACCGCGAACCGAACATGAACCCGTTGAAAGACCTCGAACGATTTGGACAGGCGCCTTGGCTCGATTATGTCAGCCGGGGCTTGCTTCGGGACGGCGAACTGGCGCGGCTGGTGGAACAGGACGGAATCAAGGGCGTCACCTCCAATCCTTCCATCTTCGAAAAAGCCATCGGCCGCTCCAGCGAATATGACGAGGAGATCGGCCGGTTGCTGCAGCGTGGCTGCGCCGACGTCGGCGCGATCTTCCGCCAGTTGGCCGTGGCCGACATCCGCGCGGCCGCGGACGTGCTAGCGCCCGTCTATGAGGCCACCAAGGCCGCCGACGGTTATGTCAGCATGGAGGTCTCGCCCTACATCGCCCACGACACCGAGGCCACGATCGCCGAGGCGCGCGAAATCTGGGCCGAGGTCGCCCGCGACAATCTGATGGTGAAAGTGCCGGGAACGCCGGAAGGCCTTCCCGCCATCCGCCAGCTCACGGCGGAAGGCCTGAACATCAACGTTACACTGCTGTTTTCCCAGACGGTCTATATCGAGGTGGCCGAGGCCTATATCGCCGGGCTGGAAGCGTTGCCGCAGACGCACGATCTTTCCCGCATCGCCAGCGTGGCGAGCTTCTTCGTCAGCCGCATCGACGCCAAGATCGACGCGAAGCTCGAAGAGATGCTCAAGACTGCCCCCGCGTCCGAGCGGGCGCGCCTGGAAGGCTTGCGCGGAAAGGTGGCGATCGCCAACGCGAAACTCGCTTATCGCGACTATGAGCGAATTTTCTCGGGACCGCGCTGGGACGCGCTGGCCAAGCGCGGTGCGCGTCCGCAACGGCTGTTGTGGGCGTCCACCGGGACCAAGAGCAAAGCCTATTCCGATGTGCTTTACGTCGACACGCTGATCGGGCCCGACACGGTCAACACCTTGCCGCCCGAGACCATGGATGCATTCCGCGATCACGGCCGCCCGCAGGCATCGCTGCAAACGGGAGTCGCGGAAGCGGAAAAGACGCTCGCCGATCTGAAGGCGGTCGGCATCTCGCTTAACGAGGTGACGGATTGGCTGGTCGGCGACGGCGTCGACAAATTCGCCGATGCCGCCGACCTTCTCTACGGCGCCATCGCGGAAAAATGCGAGGCGCTGTCCGGCCGCAAGGTGAAGATCGACTACGAACTCGCGGGCCTGGCCGAGAGCGTGGGCGCCGAACTGAAATCCTGGACCAAGAAAGGCAATGTCCGCCGCCTGTGGGCGAAGGACGCAAGCCTGTGGACGGGGGCCGACGAAAACAAATGGCTGGGCTGGCTCGACATCGCCAAGCGCGAGAAGGCCGGCCTCGCCGCGCTCGAGGATTTCGCCGAGCGTGTCAAACGCCAAGCCTGGAGCGACGTCGTCCTGCTCGGCATGGGCGGATCGAGTTTGGGCGCGGAAGTCATTCGCGAGACCCTCGGGCGGCAAGGCGCGGGTCCGCGCTTCCACATCCTCGATTCCACGGCCCCCGACGAAATCGGCACGCTCGACGACGCGATCACGCTCGCGACCACGCTTTTCATCGTCGCCTCCAAATCCGGAAGCACGCTCGAACCCAATATCTTCAAGGACTATTATTTCGAGCGTGTGGCGAAAACGATCGGCCGCGACCGCGCCGGCGGCCATTTCGTCGCCATCACCGACCCCGGCTCCGCGATGGAAAAAACGGCGGCGCACGACGGCTTCGCCGACGTCTTCCACGGCGATCCGACGATCGGCGGGCGTTATTCCGTGCTGTCGAATTTCGGGCTGGTTCCCACCGCCGCCATGGGCATCGATCTCAAGCACTTCAGTGCCGAAGCTTGCCAGATGCAGGCCGCGTGCGGGCCGCTTAGTCCGCCCGCCAACAATCCCGGCGTGCGGCTGGGGCTTACGCTGGGCACGCTGGCAACCGTGCACGGGCGCGACAAGATCACCGTGATCGCCTCGAAAGGGCTGGCGAGTTTCGGCGCGTGGCTGGAGCAGCTGATCGCGGAGTCGACCGGCAAGAAAGGCAAAGGCCTGATCCCGGTCGACGGCGAACCGCTCGGCGCCGCCGGCAGCTACGGCTCAGACAGGGTTTTCGTGTCGCTGCGCCCAGGCGGCGAAGACGGGCATGACGCTCTGCTTTCGGCGCTGGCGGCCAAAGGTCACCCGGTCATCCGGATCGAAGTCGACTCGCCAAGCCGCCTCGCCCAATTATTCTTCCTTTGCGAGATCGCGACCGCGGTTGCCGGCGCGGTGCTCGGCATCAATCCCTTCGACCAGCCCGACGTAGAGGCGGCGAAGATCAAGACGCGCGCCTTGATGGAAGCCGGGGGCGCCAAGAAAGGCGAGCAGCCGCTGGTTTCGAGCGGCGGCGTTTCGCTTTATGCCGACGCGGCGAACGCCAAGGCGGTCGGCGGCGCCGCGACGCTGGAAGCCTGCTTGAAGACGCATTTCGCCCGCGTGAAGAAAGGCGATTACGCGGCGCTTCTGGCCTTCATCGAACGCAATGCGGCGAATACGGCGGAACTCGACGCCATCCGCGCCGCGATCCGCGACAAGACCGGAGCCGCTGTGTGTCTGGGCTTCGGACCGCGCTTCCTGCATTCGACCGGACAAGCCTATAAGGGCGGGCCTGACACCGGCGTCTTCCTGCAGATCACCTGCGATCACGCGCACGACATCGCCGTGCCCGGACGGGGCTACAGCTTCGGCGCCGTCATAGACGCGCAAGCGGCGGGCGATCTCGCCGTGCTGACCGAGCGCGGCCGGCGCGCCGTACGCGTTCACCTGCACAATGTACCGGAAGGATTGCGCGCCCTTCGCCTCGCCGTCGAAACAGCTTTGCGCTGAGGAACTTCGCAATGGAAATCGGCATTGTCGGTCTGGGCCGCATGGGCGCCAATATCGCCCGGCGGCTCATGCGCGGCGGGCACGGCGTCGCCGTATTCGACATCGCCGCGGACGCGGTGGCGGCGCTGGCGCACGAGGGCGCCAAAGGCGCGGATTCGCTGGCCGCTCTTGTCGCCGCGCTCAAACCGCCGCGCGCGGTGTGGCTGATGCTGCCGTCGGGCAAAGTGACCGAGGACGCCGTCTTGGAACTGGCGCGCCATCTCGACGCCAGGGACACGCTGATCGACGGCGGCAACAGCTTCTACAAGGACGATGTGCGGCGCGCGGCGGAGCTGCGGGGCAAAGCCATTCATTATGTCGATGTCGGAACATCGGGCGGCGTATGGGGGCTGGAACGGGGCTATTGCATGATGATCGGCGGCGAAAAGGACATCGTCGACCGCCTGGACCCGATTTTCGCGACGCTCGCGCCGGGCGCCGGCACAATCTCCAAGACCGCGAACCGCGAGGGGCGCGATCCGCGTGTCGAAAACGGCTACCTGCATGCCGGTCCCGTTGGCGCCGGCCATTTCGTGAAGATGGTCCACAACGGCATCGAATACGGACTGATGCAGGCTTATGCCGAAGGCTTCGACATCCTGCGCGCATGCGGGACAAAATCGCTGCCCGAAGACCAGCGCTACGATTTGGATCTGGCCGACATCGCGGAAGTCTGGCGGCGCGGCAGCGTGGTGTCGTCGTGGCTGCTGGATCTGACGGCGATGGCCTTGGCAAAACATAAAGACCTCGAGAATTTCACCGGTTACGTCGAGGATTCGGGCGAAGGCCGCTGGACCATCCAGGCCGCCGTCGAAGAAGCCGTCCCCGCGAACGTGCTGTCGGCGGCGCTCTACGAACGCTTCCGCTCGCGCCTCGATCGCGATTTCGCGGACCGGCTGTTGTCGGCCATGCGCAACGAATTCGGCGGCCATGTGGAAGGACACGCCGACGCTTCCGGCAAGAAGCCGTGAGCCGGTTCCGCACCGAAATCTTCGACGATGCGGGGCAATTCGCGTCGCGGGCAGCCGCTTGGATCGCCGGGTTGATCGCGGCCAAGAACGGCCGGTTCCGCATCGCGCTCACCGGCGGAGAGACGCCGCGCGCGCTCTACCGGGAACTCGGCGCCCGCTTTAGGGACAGCGTGGATTGGGCGGACGTGGAATTCTTCTGGGGCGACGAGCGCTTCGTGCCGCCCGACTGCCCGCACAGCAATTACCGCATGGCGCGCGAAACATTGTTGTCGCAAATTCCGGCACTCGAGAAAAACATCTATCCGATCCCGACCGGCGGCGATCCGGACGAGGCCGCACGGGCCTACGAAGCAACGCTCAAGAACGCTTATGGCGCCGACCGGCTCGACCCCGCGCGGCCTTTGTTCGACCTGGTGCTGCTGGGACTGGGCGACGACGGACATATTTGTTCGTTGCTGCCAGGTTCGCCGGCCTTGGAGGAACGCCAGCGCTGGGCGGTTGCCGTCACCCAGGGCAGGCCGGAAACGCGGGTCACCCTCACCTATCCACCGATTCAATCGAGCCGCGTGACGGCCTTTCTTGTCGTGGGGCGGGAAAAGGCGGAAGCCGTCCATGCCGTCCGCTCAGGCGATTTGGCGTTGCCAGGGGGACGGCTGCAACCGGAAGGAGAACTCGTCTGGCTTCTCGACCGAGCCGCCGCCGGATTAATATGATAATAATATCGGGAGTGAAATGCGCGTGAAACAAGTCAAACGAATCCTCGCTATCGATATCGGGGCAACCGGGCTCAAGACCGCCATCATCGACGACCAAGGCAGGCTGTTGAGCGAGCATTTGCGCGCGCCCACGCCTCACCCCTGCCCGCCGAGGAAACTGGTCAAGGCGCTGGTCGCGATGGCGAAGCCACTCGGCAAGTTCGACTGCATCTCGATCGGCTTTCCCGGCGTGGTGCGCGGTCCGCGCGTGCTCACCGCGCCAAATCTTGGGACCGAGCTGTGGGCCGGCTACGATCTCGCCGGCATCTTGTCGAAAAAGCTCGGCAAGCCGGCGCGGATCGCCAACGACGCCGACATGCAGGGCCTGGCCGTCGTCAAAGGCAAAGGACTGGAACTCGTCGTTACGCTGGGCACCGGTTTCGGCACCGCCTTGTTCCACAACGGCGAATTGATGCCGCACATGGAAATCGCCCATATGCCCGCGTACGACGGCAAGGATTTCGACGGATATCTCGGCGACAAGGCGCGCAAAAAGATCGGTCTGCAAAAATGGAACAAGCGCGTGGAGCGGATGCTGCCATATCTATACACGCTGCTCCATTACGACCGTCTCTATATCGGAGGCGGTAACTCCGGGAGGCTCACCATCAAGCTGCCGCGCAAAACCACCATCGTTTCGAACATCGCCGGCCTCAAGGGCGGAGCGGCGCTGTGGCGGCGCGCGCATTAACCGGCGAGCATGGCGCGACAGGCGGCCGCCGACCGTTCCGAACGCGGCCATTGAAATCCGCCGCCTAATTCACGATATTATCTGTAGAATTAATAGGTGAGCTGGAATGCTGTCCCAAAAAGCCCGTTACGCGCTGCGCGCCCTGTTCGTCCTAGGCGCGCATAAGGGCGCCGAGCCAGTCATGATCGCGGACATTGCCGAGCAGGCCAACGTGCCGCGCAAATTTCTCGAGCAAATCCTGCTGGAAATGAAAAAAAGCGGCATCGTGCATAGCCAGCGCGGCAAGTTCGGCGGCTACACGCTGGGTCGCGCGCCGGAAGACATTGCCTTTGCCGATGTGCTGCGCGCGATCGACGGTCCTCTGGCGCTCAGCCCCTGCGCCAGCGTCACCGCCTATCGCAAGTGCGACGATTGCGAGGACGAAAACACCTGCGCAATCCGCAAGGTGCTCCTGGCGGTGCGCGATTCCACGGCGGATATCCTGGAACATCACACGCTGGCCAACGCGCTGGCGGATCAGAAACCGGCGAAGAAGCGCCCGCGCCGCACGAACTGATTTTAGGTATCAATATCGGTAAACCATTCTTTCGCCAACCGCGCATATTTTCCCGTCATGTTAATCTCTATTGACTACGTCTAGTTTATAGTTATGATAGAGATGTTGCGCGGGGGTCGCGCCACCCGTCGGGACAGATCGGGGTCCTCCCACCCCGATTTGTCTCGATGTCAGCAGCGGAGGAGAGATCATGCAGACCATATCGAAGAAATTCGTGGCCGTACTGTTTGCGGGGACGGCAAGTCTCGCGCTTGCCTCCGGCGCACTGGCCGCAGGTAAACACAACAGCGACGGAACATCGGCGGCACAAAGCGCCAGCAGCGACAACGACGCCAAGATCCAGACGCTCGAGAACGAAATCCAGGATCTGTCGAACCAGGTGCAGGACCTGAAACGCAGCACAGGCGATCAATATACCGACGAGCAGAACCAGCAGGCCGCAGCGGTCAAGGTGAGCATCGACAACGGACGCCCGACGATTTCCTCCGCCGACGGCAGGTTCACGGCCGCGATCCGTACGCTGGCGCAAGCCGACTGGGGCTATTACAGCCAGAGCGCTGCGGCGACGGCCCTGCCGGCTGCCTACGGTCCCGATCTGGGCAGTGGCGCCAATTTCCGCCGCGTCTATCTGGGCATACAGGGAAAGCTGTTCGGCGACTGGTCGTACAATTTCAACTACGATTTCGGCGGCAGCGGTGGCACGGAAACGCCGGGCCACATCCAATCGGTCTATTTAGAATATGACGGCTTGGCGCCGTGGGCGTTCCGTGTCGGCGCGTTTCCGCCGCCGGCCAATATCGAAGACGGCACTTCGGCTAGCGACACTATCTTCCTGGAACGTAATTCGGTCTCCGACCTCCAGCGCAACATTGCCGGCGGCGACGGCCGCGACGCGGTCACGATTCTTTACACCGGCGATACGGTGTTCGGAGCTGCGTCCTTCACGGGCAACAAGATTCAGGACGGCGCCAAGGCGCTGGCGCCCGCCGGCGCGACCGCTGCGCCCAATTACGATGAGCAGCTCGCAGTGCTCGGCAGGCTATCTTACCTTCCCATTTCGACGGCGGACGCCCATTGGCTCGTGGGTGTGAACGGCACATATGTGATCAAGCCGCCCGATGCGGTGCCCAACGGCACGGCCTCACTGGCGACAACGCCGGGAGCGACCGCGAAGAACAGCGTCACGCTCTCCGATCCTCCGGAACTGACGGTCGATTCGAACGGCATACTGCTGGCGACGACCGGCTCGCTGCCCGCAAACCATGTCTCGCAATGGGGCGTGGAAACGGCCGGCAATTTCCAGAGCCTCTACGGCCAGGCCGGTTACTATGCGTTCGAGGTGGATCGCGCACCGGTCGCTTACAAGACCTATTCGAGCGCGACCACGACGGCGACGACTATTGTACAGCCGAGCAATGATAATTTCACCGGCTGGTACGTGCAGGGAAGCTGGATTCTGACAGGCGAGAGCAAGGGCTACAACCCTGCAACCGGCGCGTTCACGCCGCCCAAACCGGCACAACCGTTCTCGTTCACCGATGAGGGATGGGGCGCGTTGGAATTGGCGGCGCGCTTTAGTGACTTGAGTTTAAACAGTCACGCGAACAGCACAGCGAAAGTCGTTACCAACTGGACTGGCGCATCGACCGAGACTTATACTTACTATAACACGGTGCGTGGCGGCGATCAGAGGATCGCAACGGTAGGGTTGAATTGGTACCCGAACAACTCCGTGCGTTTCGCGCTCGATTACCAGTGGATCGACGTCACACGCCTGCAAACGCCGGCGGCGGTGACGACCACCGGGACGCCGGCATTGCCGACCCTCAATGGCGGCCAGACGGTTCAGGCGATTGCATTGCGTGCACAAGTCTCGTTCTGACCGAACGAGGACGATACGTGGAGACACCGATATGAAGCGACTCGTAACTTCCCTGTTCGTCGCGGCGACAGTACTGGCGGCGGGGACGGCACAGGCCGCCAACGTCACGCTGCTGAACGTCAGCTACGATCCGACGCGCGAACTCTATAAGGACATCAACGCCGCCTTCGCCGCGCAATGGAAAGCCAAGACCGGCGACACCGTGACGATCAACCAGTCGCACGGCGGTTCGGGCGCGCAATCGCGCGCGGTGATCGACGGCCTGGACGCCGACGTCGTGACGCTGGCGCTTGCCTACGATATCGACGCGATCTCGCAGAAGGCTGGTCTGCTTCCTGCGAATTGGCAAACGCGTCTGCCGCAGAACTCAACGCCCTATACGTCCACCGTCGTGTTCCTGGTGCGCAAAGGTAACCCCTGGCACATCAAAGACTGGTCCGACCTGATCAAGCCGGGCGTCCATGTGATCACGCCGAACCCTAAGACGTCGGGCGGTGCGCGCTGGGCGTATTTGGCGGCGTGGGCCTATGCCCAGAAAGCGCCGGGCGGAAACGAGGCGAAAGCGAAGGCATTCGTCGCCGCACTCTACAAACACGTTCCCGTGCTCGACACGGGCGCGCGCGGCTCGACCACGACCTTCGTACAGCGCGGCATCGGCGACGTTCTGCTCGATTGGGAGAACGAGGCACGCCTGGCGCTGAAGGAGGTAGGCGGCGACAAGTTCCAGATCGTCTATCCGTCCAACTCCATCCTGGCCGAGCCGCCGGTCGCGGTCGTCGACAAGAATGTCGACCGGCACGGCACCCGCAAAGTCGCCGAAGCCTATCTGCAATTCCTGTACACCAAACAAGCACAGGAAATCGAAGCGAAGGACTTCTACCGCCCGCGCGATCAGGCGATTTTGGCGGCACACGCGGCCGATTTCCCGAACATTCCGCTGTTCACTATTGATGATGTCTTCGGCGGATGGCAAAAAGCGCAGCAGGTCCATTTCTCGGACGGCGGCGTGTTCGATCAAATCTACAAACCGGGTCAATGAGCCTTACAGCGTCCTTTCTCCCGAAGAAGAACCGAAGCCGGAGCATATTGCCCGGCTTCGGTCTTTCTATGGGCTTCACGCTGTTCTACCTCTCCGCGATAGTCCTCATTCCGCTGGCGGCGCTGATCATCCGGCCATGGTCTGCGGGGTTTGACGGTTTCTGGCGGGTCGCGACCGACCATCGCGTTCTGGCCGCGCTGCGCCTTTCGTTTGGAGCTTCGGCGATCGCGGCGGCGATCAACGCGATCTTCGGGCCCATCGTCGCCTGGGTTCTGATACGCTATCGCTTTCCGGGTAAACGCTTGCTCGATGCTCTGGTCGACCTGCCCTTCGCGTTGCCCACCGCCGTGGCGGGGATCGCGCTTTCGACGCTTTATGCTCCGCAGGGTTGGCTCGGCGAACCTTTGAGCCGCCTCGGAATCAAGGTTGCCTATACGCCGCTGGGCGTGGTGGTGGCCCTGACGTTCATCGGGCTTCCCTTCGTCGTCCGCACGCTGCAGCCGGTGCTGGTGGAACTGAGCCAGGAAGCCGAGGAAGCCGCGGCGACGCTTGGCGCCACGCGCCTGCAGACCGTGCTCCGCGTGATCCTGCCGATGCTTCTGCCGTCGCTGATAACGGGTACGGCGCTGGCTTTCGCGCGCGCGGTGGGAGAGTACGGGTCGGTGATCTTCATCGCCGGCAATCTGCCGGCGATTTCCGAGATCGCGCCACTGCTCATCGTCATCAAGCTGGAGCAATATGATTACGCGGGTGCAGCGACGATCGGCGTCATCATGCTGGGGGCGTCGTTCGTATTCATCCTGGCGCTGAACCTGCTCCAGAACTGGGCCGCGTCGCGCCAATGAGCAAATCGAAGAACGCGCGAAGGCCGACTCAGGACCACCCAGTGATGCGCGTGGCCCTTTCGGCGATCGCCATCGGCTTCATCGGGCTGTTCCTCCTCCTGCCCCTGGCAACAGTGTTTTCGCAGGCCCTGTCTCAAGGGTTCCGCGCCGCTCTGGTCGCCATCGAAGACCCGGACGCGCTCGCCGCCATTCGATTGACGTTTCTCGTCGCCCTTATTGCGGTGCCGCTCAACGCTGCCTTCGGCATTTCCGCTTCTTGGGCCATCGCCAAGTTCGATTTCCGCGGCAAAGGCGTCTTGACGACCTTGATCGATCTGCCGTTTGCCATTTCGCCGGTGGTCTCCGGACTGATCTACGTCCTGATCTTCGGGTTGCAAGGTTGGTTCGGGCAGGATTTGCGCGATCACGATATCAAGATCATCTTCGCGCTGCCGGGAATCGTGTTGGCCACGATCTTCGTGACGTTCCCATTCGTCGCGCGCGAACTGATCCCGCTGATGACCGACCAAGGCCGCGACGAAGAAGAAGCCGCGGTCTCGCTGGGCGCTTCGGGTTTTCAGACATTCATCCGCGTGACGCTGCCCAATATCAAATGGGGGTTGCTCTACGGCGTTCTGCTGTGCAATGCGCGCGCGATGGGCGAATTCGGTGCGGTCTCCGTCGTCAGCGGTCACATTCGCGGTCTGACCAACACGATGCCGCTGCATGTGGAAGTGCTCTACAACGATTACCAATTCGTCGGCGCTTTCGCGGTGGCCTCGCTGTTGGCTCTGCTCGCCATCGTCACCCTCACGCTCAAATCACTTCTCGAATGGCGGTATGCGGACGAAATCGCCGCCACGCATCGCCATTGACGGAGCCCTCCATGTCGCTTGTCGTCGATTCCATCACCAAACGCTTCGATCGCTTTCCGGCGTTGAACGGCGTGAGTTTCACTGCACCGCAGGGAGCCTTCGTGGCGCTTCTGGGACCGTCCGGCTCCGGCAAGACGACGCTGCTGCGCATCCTGGGCGGACTGGAATTTCCCGATAGCGGGACCGTGCGTTTCGCCGATCTCAACTGGCTGGACGTGCCGACGCGCCATCGCAGGGCGGGCTTCGTGTTCCAGCACTATGCGTTGTTCAAGCATATGACCGTGGCGCAGAACATCGCATTCGGTCTTAGCGTCCGCTCGCGCCGCGAGCGGCCGTCGCGGAAGGAAATCGCCCGACGGGTGGAAGAACTGTTGGCGCTGGTGCAACTGGACGGCCTCGGCAAGCGCTATCCCAGCCAGCTTTCCGGCGGGCAGCGTCAGCGCGTCGCTCTGGCGCGCGCGCTCGCCATCGAGCCGCGCATGCTGCTGCTCGACGAACCTTTCGGCGCACTGGATGCGAAAGTGCGAAAGGAGTTGCGCGTCTGGCTGCGCGCATTGCAGGAACGGATGGGCATCACCACGGTCTTCGTCACGCACGATCAAGAAGAAGCTTTCGCGGTCGCCGATCTGGTTGCGATCATGAATGCCGGAAGGATCGAGCAATACGGAACACCCGAAGACGTGCGCCGCTCTCCGAAGTCGCGTTTTGTGTCGGAGTTCCTGGCCAGCGAAACCTCGCAGGCACCCGCCTTCAATTGATCACTTTATCTTTTTGTTGCGTTTCGATTGGCTGTGCTGGACTAGAACCTTCAGGAAGTCCCTCATCAGCTCACGGTCGTCGTCGGCCAGCAGGCCCACAGCGCGGAACAGAGAATCTCCAGCCTCCGTGTCGGGGTCGTCGGCAATGCCCAGAAGATAATCGGTCGTGACCTCGAGCAGGCCGACCAAGCGGCGCAGCACTTCCAAGGACGGCTTACTCAGGCCGATTTCGTAATGCGCGATGGTCTTGGCCGGAATTCCAGCATGCCGCGCCAATTCCTTCTGGCTCCAGCCGCGCAGAGTACGGGCGGTGCGCAAACGGCTAGCAATGAGATCGGAAAGGGACCCTTCCGATCGGGTTTCAGAGAAATCTACCTCACTAATACTCATCATATGCCCCTCAGGCCGCGGACACTCGATCCCGCATTGCCAACCCCAACAAAACCGGTCAACTCGCTTGGCTTATAGCCATAAGCAATGACACTGTTAGCGCTACCATAATAGCTGAAACTTGCTCGTCTGCACGCAAAAAAATTTGAAAATTGATAGCAATTACCTGAGGTAAGCGCTGTCATGACGCGACAATTTGTGCGGTGGTGAATTGTTGGGCAAATGTCTCACCGCGACATCACAACGGCCGATTGCGAACGCGAACAATGCGAAAAGCCTGAGAAGGCTTGGCGGCCGTTAGAGAATTGCGCGGACAAATCGTCCTCGGGCTAGGGGATCGCGGCGCCGGAAAGAGCCTGTTCGACCAGCTTGATGAACTCGACATCGTCGACCGGCTTATCGAGCATCGCCATGGCGCCGGCACGAATCGCGGATTCGCCAAACGCCTTGTTGCCGTGGCCGCTAAAAACAATGACCGGCATGGAATTCCCGCACGCCCGCAGCAGTTCAAGAAGTTCAAGGCCGCTCATGCCGGGCATGTCGACATCGACGATCAGGCAGCCGGACTTGCCGAACCCGAAATCCGCCAGGAAATCCAAAGCCGACGCATAACCGCGCGTCGCAATGCTGCAAGTTTCCAACAACAGTTGAGTCGAGTCTCGTACCGCTTCGTCATCATCGACAACATAAGCGATGCGCTTCTTGCTGCTTGTCACTTCGCGTTCCCATACTCTTCGGAAACAACGAAACTAGCCCGCCGCCTTGGTTCCCCAAATCCGTAGTTGTGCTATGCGTAGTACTGCCTAGACACGCTCCAATCGGTCCCCGCCGCATCAGCCGGCAAGCGCAAGGCCGGCCAGCATTCCTATTCCATAGGTGATGGCCGCCGCCGCCGCCCCGAAGACAACCTGACGGCCGGCGGAAAACAGGGCCGAGCGGCCCGTGAAAAGCGAGGTTCCCGCGCCGACCGCGGCAAGCGCGATGGCGCTGAAGGCAATGCTCGCCGTCGTCGCAGCCATGCCATGAAGAAAGAAAAGCGGAAGCACGGGCACTATCGCGCCGCCGGCAAACAGACAGAACGACCAGCCTGCGGCGGCCCATGCCGAACCGCCCAATTCCTTTGGATCGAGCCCCAGTTCCTCACGCACCAGAGTGTCGAGTGCGGTGTCTTTGTTCGCCATCAGCCGCGCGGCCAAGGCCTGCGCTTCGCTTTCGCCGAGTCCTTTTGCTTGATAAATCAACACAAGCTCTTCGCGTTCTTCGTCCGGCATCTGCTTTAATTCTTCGGCCTCGCCCGCCACCTGATGCGCGTAAAGCTCACGCGCGCTGTTGACGGAAAGCCATTCGCCCATGGCCATCGAGCAGGCGCCAGCGACAAGCCCGGCCAATCCGGTCAAAAGAACGATGTGTTGAGCCGTGGCGGCGCCGGTCACGCCCATCACTAGACTGAGATTGGATACGAGTCCGTCATTGGCGCCAAGCACGGCCGCGCGCAGCGCATTGCCTCCCATCGCGCGGTGTCTGCCCTCCAGTCGCGCAATCGAACTGCCTTCCAACCCGCCGGATTTTCCGGCCAAGGCATCGAGCACGCGCGCATGCGAGCGCTCCACGGCGGGCAGCCCCCGCTCGATCGCCTCCGGCTGCTTGTCGTAGGTGGCGCTGTCGGCCTGTTCAAGAACATTGATGGCGGGAAGCACGAAGTCGGAGCCGAAGCGCCGCGCAAGCCAACCAAGCGCGCGCGTTCGCCAACCGGTGCGCAGCGTTGGAATCTGCGAGCCGATCCGCTTGAGGTTCTTGCGCCAGAATTCCGCGTGGACATCCTCCACCGCGGCGAGTTTCCGAAAGATGTTGCTCGTTTTCGAATCGGATTCCGCTTCCGCGAGCGCGCGATAGAGGCTTGCGCTATCGATCTCGCCTTGCAGGTTCGCCTGATAGCGCGCGGTGTCGTTCTCTTGCGCCATGGTCTACTCCTGGATTTGAGGCCGACCAGCCTGCGCCACCTCTGCCAACCCGATCAAGCCTTCAACGTCGCGGGATCGATGGGCAAGGTGCGGATCCGCTTGCCGGTCGCGGCAAAAATCGCATTGCACAGAGCAGGAATGGCCGGCGGCAGAGGCGGTTCGCCCAGTCCCGTCGGCGAATTGTCGGTTGTCAGGAAATGCACCTCGATCGGCGCGACCTGCGACATCCGCAGCGGCTCGAACGTATCGAAATTCTCCTGCACGACGCGGCCGTTTTCAATCGTGATCTTCTGGTTCAGGGCTTGGCCGAATCCGTCGAGAATTCCGCCTTGCGTCATGTTCTCGGCAGCCGTCGGATTGATGATAGGGCTCCCGACATCGCCCACGGCCCATACTTTGTTGATCTTCACCTGTCCATCGAGCGGGACCGCCGCTTCCACGACCTCGGCGAAATAGCCCAGATGACAATAATAGAAGGCGACGCCGAGACCGGTTCTGGCCGCAAGCTTGCGCTTGCCCCAGCCCGAAACCTCGCGCACTTTCTCGAGAATACCGCGGGCGCGGCCTGTGTCGAATCCCTTTCCCTCGGCCCGCAGTAATGCAGGCTTGCCCAACAAGTCGATCTGGAACTGCAGCGGATCCTTGCCAGCGGCATGGGCCATTTCATCTATGAAAGATTGAAACACAAAGGCCAACCCATTGTCTTGCGGCGCGCGCATCGGGCCGGTCGGCACGCCCAACGGCATCAAGGAGGCGCCGTAAAACAGGTTCGGCACGCGCCCTGCCGGATGTGCATTGGGCGGCAAACCCGCCGAGTTGGCGAACCTTCCATTCTGGCCGAAACTCACGAAGTGCTGATACCAGGCGACGAGTTTGCCGTTCCCATCCAGCCCGCCTTTCAGGAAATGCCAGCCCGCCGGTCGATAGAAATCGTGCTGGATGTCGTCGGTCCTGTCCCAGACAAGCTTCACGGGCGCGCCGGCCGCTTTCGAAATCCAGGCCGCCTCGACCATGTAATCGTTCATAAGACGCCGACCGAAGCCGCCGCCGACACGCGTCATGTGAACGACAATATTGTTTTCATCGAGCCCAAGCGTCCGAGCTACCAGCTTGCGCCCAGGCTCCGGGTTTTGGCTCGGCGCCCAAATCTCAGCCCTGTTGCCCTGCACATACGCGGTGCAATTCATGGGTTCGAGCGTGGCATGCGCCAGGAACGGATAGGCATAGGCCGCTTCAACCACATGGGCCGCGCTTTTGAGCGCAGCCGTCGCATCGCCATCATTGCGTAACGTCAGTGTTGGCTTTTTTTTGCCAAGTTCGGCGGCTTGGCGGTCGAAGCCATCGCTGCTCTGCTGCGCCGTCGCGCCTTCATCCCATTTCACCTGGAGCTGCTGACGTGCGTTATTTGCACGCCACCAGCTTTCGGCAACGATGGCAACGCCGGGCATAAGCCCGTCCAGAGCGGTTCCGCCCTCCACTACGAAGGCATGGCGCACGCCGGGCAGCTTCCCGATCGCATCGAGATTTGCGCTCACAACCTTGCCGCCGAAGACGGGGCATTTCTGAAACACCGCGTAGAGCATTCCCGGTACAACGGTATCGATGCCGAAAAGCGGCTCGCCCTTCACCAGCAGCGGACTATCGACGCCCGGAATCGAATGACCGATGATCTTGTAATCCTTCGGGTTCTTGAGCTTGACGCTGTCCAGGGCAGGCACAGGAAGTCTTGCGGCCTTTTCAGCAAGTGCGCCGTAGCTCATCGTGCGGCCCGTGGGACTATGACGGACCACGCCGGACGCGGTCACGCACTCGCCTTCCGGAACCTTCCAGGTCTGCGCCGCCGCCATAACCAGCATCTGGCGCATGGCCGCGCCTACTCGCCGCATCGGTTCCCAATTCAAGGGCGTCGCCATACTGCCGCCGGCAAACTGGCCTTCGTAAACGGCCGTATCGAGAATAGCCTGCTCGGTACGCACCTGTTTCCAGTCGACATCCAATTCTTCCGCGATCAGCATCGGCAGCATGGTCTTGACGCCCTGACCGATCTCGGGATTTTTCGCCATGATGGTGACGACGTTGTCCGGCGCGATGCTGACATAAGCATTCAGCGCTCCGTTTTTCGCTTGGCCCCTCATTGCGGCGTTGCCGAGACCCGGCACGCTGAAAGTCAGCAGCAGGCCGCCGCCGGCCGCGGCGCTCACCTTTAGAAAAGCCCGGCGGGATGGGAGCTGCTCGGCAGAATGGCGCGCGTCCGAGGTGTGGCCCGGCGGATTGAAAAAGGGGCGATCCTGCAACATGGCTTAGGCCCCCTTCCGCTCGGTAGCCGAACCAAGATTGTCCTTGGCTGCCCGCTTAATGGCTTCACGAATGCGCAGGTAGGTCCCACAACGGCAGATATTGCGGTCCATGGCGGCTTCGATGTCGTCGTCGGTAGGCGCTTTGTTTTGGGCCAGCAGCGCGGCCGCAGACATAATCTGGCCCGGCTGGCAATAGCCGCATTGGACCACATCGACCTCGAGCCACGCCTTCTGCAGTCGCGCGCCAATCGGCGTGTTCCCAACGCCTTCGATCGTCGTAATCGCGGAATCTCCGACGCCAGAAACCCGCATCCGACACGAATGCACGGGTGCCCCATCGATATGAACGGTACAGGCGCCGCACGACCCGATCCCGCAGCCGAATTTCGTGCCTTTCAGATCGATGACATCGCGCAAAACCCAGAGCAGCGGCGTGTCGCTGTCTACGTCGACCGTATGTTCCTTACCATTGACGCGGAGCGTGTAGTGCATAACCGACCTCGCGAACAAATTCGCCCGCCCGATCGCGGAAACCCGACGTGCAGCGGCTTACTATATACGAATATGCGCGAAGGAACGCGGTGAAATGAATCCACCCCGCCGGATTGCGGCCCTAATGCCCGGCCGGTCAGAGAGGGGCGAACCGAGCCTGGAAAAAGCGCAGATAACGCGGCTCGAACACCATTTGCAGGCCGCGTGCGGACTTTCGCTCTTCGTACACGGCCATGACGGATTCAGCCGTAATATCCATGTGGGCTTGCGTGTAGACGCGCCGCGGAATCGTCAGCCGGACCAATTCCAGCGCGGTATGATGGTGTTTTCCCGTGTCATGATCGCGGCCGGCCGAAACGATGCCCCGTTCCATGGCGCGCACGCCGGAGTCTTCGTACAGCAAGGCTGCAAGCGTCTGGGCAGGAAACTCCTCCTGGTCGATCTGCGGATAGAACGCCTTCGCGTCGAGATAAACCGCGTGCCCGCCGATCGGCCGCACGACGGGCACCCCCGCTTCGATCAATTTGTTTCCCAGGTATTCCACCTGGCCGACGCGCGCGCGGATATGGTCGTCCTGCACCGACTCGACGATCCCGCGCGCCATGGCCTCCATGTCGCGTCCCGCCATGCCCCCATAGGTGTGCAAGCCCTCATATACGACGACAAGATTGCTCGCTTCGTCATAGAGAGCGTCCTCATTCAGCGCCAGCCAGCCGCCGATGTTGACCAATGAATCCTTCTTCCCGCTCATCGTGCAGCCATCGGTGTACGAACAGAACTCCTTGAGGATGGAAGCGACGCTGTGGTCCCGGTAGCCGGTTTCGCGCTGCTGGATGAAATACGCGTTCTCCACCGCGCGCGTCGCGTCCAGAACGATCCGGATTCCGTGGCGGCGCGTCAGGTCCCGCACCTCCCGCATATTCGCCATCGATATAGGCTGGCCGCCGGCCATGTTCACGGTGGCGGCTACGCAGACATACGGGATGTGGTCGGCGCCGACCTTTCGAATGAGGCTCTCCAGGGCGTTCAGGTCGACGTTACCCTTGAAGGGACGTTCGTCTGTCGGATCGTGCGCCTCCGGCACGATGACGTCGACAAATGTCCCGCCGGCCAGCTCCTGGTGCAGTCGCGTCGTGGTGAAGTACATGTTGCCGGGCACGAAGTCGCCCGGCTTGATCAGCATCCGGGACAGCAGGTGCTCGGCGCCGCGCCCTTGGTGTGTCGGCACCACATGCTTGTAGCCGTAATGCTGCTGTACGGCCTCTTCGAGATGATAGAAGTTGCGGCTGCCGGCATAGGCTTCATCGCCTAACATCATGCCCGCCCACTGCCAATCGCTCATCGCGCCGGTCCCGCTATCGGTCAGCAAATCGATGTACACATCCTCGGATCGAAGCAGGAAGGTGTTGTACCCGGCGGCGGCGAGTGCCTGCCTGCGCTGCTCGCGCGTAATCATGCGAATCGGTTCGACCACCTTGACCTTCCAAGGCTCGGCCCAGGAGCGTCGGCGTTCAGGCGCGGTGGCGTCCGCTTTAATCCGCGATTTAGTCGGCTCGGTGAAACTCATGTTGAGATCCTCGTTATGCGCCGCGGCCTGTGACGGCCCGCGCGCGAACTGCGCAAAAGCTGATCACCGGCGGAATACTGCTGCTGGCTAACCGACGAATGGTGCCCAGGGGCGCATTCAAATTTGCACAATAACCGATTGTAAGAAAAGCATTATCGGGCGCACGATTATTTCGTACCAACGAATGCACCAACAATTTCTTGTGTATAAATGTGCAGGTATGTGTAGGTGTCGACCATGCTTCAGCATTGGCCAATTCGAACGGGAAGGCATTCGTGGAAATGGTTGCATAGCCACCCTTTCTCTCCGCTCCGCGGTCATCGACCCCTTTCGAGCAATGAACCCACTACGAGGGCACGTGCCCAGCCATCATGCGAGGATCGAAGATGAGGGTGATATCACGCCATTGGCTATATCGATTGACCGGCATTCTATAGGGTGCGCAGGTATAGATGGCGCGCCGCGCCGCCTCTGCCGCAGCGAGCGCATATGGATCGTTTGCAACTGCGGAGGCTGAATTCGTTGCCAATCGAGGCGGCTCCGAAACTGAGCCATCGGGATTTAAGAACAACTCGAACGACACAATCAGTTGGTTGATGTTCGGCGCGCCGACGGGTGGACTCCAGCACTGTGCAATTTGGTTCCGGAGTGCGTCGCTCAGATCCATGGTCATCGCGGTCTGCGCGCCAAAGCCTGCGCCGATGGCGGCGCTGTAGAAGCGGGCGCGGTTGAAGTAGAGCCCGGTTTCCGGGTCGTAGCGCCGGCCGGTGTATTTGAACGGCACCCCGCCGCTGCAGGCCGCGCCGCCGATCAGGCAGTTGCCGTAGGCGTCGTAGGTGTAGGGGCCGTCCGCAACGCCGTTGTTCGTCGCGATGTTGCCCGAAGTGTCGCTCATCGCGATCACGCTGCCGGTTTTGTCCTGATGGAAGAAGCTTTTAGCCCCCGCCGCCGTCACCATGGCGATCGGCTGATCGACGCCGCGGCCGGGAACATAGCGCCGCAGCAGCGCGCCGGAGACATCGTACTCCGCGACCTCGTCGTCGCCCGCATCGAGGAAGAACGTCGTCCCCGCATAACTGCCGCCGGTGACGGTTTTCGACATGCGACGGCCCGCCGGATCGTAGGCATAGGTGGCCGACATGCCCGTCTTCGCCGCCGCAATCAGCCGGTTCGAGACGTTACAGCTGCGGATGGCGGAATAGCGTTTCACTCGATTATGTCCACTCCGACCCCGTTATTTCCCCGCGCTCTTGCTCTGGAATTGGGCACCGCGGCCGAGCATCAAGCTCGCTGCTTGACCATGGCCGCGATCATGCCGCACGCCTCGCGCCTCGTCCTGCACGTCATGGCAGCCTTCGCCGAGCACGAGCGCGAGATGATCTCCCAACGTACCAAGGCCGCTCTCGCTGCCGCCAAAGCCCGGGGCGTCAAGCTCGGTCTCAACGGCGCGCGCATCGCCGCCCAGCATCACCGCGATGCCGTCGCCTATGCCGCGACGATAGAAGGGCATGTGGAGGCCGCGCAGGCCTCAGGAGCAAAGACGTTGACGGCCATCGCCGCCTATCTGAACGAGCGTGGTGTGCCGTCACGCGAAGGCCAGCGATGGCATCCGTCATCCGTGTCACGGACGGTGAAGAGGCTGAGGGAGATGCCAGCGCGGGGCGCGTGGTTTGAGTAATGTCGATTTGCAGAGTTAAGCGGGTTACGAACAAAAATTCCCTTTCTTTTGCAAGGCCGTTTCATTGGTCACCATCCGCGTCGATTACGCCCGTAATAACACCCGCCATCTTCAATTCGTGACTGGAAGGGTACCAAACAGTTGGTGACGAGAGGGCCGTATCCAGAAACTGTTCGCTGACGCCGGCCTTAATTCCTGCAAGTCGATATTGCTCATTTGCTGCCTGCGCGGCTACTCCTCCGAAAGCAGCGCTGTGGAACCCTAGTCGAGCGTTTGCTGTGATCCAACGATGTTTTCCTCCCAAGAAGGCGATCACACATGCCGAAGCACACGTGCCCTCCACCAAAGTATCGAGCTTCCGTGTTCGAACTATGTCGCTGATGGCAAGAGCAGGTCCAACGCGTCCTCCCAGACTATCTAGACCTATTACTACGGTCTTGGAATGAACCGACAATGCGCGCTGGAAATCGATGACAACAGACCGTGTGAGGTAGCCATGTATCTTCAATTCCTGTTTGTTAGAGGTCGTAATAACACCGCGCGGACCCCATTGTGGGTCCTCCTTTAGGTCCGACAACGCATCAGAAAACATGGGCCAGACGGTGGTGTAGTTGGCTATGTCAGCTATGACCAGGAGGCAAATTGCGAGTTTCACGATTACCGCCCAGCTTTTGAATTTCAAAGTTGGGGAGTTCTTTGTTGCGGATCGCCACGCGCCTACCCACCACCAAACACAGACAGCTTCTGTCGAGATGTAAAATGCCGCAAGAGCTACAAACGTAGTCTCGGCCGTATCAGCTATGGAGATTACGGAGTTCCCTATTGGCCTAAGGGCAATCTCCAAGAGCTTCTCTATTACACCGATTGCTAGGAAGCTCACCGCAATCGGGTATTCCCCGCGCCACTGGCGTTTGATGATCTCAGCTATTCGCGGCATTTGCGGGACATGCTGTTATACCTTTCTCCGAGGGCGTTAGCTCGAAGCGGCGAGATGTTCTATAGCCCGCCTAACCGAATAATTTGGACAAACCAGATGCAAACATTTCTGAAAACGCTGGCTTTCGGATGGGCTTGTGTGCTGACCATGTTAATCGTTGAGATCATTGTTACCGGCAGAATGCCCAATCTGTCGATATGGGATGAGGCCACCCTATACGGCGCCATTTTTGGTGCGGCTTTCGTGCTTGTATTGATCATCGCTGCCTTGACCGCCGTCCGTGCACGGTTCTCCCGAGGCCACAAATGAGCGACACGCCAATGGAACCGATATCTATTGCGTAGCTACCAGGCACCCGTTGGAAAACACAGACCGCCGCTGCACACAATCGACCCTTCTCTTTGTTCCTGCTGTAGTTCTCGCTCCGTCTCCACTTCATCAATGCGTTGATTAAGTAGATTACGATATTCTTCATTAACCTCAGGCGTCATTCTTTCAACATCGCGAACAACTTCCCACGAGGCACCCGCCGCAGCAGCCGCTTGCCCGGCTGCCCGCCATCCTGCTCCCGCGTTTTTCGTCAATGCCATAATTGCCAAATCGACAGCGGCTTGAGGCAATGCGTCCTTAAGATTTCTGGTTGCCACCGTTGCCGCCGCATCATGTCTCATCTGGGCCAGCTCTCGAGGAGACGCAATATGATACACCAACGCGTATCGTTCCAAACTTGAAGTTGGCATTCTCGTGTTACTTCCGTTATCCGCAACTTGATAATTCCCTGCTCCATTTGGGCCGTATTTCTGGTGAAGTGCGGTGTCGGGGTTTCCGCCATTCGCGCCGCTGCTGCCTCCGTTTGAATCGAGCAGCGGAATACAATTAGGCTTCTGCCAGACTTGGCCACCGCCAACGCAACCGCCGTTAACGCTTTCGCCACTCGGATCGATCTTATCCGTGGGATCATTTGCGACATAGGCGTACCAGTCGAGGTCCGGGCCGTAGCCGATGGGATCGGTCTGCAGGAAGCGGCCGACGGTGGCGCTGTAGAAGCGGGCGCGGTTGAAGTAGAGCCCGGTTTCCGGGTCGTAGCGCCGGCCGGTGTATTTGAACGGCACCCCGCCGCTGCAGGCCGCGCCGCCGATCAGGCAGTTGCCGTAGGCGTCGTAGGTGTAGGGGCCGTCCGCAACGCCGTTGTTCGTCGCGATGTTGCCCGAAGTGTCGCTCATCGCGATCACGCTGCCGGTCTTGTCCTGATGGAAGAAGCTTTTCGCCCCCGCCGCCGTCACCATGGCGATCGGCCGGTCGACGCCGCGGCCGGGAACATAGCGCCGCAGCAGGTTGCCCGAGCCGTCGTATTCCGCGATCTCGTCGTCGCCCGCATCGAGGAAGAACGTCGTCCCCGCATAACTGCCGCCGGTGACGGTTTTCGACATGCGACGGCCCGCCGGATCGTAGGCATAGGTGGCCGACATGCCCGTCTTCGCCGCCGCAATCAGCCGGTTCTCGACATCGTAGGTGAAGGCGAGCGTGCCGTCCGAGGTCAGGTTGCCGTTGGCGTCGTAGCCGACGCCCTGCCCGCTCACGCTCGTATACTGGTTCAGGCCGTTGACCGCGTAGGGCGCCGTCGCGGAGGCCGGCTGACTGTATTGGAACAGCGGGTTGCTGATCGCCGAGCTGGCGATCTGATGCGCCGGCGTGTAGGCGTCGGTGAACGACACGTCGTTCGCTGTGCCCGCCAGATCGTGGCCCAGCGTCAGAAGATCGCCCACGGGCGTCCACGAGGCCGACACCTTCGCCGCCGGCGCGCCCGAGCCGTACTGGATCCAGGCCAAGTGCCCCATATGGTCGTAACCGTAGCCGGCCAGCGCGGTCGTGCCGCTGCAAGACCACGTGGCGACGACAAAGGTTCCGTTTCCGCAAGCCGCAACCATCCGGTCCAACCCGTCATAGCCGTAGCCCACGGCATAGCCGTCCGGCCAATTATGTCCACTCCGACCCCAATACTTCTAGGTACGATGCCCACAAAATTGTTCACTTCCTTGTTGCATCCAATCGCAACTGTAATTCTGCCAAGTCTTTTTGTCGGAATTGCATTCGAGAAATTGACCCGATCTGCTTCTTTCGCGTGAGGCTGTACACCAGTAAAGCAGGAAAGCCGCCGTAAGCTCCAGCATGTCCCTCAACGAACTCAACGTCGCTTCGTTCTATCCTCCAACGAGTTATTCCAAACCGTCTACATATCAGCACTTTGGAAGTAAGGACAATGCAAAGCGTTTCAACGTACAGCCAAACGAACAGACCAATCACGATTAGCACCGCGATCGGCCATAGCCCCCCGGGCCTTAATGCAGCAAAGACAGCGAGAACCCCAAAAATACTCCCCACAACCAGCATAGTGTATCGCACCGCAGGTACCGGCTTAACGACGAGTTCAATCTGATGCGTCACTTGCAAAACCTCCCCATCGCTAATTCGCCAAGAACCGGTCTCAATGATTCGCGCCGCAGGGAGATGGTTTACCGCCACCGCCACAGACTTGTCCTGCCCAAACCGCGTTTGCTTTGTTGCCTACGCCGGTAGTCACTGCACTTTGCGTCCCAATTCCGGCGCCCATTTTTGCAACAGTGGATGGTGACGGTGAGAATTTTTTGTCTCCAAATGCTGCATCTACTAGTTTACCCAAATTCATATTCGTCATCTTTTCATTGTTGGCGATTGCTCGTGTCAGCACGGTCGAGTTGGCCAACTTGGCTATTCCTTTTCCAGCCAGCGACGTAAACTTATTCCCGAGCCCTCCTGTCGCGGCGCCCACAACGCCACCGGCTATAGTTTTGGAGGCAATTACGTCACCCCTGTCACCCTCTATGGCCGACGTTGTCCCCTGGGCAACAGCACCCCCCACCGCTCCGGCAATGACTGCGTTTCCTCCTGTAGCTACGAATGTGCCACCCTGAGCCGCGCCACCAACAAATGCGCCAGCATAGTTACTGAACGTCGGCTTGGAGCCGGTCACAACATCCGAAATTGCTTGGCCAACCACGCCGCCAATGGCACCAATAGCAGCGCCAGTCGCCACAGCCTCAGCGTAACAGCCATCCCAAATGCACTCGCCAGTGGGATCGGTCTCGTTAGTCGGATCATTTCCGACATAGGTGTACCAGTCGAGATCGTCCTTGTATCCGACGGGATCGGTCTGCAGGAAGCGGCCGATGGCGGCGCTGTAGAAGCGGGCGCGGTTGAAGTAGAGCCCGGTTTCCGGGTCGTAGCGCCGGCCGGTGTATTTGTAGGGCACGCCCCCGCTGCAGGCCGCGCCGCCGATCAGGCAGTTGCCGTAGGCGTCGTAGGTGTAGGGGCCGTCCGCAACGCCGTTGTTCGTCGCGATGTTGCCGCTGGTGTCGCTCATCGCGATCACGCTGCCGGTTTTGTCCTGATGGAAGAAGCTTTTAGCCCCCGCCGCCGTCACCATGGCGATCGGCCGGTCGACGCCGCGGCCGGGAACATAGCGCCGCAGCAGGTTGCCCGAGCCGTCGTATTCCGCGATCTCGTCGTCGCCCGCATCGAGGAAGAACGTCGTCCCCGCATAACTGCCGCCGGTGACGATTTTCGACATGCGACGGCCCGCCGGATCGTAGGCATAGGTGGCCGACATGCCCGTCTTCGCCGCCGCAATCAGCCGGTTCTCGACGTCGTAGGTGAAGGCGAGCGTGCCGTCCGAGGTCAGGTTGCCGTTGGCGTCGTAGACGATGCCTTGCCCGCTCACGCTCGTATACTGGTTCAGGCCGTTGACCGCGTAGGGCGCCGTCGCGGAGGCCGGCTGACTGTATTGGAACAGCGGGTTGCTGATCGCCGAGCTGGCGATCTGGTGCGCCGGCGTGTAGGTGTCGGTGAACGACACGTCGTTGGCCGTGCCCGCCAGATCGTGGCCCAGCGTCAGAAGATCGCCCACGGGCGTCCACGAGGCCGACACCTTCGCCGCCGGCGCGCCCGAGCCGTACTGGATCCAGGCCAAGTGCCCCATATGGTCGTAACCGTAGCCGGCCAGCGCGGTCGTGCCGCTGCAAGACCACGTGGCGACGACGAAGGTTCCGTTTCCGCAAGCCGCAACCATCCGGTCCAACCCGTCATAGCCGTAGCCCACGGCATAGCCGTCCGGCCAGGTCAGCTGCGTGCGGTTGCCATGCGCGTCGTATTGATAGCCGATCGTTTGGCCGTAGCTCGTCTCGCTCAGCCGCCGCCCCAAGGAATCGTAGGCGTAGCTCAAACCCACGCCGGTCAGGCTCGTAAACTTGGCGTCGAGCGTCAGCCCCCTCAGATCGTAGTCGTAACAGACGTCGTTCGGCCCGCTTTGAGCGTAGTCGTAACAGATGCCGGTCCCCGTGGCGCCGGGCAGATACTTCACGACGACGCGGTTCAAGGCGTCGTACTCGTAGTTGATGATCCGCCCGTCCCGCTTCTGCAGCGAGGTGCGGTTGCCGTTCGCATCGTAGGCGTAGGTTTCGTAGTCCGCGCTGTTGGTTTGGCCGTGGGTCGTCTTCGACGGGAACGTCGTCTGCGCCAAGCGGTCGAAGCCGTTGTAACTGTTCGCCGTGAGATTGCCGTTGGCGTCGGTGACGCTAGTCTGTTTGCCGTTTAAGCTATAGGTGTAGGTTGCGTAATTCTGCGCCTGCGCCGTGCCGAACGCCCGCGTCACCTGCATCAACTGGCCGGCCGCGTCGTAGCTGTTCTTGGTGATCCGGTCCGGGCCGTAATTCGTCGGGGTAGACAGCGTGCAAGCGTCCGCGGGCTCCGTCCCGAACGCACCCGACGCCGCATTCCAGTTCATCCGCTGCGCCGTGCAGACAAGCCTGCCGCGGATGTCGTAACTGTATTGCGTGAGGTCGTACGCGACGCCGCCCCCGCTGGTCGTTTTCTGGATCATCCGTCCCATATTGTCGTAGACCATATCGACGGAACTGTAAGTGGTCATCGCGTTCAAGGACGACAACGTCGTTCCCGGTGCGGTGCCGGTCTCGATTTTTGTCGGCTGTCCGTCGAGATTATACGTCGTCCTCGTCGCCGGCCTGGGATTGGTCCCGTCCGCCGGATCGTGACCGATTTCGCCGATCTTCTGCCGGGCGCTGTCGTAGAAGTAGTATGTCGTATTGGCGGGGCTCGCCGCGTTCGCGTCGGCCTGGTTCGACACCGGGCCGAAAACCGATATCACGTTCCCAATCGGATCGTAGCTCGTCTTGACGATGGAAAAAATCGCGCCGGTTCCGTCTTTCACCGTCACCGTGATCGGCAACAGATTGCCATCATAATCGTAGTGGGTGATGACTTCGTCCGTCGTCCCGGCGCAGCTCGCCGTCGTCTTGCAGGACGAAACGTCCGTCAGCTTCCAGATCGGCGGGCCGGAGACCAGCTGGCCCGAGGAATTTTTGTATTGCGCCGAGATTTGCTGGTAGGTGTATCGCTCTTGCGGGCGAATGCCGTTTTTGTCGGGCGGCAAGGTTTTCGTCAGCACGCCGCCGTGCTGGGGATCGTAGGTATAGTCCGTGCGATTGCCGTTCGCATCGATGGTATAGGCGGGTTTATTGCAGACCTTCGCCGTATCCGCGGTGCAGGTCGCTGGATATGAGGCGCTGGCGGAAATCGTTCCGCTGCCGGATTTCGCCGTCTCGGTCGTCTGGACCGGATTCAAGCGATTGTCATACGAAAAGTCGAACTTGTTATTTTCCGGCTGCAGGACCTCCGTGACCGCTGTTTGGCCAGATCCGAAAAAGTTGCTGTAACCTTCGATAGCATAACCCGTTCTGCGGTTGTCGCCGTC